>NZ_LT629703.1:6203318-7584136 GCF_900103365.1 Afipia sp. GAS231
GCGGGAAATTGGCCGACGATGTCGGACGTATCGGCGGGATTGACGTCGTCGAAATACTCGCCTGTCCGGCCCGCCACCCATTGGCCATCGATATAGTTTTTGAATTTTTCGATTCCGTCGCGCGCCGGTGCGTCGCGCGTCACCGATACTGCAGCGTCATTCATGATCATTGCCTTTCGCTAGCTCCACAACATCACGGCGCACAACGTCGATACGCCAAGTCCGACCAACACCGGCACCAGCACCGCATTCACGATCTGGAACACCGGCACGCGCGCGAACCCGGCGACCGCAATCAGTGACGACCACGCGATCAGCGTGCCGCCGCCGGTCCACACCGCTCCCATTTGGCCCACCGCGGCCAGCGTCGCCGGGTCCAGCCCGGCGCCCGGCGCCAGCGCACCGGACAGCGAGCCGGTCAGCGGCAGGCCGGCAAAGCCGGAGCCGTCGATCCCCGTGATCATTCCAACCACCAGGACGCCGAAAGCCACCAGGAAGTGGTTGTTGGGAATCCAGCCCTGCGCGCTCTGAATCAGCTCGAACAGAAGACTCGGGGCCTGCGCGGACGGCACGTTGAGAATCGAAGCCGCAAGATCGCCGCCGGCGCCGAGGAAGAAGAAGCCCGCTATCGGCAGCACCGACCCCATGGCGCGAAAAGCAAAAACGAAACCCTCGGTGACATGGTCGGCGCTGGTGTCCATCGCCTTGCGCAGCCCGTCGGTGGCGAACGCCGCGCACACCATCAGCAAGGCTGCGACGCCGCCAACCAGCGCGGCGGCTTCGCCACCTTTCAGGTCGTGACCGTAGCCCAGCTTGGACATCATCATCAGCACGATGACACAAAGGAAGGCCAGCGGCGTCGCGATGGCAAAGAACTTCGACCATCCGATCCGCTTTCGGCCGATCATCGACAGCTCCTTGGAAACCTGCGCATCGCTGACCAGCGGCTCCTGGCTGGTGCCGCGCGCGATCTCGGCCTTGTCGAAGGTTCCCTCGGCCTCGATCCGGGCCAGGTCGCCGTTGCTCGATTGCGCCTGCCATCGATCGAGCAGGGAATTGCTGGGCGGCACGATTGACTTGCGGATCGAGATATAGGCCAGCAACAGGGCGATGGAACCGGTGATCAGCGACAGCACCAGAGCCCGATCGGCCACCATTGCCACATTCACCGCTGCGCCCGCAGCCTTCGCACTGATGCCGGGTGCCACGCCGATCACGTAATCGGACGACAGCGCCATGCCCTGACCGGCAATGGCGATCGCCATCGCGCCGGCAAGCGGCGGCAGGCCGGCGGCGATCGCGGCCGGCAGCAGCACCGCCGACACCAGCGGCACCGCGGGTGTCGGCCAGAAGAACAGGGAAATCACATAGGTGATCGCAGCGAGAACAAAATAGGCAGCATGACCGTTTTTCATGACCGCGCGAAATGGTTCGACCATCCGGATGTCCGAACGCAGCACCTTCAGGGCATTCAACAGCGCCGTCATCAGCGCGATCACGAGGAAGATATTGAAGAGCTCCTTTGCTGCCGTGAAGCTCGCATTGAAGACGCTGCCGACAGCGGTCACCGGGCTGTGCGACCAGGCCAGCGTCACGAGAAGGGTCGCGACAATGGACGGCACGACGACATTGGCGCGCAAAATCATGGTCACGACGATGATGGCGACCCCGGCGAGATAGACCCAGTGCGCCGCGCCGATGGTTATGTGACTTGTCATGGCTCCCCCAGTGACCGGCAAAAAGCGGATTACCGCGATATCGCTTCAGTGGTGCGCAGAATTGTATACTGTATTCCAAAATGCAATAGAAAATTCCAATCTGACGTCCGGACGGCGTGGCCAAGCTCTCGGCCCATGACACTCGCGCGGTTATCCACAGTGTGAACAATAGCGGCATTTACTGGGAATTTCAGCCAGATTTTCCGTGCCGGGGCGTTACTGCACAGGGAAAGGGGCAGACGGCGTCCGCTGCCTTGACTTGCATTCTTAATTGTATACAATATCCAACAATGGACCTTGCAACTGAACGTGGCGCAGCAGCCAATTCGCCATAAAGGCACAAAGGGAGAGCGAAGATGCCCGAATTGATGAACCATGTGGAATTCCGCACCGCCCTCGAGAATGCGATCAAGGGCAAAAGCGCCAACAAGGCGCCCTTCAGCATCGCCTGGGCCAGCGGAAAACTCAGCCGCGCCCATCTCGCGCGGTGGGCCGAGAACCACTTCCACTACGTCGGACCGTTCGCGGACTACCTTGCCTATATCTACGCGCGGATGCCGGACCGTTACACGGAAGCAAAGGATTTTCTGCTCGCCAATATGTACGAGGAGGAGATCGGCGGCGACCGCCATACCGACCTGCTGATTCGCTTTGCCGAAGCCTGCGGCACCACACGCGAGCGGGTGACCGATCCCGACAACATGACCGCCACGACGCGCGGTCTGCAGAGCTGGTGCTATTCCGTTGCCATGCGTGAGGATCCGATCGTCGCGGTCGCCGGCCTGGTCGTCGGGCTGGAGTCGCAGGTGCCGTCGATCTATCGCAAGCAAACCCCGACGCTGCGCGAAAAGTACAAGTTCAGCGACGAGGAGGTCGAGTTCTTCGATCTCCACATCGTGTCCGACGAAATTCATGGCGAGCGCGGCTACCAGATCGTTCTCGAACATGCCAACACCGTCGAGCTGCAGCAGAGATGCCTGAAGATCTGCGAAGTCGGCGCGCAGATGCGGTTGCTCTACACCACGGCGCTGTATTGGGACTATGTCGCGCAGGAGGTGCCGATGAGCGAACTCGAGTCCGTCGAACCCAAGGTTCCGCAGGACGAGCGCCGATTGCTGCAGGCGTAACCAGGTGCCAACCGTCATTCTTCATCGCGACGGCCAAGCCCACCAGGGCGAGATCGCCGAGAACACCAATCTGGTGGTCCGTGCCGGCATCAAGCAGTTTCCCTTCCCGCATCTGCGCTACGGATGCGGGATGGGGAAATGCGCGAAATGCGCCTGCCGCGTTCTCAAGGGGGCAGAGCAACTGCCGGAGCCGAACTGGAAGGAACGGAAGCAACTCGGCCCCCGGCTGGACGATGGCTACCGCCTGATTTGCCAGCTGTGGCTCAACCACGATGTCGAATTGGCGCAGGACAAGAACCCGATCGAGCCCTGGTCTGCAGTGTCGGCGGCGGCTGTGTCGGCCGTCGTTCCGCAAGGCGCCGGCAGCAAGGAGGAATGAGCATGTATGTCATCCTGACGAGCAAGCCTGGACAGTTCAGAACCGAAGCCGTCGACGGGCTGCGGCCTCTGGAGGCTTACGACTACAGGTTCTACGGGCAGATCAAGGCGCATTTTGTAATCGCGGAACTGGTTGAAGAGAGCACCAAAATCCGCGTGGTCGAGGATGACTCCGCGATCGTCAACGACGTGCCTTCAAAGTTCCTTGAAAAGTTCGAGACCACGGCGCTGGCGCTCAAGGAGCTCGAGCACCTGACGACGTTCGGTCACATGGAAACCGAGCTGCGCAAGACGCCGCTGTCCGCAAGCTGAACTGCTCCTTCCAGCCGGTCGCCACATGATTCAAGTCACATTCCTGACCAACAGCGGCAAGGTGGCCAGCGCTCCGGCCAACAGCAACCTGCTGCGGGTTTCGCTGCGCGAGCAAGGCGGCATTCCCTTCAAGTGCGGCGGCGGGCTATGCGGCACGTGCAAATGCAGGATCGAGGCCGGGCTTGAGCACACCGATGCGGTCAAGCCGAAGGAACGCAAGCATCTGACCGAAGACCAGCTGAAGGCGGGATACCGAATGGCGTGCCAGACATTCCTGAACGGCGACGTCAGCGTATCCTGGGTGCCATTGGCCGAACGTCGCGCGCCTGTCCCACGTACCGAGCCGGTGGCGGCGATGGCGATGCCGCCGCAGGACAAGCCGGAGCCGTAGGGCTGGGCCGCAACGGGATGGCAAATCAACGCGACTCCGGTAGACTGGCCGCAGGCAGCCTGCCTTGGTGCAAGCACCGGGGCGATCGACATTTCAGCGCGTTGATCATCATGTTCCAGCAGGCTTGCCGTTCGGTTCTTGAGATAGGTTTACGATATGGTGCTTACCACCGGGGTCCCGAAGCGTCGGCTTGGCGAGGATCATTCCTCGCTGCATGACCGCGTCGTTACCGAGCTTCGTCAGGCGATTCTGTCCGGACGATTGAAGCCTGGCGAACGGCTGGTCGAGGGCCGGCTGGCCGACGAGCTCGGCGTATCCCGCAACCCGGTGCGCGAGGCGATTCGCGCGTTGGCGTCCGAGGGCCTGATCGAAGTCACCGCGCGACGCGGGGCGGCGGTTGCGACGATGACGGAGCACGAGGCACGCGAGACCATCGAAGTACGCGCGCTGCTGGAGGGGCACAACGCCAGACTGGCGGCACGCCGCCAAGACAAGCAGATCATCAAGCGTATTGAGGCCGTCTTGAACAAGGGCACGGCGGCCGTCACGGCCAGGCGGTTTGAGCAACTGTTCGATCTAAACCTGCAGTTTCACCGCGAACTCGCCGCGGCGGGACAGAACACGGTGCTTGGGGACATCATGCAGAAACTGCGGGAAAGAACCGCGATGCTGTTCTCGCCGATGAATCCGGCCCGGCAGGCGCGCAACTGGGACGAACACGCGGCGATATTGCGTGCCATCATCGAGGGCGACGAGCGTGCGGCCGCGACGCTGGCTTCCGAACACGTGATGCGTGCCGGCATGGACTTTCTGGTCGGGCTCCATTCGGATGGAGAGTTTCCGCTGTTCCCGTTGGCCGAAGCAGGAGGCAGCAGCCGCGAAGTGTCGCGAGCGCCTTCGCTCGCGATCGGCGCGTCGCGGCAAGAGCTGTCCGGTGGCCAGAAGCGCACCGCTGGCAGGGGGCGTCCAGCGAGCCGCAAGCCGAACTCTGCCGACAAGGCAAAGCCCGGAATACGAGGGGCATCGTGATCGCATAAAGGCTTTGCGACCTGCACATTAGCCTGTCGGGTCCAGCGCCCGCGATTGAATCACACCGGAACGGCGGCCGCGGCCGGGTTGTTGACGGCGTGGCAGGCGACGCCGTCGATCAGCGCGGGCGCCTGCCGGCGGCAGAGCTCGAACGCCAGCGGGCAGCGCGGGTTGAAGGCACATCCGGGCGGCGGATCGATCGGGTTGGGGATCTCGCCCTGGACCGGAATCCGCTGCCGGCCGGACATTGCGAGATCCGGAACCGCGCCCAGCAGCATCTTGGTGTAAGGCATCCGCGGATTGGCGAACAGTTCGCGCCCCTCCGCGATTTCGACGATGCGGCCGAGATACATCACGCCGATCCGGGTCGCCATGTGGCGGACCACCGCGAGATTATGGCTGATGAAGAGATAGGTCAGGCCGAACTTGTCCTGCAGGTCGCGCATCAGATTGAGGATCTGGGCCTGCACCGAAACATCCAGCGCCGAGGTCGGCTCGTCGCAGACAATGAATTCGGCCTCGGATGCCAATGCCCGCGCAATCGCGATGCGCTGGCGCTGGCCGCCGGAAAATTCATGTGGAAATTTCAGGCCGTCGTCTGGATGCAGGCCGACGAGGCCCAGCAATTCACCGACGCGGGCGGCGATGTCGCGCTCGCCCTGGATCAGGTCGAAGGCGCGGATCGGCTCGGAGACGATGGCGTCGACCCGAAAACGCGGATTGAGGCTGGCATAGGGATCCTGAAAGATCATCTGGATGCGGCGGCGCAGCCGCTGCCGCAGCTGCGCCTGCCTCGTATTGGTCATCGAGACGCCGTCGATGACGACTTCGCCGGAACTCGGCGGCAGCAGGCCCACGACCATCCGCGCCACCGTGGTCTTGCCGGAGCCGGATTCGCCGACGAGGGCAAAGGTTTCGCCCTTCTTGATGTCGAAGGTGACGCCGTCGACGGCTTTGAGGAATTCGAGATGGCCGCCTTCCAGCACCCGGTTGAGCCACGGTTTCGAGACGTCGAACACGCGGCGCAGGTTCTTCACGTCGACAAAGGGCGCTGCACTCATGCCGCGGTCTCCTTCGCGGTCGCATGGGGCGCGGTATCGTAGAGATGGCAGGCGACCGACTGGGTGCCGTGCAGGAGCGGTTCCGGCCGATCGACGCGGCAGCGGTCGAAGGCGAACGCACAGCGCGGATTGAACGAGCAGCCGGGTGGGATTGCCGACAGCCGCGGCATCGAGCCTGGGATCTGCACCAACCGCTTGTCTTCGCCCGCGAGCGTCGGGATCGCGCCCATCAAGCCTTTGGCGTAGGGGTGCAACGGGTTCTGCACGACATCGAGCACCGGGCCGATCTCCGCGATCCGGCCCGAATACATCACGGCGACTCGATCCGAAGTCTCGGCGATCACGCCCATGTCGTGGGTGACCAGCATCACGGCGGTGCCGTGATCGCGGCCGAGGCGCTTGATCAGCGAAATGATCTGCGCCTGGACCGACACATCAAGCGCGGTGGTCGGCTCGTCGGCGATGATCAGTTCCGGTTCGGCGCAGATCGCCAGCGCAATGACGACGCGCTGGCGCATGCCGCCGGAAAATTCGTGCGGGTAGGCGTCGATGCGCTTCTCCGGGGCGGGGATTCCGACCTCGGCCAACAGGTCGATGGCGCGCTTGCGCGCGGCGCTTTCCGAAAGGTTGGTGTGGGTGCGGATCGTCTCGACGATCTGGTCGCCGATTCGGTAAAGCGGATTGAGGCTGGTCAGCGGATCCTGAAAGATCATGCCGATCCGTTTTCCGCGGATGCGGCGGATTTCTTCCGGGGGCAGATGATCGATCCGCATGCCCGACAGATAGATCTCGCCGCCGCTGATCCGGCCCGGCGGATCGATCAGCCCGATAACGGCGAGGCCCGTGACCGATTTGCCCGCACCGGATTCGCCGACCACGCCGAGTACTTCGCCCTTGGCGATGTCGAAGGAAACGCCATCGATCGCGCGCAAGGTCGCGCGGCGGGTGAGGAATTCCACCTGGAGATTGCGCACGGAAAGAACAGGAGTTGTCATCGGAGCTTTGGATTGAGCGCGTCGCGCAGCCAGTCGCCCAGCAGGTTGATGGAAAGGATCAGTCCCGCCAGCGCCACGCCGGGAAAGGCAACGATCCACCATTCGCCGGCGAACAGATAGTTGTTGCCGATCCGGATCAGGGTGCCGAGCGAGGGCATGGTGTCGGGCATCCCGGCGCCGAGGAACGACAGCGTCGCTTCGGTGATGATCGCGAGCCCGAGGTTGATGGTGGCGATCACGAGTATAGGCCCCATTGTGTTCGGCAGCACGTGCCGCAGCATGATCTTCGCCGCCGGAAGCCCGATCAATTGCGCGGCCGCGACATAGTCCTTGCTCTTCTCGACCATGACCGAGCCGCGGACCGTGCGGGCATATTGCACCCAAAAACTCAGGCCGATCGCGAACACCAGCACCGCCAGCGTGCTCATGGCGTCGAGCCGGTTGCCGAACACGGATTTGGCGACGCCGTTGACGAGCAGCGCGATCAGGATTGCCGGAAAAGTAAGCTGCACGTCGGCGATGCGCATGATCAGTCCGTCGACCGCGCCGCCGACATAGCCCGCGACCAACCCGAGCGTGACGCCGAGCACGCCTGCGAACAGCATGCCGAGCACGCCGACCACCAGCGAGACCCGCAAGCCGTAGAGAATGGCGGAATACACGTCGCGGCCCTGTTCGTCGGTGCCGAGCAGGAACGGCGACTGGCCGTCCGCGGTCCACAGCGGCGAGATCCGCGAATTCATCAGTTGCAACTGCGCGGGATCGAACGGGTTCTGCACCGAAAGCTGCGATGCGAACAGCGCCAGCAGGAAAAACAGGACGGTTACCGCCGCCGCCACCATCGTCATCTTGGAGCGGCGGAACGAATAGAACATGTCGCTGTCGAGGGTGCGCTTCAGCCAGCCGGCACTGAGCCGTGCGGCTTGCGCGTTCGGCTCGGCGGGATGGGGAACTACGGCGTCGGACATGGTGATCTCGCTATGCCGGACGGCTGATGGTCGAGCGCAGGCGCGGATCGACGACGGTGTAGAGGATATCGACCACCAGATTGATGGTGACGTAGATCAGCGAGACCATCAGCAGGTAGGCCGCCATGATCGGAATGTCGACGTTTTGCACGGCCTGCACGAACAACAACCCCATACCGGGCCACTGGAACACGGTTTCGGTGATAATCGCAAAAGCAATAACCGAGCCAAACTGCAGCCCGGCGACCGTGATAACGGGAACCAGCGTGTTCTTGAGCGCGTGGCCGAAATGGATGGCGCGCGTGGTCAGGCCGCGGGCGCGGGCGAAGCGGATATAGTCGGTACGAAGCACTTCGAGCATTTCCGCGCGCACCAGACGCATGATCAGGGTCATCTGGAACAGGCCGAGCGTGATCGACGGCAGGATCAGTGCCTTCAGACCGGACAGCGTGAGCAGGCCGGTACTCCACCAGCCGATCTTCACGACGTCGCCGCGGCCGAACGAGGGCAGCCAGCCCAGCGTCACCGAGAACAGGTAGATCAGCAGGATACCGATCAGGAATGTCGGCAGCGATATTCCAATCAGCGAAACCGCCTGGAATATTCTGGTCAGCACGGTGTCGCGCCGCAGCGCCGAGTAGACCCCCATCAGGATGCCGAACAGCATCGCGAGAAACGTGGCGCAGACCGCGAGTTCCAGCGTCGCCGGCATCCGTTCCATCAACAGGTTCGCGACCGGCTGGCGGAATTGATAGGACACCCCGAACTTGAATTGCGCGGCATTGACAACATAGCGGACGAATTGCACGGGGACGGGATCGTCGAGGCCAAGCGACTGGCGCACCGCCGCGCGTTCCGCCGCCGAGGTGTCGATCGAGACGATCTGGCTGACCGGATCGCCGGCGAAACGGAACATCGAGAACGCGATAATTCCGACCGCAATCATGACGCCGATGGCCTGTACGGCGCGGCGAAGAGTGAAAGCGAGCATGGTTTCCTTTCACTTTTCTTCTGTGCGGCTGACGTCGCTGTCGCCTGGAAACGAAAAGTCCCGGAAGCTCAAAGCCGCCGGGACCCTGTGTTGAAGCCTGCCTATTCCTGTTTGGTGGCCCAGTACAGCAGCACCTGGTTGTCGGCGCGCTGGGTCATCTTCACCTTTTTGGATACGCCCCACGCCAGCGCCTGCTGGTGCAGGGGGATGTAGGCCCAATCCTTGTTGGCGATCTCGAAGGCTTCCTTGATCAGCAAGTCGCGCTTGCCGGTGTCGGTTTCGAGTAAAACCTTGTCGGCGATGGCGTCCATCTGCTTGTTGCAGTAGCCGCCGAGGTTGGCTTCGCCACGCGACGACTTCGGATCGTCACGGCAGCCCATGATGTCGTAAAGGACGTTCTGGGCGTCCGATGTCGCAGGCGTCCAGCCCAGCATGTAGAACGAAGTCTGGAAGCCGCCCGGCTTGAGGACCTTGGCGAAATACTGCGCTTTCGGTTGCGCCAGCAAGTTGATCTTGACGCCGATGCGGGCCAGCATGCCGACGACCGCCTGACAGATCGCGGCGTCGTTGACGTAGCGATCGTTGGGGCAGTCCATCGTCACCTCGAAGCCGTCGGGATAGCCGGCCTCGGTCAGCAACTTCTTGGCGCCGTCGGGGTCGAGCTTCGGACGGGTGAAGTCGCCGGACAGCTTGAAAAGCTGCGGGGCGATCATCAGCGCCGACGGGGTCGAGAGCCCGCGCATGACGCGGGTCTTGATCAACTCGATGTCAACAGCCTTGTAGAAGGCCTCGCGCACCCGGATGTCCTTGAAGGGGTTCTTGCCCTTGACGTTGGAGTACAGCAATTCGTCGCGGACCTGATCCATGCCGATGAAGATCGTGCGCAGTTCCGGTCCCTTCAGCACCTGGGCGTTCGGACTGGAATCCACCCGCGCGATATCCTGGATCGGAACCGGCTCGATGACGTCGACTTCGCCGGACAGCAGCGCCGCCACGCGGGTGGCGTCCGAGCCGATTGGCGTGAAGATGATTTCCTTGAGGTTATGTTCCGGTTTTCGCCACCAGTTCGGGTTCACCTTGAACACGGTCTTCACGCCGGGTTGATGGCTCTCGATCATGAAGGGACCGGTGCCGTTGGCGTTGAGCGATGCATAGCTCGGCGTGGTCGCGGAAGCGGGCGTCGGCGCGACGGCATTGTTATCCGTGCACCATTTCTTGTCCATGATGTACCAGCCGTCCCACTGCGAAATCAGAATGGGATTTGGCGAGTCCAGCGTCACGTCGACGGTGTAGTCGTCGATCTTGGTGAACTTGGCGTCGGCGGGAACGTTGGTGAGAAAGTTCGATCCCTTGGCGCGCACGCGTTCCGCGGAAAACAGCACGTCGTCAGCCGTGAAGGGATCGCCGTTGTGGAACTTGACGCCCTTGCGCAGATGGAAACGCCAGCGGGTCGGCTCGGGGGTTTCCCAGCTTTCCGCCAGCGCCGGAATGATCTTGAGATCCTTGTCGCGCGCGATCAGGCCCTCATAGACATGGCCGTGATGGGCGATCGTGGTGGTTTCCTTGAGCGTGTACGGATCGAGCGACTTGAGGTCGCCCTGGTTGGCGTAACGCAGGGTCTGGGCCGATGCCGGCAGCGCCGCCAAAGCGAAGACCGAGGCCAAGACCGCTGACGTGACCGCTGACATGACCGCTGTCCTGGCCGCTGCAAGCAAACTCTGACGTACCGACATATGTTTGAATTCCCCGCTTTGATCCGCTTTTTTCCACCAGGTTGCGGCGGATATTGCCGATCCATGTTGCCCGAGTCCAGCCGCCGCGCAAGCGCGCCGATGCCGTGACCGGTTTGCGCGGCGATGCGGCAATGACTAGCTTGCAAGAACCAGCTTGATTGTGAGGCCACGCGCGAGCGCGTGACATTGAACTTTCGGAGTGCCGGATGGCGGAACTGAAGGCCGACGTTCTGGTTTTGGGCGCAGGCATGGTTGGCGTTGGTGCCGCGCTGCACCTGCAAAAAAGGGGCAGGGACGTGGTCCTGATCGACCGGCACGAGCTTGCCGGCGAAGAAACCAGTTACGGCAACGGCGGCCTGATCGAGTGTGCCTCGGTTTTTCCCTATATGTTCCCGCGGGACGCCGGCCAGATCCTGCGCTATGCGCTGCTGCGCGCACCGCAGGTGCGCTATCATTTTTCGGATTTACCGGTCTTCCTGCCGTGGCTTGTGCGCTATTTCCTCGCGTCTTCGCCGGAGCGTGCGCTGCACAGTGCGATGGCCGAACTGCCGCTGATCCAGCGCAGCCTGATCGAGCACGAGGTGCTGATCGAGGAAGCCAATGTTCCAGAGTTGTTGCGGCGGACCGGCTGGATCAAACTGTTTCGGTCCAATGCGACGCTTGCGACGGCGGTGAGTGAACTGGAGCGCGCCCGGCAACATGGCGTCGCGGGCGAGGTTCTCGACGCTGCGGCGATTGCTGCGCGCGAGCCGCATCTGACCGGCGCGTTCGCAGGTGCCGTCCATTTTCCCGCCCCCGGATTCGTGCCGGACCCCGGCGGCCTCGCCAAGGCCTATGCGGCCTTGTTCGGCCGCAAGGGCGGGCGATATCTGGTCGGCGATGCGCGAACGCTCGAACAATCCGGCACACGTTGGCGGCTGGCGACGCTGGAAGGCACGATCACCGCGCGCGAAGTCGTGGTCGCGATGGGACCGTGGTCCGATCAGATTTTTGCCCCGCTCGGCTATTCGATCCCGCTGGCGGTCAAGCGCGGCTATCATTTGCATCTGAAGGCGAGCGGCAATGCGGTGTTGCATCATCCGGTGCTCGACGTCGACAACGGCTTTCTGCTGGCGCCGATGAACCGCGGCATTCGCATCACCACCGGCGCCGAGTTCGCCCGCCGCGATGCGCCGCCGACGCCGGTCCAGGTCGAGCGGGCCCTGCCGCGGGCGCATGCGCTGTTCCCGCTGGGCGCGCCGGTCGACGCCAGGCCCTGGATGGGCGCGCGGCCCTGTTTGCCGGATATGCTGCCGGTGATCGGCAAGGCGCCCCGCCATAGCGGGCTCTGGTTCGATTTCGGCCATCAGCACCACGGCCTGACGCTCGGACCGGCGACCGGGCGCCTGCTGGCCGAAATGATGACCGGAGAGACCCCGTTTGCCGACGTCAGGCCGTTTGCGGTCGAACGCTTTGGTTGACCATATCGGACGATTGAGGGGGGCCAGAGGCAGCGGTTGTCCTTGCGCGATCAGGGCCATAGCGGTGATACTAAGGTGCGCATCAAAAGGAGCGGTCAATGAAAGTTAACGTTGAAATAGATTGCACGCCGCTCGAGGCCCGGCAGTTTATCGGCCTGCCGGACGTGCAGCCGATGCAGACGGCGGTGATGGACAAGATGCAACAGCAGATGATGGCGAACATCGAAAAGGTTTCGCCGGAATCGCTGATTCAAAGCTGGTTCACCTTCGATCCCAAGATCGCCGAGCGCTTTCAGGACATGTTCGTGACCATGGCGGGTCTCGGCGGCATGGCCAAGAAGGACAAGAAATAGTGGCCGCAACCGACGGCCGCGAAGCGGCGGGAGAACAGAGGCTCCAGGCGCCGGGCCTGTTCCTGATGCTGGCCGAGGCGCGGAGCATCTTTGAGCTGAATTCGAGCCTGCTGCTTTCGCCGCTATTGTTGCGCGCCCCGAGAGGCGACGGGCATCCGGTGCTGGCGCTGCCGGGCTTTCTCGCCAGCGACCTGTCGATGGCGCCGATGCGGCGCTATCTGAAGGAGCTCGGCTACGACACCTACGCCTGGAACATGGGCCGCAACCTTGGCGGGGTCGCCTCCAAGCGCGGCGCGCTGCGCGACCTGCTGCAGCGAATTCACGAAACCACAGGACGCAAGGTCAGCGTCGTCGGCTGGAGTCTCGGCGGCGTCTACGCGCGCGATCTGGCGCTGCAGATGCCGGACCTGGTCCGCTCCGTGATTACGCTCGGCAGTCCGTTTACCAGCGACATCAGGGCGACCAACGCCACGCGGCTCTATGAGGCGCTGTCGGGCGAGGGGATCGACGACAACCCGGAAATCCAGAAGGCCATTGCCGGCGACCTGCCGGTCCCGGCCACCTCAATCTATTCCCGCACCGACGGGATCGTGAACTGGCATACCTGTCACTTGAACCCGTCGGCAACCGCCGAAAATATCGAGGTGTATCTGGCAAGCCATGTCGGGCTCGGCGTCAACCCGGCCGCCCTCTGGGCCGTGGCCGATCGTCTGGCGCAAGCCGAGGGCGAATTTAAGCAATTTGACCGATCAGGGCCGTTTGCCATTGCATATGCGCCCCCGGAAAATGCACAATCTTGATTAGCGCCCTGATATCAGGGACGGTCTGACAACGCCCAGAAGCGCCACCTAAGGCGCCGCGTTTATTGTAGCGGAGGAAAACATGGCGGACGCCAGGAAACTGTCATCGATGGACGCGTCGTTTCTGTATCTGGAAACGCCGGAAATGCCGATGCATGTCGGGAGCATGGCGATTTTCCGCCTGCCCGACAACTACAACGGCAACTTCTTCGAGGAATTCAAGGCGATGATTTCCTCGCGGCTGCACATCGCGCCGATCCTCAAGAGCCGACTGGAAAAGGCGCCGCTCGATATCGATCACCCCTCCTGGGTCGAGGACGACCAGTTCGATATCGACCGACACATTTTCCGCGGCAGCCTGCCGGCGCCGTATGACCGCGCGACGCTGGAGCGCATCGTCGGCTGGATGCATGCCAAGCTGCTCAACCGCGCCCGTCCGCTCTGGGAGTTCTATGTCTTCGAGGGCATGAAGGACAACGAGATCGGGCTGTATTCCAAGATGCACCATGCCTGCATCGACGGCGGCGCGGGGGCCGCGCTGACGAACATGATCTACGACATCACGCCGGTGCCGCGCGAGGTCGAGAAGCCGGTTCCGCAGGCCAAGGGCGGCAACGAGGCCCGCGACATCGCGGCCAACCTGATCGATTCCTACCAGCAGCTCTGGCGCCAGCCGTTCGACGGCTCGTCCACGCCCAAGAGCATCGACCTGCCGCGCTCGGGAAAGAGCGACCTCGGCTCGATCCTGTTCGACAACGCCATGTTCCAGATCGAGAGCGCGGTTAAGTTCGCCGGCAGCATCCCGACCATGCTCAAGAGCGTGTCCGAGGTGGTCGGCAAGATCTCCGATCCGAAATCGCGCGACAGCATTGCCAGCATGGCGTCGCCCTCGACCATCCTGAACAAGACGATTTCCTCGGAACGCAGTTTTGCCGGCACCTCGATCTCGCTGTCGCGCGCCAAAGCGCTCGCCAAGCAGTCCGGCGGCAAATTGAACGACGTGGTGCTGGCGCTGTCCTCCGGCGTGGTCCGGCGCTATCTGCTGGAGCGCGGCGCGCTGCCGGCCAAGTCGTTGACCGCCGCGGTGCCGATTTCGCTGCGCGAGGAGGGCAATACCGATAGCAACAACCAGGTGTTCGGCATGATCTGCTCGATCGCCACCAACATCGAGAATCCCAAGGAGCGGCTGGAGGCGATCATCGCGCAATCCACCAAGTCCAAGGAGATGTCGCATCCGCTGCGGGCCCTGATGCCGCAGGTGTCGAATATTTCGATGCTGGGGGCGCCGATCCTGGTCCAGATTCTGGCGCTGCTCTACAGCCGATCGAATCTCTCCGACGTGCTGCCGCCGGCCGCCAACATCACGGTCTCCAACGTGCCGGGACCGCGGCAAACGCTGTATGCCGCCGGCGCGGAATTGCTGCATATCTTCCCGGTGTCGATCTCGACCCATGGGCTTGCACTCAACATCACCGTGCAGAGCTACCGCGACCAGCTCGATTTCGGCTTCATCGCCGGCGCCAACATCATTCCCCATGTCCAGGTTTTGTGCGACATGCTTCCGCTCGAATTTGAAGCGCTGGAGAAGGCGTTCGCGCCGCCGCCGAACATCACCAGCGCGGCCGAATAGGGTTTGACGATGATCGAGATGCCGCCGCTGCAATTCGCCCAGGTGAACGGGATTCGCATGGGCTATTACGAGGCGGGACCGAAGACCGACACGCCTCCGGTCGTGCTGTGCCACGGCTGGCCGGAAATGGCGTTTTCCTGGCGCCATCAGCTTAAAGCGCTGAGCGCGGCCGGCATTCGCGTGATCGCGCCGGATCAGCGCGGCTATGGCGCGACCGACCGGCCCGAGCCGGTCGAGGCCTACGACATGGAGCATCTGACCGGCGATCTTGTCGGCCTGCTCGATCATCTCAAGATCGACAAGGCAATCTTCGTCGGCCACGACTGGGGCGGGTTCATCGTCTGGCAGATGCCGCTGCGGCACATCGACCGCGTCGCCGGCGTGGTTGGCGTCAACACCCCGCATTACGATCGATCGCCAGCCGACCCGATCGCGCTGATGCGCCGGCGCTTCGGCGACCACATGTACATCGTCCAGTTCCAGGACCCGGCGCGCGAACCGGACCGGATCTTCGGTAGCCGGGTCGAGCAGACGTTCGACGCTTTCATGCGCAAGCCGGCGCCGCGTCCCGCGGATGCGCCGGCCGAGGAGCCGATCGCCGGCGTCGGCGCATCAGCCCGGCTCAATTTGGCGTTCCCGCAGATGATCGCGAATTACGACGCCAAGCATGATCCGCGCACGCCGATCCTGACGGCGGAAGAGAAGAAGATGTTCGTCGACACCTTCACCAGAACCGGCTTCACCGGCGGCATCAACTGGTATCGCAATTTTACCCGCAACTGGGAGCGGTCGGCCGGGCTCGACCATACCGTCCGCGTGCCGTCGCTGATGATCATGGCCGAGCTCGACGCGGTGCTGCCGCCGTCGGCTGCCGACGGCATGGAAAAGATCATTCCCGACCTGGAAAAATACCTGGTGCGGGGCAGCGGCCATTGGACGCAGCAGGAAAAGCCGGAAGAGGTCAGCGCCAAGCTGATCGAATGGCGTAGAAAGCGGTTTGGGTGAGGCATTAGCTACTCGTCTCTCATGCGGTCATTCCGGGGTGATGCGAAGCATCGAACCCGGAATCTCGAGATTCCGGGTCTGGTCCTTCGGACCATCTCGGAATGACGGTACGAGTTTAGCATTTCGGCAGGAGACAACTTCGCAATGGCTTCCCCCAACAAGCTCGATCCGATCCCGCATCCGCCGAAAAAGCCTGTCGTCGGCAACATGCTGTCGCTGGACTCGAACGCACCGGTGCAGGATCTGGTGCGGCTGACCAAGGAGCTGGGGCCGATCTTCTGGCTCGACATGATGGGCGCGCCGCTCGTCATCGTCTCCGGCCACGACCTCATCGACGAGCTCTCCGACGAAAAGCGTTTCGACAAGGCGGTGCGCGGTTCGCTGCGCCGGGTCCGCGCCGTCGGCGGCGATGGCCTGTTCACCGCCGATACCAACGAGCCGAACTGGAGCAAGGCGCACAACATCCTGATGCAGCCGTTCGGCAACCGCGCGATGACTTCCTATCACGCAAGCATGGTCGATATCGCCGAGCAACTGGTGAAGAAGTGGGAGCGGCTCAACGGCGACGAGGAGATCGACGTCGTCCACGACATGACCGCGCTGACGCTCGATACCATCGGCCTGTGCGGCTTCGACTACCGCTTCAATTCGTTCTACCGCCGCGACTACCATCCGTTCGTGGAATCGCTGGTGCGTTCGCTCGAGACCATCATGATGACCCGCGGCCTACCGCTGGAGGGCCTGTGGCTGCAGAAGCGCCGTCGCGACCTCGCCCAGGACGTCGCCTTCATGAACAAGATGGTCGACGAGATCATCGCCGAGCGCCGCGGCAACGCCGAGGCGGCCGAGGGCAAGAAGGACATGCTCGGCGCCATGATGACTGGCGTCGACCGCGCCACCGGCGAACAGCTCGACGACATCAACATCCGCTACCAGATCAACACCTTTCTGATCGCGGGCCACGAGACCACCAGCGGGCTATTGTCGTGCACGCTCTACGCGCTGCTGAAACATCCTGAAGTGCTCAAGAAGGCCTATGAGGAAGTCGACCGGGTGCTCGGTCCCGACGTTGACGCGCGCCCGACCTACCAGCAGGTCACGCAGCTCACCTACATCACGCAGATCCTGAAAGAGGCGCTGCGGCTGTGGCCGCCGGCGCCGGCCTATGGCATCGCGCCGCTCAAGGATGAGACCCTCGGCGGCAAATACAAGCTGCGAAAAAATACCTTCATCACCGTGCTGGTCATGGCGCTGCACCGCGATCCCAGCGTCTGGGGACCGAACCCGGACAAGTTTGATCCGGAAAATTTCAGCAAGGAGGCCGAAGCCAAGCGGCCGATCAACGCCTGGAAGCCGTTCGGCAACGGTCAGCGCGCCTGCATCGGGCGCGGCTTTGCGATGCACGAGGCGGCGCTGGCGATCGGCATGATCCTGCAGCGATTCAAGCTGATCGATATCCATCGTTATCAGATGCATCTGAAGGAAACGCTGACGATCAAGCCAGACGGCTTCAAGATCAAGGTTCGTCCGCGTAACGACAAGGAGCGCGGTGCGTTCGCCGGTCGCGCCGCCGTCGCAGCAGCCGCCTCGAACGCCGCGGCGCCGCAGGCCCGCACACGTCCGGGTCACAACACGCCGTTGTTGGTGCTCTATGGATCCAACCTCGGCACTGCGGAGGAGCTTGCGACGCGCGTTGCAGACCTGGCCGAGGTCAACGGTTTTGCCACCACGCTGGCGCCGCTCGACGACTATGCCGGCAAGTTGCCGGAGCAGGGCGGCGTACTGATCTTCTGTGCCTCCTACAATGGCGCAGCCCCTGATAACGCCACCCAGTTCGTCAAATGGTTGGGCGGCGACTTGCCGAAGGACGCCTTCGCCAAGGTGCGCTACGCCGTGTTCGGCTGCGGCAACAGCGACTGGGCCGCGACCTACCAGTCGGTGCCGCGCATCATCGACGAGCAATTGTCCGCGCATGGCGCGCGCAGCGTCTATGGCCGCGGCGAGGGCGATGCCCGTAGCGATCTCGATGGTCAGTTCGAAAAATGGTTTGCGGCGCTGGGTCCGGCGGCGGCCAAGGAATTCGGCCTGGCGTCGAACATCACCCGCAGCGCCGACGATGCGCCGTTGTACGCGATCGAACCGGTGGCGCCGTCGGCGGTCAACACCATCGTTGCGGCCGGCGGCGTTTCGCCGATGAAGGTGCAGGCCAATTCCGAACTGCAGAACAAGAGCGGGGCTCATCCGTCGGATCGCTCGACCCGTCATATCGAGGTGCAGTTGCCGGCCGGCGTCGGCTACCGCGTCGGCGACCATCTCAGCGTGGTGCCGCGCAATGATCCGGCTTTGGTCGATTCCGTCGCGCGTCGCTTCGGTTTCCTCCCCGCGGACCAGATCCGCCTGCAGGTCGCCGAAGGCCGCCGCGCGCAATTGCCGGTCGGCGACGCCGTTTCGGTCGGGCGCCTGTTGACCGAGTTCGTTGAATTGCAGCAGGTGGCGACCCGCAAGCAGATCCAGATCATGTCGGAGCACACGCGCTGCCCGATGACCAAACCCAAACTGCTGGCCTATGTCGGCGACGACGACGCATCCGCCGAGCGCTACCGCAGCGAGGTGCTGGGAAAACGCAAATCGGTATTCGACCTGCTGGAGGAATATCCGGCCTGTGAACTGCCGTTTCACGCCTATCTCGAAATGCTGTCGCTGCTGGCGCCCCGTTACTATTCGATCTCGTCCTCGCCGTCGGGCGATGGCTCGCGCTGCAGCGTCACGGTCGGTGTCGTCGAGGCGCCCGCCAGTTCCGGTCGCGGCGTTTATAAGGGAGTCTGCTCCAACTATCTCGCCGGCCGCAGGGTTAACGACACCATCCACGCCACCATTCGCGAAACCAAGGCCGGCTTCCGCCTGCCGGATGACGCGGCCGTGCCCGTGATCATGATCGGCCCCGGTACCGGTCTGGCGCCGTTCCGCGGTTTCCTGCAGGAGCGTGCGCATCAAAAGGCGCAAGGCGCGAAGCTGGGCCCGGCGATGCTGTTCTTCGGCTGCCGGCATCCCGAGCAGGACTATCTCTATGCGGACGAACTGAAGGGGTTTGCGGCCAGCGGCGTCACCGAACTCCACACCGCGTTCTCGCGCGCCGATGGCCCCAAGACTTATGTGCAGCACCTGGTCGCGGCGCAAAAGGACCGCGTCTGGAACCTGATCGAGCAGGGCGCGATCATCTATGTCTGTGGCGACGGCGGCAGGATGGAGCCGGACGTCAAGGCCGCGCTGGTCGCGATCTACCGCGAACGCTCCGGCGCCGACGCGGATGCCGGTGCGCGCTGGATCGACGAACTCGGAACTGGGAATCGCTACGTGCTGGACGTGTGGGCGGGCGGGTAGCCTGTCTTCGTAGGGTGGGCAAAGCGTAGCGTGCCCACCATTCGCGATCACGATCTGGATAGATGGTGGGCACGGCGCAAGCGCGCCTTTGCCCACCCTACGCACTCGTTGGCCGGGACGACGGGGGCCGTGCTAATACCCACCCATGATTCCCTGGGAAAAACTCGACACTACGCGCATTCCCGGCACCGACGGGGAGCTGCGCCTGATGCGGCGCGGCACCGAGTTCTCCATCATGCTCGGCACCAACGAATTGATGAATAGCCGTCTGTCGGGTTCCGAAGCGGCGCTTGCAACGCTCGCGGCGAAGAAGATCGAATCAGTCAAAAATCCGCATTTGCTGATCGGCGGATTGGGCATGGGCTTTACGCTCCGTGCTGCGCTCGGTGTGCTCGGCACAAAGGCGCGCATCGTGGTGGCGGAACTGGTGCCATCAGTCGTCGCTTGGGCGCGCGGTCCGATGGCGGTGATCTTTGGCGACAGCCTGAACGATCCGCGCGTCAGCATTCGCGAGATGGATGTCACTAAAATCATTCAATCGAGCCGCACGACATTCGATGCGATTCTTCTTGATGTCGACAACGGGCCGGAAGGCCTGACCCGGCAGGCCAATGACGGGCTCTATGACTCAAGCGGGTTGGGAGCGGCATACGCGGCGCTGCGGCCGGGCGGCGTACTGGCGGTTTGGTCTTCGGGACCGAACCCGGCATTCGCGAAGCGGCTTCGCGGCGCCGGTTTCGACGTCAACGAAGTCAACGTCCGCGCCACCGGCAGGGGCGGCGGGGCGCGTCACATCATCTGGATCGCGGTGAGGGCGTAAGCTGGTTGCTACGCTGCCTTCTTCGCCGCCCCATGTGCGTGATCGGCAATCGCGCCGATGATCTGCGGCCACATCGGGATCGGCAGCGCGTGGCCCATGCCTTCGATCATCAGCAGTTTCGCGCCGGGGATCGAGGCGGCGGTATCCTTGCCGCCTTCGGGACGCACCAGCGGATCGACGGTGCCGTGAATGACCAGCGTCAGCGCCGTCACCGAACGCAGCCGTTCCTTGCGGCTGCCGGAGGCGAGCACCGCCCGCAACTGCCGGCCGACGCCGGCCGGGTTGAGGCCGCGCTCGAAGGTGCGCGCGGCGCGCGCGGGATCGAGCGCCTCGTCTTCAGGGAACGAGCCGACCCGCAGCACTTTCCAGGTCTTGGCGAAGCGTTCGAAATATTCCTCCTTGGTGGCGGGCGGCGGCGCCATCAGCATGGCGGCGGCCTCCCGCGTCGGCGGCGGAATCTTCGGGTTACCCGTGGTCGACATGATCGAGGTCAGCGAGCGCACCCGCTGCGGAAACGAGATCGCGACTTCCTGGGCGATCATGCCGCCCATCGATGCGCCGACCAGGTGCGCCGTCTTGATGCCGAGCACATCCATCAGGCCGACGGTGTCCTTGGCCATGTCGATCAGCCGGTAGGGGGCGGCGACCGGGATTTTCAGGAACCGCAGCTTGAGCAGTTCGACCGGGCTCAGGCGCTTGCCGCCGCTCATTCTGGAAGACTTGCCGATGTCGCGGTTATCGAAACGGATGACGCGAAAGCCGCGCGCGGCGAGCTGGCGGCAGAACTCGTCGTCCCAATGGATCATCTGGGCGCCGAGCCCCATGATCAGCAGCAGCGGTTCCGCGGCCGGATCGCCGAAAATCTCGTAGCAGAGGTCGATGCCATTGGCGCGGGCGATTTGCGGCGGTTGATGGGCGAGCGCGTTCACGTGCGTTGATCCCTCGGGTGGTACCGTGATGAGGGACCTTGTATGGCACGGTTTCCCGCACTGCAGAAGGCTTTGTCATGCTCCCGGTTGACCGAACAGCCGCAACGGTGTGGTATGGCATGATAATAGTCGAGGCGTGGCAAAGCGCTCGTAGTCACATGGAGGGCGCCAATGGCCGACAAGGGCAACGATCCTGCCGTGATCTGGCAGACCATGATCGGGGAGATGGAAAAGGGGTTCAACTCCTTCGCCAATCAGGCGATGGCGTCGCCCGAGTTTTCCAGGGTGATGAATCAGGTCGGCGGCGTCTCGGCTGGCGCGCAGAAGCAGCTTGGCGAACTGATGGAGAAATATCTCCTCGCCATGAACTTGCCGAGCCGGGCCCAGATGGTCGGCATGGCCGAACGCATCCAGTCGATCGAAGGCCAGCTCAACGAGATCAAGGCGCTGCTGCAGCAGGTACACCATAATTCGCTGGCGCCCGAAGGCGGCTACGGTGCGTCCCGGCCGCCGCGCACCAAACGTCCACCGTCGGAGGGAGAGCAAAAATGAACGCTCCCGCAGGCCTCGATCTGGCGTCGATCCCGGAACGGATCCAGTCCGAAGTGCAGCGCGCGATCCAGCGCAGCATCAAGGGCGTCGAATATATTGCGTCGTCGGGCCCGGTGCTCGGCTCGACGCCAAAGGATATCCTGGCCGTTCGCGGCACCATGAATCTCTACCACTACCGCCCGATGGCGGACGAAATCTACCGCGTGCCGATCCTGATCGTGATGGCGACCACCAACCGCGGCTACATTCTCGACATGGTGCCCGGCCAGAGCTTCGTCGAATTTCTCTTAAAGCGCGGCTACGACGTCTATATGCTGGACTGGACCGCGCCGAAGCCCGAGGAAAAAAGTCTGGGGATGGAGGACTACGTCCTCGATTTCATTCCGGACTGCATCCGCCGCGTGCAGCAGGATTCCGGCGAGCAGGATGTCAGCGTGATCGGCTATTGCTTCGGCGGCGTGCTGTCGCTGCTGTACGGCTCGATCTTCCACGATGGGCCGATGAAGAACCTGATCTGCTTCACCACGCCGATCGATTTCCGCGAGATGAAGCTGTTCTCGAATTTCGCGGACCGGCGCTATTTCGACGTCGACAGACTGGTGGACAGCGTTGGCAACGTGCCGGGCGACATGATCATGACGTCGTTCGACATGCTGCGACCGGCGTCGCGCGCCGCAAGCCAGGTGCATTTGTGGGAAAACATCTGGAACGACGAGTATGTCAAAGGCTACCGGATGATGGATCGCTGGGGCTCGGACACCTTGCCGCTCGCCGGCGAATACTTCCGCACCATCACCAAGGATCTGATGTGGGACAACAAGCTGTTCAACGACACCATGTCGGTCGGCGGGCGCGCCGCTGACATTTCAAAGATCAAGGTGCCGATCCTCCATGCGGTCGCCGAGCACGATCACATCGTGCCGTATGAGGCGGCCAAGCATCTGATCACCAAGGTCGGCTCGTCCGACAAGGAAGAAGTGATGCTCAAGGGCGGTCACGTCAGCCTCGTCGCCGGGCCCAACGCCATCAAGCGGCTGTGGCCCAAACTGGACAACTGGTTAGGTAAGAGATCGACATGAGTGAAACACGTTCCTATCCGCGCCACGTCAAGACCGACGCCGGCGACATTGAATTCCGCCTGATGTCGCGCAGCGACGAAGCGGCGGTGCTGGCCTTCGCGCAGAAACTGCCGACCCATGATCTGCTGTTCCTGCCGCGCAATATCAGCCAGCCGAAGGTGTTGTCGGCCTGGGTCAACGAGATCGAGCGCGGCGCCATCACCAGTCTGCTGGCGCTGAAGGCCGGGACGGTGGTCGGCTGCGGCACGCTGGTCTGCGATCCCTATTCCTGGTCGCCCCATGTTGGGGGCTTGCGGATGGTGGTGTCGAAGGACGTCCGCGGGCAGGGCGTCGGCCGCGCTTTGTCGCAGGAGACCTTTGCCCTGGCGCTCGGCTCGGGCCTGGAAAGGCTCACCGTGCAGATGACGGTCGACCAGCAGGCGGCGATCGCGCTGTTCGAGAGCCTCGGCTTCAAGGCCGAAGCGCTGTTGCGGGATCATGTTCGGGACGTCGACGGCAAGAAGCACGACATCGTCGTGCTCGGGCACAATGTGGCGCAGGTCCGGGCCCAGATGGAAGCTTATGGGTTGCCGGGAGCGGTCCAGCACTGACCTTCGTATCTTGACGCGTTTTCTTCACGCGAACCGGGGGCCACTTCGCTCGAAAACGCTATAGTTGCCCCAATCCAAAATCGCGAAAACAACCCCATGCACCGTAGCAGGGTTGTGCCTGGCATTAGCCTAAAGTGGAACTTTCGCCGGTTCGCTGGGCAGCCCGCCCAATAATCCATCTTATCACGGATTCGTGATATCGCGGTGCAACATTGATATTGCGCCGCACCATTAACTATGGCACAACGATCTCGCCCCGGGCCACACCGGACGGGGTGAGCCCATAGCTCAAACCTGAGGATGGAGAGACCCCCATGACCACCGAAACCAATTCCGTGCTGAACACCGTCAAGGAAGCCTTCGCGCCCGTCACCGAGGCGTTCACCAAGCTCCAGAACCTGGAAGTTCCGGAAGCTGCCCGTGAGTTCGTGAAGAAGCAGGCCGAGACCGCCAAGGTTCGCGCCGCCGACTTCCACGCCGGTTCCGAGAAGGTGACCGCCGCGATCGAAACCGCTGCTGCCGGTTCGGTCTCCGAAGTCGCCAAGATCAGCCGCAACATCCAGCAGGCGCTCTATCAGGACGCGGAAGCGTTCTTCGCCGGCATCGACAAGCTCGCTTCGGCCAAGTCGCTGAGCGAAGCCGCCCAGATCCAGTCGGACCTGGTCCGTGCACGTGGCGAAGTTCTCGTCTCGCGCGCCAAGGCCTCGACCGAGTATCTCGGCAAGCTCGTCGCCGACAGTGCCAAGACCGCTCAGGACAACTTCTCGAAGGTCTACACCAAGACCGCCTGATCGCGATCAGCCTGACAACTGCCGTTTTGGAAGGCCCGCTTAGGCGGGCCTTCTTTTTGTCCGGCGTCTCCATAGATCATCATTGCATCCTCCGTCATTGCGAGGAGCGTAGCGACGAAGCAATCCATCTTGCCACGCGGCGAAATGGATTGCTTCGCTTCGCTCGCAATGACGACAACTGGTAGGCTGCAGGCAGTGGCAAACTTCCCCCGAAAGCCGTCATGACCGTTCCCGCCACCTTCGCGATCGACTCTCCCGGCGACGCCGCCCGCGCCGCCGAGTTGCGGCGCGTGAAGTTGCTGGCGACGCTGGTGCTGGCGGCGACGTTTGCGCTGTTCCTGGCGGCCAAGGCGTTGCAGCCGATGCATCCCGCCTTCGGCTTCGTCGCGGCGTTCTGTGAAGCCGCCACCATCGGCGGCCTCGCCGACTGGTATGCCGTCGTGGCCCTGTTTCGCAGGCCTTTGGGGCTGCCGATCCCGCACACCGCGATCATCCAGGGTAACCAGCACCGCATCGCCGACAAGCTCGGCGAATTCATCGAACAGCATTTTCTGGAAGCGACTCCCGTCGAGGCCAAACTGCGCCAGATCGATTTCGGTTCGTTCATTGCCGACTGGCTGCGCGACCGCAAGCGCAGCGAGGATCTGGCGCGCTTCGCCTTGCGGCTGCTGCCCGAAGCGGTCGCGGCCACGGAAAATTCAGGCCTGATGACCTTCGTCAGCCGCCGTATCACCTCGCAACTGATGTCGATCGACCTCGCGCCGCTCGCCGCCGGAACGCTGCGCGCCTTTGTGAAGGAGGGCCGTCATCAGGGCCTGCTCGATGACATCCTGCGCGGTGTGCATGCGTCGCTGACGCAGCCCGACACCATGGCGATGATCCGCGAGAAGGTCCGCGACGAGTTGCCGACGCTGCTGAAACTCTATCGCGCCGACAGGTTTCTCGTGAACAAGATCGTGGCGTCGGCCTCAGCCTTCTTCGAGGAAGTCCGCAACGATCCTTCACACCCGTTTCGCGGCGAGTTCGATCGCATGGTGCTGACCTTCGTCGACCGCCTCGGCACTGATCCAAGCTATGCCGATCGCATCGACGGCCTGAAGCGCGATCTTCTGGCGCGGCCGGAGCTGACCGATCTCGCGCGCCACATCTGGGCCAACGCGCGTTCGTTCTTCGAGCGCAGCGCCTCGGGCGAGACGCAGGTGCTGCAGCAGCATCTGGTGCGCATGTTCATGGCGGCCGGCGAAGCGCTGGCCGGCGACGCCGAAATGCGCGCCGAGATCAACCAGGGTCTTGTGGCCGTGCTGCGAACCGTGGTCGCCGAACAGAAGAGCGGCGTTTCCACCTTCATCTCGGATCAGGTGAAGTCCTGGGACATGGGACAACTGATCGCGCTGATCGAAATCAATATCGGCCGCGACCTGCAATACATCCGCTTCAACGGTTCGCTGATCGGCGGGCTTGCAGGGCTGGCGCTGTACACGCTCGAATATCTGTTGCGGCTGCTGTGACTAATTCATCACGACAAGCGTCTTAAGTGTGGAGGTCCGTATTGCGTCGGCTTGCAACGGGAACTGCTGTTCCCTAGCTTTTACAAAGACTTTGTTGCAGTGCGGAACGATTCTGAAGGATTTTCGTCTTCCCATGGTCAAATAGCCGGCTGCCGAAACGCAAGGGGCCGGCGCGAGAGGAGCTAAGATGACTGCGACTGCCCAGGCTTTGAGTCCTCCGTCCAGAACGCTGATGTTTCTGGAAGGGCGCGCCTTTTCCGAATTGGGCGCCTTTCTCGGCGCATTGCCGCTGCTGAGCCTTGCGCCGAAAGGCGACGGTCACCCGGTATTGGTATTGCCCGGCCTCGTGGCGTCCGACGCCTCGACGCGTCCGCTGCGCAGCTTCCTGAAGAGCCGCGGCTATGCCGTCAGCGGCTGGCGCCAGGGCCGCAATCTCGGACTGCGCCAAGGCGTGCAGAATGCGATGGTCGATCTCGTGCAGGAATTGAACGACACCCACGGCCGCAAGGTCTCGCTGGTCGGCTGGAGCCTCGGTGGTCTCTACGCGCGCCAGCTCGCCAAGATGATGCCGGATCGGGTGCGCTCCGTGATCACGCTCGGCAGCCCGTTTGCCTCCGGTCCGAAGGCGACCAACGCCTGGCGCGTCTATGAGATGGCGAGCGGCCGCCGCGCCGACGAAGAGGATGCGCGGTTCGGCGGAGCGCTGTCGGCGACCCCGCCGGTGCCGACCACCGCAATCTTCAGCCGCACCGACGGTGTTTGCGCCTGGCAGGGCTGCATGGAGCAGACCTCCGCGACCTCGGAGAGCATCGAAATCGAAAGCAGCCATTGCGGCATGGGCCATCACCCGGCCGCGGTCTATGCGGTCGCTGATCGTCTGGCGCAGGCCGAAGGCGAGTGGTCGCCGTTCGACCGCTCCGGCTGGCGCAGCCTGGTGTATCCGAACCCGCATCGCTGATTGAGTTTTGGTTTGCTTCGCCTCTCCCGCTTGCGGGGAGCGTAGGCCGCCTTCGGCGGCCGTTCTTGAACAAGAACGCCGAAGCGGAGCTTCGGCTATCGCGCTCGAAGAGCGCGGCGGGTGGGGGCTCTCTCAACGCAGAGAATCCCGACGTGGAAGCACCCCCACCCCAACCCTTCCCCGCAAGCGGGAGAGGGAGAAGTAAGCGCCATTGTCGCGCATCCAAAAAACGCGGTATGCGTTGACGCATGGCGCAGCCGCTTGCCCGCATTATCGAACAGCTGAAGCGCGAACCGTCGCGCACCGGCTCCATTGTCATCACCGTGTTTGGTGACGCCATCGTGCCGCGCGGCGGTTCGGTCTGGCTCGGCACGCTGCTGGAATTTTTTGAGCAACTCGACATCGACGCCAGCGTGGTGCGCACCGCGATGTCGCGGCTTGCCGCCGACGGCTGGTTCGAGCGCAACAAGGTCGGCCGCAACAGCTTTTATCGGCTGGTGCAGAGCGGCCGGCAGACCTTCGATATCGCGACCAGACATATTTATGGCCCGCCGGCCTCCGACTGGACCGGACGGTTCGAACTGCTGCTGATCGGCAATGGCGGCGACCGCGATGTTTCGCGCGAGGCGCTGAAGAACGCCGGCTTCGGCAGCCCGCTGCCGGGCGTCTGGGTCGCGCCGTCGGGCGTGCCGGTGCCCGAGGAAGCAGCCGGCGCCATTCGTCTCGAAGTTTCCGCCGAGGACGATTCCGGACGGCGTCTGCTCAGCGAAAGCTGGCCGCTCGATCGCACCGCCGACGCCTATCAAAAATTCATGAAAACCTTCGAGCCGTTGCGCGGCTGGATCGCCCGTGGCGAGCGGCTGGCGGACGCCGATGCCTTCACCGCGCGGATCCTGCTGATCCACCATTACCGCCGGGTGGTGCTGCGCGACCCGCTATTGCCGACCGCGCTATTGCCAAAGGTCTGGCCGGGCAGGGCAGCGCGAACGCTGTGCGGCGAGATCTATCGCGCGCTGCTTCCCGCGTCCGAACAATGGCTTGACCGCCACGCCACCAACGAGAATGGGCCGTTGCCGAAGGCGGGGGCGGAACTGGCCCGGCGGTTCGGGTAGCTCTCCCCGTCTTTTGGCTAGATCCTCCGTCATTGCGAGGAGCGGAGCGACGAAGCAATCCAGAGCCAGAAAGGAAGACTGGATTGCTTCGCTTCGCTCGCAATGACGGGGCAGGCGGGGCAGGCGGAACCCAGATCGCTAATATGTTACAAAAATAACTTGCAAGAAGAATTTTTTGTTATATGTTGATCTCCAACAAAGACAGGCAGGAATACTGAGGAGGTCGGCATGTACACGCAGGCGCTCAATTCATCCGACGGCGAAGACCGCCACATCGAGGACGCTGCGCGAGCCGCGCCATTTCAGGCGCGCATCGATGCCGACGAGCGCATCGAACCCAACGACTGGATGCCGGCCGCCTACCGCAAGACACTGACGCGGCAGATTTCCCAGCACGCCCATTCTGAAATCGTCGGCATGCTTCCCGAAGGCAACTGGATCACCCGCGCGCCGTCGCTGCGCCGCAAGGCCGCACTGCTGGCCAAGGTGCAGGACGAATGCGGCCACGGTCTCTATCTCTATGCCGCGGCCGAGACGCTCGGCACTTCGCGCGAAGAGCTGGTCGACCTGATGCTGGCGGGGAAGGCGAAATATTCCTCGATCTTTAATTACCCGACACTGACCTGGGCCGACATCGGCGCGATCGGCTGGCTGGTCGATGGCGCGGCGATCATGAACCAGATCCCGCTGTGCCGTTGTTCCTACGGTCCCTATGCGCGCGCGATGATCCGGGTCTGCAAGGAAGAATCCTTCCACCAGCGCCAGGGCTTTGAGATCATGGTGACGCTGTGCCGCGGCAGCGAAGACCAGAAGGCGATGGCGCAGAACGCGCTCGACCGCTGGTGGTGGCCGGTGCTGATGATGTTCGGTCCGCCCGACCAGGCCAGCCAGCACAGCGACACCTCGACCAAATGGAAGATCAAGCGCTTCTCCAATGACGAGCTGCGGCAGAAATTCGTCGACGCCACCGTGCCGCAGGCCCAGTTCCTCGGGCTGACCATTCCCGATCCCGGCATGAAGCAGAACGAAGCCGGCAACTGGGAATACAGCGCGATCGACTGGAGCGAGTTCAACGCGGTGCTGGCGGGCAACGGCCCCTGCAACCGCGATCGCCTCGCAGCAAGGCGCAAGGCGCACGAGGAAGGCGCCTGGGTGCGTGAGGCCGCCATGGCCCATGCCGAGAAACGCAGGCAGCGCTCTGCCTTGCAAGCCGCCGAGTAGGGAGATCACCATGGCCACGCCGAATATTCCGCTCTGGGAAGTCTTCATCCGCAGCCGCAACGGGCTGGCGCACAAGCATGTCGGCTCGCTGCACGCCACCGACACCACGCTGGCGCTGCAGGCCGCGCGCGACATCTACACCCGCCGTGGCGAGGGCCTCTCGATCTGGGTGGTGCCGTCGAACGCCATCACGGCATCCGATCCGTCGGAGAAGGGTATGATGTTCGAACCGGCGGAATCCAAGATCTACCGGCATCCGACGTTTTACGACGTGCCGGATGAAGTCGGACATATGTAATGTTTTCCGTCATTGCGAGGAGCGAAGCGACGAAGCAATCCAGCTCTTCACGCAAAGAAAGACTGGATTGCTTCGCTCCGCTCGCAATGACGGTTGAGAGACAGGGTTTCTAAAATGACCACCGCCTCGATCAAAGTCTCCGAAACTCCGCTGGTTCTGTACGCCCTGCGCCGCGCCGACGATGCGCTGATCCTGGGCCACCGGCTGTCGGAATGGTGCGGCCATGCGCCGATGCCGGAAGAGGACATGGCGCTGGCCAATATGGGCCTCGACCTGCTCGGGCAGGCCCGCGAACTCTATTCCTATGCGGCCAAGGTCGAAGGCAAGGGCAACGACGAGGACAAGTTCGCTTACCTGCGCGACGTCAGGCAGTACCGCAATCTGTTGCTGCTGGAACAGCCGAACGGCGATTTCGCGCGCACCATGGTGCGGCAGTTCTTCTATTCGGTGTTCGCCGATCTCTATTGGCGCGCGATGATGAAATCGAACGATCCGACTTTTGCCGCGATCGCGGCGAAGTCGGAAAAGGAAAGCGCCTACCACGTCCGGCATTGCTCGGAATGGATCGTCCGCCTCGGCGACGGCACCGAGGAAAGCCATCGCCGCACGCAGACCGCGATCGACGATCTCTGGGCCTTCACCGGCGAGATGTTTGCCGTCGACGACAGCGAGCGCGGCCTGATCGACGCCGGCATTGCGACCGATCCCGCAGGCTTGCGCGCGCCATGGCTGAAGACGATTTCCAGTGTCGTCAGCGAGGCCACGCTGGCGCTGCCGAAAAACGACTGGATGCAACAGGGTGGTCGTAGCGGCCACCATAGCGAGCATCTCGGCCATCTCCTCAGCGAATTGCAATCGCTGCAGCGGACGTTTCCGGGGGCGACATGGTAGCCGTACTCGCCAACGACAGCGATCTGCGCCAGCGCGCCTGGGATGCTGCGGCGCAGGTGGTCGATCCCGAAATTCCCGTGCTGACCATCGCCGATCTCGGCGTGCTGCGCGATGTCGCGGTCCATGACGGCAGGGTCGAGGTCGCGATTACGCCGACCTATTCGGGCTGTCCGGCCATGAACATGATCGCGCTGGAGATCGAGCTGGCGCTGGAGCGCGCCGGCTTCGCGCGGCCGACCATCCGCACCGTGCTGTCGCCGGCCTGGACTACGGACTGGATGAGCGAAGATGGCCGCGCAAAACTTCGGGAATACGGCATCGCGCCGCCGCAGGCATCCTCGTCGCGCCGCGCGCTGTTCGGCGAGCAGCAGGTGGCCTGTCCGCAATGCGGCTCTGCCAATACCGAGGTGCTGTCCGAGTTCGGCTCGACTTCCTGCAAGGCGCTGTGGCGTTGCAAGAGCTGCCGCGAACCCTTCGACTATTTCAAGTGTCACTGAGATGGTAGTTATGATCGTCATTGCGAGCGAAGCGAAGCAATCCAGTCCTTCTTCGGGGTGCAAGATGGATTGCTTCGTCGCTTTGCTCCTCGCAATGACGGCAGAGGGTTGACCATGTCCCTCACACCGCGCTTCCACCGTCTCGCCGTCAACGACCTCCGCCGCGAAGCCGCGGACGCAGTATCGATGACGTTCGCGATTCCCCCGGAGTTGACTGACGACTACAGCTTCATGCCGGGGCAGTATCTGACGCTGCGCACCACGATGGATGGCGAGGAAGTGCGCCGCTCCTATTCGATCTGCTCAGGTCCGGACGACGGCGAACTGCGCATCGCCGTGAAAAAAGTCGATGGCGGCGCGTTTTCGAACTGGGCGGCGGATGAATTGAAATCCGGCGACCAGCTCGACGTGATGACGCCGACCGGCCGCTTCGGCATCGCGCATGCGCCGGGCCAGGCGCGGGTCTATGTCGGCTTTGCCGCAGGAAGCGGCATCACGCCGATCCTTTCGATCGCGAAGGGCGTGCTGGCGCGGGAGCCGGACAGCCGCTTCTTCCTGTTCTACGGCAACCGCTCCACCGGTGGCATGTTGTTCCGCGAGGCGCTGGAGGAATTGAAGGATCGTTTCCTGCAGCGGTTCTCGGTCTTTCATGTGATCTCGGGCGAGGAGCAGGACATCCCGATCCTGCATGGCCGGCTCGACGGCGAAAAGGTGCGGGTGCTGCTGCGCTCGCTGGTGCAAGCATCAAGCGTCGATCACGTCTTCATCTGCGGTCCCACCGGCATGAGCGAAGACATCGAGACGACCTGCCGCGAGATCGGCATTGCCGACGAGCGCATTCACGTCGAACGTTTCGTTTCGGAATTCGGCGGCAAGCCACGCGCGAAGAAGATCGTCGAAGCCTCCGCGCGGCCGAAAGCGATGGCCACGTTGACCATCGACGGGAAACGCCGTGAAGTGCCCGTTGCCGAAGATGAGTCCATTCTCGACGCCGCCTTGCGCGCCGGCATGGATCTGCCTTTCGCCTGCAAGGGCGGCATGTGCTCGACCTGCCGCGCCAAGCTGGTCGAGGGCGAGGCGCAAATGGAGGTGAACTATTCGCTGGAGCCCTGGGAATTGAAGGCCGGTTTTATCCTGACCTGCCAGGCGCGGCCGGTGTCGGACAAGGTCGTGGTCGATTACGACCATGTGTGATCGTCATTCCGGGATGGTCCGAAGGACCAGACCCGGAAGTTCGAGATTCCGGGTTCGATGCTTCGCATCGCCCCGGAATGACGGGAGCAAGAACCGGGATCGTTGACACCTCCGGTGCATCGCCCCCAGACTACCCACGAGGCCTGGTCAACAAGCCCGCGTACAGGAGAGAAACGTCGTGAATTCCCTTCGCCCAGCCGGAACACCGCTATGAACGTCGCGCTTTCGCCCGACGACCTCGCGCGCGCCTGTGCCGACGCGATGTGGAAGGAAGACGACGCCAGCCAGGGCCTCGGCATGAAGATTGTCGAGATCAGACCGGGGCAGGCCGTGATGTCGATGACGGTGCTGCCGCACATGGTCAACGGCCAGCGCATCGCCCATGGCGGATTCATCTTCCTGCTGGCCGATTCCACCTTCGCCTTTGCCTGCAACTCGCACAACCAGCGCGCGGTCGCGGCGCAGTGCGACATCACCTTCATTCGGCCGGGCAAACTCGGCGACGTGCTGGTCGCGACCGCGCGGGAAATTTCGCGCAGCGGACGCTCCGGCATCTACGACGTCCGTGTCACATCAGGCGACGTCGTGATCGCCGAATTCCGCGGCCATTCCCGCACCATCGCCGGCACCTGGTTGCCGGCCGCGGATGTCGAAACCAGATAGATCGAGACGGGAGAAGCGTGATGGCCGTACCGAACATCCGATCCAAACCGACCGGTTACCTTCCCGAGCTGGACCAGGCCGAGCGCGCCTCGCGCGACGAGATCATGGCGTTGCAGACCAAGCGCCTCGCCTGGTCGCTGCAACATGCCTATGACAATGTCGCGCACTACAGGAAAGCGTTCGATGCCGCCGGCGTGCATCCCCGCGACTTCAGGCAATTGTCCGACCTCGCCAGGTTTCCGTTCACGGTCAAGACCGACTTGCGCGACAATTACCCGTTCAACATGTTCGCGGTACCGCGCGAAAAGCTGGTTCGCGTCCATGCTTCATCGGGCACCACAGGCAAACCGATCGTGGTCGGCTACACCAGGGGCGATATCGATATCTGGGCGGACGTGATGGCGCGCTCGATCCGCGCCGCCGGCGGCCGCACCGGCATGCTGATGCACAATGCGTATGGCTACGGCCTGTTCACCGGCGGGCTCGGCGCGCATTACGGCGCCGAAAGGCTCGGGTGCACGGTGGTGCCGGTTTCCGGCGGCATGACCGAGAGGCAGGTGCAACTGATCAACGACTTCAAGCCCGACATCATCACGGTGACGCCGAGCTACATGCTGGCGATCCTCGACGAATTCAGGAAGCAGCGGCTCGATCCCCGCAAATCGTCCTTGAAGTTCGGCATCTTCGGCGCCGAGCCCTGGACCAATGCCATGCGCGTCGAGATCGAGCACGCCTTCGACATGGAGGCGACCGATATTTACGGTCTGTCGGAAGTGATCGGCCCCGGCGTGGCGCAGGAATGCGTGGAGACCAAGGACGGCCTGCATATCTGGGAAGATCATTTCTACCCCGAAGTGATCGACCCCGAAACGGGGAAGGTTTTGCCCGACGGCGAGAAGGGCGAACTGGTGTTCACCTCGCTGACCAAGGAAGGCTTTCCGATCATCCGATACCGCACCCGCGACCTGACGCGGCTGCTGCCGGGCACGGCGCGGCCGGGCATGCGGCGGATGGAAAAGGTGACGGGGCGTTCGGACGACATGATCATCCTGCGCGGCGTCAACGTGTTCCCGACCCAGATCGAGGAAGCGCTGCTGGCGACCGATTGGTGCGGCGGCCATTTCATCATCGAACTGACGCGCCAGGGGCGGATGGACGAGATGACCGTGCTCGCCGAAGCCCGCCACGAGCACTGGGACGGCAGCGGGCTCACTGCCCACGCCGAAAAGGTCGCGGTCTTCATCAAGAACACCATCGGCATCAGCACGCAGATCAAGGTGGTCGCCCCGAATACGCTGGAACGTTCGCTCGGCAAGGCGAAACGGGTTTACGACAAGCGGCCGAAAGGGTAACCGTTCCTCCTCGCGAACAAGAGGTCGGGAAATTCCTTGATGCCGGTTGCCCCAAAGCCAGATGTTCGGCCGATGACGGTCCAGGCACGCTGTGTCCGGCTCTCCGCCAAAGGCGCCGATGCAGCTTCGCTGGCGCCGGTGGTCGAGACGCACGCGTTGTCGCGGGCCGATAATGAGCTGCTGATCGAGGTCAAGGCGGCCGCCGTCAATCCGTCGGATGTGAAGGCTGCGACCGGGCTGATGCCCTATGCGGTGTTTCCCCGCACGCCCGGCCGCGACTATGCGGGTGTCGTGATCGATGGCCCGCAGGGCTGGATCGGCCGCGAGGTGTTCGGCTCATCAGGCGATCTCGGTATCCGTCGCGACGGCACCCACGCCACGCACTTTGTTGTCGAGGCCGATGCCGTGGTGGAGAAGCCGAAGGGGCTTTCGTGGGAAGAAGCCGCCGGCATCGGCGTGCCCTTCGTCACCGCGATGGAAGGCCTACGCCGCGCCGGTATCCCGAAGAGCGGCGAGACCGTGCTGGTGATGGGCGTCAACGGCAAGGTCGGTCAGGCCGCGACGCAAATCGCGACCTGGCACGGCGCGCGCGTGATCGGCGTCGTCCGCAGGAGCGAGCCGTATGAAGGCCACGCCAATTCGAAGGTCGAGGTGATCGACGCGTCCACCACCGATGTCGCGGCGCGCGTCCGCGAACTCACCGGCGGCAAGGGCGCCGACATCGTGTTCAATACGGTCGGCGATCCTTATTTCGAGGCCGCGCATAAATCGCTGGCGCTGCGCGGGCGGCAGATCCTGATCGCCGCCGTCGACCGCATCGTGCAGTTCAACATTCTCGAGTTCTATCGCGGTCAGCACACCTATGTCGGCATCGACACGCTTGGTCTAACGTCGATCGCAACCGGCGCTGTGCTCAAAGAGTTAGGCTCCGGCTTCGCCAGCGGGCATCTCAAACCGTTTCCTATCAAGCCGAACGCGATCTATCCGCTGGAGGAGGCCAAGGCGGCCTTCGTCGCGGTCGCCGGTTCGTCGCGGGATCGCGTGATTTTGAAGCCGTAAAGTTTCCTCCGTCATTGCGAGCGCAGCGAAGCAATCCATGGTTCGGCAAAACAAGTCTGGATTGCTTCGTCGCTTCGCTCCTCGCAATGACGGGGTTGATACTTAGGGAATAACCCATGGACTCCGCTCAAATCGTGATCCTCTCCGCCCTCGTGATCGGCCTGATCTACGGTGCGGTCGGGCTGCTGTCCGGGTTCTGCATGATGTCGAGCCTGCGCGGCTGGTGGGCGGAGGGCGACGACCGGCTGGTGCGCACCTATGCGCTGGCGATCGGGGTCGCGGTCGCCGCGACACAATGGCTGGTGGCGGGCGGCTTCGTTGACATCGGCAAGTCGATCTATCTGCAGCCGTCGTTCTCGGCGCCGCTGATGTTCTTCGGTGGGCTGTTGTTCGGCTACGGCATGGTGCTGTCGAACGGCTGCGGCTCGCGCGCGCTGGTGCTGCTCGGGCGCGGCAATCTGCGTTCCTTCGTCGTCGTGGTCGTGCTGGCGATCTTTGCCCAGATGACGCTGAAAGGTCTGATCGCGCCGGGGCGGATCGCCATGGTCGGCGCCTCGCAGGCCACGGTAAAAGCGAATTCGATTCCGGCACTGCTGGCTGCCGCGGGTTTGAGCGAAATGACGGCGCACATGCTGACGGGTTGGGTGATATCTTCGGCGCTGATGATCTTCGCCTTTGTGCATCCGGCGTTCCGGCGTTCGCCGGGCCAGATTGCCGCGGGCCTTGTGGTGGGCGCACTCGTCGCGGCCGGCTGGTACGCGACCGGTTATCTCGGCGCCGACGACTTCAACCCGACGCCGGTGACCTCGCTGACCTTCATCGCGCCGATCGCGGACGCGCTGCAATATGTCATGCTGTCGACGGGATCGACGCTGAATTTCGGCATCGTCACGGTGTTCGGTGTGTTCGCCGGCAGCTTCGTCACCGCGCTGCTGACCGGGCGTTTTCACCTCGAAGGCTATCAATCGCCGCGCCACATGCTGCGCTCGGCCGGCGGCGCTGCGCTGATGGGCGTGGGCGGTGTGATGGCGTTTGGCTGCTCGGTCGGGCAGGGGCTGACAGGTGTTTCTACGCTGGCGCTGGCGTCGCTGGTTGCCGTCGCCGGAATCATGCTCGGCACCGCCGCCGCCCTGCGCGGCGCTCTGCGTGTGCGGCCGCTGGCAACGGCCTAGTCCGCTGCCTTGGTCAAAATCCGCACCTCCGACGTGAGCGTGCGATGCACCGGGCATTTGTCGGCGATTTCCATCAACCGCTTGCGCTGATCGGCATCGAGCGCGCCCTCGACCGAAATCACCCGGTCGATCTGATCGATCAGGCCTTCCTTGGTTTCGCATTCGGCGCAGTCTTCGGCGTGGATCTTGTTGTGCTTCAGCGTCACGGTGATGCGCTCCACCGGCAGCGATTTGCGGTCGGCATACATCCGCATCGTCATCGAGGTGCAGGCGCCGAGCGCCGACAGCAGCAGATCATAGGGACCGGGGCCGCTATCCTCGCCGCCGGCGGCGACGGGTTCGTCGGCCAGCATCTGATGCGGGCCTGATGTCACCGTCTGCTGGAATTTGCCGGCGCGGGTCTCGCGCACCACGACGTTGCGCGGCCCTTCCGCCGCCACGGCGACCGGTGCGGCGACGGGCTCGACGTAACGTTCGGCCCAGGCCGCGATGACGTCGGCGACGTAGGCGCTGTCGCGCTTCGCCGAGAGCAGATGATCCGCGCCCGACAGCGAAACAAAGCTCTTGGGGTGTTTGGCGGCCAGGAAGATGTTGGTGGCATTGTCGATGCCGACGGTGTCGTCGGTCGGCGAATGCATGACCAGCAGCGCCTTGTGCAGCTTGGCGACATCAGCCATCAGGCTATGCTCGGCGATGTCGTCGAGGAATTCGCGTTTGATGTTGAACGGCCGGCCGGCGAGCTGAACCTCGACTTCGCCCTGGGTGCGGATGTCCTCGATCTTGTCCTTGAAGAGGTGCGTGACATGGGCAGGATCGGAGGGCGCGGCGACCGTCACGACCGCTTTCGCATCCGGAATTCGGCCGGCCGCAGCCAGGATCGCAGCGCCGCCCAGGCTGTGGCCGATCAGGATCGCGGGAACGCCGCGTGTTTCGCGCAAATGATCGGCGGCGTGGACGAGATCGGCGACGTTCGACGAGAAGGTCGAGTTGGCGAAATCACCTTCGCTGGAGCCCAAGCCCGTAAAGTCGAACCGCAGCACCGCGATGCCTTTGGCCGCAAGCGCGGTCGCAATGCGTTTGGCCGCCAGCACGTCCTTGCCACAGGTGAAGCAATGCGCGAACAGCGCATAGGCCGTGACCGGCCCGTCCGGCAGGTCCAGCGCGGCGGCAAGCTGATGGCCGCCTTCTCCCGCGAATTGAAAGCGTTCCGTGGGCACGGGCTATCTCCTTGTCGTCACTCGTGACGATGCATCGCCGAGTCATGCTTGGTGTCGCGCATGGTGGAATAGATGATCAGCGACAGGCAGATCATGCCGCTGAGATAGTAGTAGAACCAGTCCTCGTGCCCGAGACTCTTGAAGTAGAGCGCGACCGCGGGCGCGGTACCGCCGAAGATCGACACGGTGATAGCATAGGGCAGGCCGACACCAAGCGCGCGGACATTGGTCGGGAACAATTCCGCCTTCACGATTGCGTTGATCGAGGTGTAACCGGCGACGAAGATCCAGGCGGCGCAGATCAGCAGGAACGCCGTGAACGGCGATTTGGTCTCCTTCAGCGTGGTCAGGATCGGCACCGTCGCCAGCGTGCCGACGACACCGAAGAAGATCAAGAGCGGCTTGCGGCCGATCCGGTCGGACAGCGCGCCGTAGAGCGGTTGCAGCAGCGTCGCGAAGATCAGCGAGCCGAAGATCACGAACGTGGTCTGGTCTTCGGTGAGGCCGACCGACAGTTTCACAAAGGTCTGCATGTAGGTCGTGAAGGTGTAGAACGCCGCGGTGCCGCCGGCGGTGAGGCCGACCACCAGCAACAGCTCACGCGGATATTTCAGCAGGCCGGCGATCGAGCCCGACGGCTTTGTCAGCTTCTTGGCTTCCTCGAACGCTTCGGTCTCGTGCAGGTTACGCCGCATCACCGCGGCGAAGATCGCAAGCGCGGCGCCGATCACGAATGGAATCCGCCAGCCCCAGGCGCGCAGCTCTTCAGGCGTCAGAAACACCTTCTGCAGCAGCAACAGCACGATGATCGCAGTGAGCTGACCGCCGATCAGGGTGACGTACTGGAAGCTCGAATAGAAGCCTCGGTGCCTGGGATCGGCGACTTCGCTGAGATAGGTGGCGCTGGCACCGTATTCGCCGCCGAGGCTGAGGCCCTCGATGATGCGTGCCAAAGCGAGAATGGCGGGCGCGGCGATGCCGATCGAGGCATAGGTCGGCGTCACCGCGATGATCAGCGAGCCGAAGCACATGCAGACCACCGACAGCGTCAGCGACAGCCGCCGGCCATGGCGGTCGGCGATGAAGCCGAACAGCCAGCCGCCGAGCGGCCGCATCAGGAAGGTCGCGGCGAACAGCACCGCCGCGTTGAGCTGCTGCACGACGGGATCGCTGTTCGGGAAGAACGCCGGCGCGAAATACAGCGCGAACGCGGTATAGGCGTAGAAATCGTACCATTCGACCAGGTTGCCGACCGAGCCGATGAAGATCGCCTTGATCCGGCGTTCGACATCGCGGATGTCGAGGTGATCGTCCGCGGGTTTGATGGCTTGATCGGTCATGTGTTTCCTCCGCGAATGATCTGTTGTGACGTTGTATTCTCCGGGCACTCGAACCGCAATCTCGCGCGGCCAGTGTTCGCGGGTGCACAAATCCTAGATCCTCATCCTGAGGAGCCGCGCAGCGGCGTCTCGAAGGATGTAGGCCCGACTGGGGCCTCATGGTTCGAGACGCGCGAAGACGCGCTCCTCACGATGAGGGACTACTACTGCGGCGCCCTCTACTTCGGTCCCCGCGGATCAATCGGCGTGGTGCCGCGAACGCCCAGAATATCTTCCAGCACCTTGGCGCCTGCGAGCAGTTGCGCCTCGCCGCGGTTCGGCGCGACCACCTGCAATCCGACCGGCAGGCCGGAGGCGGTAAACCCGCAGGGCAGCGACAAAGCGGGGCAGCATACCAGCGTGATCGCGTAGACGATGCCGAGCCATTCGACATAGTTGTCGAACTTCTTGCCGGCGCATTCGGCGACGTAGCGGTTCTCGACCGGGAACGGTGGCACGATGGTCGCGGGCGCCAGCAGCAGGTCGTATTTCTCGAAGAACTCCAGCGTGCGCGCCGTCATGGCGACGCGCTGCGCCTCGGCGCGTTCAAGCTGCTCGACCGAAAGCTTCAGGCCCTCCTCGATATTCCAGATCACCTCCGGCTTGAGCTGGTCGCGCTTGGAACGCAGCAGCGCCGCCTTGGAGAGCGCGAAATCGAACGCACGCAGCACATGGAAACATTCATGGGCCTCGCGCAGGTCGGGATGGGCTTCCTCGACGATGACCCCGGCCTCTGCAAAACGCTGCGCGGCCTTGCGGGTGATGGCGGCGACTTCCGGATCGACCGGCGTGATGCCGAGGTCCGGCGAATAGGCAATTCGTTTGGGCTTGGTGCCGGAGCGCGCGGCGGAGAGAAACGAGTTCGGCAGCCGCGGCAGCGACAGCGGATCGCCGGGATGCTCGCCGCTCATGGCGTCGAGCAGCAGCGCGAGATCCTCGACATTGCGGGCCATCGGGCCCTGGACGCCGAGATTGCGATCGATCGCGGCCACCGGCGTATGCGCCACCCGACCGATGCTCGGACGCAGGCCGACGATGCCGCAGAAGCTCGCCGGATTACGCAAGCTGCCGCCCATGTCGGAACCATGCGCCAGCCACGCGGTGCCGGTGGCGAGCGCCACCGCGGCGCCGCCTGAGGAGCCCGCCGCCGAGCGCGACGTGTCCCAGGGATTGCGGGTCGCGCCGAATACTTCGTTAAAGGTGTTGGCGCCGGCGCCGAATTCCGGCGTGTTGGATTTGGCGTAGATCACGCCGCCGTTGTTTTCGAGATGCTCGACCAGGATGTCGGATTTGGCCGGGACGTTATCTTTGTAGATCGGCGAGCCCTGCGTCGTCAGCACGCCGGCGACCGCGGTCAGGTCCTTGATCGGCACCGGCAGGCCCGCGAGCAGGCCGCGCTCGGAGGCCGGCTTCTTCATCAGCGCCTTGGCAGCGTTGCGGGCGCGGTCGAAGCAGAGCGTCGGCAGCGCATTGACCTTGCCGTCGACTTGGGCGATGCGCTTTTCCAGCACGTCGAGCAGATCGAGCGGCGTGACTTCACCCGACCTGAGCTTGCCGACCACGGCAACCGCTGTCTCTTTTATCAGCCCCTGATCGGCCATTCGCGTTTCTCCCGCTTCGTTTCTTTCGCGTGCATGGTGCTGTAGAACATTTTCCGGCAAAGTGGAACGCACTGAAGTTGCTGGATGGAGATAGCAGGCATGACGACCCCGTTTTCGGCGCTTGACTGGCGCAGCATGAGCCAGCAGGAGCGCGATCGCGGCCTCAACAATGGCGAACATGTCCCCGGCAGCGTCGAGATGGTGGCCGGTTGGGAACGCCGCTCCGGCGAACTGCGCCAGCGCTTTCCTGCTCATATCGACCTCCGCTACGGCCCGCGCGAACGCAACCGGATCGATTTTCTCAAAGCCGCCGACAAGGCGCCGACACTGCTGTTCATTCACGGCGGCTATTGGCAGGCGCGTGCCAAGGAAGTGTTCACGGTAGTGGCCGAGGGCCCGATGGCGCATGGCATCAATGTCGCGCTGATCGGCTACACGCTGGCGCCGGATGCGACGCTGGATGAGATCGTCGCCGAAATCCATGCCGGCATTGATTTCTTCACCGGACAATTGCCGGCGCTCGGCGCCGCCGATCTAGGCATCGTGGTGTCCGGCTGGTCCGCCGGCGGCCATCTCACCTCGATGGCGCTGTCGCATCCGAAAGTGCGGGCAGGGATGGCGATATCAGGCATCTACGACCTCGATCCGATCCGCCATTCCTATCTGAACGAAAAACTCAGGGCGGATGGGCCGACCGTGCACCGCAATTCGCCGATGATGCAGGCGGGCGGTCCGTCGAAGCCGCTGTCGCTGGTGGTCGGCAGCGCGGAACTGCCGCTGCTGCGCAAGCAGACTTCGGATTTTGCCGGGCATCGTGCGCGATTTGGCTTGCCGGTGACCTACGAGGAAATCCCCGGCGCCAATCATTTCACCATCATGGATGAAATGATGTCGCCGAAGGGGAGGATCACGACGCTGATCCGGCAGTTGTTCGAGCGGACGTAGCTGCTTTGTCATTCCGGGATGGTCCGAAGGACCAGACCCGGAATCTCGAGATTCCGGGTTCGATGCTTTGCATCGCCCCGGAATGACAGTAGCAGCTAACTCCACCCCGACGTGTGCCCGCCGTCCACCGTCACGATCACCCCCGACGTATAGCCGGAGCGGTCCGACGCCAGGAACGCCATCAGGTCGCCGATCTCGCGGGCGTGGGCGGGGCGGCCGAGCGGCATGTTCTTCTGGAATTCCTTGTAGCGGTTCTCGTCGCCAAACTGGTTCTTGGCGCGGGTCTTCAACAGCGTGACGTGGCGGTCGGTACCAACAGGGCCGGGATTGATACCGACCACGCGGATGTTGTCCGCAAGGCTCTTGCCGCCGAGCGCGCGGGTGAAGGCCATCAAGGCGGCGTTGCCGGCGCTGCCGCAGATATAGTTGGCGTCGAACTTTTCACCGGCCGCACCAATGTCGTTGACGATGACACCGTGGCCGCGCGCCTTCATCTGGGCGTAGATCGCGCGGGTAAGATTGATATAGCCGAACACTTTCAGCTCCCAGGCATGCCGCCAGGTCGCCTCGTCGATCTTGTCGATCGAGCCGCCCGGAATGTCGCCGGCATTGTTGACGAGGATATCGATGTCGGCGGCATCCTTGACGAGCTTTGCGATATCTTCGGGCTTGCGGAGGTCGACGACATGGGCTGACGCGCCGATCTGGTGAGCGGAGCGCAGGCGCTCGCACAGGGCCTTCAATTGTTCGCCGTTACGGGCGGCGAGCATGACGTCGCAGCCTTCCTCGGCAAAGGCTTCGGCGGCGGCCGCGCCAATGCCCTTGGAGGCGCCGGTGATCAGGACGCGCTTGCCGCGCAGATGCAGATCCATGGGAATTCTCGCTTGCTTGGGGGAACGTCGGAGGGAAAAGCCAATGAGATTGGAAGGCTGGGAATTGGTAGGCGGTGGCAGGCATGCCGGTCAACATTGCACTGCAGCGTTGCGCCGTGGCGCGGTTTGGTCCATTGCAAGGCGATCAAAAAAGGCCGTGTTCCGGACCCGGCAGAGACGCAAGGAATCCTGAGGATGAGCAAGAAAACCTATCGGATCGCGGTCATTCCCGGCGACGGCATCGGCAAGGAAGTGGTGCCGGAAGGCCTGCGCGTGCTGGAAGCGGCGGCGAAAAAGCATGGCGTCGCCGTGCATTTCGATCATTTCGACTTCGCGTCCTGGGACTATTACGAAAAGCACGGCGAGATGATGCCGGAGGACTGGAAGGCCAAGATCGGCAAGCACGATGCGATCTATTTCGGCGCGGTCGGCTGGCCCGCGAAAATCCCCGATCACATTTCGTTGTGGGGATCGCTGATCAAGTTCCGCAGGGAGTTCGATCAGTACGTCAACCTGCGCCCGGTGCGGCTGATGCCCGGCGTGCCGTCGCCGCTTGCCAACCGCAAGCCCGGCGATATCGATTTCTGGGTGGTGCGCGAAAACACCGAGGGGGAATATTCCTCCGTCGGCGGCCGCATGTTCCCCGATACCGACCGCGAATTCGTCACCCAGCAGACCGTGATGACGCGGATCGGCGTCGACCGCATTCTCAAGTTCGCGTTCGAACTGGCACAGTCGCGGCCGAAGCAGCACCTGACCTCGGCCACCAAGTCCAACGGCATCTCGATCACGATGCCCTATTGGGACGAGCGCGTGGAGGCGATGGCAAAGAATTTTCCCAAGGTGAAGTGGGACAAGTACCACATCGACATCCTCACCGCGAACTTCGTGCTGCACCCGGACTGGTTCGATGTCGTGGTCGGCTCCAACCTGTTCGGCGACATTCTGTCGGATCTCGGTCCGGCCTGCACCGGCACCATCGGCATCGCGCCATCCGGTAACATCAATCCGCCCGGGCTGTTTCCATCGGTGTTCGAGCCGGTGCACGGCTCGGCACCGGATATTGCGGGGCAGGGCATCGCCAACCCGATCGGCATGATCTGGTCGGGTGCGATGATGCTAGAGCATCTCGGCGAGAAGCAGGCGGCGGATTCGATCGTCGCCGCGATCGAGCGCACGCTGGGTGAGCGCACGCTGCGGACGCGCGATCTCGGCGGCAATGCCGACACGACGGCATGCGGCAAGGCTGTCGCGGAGATGGTGGACTAGCCTTCTTCCCTTCTCCCCTTGTGGGAGAAGGTGCCTTCGCGCAGCGAAGGCGGATGAGGGGTCTCTATCCGCGGAGACAGACCCCTCATCCGTCTCGCTGCCGCTTCGCGTCAGCGATCCACCTTCTCCCACAAGGGGAGAAGGGAAGAAAAGCGGGACGACGCTACTTCGCAATCCTACGACAATGCACCCACGCCGCGGACATCAAATTCTCGCTCGCCTCGGGCGTGCGAAACGCCGAATGCGCCGACAGCGTCACGTTCGGCAGCTTGGTCAGCGGATGATCGGCCGGCAGCGGCTCGGTGTTGAAGACGTCGAGGCCGGCGTGGCGGAGCTGGCCGGATTTCAGCGCGTCGATCATGGCTTCCTCGTCGACGATGGCGCCGCGTGCGGTGTTGACGAGGATGGCGCCGACCTTCATCGCCTCGAAGCAGGCGCGCGACACCATTCCGCGGGTCTCGTCATTCAGCAGCAGGTGGATCGAGATCACGTCGCTGTCAGTCAGCAATTCCTCGTACTCGACGAATTCGACCTTCGGAAATTTCTTCGGCGACCGGTTCCAGGCGATCACGCGCATGCCGCTGCCGAGCGCGATCCGCGCGACTTCGGCCGCGATGCCGCCGAAACCGATCAGGCCGAGTGTCTTGCCGGTCAACTGCATGCCGTCGTCGCGCAGCCAGTTGCCGGCGCGGTTGCCGCGGTCCATCTTCGCTAGTCCCCGCGCGGCTTCCCACATCAGCGCAATCGCGCATTCCGCCACCGCGGTGTCGCCATAGCCCTTGATCAGGTGCACGGAGATGCCGAGCTCGGCGAGCTCTTCCGGATTCATGTAGCTGCGCGCGCCGGTGCCGAGGAACACGACGTGCTTCAGCCCCTTGCATTGCTTGGCGATCTCGGTCGGCAATGCGGTGTGATCGACGATCGCGATTTCGGCGCCGTCGAGTATTTTTGGATAGTCTTCCGGCTTGATATCGGGGTTGCGGTTGATCCGCACTTCGGGATCGCCTGCTTTGTGCAGCCGCTCGAAGATCACGGCCAGCGATTCATTGGCGTCGACAAAAACTCCACGCACGGCACTTCCCCTTTGTTATTTTATCAGGATGCGACGCCGGCCAGCGCCAGCACGGTATGCATCAACACGTTGGCGCCCGCCGCGCAATCGCCTTGCGTGGCGTCCTCGAGTTCGTTGTGGCTGATGCCGTCCTTGCAGGGCACGAACACCATCGCCGCCGGAATTTTGGTGTTGAGGTTGCAGGCATCATGGCCGGCGCCGGAGGTGATGCGGCGATGCGAATAGCCGAGCATCGTCGCCGCACTTTCTACGGCATCCACCAGCTTGGGATCGAAATGCGTCGGCGGCTTGCGCCAGACCAGGTCGAGCTTGACGTCGACCTTGCGCCGCGCCGAGATCTCGGCGATTGCGGCGCGCAAATCCTTGTCGAGCGTGTCCATGATGGCGGCCTCAGCGCTGCGGCAGTCCACGGTGAAGGCGATTTCGCCGGGAATGACATTGCGCGAGGGGTTGGCGATCACGGCTTCGCCGATGGTGCCGACCGCCTTCGGGCCATGCTTCTTCGCCGCGGCTTCCATCGCCAGCACGATCTCCGACAACGTCGCCAGCGCGTCGCGCCGCAGCGGCATCGGCGTCGAGCCGGCATGGCTTTCGAAGCCGGTGATCTTGCCGTCGTACCACAGCACGCCCTGGCCAGAATCGACCACGCCGATGGTCTTGTTCTCGGCTTCGAGGATCGGGCCCTGTTCGATGTGCAGTTCGACGAAGCCGGAGAACTTCTGCTTTCCGACCGGGCTTTCGCCGCGATAGCCGATACTGTCCAGCGCTTCGCCGACCGTGACGCCGTCGATATCCCTGCGCGACAGAATATCGTCGGTGGTGAAATCGCCGACATAGGCGGCAGAGGCCATCATCGCCGGCGCGAAGCGCGAGCCTTCCTCGTTGGTCCAGTTGCAGATGCAGATCGGCGTTTCGGTTTCGATCCCGGCATCGTTGAGGGTGCGGACCACTTCAAGCGCTGCCAAGGTGCCGAGCACGCCGTCATACTTGCCGCCGGTGGGCTGGGTATCGAGATGGGAGCCGAGCCCGACCGGCGCCTTCGACATGTCGCGGCCGCGGCGCAGGCCGAACATCGAGCCGAGCGTGTCGACATGGACTTCGAGGCCGGCGGCCTCGCAGGCTTTGCGGAACCAGTCGCGCACCTGCTTGTCCTCGGGCCCCAGTGTAAGCCGTCGCACGCCGCCTTTCGGCGTGGCGCCGAATTTCGCGGTTTCGTGGATGGTGCCCCACAGCCGGGCTGAATCGATTTGCAGGTTGGAGGCGGTTTTTGTCATGAGGTCATTCCGGGGATCAGACGATACGCACACGCGGGTATTTTCAATGACGCGCCCGTCGCGGCGCGTCAACAACGGCGCTGCCCTGTGCGAGCTTGGCGGCGAGTTCGGCCACGCGTTCCACCGCGACGGTGTCGGGGGAGGCCAGCCAACTCGCCGAAAACGTCAACAGCGGCATCTGCTGGTCGGTGGTCAGCAGTTGCAGCCGGCCGTCGGCCAGCTCGTTTTCGACGATCGCGGTCGGGATCACGGCAATGCCGAGCCCTTCGATCGCCATGTGAATGACGGTTGCGAGCGAAGCGCTGGCGTGGAGGCGCATCGGCGGCAGGTCCGGGCGGTTGAATAGCGATCGCACCAGCTCATAGGGCGGGGTCTTGCGCGGAAAGGTGATGATCGGGAATTTCGCCAGGTCGTGCACGGTCAGCTTGCGGTCGCCGAGCCCGAGCGCCGGGCTTGCCAGAAAGCCGACCGGATAATCGCACAGCACCCGGTTGCTGACGGTCGGCGCGGTCAATGGTCCGAGCAGAAATGCCAGTTCGATTTCCTGCGCCAGCAGGCGCGAGCGCAGGTTCGAGGTGATGTCGACCTCGATTTCGAGCGTGAGGTTGGGGTAGGCGTGGTTGACGCTCTTGATCAACTGCGACAGCCAGGTGTGCACGATGGTCTCGGCGACCCCGAGCCGCAGCACGCCGCGCATCGCCGAGCGGTCGCCGACCACCGCCAGCATTTCCGAGCGCAGCCCGATCAGCTTCTCGGCATAGACCATCATTTGCCGGCCGCTCGGCGTCGGCAGCACCATGCGGCGGTCGCGCTGCAGCAGCCGCACCCCCACTTCGCGTTCGAGTTGGGCGATCCGCTGCGAGATTGCCGGCTGGGTGGTGTTGAGCTTGTGGGCGGCGCCGCGGAAGCTGCCGAGGGTCACCACCCACATGAAGGTCTCAATTGCCTTGAAATCAGCCATGCTTACTCTGCCTACAAGTCGATAAATTTGATTTATCGATCTTGATTAAAAAACAAGATTAGACATTATCATAGCCATATGCGGGAGTAGATGTCGACCCAATTGGAGCTGTTGCAACGATGACCAGCTTGGCGAGAACCGAACGACCCGCCGACGATGCATCCAATTTATCGCCGAGCGTTTTGGCCCGGCACGCCTGCCGCACCGGTATGGCTTCCAGCACGGCCGGCGTCGCCGACGGCTTCGTCCAGGGCAATCTCGCCATCATGCCGGAGAAGCTCGCCAGCGCGTTTCACCGGTTCTGCCAGCTCAATCCCAAACCGTGCCCGATCATCGGTATGTCCGACGTCGGCGATCCCCGCATTCCCGCCCTCGGCCTCGACCTCGACATCCGCACCGATTTGCCGCGCTACCGGGTCTGGCGCGACGGCGAGGTGGTGGAAGAACCGACCGACATCATGGCGCACTGGCGCGATGATCTCGTCGCCTTCGTGATCGGCTGTTCGTATTCGTTCGAGGAGGCGCTGCTGGCGGACGGCCTGCCGATCCGCCACATCGAGCGCGGCACGCGGGTGCCGATGTTCCGCACCAACATCGCCTGCCAACCTTCGGGACCGTTCGCGGGTCCGATGGTGGTGTCGATGCGACCGTTGAAGCCGGCGGATGCGATCCGCGCGGTGCAGATCACCTCGCGCTTTCCCTCCGTGCACGGCGCGCCGGTGCATCTCGGCCATCCCTCGTCGATCGGCATTGCCGACATTGCCAAGCCCGACTACGGCGATCCGGTTCCGGTCGCCGCCGACGAGATCCCGGTGTTCTGGGCCTGCGGCGTGACGCCGCAATCGGTCATCGCGGCCGCCAAGCTGCCGTTTGCGATCACGCATGCGCCCGGATTGATGCTGGTGACCGATCTGCTGAACAAGCACCTTGCCGTGCTTTGATGCAGTCCATGCCGCGCATTGAGGCTTTACCGTAACCGTCAACCGTTTCATCGATAACATCGGGCCAACAGAGGATTTTGTTATGAACATCACGCGCCGTAATGTGTTGCTTGGAGCCACTGCCGCCGCCGCGCTGGCGCCGATCGCGAGCCGCGCGCAAGCTTCCGAAGTGGTGATCGGCATCATCTATCCGTTCTCCGGCGCCAGCGCCCAGCAGGGCGTCGACGCGCAGAAGGCCTACGAGACCGCGCTTGAGATCATCAACAAGGATTACGACTTCGACCTGCCGCTGGCGAAAGGTGAGGGCCTGCCCGGCCTCGGCGGCGCCAAGATCAAGCTCGTGTTCGCCGACCACCAGTCCGATCCGCAGAAGGGCCGCGCCGAGACCGAACGTCTGATCACGCAGGAAAAAGTCTGCGCCGTCATCGGTACCTACCAGAGCGCGGTCGCGGTGACCGTCAGCCAGGTCTGCGAGCGCTACCAGACCCCGTTCATCTCGGCCGACAACTCTTCCCCGAGCCTGCATCGCCGCGGTCTCAAATATTATTTCCGCGCCGCACCCCATGACGAGATGTATTCGCAGGCGATGTTCGATTTCTTCGACACCCTGAAGAAGAAGGGCACCAAGATCGAAACGCTGGCGCTGTTCCACGAGGACACCATCTTCGGAACCGACTCCGCCAACGCGCAGACCAAGCTCGCCGGCGAGCGCGGCTACAAGATCGTCGCCGACATCAAGTATCGCTCGAACTCGCCGTCGCTGTCGTCGGAAGTGCAGCAGCTCAAGGCTGCCAATGCCGACGTGCTGATGCCCTCGAGCTACACCACCGACGGCATCCTGCTGGTCAAGACCATGGCCGAGCTCGGCTACAAGCCCAACGCCATCGTGGCGCAGGACGCCGGCTTCTCCGAAAAGGCGCTGTATGACGCCGTCGGCGACAAGCTCGAAGGCGTGATCTCGCGCGGCACCTTCTCGCTCGATCTCGCCGCCAAGCGGCCGATGGTCGGCAAGGTCAACGCCATGTTCAAGGAGAAGTCGGGCAAGGACTTCAACGACCTGACGTCGCGGCAGTTCATGGGCCTGATCGTGATGGCGGAGGCCATCAGCCGCGCCAAGTCCACCGACGGCGAGAAGATCCGCGACGCGCTGGCCGCGACCGACATTCCCGGCGAACAGACCATCATGCCGTGGAAGCGCATCAAGTTCGACGACATGGGCCAGAACAACGACGCCGATCCGGTGCTGCTGCAATATATCGGCGGCAAGTTCGTCACCATCTCGCCGCCGCAAGCCGCCGTCGCGGACGCCGTCTGGCCGATGAAGTAATCGGTGCCTGTCGCGAGGTCCAACCACAAGCATTGCGTCGTCCCTGCGAACGCAGGGACCCATACGCCCGGGACTATCGATTTCATCGTGGCCTCACGTCCTTTTTCCAAACGCGACTCCGGTGGTTATGGGTCCCTGCGTTCGCAGGGACGACGAGAGATAGGGGCATACCAATGACCGCCGAGACCATCATCCAAAGTCTGGCGAGCGGCCTGTTGATGGGGCTGCTCTACGGGCTGATTGCCGTAGGGCTCGCGCTGATCTTCGGCCTGATGGACGTCGTCAATTTCGCCCACGGCGAATTCCTGATGATCGCGATGTATGTGACGTTCTTCCTGTTCACGTTCTTTGCGATCGATCCGCTGCTGGCGGCGCCGCTGGTCGCGGCTGCGCTGTTCGTGTTCGGGGCGGTGATCTATCTGTTCATCGTGCGGTTTGCGGTGAGAGCGAAAGCCAATGCCGGCATGGTGCAGATATTCTCCACCTTCGGGCTTGCCATCGTGATGCGCGGGCTGGCGCAGTTCTTCTTCACGCCGGACTATCGCAGCGTTCCCCATTCGTGGCTCGGCGGCAAAACCGTCTCGCTTGGCGGAATCTTCCTGCCGGAGCCGCAACTGGTCGGTGCCGCGGTCTCGATCGCGGCGTTCGGCGCGCTCTATTTCTTCATCAACCGCACCGACTTCGGCCGTGCGCTCGAAGCCACGCGAGAGGACGCCGGCGCGGTGGCGCTGGTCGGCATCGACAAGAACCGTGTGTTCGCGCTGGGCTGGGGCCTCGGCGCGGCGCTGGTGGGACTTGCCGGCGCCATCATGTCGATCTTCTTCTACATCTACCCCGATGTCGGCGCGTCGTTTGCGCTGATCGCCTATGTCACCGTCGCGCTCGGCGGTTTCGGCAGTGTGTTCGGCGCCTTTGCCGGCGGCATCATTGTCGGCCTCGTCGAAGCCACCACGGCGATGATCCTGCCGCCGTCGCTGAAGTCGGTCGGCATCTACGCGGTCTATCTGCTGGTGGTCTTCGTCCGGCCGCGCGGCCTGTTCGGATCGATCTGATGGATAGCGAATTCGCAAAACGCCGCCGCCGCGAACTGATCACCGCCTTCTGTCTGGCCGCGATCGCCGCCACCGTGCCGCTGTTCGTCAAGGACGTCTACGTCCAGAACATCATGGTGCTGACGCTGATGTGGGGCGCGCTGTCGCAGAGCTGGAACATCCTGTCCGGCTATTGCGGACAGATCTCGCTCGGCCATGCGCTCTATTTCGGGCTCGGCGCCTACACCACCACCTTGCTGTTCACAAAGCTCGGCGTGCTGCCGTGGTTCGGCATGCTCGGCGGCGGATTGATCTCGGCCGTCATCGCGATGGCGCTCGGCTATCCCTGCTTCCGCCTGCGCGGCCATTACTTCGTCATCGCCACCATCGTCATCGCCGAGATCGGGCTGTTGCTGTTCCACAACTGGGACTGGGCCGGGGCGGCGCTCGGTATCGACATCCCCGTGCGCGGCGATAGCTGGCTGAAATTCCAGTTCACGCGCAGCAAGCTGCCATACTTCTACTTCGCGCTGGGGCTCGCCTGCGTCGCCTGGTTCGTCACCTGGTGGCTGGAAGATTCCAAGTGGGGCTACTGGTGGCGCGCGGTGAAGGACAATCCGGAGGCGGCCGAAAGCCTCGGCGTCGTCGTGTTCAATTCCAAGATGGGGGCGGCGGCGGTGTCGGCCTTTCTGGTCGCGATCGGGGGCAGTTTCTACGCGCAGTTCGTCTCCTATATCGATCCTGAAAGCGTGATGGGATTCCAGTTCTCGCTGCTGATGGCGCTGCCGGCCGTGCTCGGCGGCATCGGCACGCTGTGGGGCCCGATGCTGGGCGCTGTCATTCTGATTCCGCTCACCGAGCTGACGCGCTCCTTCATCGGCGGCTCCGGCCGCGGTGTCGACCTGATCGTCTATGGCGGGCTGATCGTGGCGATCTCGCTGGCGCGACCGCAAGGGCTGATCGGGCTGTTCGCACCCAAGCGCAAGGAGGCGGCACGATGACGACGCCTCTTTTGGAAACCCGCGGCGTCTGGCAGCGCTTCGGCGGACTTGTTGCCAATAGTGATGTCTCGATTTCGGTCGGCCGTGGCGAAATCGTCGGCCTGATCGGCCCCAACGGCGCCGGCAAGTCGACATTGTTCAACCTGATCGCGGGCGTGCTGCCGCCGACCCAGGGCTCGATCATGTTCGACGGCGAGGACGTCACCGCATTGCCGGCCGCCGTGCGTTGCCAGCGTGGCGTCGGACGTACGTTTCAGGTCGTCAAAAGCTTCGAGACCATGACCGTCATCGACAACGTCATCGTCGGCGCGCTGATCCGCAACACCGTGATGCGCGACGCCCGCCGCAAGGCCCATGAAGTGCTGGACTTCTGCGGCCTCGGCCCGCGCGCTGGCGTACTGGCAAGCGACCTGGTGCCGTCCGAAAAGCGCCGGCTCGAGGTCGCGCGGGCGCTCGCGACTGAGCCGAAGCTGCTGCTGCTCGACGAGGTGCTCACCGGTCTGACGCCGGTGGAAGCCAAGACCGGCGTCGAACTGGTGCGCAAGGTGCGCGAGACCGGCGTTACCGTGCTGATGGTGGAGCACGTCATGGAAATCGTAATGCCGCTGGTCGATCGCGCCATCGTGCTCGACCTCGGCAAGGTGCTGGTCGAAGGCAAGCCCACCGAGGTCGTTCGCGATCCGAAAGTCATCAGCGCCTATCTGGGGGACCGTCATGCTGTCGGTGCATGAAGTCACCACCGCCTATCAGGGCCTGGTCGCGATCTCGGCGATCTCGATCGAAGTTGCAAAAGGCGAGATCGTCTGCGTCGCCGGCGCCAACGGGGCCGGCAAGTCGACGCTGCTGAAGTCGATCGCCGGCGCCGAGCGCCCGCGCTCCGGCACGGTGTCGTTCGACGGCACCCGCATCGACGGCATGGCGCAGCATGTCATCACCTCGCGCGGCATCGCCTATGTGCCGGAAAACCGCCGCTTGTTTCCTCGACTGTCCGTGCGCGACAATCTTCGGCTCGGCAGCTATCTCTACCGTGGCGAGGCCGACCGCGAGGGACCGCTCGATCTGGTGTTCAACCTGTTTCCGCGCCTGTCGGAGCGGCTGGATCAGCGGGCCGAAACGCTGAGCGGTGGCGAGCAGCAGATGCTGGCGATCGGCCGCGCGCTGATGACGCGGCCGCGGCTGTTGATGCTCGACGAGCCGTCGCAGGGCATCATGCCGAAACTGGTCGATGAAATCTTCCAGGCGGTAAAACGCATCCGCGACGCTGGGATGACCGTGCTGATCGTCGAGCAGCGGATGTCGGAGTGTTTGGAAATCGCCGACCGCGCCTACATCCTGCAAACCGGCCGCGTGCTGATGCAGGGCAGTGCGGCGGAGATCAGCGCCAATCCGGACGTGCGCAGGGCGTATCTGGGGATGTGATTGAGGCGACGGCCTCTCCGCGTCATTGCGAGGAGCTTAAGCGACGAAGCAATCCAGACTTCCTTTGCAGCAAGCTGGATTGCTTCGCTGCGCTCGCAATGACGGTGAGGGACTAGTCGTGCCCATGCTCCGGCAACACCAGCCCAAACACTTTGGTCAAATCCGCAACCTGCTCCGGCGACAGATACCTCGGGTTCAGCCCGCGCAGCAGCAGATACAGTTTCGCGGTCTCTTCCAGTTCCTCGATCGCGAACACCGCGGCCTCCAGCGTGTCGCCTGACACCACCGGGCCGTGATTGGCGAGCAGCACCGACGAGTATTTGCCGGCGAGTCCCTTGATGGCGTCGGCCACCGCGGGGTCGCCGGGGCGGTAGTAGGGCACGAGCGCGGTGTGGCCGCATTTCATCAGGTAATACGGCGTCATCGGCGGCAGTGCGGCGCGCGGGTCGATCTCCGGCAGCATCGACAGCGCCACCGAATGGGTGGAGTGCAGATGCACCACGCCGCGCGCGGTGCCGCGGGTCTGATAGAGCGCGGTGTGCAGCGGCACTTCCTTGGTCGGGGCGTCACCGGTGACGAGCTTGCCGTCGGCGCCGAGCCGCGACAGCCGCGCCGGATCGAGGAAGCCCAGCGAGGCATTGGTCGGCGTCACCAGATAGCCGCCGTCGTCGAGTTTGACGCTGATATTGCCGGAGGAACCCGGCGTCAGCCCGCGCTCGAACAGCGAGCGGCCGAGACGGCAGATTTCCTCACGCAGTCGGCTATCGCTCATCCCGGTTTCCTCATTTTCAGCCTTGTCTCACGCTTTGGCAGCGCGGCCAAGCCGTGTTACCCAGAGGCAAAGCCGCCAACCAGAAACCATCGAGGAACCGCCGCATGCCTGTATCAGCCAAACCGCGCGTTGCCGTCATCGGGCTCGGCTCGATGGGGTTCGGCATGGCGACCTCGCTGCGCCGCAAGGGCCTCGAGGTCACCGGCTGCGACGTCTCGGCCGATTCCGTGGCGCGGTTCGAGGCCGACGGCGGCAACGGCGCCAAAACGCCCGCGGAAGCCGCGAAGACAGCGGATATCGTTGTCAGCGTGGTCGTCAATGCGGCCCAGACCGAGACCATTCTGTTCGGGGCTAACGGCGTAGCCGAAACTCTCGCTGAGGGTGCGGTGTTCATCTCGTCCGCCACCATGGATCCTGATGTGGCGCGGCGGCTGGCGAAGCAACTGGAATCGAGCGGCCGACATTATCTGGACGCACCGATCTCGGGCGGCGCACAGCGCGCGGCGCAGGGCGAACTCACCATTCTGGCGTCGGGCAGTCCGGCCGCCTTCGCCAAGGCACGGCCGGCGCTCGATGCAATGGCGGCAAAACTCTACGAGCTCGGCGATGCCGCGGGGCAGGGCGCCGCGTTCAAGATGATCAACCAGTTGTTGGCCGGTGTCCATATCGCAGCCGCTTCGGAGGCAATTGCGTTTGCCGCCAAGCAGGGGCTCGACATCCGGAAGGTCTATGAGGTGATCACGGCCTCCGCCGGCAATTCCTGGATGTTCGAGAACCGGATGCCGCATGTGCTCGACGGCGATTATACGCCGCGCAGCGCGGTGGAGATCTTTGTGAAAGACCTTGGCATCATCCAGGACATGGCGCGCTCGGCGAAATTCCCGGTGCCGGTTGCGGCTGCGGCGCTGCAGATGTTTTTGATGACGGCGGGCGCCGGCATGGGTCGCGACGACGACGCCTCGGTGGCGCGGATGTATGCCCGCGTCACCGGCACGCATCTGCCGGGCGACAAGTAGAAGCAAACCACAAGAGGACATTCGATGCCCCGTTTTGCCGCCAACCTCTCCATGATGTTCAACGAGGTCCCGTTCCTCGACCGTTTTGATGCCGCGGCGAAAGCCGGTTTCACGGCCGTCGAATTCCTGTTTCCCTACGATCATCCGGCCGACGCCGTCGGCGAGCGGCTGCATCGCAACGGCCTGACGCAGGCGCTGTTCAACCTGCCGCCGGGCAACTGGGAAGCGGGCGAGAAAGGTTTTGCCGCGCTGCCTGCGCGCTTCGACGATCTGAAGAAGAGCCTCGAGACGGCGTTGCCTTACGCCAAGGCGACCGGCGTCAAGCGCGTGCATCTGATGGCGGGCATCGCCAATCGCAGCGATTCCAAAGCGGTCGAGGCGTTTTACAGATCGGTGGCGGTGGCAGCGGAGTTCTTCGCGCCCCACGGCCTCGACGTCGTGATCGAGCCGATCAACCCGCGCAATGTGCCCGGATATTTCCTCAACGACTTTCTTTTCGCCCGCGATCTGATCGTTGAGCTGAAAATTCCGAACCTGAAGCTGCAGTTCGACATCTATCACTGCCAGATCATTCATGGCGACGTCACCATGCGGCTGCGCGAGATGATGCCGATCATCGGCCATATCCAGATCGCCAGCATTCCCTCGCGCAACGAGCCCGACGGCGAGGAACTGAACTATCCCTTCCTGTTCGCCGAGCTCGATCGGCTCGGCTATGGCGGCTTCGTCGGCTGCGAATACAATCCGCGCGGAAAAACCACCGACGGCCTCGGCTGGTTCAAGTCCTATGCCGGAGTGAAACCGTGAAACTGTCTCTTGGCTGCATCGCCGACGACTACACCGGCGCCTCCGACCTCGCCAACACGCTGACCCGCCAGGGCCTGCGCACGGTGCAGACCATCGGCGTGCCCGCGGACGATCTGACGTTGCCTGAGGTCGATGCCGTCGTGGTGTCGCTCAAGAGCCGCTCGATCGAGGCTAATCTGGCCGTGACGCGGTCGCGGGCGGCCGAAAAATGGCTGCGCGGGCGCGGCGCCGGCCATGTCCTGTTCAAGATCTGCTCGACCTTCGATTCCACCGATGCCGGCAATATCGGCCCGGTGATGGATGCACTGCGCGCTGATTCCGGCGACGCGATCGTGCTGGTAACGCCGGCTTTCCCGGAAACCGGCCGCACCGTCTACATGGGCAATCTGTTCGTAGGCGGCGTGCCGCTGAACGAAAGCCCGCTGAAGGACCACCCGCTCAACCCGATGCACGATTCCAACCTGGTGCGGGTGCTGGCGCGACAGAGCAAGACCAAGATCGGGCTCGTTGACCTTGCAACTTTGGCGAGAAGTGCCGATGCCGTTCGCGGACGCCTCGCCGATCTGGTGTCGAAGGGCTTTGGCGCCGCCGTGATCGACGCCGTGTTCGACCGCGACTTGGAGACCATCGGTGGCGTCGCGCTCGATCATCACCTGTCGGTCGGCGCTTCCGGCATCGGGCTTGGCCTTGCCCGGGCGCTGGTCGCGTCCGGCAAGGTCAAATCGGACGCGGTGGCCGCGGAATCGGAATCGGCGATCGGCGGACCGGCGGCATGCCTTGCGGGCAGTTGTTCGCAGGCGACGCTGCAGCAGATTGCGAACGCCGAAAAGACCATGGCCGTGCTGCATCTCGATCCCGAGCAGGTCATCGCAGGGCCCGATGAAGCAAAGCGCGCGCTGGCCTGGGCGAGCGAGCGAATCGGTAAAGGTCCGGTCCTGATCGCGAGCAGCTCGACACCGGATCAGGTCCAAGCTCTGCAATCACGTCATGGCCGCGATGCAGCCGGACATGCCATCGAGCAAGCGATGGCAGATATCGCCGAAGGTCTGGTGCGATCCGGCGTGCGGCGATTGGTGGTCGCGGGTGGTGAAACTTCAGGCGCTGTCGTCGATCGCTTGGGTATTCCCGGTTTCCTCGTTGGCACGGAAATCGCTGCAGGCGTGCCGGTTTTGCGCGCGGTCGGCGCAAAAGACGGTGCGATGTTGCTTGCACTTAAATCAGGCAATTTCGGTGGCGCGGAATTTTTCTCCGATGCGCTGAAGCTGATGCGCTGATCGCTTCGCTGCATTCATTCCCTGGTGAGGTCTGTCGCGTACCGTAATTTTACGGAACGACAAATTAACGCAACCTGAGGAGGCGTCGGGCTTGATACCCGCAAGGCTTTCTCACGATTCGCCTTCACCGCCTCGTCACAATCGGCAGCCCCCGCCCAAGATCAAGAGAATCCCCGCCATGCTCGCCAAGTACTCGATTCGAACCAAGATCATCAGCGTCGTTGCCTTCCTGCTGGTCGCGATGACCGGCATGGGCCTGCTCGCGGTCAAGAACATGCGGGCAATCAACGCCAACACGGTCGATATCGTGACCAACTGGATGCCGAGCGTCAAAGTGCTGGGCGAATTGCGCGCCGGCGTCATCACCTACCGCAACGTGATCCGCGAGCACATGCTGGCCGAGACGCTTGAGGAAAAGCAGGCGGCGGAAAAGACCCTGGCGACCGTCGTCGAGAGCAACACCAAGATCCGCGCGGCCTACGAGCCGATGATCACGTCGGCGGAAGAGCGCGCGCTGTACAACCAGTGGGGCGAGAAGTGGACGGAGTACAAGAAGGGGACCGAGGAAGTCATGGCGCTGTCGCGCAAGGAGGCCGGCAAGGTCCCTCACGAGGCTCATGAACTCAACTCCAAGACCGTGAACAAGATCGGCCTCGAGTCCGACGAGATCCTGAGGAAAGACATCGATCTCAACAACAAGGGTGCCGACGCCGCCGCCAGGGATGCCGCCGACAATTATGCGTCTGCCTTCATGATGCTTGCGGTAATCCTCGGCGCAGCCGTCATCATCGGTATCGGCGTGAGCTTCTACCTGGTTCGCGACGTCTCGACCGGCATCAATTCGATCGTCACTCCGATGCAGGCGCTGGGCAAGGGCGACCTCGGCGCGGAAGTGCCGCATCAGGGCGAGAAGACCGAAATCGGCGCGATGGCAGACGTGCTGCAGGTATTCAAGCAGGCGCTGATCGCCAAGAAGGCCGCCGACGAAGCCGCTGCCGCCGACGCCGAAGCCAAGATCGAGCGCGGCCGCCGCGTCGACAGCATCACCCGCAATTTCGAATCCATGATCGGCGAGATCGTGCAGACCGTTTCGTCGGCCTCGACCCAGTTGGAGGCTTCCGCCAGCACGCTGTCGGCGACTGCCGAACGTTCGCAGACGCTGACCACCGCGGTGGCAGCCGCTTCCGAGGAAGCTTCCACCAACGTGCAATCGGTGGCCTCGGCGACCGAAGAGTTGTCGTCCTCGGTCAACGAGATCAGCCGCCAGGTGCAGGAATCGGCGCGGATGGCGACCGATGCCGTCGGACAGGCCCGCGTCACCAACGACCGTGTCAGCGAACTGTCGAAGGCGGCAAGCCGCATCGGCGACGTCGTCGAACTGATCAACACCATCGCCGGCCAGACCAACCTCCTGGCGCTCAACGCCACCATCGAGGCGGCGCGCGCCGGTGAGGCCGGTCGCGGCTTCGCGGTCGTGGCGTCGGAAGTGAAGGCCCTCGCCGAACAGACCGCGAAGGCGACCGGTGAAATCGGCCAGCAGATTACCGGTATCCAGGCCGCGACCCAGGATTCGGTGACCGCGATCAAGGAAATCAGCGGCACCATCGAACGGCTGTCGGAGATCTCCTCGACCATCGCAGCCGCCGTGGAAGAGCAGGGTGCCGCGACGCAGGAGATTTCCCGCAACGTGCAGCAGGCGGCGCAAGGTACCCAGCAGGTCTCCGCCAACATCACCGACGTGCAGCGCGGCGCCTCTGAGACCGGCTCGGCTTCCTCGCAGGTGCTTTCGGCTGCGCAGTCGCTGTCGGGCGACAGCAACCGCCTCAAGCTCGAAGTCGGCAAGTTCCTGGATTCGGTTCGGGCAGCCTGACACTCGGCCGATAACAGACGAAAGCCCGGCTCCGAACAGGAGCCGGGCTTTTTCGTTCGTGAGCCTGCAAAAATTTGAGCGGCTCATGTCCCTCCCGCAGCAAAATTAACCTGATCTATGGACGTGCGCGGTAGGGGTCGAATGACAACCATGTCGCGCGATTCGTCTGCGCGAATTCAAAAGCTTCAAGGGGCGACGGCATGCTCAAATTCAATCGTATCGGATACAAGCTCGGTCTTGCCGGTGCCGTCGGCGTGTTGCTGTCGATCGGCATGGTCGCCAACCAGATGTTGACGGAATCCAGCGTCGCCGGCGTGAACGACCGCGCCGATCGCGCCCAGCGCGTTACGGAAGGGGCGCTGGCCGCGCAAGCGGATGTGCGTCAGGTCCAATTGGCCGGCCGTAACCTCAGGCTGGCACGGACGCCGGCGGAGATCGACAAGAGTCTTGCCGATATGCGCAAGGCCGCCACGGCCGAAGCGGCTGATATCGATGCCGCCCTTGCCGCCGCACTCCGTCCGGAAAGCCGGGAGCGATTGCAGAAGATCCAGTCGCTGATGACGAGCTTCATCGCCGGTATCGAGGAACTCGCAACCGCCCAACGCAACCTGCTGGCGCTGATCGAGAAGCGCAACGGTATCTCGGCCGAGTGGACCAAGGCGATCGGCAAGACGCTGAACTCGCAGATATTGGCCCGGTTCGACGACTTCGCCGACATGCAGAGCCTGCTGCACCAGGCCGACGCCAAGGTGAGCACCTTGCGGGCGCTGCTCTGGCGATTCGGCGCCACCGGCGAGGCCGGTATCCCGCAGCAGGTCAGCCAAACCCGGGCGGGACTCGAAGAAATCCTGAACCAGGTCAAAGGACGGGACGACGACAAGGAATTCCAGGCGATGGTCGGGGCGCTGGATTCCGTCGTCAGGCGCTTTCTGGCCGCCAACGACGAGTCCGTCAAGACGGAAGCGCTGAAGGAGGAGATCGTCCAGAACCGCATGCTCAAATTCGTCAACGAGGCCGGCGATCTGATGGAAGCCGCGGTTTCCACCGCGCAGGCCAATAACAAGGCCTCGAAGGAAGAAGCCGCGGTCCAGATCGCCTGGGCGAGCCAGATCAGCATGGCGATGGCCATCATTGTGATGATATCCCTGATCGTCTCGGTCGTGTTCTCCTTCCTCGGCATCGCGCGTCCGATGACGCGGCTCAACGGGGCGCTGGGCGAGATGGCCGGCGGCAAGCTCGATGTCGTGATCCCCGGCGCCGACCGCGGCGACGAGATCGGCGATCTCGCCAAGACGGTCGTCGTCATCCGGGAAAATGCCGAGCAAAAAGCCCGCGACGAAGCCGAAGCCAAGGCGACGCAGGACCAGATCGGGGCGCAACGGCGCAAGGCGGACATGATCCGGCTCGCCGATGATTTCGAAGGCGCGGTCGGCAAGATTGTCGAGACGGTGTCGTCGGCGTCCAGCGAACTCGAAGCTTCGGCGTCGACCTTGAGCGCAACCGCCGAACGTTCGCAGACGCTGACCACCGCGGTGGCAGCCGCTTCCGAGGAAGCTTCCACCAACGTGCAATCGGTGGCCTCGGCGACCGAAGAGTTGTCGTCCTCGGTCAACGAGATCAGCCGCCAGGTGCAGGAATCGGCGCGGATGGCGACCGATGCCGTCGGACAGGCCCGCGTCACCAACGACCGTGTCAGCGAACTGTCGAAGGCGGCAAGCCGCATCGGCGACGTCGTCGAACTGATCAACACCATCGCCGGCCAGACCAACCTCCTGGCGCTCAACGCCACCATCGAGGCGGCGCGCGCCGGTGAGGCCGGTCGCGGCTTCGCGGTCGTGGCGTCGGAAGTGAAGGCCCTCGCCGAACAGACCGCGAAGGCGACTGGTGAAATCGGCCAGCAGATCACCGGCATTCAGGCCGCGACCCAGGAGTCGGTGACCGCGATCAAGGAAATCAGCGGCACCATCGAACGGCTGTCGGAGATCTCCTCGACCATCGCAGCCGCCGTGGAAGAGCAGGGTGCCGCGACGCAGGAGATTTCCCGCAACGTGCAGCAGGCGGCGCAAGGTACCCAGCAGGTCTCCGCCAACATCACCGACGTGCAGCGCGGCGCCTCTGAGACCGGCTCGGCTTCCTCGCAGGTGCTTTCGGCTGCGCAGTCGCTGTCGGGCGACAGCAACCGCCTCAAGCTCGAAGTCGGCAAGTTCCTGGACTCGGTCCGGGCAGCCTGACGACCGCCGGACGACAGACAACGGCCCGGCCCCTGAGGAGCCGGGCTTTTTCGCGTGGTGCGCGAACTTTTGCCGCGGAATCGGAATAAGTGTTCAGTAGTTCCACTGAACCAAAATTAACCAGACCTGATCCGAAGCCCGATATCCTCTCAATCCGCGCGCTGATCGCCGGCTTTCACTTGCCGTCGCAAATGGCCGTTTTCCGGGGAAGTGTGGGGCACGGACATGAGCAAGCTCAATCGTATCGGGTACAAGCTGGGACTGGCTGGCGCGATCGGCGTCGTGCTGGCGATCGGCATGGCAGCCAACCAGATGATGACGGAAGCCACAGTAACCGACAGCACCGAGCGCGCGGGCCGGTCGCAGCGAGTGGCCGACAGCTCGCTCGCGGCGCATCTCGACCTGCGTAAGGTGCAGCTCACCGCCCGCGACATCAGATTGGCGCGGACGGCTGCCGACGTCGAAAAGACGGTCGCCGAGCTGCAGCGGTTCAAGGCATCCGAAGTGAAGCAACTGGAAATCGCACTGGCGACGGCGCAGAAGCCGGAGACCAAAGAACGGATACAGAAGATCAAGTCCGTGATGGAGGGTTTTGCTGCGGCGGTGGAAGAGCTGGCGCAGGCGCAAACCACGCTGCTCGCGCAGATCGACAAGCGCCAGGCGATATCGGCCGAATGGACCAAGGCGCTCGAGGCCGAACTGACTTCGCCGGCGCTGGCCAAGCTGGACAATCGCGGTGAGATCGAAAGGCTGCTGTATCAGGCCGACGCGAAGGTGAATTCCTTGCGGGCCATGGTCTGGCGGCTCGGAGCCACCGGCGATACCAGCATGATCGCGGCGATGACGAAGACCGAGGCCTCGCTGAAGGACGTTTTCAACAAGCTGCGCGGTGAGGCCGACGATCGCGATCTGCTGACCGTGATCAGTTCGCTGTCCTCCGTCGTCAAGCGCTTCCTGGCCGCCAATGAAGACGTCATCAAGACCGAACAATTGAAGAGCGACATCGTCGCCAATCGCACCACGAAGGCGGTTTCGGATGCCGCCGACCTGATGGAGCTGGTCGTGGACGTCGCGCAGAAGAATTCGAAGAATTCCCGGGAAGAGGTGACGGCGGAGATGGGGCAGGGCAACCGCATCAACCTGGTCATGACCATTATCGTCATCGGGTCGCTGATCGCATCGATGGCCTTCTCCTTCCTCGGCATCGCACGCCCGATGACGCGCCTCAACGGGGCGCTGGGCGAGATGGCCGGCGGCAACCTCGATGTCGTGATCCCCGGCGCCGGCCGGGGCGATGAAATCGGCGACCTTGCCAAGACGGTCGTCGTTATCCGGGAGAATGCCGAGCGGAAGGCCCGCGATGAAGCCGAAGCCAAGATCAGGCAGGACCAGGTCGCGGCGGAGCAGCGCAAGGCCGAGATGATCAAGCTCGCCGACGATTTCGAGGGCGCAGTCGGCGAGATCGTCGAGACCGTCTCGTCGGCGTCGACCGAACTCGAAGCCTCCGCCGGCACGCTGACGTCGACCGCCGAACGGGCCCAGCAACTGACGACCATGGTGGCGGCGGCTTCTGAGGAGGCCTCCACCAACGTGCAGTCGGTGGCGTCGGCGACCGAGGAGATGGCGTCGTCCGTCAACGAGATCAGCCGCCAGGTGCAGGAATCGGCGCGGATGGCCAACGAAGCGGTTGGACAGGCGCGCGCCACCAACGATCGCGTCAGCGAATTGTCGAAGGCGGCGAGCCGCATCGGCGACGTGGTCGAACTGATCAATACCATCGCCGAGCAGACCAACCTGCTGGCGCTCAACGCCACCATCGAAGCCGCGCGCGCCGGCGATGCCGGCCGCGGTTTTGCGGTCGTGGCGTCGGAAGTAAAGGCACTCGCCGAGCAGACCTCGAAGGCGACCGGCGAGATCGGCCAGCAGATTTCGGGCATCCAGGCGGCGACCCAGGACTCGGTCAGCGCGATCAAGGAGATCAGCAGCACCATCGAAAAGCTGTCGGAGATTTCCTCGACCATCGCGGCTGCCGTAGAAGAGCAGGGCGCGGCGACGCAGGAGATCTCTCGCAACGTGCAGCAGGCGGCCCAGGGCACTCAGCAGGTCTCTTCCAACATCACCGACGTGCAGCGCGGCGCCTCGGAGACCGGCTCGGCTTCCTCGCAAGTGTTGTCGGCGGCGCAGTCGCTGTCGGGCGATAGCAACCGCCTCAAGCTCGAGGTTGGCAAGTTCCTCAATTCGGTTCGGGCGGCGTAAGGTAAAAAACTAGGTATATCTACGGAGTATGCATTAACGGGAAGCGAGCGCCCGACCCCTACTATTCCGTGCGGCGGAACCGGCCAGCCATCGCGACCGCATGGAGATCGAGAATGTCGTTTGCAGTGAAACATTGGCCGAAGCTGACGGTTGGCCGGAAGATTTATGCCCTTATCAGCCTCAGCTTCGTCGGCCTGCTTGGCATCGCAGTACTCGACTCGCGCGAACTGGCATCTAGCCTCAACCAGCAAAAGCAGATCGAACTGAAGCACCTCGGCGAGCTGGCGCTCGGCATCGTCAAGGAAGAGCATGCCGCCGCGCAGAAGGGTGAGATTGCCCCGGCCGACGCGCAGAAGCGGGCGATGGCCCGGCTCGCGGCGCTGCGATATGGCAGCAACGATTATTTCTGGATCAACGACATGCTTCCGCGCATGGTCATGCATCCGATCAAGCCGGAAATGGTCGGCAACGACCTCTCGAACTACAAGGATCCGAACGGCAAGTTCCTGTTCGTCGATTTCGTCGAGACCGTCAAAAAAGACGGCGCCGGCTTTGTCCCCTATGAGTGGCCCAAGCCGGGTTTCGACAAGCCGCAGCCGAAACTGTCCTATGTGGTCGGCTTTGCGCCCTGGAACTGGGTGATCGGCACCGGTGTCTACATCGACGACCTCAAGGCGCAGACCTGGGTTTCGACCCAGCGTTCCCTGATCTTCGCCGGATTGATCCTGCTGTTCACGCTCGCGGTCTCGATCTTCGTCGCCAGGCGCATCACGGCGCCGCTGCAGCGCATGACCGTGACGATGAACGACCTCGCGAGCGGCAACCTCGACGTTGAAGTGCCGGGTGTGGGACGCAGTGACGAAGTCGGCGAGATGGCCAAGGCGGTCGAGGTGTTCAAGAGCAATGCCATTGCCCGTCAGGCTCTCGAGGGCGAGCAGCGGGAGGCGGAGACCCGCGTCGTCGCGGGCCGCAAGGCGGACATGAACAGGATGGCCGATGATTTCGAGGCCGCGGTAGGCCAGATCGTCGAAGCGGTGTCGTCGGCATCGACCCAGCTCGAACTCTCCGCCGGTACGCTCACCTCGACGGCGGAACGCGCCGAGGAACTCGCGACCACCGTTGCGGCGGCCTCCGAGGAAGCCTCGACCAACGTGCAGTCGGTGGCCTCGGCGACCGAGGAGATGTCGTCTTCCGTCAACGAGATCAGCCGTCAGGTGCAGCAATCGGCGCGGATGGCCAATGAAGCTGTCGACCAGGCCCGCACCACCAACGATCGTGTGAGCGAACTCTCGAAGGCCGCCAGCCGCATCGGCGACGTCGTCGAGTTGATCAACACCATCGCCGGCCAGACCAACCTCTTGGCGCTCAACGCCACCATCGAGGCCGCGCGCGCGGGCGAAGCCGGCCGCGGTTTTGCCGTCGTCGCGTCGGAAGTGAAGGCGTTGGCCGAACAGACCGCGAAAGCCACCGGTGAGATCGGCCAGCAGATTTCAGGCATCCAGGCCGCGACCCAGCAATCGGTTGACGCGATCAGGGAGATCAGCGGCACCATCGAGAGGCTGTCGGAAATATCCTCGACCATTGCCGCCGCTGTGGAAGAGCAGGGGGCGGCGACGCAGGAGATTTCTCGCAACGTGCAGCAGGCAGCCCAGGGCACCCAGCAGGTCTCCTCCAACATTGCCGACGTACAGCGCGGCGCCACCGAGACCGGCTCGGCGTCCACGCAGGTGCTCTCTGCGGCCCAATCGCTGTCCGGCGATAGCAACCGCCTCAAGCTCGAGGTCGGCAAGTTCCTGAATTCGGTCCGGGCGGCCTGATACGCGGCGGACGCCGATCCAAAGCCCGGTCGTCACGGACGGCCGGGCTTTCGTTTGCCCGGAGCTGGCCCGCCCCGAGGCAGCTATGCCAGGGAAGTGAAGGGCACCTGCGCCGCCTGCTCTTGGCCTGTGGGCCGGGTTTCGGCTAAATCAGGCCGAACGAATTGGCCCCGCAGCGCCGATTCCTGTCCTGCGGCGGGCTCCGGGAACACTTCTTCTATGATCGCACTGGTACGTATTGCGCTGAGCCGGCCCTATACCTTTGTCGTGCTGGCGCTGCTGCTCCTGATCATCGGCCCGCTGGCCGCGTTGCGTACGCCCACCGACATTTTTCCGGACATCCGGATCCCCGTGATCGGGGTGGTCTGGCAGTATACCGGCCTGCCGCCGGACCAGATGTCGGGACGCATTACCACGCCGTTCCAGCGCGCGCTGACCACCACCGTCAACGACATCGAGCATATCGTCGCCAATTCCTATAACGGCTTCGGCATCATCAAGATCTTCTTCCAGCCGAATGTCGATATCCGCACCGCCAACGCCCAGGTGACGGCGATCTCGCAGACCCTGATCAAGCAGATGCCGCCCGGCGCGACGCCACCGCTGATTTTGAACTACAGCGCGTCCACGGTGCCGATCATCCAGGTCGCGCTGTCGGGCGAGGGCCTCACCGAACAGAACCTCGCCGACATCGGCATCAACCAGTTGCGCACGCCGCTGGTCACGGTGCCCGGCGCCGCCATTCCCTATCCGTTCGGCGGCAAGCAGCGCCAGGTCCAGATCGATCTCGATTCGACCGCACTGCAGGCCCGCGGCCTGTCCGGGCAGGATGTCGCCAACGCGCTGGCGGCGCAGAACCTGATCACGCCGGTCGGAACCCAAAAGATCGGCCAGTTCGAATACACCATTCAGCTCAACAACTCGCCGCTGAAGATGGAAGACCTCGGCGGATTGCCGATCAAGGCCGTCAACGGCGCCATGGTCTATGTCCGTGACGCTGCCACCGTGCGCGACGGCAATCCGCCGCAGACCAATATCGTGCATGTCGACGGCAACCGTTCGGTGCTGATGATGGTGCTGAAGGCGGGCGCGACCTCGACGCTCGATATCATCGCCGGCATCAAGCAGAAGGTGATCGACGTCAAGGACTCGCTGCCCGACGCGCTGAAAATCGGCTTCATCGGCGACCAGTCGGTATTCGTTCGCGGCGCCATCGAGGGCGTCGCCACCGAAGGCGTTATCGCAGCACTTCTGACCAGCGTGATGATCCTGCTGTTTCTCGGCAGCTGGCGCTCCACCGTCATCATCGCGGTCTCGATCCCGCTGTCGGTGCTGGGCGCGATCATCCTGCTGTCGGCGATCGGCGAGACCCTCAACATCATGACGCTCGGCGGGCTGGCGCTCGCGGTCGGCATTCTCGTCGACGACGCCACCGTCACCATCGAGAACATCAACTACCATCTGGAGCAGGGCAAGCCGGTCGAGCAGTCGATCATGGACGGCGCCAACCAGATCGTGACGCCGGCTTTCGTCTCGCTGTTGTGCATCTGCATCGTATTCGTGCCGATGTTCTTCCTGACCGGCGTGGCGCGCTTCCTGTTCGTGCCGATGGCCGAAGCCGTGATGTTTGCGATGATCTGGTCGTTCATCCTGTCGCGCACGCTGGTGCCGACGATGGCGAAATATCTGTTGCAGCCGCATGTGCATCATGAGGGCGGACCGCCGCCGACGCGCAATCCGCTGCTGCGTTTTCAGCGCGGCTTCGAGGCCCGCTTCGAGCGGATCCGCGCCGGTTACCATGATATTCTGTCGATGGCGCTTTCGCGGCGGCCGCTGTTCGTGACCGGCTTTCTTACCGTGGTCGCGCTGTCGTTCCTGCTGGTGCCGTTTCTCGGCCGCAACTTCTTTCCCGCGGTCGATGCCGGCAACATCCTGATGCACGTCCGCACCCAGGTCGGCACCCGCGTCGAGGAAACCGCCAACCAGCTCGCCGACGTGCAGAAGGCGATCCGCAAGATCATTCCGCCCGGTGAGATCGAAACCCTCGCCGACAATATCGGCATGCCGATATCGGGCATCAACATGACCTACAACAACACCGGCGTGATCGGCCCGCAGGATGCCGACGTCCAGGTCAAGCTCCGGGAAGGCCACAAGCCGACGGCGGACTATGTCCAGGTGCTGCGCGAGCAGTTGCCCCGGCTGTTTCCAGGTTTGAGCTTTTCGTTCCTGCCGGCCGACATCGTCAGCCAAATCCTGAATTTCGGCGCGCCGGCGCCAATCGACCTGCAGGTCCGCGGCGCCAACGTCGAAGCGAATTTCGCCTACGCCAACAAATTGCTGAGCCGGATCCGCAAAATTCCCGGTATCGCGGACGCGCGGATCCAGCAGTCGCCCAACAACCCGACCTTCAACATCGACGTCGACCGGACGCGCGCGCAATATGTCGGACTGACCGAACGCGACGTCACCAACAGCCTCGTCGTCAACCTCGCCGGCAGTTCGCAGGTCGCGCCGACCTACTACCTCAACCCGGACAACGGCGTTTCCTATTCGATCGTGATGCAGACGCCGCAATACCAGATCGACTCGCTGAGCGCGCTGCAGGCGCTGCCGATCACGGCGACCGGCAACCCGCAATCGCCGATCCTTGGCGGCATCGCCGACGTCAAGCGCGCGACCTCGAGCGCCGTGGTCTCGCAATACGACATCCAGTCGATGGTGCAGATCTACGCCACCCCGCAGGGCCGCGACCTCGGCGCGGTCGCCGCCGACGTCAGGGCGCTGATGGCGGATACGGCCAAGGACGTGCCGAAGGGCTCGTCGGTAGTGCTGCTCGGCCAGGTGCAGACCATGAACAGCGCATTCTCCGGCCTGCTGTTCGGGCTGTTGGCCGCGGTGGTGCTGATCTATTTCCTGATCGTGGTGAACTTCCAGTCCTGGTCCGACCCGTTCGTGATCATCACCGCGTTGCCGGCCGCGCTCGCCGGGATCGTCTGGATGTTGTTCACCACCCAGACCACGCTGTCGGTGCCGGCGCTGACCGGCGCCATCATGTGCATGGGTGTGGCGACCGCCAACAGCGTGCTGGTGATCAGCTTCGCCCGCGAGCGTTATGAAGAGCTCGGCGATCCCATCGCTGCAGCGCTGGAGGCCGGTTTCGTCCGCTTCCGGCCGGTGCTGATGACGGCGCTGGCGATGATCATCGGCATGGCGCCGATGGCGCTGGGCCTCGGCGAGGGCGGCGAGCAGAACGCCCCGCTCGGACGCGCCGTGATCGGCGGATTGATCTTCGCGACGATCGCGACCCTGATGTTTGTTCCCGTGGTATTTAGTATGGTACACAAGAAGCAAGGCGCCAAAGCCGCCGCCTCATCGGAGATTCCGCATGCCGCCCACTGAACAGCGCCCGCCGGTCTCGCACCGGAAACTGGGCATATTCGGCGTGGTGGCGGTGGTCGGGGCCGGGCTGATCGTCGCCACCGGTATCCGGGCGCGCGAGGATTCGAGTTCCAAGCTGAAGGAATGGACCGACAACCAGGCGGTTCCGACGGTCGCCGTGGCGCCGCCGAGCGGCCGGGCGCTCACTCCCACTCTCGATCTGCCGGGCCGGCTGGAGGCCTATTCGCGGGCGCCGATCCTGGCCCGCGTCTCTGGCTACCTGAAAAGCTGGAGCGCCGATATCGGCGCCCAGGTCAAGGCCGGCCAAGTGATCGCCGAGATCGAGGCGCCGGACCTCGACCAGCAATTGCTGCAGGCCAGAGCCGATCTCGTCAGCCAGCAGTCGAGTGCGCGGCTGTCGGAAGCCACGCTGAACCGGCGCAAGACGCTGGTCGCCTCGAATTTCGTTTCGGCCCAGGAAATCGACGAGCGCACCGCCGACCTCGCCAACAAGCTGGCCGCCGTCAATTCCGGCCAGGCCAATGTCGAGCGGCTGGAAGCGCTCGCCGGTTACAAGAAGATCACGGTGCCGTTCGACGGCGTCGTCACCGCGCGCGACACCGACGTCGGCGCGCTGATCAATGCCGGCGGCGGTGCGGGACCGGCGATGTTCGTGGTGTCGGACATCACCAAGCTGCGCGTCTATGTCAACGTGCCGCAGAACTACGTGCCCGCGATCAAGATCGGCGCCAAGGCCGCGCTGACCATGCCGGAATACCCGAACCGGACCTTTGCGGCGACCGTCGAAGCTTCGTCGCAATCGGTCGATATTTCCTCCGGCACCACGCGGATGCAGCTGGCGCTGGACAATTCGGCGGGCGAACTGATGCCGGGCGGTTACGCCAATGTGCGGCTCAACCTGCAGCGCGACGCGGTGCCGCTGCACATTCCCTCCAGCGCGCTGATTTTCAACCAGAACGGCCTGCGGGTCGCGACCGTCGGTCCCGACGACAAGGTGTTGTTCAAGACCGTGACGATCGCCCGCGATCTCGGCAAGGAGATCGAACTGGCCTCGGGCGTCACCGTCGACGACCGCATCATCACCGCGCCGCCGGACGGCCTCGCCGACGGCGACCCGGTCCGCGTGGTTGGCCCCGGCGCCAAGGGAAAACCGACGGCCTCGGAAAAGCAGGACGTGAAGGGGTAGGGGCGCTGTTCTCTATCCCTCGTCATGGCCGGGCAAAAGCGCGAAGCGCGTCTTCGCGCTAGATGACCCGGCCATCCACGGCTTACTTTCTTTCCATCGGGCTAAAGACGTTGATGGCCGGGTCAAGCCCGGCCATGACGGTGAAACCTACTTCACCCCACCCGCCACTCCAGTACACCGTCCTCGGCCGTCATCACATGGCCCAGCGACCCCACCGGCGTGCGGTCCATGTTCAGCAAATGTGCCAACGTCGCGGCATCATTGGCGGGCACGCGCGCCAGCGCGCGGGCATTTTGCTCCGTGCGCAGCATCACCACGCCGTGCTCGACTTCGCCCTTGCCCTTGTAGATCACGGTAAAGCTCTCGGCCTTGCCCTTGCCCGCGGCCTCGGTGACGAATTCCGGCACCGCACCCTTGGCCCGGTCGGCCTCGGCCTGCACGCTGGTGTGCTGCGATAACGCTTGTTTCGGCGCCTCGCGCGACAGCACCACGCCGTGATGCTTGGTGACGAAGCCGCCCTGGCCGTAGAGCAGGCCGAGCTTGCCGCGCTCGCGCAAGCGCCGCACCATCGCGCAGGCGGCATGCGTCATGTAGGTGTTGAGCGGGGCGCCGAAGAACGTCAGCCCACCGGTCACGGTCGGCTGCACGTCGGGGCCGAGACCGAGTGTCCGCCGCGCCATCTTCGGCACGCAGGGAAAGCAGCTATACAATTCGATGGCGTCGAATTTCTTGCCGTCTCCTTCGACCAGATCCATCACCGCCTTCAGCACCGCATTCTGCGGATGGCTTTCGTAGAACTGGTCGCGCAGCAGATAGTCGCGCGGCTCTTCCGCCGACGCGCCGCCCCAGACATAGACCAGGCGATCCTCGGGCACGCCGGCCGCGCGGGCTTTCGCCAGTGAGGTCAGCAGCACCGCGCCGCCCATGTTGACGGTTGGATTGGCGACCATCAGCTTGGTGTAGGGCCACGCGATCAGGCGATTGTCCGGCGTCGCCGTCGTGATCTCATCCGGCGCCAGCGCTTTCTTCATCCACGAGTTCGGATTTTTTGACGCCACGTGCGAATAGGTCGACCACAGCGCGCCGGATTCCGCCAGCGCTTCGCGTGGAGTCTGGCCCCAATGCGCCGAGGTCGCGGACTCATAGAGCGGGTACACCGTAATGGGGCGGAACACGCCGAGCTTCACCGCCATCGGCTTCTGGAACACGGCGCCGCGCTTTGGCTCCTCGACGTCGCTGGCGAACGGTGTCCACGGCAGCGTGATGCCGCCGCGCTCGGCCTTGGTCGCGGTCGATTGCGCTTCGGCGCCGCAAACGGCAGCCACGCTGCACTCGCCGCGCGCGATGCGCTTCGCTGCTTCGTGAATGTAGCGGATCGGGCTCTCGCCGCCGACCGGGCCGTAATAGTTATGCGCAGGGCTGACGCCAAGCCGCGCCGCGAGCAATTTTTCGGGATCGCGGTAGCGCCAGCTCAGGAAATTGACGACGTCGAGCGAGCCGAGCTCGCCGATCAGCTTGGCGCCACTGTCGGCTTCGGCGCGCCGCACCGCCTCTTCGAGCAACGTGAGCGGTTCGAGGCCGGCGGCGATATCCGCTGGCCGGTCGACGATTTCGCCGACGCCGACGATGACGGGAATGCGGTCTTCGGGGAGGGAGTTGTTTGACATTTTTTCTTGCTTTGCTTTCGGGTCATCTAATTCCGGTCATTCCGGGATGGTCCGAAGGACCAGACCCGGAATCTCGAGATTCTCAGATGCGCAATTGCGCATCGTAGTTCGATGCTTCGCATCGCCCCGGAATGACGGGAAGGCCGTCACTCCTCCATCAACGCGTTCATGTGCTCGACCGCCTCGATAAAATCTTCCTTGAATTCCTGCACCACCGCGCCCGCCGACTTCACGCTGTCGATCAGGCCGACGCCCTGGCCGACGAAATAACTGACGAGGTCGCGCGCCTGCGCATTGCCGGCGGCCGCCGCACGGTCGATCGAGTTGAAGGCGTCGCGGCTGATGATGCTTTGCAGCGGCATCGGCAGCGCGCCGGGGCTGTCGGGGCCGCGATCCCAGGCATCGGTCCACACCGAGCGCAACTGCCGCGCGGGCTTGCCGGTGCGGCCCTTGGAGCGAATGGCATCGCGGGAGGAGGCCGCGATCATTTTCTCGCGGAAGATCTCGGTGGTTTCGGATTCGACGGTCGCGAGCCATACCGAGCCGGTCCAGGCGCCGGCGGCGCCCATCGCCATGCAGGCCGCCATCTGGCGTCCTGTCATGATGCCGCCGGCGGCCAGCACCGGCACGTCGCGGATCGGTTTGATCGCCTTGATCACCTCGGGCACCAGCACCATGGTCGAGACCTCGCCGCAATGGCCGCCGGCCTCGGTGCCCTGCACCACGAGAATATCGACGCCGGCCGCGACCTGGCGCAGCGCATGTTCCTTGGCGCCGACCAAAGCCGCGACCGGAACACCGTGCTTCCTGCCTTTGTCGATCATCGCCTTCGGCGGCACGCCCAGCGCATTGGCGATCAGCTTGATCGGATGCTGGAATGAAACATCCAGCAGTTCCAGCGCGCGTTGCGCGTCGAACGGTTGCGGCTGGTTGTCGGCGACGTTGGCCGTCGTCAGTTCGATGCCGTATTTCTTCAGCAGGTTCCGGGTGAAGTCGCGATGCTGCGGCGAAATCCGCGCCTCCAGGCTCTTCCAGGTGACGTCCTTTTCGCCTGATGTCGAAATGTTTTCCGGGATCAGCACGTCGAGCCCGTAAGGCTTGCCGTCGCAGTGATCGTCGATCCATTTCAGTTCCTGCTCGAGCGATTCCGGGGAATGCGAGGTGGCGCCCAGCACGCCAAAGCCGCCAGCGCGGCTGACGGCCGCAACGACGTCGCGGCAGTGGCTGAAGGCGAACAGCGGGAACTCAATTCCCAGCATGTCGCAGATCGGCGATTTCATGGCGGTATCACTCCCTGTGGCGGCCGTTGGCAGCCGCTCATTTTGGTTTTGATATGCGGTGTTGGTCCGACGCTAGCCCATCGGGGCTACGAAAGCCAAGCGGGTTTCCCGGCAGGTATTTCTACGCATTCCATCTCGCAAAATATCAGCGCGCGGAAGGGTGGAGCGGCCGACGCTGTCACAGCAGATGAAAGTCCGACGGTGCGAGCAGTACTTGCGTCTGGGCGCTGGGGGCGGCGTGATCGGGCGCTTCGGACAGGTACGGAAGGCCGACGTTGACGGCTGTCCCCGGAAAGCTTGCCGCGACATGGGAGACATCCGCAGGGTTACCGGCAAGGTCGGCGATGACAGCGCCATGGGCGTCCAGGCCGTTCACCGCAAGCGCCAGCGTTCCGTGCGTGGTGGCCGACACCAGTTGGTCGAACACCAATTTGTCGGCATTGCCGAGGGCCAGCGTGGCGGCGGCGTCGTAGACCGCCGAGCCGCCGTCGTTCAGGGTCAACGTCGGTGCGCCGCCGGTGACCGCGACGGGTTCGTTGAAGTCCAGGGTGACGGAGAGCGTACTGCCTGCGGCCGCGACGCCGTTCGATGGCGCAACGTCGATGCCAATCTGAAGCGGCGGCGTGGTGTCGATCTGCAATACCTCCGCGGGATTGCCAACCGCGCCAGTCAGCACCGCGTCATGGCCGTTGGCATCCTGCGCGGTGGCGCCGTTGAGGTTGACGGAGGTCACCGTGAGGTCCGGCGTATTTTCGCCTGACGCGACCGCATAGTCGAAGGTGAGCGCGCTGGAGCCGCTGCCGCCGGTATAGGTGGCGATGCCGCCGTCGTTCAATGTCAGCGTCGGCGTGCCGTTTGACGTGTCGACGTTAACAGCCTCGTTGGCGTTGAGCGTCAGCGTCACCACATGGCCGGCGTTGAGATCGCCGGCGCCGGCGGTGATGCCACTGCCTGATGTCGTCACCGACAGCACCGCGGGATCGAGATAGATCAAGGTGCCGCCGCTGCCGTCGCCGGTGACATGAAACGATTGTCCGGAAAAATCGTCTGACGGGTCGAACTGGAACAGGTAGGTCTTGTTGTGTTCGAAAATGCTGAGCACATTGCCGGCGAGCAATTGCACGGTCGGATGGGCGCCGACGGGCGCGCCGATGAAATCGATGGTGTCACCGGCGACAAATCCGCTGATGACGTTGGTGGGCGCGGTCGCGGCCTCGATGTCGAGCACGCCGCCCGGGCCGTGAAAAGCGATCGGAGCGGCGCCGGTCAGCGCCCCGTCCGCGAGATCCAGCGTACCGCCGTTGATGACAACACCGTTCAGCGTGCCGCCGGAATTGACCGTCAGCGTGCTGCCGGCATCGATCGTGGTGTCGTTGGCGGCGCCGCCAAGGAAAACTGTCCCGTTGCCGCCGTCGAGCAACGCGCCCTCGCTGAGGCCGTTGGCGCCGACCACCAACTTGCCGCCGGCTTCCACCACGAGATTGCCGACCGTGTCGCCCGAGGCGACGAAGTAAGTCTCGCCGTTGATGACGATGTTGGCGGGCTCGGACGGATTCCAGCCGAGCACGTTCATCACCGTGAGGTCGGATTGGGTCAGCGCGTCGATGACACCGGAATTGCTGAAATCGTTGAACGAGTCATTGCCACCCGGCCCGGGGCCGCCACCTGCGGGGCCAAACCCGGAATACCAGTCGCCGAGATCGCCACTGTTGGGATCGTTGTTCCAGTTGCCGAGATTGGTGACGCCATTGTCGATCGAGAAATAGCCGGTGGAGTGCGGGCCGCCGGGCACAAGTTCACGCACGCCAGGCGCCGAGTAGCGGAACAGATCCTCGGTGCCATAGGCGTTGGAATAGTGGTCGCCGGTGCCGCCGAGGATCGAGTGCCGGCCGAGCACTTCGGTGATCTCATGCTCGACAGTCCCGATGAAGTAGTACTGGTTGGGGCCGCCCTTGACGTTGGGCGTGTAGGACCAATTTGCATCGGTGGCGAAGCCGACCCACCCATCATTGCCGGGCGCGTTGGCGGCGATCAGCCCCAGCGCCTTCGCTTCCGCCGTACCGATGTCGAAGACGTCGCCGCCGGTGACGTCGGTGGCCGGCAGCGTGGCATCGGCCGCGGTCTGGACCGGCGAATTGGCGTTGGCGAGCAGGCCATTCTTGATGGTGGTGAAATCATAGGCCGGTGCCGTCGCGGTTTCGCTCTCGCCGAGGTCGCCGGCGTTGAGCGGCTTGCCGCCGACTTCGCCCCAGCCGACCTTGATGTTGACGGTGACGTTGTTGGTGAACGCGGCGTCCAGGATACTGACGGCGTAATTGACGTCATTCCTGAACGGGGCCGGCGCGCTGCTCACGCTTGCGCCGAATGTGACGTTGATCTGCATCGCGGCCTTTCAAAGCCGGGCCCCGACGACCGGGCCCCCGCCGATTGCAGCAAAGAATACCTATCGGATTCAAGGGGTCTTGGACCCACCGGCGCTGGCCCGCGGAAATCTTGGACTGGATGGCGCTCCCTGCGGTAACCGATTGTCGGAATTCGCCATTTTGCAATATTGCGGGGCCGGCCCTGCATCCTTGGCCCTTGCGCTTTCGTGAGGCCCGGAGAATGCTGGCCACCAAATCGAAAAAAATCCAGGGAGTTCGCATCCATGTCCGCCATGCCATCCGCCGCCGCCAAACCTGCCGAGAGCTACGACGTCGTCGTGGTCGGTGCAGGCTTTGCCGGCATGTACATGCTGCACCGACTGCGTGGGCAGGGAATGACGGCGCGGGTCTACGAGCAGGGCAGTGGCGTCGGCGGCACCTGGTACTGGAACCGCTATCCCGGCGCGCGCTGCGACGTCGAGAGCATGCAATATTCCTATTCGTTCTCGGAAGAACTGCAGCAGGAATGGGACTGGAGCGAACGCTACGCGCCGCAGCCGGAGATCCTGAAATACGCCAACCATGTCGCCGACCGTTTCAATCTGCGGCCGGACATCCAGTTCAACACAACAGTCGAGCGCGCCGTGTTCGACGAGGCGACCAATCTCTGGTCGGTTGCGACCTCAGACGGCAACACCGCGATGGCAAGGTTCTTCGTGCTCGCGACCGGCTGCCTGTCGAACGCGAGGATGCCCGACATCAAGGGGATCGATCGCTTTGAGGGCAAGGTTTATCACACCGGCCACTGGCCGCATGAGGAGGTCGATTTCACCGGCCTGCGCGTCGGTGTGATCGGAACCGGTTCGTCGGCGATCCAGTCGGTGCCCATCATTGCCGAGCAGGCCAGCCAGCTCACCGTGTTTCAGCGAACCGCGAATTTCTCGATTCCCGCCCGCAACGCGGCGCTCACCGAAGAGGAGCGGCAATCGTTCCGGTCGCGCTATCCCGAAATCCGGCAGTTCGCCCGCGAAGTCGCGCGCAACGGCATCTATACCGAGATGCCCGACCGTGGCGCGCTCGACGACGGCGACAACGAGCGCCGCTCGAAATACGAGGCGCGCTGGGCCAGCGGCGGGCTCACCTTCATGTCTGTTTACAACAACCTGGCGCTGGAGCAGGCGGCCAACGACACCGCCGCCAATTTCGTCCGCGAGAAGATCGCCGAGATCGTTAGGGATCCCCAGACCGCAAAGCTGCTGCAGCCGAATAACCATCCGATCGGCTCCAAGCGCATCTGCATCGATACGGATTATTTCAAAACCTTCAACCGTCCGAACGTGACGCTGGTCGACATCAAGTCGACCCCGATCGAGGAGATCACCGACAACGCGGTGCGCACCGGGGCGAAGGACTACGAAGTCGACGCGCTGGTGCTCGCCACCGGCTTCGACGCCATGACGGGTTCGGTCGCCAAGATCGATATTCACGGCCGCGACGGGCAGACGCTGAACGACAAATGGGTCGCGGGTCCGCGCACGTATCTGGGCCTGATGAGCGCGGGCTTTCCCAACCTCTTCGTCATCACCGGGCCCGGCAGCCCGTCGGTGCTGTCGAACATGATCGTCTCGATCGAACAGCACGTCGACTGGATCGCCGATTGCGTCAGCTACATGCGCGACAACGGGCTCGACACCATGGAAGCCGCCGTGGAGGCGGAAGACAAATGGGTCGCCCATGTCAACGAGGTCGCCTACGCCACGCTCTATCCGCAGGCCAATTCCTGGTACATGGGGGCCAACGTGCCCGGCAAGCCGCGGATCTTCATGCCCTATATCGGCGGCGTCGGCCCGTACCGGCAGATCTGCAACGACGTCGCGGCGAAGGGGTATGAGGGATTTGTGATGGCGGGGGTGGAGCAGCCGCGCAAGGCGGCGGCGTCGTAAGCTCGGTCCCGTAGGGTGGGCAAAGCGAAGCGTGCCCACCATTCCCAAATGAAGCTGCCGATGGATGATGGGCACGGCGCAAACGCGCCTTTGCCCACCCTACGACGGGGCCTAAACCTCCAGCCACTCCTTGCGCACGCCGGCATTGGCGGCAAGCTCTGCCGGCGTTCCCTCGAACACGATACGGCCGTGGCCCATGACGTAGAGGCGGCGGGAAATTCGCAGCGCGATGGTGAGCTTCTGTTCCACCAGCAGGATCGCGGTGCCGCGCTTGGCGATTTCGTCGAGCAGCGTGCCGACCTGTTCGACCAGTTTGGGCGCGAGGCCCTCGGTCGGCTCGTCGATGATGACCAGATCAGGGTCGCCCATCAGGGTGCGGCACATCGTCAGCATCTGTTGCTCGCCGCCCGACAGCACGCCGGCGGGATTGTCCTGGCGCGCGGCGAGATTGGGAAACAGCGCGAACACGTCGGCGAATTTCCAGCGCCCTTCGACGCCGGCGCGCTTCATCCCGAGCTCGAGGTTCTGTTTCACGGTGAGACCCGGAAACACCTGGCGGTCTTCGGGTACGTAGCCGATGCCGAGATGGGCGATCTGGTCGGGCCGCAGCCCCGCGATCGAGCGGCCCTTGAAGGCGACGTTGCCGACCGGTGGCAGCAGCCCCATGATGGTCTTGCAGGCGGTCGAGCGGCCGACGCCGTTGCGGCCGAGCAGGCTGACGATCTCGCCCTGATCGACCGAGAGGTCGACGCCTTGCAGGATGTGGCTCTTGCCGTAATAGGCATGGAGATCGCGGACCTCGAGCATCATGCCGCCACCGTCCCGAGATAGGCTTCCTGCACGGCGGCGTTGCCGCGGATGGCGGTCGGTGCGTCGGACGCGATCACCTCGCCATAGACCAGCACGGTGATGCGGTCGGCGAGGCCGAACACTACGCTCATGTCGTGCTCGACCATGATCAGCGTCTTGCCTTCGGACACGCTGCGGATCAGCGCCACCGCGCTGTCGGTCTCGCTGTGGCTCATGCCGGCGGTCGGCTCGTCCAGCAGAATGATCTCGGCGCCGCCCGCGATGGTGATGCCGATCTCCAGCGCGCGCTGCTCGGCGTAGGACAAGAGCCCGGCCTGAAGGTTGCGACGGTCGGACAGTTTCAGTCGTTCCAGCAATTGGTCGGCGGCCTCGTTCAGCGCCTTCTGTCGTCCCAGCAGGTGCCAGAACGAGTAGCGATAACCCTGCGACCACAACAGGCCGCAGCGGATGTTCTCGAACACGGTCATGCGCGGGAAGATCGAGGTGATCTGGAAACTGCGCGACAGGCCGAGCCGGTTGATCTCTTGCGGCGCCAGATTGGCGGTCGATTGGCCGTCGACGGTGATCGAGCCGGAGCTGATCGGAAAGCGCCCCGAGATCAGGTTGAACAACGTGGTTTTGCCGGCGCCGTTGGGGCCGATGATGGCGTGACGTTCGCCGCGCGGGATCGAGAGGTTGACGCCGCGGATGATCTCGGTGCGGCCGAAACGCTTGCAGACGTCGCGCAGTTCGATGGCGGGCGGGAGGGCGTCCGTGCTCACGACATCGCCCCCTTCAATTTAATACTTTCGGTCACGGCGTCCCAGCGCTCGCGAAAGCCGCGGGCCTCGCGGCGCAGCCACAGCGTGCCGAGCACCAGCGCCGCCAGCGCGATCACCCAGGGCAACGGCGCCGTGGTGTCGATGAGGTGGCCGCCGATCGAGAATGTCTTGCCCTGCGCGGCGCCGATCGTGGTGAAGGAGGCGAGTTCCACCAGTAGCACGAAGCCGAGCAGGACGATCAGTGCCGGCGGAAAAGCCCGTGCATAGGGTAGCGCCAGTTCGCGCATCCGTCCGGCGCGCCAGATCGGCATATGCATGAACAGCAGCCCGATCAGCCCGCCCGGCGCGTACATCACCATGACGATGAAGAGAATGCCGACATAGAGCAGCCAGGCATTGCTGAGCAGGCTGACGCCGCTCTGCAGCAGCACCACCACGATGGTGCCGAGGATCGGTCCGAAGAATCCGCCGGCGCCGCCGATATAGACCGCGAGCAGCGCGTTGGCGGATTTCGCCGCCGACACCGTGTCGAAGGTGACGATTTCGTAGATCAGCACATAGAGGCCGCCGCCGATGCCGGCGAAGAAGCCGGACAGTGCGAATTGATAGAGCCGCACCATGCGCGGATCGTAGCCGACGAACTGCGCGCGCTCGAAATTGTCGCGGGTGGCGTTGGCGATGCTGCCGAGCGGGGTCTGGGTTTGCAGCTTCATCAGCACGGCGGCGATGAAGGCCCAGACCAGCACCAGGCAGTAGACCTGCCACGGCGAGGAGTAGCTGACGCCGAACAGACTGGTATCCATCACACGATCGACGCTGATGCCGCCTTCGCCGCCGAAGAAACCCATGAACATCAGGGCCGCGGCCGAGACCAGTTCGCCGAGCCCCATCGTGATCATGGCGAACGCCGTGGCGCGCTGCTTGGTGACCAGCCAGCCGAACACGTAACCGAAGAACAGTCCGCCGAGCCCGCCGGCCAGCGGCACCAGTTCGGTCGGCAGCCAGATCGTGCCGGCCTTGACGAGAAGCACGACATGCGCGGCGCAGTAGGCGCCCATGCCGAGCAGCACGGCGTGCCCGAACGACAGCAGGCCGGCCTGGCCCATCAGCATGTTGTAGGACAGCGCGAAGATCGCCATCACGCCGATCTCGCTCATCAAGGTCAGCACGAAACCGGAATGGCGGCCCTTGCCCCAGTCGTAGAACAGGAACGGGATCGCGAGCAGGATGACGAAAGCGAGAATCCAGGGCCAATGGCGGCGCAGCAGGGTCATGTATCGCGCGTCCCCATCAGTCCGCGCGGCCGGAACACCAGGATCAGCACCAGCATCAGGAACGGCAACAGCGCGCCGACCCGCGGCAGGGTCACGTTGAGAACCTCGGCGAACGGCGTGCTCGACGTCACCGTGTATCCAAACTTGGCCAGCAGGTCCGCCAGCGAGACGTCGAACACGACGGCAAAGGTTTGGATCAGCCCCATCAATATCGAAGCGATGAAGCAGCCGGCCAGCGAACCGAGCCCGCCGAACACCACCACGACGAACACGATCGGCCCCATGGTGAAGGCCATCGCCGGCTCGGTGACCTGGTAGTTGCCGCCAATCACGCCGGCGAGGCCCGCCAGGGCCGTACCGGCGGCGAACACGAGGGTGAAGATGCGTGGCACGTTATGGCCGAGTGCCGAGGCCATGTCGGGATGGGTGAGGGCGGCCTGGATCACGAGGCCGATGCGCGTACGCGTGAGCCCGAGCCAGATCGCGCCGAACATCAGGCCGGAGATCACCAGCATGAAGGCGCGGTAGGCCGGGAACTGGGTGCCGTAAACCCTGAACAGCGGGAAATCCAGGAGCTCCGGCACCCGGTAGGGCACCGGCAGCAGGCCCCAGGTCATCTGCACGCCCTTTTCGATCAGCAGCGCAAGGCCGAAGGTGAACAGCAATTCGGCGATGTGGCCGTTGCGGTGGACGCGTCGCAGCCCGAACATTTCGATGCCGGCGCCGACCAGGCCGCACAGCAGGGGCGCGATCACCAGCGCGGGCCAGAAGCCGATATAGACGCTGATGGTGTAGGCGAAATACGCGCCCAGCATGTAGGCGCTGGCATGCGCGAAGTTGAGCACGCCCATCATGCTGAGGATGAGCGTCAGCCCGCTCGCCAGCATGAACAACAGCATGCCGTAAACGAGGCCATTCAAAAGCGAGACGACGAAGACTTCCATTACACAGGGCCCATCCGCAAAGCGCGACGCCCGCTTCCATCATGGAAGCGGGCGGCTGGTATGTCGGTCAGGCTCCGCTCGGGCGCTTCATCTTGCAGGTATTGGGCTGGTCGATGTCCTTGGAGAGGATGGTCGCCGTGTTCTCCCAGCCGAGACCGGTGCCTTCGGCGTCGTATTTGACGCCCTTCTTGAAGGTGCCGACGAAGTACTCGCTGATGATCTGGTGATCATCCTTGCGCATCTTGGTGTCGAAGCCGAGGAAGTCCTTGAGCGAGAGGTCTTCCATTGCGGTTGCGATCTTGGTCGCATCGACCGAGCCCGCCTTGTTCACCGCCGCCTGCAGATATTCGAAGATGGTGCGGAAGCCGGCGGCCGAGAAGTCGAACTTGTGCTTTTCGCGGAAACCTTCGGCAAAGGCTTCGGCTTCCTTGTTGCCGATGGCGGGCGCGACGTTTTCGCCGAACGACATCACCGCCAGCACGCGGTTGTCGCCGCCGGCGCCGATCGCGGTCGGGCCGCCGGCGAGATGGGCATAGAAGGTGTAGTAGTGCAGGTCAGCGCCGGCATCGACGCCGGCCTTGATCAAGAGGTTCATGTCCGGGCCCCAGTTGCCGGTCAGCAGCGCCTGGGCGCCCGAGGCCTTGATCTTGGTAATATAGGGCGAGAAGTCCTTGATCTTGCCGAGCGGGATCAGTTCGTCTCCGACCACCTGCACGTCGGGCCGAAGCTTGGTGAGATAGTTCTTCACCTCGCGCTGCACCGATTGTCCGAACAGGTAATCCTGGTTGATCAGGTAGACCTTGGTGGTGTCCTTGGGCAACGCTCGGACCATCACTTCGGCCTTCATGCCGGCGTGGAGGTCGAAGCGGAAATGCCAGAAGCTGCACTGCTCGTTGGTGAGCTCGGGGGCCACCGCGCCGCAGTTCAGGTAGATGATGCGGTTGTCGGGGTTGCGCTCGTTATGCTTGTTGGTGGCGTCGATCAGGGCGGCAGCGATGTTGGAGCCGCTGCACTGCATGATGAAGGGCATGTTCTGGTCGGTGGCGCTCTTCAGCGCGATCAACGCGTCCGAAGGCTGCGACTTGTTGTCGAACGGGACCAGCTCGAATTTCTTGCCGAGCGCGCCTCCCTTCGAATTGATGTAGTCGATGATGTATTGCATCTGCTTCAGGTTGGCGTCGCCGACTTGCGCGAACGGGCCTGAGAGCGGGTCGGTGTAGGCAACCTTGATGGTGGCCTGGGCGCTGGCATGGCCGCAGCCGGCGATCGCCATCACGATTCCAGAGAACACGGCTAACCACTTGCCTCGCAGCATGGTGCATTCCTCCCCTGATGTTGCCCGCATTATTGTTCTTGTTGCGGTGCTTGGACGAAACCGTAACATGGAGACTGCGCTGGCCGCCACAACGATTTGTCTGGCGCCGGTGACCCCCTCTTGTGCGCCCCGCACACGCAACATAATTCCGCCATGCGGCAGGATCGTCTAATACCAGACACGGCCGAAAGAGCCTGGAGCCAAAAAAATGAGCGACGCCCCCGTTATCGACCCCACCGCCTATGTGCCGCCGAAAGTCTGGACCTGGAACAAGGGGAGCGGCGGCCGCTTCGCCAGCATCAACCGCCCGATCGCGGGGCCCACGCATGACAAGGAGCTGCCGGTCGGCAAGCATCCGTTCCAGCTTTATTCGCTGGCTACTCCCAACGGCGTCAAGGTCACCGTGATGTTCGAGGAGTTGCTGGCCGCGGGCTTCAGCGGCGCGGAATACGATGCCTGGCTGATCCGGATCGACGGCAACCAGTTCGGCAGCGGCTTTGTCTCGATCAATCCGAATTCAAAAATCCCGGCGCTGATGGACCGCAGCGGGCCTGTCCCGATCCGGTTGTTCGAGTCCGGCGCGATCCTGGTGCATCTCGCCGAAAAGTTTGGCGCGTTTATGCCGACCAGCGGCCAGGCCCGCGCCGAATGCCTGTCCTGGTTGTTCTGGCAAATGGGCAGCGCGCCATTTCTCGGCGGCGGCTTCGGTCATTTCTACGCCTACGCGCCGACCAAGATCGAATACGCCATCGACCGCTACGCCATGGAGGTGAAGCGCCAGCTCGACGTGCTCGACCGTCATCTCGCCGACCACGAATATCTCGCAGGCAAGGACTACACCATCGCCGACATGGCGACCTGGCCGTGGTACGGCAGCCTTGCCAAGGGTCTGCTGTACGGCGCCGGCGAATTTCTTTCCGTCGATGACTACAAGAACGTGCAGCGCTGGACCGACACGATTGCCAAGCGCCCGGCGGTGCAGCGCGGCCGCATGGTCAACCGCCCGTTCGGTGATCCCGCCAGCCAGTTGCACGAACGCCATGATGCGTCCGATTTCGATACTAACACGCAGGACAAATTAGACGCCGCCGCTGCTAAAGCGTGATGCTTCCGTACCTCGCCCCGCTTGCGGGGAGAGCGCAGGCCGCCTTTGGCGGCCGTTCTTATCGAACGCCGAGGGCGAAGCCTCGGCTACGGCCGAAGGCTTCGGGTGAGGGGGCTCTCCGCGAGTCCGAATGCGCTGAGGCACCCCCACCCCAACCCTCCCCCGCAAGCGGGAGAGGGAGCGCAGCAGCGTTTGCTGATGCACTCGGATTCATTGCTGCAATTTGTAGAACTCGCTGCGCAATACGGGACGCGCTCTTCTCCCTCTCCCGCTTGCGGGGGAGGGCCGGGGTGGGGGCGCCGCACGGGGACTCTATCGAATAGCCGCCGTCTTCTGTGTCCACTGCGACCGTGTTACAGAGATTGCAACGAAAACAAAAACGAGGAAATCCGCCATGGGCTTTTTCGAAAACGGCGCCGTTCGCATTCATTATCTGGAAGCCGGCTCCGGTTTCCCGCTGCTCTTGATCGCGGGCGGCGGATTGAACTCGACCATTGAAGGCATCATCGGCGCCTATCCGCCGTTCAACGCCATGGCAGAGTTCAAGGCCGAGCACCGCTGCGTCGCCTTCGACCTGCGCAACGCGCCTCCCGGAAAATCGACCGGGCCTCTTGAGGTGGATCGTCCCTGGGATGCCCACACCGACGACCAGCTTGCGCTGATGGATCATCTCGGCATCGACAAGTTCATGGTGCTGGGTTTTTGCATCGGCGGCCCGCTGATCTGGAATCTCTTGAAGCGCGCGCCGGACCGGATCGTGGCCGGCGTGTTGGTGCAGCCGTCAGGATCGCGTCCCGAAATGCGCGACCTGTTCTACCAGAACAACATCAAGGGCTGGGCGCCGCAGTTGATTGCGCAACGGCCTGATCTGACGATGGAGCAGGCCGAGAAATTCCTGACCAAAATGTACCGCAACGATCCCGACTTCGTGTTCACCGTGACGCGGGATTTCGTCCGCCAGTGCCAAACGCCGGTGCTGGTGCTGCCCGACGACGTCCCGGCGCATCCCTATGACGTTGCGATGGGGACCGCGATGCTGGCGCCGAACGCCGAAGTCAGTATGTTCCCGTGGAAAGAACCGAAGGAGCGGATCCCGCTGGCAGTACGCCAGATCCGCTCGTTCCTGCGCGCACACCGGCCGGAGACCGTCTGACTTCGTAGGGCGGATTAGCGCAGCGTAATCCGCCCTTCCGAACATAAGGTGGCGGGTTACGCTTCGCTAACCCGCCCTACATTCTCTACTTCGTCGCCCCCTCGGCCGGCGGAAACACCACGCGGTCGTCGGTGCGGCAATAGCGGTCGGCGAACATGCGGCCGATCGGGTGATAGCGCTCCATGTGCACGCGCATCGCGTCGTGGTCCCACAGGTCGTCGCGGATGTGGAACTGGATGCCTTCGCCCATGATCAGCATGCGGTCGCCATTGACGTCGATGGTCTTCCAGGTCTTGCACTCCATCGCAAACGGCGCGTCGGTGAGGCGCGGCACCGCGATCCTGGTCGAGGGCGCGAGTTTCAGATTGAGGTAATCCGGCTCGCCGATGTCAGGCGGAAAGTCGCCGCTTGATTCATGCATCGCTTCCGCCAGCGGCTCGTCGGTCAGGTTGACCACGAATTCGCCTGTGCGTTCGATATTGAGCTGCGTGTCCTTGATGCGGCCGTCGGGGCGGCGGTTTGAGGCGAACATGCAGAGCGGCGGATCCTCGCAGAACACGTTGAAGAAACTGAACGGTGCGGCATTGACCACGCCTGATGGACCCACCGTCGTCACCCATGCGATCGGCCGCGGCAGCACGAACGACGCCAGCACCTTGTAGCGCTCGCGCGGTTTTAGGTCGGACGGGGCGTATTGCATGGGATTCCCTGTTGGCCGGGATTTTCATCTCGCCACTGACGGCAGCGCGTAGGGCGGATTAGCGAAGCGTAATCCGCCGATCGCGAGGCAGAGCGGCGGGTTACGCCTTCGGCTAACCCGCCCTACGACCTTACCCCTACGGCATGCTCAGTTCATGGCGGCCGACCACCATCCAGTGCACTTCATCCGGACCGTCGGCGAAGCGCAGGTGGCGGACGTCCTGGTACATCTCGCCGAGCGGGCTCCAATGCGAAATGCCGGTGGCACCGTGCATCTGGATCGCCTGGTCGATGATCTTGCAGGTGCGCTCCGGCACCATGGCTTTCACCATGCTGACCCAGATCCGCGCTTCCTTGTTGCCGAGCACGTCCATCGCCTTGGCCGCTTTCAGCACCATCAATCGCATCGCCTCGATTTCGCAGCGCGCCTGCGCGATGATCTGCATGTTACCGCCGAGATGGGCGATCTTCTTGCCGAAGGCTTCACGGGTGAGGCCGCGCGACACCATCAGGTCGAGCGCCTTCTCTGCCTTGCCGATCGTGCGCATGCAGTGATGGATGCGGCCCGGTCCGAGCCGCACCTGCGAGATTTCAAAGCCGCGGCCTTCGCCGAGCAGGATGTTTTCCTTCGGCACCCGGCAATTGTTGAAGCGCAGGTGCATGTGGCCGCGCGGCGCGTGGTCGTGGCCGAACACGTGCATCGGGCCCAAAATCTCGACGCCGGGGGTGTCGATCGGCACCAGGATCTGCGACTGCTGCTTGCTCGGCGCAGCGTCCGGATTGGTCTTCACCATCACGATCATAATCTTGCAGCGCGGATCGCCGGCGCCGGAGATGTAATACTTCTCGCCGTTGATCACCCACTCGTCGCCGACCAGTTTCGCGGTGGTCGAGATGTTCTTGGCGTCCGACGAGGCCACGTTCGGCTCGGTCATCGCGTAGGCGGAGCGGATTTCGCCGGCCAGCAGCGGCTTCAGCCACTTGTCCTTCTGCGCTTTCGTTCCGACGCGCTCCAGCACTTCCATGTTGCCGGTATCGGGCGCCGAGCAATTCATGGTCTCGGAGGCCATCGGATTCTTCGCAAGCTCGACCGCGATATAGGCGTAGTCGAGGTTTTTCAGGCCCTGGCCGGTCTCATCGTCGGGCAGGAAGAAGTTCCAGAGGCCGACTTCCTTGGCCTTGTCCTTGGCCTTCTGCAGACACGCAAGCTGCTCCGGCGTAAAGCTCCAGCGGTCCTTCTTGTTTTCGCCGAGCTTTGCGAACTCGACCGACATCGGGTCGACGGTTTCGCGGATGAACTTCTTGACGTGCTCGTACAGCGGACGAACCTGCTCCGACATCCGCAGGTCGTTCAGTTCCTCTTCCGGATTGAGGTTGTAGGTCGTGGTACGCGGGATGTAGGCGTGTTTCATGGATTATTCCTCCCATTTGCGCAGATCGTTTGTCTGCGGGCGCGCGCTTGGCTCGTTGGCCGGCAATGTAGACGCCGGGGAGGGGCTTGTACAAGCGCGCGGCGCGGCGCATTTTTCTCCTGGGGGAATATGACCGTCGGTCCCGACAGGCGTGGAATACCACCCGCCGAACGCATCGGGAACGATCCAAAAAAGATCGCCCGCGCCGCGCGCGGACCTAGCCCAAGGCGACCTGCTGGCGCATGAATGGTCAGCTGTGAGCCGATGCTGAAGGCATAAACTGCAACGGGAGAGATTTCTGATGAAGACCGCCATCACTGAATTGTTCAACATCAAGCATCCGATCATTCAGGGCGGTATGCATTATGTCGGTTTCGCCGAGCTCGCCGCCGCGGTCGCCAATGCCGGCGGCCTCGGCATCATCACCGGCCTGACGCAGCGCACGCCCGAATTGCTGGCGAAGGAAATCGCCAAATGCCGCGACATGACCGACAAGCCGTTCGGCGTGAACCTGACCTTTCTCCCGGCGTTTACCGCGCCGCCCTATCCGGAATATATCGCGGCGATCAAGGAGGGCGGCGTCAAGGCGGTCGAAACCGCCGGCCGCAGCCCCGAGCAATACATGCCGTCGCTGAAGGCTGCCGGCATCAAGGTGATTCACAAATGCACTTCGGTTCGTCACTCGCTCAAGGCCGAACAGATCGGCTGCGACGCCGTCAGCGTCGACGGTTTCGAATGCGGCGGCCACCCCGGCGAAGACGACATCCCGAACATGATCCTGCTGCCCCGCGCCGCCGATGAGTTGAAGATTCCGTTCGTGGCCTCGGGCGGCATGGCCGATGCGCGCAGCCTGGTCGCAGTGCTGGCGATGGGCGCGCAGGGCATGAACATGGGCACGCGTTTCATGGCGACCAAGGAGGCGCCGATCCACGACAACGTCAAGAAGGCGCTGGTCGCGGCCTCCGAACTCGATACGCGGCTGATCATGCGCGCGATCCGCAACACCGAACGGGTGTTGAAGAATCCCGCCGTCGACCATTTGCTCGAGATCGAGCGCGAGAAGGGCGCCAAGCTCAAGATCGACGATATCCACGACCAGGTCGCGGGCGTCTATCCGAAGGTCATGATCGACGGCCAGATGGATGCCGGCGCCTGGAGCTGCGGCATGGTCGCCGGCTTGATCAACGACATTCCGACCGTCAAGGAATTGATCGATCGCATCATGACCGAAGCCGAGTTGTTGATCCGCAGCCGGCTGACCGGTTTCCTCGACGGCGACGCAGCGTCGAAAGCTGCGTAGGGTGGGTTAGGCGAAGCCGTAACCCACCATCCTGATTTGAGCCGTCGGAAAAAGAAGCGGTGGGTTACGCTACGCTAACCCACCCTACGATTTTGCCGCTACGGCAGCGGCATTCCCTTGTTGAAACCAACGAGGTTGCTGGTATCGACCGGCTGCAGATCGCTGACCGTGCTGTCGCCCAGGAACGCGTCGAGCGCGGCCTGGATCGCTTCCTTGGCCTTTTCCGGGCCGCGGTCGCTCATCCAGGTGTGCTGATATTTGGTGTGTACGATGTCGATATTGTCGGCCTTGGCCTGCGCGGGCGTCGGCAGCACGCCGGGGTCGGTCTGGAAGTGTGGATCCTCCGAACGGAACGACAGGATTTTCATCTTGTCGCTGAGCACGAAGGGGACGCGCAGATTGTCCAGCGTGACGACTTTTTTCGTCAGGTCCGGATGCTGCCTGGCGAAATACATTGCGGTGTCGCCGCCATTGGAATGGCCGACCAGCGTCAGGTGATCGAAATCCGCGTTGGGATCGCGCTTCTTCAACTGGTCGACGGCAAACAGGATATTGGCTTCGCCCTTCTTGTAGACGTTGAGCCGGCCGACATAGGGCATCCCCGGCTTGGTCACGAGCGGCGGATCGCCCGGGTTATCCTGTTGGATGCTGACGACCATGTAGCCACGCGCCGCGAACACGTTGGCCAGGAACGAGTACTCCGTGTTCTTGACGGTGTTGCCGTTCGAGATGATGGCGACCGGCAGCTTCCAGTAGCCGGCATCGGCCTTCCACTCGTAATCCCTGCGCACGGCAACGTCGACCGAGACCGGTCGCTTTCGGGCAGCGTCGAACAGATCGAGCGACTCGTGCCGAATGCCCCATTTGCTGATGGCAAAGTATTGCGCGCCGACAACGGCGCACAGGCACGCCAGAACTGTCAAACCGCGCTTCATCGTTTCCGTCCCAAATCACTTCTTTGCAAGATGTAGTGTTGAACACTGCGGGCGGCAGTTCCGGATGCGCTTCGCCGGGCATTAAATTTGCGAAAGCTTGCGGGAGTGGGGGAACCGTTGGCTTCGTAGGGTGGGTTAGCGGCGCGTAACCCACCAACATTTTGCACGGGCGGGAAAGAGGTGGGTTACGGCTTCGCCTAACCCACCCTACGATTCCGAGATTCAACTCGTCATCCGATGAACGGCACAAATCTTGTTGCCATCGGGATCGCGCAAATAGGCGATATAGAGTTTGTTGCCGGCGCCTTCGCGAATGCCCGGCGGATCTTCGCAAGGCGTTGCGCCATGGGCGACGCCGGCCGCGTGCCAGGCGTCGGCCTGCTCGGGCGAGTTGGCGGTGAAGCCGATGGTGCCGCCATTGGCAAAGGTCGCCGGCGCGCCGTTGATCGGCTTCGACACCGAGAACGTGCCTGTTTTGGTGAAGTAGAAAATACGGTGGCGGTCGACCTTGGCCGGCCGGACATCGAGCGTGCCGAGCAGCGCGTCATAAAACGTCTTGGCCCGGTCCAGGTCGTTGGTGCCAATCATGATGTGCGAGAACATTCTTCAGTCTCCTCCCCAAGTAAGGTGTCCCGGACGTTTGATCTGGCCGGGTAAACGGCCCTTCAGCGGCGCCGCCATTCGACGCTAACAGCACCGATCGGCTTTCGGAAGCGCGCGGCGTAGCAGATTTTACTCCCGTGCGGCCCCTGGCAGGGCCTCCGCATCCCACGTCGTCGGGTTTTGCCTGCAGGCAGGGCAAACCGCCTTGGGCAAAGGCAATATGGCGGTAACATACTGTTGATTAAGCATTATTCGGCGGGGCTGCCATTCGCGAACGTCGCTTGTGCAATGCAGCAAAAATCGTACAACGGAGGCTGACCCGCAAAGGAATTTAAGTGTCCGATATCAATGCCGACGCCTGGGTATCCTCAGGCCACCGCCCGATGGGCTTTCCCGAATTCGTCGTCGTCATTGCCTCGATCATGGCGCTCAATCCGCTGGCGATGGACATGATGCTGCCGGCGCTGCCGAACATCGGCTCGGCCTTCCACATCACCGTCGCCAACCGCCCGCAAATGGTGCTGTCGACCTTCCTGCTCGGCTTCGGCGTCGGCCAGTTCGTGATGGGGCCGCTGTCCGACCGGTTCGGCCGCCGCCCGGTGCTGCTCGGCGGCATGGCGGTCTACTGCGTCGCCAGCCTGCTCGCGATTGCGGCGCCGTCCTTTGAAACCTTGCTGCTGGCGCGCGCGCTGCAAGGGCTCGGCACTTCGGCCACCCGCGTCATCGCCGTCTCGATCGTGCGCGACTGCTATGCCGGCCGCAAAATGGCGAGCGTGATGTCACTGGCGATGATGGTGTTCATCGCCGTGCCCGTGATCGCGCCGTCGTTCGGCCAGGCGGTAATGCTGCTGGCGCAATGGCGCGGCATTTTCATCGTGCTGATGCTGTATGGCGTGGCGGCGCTGGTCTGGAGCGCGCTGCGGATGCCGGAGACGCTGCCGGTTTCCGAGCGCAAATCCATCGCCATTCGCGACGTGCTGGGCGCGTTCCGCCAGACCGTGACCAACCGCCAGACGTTCGGTTATGCGCTCGCGGCCGGTGGCGTGATGGGCTCGCTGTTTGCCTTCGTGTTCTCGTCGCAGCAGATTTTCACCGAGATCTATCACCTCGGGCATTACTTTCCGCTGGCCTTCGCGGCGATCGCCGTCGGCGTCGCGATCGCGGGCTTTCTCAACGCAAAAATCGTCGGCAAGGTCGGCATGCGCGTGATGTCGCATACCGCGCTGGTGATCTTCGTCGCCGTGGCCGGGATCATGTTCGCGGCGACCCGACTGAACATGCTGCCGCTCGGGTTGTTCATGCCGCTGGCTGCCATGATGATGTTCGCCTTCGGCCTGATGATGGCGAACTTCACCGCGCTCGCCATGGAGCCGCAGGGCCATATTGCCGGCACCGCGTCGTCGCTGTATGGCTCGATCACGACGCTGCTCGGCATCGGTATCGGCGCCACCATCGGCCAGGATTATGACGGCACGCTGGTGCCGTTCACGACCGGCTTCTTCCTCTGCACGCTGGCCGCGCTTGGCGTCGTGCTGGTGGTGGAAAAGGGCCGGCTGTTTCGGCCGCACAAGTTTGTCGTAAGCTAGGCCGCGCGCGGACCAGGCCGGTTATTCGGTACGTCCTGATTGGGTAGGCTGCCGAGCGACCATTGGCCCCATGCGGGCAAAAACCTCTTTCGGCACGCCGTATTGCCGCATCATGCGCACGCTGTCGTTGAAGCCGCAGGACTCGCGCTGCACGACGAACAGCCAGAGCGCATAACCGGCCTGCTCAACCAGTTTGCGGCGGGTTTCGCGATCGGAGTCCTCACGCGGACAAGCGGCGAGCGCCGCCAGCGCGTCCTCGAGCCTGCGCCCGAGCCGCCCAAGGGCCGAGGCCTTTTCCTGGGCCAATTCATCCTGGAGAACGGCGTATCCGGAACGAAGAATATCCAGCGTCACAGCGGCGTGCGTCCTGCGTGAATCCTGTCTGAGCTTATTCTATGGGTCGGCAGGGTGCTGTTCAAGGCAGTCACGCCACCATCATCATGGTCAGGGCGGCCTCACTATCTCCACCCACATTGCGAGGAGCGAAGCGACGCGGCAATCCATCTTCCCGTACAAAGAAAGAATGGATTGCTTCGCTTCGCTCGCAATGACGCGGAGAGGGCGCCGCGCTCCAACCAATCCTCAAAACGCCGTGTAGCCGCCGTCGATCACGAACGTATCCGCCGTATGGTACGACGATGCCTTGCTCATGATGTAGACCGCAATGCCGCCGAAATCGGTGGGCTCGCCGAAGCGGCGCACCGGAATGCGCGGCATCACGTTGGCGACGAACTTGTCGTTGGCCATGATGTTGGCAGTCATGTCGCTCTTGATCCAGCCAGGCAGGATCGCGTTCGCAGTAACACCGTAGCGCGCCAGTTCGACGGCGAGCGCGCGGCACAGCGCATTCAGCGCCGCCTTGGTGCCGGCGTAGTGCTCGTTGCGCGCGGTGCCGAACAAGGACGCGAGGCTGGAAGTCGCGACCAGCCGGCCGAACTTGTCGCCGGCTTCGGCGCGCTCGGTCATGTGGCGGGCGGCTACTTGGAACACGTGAAACACGCCGTCGAGGTTGGTCGCGAACATTTTTCGCCATTCTTCCTCGGTGCGGTCGATGAAGGCGCGCCGTCCGCCGCCGCCGATGCCGGCATTGGCGAAGCAGCCGTCGACCCGGCCGAATGTGTCGAGCGTCGCCTTCATCGCAGCCTTCACCGAAGCCGGATCGGAGACGTCGCAGATTTGCGTGGCGACCTTGCCCTTGCCGGAGCTCATGGTGGCCGCCGCGTTCTTGTTCTTGTCGGCGTTGCGGCCCCAGATCGAGACGTTGCAGCCTTCCGCGTGCAGCGCCTGCGCGATGCCGAGGCCGATGCCGCCGTTGCCGCCGGTGATGACCGCCGTGCGGCCGGTGAGGTCGAAGATGCTCATAGCGGTATCCTTTGGGTGTTTCCATTTGGTACGGCGCGCTTTAGATACGCGTCCGATGATGGACAGACGTTCAGGGGCAACCATGGACAAGCCTGTCCGGAAAATCAAATATGGGCCGAAGCCGATCGCGCACAAAAATAGCGCGTAAACACAACTCGCGAGGAAACAATGCAGTTCAAGCACGTCACGCTCGATTTCGATGGTTCAGTGGCCATCCTCAAACTCGATCATCAGGAGGTCATGAACGCGGTCTCGATCGACATGCTCGGCGGCCTCGCCGAGGCGCTGGATGCGATCGAGGAGAAGCGCAGCGAAGTCCGCTGCCTCGTCATGACAGGCGCCGGACGCGCGTTTTGCACCGGCGCCAATCTTCAGGGCCGCAGCAACGCCAAGCCCGGCAAGGTCAATGCCGGTGCCGCGCTGGAAACCGCGTTCCACCCATTCCTGCGCCGCCTGCGCAACCTGCATTGCCCGATCGTGACCGCGGTCAACGGTCCCGCCGCCGGCGCCGGGATGAGTTTTGCACTGATGGGCGACATGATCCTGTGCGCACGCTCGTCCTATTTCCTGCAGGCGTTCCGCCGCATCGGCCTGGTGCCGGATTGCGGCTCGACTTGGCTGTTGCCGCGCATGATCGGCAAGGCGCGGTCGGTCGAACTGTCGCTGATGGGCGAGCGGCTGCCGGCCGAAAAGGCGCTGGAATGGGGCCTCGTCAACCGCGTCCATGACGACGCAGCGCTGATGGAAGAAACCATGAAGATGGCGCATGATCTGGCGAACGGCCCGACGATTGCGCTGTCGCTGATCCGCAAGCTCTATTGGGACAGCCCGGAAAATTCCTACGAGGAGCAGCTTAACCTCGAATTCGAATCGCAGCGCATCGCGGGCGCCGCGGAAGATTTCAAGGAAGGCGTGACGGCGTTCCTCGAAAAGCGCCCCGCGAAATTCAAGGGAAAATGATTCAAGACACATGATCGAACAGCAACTCGGACGCTGTGTCGCCTCGTTCTATCCGGGAGCGACCGGCGTCACTGGCGCCGCAAAACTTTCCGGCGGCGCCAGCCAGGAGACCTGGAGCTTCGACATCGTCCATGCCGGCGGCACGTCGGGCGCGATCCTGCGCCGCGCGCCACCGGGCTATGGCGCCTCGCCGGGGCGCGCTGCCGGGCTCGACGCCGAGGCGACGCTGATGCAGCTCGCGCATGATGCGGGCCTGCCGTCGCCGCGCGTGATGCATGTGCTTGTCCCAGAAGACGAACTCGGCACCGGCTTCATCATGCAGCGGATCGAAGGCGAGACCATCGCCCGCAAGATTTTGCGCGATGAGGAATTTGCCAAGGCCCGCCCGCTGCTGGCGCGGCAGCTCGGCAGGGTGGTTGCCGGCATCCACGGTCTGCCGGCGGCGAAACTGCCAAAGCTGCGCGAGATGACGGCGACCAAAGAGATCGCCGATCTCGAACGCGAATACCGCAGCTTCAACTGGCCGCGGCCGGTGTTCGAGCTGGCGTTACGCTGGCTGCGGGAACGTGATCCCGGACCGTCAAAAGAAGTGACGCTGGTGCATGGCGATTTTCGCCACGGCAACCTGATCATCGGCTCCGACGGCGTCCGCGCGGTGCTGGACTGGGAGCTCGCGCATTTCGGCGATCCGATGGAGGATTTGGGCTGGATCTGCGTCAACTCCTGGCGCTTCGGCGAGATCGACAAGCCGGTCGGCGGTTTTGGTTCGCGCGAGGATCTGTTCGCGGGCTACGAGGAAACCGGGCGCACCTGCGATCCCGATCGCGTGATGTTCTGGGAAGTGATGGGCACGCTGCGCTGGGGCATCATGTGCTGCGGCATGATGCAGCGGTTTCGTCAGGGGCCGGATCATTCGATGGAGCGCGCCATGATCGGCCGGCGCTCGTCGGAAACCGAAATCGATTTGTTGCGGCTGTTAGCCCCGCGGGCATGATCCCGAAAAGTGGGAACCGGTTTTCGGATCAGATCATGCCCAAAAAAGATGAGGAAATGATGCAGGACGAACCGACACCGACCGAATTGCTCAAGGCAGTCGCCGATTTCCTGCGCAACGAAATCACGCCCGCGATCAAGGGCCACAACGCCTTCAAGCTCCGCGTCGGCATCAACGCGCTCGATCTCGTGACGCGGCAACTGACGCTGGCTGATGATGGCGACGCGGCGGAACACACCCGACTGAAGCAGTTGCTCGGCGCCGACGGCTCGCTGCTCGAACTCAATCGCGCGCTGTCCGACAAAATTGCAAAGGGCGAGGTCGATCTGCAGACGCCGGGGCTGTCGGAGCATCTGTGGCAGACCACGATGGACAAGCTCGCGGTCGATCAGCCGAACTACGGGTCGTATAAAAGGGAGCTGGGGAATAAGTAGGGCGGGTAACCAACTCTCCCCGTCATTGCGAGCGAAGCGAAGCAATCCATCTCTCAGCACAAAGAAAGATGGATTGCTTCGTCGCTTCGCTCCTCGCAATGACGGCGAGAAACTACCTCCCCAGCCACTTCGGCGGGCGCTTCTCTGAAAACGCCTTCGGCCCCTCGATGTAATCCTGCGAGGCCGCCATCGCCTTCACCGCGGGGTACTCGCGCTGCTCGGCGATTGCCTGTTCCAGCGAGACTTCGAGGCCCTTCTGGATCGCCTGCTTGGAGGCGCGGATCGACATCGGCGAGTTCTTGGCTATGGTCTCGGCCCAGCGCTCGGCGGTTGTCATCAGTTCATTCAGCGGCACCACTTCGTTGACGAAGCCGAGTTCGAGGCCTTCCTTGGCCGAAACATGGCGCGCGGTCAGGATCATGCCCATGGCGCGCTTGAGGCCGATCTGGCGCGGCAGGCGGTGCACGCCGCCGGCCAAAGCGGCGAGGCCGACGCGCGGTTCGGGCAGCGCGAAGGTGGCGTTGTCGGAAGCGATGATGAGGTCGCAGGCCAGCGCGATTTCAAAACCGCCGCCCATCGCCACCCCGTTGACGGCGGCGATGATCGGCTTGTCGCAGTCGAAGCGCGAGGTGAGGCCGGCGAAGCCGCCCTTGTCCCAGCCGCGCTTGCCGCCCGCCGCCTGCCATTTCAGGTCGTTGCCGGCGCAGAATGCCTTGTCGCCGGCGCCGGTGACGATCGCGACCCACTGGTCGGGATCATCAGAGAAATCGTCGAATACCTTGTTGAGTTCGAAATGCGCCTCGATATGCAGGGCGTTGTACACTTCCGGGCGCGACAGCGTGATGATCGTGATCGGTCCCTTGCGCGTGACCTTGGAGAATTTCAGATCCATGTTCGCTCCCGTGTTGATTTTCTGTGTCGAAGAATATTGCGCGATACTAGCGCCTGCTCGGCTGATGATACCATCCAATTACGCAACGCGCCCGCGCGTGCCAAGCGGTATTCGCTCGCTTGACTTGTCCTTGACTTGGACCGGGTATTCCAACCTTAATCGATCCAGGCAAAGGCGCCTCGCAGCGCCTAAACGCAAATCATAAAATCAACAGTTCCGGGAGAGACCGCCTTGGATTTCGCACTTCCCGCCGACCTCGTCGCCTACCTCGACGAACTCGACCGCTTCATCATCAGCGAGATCAAGCCGCTGGAAGCGGCCAATGACAACATCCGCTTCTTCGATCACCGCCGCGAATGGGCGCGCACCGATTTCGACAATGGCGGGTTGCCGCGGCATGAGTGGGAAGCGCTGCTGCGGAAGGCCAAGAATCTCGCCGACGCCGCCGGCCATCTGCGCTTTGCCATCCCGAAGCGTTACGGCGGCAAGGACGGTTCCAACCTCTGGATGGCCGTGATCCGCGAGCATTTTGCGTCACAAGGCCTTGGCCTGCACAACGACCTGCAGAACGAGCATTCGATCGTCGGCAACCTGCCGATCGTCACCATGCTCGACCGCTACGGCACCGACGAACAGAAAGCGATGATCGACGGCTCGATCACCGGCAAGTACCGCATCACCTTTGGCCTGACCGAGCCCGAGCACGGCTCCGATGCGACCCATATGGAAACCCGAGCCGTCCCGGCGACGCGCGACAACGTCAAGGGCTGGATCGTCAACGGCCAGAAGATGTGGACGACGGGCATGCATGTCGCGACCCATTGCGCGCTGTTTGCCCGCACGTCGGGCGAAGGCGGCGACGCCCGCGGCATCACTTGCCTGCTGGTGCCCGCGAAAGCCGAGGGTGTGAAGGTCGAGGAGTACATGTGGACCTTCAACATGCCCACCGATCACCCGCGCGTCAGCTTCACCGATGTGTTCGTGCCCGATGACGCGCTGTTCGGCGAGGTCGGCCGAGGCCTGTCGCTGGCGCAGTGCTTCGTGCACGAGAACCGCATCCGGCAGGCGGCGAGTTCGCTGGGCGCTGCGGTCTACTGCATCAACGAAAGCGTGAAGTATGCGCGCGAGCGAAAACCGTTCGGCAAGGCGCTGGCCGAGAACCAGGCGATCCAGTGGCCGCTGGTGGAGCTGGCGACGCAGGCCGAGATGCTGCGGCTCTTGATCCGCAAGACGGCATGGGAGATGGACAAACTGACCCAGGCGGAGGTCGAGCACACGCTGTCCGACAAGGTCTCGATGTGTAACTTCTGGGCCAACCGTCTGTGCTGCGAAGCCGCCGACCGCGCCATGCAGGTGCATGGCGGCATGGGCTACTCACGCCACAAGCCGTTCGAGCACATCTACCGCCACCACCGCCGCTATCGCATCACCGAAGGCAGCGAGGAAATCCAGAAGCGCAAAGTCGCGGGATTCCTGTTCGGGTATATGGGAGCGGGGAAGCATTGATATCTCCGCCGTCATTGCGAGCGCAGCGAAGCAATCCAGTCTTGCTGCAACGAAGCCTGGATTGCTTCGTCGCTTCGCTCGCAATGACGAACTAATTCACCTGACGATCCTTGCCCGCCCAATACGGATCGCGCAGATTTCGCCGCAAAATCTTCCCCGACGGATTGCGCGGCAGCGCTTCGAGAAAGTCGACGGACTTCGGCGTCTTGAACCCCGCGATGCGTTCGCGGGTGAAGTTGATGATGTCGGTCGCGGTCGCCGCCTTGCCCGGCTTCATCACCACCACCGCCTTGACCGCTTCGCCCCATTTGTCGTCGGGGATGCCGATCACGGCGGCTTCGGCCACATCGGGATGGTCGCAGATCGCGCTCTCGACTTCGGCGGGATAGATGTTCTCACCGCCGGAGATGATCATGTCCTTGATGCGGTCGTGGATATAGAGGTAGCCGTCCTCGTCCATGTAGCCGGCATCGCCGGTGCGCAGCCAGCCGTCGGCACCAAGCGTCCTGGCGGTCGCCTCCGGCAGGTTCCAGTAGCCGGCCATGTTCGAGCCCGAGCGGGTGGCGATCTCGCCGACTTGGCGCGGCGGCAGCGGCTTGCCGTCGGCGTCGATAATCGCAAGCTCGATGCCGGGCAAGGCCTTGCCGGCGGAACGCATGCGTTCAAGTCCCTCGACATGGTCCTCGGGCGGCAATGCGACGATGGTGCCTGTGGTCTCGGTCATGCCGTACATCTGCACGAAGCCGCATTTGAAAACCTCAATGCACTCCTTCAACAGCGCTGCCGGGATCGGCGAAGCGCCGTACAGCATGTATTTCAGCCGCGAGAAATCAACCTGCCGCGCGCGGGGCTGCCGCACCACGAACTGCATCGCGGCCGGTACCATGAAAAGTTTCGTAATCCCGGACTGCTCGAAGAAATCCAGCACCTTGGTCGGGTCGAACTCGCGCGCGATCACGCCCTTGGCGCCGTGATAGAGGCCCATCACGCCCCAGCCGCTGCCGCCGATGTGGAAGATCGGCATCGCCACCAGCGAGACGTCGTCGGTCGACCACCGGTTCCATTCGGGCTTCTCGGCCTCGTTGCCGCTCTGCACCAGATTGAGGAAGTTGGCGTGCGACAGCATCGCGCCCTTGGGCTTGCCTGTCGTGCCGGAGGTATAGAGCTGGATCGCGATCTCCTTCGGGCTGATCGCGACGTTGGGATCGTCCGGACTCGCAGCATCCCGCCATGCCGTAAAATCCTGCCATTCCGGCGCGCCGCCCTCGGTGGTGATGATATGCCGCACCTCGGGCAATTGGGGCTTGAGGTTACGGGCTTGCGTCACGAATTCCGGTCCGACGAACAGAACCGGCGCCTTGCAGTCGCTAACGATGAAGGCGACCTCCGGTCCGGCGAGGCGCCAGTTTACCGGCGCCATCACCACATTGGCCTTGATCGCGCCCATCAGCAGCTCGAAATAGGTGTCGCTGTTCTTGCCGAGATAGGCGATGCGCTCGCGCGGTTTGACGCCGAGCGCTACAAGCGCGTTGGCGACGCGGTTGGTCTTGATGTCGAATTCGGCGAAAGAAGTGTGGCGCCCCTCGAACTCAAAGGCCAGCGCATTACCGCGGCTGCAGGCGCGCTCGCGCACCATCTCGGCCAGGTTGGCCGGTTGCTGTGTGGACATGTCTCTCCCGTAACGTCGTATTTTCGTTGCGCGGAGTTTGGCGTCATCCGGCAACAAAGACAATACGGGATCGTGTCCTCGGCGTTTAACGTTGTCGTCCCTGCGAACGCAGGGACCCATACGCCGCGGCCCATCGGCAAGACGATGGAGCGAGCTGCCTTCGTGACAACTAACAACGGTGGTTATGGGTCCCTGCGTTCGCAGGGACGACTGCGATCATCCCCGCGCGGCGCGGTCCTTTTCGTTCTGCGCCTTGATCGAATCGCGCGCCGTGTTCCAGTCGGCGTCGCTCCAGTCGCGCAATTGATAGAAGTTGCCGCCCATCGCCAGCGCCTGCGCGCCGTCCATGGCGATGGTCTCGCCGTTGATCCAGTCGCAGCCGCCGGAGATCAGGAACACCGCCAGATTCTGCAACTCCTCCATGGTGCCGACCCGGCCCATCGGGTTCTGCGCCTTGGTGCGAGCGCCGGCCTCGTCGCCGGGCTTGATGCGCTTGCTCATGCCCTCGGTCGGGATTTCGCCCGGGGCGATGGTGTTGAGGCGGATGCCGTATTTGCCCCATTCGACTGCGAGCGACATCGTCATGGCATGGATCGCGGACTTGCTCATCGCCGACGGCACCACATAGGGCGAGCCGTTGCGCACCCAGGTCACGGTGATCGACACCACGTTGCCGGGCAGTTTCGCGGCGATCCAGCGCCGCCCCACCGCATGCGTCACGTAGAAGGTGCCGTGCATCACGATATTGGCGACCGCGTCGAAGCCGCGCGGCGAGAGTTCTTCAGAACGCGAGATGAAGTTGCCGGCGGCGTTGTTGATGAGATCGGTGAGGGGACCGGCGGCAGTCCAGATCTGCTCGACCATCTCGTCGACCGCCGTGGCGTTGCGGATGTCGACGCCGTGGCTGACCACGCGGCCGCCGTGCAGGTCCATCAATTCGGTCGCGGTCTCGTCGCACACGCTCTTGCGGCGGCCGCAGATATGAACCTCGGCACCGAGGCTGAGAAAGCGCTCGGCCATCGATTTGCCGAGGCCGGTTCCACCTCCGGTGACGAGAATGCGCCGCCCGGCGAGAAGCTGATCGTTGAACATCGTTTCCACCCAAAGGAATTGTCTGTTAATTGGTCGATTGACTAAATCCGGACAACGCCGTTCTGTAAAGCGGCAACAAGAATACTGCGGAGGAAAATTCTCATGGAGCAACGCGTCTCGATATCGATTGCGGACGGCGTCGCCGACGTGCGGCTGGTGCGGGCGGACAAGATGAACGCGCTCGATGCCGCGATGTTCGAGGCGCTGGTGGCTGCGACCGAGCGGCTGGCGCATGAAAAGGGCGTGCGGGCGGTAGTATTGTCCGGCGAGGGCCGCGCGTTCTGCGCCGGCCTCGACATGGGACGCTTCGCCGCGATGAAGGAGAGCGGCGGTAACGGGGTAGCCGGCGGCGAGAAGCGCGACCTGTCGATCCGCACCCACGGGCAGGCGAATTTCCCGCAGCAGGCGGTATGGGGCTGGCGTCAGTTGCCGGTGCCGGTGATTGCCGCGATTCAGGGCGTCGCGTTCGGCGGCGGTTTTCAGCTCGCGCTTGGCGCCGACATGCGCATCCTGACGCCGGATGCGCGGATGTCGATCATGGAAATCAAATGGGGCCTGGTGCCCGACATGGCCGGCACGCCGATCCTCGCCAGCCTGGTGCGTGACGATATCCTGCGTGAGCTGACTTACACGGGGCGCATCTTCTCAGCGCAGGAAGCGATGAGCTACGGCCTCGCGACGCGCATCTGCGACCATCCGCATGCTGCGGCGATGGAGCTGGCGCGCGAGATCGCCGGCAAGAGCCCGGACGCGATCCGCGCTAACAAGCGCATGCTGAACAAGCTGTCGGTCGATCCCGGTCCGGCGTTGCTTGCCGAATCGGTCGAGCAACAGAAGCTGCTGGGCAGTCCGAACCAGACCGAAGCCGTCCTTGCCAATATGGAAAAGCGGGCGCCGCGGTTTGCGGAAGCGGGGTGACGAACTCCGTCATTCCGGGATGGTGCGTTAGCACCAGACCCGGAATCTCGAGATTCTCAGATGCGCGATTGCGCATCGTAGTTCGCGCTGCGCGCGCCCCGGAATGACAGCAATACCCGGCACGAGATCGGAAAACGACAATGACAACCTCACCCCTGTTCCACGGCATCATCAGCGGCGCGCGCCGGCGCAGTCATGACGAGGTCGCCGAGCGCGCCGACCGCATCGCCAGCGGACTGCAGAAGCTCGGCGTCAAGCAGGGCGACAGCGTGTGCGTGCTGATGCGCAACGACATCGCTTTCATCGAGGCGGCCTATGCCGCGATGCGGCTTGGCGCCTATGGCGTGCCGGTCAACTGGCACTTCAAGCCGGAAGAGATCAATTATGTGCTGAAGGATTCCGGCTCGTCGGTGCTGATCGCGCATGCCGACATGCTGCATCAGTTGCGCGATGCGATCCCGTCTGGTGTCACCGCGCTCTCTGTGCCGACGCCGCCGGAAATTCTCGCCAACTACAAGATAAATCCGGATCATCTCGGTACGGCGGATTTTGCACTCGATTTCGAACCCTGGCTGGCACAATTCCCGCGTTATGACGGGCCGGCGGTGCCGCAGCCGCAGAACATGATCTACACCTCGGGCACCACGGGCCACCCCAAGGGCGTGCGCCGGTACGCGCCGACGCCGGAGCAGTCCGCCAACGCCGAGCGGATGCGCGGGATGATTTACGGTCTCAAGCCGAATGCCCGCGCGCTGCTGCCGGGACCGCTTTACCACTCCGCGCCGAACTCGTTCGGCCTGCGCGCCGGCCGTCTCGGCGGCGCGCTGGTGATCCTGCCGCGGTTCGAGCCGGAGGAATTTTTGCGGATTGTCGAGCGTGAGAAGATCGACACCATCTTCATGGTGCCGACCATGTTCATCCGGCTGATGAAGCTGCCCGAGGAAGTCCGCAAAAAATACGACATGTCGTCGCTGCGCCATATCATCCACGCCGCCGCGCCCTGTCCGGCCGACGTCAAGCGCGCGATGATCGAATGGTGGGGGCCGGTGATCTACGAATTCTACGGCTCGACCGAATCGGGCGCGGTCACCTTTGCCAATTCCGAGGACGCGCTGAAGAAGCCCGGCACCGTCGGCAAGATATCGCCCGGCGCCGAGCTGCGCTTCATCGGCGACGACGGGCGCGAGCTTCCGCAGGGCGAGATCGGCGAGATCTATTCGCGCATCGTTGGTAATCCCGACTTCACCTATCACAACAAGCCGGAGAAGCGCTCCGAGATCGACCGTGAGGGGTTCATCACCTCGGGCGACGTCGGCTATATCGACGAAGACGGCTACGTCTTTATCTGCGACCGCAAGCGCGACATGGTGATTTCGGGCGGCGTCAACATCTACCCGGCAGAGATCGAGGCGGCGCTGCATGCGATTCCCGGGGTTCATGATTGCGCGGTATTCGGCATTCCCGACGAGGAATTCGGCGAAGCGCTGATGGCGGTGGTCGAGCCGCAGCCGGGGTGACGCTCGATATTGCCTCGGTCCGGGCCCAGCTCAAGACCTCGTTGGCCGACTACAAAGTGCCGAAACACGTCGAAATCCAGGGCAACCTGCCGCGGGAGGATTCCGGAAAAATCTTCAAGCGCCGGCTGCGTGACCCCTATTGGGAGCGGGCAGGGCGGAGGATTTAGACGGAACAGCCGAACCCTCATGGTGAGGAGCGCCTCTTGGCGCGTCTCGAACCATGAGAGCCCGGGTGCAGCCATCCTTCGAGACGCGGCCAAGAAGCCGCTCCTCAGGATGAGGTCCAAATCTGATTTCGCACCGCCTCCATCTTTATCTTGCGCTGCGGCAAAAAAATTGCACACTCGGAAGTGCCGGGCATTTTCTGAGGTAGCCACCCAATGTCTTCCCAGATCGTGTCTTCCCAGACCATGCCTTCCGAGATCGAAATCCGGTCGAATCGCGTCGAGGACGCGGAGGATGCCCGGCTGCGGACCGATATTCGCCTGCTGGGGCGCATTCTCGGCGATACCGTGCGGGATCAGGAAGGCGCCGACGTGTTCGACCTGGTCGAGCGCATCCGGCAGACCTCGATCCGGTTCCATCGCGACGAGGACAAGCAGGCCCGGCAGGAGCTGGAAGCCATCCTCGACAGCATGTCGATCAGCCAGACCCTGCGCATTGTCCGCGCCTTCAGCTATTTCTCTCACCTTGCCAACATCGCCGAGGACCAGAACAACATCCGGCAGATGCGCTCGCGCTCGACCGCGGGCGGGGCACCGCCGCAGGGAACATTGGCGGGAACGCTGGCGAATGCGCGGGCGGCCGGCTTAAAGGCCGCCGACTTGCGGAAATTCTTTGCCGAAGCGCTGGTCAGTCCGGTGCTGACCGCGCACCCGACCGAAGTTCGCCGCAAGAGCACGATCGATCGCGAAATGGAGATCGCTGCATTGCTGGACCGGCGCGAACGCGTCCAGTTGACGCCGCAGGAGATCGAGGCCGACGACGAGCAGTTGCGCCGTGAGGTGCTGACGCTGTGGAAAACCAACCTGCTGCGCCGGACCAAGCTGACCGTGCTCGACGAAGTCGGCAACGGGCTGTCGTTCTACGACTACACCTTCCTGCGCGAGGTGCCGCGGCTGCACTGCGCGCTCGAAGATCGGTTGAACGACGGCAATGGCGGCGCGCACGGCGACCTGGCCTCGTTCCTGCGGATGGGAAGCTGGATCGGCGGCGATCGCGACGGCAACCCGTTCGTGACCGCGGATGTGATGCGCGGCACCTTCAAGCTGCAGTCGAGCCGCATACTGCGCTTCTATCTCGAGGAACTGCATCTGCTCGGCGGCGAACTGTCGATGGCGGCGCATCTTGCCGATGTCTCGAAGGACCTGCGCGCGCTAGCCGAGCGTTCACCCGACACGTCGCCGCACCGGATCGGCGAGCCCTATCGGCTCGCGGTATCGGGTATCTACGCGCGACTGGCGGCAACCGCATTGAAGCTCGATGTCGAAACCAGGCGGCCGCCGGTCGGAGAGGCCGCGCCCTATGACGGCGCAAAGGACTTCAAGGCCGATCTCGACATTCTCTATCGTTCGCTGGTCTCGAACAATTCCGGCGTGATCGCGCGCGGCCGGCTGCGGCAGTTGCGCCGCGCGGTGGATTGTTTCGGCTTTCACCTCGCAAGCCTCGACATCAGACAGAACTCCGCGGTGCATGAACGCACCGTCGCCGAGCTGATCGACGCCGCCACGCCCGGCATGTCCTATCTGGCACTGAACGAAGAGGCGCGGGTGGCGCTTCTCACCAGCGAGCTGCGTAATTCGCGGCCGCTGACGTCGCCGTTCGTGAAATACAGCGAGGAGACGCTCGGCGAACTCGCGCTGTTCCATGCCGCCGCCGAGGCGCATGTGAAGTTCGGTTCGGACTCGATTCCCCAATGCATCATCTCGATGTGCAAGGGGATCTCCGACATGCTGGAGGTGGCGCTGCTTCTGAAAGAGGCCGGCCTGATCCATCCCTCCGGCCGCAGTTCGATCAATATCGTGCCGCTGTTCGAGACCATCGAGGATCTGCAGGCCTCCAGCGCCATCATGGACCGGATCCTGTCGATTCACGATTACCGCAAGCTGGTGGATAGCTGCGGAGCGGTGCAGGAGGTCATGCTCGGCTATTCCGACAGCAACAAGGACGGCGGCTTCGTCACCTCGGGCTGGGAGCTCTACAAGGCAGAGATCGGCCTGATCGAAGTCTTCGACCGCCACCATGTTCGCCTGCGGCTGTTCCACGGCCGCGGCGGCTCGGTCGGCCGTGGCGGCGGGCCGAGCTATGACGCCATCATCGCGCAGCCCGGCGGCGCCGTGAACGGCCAGATCCGCATCACCGAGCAGGGCGAAATCATTTCCAGCAAATATTCCAACAGCGAGGTCGGCCGCAACAATCTGGAAATTCTCGCCGCCGCGACGCTGGAAGCAAGCCTGCTGCAGCCAAAGCACAGCGCGCCATCGGACGACTATCTGAAGGCGATGGAGCAATTGTCGGCGCTGGCCTTCAAAGCCTATCGCGGGCTGGTCTATGAAACCGAAGGGTTTGCGGATTATTTCTGGGGCTCGACCGTCATCAACGAGATCGCGACGCTGAACATCGGCAGCCGCCCGGCGTCGCGCAAGAAGACCCGCGAGATCGAAGACCTTCGCGCCATCCCCTGGGTGTTCAGCTGGGCGCAATGCCGGCTGATGTTGCCGGGCTGGTACGGGTTCGCCAGTGCGGTCGAGGCCTGGATCAAGGAACATCCCGACAAGGGCATGCCGTTCCTGCAGGAGCTTTACCGCGAATGGCCGTTCTTCCGCACCCTGCTATCGAATATGGACATGGTGCTGGCCAAGAGCTCGATCGCGATCGCCTCGCGCTACGCGGAGCTGGTGCCTGACGTCGAGCTGCGCGAGAAAATCTTCGGGCGCATTCGTCGCGAATGGCATGACTGCATCGATTTGCTGCTGAAGATCATGGGTCAGGAGCGGCTTTTGCAGAGCAATCCGCTGCTGGAACGCTCGATCCGCAACCGCTTCCCTTATCTCGATCCGCTCAACCACGTGCAGGTGGAGCTGTTGAAGGAGCACCGCGCGCAGAACCCGGACGAGCAGGTGCTGCGCGGAATTCAGATCACGATCAACGGCATCTCGGCGGGCTTGCGCAATAGCGGGTGAGGCGTTGCGGAGCGGGGCAAGGCTATTGTAACTCGTCATGCCCGGGCAAAAGCGCGAAGCGCGTCTTCGCGCTAGATGACCCGGGCATCCACGACTACTTCTCTGCAAATGACAAAGACGTGGATGGCCGGGTCTAGCCCGGCCATGACGTGGAGTTGATCAGGGCTTCATTGCGCCCTGCACGCCGGTATAGACCGCATAAAGCGACGTCGAGCCGCAGATATAAAGTCTGTTTCGTTGCTGGCCGCCGAAGCACAGATTGGCGACAGTTTCCGGGATGTGGATCTTGCCGAGCAGGTCGCCGTCAGGCGTGTAGCAGCGCACGCCGTCCTCTTTCGGATCGCCCCAACCGACGGAGCACCAAATACGCCCGGCGCTGTCACAGCGCATCCCGTCGGTAATGCTGGGCTTGGGTATTTCCGCAAAGACCTTGCCGCTCGAAACTTTTCCGGACCCGATATCGACGTCGAACACCCGGATATGCGACGGGTTGTCTGGCCCGTCCGTGAAGCCGGTATCGATGACATAGAGCTTCTTTTCGTCGGGCGCGAAGGTAATGCCGTTCGGCTCCACGAAGTCGTCGACGACAACCTTGATGTCACCGGATTTCGGATCTACTCGATAGACGTTTTTCTTTTCCTGCTCAGGGTCGGCTTTGACGCCCTCGTAATAGCCGCCGATACCGTAGACTGGATCGGTGAACCAGATCGAACCGTCGGAAGCGACAACCGCGTCGTTCGGCGAGTTCAGCTTCTTGCCATTATATTTGTCGGCGATGATGGTAATCGAGCCGTCGAGTTCGGTCCGGGTGATGCGCCGGCCGGAATGTTCGCACGTGATCAGACGTCCTTCTCGGTCGATCGTGTTGCCGTTGGAGTTCATCGACGGCTGGCGATAGACACTGAGATGACCGTCGTCCTCTGAAAACCGCATGATGCGATTGTTCGGAATGTCGGAGAACAGCACGTACCGCCCGGCTGCGAAATAAACCGGGCCTTCAGCCCAGCGAAACCCGGTAGCGACGCGCTCAACCGCCATAGTGCCGGCGAAGGCCGGGAAATCCGATGGCCCGAACGATAGCTTGGGTTTGGCGGACTCCAGATGGGAATCCGGATAGCGGCTTCCCGGAAGGGGGCCCAGGGGCAGCGGCTCCGTTGATAACGTGGGGGCGCCTGTTTGACCGAGCGGCGCAACCGAGGCCGCAGAGGCCGTTTTCATTGTCACGGCGGTTGCGGCAAGCGCCGTTGCGCCGCGCAGCAAATTGCGGCGGTCGAGCCCGGCGGGTCGCGGGTCGACGGACGGTTCGAGGTGGTTGGCTGGGTTTGTCATGATTTCCTCCCATATTTTTTTGTTGGGAGGTAATCATGTGCCAGCAATCCGGCATAAAGCGGGCAAGCTTTGACAAAGCAACCGGAGGATGCCGGTGCCGGGCGAGGCTCGGGCCCGGATGGCGCGCAGCGCTATCCGGAACCGTCGCTGCCTAAGCCCCTGACATCGCCGTGTTCCGGGCAATGAAACCGTCAGATCGGATCCCAGGTGAAGATGTCCCCCGAGCGATCCAGCTTGGGGAACGACGACTTCAGTGCCGGAATCGCATGTTCGCCGATGGTCTGCGGCGTCCAGCCCTCGCTGCGTTGTACCGAACGCAGCGGGCGGTTCTGGCTGAACAGGAAAATCTCGTTCATGCGGACGCCGAAGATCTGACCGGTGACGTCCTTGGCGGCGTCGGACAGCAGGAAGGCGCACATCGGCGCGATCTTTTCCGGGCCCATCTGCTTGATCTTCTCGACCCGCGCCTTTTCCGCTTCGGTCTCGGTCGGGATGGTGCCGATCATGCGGGTCCAGGCGAACGGCGAGACGCAGTTCGAACGGACGTTGAAGCGCCCCATGTCGAGCGCGATCGACTTCGACAGGCCGACGATGCCGAGCTTGGCGGCGGCGTAGTTGGCCTGGCCGTAATTGCCGATCAGGCCGGAGGTCGAGGTGAAGTGGACGAAGGAGCCGCTCTCCTGTTCGCGGAACAGCCGCGCTGCGGCGTGGCTGACATAGAACGAGCCCATCAGGTGCACCTTGATGACGGCCTCGAACGCCTCGACGCTCATCTTGTGGAAGATCATGTCACGCAGGATGCCGGCATTGTTGACGACGGCGTCGAGCCGTCCGAAATGGTCGGTCGCCGTCTTGACGATCTTGCTGGCGGGGATCGCTTCCGCCACCGACTCGAAGTTCGGAACCGCGGTGCCGCCGCGCTTTTTGATCTCCTCGACCACTTCCTCGGCCGGCGAAGCCGACGAGCCGGCGCCGTCGGCCGAGCCGCCGGGATCGTTGACAACGACCTTGGCGCCTTCGGCGGCGCACAGCAGCGCGATCTCGCGCCCGATGCCGCGGCCCGCGCCGGTGACGATGATGACTTTGTCTTGCAGTGATTTGGCCATGGGGCTCTCCCGTTGTTGTCTGTCATTCCGGGGCGATGCGCAGCATCGAACCCGGAATCTCGAGATTCCGGGTCTGGTCCTTCGGACCATCCCGGAATGACGAGAGTGATTACTTCTCGTTCGTAAAAATGATCGTGCCTGACGCGGCGAACATGCCGCCGACACCGTGGCAGACCGAGATTTTCGCGCCCGGCACTTGCGCCGGTGCGATGCCGCGCATCTGCCGCACGCTTTCCTGCAGCGCGTACATGCCGTACATGCCCGAATGCATGTAGCTGAGGCCGCCGCCATTGGTGTTGAGTGGCAGCTTGCCGCCGGGGCGGGTGTTGCCGTCGGCGATGAACTTGCCGGTCTCCTCGTGCGGCATGAAGCCGAGGTCGCCAAGCCCATAGAGCGGCAAATGCGCAAAGGCGTCGTAGATCATGAGATGATCGACGTCCTTGTGGGCGATGCCGGCTTCCCTGAAGGCGGTCGGGCCTGCGACCTTGAAGGCACGCGATGAGTCAAACGTCTTCATCTGGCTGACCATCGGCGTTTCCACGCTCTCGCCGGTGCCGAGGATATAGACCGGCTTGTTCGGAAAGTCCTTGGCGCGGTCCGCCGAGGTCAGGATCAGCGCGCCGCCGCCGTCGGTGACGAGGCAGCATTGCAGGATGCGGAACGGGTAGGCGATCATCCGCGAGTTCAGGACGTCCGCGACCGTGATCGGGTCCTTCATGGTGGCGCGCGGATTCTTCGCGGCCCATTCCCGCTGCACCACCGCGACTGAAGCAATTTGTTCATGCGTGATGCCATGCGTCTTCATGTAGCGCAGCACCGGGATCGGAAACATGCTCGGCGGGCCGTAGACGCCGAACGGTGACTCGAATTGGCCGTTGAGGCTGTCTGCCGGCGTCGAGCGCGGCTGCTTGCCGATCATCGACTTGCCGCTTTCCGCATGCGTGATCAGCACGGTCTTGCAGAGGCCGGCCTCGATCGCGGCCGCGGCGTGGCGGACGTGCAGCATGAACGAACAGCCGCCGACCGAGGTGCCATCAACCCAGGTCGGGGTAATGCCGAGATAGTGCGCGATCTGCTGCGGGGTTTCCACCGCGGTAGCGATACCGTCGATGTCGGACAGTTTCAGTCCGGCATCGGCAATGGCGTTGAGCGCCGCATCCGCATGGAGCTGGATCTGCGACATGTTGGGGATGACGCCGAGTTCGGTGGTTTCGGCGGCGCCGACGACGGCGACTGCGTTTCTGCGCATGGTGCTTAGCCCTTCGCCGGACGGAACTGGGGAAGGGTGATCTTGTCGTCGAGTTTCTCGAACGCGACTTCGAGCTTCATGTCGAGCTCGAGCGCCTCCGGTGTCTGCGGACAATCGATGATGTTGCTCATCATGCGCGGGCCTTCGGCGAGTTCGACGATCGCGATCGCATAAGGCGGCGTGAAGCCGGGCGCGGCGGGACGGTGGTTGATGACGTAGCTGTAGAGCGTACCCTTGCCGCTCGCCTTGAACACCGAGACCTTGCGCGAGGCGCAGGACGGACAGAACGGGCGCGGCGGGAAATAGACATTGGCGCAGGCGTCGCAGCGCTGCAGGCGCAACTCACCGGCCGCAGTACCATCCCAGAAATGCTGGGTCTCCGGCGTCGGTTTCGGTTTAGCGCGCGCTGGCTCCGCCATTCGGCAATTCCTCCCCGTGGGATTTGGGCTTGCGCCCGATTGTTGCGATCTTGATGCGACATTTGACCATTCCACGTCAACGGTCCAGCGTTGCTGCCGCATGGCCGCATTCCGGCAAACGAGAGCGCTTGTATGCCAGCGATTTCCCGCGCTAGGGTATTTGTCATCCGCATCGCCAAAAAAAGACACGTGATGCCAACAAACGCGACAGCACCGGGATCACATGCCTGACAAGCCGACACTCGCCTCCCTGGCCGCCGATCTTGCTTCCGGCGCGACAACCGCCCGCAGACTGGTCGAGGCGTGCCTCGCCAAAATCGCCGACCCCGCAGGCGAAGGCCAGCGTGTCTTTATTCGCGTCGACAAGGACGCAGCCCTTGACGCTGCCGACGCCATGGACCGGCTGCGCAAAGCCAAGGCAGCACCGTCGCCGTTCGCGGGCATTCCGGTGTCGATCAAGGACCTCTTCGACATCAAGGGGCAGGTGACCCGCGCCGGTTCGCGTGCACTGGAGGATTCCGCGCCCGCGGAAACTGACGCGACCGTGGTGGCGCGGCTGCGCCGGGCCGGATTCATCGTGATCGGCCGAACCAACATGACCGAATTCGCTTATTCCGGCATCGGCATCAATCCGCATTATGGCACGCCGAAAAGCGCCTGGAACCGCAGCGTCGGCCATGTGCCCGGCGGCTCGTCCTCCGGTGCCGCGGTTTCCATCGCCGATCAAATGGCGTTCGGCGCGCTCGGCACCGACACCGGCGGCTCCTGCCGGATTCCGGCCGCCTTCAACGGCATCGTCGGCTTCAAGCCGACGCAACGCCGCGTGCCGCTCGATGGCGGCGTGCCGTTGTCGCTCTCGCTCGACAGTTTTGGGCCGCTGGCGCGCAGCGTCGCCTGTTGCGCGGTGCTGGACGCCGTGCTGGCCGACGAGCCGGTGCAGCCATTGCAGCCGCGCACGGTCAAGGGCATGCGGCTCGCGGTGCCGACGACCGTGGCGCTCGATGATCTTGATGACGTGGTGGCGAAGACATTCGAGCGGGCACTGGAAACCCTGTCACGCGCCGGTGCCCTGATCGAACGGATCGAGGTGCCGGAATTTCACGATGTCGGCGTGATGAATGCCAAGGGCGGCTTTGCCGCGGCCGAAAGCTATGCCTGGCATCGTTATCTGCTCACGAGCAAGGGCGACGTCTACGATCCCCGCGTTTCGCTCCGCATCCTGCGCGGCGAGGGCATCGGCGCCGCCGACTATATCGATATCCTCAATGCGCGGCGGTCGTTCATCGCGCGGACGGATAAACGCATTGCGCCTTACGACGCGCTGGTATTGCCGACCACGGCGAATACGCCGCCAAAGATCGCTGACCTCGCCGACGACAAGGTCTTCACGGTCCAGAACTTGCGCGCTCTGCGCAACTGCACGCTGATCAACGTGCTCGACGGTTGCGCGATCTCGCTGCCGGCGAATCGCGACGGCGAGGTGCCGGTCGGGCTGATGCTGGCCGCCGCGGGCGGATCGGATCGGCGGATTTTCGAGCTTGCGGCGGGAATGGAGAACATCATCCGTGTTTGATCTCACCTTCACCATCGAGGACAAGGGCGCCGGCATGCCGCTGACGCTCGCGATCGACCAGGCCGTCATCGCCGGCTGGACCGGCCGCGATCCGGTCGCGCGCGACAAGCATATCGCCGAGCTCGAAGCGATCGGTATCGCGCGCCCGGCATCGACGCCGATCTATTACCGCGTCGCCGCGTGCCGGATCACCATGGCAGATCGTATCGAGGTATCCGGCGGCGATTCCAGTGGCGAGGTCGAGTTCGTGCTGATCGGCTGGCAGGGCCGCATCTTCGTCGGCTGCGGTTCCGACCATACCGACCGCAAGGTGGAGGCCTACAGCGTCACCGTTTCCAAGCAGATGTGCGACAAGCCGATCGCCTCCGAGCTGTGGGAGCTCGAGGAGGTCATCGGCCACTGGGACCAGATGATCTTGCGGTCGTGGGCCGTGATCGACGGTGTCCGCGTGCTCTATCAGGAAGGCACGCTCGACGGCATGCTGCCGGTGAAAGACCTGATCGCGCGCGGTTTTGGCGGCAAGGGCCTGCCGGACGGCTGCGCGATGTTCGGCGGAACCTTCGCGGCCAAGGGCGGTATCCGCGCGGCCAGCCGGTTCGAGTTCGAACTGGAGGATCCCGTGCTGAAGCGGAAGATCAGCCACGGCTATGATGTGATTGCGCTGCCGGTGCTGGGATAGAATTCAATCTCAGTCGTCATGCCCGGGCTTGTCCCGGGCATCCACGCCTTCAGTCAATAAAGCGAGACGTGGATGGCCGGGACAAGCCCGGCCATGACGGAGAGAAATTTGCCCGGAAATCGGGTGGCGCCGGCCGGCGCGCTTTGCGAAACTGCCGCCCATGAAAGCACACGCAAAAACCATCGATCGTCCCGCCGCCGACATCGCCTCTCGCGTTGATGGCCTCGACTGGACCCAAGCCACCACCGATCTCGACGGTCAAGGCTGCGCCGTGCTGAAGGGATTGCTGTCGCCGGGCGAGTGCGCCGCCGTCGCCGCGCTCTATCCCGACGACACAAACTTCCGCAGCCGGGTCGTGATGGGCCGCCATGGCTTCGGCCGCGGCGAATACAAGTATTTCACCTATCCGCTGCCTGACCTGATCGCGCAGTTGCGGCCCGCGCTCTATGCGCGGCTGTGTGGCACAGCCAATCGCTGGAACGAGACGATGGGGATCGATATCCGTTACCCCGATCGCCACGAGGCGTTTTTGAAGCGCTGCCATGAGGCCGGTCAGACCCGGCCGACACCGCTGCTGCTGCAATATGGCGCCGGCGACTACAATTGCCTGCACCAGGACCTGTACGGCGAACACGTGTTCCCGCTGCAGGTCGCGATCCTGCTCTCGGAACCCGGTCGTGACTTTACGGGCGGCGAGTTTGTGCTGACCGAACAACGGCCGCGGATGCAGTCCCGGCCCGAAGTGGTTCCGCTGGCGCAGGGCGATGCGGTGGCCTTTGCTGTGCATCACCGGCCCGTGCAGGGGACGCACGGGTTCTACCGGGTTAATCTGCGCCATGGCGTCAGCCGGATCCGCTCCGGCCATCGCCACACCGTCGGTGTGATCTTCCACGATGCGAAATGAGTGCTGATAACATTGACCACGGATTTATTCGCTGCCGTTCCCGACGTGCGCCCGCCGCGCCAGGCGATGGCGGATGGCGCGGTGCTGCTGCGCGGATTCGTAAGGCCCTATGAGAGCGAATTGATCGCAAGCCTGCGCGAGATTGTCGCGCAGGCGCCGTTCCGGCGCATGTTCACGCCCGGCGGCCACCAGATGTCGGTGGCGATGACCAACTGCGGCAACGCCGGCTGGGTCACCGATCACACCGGCTATCGCTACGACGGCATCGATCCGGTCTCCGGCCAGCCATGGCCGGCGATGCCGGCGGTGTTTCGCGCGCTGGCCGAGACGGCGGCGAGGGAAGGCGGCTTCGAGGGATTTTCGCCTGATGCCTGTCTGATCAACCGCTACGCGCCCGGCGCGCGGATGTCGCTGCATCAGGACCGCAACGAAAACGATTTCGGCGCGCCGATCGTGTCGGTATCGCTGGGACTGCCCGCGACGTTCCTGTTCGGCGGCCCCAAGCGCGCCGACAAGCCGCAGCGCTACCGGCTGGAGCATGGCGACGTGGTGGTCTGGGGCGGGCCGTCGCGGCTGTTCTTTCACGGGGTGGCGCCGCTCGCCGACGGCGAACATGCCGCGATGGGCCGCCAGCGCATCAATCTGACGTTTCGCAAGGCCCGGTGAGAGCTCTTACTTCCCTCTCCCCTTGTGGGAGAGGGTGGATCGAATGAGCGTCAGCTCATTCGAGACGGGTGAGGGGTTTGTCTCCGTGGATAGAGACCCCTCATCCGCCTTTGCTGCGCGAAGGCACCTTCTCCCACAAGGGGAGAAGGGAAGGACGCGTGCCTTTCCATCTAAGTTCCCGCTGGTCTACACTCCCTCCGCCGGGAGCCCGAAATGACCACCACCGACATCAACGCCGACATCAGCGCCAGCGCCAATCGCACCGGCGTCTATCTCGCCGTGCTGCAACTGGTGTTCACGCTGGGCTGGACCACCTATGTCATTTATCTGCCGAAACTCGCTGGCTTGGTCGGGATCGCGCCGGGCACCGTCATTCTGATCCTGATGCTGGATCAGGCGGTTTTCACCATCAGCGATACCGCCATGGGCATTGCCGCCGACAGGATCGCGGGGCTGTTCGGCCGGATCGGCTTGTTCGTGGGTGTCCTGACCGCGATTTCCTGCGCGGCGTTCGTCGCGCTGCCGTTCGTCGCCGGCACCGGTCCGGGCGGACAGGTCTGGCTCATCGTTCTGATCGTGATCTGGGCCGTTACCTCGTCGGCGCTGCGCGCACCGCCGCTGACACTGCTGGGAAAGTACGGCGCACGGCCGCGGATTCCGTTCCTGGCGGCGCTGGCGATGCTGGGTTACGGGCTTGCGGGCGCGGTGTCGCCCTATCTCGGCGTGGTGCTGCGCGACCAGGATCCGCGGCTTCCGTTTTTGATCTCCGGCGCGGTGCTGCTGATCACGACGCTGGCGCTGTCGAAGGTCGAGCGCGGAGCGGCGCAGGATTCCGTTGCGTCTGAACCGGCCGTATCAGCCAAACCGCTCGGCCGGATACCGATCGTGTTCATCGCCTCGATGGTGATTCTTTCGCTCGGTTCCCAGTTGCATTTCAGCATCAACAGCGCGCCGTTCTTCCTGCGCTTTGCCAAGCCCGAGCAGCTGCAGTGGCTGCTGCCGGTGTTCTGGATCGGATTCAATATCGCGATGTTTCCGGCCAGCACCGTCGTCAAGCATCGTGGCGGGCTGTTCGTGATTGGGGCTGCCGGTTTGCTCGGCGCGATTGCAGCGTTGGGCGCGGAGCTCGCCGTCAACCTGAACATGCTGATCGCAGCCCAGTTCGTCGCGGGTGCGGCGTGGGGCTGCATGCTGATGGCCGCGGTCTCGGCGGCGCTGGCGATCGGGGAAAACGGCACCGAAGGCAAGCTGGTGGGGCTGGTATTTTCAGCGTTGGCGCTGGCGACGTTTGCGCGGATGGCGGCGGTGGCCGGCGGCTTGCAGAAGCTACCGGAATACGCACCGCTGTTGCAGTGGGCGCCGGTAGCGTGCTGGTCGGTCGCCGGCGCCGGGTTGCTGGTGATCGCAGCATCCCGGGCGCAGCGCAAGTTGGCGGTCTAGTTGTTCTTCGCCGGGTGAATGAACTCCCACGGAGTGACTTCCGAATCCGTCGGCACCTCGATCGCGATCACATAAGGCCCGCCATCGGCCAGCGCCTTTTCCAGCGCGGGGCGGAAATGATCGGGCGAGGTGACGCGCGCAGCACCGACGCCGAAGGATTCCGCCAGCTTGACGAAATCGGGATTGACGAGATCGGAGGCGACCACGCGGCCTTCGAAGCGCTGCACCTGGTCGCGGCGCACATTGCCATAGGCGTTGTTGTTGAAGATCAGCGTCACCACGCCGATCTTGAACTGCACGGCGGTCGCCAATTCCTGCACCGCGAACATGAAGCCGCCGTCGCCGGTTATCGCGACCACCGGCCGCTCCGGATTGGCGACCTTGGCGCCGAGCGCGGTAGGGAAGCCGGAGCCGAGCGTGCCCTGATAGCCCGAGGTGATGAAGGTGCGCGGCTGGTAGATCGGAAAGCCGTACCAGGAGGCGAAGCCGACCTGCGACAATTCGTCGGTGACGATCGCATTGGCCGGCAGCACTTCGCGCAGGATATTCAGATACGCCATCTGCGGCTGGATTTTTTGAATCTCCACATGCGAAGCAGCAGTCGCCTCACGGATCGCGGCGCGCCGGCCGCTGATCTTGCTGTAGCCAGCCTTCGTCACGGCGGCGGCGAGCTCGGCCGTGCCGGCCTTGGCATCGGCGATCACGGCGCAATCCGGCGTGTAGCGCCGCATCTCGACCGGATCGATGTCGATGCGGACAGATTTCAGGCCGTCGGGGCGATAGGGCCAGCGCGACATCGTCGGCAGTTCCAGCCGCGTGCCGATGCCGATCATCAGATCGGTGGTCGGCCACAGTTTGTAGGCTGCCGCCATGGTCAACCCGAGTTCATGGGCATTGGAAACGATGCCGCGACCGCTGCGGAACGCCACGACAGGTGCGTCGATCATTTCCGCCAGTTCGAGGATTTCCTCGGCCGCGTCAATGGCGCCGCTGCCGACAAAGATCATCGGCGCCTTGCTTCCCTTGACCAGCGCCGCGGCGGCCTTGATGCGATCGGGATCGGGCTTCGGCGCCGGAAACAGGTCGAACGGCGTTGCCGGGCCGACTTCCGCGCGCTGGGTGAACACGTCCCACGGCATTTCCAGCGACACCGGGCCGCGCCGCCCGGACAGCATCTCCTGGAACGCGCGCGACACCATCGCCGGCGCGACATCCGGATATTCGATTCTGTCGGCCCATTTCACAAACGTCTTCAGCGTTGCCAACTGGTCCGGCATTTCGTGCAGATGGCCGCGGCCCTTGCCGAGAAATTGCGTCGGCACCTGGCCGGTCAGGCACAGCACCGGCTCGTTCGCTCCGAACGCCGTCAACAGCGCGGCGCCGGCGTTGAGCACGCCGGGGCCGGGCACGACGCTGAACACGCCGGGCTTGCCGGTCGAGCGCGCGTACCCATAGGCCATGTAGCCGCAGGCCTGCTCATGCCGCGCGCCGATCACCTTGAGCTGCGCCTGATGGAAGGCGTCGAACAGGCCGTAGATCTGTGCGCCGGGCAGGCCGAACACGGTTTCGACGCCATGCGCGACGAGGCCATTGACGATTGCTTCGCCGCCGGAAGTTGAAGTCATTGTATTGTCCAATCGCTCACGGGAATTATCAGGTTTCGTCGACGACGCCGTTCTTCAGCACGCCGACGCCTTCGGCCTCGACCTCGATGACGTCGCCGGGCTTGAGGTAGCGCGGCGGGTCGAACCGCGCGCCGGCGCCGGTGGGTGTGCCCGTCACGATGACGTCGCCGGGCACCAGCGTGGTGAAGGTCGAGATGTAGCTGAGGAGATAGCGGAAGCCAAAAATCAAGCGACCGGTGCGGTCGTCCTGCCGGGTCTCGCCATTGACCTTGGTGGTCAGGTGAATGTCGGCGATCTGCGCCTCGTTGGTGTAGGGCACCAGCCACGGACCAAGGCTGCCGGTGGAGTCGAAATTCTTGCCCTGGGTGACGTTGAACTTGGCGTGCCGCACCCAGTCGCGGAGCGTGCCTTCGTTGCACAGCGTGATGGCGGCGATGTGATCCAGTGCGGCGCTTTCCTTGATGTGGCGGCCGGCCTTGCCGATCACGATCACCAGTTCGCCCTCGTAGTCGAGCTGCGACGACGCGCGCGGGCGGACCAGCGGCGTCTCGTGGCCGACAAACGAGCGCGGCGTGCGCATGAACATGCTCGGGTATCTCGGCGCGTCCTGGCCGTCCTTGTATTCGGCATTGCGGTCCGGGTAGTTGACGCCGATGCAGATGATCTTTTCCGGCACCGGGATCGGCGGCTGCCAGGTGATCGCGTCGAGGGAATAATCCGGCCCGCGCTTTTCGGCATCTTCGATCAACTTTGGCAGGGCATTGGCCGCGATCGCTTCGCGCAGGGTCGGATAGTCGCGGCTGAAATGGGCGGAAAGATCGACGATGCCGGCTTTGACGACAGCGCCGTATTTGGTCGACCCATTGACGGAGAAGGTGGCGAGACGATGTGAGGTCATGGGATGTCCAGTTAGCCCGGCTTCATGCCGCGTGCCTTGAGCGCGGCCGTGACGGTGGGAGTTGCCAGATACTCGATGAAGGCATAGGCGGCATCGTATTCCTTGACGTCGGCGGCGAGGGCCGCGATGAACACCAGTTCCTGTTGCAATTCGGCCGGGAACGGCCCCACGAGTTCGACGCTGGGTGCGATCAGGACGTTGGTCAGGAATACGCCGAGCTCGGCCTCGCCGTTGGCGACCGCTGGAGCAATCTGCGGCGGACCGGCCTGCGCCTTGGTCTTGGCCTTCATCTCGTCGGCAATGCCGAGGCGCTCGAACACTTTTGTTACATAGGCGCCGGCGGCACTCGCCGGCACCGACGCAATCGAAGACGCGGCGAGCAGGGTCTTCTTCAACGCATCCGGTGTAGAGATATCGGGTTTCGGCGCACCGGCGCGGATGGCGACGCCATAGCCGACATGCGCGAAGTCGATGGTCGGTAGCATGAAGCGGGCTTCGGGGACATCCTTGAAGACATCGACGGGAACGACAACGACATCGAACGGCGTGCCCGCGTTGATCCGCGTGACGATGTTGGGCGTGGAGTCGAAAAGGATCGAAAGCGTGTGGCCGGTGACCTTCTCGAAAGTCGGCGTGAGTTCGTTGAGCAGAGCCGTCAGCGAGCCGCCCGCGATCACTTTGAGTTCTGCAGCTTGCAACGGAGATATGAGCGCCATAGCGAGAATCCCCGAGAGTGCGACAGATAGTCGTTTCAGCAACAGTCTGGTCACGGCGCTTTTCCTTTGGTCAGACCCAGCCTAGTCCGCAATCGTGACATCGGCGACAAACGCCGGCTCGCGCACCGCCTGTCCCGTGAACGGCGAACCCTCTTCGAACCAGGAGCGCGGCGCGGGCGCGCCCCACAGTGTTTGACGGCGCGGGTCCTTCAGCGACCAGCGCAGCGGCTCGTGGTCGTGATCGCCTGTGAAGTAATCGCTGGTGTAGAGCTCGAGGCGGTGGCCGTCGGGATCCCTGACATAAAGAAAGAACGCGTTCGAAATGCCGTGGCGGCCGGGGCCACGCTCGATGTTCTTCAGAAAGCCGCTGGAGGCCATGACGTCGCAGAGATGCAGGATGTTCATCGCCGTCGGCACCCAATAGGCAAAGTGGTGCAGGCGAGGACCTTTTCCGTTGGTGATGGCGAAGTCGTGCACATTGCCCTTGCGGTGCATCCAGGCGGCGGCGATGCGCCCGTTCGGCCCGTCTTCCTCGCCGTACTCGGTCAAGCGGAAGCCGAGCCGCGCATAGAAGTCGACGGTGTTCTGCACTTCAGGCGAGAACACGTTGAAATGGTCGAGCCGCTGCGGGTGGCAGCCCTTGTAGAGGTCGTAGCGGCGCAACAGATGCGGGCGCTTTTCCATCGCGGCATAGAGTTCGAGCTGGAAGCCCAAGGGATCGGTGAACTGCAGCGTGCGGCCCTGGAACGGCTGCTCGGTGAAGGCGTAGGCGATGCCGTTCTCGGAGAAGAAGCTGGCGGCCTTGTCGAGATCGCCGTCGTTGCCGACCTTGAAGCCGAGGCGGTTGCAGGCCGCGACCGGCGCTTTCCGCAGCACCAGTGAGTGATGCTGATGTTCCTCGCTGCCGCGCAGGTAGACCGCGTTGTCGTCGCGATCCTCGACGTGGAGACCGACGGTGGTCTCGTAGAACGCCCGGCTCTTGTCCAGATCGACGACATCGAGTACGGCGTGGCTCGAGCGGATGATGTTGAAGGGGGGATCGAAGATGTGTGTCGGCACCGGCATAGGCGTTCCCTTGTTTGGCTTTCGTCATTCCGGGGCGATGCGAAGCATCGAACCCGGAATCTCGAGGTTCTCAGATGCGCAATTGCGCATCGTAGTTCGCTTCGCGCCCCGGAACGACGATGCGTTTACATTCCCAGTTTCTGAATCTTGTGCGTCCCGCGCGCCAGCGAGACGTGTTTGGTTTCCATGTAGAAGTCGAACGAGTAGTCGCCGCCGTCGCGGCCGATGCCTGATGATTTCATGCCGCCGAACGGCGTCGGCAGGTGGCGGACGTTTTCCGAGTTGAGCCAGATCATGCCGGCTTCCAGCGCGTCGGCGACGCGCAGCGCGCGGCCCATGTCGCCGGTCCAGACGTAACCGGTGAGGCCATACTGCACGCCATTGGCGATCTCGATCGCGTCGTTCTCGTCCTTGAACGGGATCACGGTCAGGAACGGGCCGAACACTTCCTCCTGCGCTACCCGCATGTTCGGATGTGCGCCGGTGACCAGCGTCGGCTCTACGTAGTGCCCGCCGCCGGGGCCGTCATGCGGTCGGCCGCCGACGGCGATGGTGGCGCCGTCCTGGCGGGCGATGTCGAAATAGCTGCAGACCTTGGCCAGATGCCGCTCGTGGATCAGCGGTCCGATTTCGGTGGCGGGATCCAGCGGATGCCCGACCTTCAGCGCCTTCACCCGTGCGGTGAGCTTTTCGATGAATTTGTCGGCGATGCCCTGCTGGACCAGCAACCGGCTGGACGAGGTGCAGCGCTCGCCGTTCAGCGAGTAGATCATGAAGACGACCGCATCGAGCGCGCGATCGAGATCGGCGTCGTCGAACACGATGACGGGATTCTTGCCGCCGAGCTCGAAATGCACCCGCTTCAGGGTCGGCGCGCCCTGCGCCATGATCGCCGAACCCGTCGAACTCTCGCCGACGAAGCCGATGGCCTTGATCGCGGGGTGCTCGGTCAAGGCCTTGCCGGCTTCCTCGCCGAAGCCGTGCACGGTATTGAGCACGCCATCGGGCAGGCCGGCCTGCTTGGCGAGCTTTGTCAGCAGGTCCGCGGTCACCGGCGACCATTCCGCCGGCTTGTGCACGACGGTGCAACCGGCCGCCAGCGCCGGGGCGATCTTCCAGGTCGACAGCATGAACGGCGTGTTCCACGGCGTGATGACGCCGACCGGGCCGATCGGCACCCGGGTCGAGATGTTCCAGTGCTCGTCGCTCGGCGTGCTGAGGCCGTCGCGCGCCTCGGCGCATTTGTCGGCGAAGAAGCGGAAATTCTCGGCGGCCCGGATCGCGGCCTTGGCCATGAAGCGGTGGGCCTGGCCGGTGTCGATGCATTCGAGCACGGCGATGTCGTCGGCATTGTCCTCGATCGCATCGGCGACGCGGTGCAGCAATTTCTTGCGCGCCGTCGCGGGCATGTCGCGCCACGACTTGAAGGCACGGCTGGCGGCGGTCGCGGCGCGGTCGATGTCCTCGGCGTTGCCGCGGGCGACGGTCGCCAGCGCGGAGGTGCCGTCGACCGGGGACTTGGTCTCGAAGGTCTGGCCAGAAACCGACGGCACGCTCTTGCCGTCGATCATGTGGTTGATGCCCTCGGCCGCCAATTTGACGAGCAGGGGGCCGACGCGGTCGCGGTTGGCCTTGAAGGCGTCCTTCGGTGTCACTTTATCCATGGGCGGTCTCCACTTTCAGAGCTTCGTGGATGTTGTTGCGTTTCCAGCTGGTTTCCTTGCCGTTGATCTGCATGTCGAACGACAGCGCGAACTTCGAGTTCGCAAACACCGGATCAAGATAGGCCGACAAGGCCTTGAAAATATGTTCGCCGGCCTTTTGCCTTGTAGCGAGGTCGCGGCCCTCGCCGAGCCGCAGCACCATGTCGAGAAAGCCGAAGTTGCTGCGGCCATCGGCGATCGCATAGTGCTCGCATCTGATGGCGCGGACGCGGATGCCGCCGAGCGGGAAGATCCCGGTCGCAACCGCTTCCTTGCGCACCAGTTCCACCACCGCGCCCATGTCGACGCGGCCGTCGAGATTGGCTGAATATTCAATCGTGAAGTGCGGCATGTTGGGGGTGCTCCCGCGATTGCTAAAGTGTCAGGCGAAGTAGCAGCTCACCGAGCCGTAGGCGCCGTAATCGGCCTGGATGGTGTCGCCCTTCTTGGTCTCGATCGGGCGGATGAACGATCCCGCCAGCACCACCTGGCCGGCCTCCAGCGCCAATCCATTGGGGGCGATCTTGTTGGCGAGCCAGGCCACGGCGGTCGCAGGATGATTGAGCACGCCGGCCGCCAGCCCGGTTTCTTCCAACTGGCCGTTGCGATAGCAGAGCGCGCCGATCCAGCGCAGGTCGGCATCCCCGGGGCGGATCGGGCGGCCGCCGAGCACGATGCCGGCATTGGCGGCGTTGTCGGCGATGGTATCGAAGATCTTTCGGGTGGCCTTGGTCTGCGGATCGACCCGCTCGACCCTGGTGTCGAGGATCTCCAGCGCGGGCACCACGAAGTCGGTGGCGTTGAGCACGTCGAATAGCGTGCAGTCGGGTCCGGACAGCCGCGACTTCATCACGAAGGCCAGTTCGGCCTCGACGCGGGTGGCGATGAAGCGTTCTGATGGCACCAGCCCGCCATCGGCAAAGAACATGTCGTCGAGCAGGATGCCGGAATCCGGCTCGCCGATATTGAGTGCGCTTTGCATCGCCTTCGAGGTCAGGCCGATCTTGTGGCCCTTGACGGTTCGGCCCTGGGCAATCTTCATGTCGACCCACGCCTTCTGAATGGCGTAGGAATCCTCGATCGTTATGCCGGGGTGTTCGAGCGAAATCTGGCGGATCTGGGTGCGGGTCTTCTCGGCATGGTCGAGTCGTTCGGCGGCGCTGCGGATTTGGTCTCTGGAAAGGGTCATGTGCGTCCGCCGTGCGTTCGGCAAAAAGGGGTGCTGGAATTTGATTAACATGTTAAGGGTATCCAGGCAAACCGATTTGATGCTTGCTGCACCGCAAAATTTTTTCTCTCTCGACCAACGGTTTGCGATGGTGGACGACTAGCAATGGCAGACAAGAAATTGCGGAACGGGTCGCGTTCGAATTCCACCGAAGCAGCGGAGAGCCGCCGCGCGCCGATGCGGGAATTCTCCAGGTCACTGCCGATGTCGTTGCTGCGCGCACGCGAAGCGGTGATGCGGCAGTTCCGGCCGTCGCTGCGCAACCATGGTCTGACCGAGCAGCAATGGCGGATCCTGCGCGCCTTGACCGCGGTGGAAACCATCGAGGTCACCGAACTCGCGCGTACCGCCTTCCTGTTGGGGCCGAGCCTGTCGCGAATCCTGCGCGACCTCGAAGCGCGGCACCTGATCGAGCGCCGTACCGCAAAGGACGATCTGCGCCGCGGCGTGGTGTCGATCTCGCCCAAGGGTTTGAAGTTGATCGAGGCGGTGGCGCCGAACTCCGAAGCGATCTACGCCGAAATCACCAATCGCTTTGGCGCCCGTAAGCTTGCCGAACTGCAGGACATGCTGAGCGTGCTGGAGCGTAGCTTAGCTGCGATGGAAGTCGCAGGTGAGGGCGGTGGCGAGGAAGAAGAGTAAAGACAAATTTGCATGATGCCGGGCCCCGGGATGCATAGCTTGCCCCGCTGCACTGTCTTTGAGCAGTAAAAGCCGCCACTACCGTAGAGAAACCAGGGAATAAGCCGGCCCGGGCGGCGTTCATCATCTTTGATGCTCGCATTGAGCGATGGATATCGGCTGTTAGTCGTACTCACCGCGATATCAATTTACTCGGGACGCGAGAATCCGTAAGTACGCATCCGGTTAGCGTCCGGTGAGGACTGCCAAAACCAAGAAAGGCCGACGACGAAGCCCGGCCTCAGGGAGGATTGGATGAAGCTTACGAGACGCGATTTCGCGGCCGGCATTGTTGCCGGTATTGCTGCACCCCACATTTTGACCAGCGCACGGGCGCAGGGCGCCACCATCAAGATCGGCATGTGCGCGCCGGTGACCGGCCCGGCCGCTGAATCCGGCGGATATGCCATCAAGGGCGCCAAACTCGCGCTCGAAGCCGTCAACAAGGCCGGCGGCGTTCTCGGCAAACAGCTCGAGCTGATCGTCGAGGACGACCAGACCACCAATCCCGGCATCGTGCTGGCGTTCTCCAAGCTGGCGGCCCAGTCCGACATCGTCGGCTTCCTCGGTTCGATCCGCTCGACCCAGGTTCACGCCATGGCGCCCGACGTCATCAAGCTCGGCAAGCCGGTCATGATCGGCGGTACCGATCCGAACCTGACCCATATGGGCAATCAGTGGCTGTTCCGTTTCCGCCCCAATGACAGCTATTCGGGCCGCGTGATCGCCGATTACGGCGTCAACACGCTGGGCAAGAAGAAGTGGGCCGTGCTGCATTCGACCGATGCGTTCGGCACCGCCGGCGGCAAGGCGCTGACGGCGGCCCTTGAAAAGCTCGGCGCACCCGCGGTTCTGGATCAGGGCTACGCCAACCAGAGCCAGGACTTCACCCCGGTCGTGCTCGCGATCAAGCAGTCCGGCGCCGAAATTCTCGGTTCCTACTTCACCTTCGAAAACGATCTCGGCATCTTTGCCCGGCAGTTGCGCCAGCTCGGCGTCAATATTCCCTGGGTCGGTTCGCCCTCGATCGTCAACATCACGGCGCTGAAGCTCGCCGGTCCCGCGCTGTACAACACCTATGGCGTGGCCGACTACGCCGAGGATTCCAGCGAGGGATCGAAGGCGTTCGGCAAGCTCTACCGCGACGCCGTCAAGGTCGCGCCCGACAACCAGAGCTCCTGGCCCTACGACGCAATCAACGTGCTCGCGGCCGCGATCAACAAGGCCGGCTCCACCGATGCGACCAAGATCCGCGAGGCGATCCTGGCCACCAAGAAGTTCCCGGGGGCCGAGGGCGAATACAATTTCGACCAGAACGGCGACGGGCTTCACGGCTACAACATCGTGAAGAACGAAAAGGGCAACATCGTCTTCGACAAGCACATCGAGTTCAACGATTGATGTGAGTTCGGCCTCTCCGGTTTCGCCGGGGAGGCCGAAGCTTTTTTGTCGAGCCTTTTTGTCGAACTGTTTCTCTCAACCGATCGCGTGTCATGGATCTCGTCCTACAACTGCTCTTTACCGGCATCGGCATCGGCGCCGTCTATGCGCTGGTCGCGCTAGGCATCGTCCTGATTTTCCGCGCCACCAACGTAGTGAATTTCGCGCAAGGCGAGTTCTCGATGGTCGCCGCCTATCTGATGGTGGTCGCCATCGAGTTCGGCGCGCCTTACTGGCTGGCGTTTCTGGCCGCGCTGGCCGGCATGGCGCTGCTCGGCGTGATCTTCAATCTCGGGGTTTACTACCCCTTGCGTCATCGATCCTTTCTCCCCGTCATCATCGCGACCATCGGCGCCTCGATCCTGCTCGCCAACTCCGTGCTTGCGATCTACGGCCCGCAGCCGCAGGTGCTGCCGGGCTGGTTCGAAACCCCCGGCATCCAGCTTGGGCCGGTTTATCTCGACAGCCAGTACCTGCTGATCATCGCAGTGACCGTCGCGCTCGTGTTCTTCAACTACTGGTTCTTCGAAAAGACCATGCTCGGCAAGAAATTGCAGGCGACGTCGCAGGACAAGGAGATGGCCTCGCTGCTCGGCATTTCCGTCTCGGCCATGATCATGATCACCTTCATCTATTCGGCCGTGCTCGGCGGCCTTGCCGGCGTCCTCGTGGCGCCCGTGCTGTTCGTCTCGATCCAGATGGGCTCGACGATTGCGCTGAAGGCTTTTGCCGCCACCATCATCGGCGGCTTCGGTGACGTCGCCGGCGCCATCATCGGCGGACTTTCGCTCGGCATTATCGAGACTTTCGGTGCGGCTTATATCTCCGTGCCCTACAAGGACGCCTTCGCGTTCCTGGCGCTGGTGCTGTTTTTGATCATCCGGCCGCAGGGCATCTTCGGCGAACGTGTCGCGGAGAAAGCATGAGCGCGCCTTCCGAAAATATGCCGATCGCCGCGTCGTTGCCGCGTTCAAAGCCGCTGCTGCTGCGTCACCTGCCGTATTTCATCGGCGCGGCGATCGCGGTGGCGCTTGCCGGCAACATCCAGTTCGACGGCTACGTCCACAACATCCTGATGCAGGCCACGACGTTTGCGATCGCGGTGTTCGGCCTCTCGGTCGTGCTCGGCCTGTGCGGGCAGATCAATCTCGCGCAGGCTGCGTTCTTCGGCTTCGGCGCCTACGCCGTCGGCATCGGAACGGCGGACTACCACATCAGCTACTGGCTCTGCCTGTTGGCGGGATGCCTGGTCGCGCTCGCGGCAGGCGCGGTATTGGGCATGTCGACGCTGCGGCTTGGCGGCCATTACCTCGCCATGGTGACGATCTCGTTCCAGCAGATCATCACACTGGTCATGATCAATGCGACCTGGCTCACCCACGGTCCGGACGGCGTTTCGCGGATCGGCCGGCCAGATCTGTTTCAGTCGGCGCAAGGTTATCTCGCGTTCTGCGTCGCGGTGCTGGCAATCGTCGGCTACGCGGTCTGGCACCTGTCGGATACGCGGCTCGGGCGGGCGATGCGCGCGGTGCGCGACAACGAACTTGCCGCCGGCGTCGTCGGCGTCGACGTGTTCCGCACCAAGGTTTCCGCCTTTGCATTGAGTGCCGTTCTGGGCGGGTTGGCCGGCGGTCTCTTCGCCGGCGGGTTTGCCTATGTCAGCCCGGACCAGTTCTCGTTCGCCGAGTCGGTGGTGTTCCTGACCATGTCCTTGCTCGGCGGCGTGGCATCGCCGATCGGTTCGGCCATCGGCACGGGTTTGCTGATCCTGATTCCGGAATGGCTGCGGTTCCTGAAAAGCATCCCCGGATTGTATCTCGCGATCTACGGGCTCGCCGTCATCCTGATCATCCGCTTCATGCCTGACGGTATCTGGGGCTTTTTCGCAACCGCCTTCGAGCGTTGGCGCGCGCAGACCAAGGCGCCGCCGGCAGCGGCGGCTTTGCAGCTCAAGCCCGCGAAGGTCGGCGGCGATATCGTGCTCGAAGTCACCGGGCTCTCGAAATATTTCGGCGGCCTCAAGGCGGTCGACGGTGTCGATATCCAGGTGAGGCGCGGCGGGGTTCACGCCCTGATCGGACCGAACGGTTCCGGCAAGACCACGACGCTCAACGTGCTGTCCGGCCTCTACAAGGCCACATCAGGCAAGATTTTGCTCGACGGCACCGACATCACGACGATGCCGCCGCATCAGCGCACGGCGGCGGGGCTGGGACGCACGTTCCAGAACATCCGGCTGTTCCGCTCGATGACGGCGCTGGAGAATGTCGAGATCGGCGCCGAGCGGCCCGGCAATACCATGATCGGGCAGGGCGGCGACGCAGCACTGACCGAACGGGCGATGGAGGCGTTGACCTTCGTCGGACTAGGTGCCCGCGCCAACCAGTTGATCTCGAGCTTCTCCTACGGCCATCAGCGGTTGATCGAGATCGCGCGCGCGCTGGCCGCCAATCCGACCCTGCTGCTGCTCGACGAGCCCGCCGCCGGTCTGAACTCGACCGAAAAGCTTGAACTGCACGAGCTGCTGAAACGGATCGCGGCGCAGGGGCTGACCATCCTGATCATCGATCACGACATGACGCTGGTCTCCGAAGCGGCACAGCACATCACCGTGCTCAATTTCGGACGCCGCATCGCGGACGGCGAATCCATGGCGGTGCTGCGCCATCCCGACGTCGTCTCCGCCTATCTCGGAACCGAATAATGGCGCTGCTCGAAATTCGCGATCTCGTTGTCCGCTACGGCGAAATCGAAGCGTTGCGCGGCATCTCCCTCAATGTCGACGAGGGGCAGGTAGTGACCTTGCTCGGCGCCAACGGCGCCGGCAAATCGACCACGCTGCGCGCCATTTCAGGTCTCGCCAAACCGGCAGCCGGCGACATCCTGTTCGACGGCAAATCGATCGCCGGCCTCGGGCCCGAAGCGATCGTCCGCATGGGCATTTCGCATGTGCCGGAAGGACGCCGGGTATTCCCGGGCCTGACGGTGAAGGAAAACATCATGCTCGGCGCGTCGAACCGCAGGGTCGCGACGTCGCAATTGTCGCGCGAAGCCGACGCGATGTTCGACCTGTTTCCGGACATCCGCTCGTTTGCCAACGCGCTGGGCTGGACCTTGTCCGGCGGCCAGTTGCAGATGGTCGCGGTCGCGCGTGGCCTGATGGCGAAGCCGCGCCTGCTGCTGCTGGACGAGCCCTCGCTGGGGCTGGCGCCCGTCATCGTGCAAGCGGTGTTCCGGATCATCTCGCAGATCAGGAAAGACACCACGGTGCTGCTGGTCGAGCAGAACGCGCGGATGGGGCTTTCGGTCGCCGACCACGGCTTCGTGCTGGAAACCGGCCGGATCGTGCTCGGCGGCAAGCCCGACGAATTGTGGGGCAATGAAGCCATCGCCGCTGCCTATCTCGGCGGGCACGGCAAGGTCAGCGCCTGAAGCGACGTCGATCAGGCGGCAATGCCGGGCGATATCGTGCGGAAAATGCGGGTCTGCGTGGCAGACGCTGCCCTTGCCTGACGATACCGGGGCGGCGATAGTGCGCCCCCGCATCCAGCGGCCGTCAGCTAGACCGGTCCGGCATCAAAAGAAACGACAGAGGAAACGCGATCCATGACTACCAACAACGTCAAGAAAGTATGGGCCTCGGGCAAGGCCGTGGTGAATGCCTGGCTCGCGATTCCGTCCGGCTTTTCGGCCGAAGTGATTGCGCAATGCGGCTTCGACAGCGTCACCGTCGATATGCAGCACGGCGTGCAGGATTACCTCTCGATGGTGCAGTGCTTCCAGGCGATGAACGGCCACCCGGTGACGCCGATGGTCCGCGTTCCCTGGAACGAGCCCGGCATCATCGGCAAGGTGCTCGACGGCGGCGCCTATGGCGTGATCTGCCCGATGATCAACACCAAGCAGGAAGCGGAAAACCTGGTCCAGTACGCCAAGTATCCGCCAAAGGGCACCCGCTCGAACGGCCCGATCCGCTCCGGCATGTACGGCTCGGCCGGCGCCTACCAGCAGACGGCCAACGACGAGATCGTGCTGCTGCCGATGATGGAGACCAAGACGGCGATCGAGAATATGGAATCGATCCTCGACGTCGAGGGCATCAACGGCGTTTACGTCGGCCCCTCCGACCTCGGCTTCTCCTACGGCCTGGTGCCGAAGCTCGATCGCGACGAGCCGGAAATTCTCAAGATCTACGAGAAGATCGTCAAGGAATGCGGCAAGCGCGGCCTGCATCCGGGCATCCACTGCTCGGGCGCCGAGGGCGCGGTGCGCGCGATCAACATGGGCTTCAAGCTCGTGACGCTGTCGAACGAGAGCGGCCTGATGCAGACCTACGCCAAGATGCAGGTCAACCAGACCCGCAAGGAATCGGCCGGCAAGGCGTAAGCGATAATCTCTCTCGCTCCGCACTCTGCGGGGCGAGAGAAAACCAACAGGAGATCCCCATGGCCCCGGCACCCGTCATTCGATTGCATCCTGACGATGGCGTGCTGATTGCGCGCTCGAGCCTGCCGCCGGGCATGGTGGTGTCCGATGGGGTCACCACCGTCGAGCGGATTCCCGCGGGCCACAAGGTCGCGATCAAACCGATTGCCGTGGGCGAACCGATCCGCCGCTACGGCCAGATCATCGGCTTTGCGACGGTGCCGATTGCGCCGGGCCAGCATGTGCACACCCAGAATTGCGGCATGGGCGACTTCGCCAAGGACTATGCGTATGGCGTCGACGTCACGCCGACGCCGAACTTCGATTTGCCTGCGACCTTCGACGGCATTCGCCGTGCCGACGGCCGTGTCGCGACCCGCAACTATATCGGCATCCTCACCTCGGTGAATTGCAGCGCCCATGTCGCCGGCATGGTCGCCGATATCTTCAAGAAGAACCCGTTCACCGGCGACAATCCGCTGGCGGATTTTCCGAACGTCGACGGCGTGGTGGCGCTGACGCACAAGACCGGCTGCGGCATGACGCAGGACGAACCGCTGGCGCTGCTTCGCCGCACGCTCGGCGGCTATGCGCGGCATGCGAATTTTTCCGCCGTCGTCGTGCTGGGGCTCGGCTGTGAGGTCAACCAGATCGGCGGCCTGATGCAGGAGCAGAAACTCGCCGGACGTTTGCGCGCGATGGACATTCAGGAAGTCGGCGGCACCCGCAAAACCGTCGAAGCCGGCGTCGCCTTTGTGCGCGAGGCGTTGACGGACGCCAACAAGGTGAAGCGCGAGCCGGTGCCGGCGAGCGAGTTGACCGTGGCCCTGCAATGCGGTGGCTCCGATGGTTATTCGGGCGTATCGGCCAATCCGGCGCTGGGTGCTGCGAGTGATCTCTTGGTGCGTCATGGCGGCACCGTGATCCTGTCGGAAACACCGGAGACGTACGGCGCCGAACATCTGTTGACGCGGCGCGCAGTCAGCCGCGAGGTCGGCGAAAAGCTGGTCGGGCTGATGCGCTGGTGGGAAGCCTACACCGAGCGCGAAGGCGCCGAGATGAACGCCAATCCGAGCCCCGGCAACAAGGCCGGCGGCCTCACCACGATTCTCGAGAAATCATTGGGCGCGATGGCCAAGGCCGGCAGTACCAATCTGGTCGACGTGCTCAACTATGCCGAAGCCGTCACCAAGAAAGGCTTCGTGTTCATGGACACGCCCGGCTACGACCCGGTCGCGGCGACCGGGCAGGTGGCTGGCGGCGCCAACCTCGTCTGCTTCACCACCGGCCGTGGCAGCGTGTTCGGCTGCAAGCCCGCGCCCTCGATCAAGCTTGCGACCAACACGGCGATGTACAAGCGCATGGAAGACGACATGGACGTCAATTGCGGCACCATCCTCGACGGCGAGGAAAGCGTGCAGCAATGCGGCCAGCGCATTTTCGAACTGATGCTGAAGACCGCCTCGGGCCAGCCGACCAAGAGCGAGAGTTTCGATTTCGGTGGCGCCGAGTTCGCGCCCTGGGTGCTTGGCGCGACGATGTAGGCCGGGCGCGATCTATGTCGTCCCTGCGAACGCAGGGACCCATAGCCACCGGCTTAAATGGGGTGGAGGGTCTCAGCCATCACGCGTTTTCGATAGATCACGCGGTATGGGTTCCTGCGTTCGCAGGAACGACAGCACGGCCGCACTTCCCGTAGGCAACGGCTGCCCGTTGTTAGTGCTTGATCCGTACCGGAACCAGTGTTCTGCTTAAAAAAGCTGCTGGAGTGTTCGGTCTGTGTCGATCTTCGTCGCGCTACATCACGTTACGCACTACAAATACGACCGTCCGATCGATCTCGGCCCGCAAACCATTCGCCTGCGCCCGGCGCCGCATACGCGGACACCGATCCTGAGCTATTCGCTCAAGGTCACCCCGGCAAACCATTTCGTGAACTGGCAGCAGGACCCGCAAGGCAACTGGCTGGCGCGGTTCGTGTTTCCGGAGAAGGCCACCGAGCTCAAGATCGAGGTCGATTTCACCGCGCAGATGACCGTGGTCAATCCGTTCGACTTCTTTGTCGAGGGTTACGCGTCAAGCTTTCCATTCCAGTACACCAGCGATCTCAAGACCGAGCTGGCGCCCTATCTGGCGACATCGGACCAGGGGCCGAAGTTCGCGGATTACCTGAAGGACATTCCGCGCGAGGCCGACAGCACCGTCGACTTCCTGGTCGCGCTCAACGCGCAACTGCAGAAAAAGATCAGTTACGTCATCCGGATGGAGCCGGGCATTCAGACGCCGGAAGAGACGCTGTCCAGCGGTTCCGGATCGTGCCGCGACTCGGCGTGGCTGTTGATCCACATCTTCCGTCACCTCGGGCTCGCCGCGCGTTTCGTCTCAGGCTATCTGATCCAGTTGCGGCCCGACATCGATCCGGTCGAAGGTCCGCGCGAGGTCGAAAGCGATTTCACCGACCTGCATGCCTGGGCCGAGGTCTACCTGCCGGGCGCGGGCTGGATCGGGTTCGACGTCACCTCGGGGATGCTGACCGGTGAGGGCCACATTCCGGTTGCCGCCACGCCGCACTACCGTTCGGCGGCGCCGATCTCGGGCACCGCCGGTTTTGCCGAGGTCGAGTTTGCGTTCGACATGAGCGTCAAGCGCATCCGCGAGGCGCCGCGGATCACCCGGCCGTTCTCCGACGAATCCTGGGCGCGCCTTGACAGTCTTGGCGAGCAGGTCGATGCCGATCTCAAGGCCGAAGACGTCCGCCTGACCATGGGCGGCGAGCCGACGTTCGTCTCGATCGACGATCTGGAATCGCCGGAGTGGAATATCGCCGCCGTCGGTCCGACCAAGCGGGCTTTGGCCGACGAGCTCATTCGCAAACTGCACGCGCGTTTCGCGCCGGGCGGACTGCTGCATTACGGCCAGGGCAAATGGTATCCCGGCGAAACCCTGCCGCGCTGGGCGTTCGGGCTCTACTGGCGCAAGGACGGCGTGCCGATCTGGAAGAATTCCGATCTGATCGCCAAAGTTGATAGCCCGGGCGAGGCTGACGTCGACGACGCCGAATGGCTGACGAAAGGCATCGCAAAACGGCTCGGCCTCGGCCCTGAATACGTGATGCCGGCCTATGAAGATCCCGTGCACTGGCTGCAAAAGGAAGCAGCCCTGCCGGTCAATGTCGATCCCAGCGATTCCAGGCTTGCCGACGCGGAAGAGCGCGCACGCATGGCGCGGGAGTTCGACCGGGGGCTGACGACGCCGAGGGGGTTTGTGCTGCCGGTACAGCGCGTGGACGCAGCCGCCGCGGATTGGATGAGCGAGCACTGGCAGTTGCGGCGCAGCCATCTGTTTCTGGTGCCCGGCGATTCCCCGCTCGGCCTGCGGCTGCCGATCGGCTCGCTGCCGTATATCGCGCCGGAAGACTATCCCTACATCGTCGAGCGCGATCCGATGGAGCCGCGGCTGGAACTCGCGGTCGAGGACAAGGACGCCGAGATCGGCGACGCGACACCGAAGCGGCTGCAGCCGAAGCGCAGGGTCACCCCGGTGCGCACCGCGATGTCGGTCGAAATCCGCGACGGCGTGTTGTGCGTGTTCATGCCGCCGGTCGAGAAGGTCGAGGACTATCTGGCGCTGATCGCGGTGGTCGAAGCCACCGCCGAGGAAATGCAGGTCCGGGTGAACATCGAGGGTTATTCGCCGCCTTACGATCCGCGCGTCGAGGTGATCAAGGTGACGCCCGATCCCGGCGTGATCGAGGTCAACGTCCAGCCGGCGCAGAGCTGGCGCGAGGCGGTCGATATCACCTTCGGCCTCTATGAAGACGCTGCGAAGACGCGCCTCGGCGCCAACCGCTTTCTGGTCGACGGCCGCCACACCGGCACCGGCGGCGGCAACCATGTCGTGGTCGGTGGCAGTACGCCGGAAGCTTCGCCGTTCCTGCGCCGTCCCGATTTGCTCAGGAGTCTCGTGCTGTACTGGCAGCGCCATCCGTCGCTGTCCTATCTATTCTCCGGCATGTTCATCGGCCCGACCAGCCAGGCGCCGCGCCTCGACGAAGCGCGGCATGACGGCCTCTATGAACTGGAAGTCGCGCTCACCCATGTGCCGCCGGCGGGGCTGCAGGCGCCGCTATGGCTGGTCGACCGGCTGTTCCGTCACATCCTGGTCGACATCACCGGCAATACCCACCGCGCCGAAATCTGCATCGACAAGCTCTATTCGCCCGACGGCCCGACCGGCCGTCTCGGGCTGGTCGAATTCCGCGCGCTCGAAATGCCGCCCGATCCCAGGATGTCGCTGGCGCAGCAATTGCTGATCCGCGCGCTGATTGCAAAGCTCTGGCGCGAACCGCAACAGGGCAAGTTCGTGCGCTGGGGCACCACGCTGCATGACCGCTTCATGCTGCCGCATTTCCTCTGGGAGGATTTTCTCGGCGTCCTCGCAGAGCTCCGGCAGTCCGGTTACGATTTCTCGCCGGAATGGTATGCGGCCCAGCTCGAATTTCGTTTTCCGGTGTTCGGCCGCGTCCATCATGGCGGCGTGGCGCTGGAGCTGCGTCAGGCGCTGGAGCCCTGGCATGTGCTCGGCGAAGAGGGCTCGGCGGGCGGCACGGTGCGCTATGTCGATAGTTCGGTGGAGCGGCTGCAGATCAAGGCGGAAGGTTTCGTCGAGGGCCGCCATGTCGTGACCTGCAATGGCCGGCGGATGCCGATGACCGCGACCGGGCGCTCCGGCGAGGCGGTGGCGGCCGTCCGGTTCAAGGCCTGGCAGCCGGCGTCGGGCCTGCATCCGACCATTCCGGTGCACGCACCGCTGACATTTGACCTGATCGACACCTGGAACGGCCGTTCGCTCGGCGGCTGCGTCTATCACGTCGCCCATCCCGGCGGCCGCAGCTACGACACCAAGCCGGTCAATTCCTACGAGGCGGAAGCCAGGCGGCTGGCCCGCTTTCAGGATCACGGCCATAGCCCGGGCAGGATCGATCCGCCGCCGGAGGAACGTACAATTGAGTTCCCTTTGACCCTCGACTTGAGGACGCCGCTCCTGCATTGATTGGCTTGACGTTTTCTTGAGGTTTCTTGGCGTTTCCGGGCAACGGCGCCCGCCCCGGACAGATCCGGGGATGAGCTTAAGAAAACGCGTCAAAGACATAAAATCGGGACCTCGAATCTGATCTTGTCAGAGGCGAGGGCGGGAATTGAAATGGCGGGACAGGCCGGCCAAGGCAGCAATCAAGGCAACAATCAGGAAAGCAAGGCACGTCCGGGCCAGCGCCGGATGGCGCAGTGGACCCGCGACTATGCCCGGCTGCCCGGAATTCCTGACGAATATATCGGCCAGGACGGGGCGCCCCGCGCCGCCTGGACCCGGTTTTTCGATGCCTTTGCCGCGCTGGCGCCGGCCGACATCGAAAAACGTTTTGCATCCGCCGACCGGCATCTGCGCGAAGCCGGCGTTACCTACCGCGCGCCGGGCGAGACCGCCGACCGGTTGTGGCCGCTCAGCCACCTGCCGCTGATCATCGACGAAACCGACTGGCAGCAGTTGAGTGCCGGCATCGCGCAACGCGCGCAGCTTCTCGAAATGGTATTGCGCGATCTCTACGGTGAAGGCCGTCTGGTCGCGGACGGTGCGATCCCCGCCGCCGCCATCGCCGGCAGCAACGAATATCTGCGCGCGGTGTGCGGCGTCAAACCGCCGGGCGGCCGCTATCTGCATCTCTATGCCGCCGATGTCGGCCGCGGCCCCGACGGGCGCTGGTGGGTGCTGGGCGACCGCACGCAGGCGCCGTCGGGCGCCGGCTACGCGCTGGAAAATCGCCTGGTGCTGTCGCGCGCCTTTTCCAACCTCTACAAGTCGATGAACGTCGAACGCGTGGCGCCGTTCTTCGAGGCGTTTCGCGAGTCGCTTCGATCGGGCGCCGATCGCGACGAGCCGCGGATCGGTTTGCTGACGCCGGGCGCCTTCAGCGAAACCTATTTCGAGCATGCCACGCTGGCGCGTTATCTCGGCTTCCTGCTGGTCGAAGGCGACGATCTCGCCGTCAGCGGCGACCGCATCCATATTCGCACCGTCGCCGGTTTGAAGCGGCTCGACGTGCTGCTGCGCCGGGTCGATTCCAACTTTCTCGATCCGCTCGAGCTCGATGCGTCCTCGCATCTCGGCGTGCCCGGCCTGATCGACGTGGTGCGCAAAAACGGCGTGGTCGTCGCCAACATGCCGGGTTCGGGCGTGCTGGAGGCGAGGGCGCTATTGGGCTTCCTGCCGAGTCTCAGCCGGCGTTTCCTCGGCGAAGACCTCAAGATGCCGCACATCGCGACCTGGTGGTGCGGCCAGAAATCCGCGCGCGAGGAAGTGCTGGACCGGCTCGATGATTTCGCAATTGAAGGCGCCTACAGCCGCTCGGTTCCGGGCTTTCCGGGCCACGGTCCGGTGCTGGCCGGCGAGTTGTCGCCGACGGATCGCGACCGGCTCAAAAGCGCGATCGCCGACCGCGGCATCGATTATGTCGGCCAGGAGCTGGTGCGGCTGTCGACGACGCCGGTGTGGGAAAACGGTCGGATCACGCCGCGCCCGTTCGTGCTGCGGGTGTTTGCCGCGGCGACCCCGCAAGGCTGGACCATCCTGCCCGGCGGCTTCTGCCGGATCGCGGAGCAGCCCGATGCCCGCGCCGTGTCGATGGGCGACGGCGCGCGTTCCGCGGATGTCTGGGTTGTGTCCGACAAGGCGGTTGCCACCTCGACGCTGTTGCCGGCGGCAGACACCGTGCGGATCAAGCGGATCGCCGGCGTCGTTCCCAGCCGCGCCGCCGACAACCTGTTCTGGCTCGGCCGCTATCTCGAGCGCGCCGAGGCGACGCTGCGGCTGATCCGCGCGCTCGGCGTGCCGACGCGTGATCCGGCCAAAGGAACGTCAACCGGAACGTCGGGCGGGCCGGCCACGGCGCTGCCTTCGGTCGAGCGCATTCAACGGCTGCTGGTGACCTGGGGCGCGACCTCGCAGGCGACGCGCGCGAACCCTGCAAAGGTCGTCGCCGAGGCCTTGCAAAATCCGGAGAAATTCGGCTCGGCGTTGTCGTTGCTCAAATCGGCGCAGCGCACCGCGACCTCGTTGCGGGAGCGGCTTTCGCCGGACGCCTGGCAGGTCATCACCGAGATGACGGAACGTCTTGCCTTGCAGGTCGATGACGACGACGCGGTGGTCAGCGCTGCTGAACTGACGTTGCAGGAGCTGGCGAGCTTTGCCGGTCTGGCCCAGGAGAACATGAACCGCGCCGCCGGCTGGCGCTTCCTCGAAATGGGCCGCCGCATCGAGCGCGCCATCAATACCGCGCGGTTCGCCCGGCAGTTCGGTTATGACGAGGCTGGCGACGAGGATCTCGACGTGCTGCTGACGCTGGTGGACTGCCAGATCACCTATCGCTCGCGCTACCTGGTCGGTCCGGCGCTGGCGCCGGTGCGCGATCTCGCGGTGCTCGACCCTTATAACCCGCGCTCGGTGGCGTTTCAGGTCGCGGCGCTCAACGAGCACATTGCGAGCCTTCCGAGCCTCAAGGAGCACGGCCTGATCGAGCGGCCGCAACGCCTTGCGGTGGCGCTGCAGGCCATGCTGACGACGTCGGAAGCCTCGGCGCTCGATATCAAGGCGCTGTTCGCGCTGGAGCAGGACCTGCTCAACCTCGCCGACGCCATCGGCCTGCACTATTTCCCGCACGGACCCAATGCGAGCCGGCCGGAGAAGCTCACGGGCCTCGCGTGATCTACGACATCCGTCATGTCACGACCTACGCTTACGAAAGCCCGGTGAGCTTTGCGCGCTGCTCGCTGCGGCTGGAACCGCGAACCGGCGACGGGCAGCAACTGGTCTCGCACTCAGTCGAGATCCGGCCGCGGCCGGTGGAACGCACCGCGCGGCGTGATTTTTTCGGCACCCACACCGAGAGCGTGCTGATCGAGACCGCGCATCGCACGCTGCGGATCGATTCCCGTTCGCGGGTACAGGTCGCGCGGCAGGTGCTGGAACGCACCGCGCCGAGCCCGGCATGGGAGGACGTCCGCGACGTCGCGTTCGAGGCCACCAGCCTCGGCCCGTCCTCGCCGGTCGGCTATGTCTTTGCCAGTTCGCTGGTGCCGGTGCAGGCGCCGGTCACCGCCTATGCCGCGGCGAGCTTTCCGCCGGGCTGCGGGGTCGTCGCAGGCTCAGTCGACCTGATGCACCGGATCCGCACCGAGTTCAGATACGACCCCAAGGCGACCGTGATCTCGACGCCGCTGGCCGAAGTGTTCGAGAAACGCCACGGCGTCTGCCAGGATTTTGCCCATGTGATGATCGCGGGCCTGCGCGGGCTCGGACTGCCGGCGGCCTATGTCAGCGGCTATCTGCGTACCATCCCGCCGCCGGGCCAGCCGCGTCTGCAGGGCGCCGACGCCACCCACGCCTGGGTGTCGGTGTGGTGCGGCGCCGAGATCGGCTGGATCGGTTTCGATCCGACCAACGATCTCCTGGTCGGGAACGATCACATCATTCTGGCGATCGGGCGCGACTTTTCCGACGTCTCGCCGGTCGACGGCATCATCGTCGGTTCGCGCAAGCAGAAGCTTAGCGTCGCCGTGGACGTGCTGCTGGTGGAGTGAATCCGCAAAATATCGAAAACAACCCCATGCAAAGTAGGATTGGTCCCTAGGTCCCCGTCCGCCGCGGCGCTTCGGCTGACTCAGCGCGCAGGTCGCGGAAGAACTTTTCGACCTCGCGGGAGAGCGTCTCGGCGGTGGCGGTGAGGTCGCTGGAGGCGGTCAGGACGGAGGCTGCCGCCGTGCTTGTCGTGCCGATGGCGTCGCTGAGCGAGCCGATATTGACGACCAGCGTGCCATTGCCCTGCGCCGCCAGTTGGGCGTTGGCGGAAATCTCGCGGGTCGCCGCATCCTGTTGCCCGATGGCGCTGGCGATGATCGAGGTCACCTCGTTGATCTCGCGTACGGCGTTGCCGATTTCGCGGACCGCATCGACGGAATTCTTGGTCGAGGTCTGAATCAGGCCGACGTTCTGGCCGATTTCGGCGGTTGCCTTGGCGGTCTGCTCGGCCAGCGCCTTGACCTCGTGGGCGACGACCGCAAAGCCGCGGCCGGCATCGCCGGCGCGCGCGGCCTCGATGGTCGCATTCAGCGCCAGCAGGTTGGTTTGTTCGGCGATCGCCTGGATCAGGCTGAGCACGCCGTCGATGCGTTGGGTAGCTGCCGCCAGCCCCTCGATCTCGGCAATCGATTTTTCGGTGCGAAGGCCGGCTTGTTCGACCGCGCCGGCGGATTGCCGGACCTGGCGGCCGATCTCCTCGACGGAGGTGGAGAGTTCTTCGGCGGCTCCCGCCACAGCGGAAACATTGTGCGATGCCTGTTCGGTCGCGCTGGAGGCGGCAACCGCGCGTCCGCTCGCATCCGACGAGACGCTGGCGATGGTCTCGGCGGTGCCGCGCATCGAGGTCGCGTTGTCGGTAACGGCACGCAACACGCCGCCGATGGCTTCGCGGAACGCGTCGACCGAAGCCTCGATCTGGCGGGCGCGCTGGTCACGCGCCTTGGAATCCTCGAGCACCTGCGAATTGAGGTTGCGGTTGCGGTCCATCGCTTCCTTGAAGATCTGGATCGCGCGCGCCAGCGCGCCGATCTCGTCGGCACGGCCGGTATGCGGGACCTCGACGCCCTCGGCGCCTTCGGCGACGCGCTTGATGGTGTCGGTAATGGCCGAGAGCGGCCGCGCGACCGAACGGGCGATGATCAGCACGCCGATGATGACCACGACCAGCGCCAGACCGCCGAGGCAGGTCAGCACAAAGGCCATGGTGTGGTTCGCATCGGTCTGCTGCGCGAGCTTCTTGCTGCGTTCGGCATAGACCTTGGACAGCGCCTCGAGATCCTTGTTCAGCGCCGCGCGCACTTCGCGGTTGGCGTCGTTGTCGCCCCATTCGCGGCCCGCCGCAGCATTGATCTCGACGCCGCGGCGCACCAGCTCCTTGCGGAAGTCGATGAACTGCTCGATGCGCTTCTTGAAGACGGCGAACTGCTCGGCGTCGTCGGCCTGGACCAGCGCCTGCCAGTTCTTGACCACGTCGAGGATGCGTTCGTTGAACTTTAGCAGCCCGTCGCCGTATTTTTTCACGACCGCCGGTTCGGTGGACATGTAGACGCCGCGGGATTCCATCACCACCGCATAGACCAGCGAATTGACCCGCTCGACGTTGAGCGCGGCGCGGCTGGCGGTCGCGACCGCCTCGGTGAGGGCGGCATTCTGGCGGGTGTTGTAATCGGACAGCGCGGTTATGGCGGCGACGAGCACCGCGAACAGCGCAAAGATTGCGTAGAGTTTGGCCGCGAGCGAAAGGCGGGATGACATGGCGCCACCAGAAAAAGAATGAGGGGATTTTGCAATTTCGACCATACCGGCACTCCAAATGAGGGCCGGAGAGCACCGTCGGCCAATAAAAATTATGCTGAATTTTAGTGGAGAATTTCTTAATACGAGAAATTCACGAATCTGCAACTGAGTTATTATTATATAACAAAATCAAATGGTTGCTCTGGCATACCAGAAACCACGGATGGCGGTGCCAGTTCTATCTGCGACCAGAACGCGCACCTGGCATGCCAGAGCGCGTAAATCCGCCGGGCGCGATTTGTGGTGCGCCATCACGGCGCAATGTCCGGGATGCTAGGCTGCCAGCCGCCCATCGACGCCAAAACGGGCCCGGAGCCGCCATGGTCTACCGCCAAGCCATCGATGCCACTTCTTATCTGTTCGATGATTTGCGCGACCTGCTTGCCAAGGCGACGCCGCCGCGCTCCGGCGATCGCCTTGCGGGGATTGCGGCCGACAGCGCCGAACGGATGATCGCGGCGCGGATGGCACTCGCCAATGTTCCGCTCAAGCAATTTCTCAATGAGGCCGTCGTGCCTTACGAGGACGACGAGGTTACCCGCCTGATCATGGATAGCCATGATGCCCAGGCCTTTGCCGCGATATCGTCGCTGACGGTCGGGGGCTTCCGCAACTGGCTGTTGTCCGATGCCGCCACGGCTGAGGCGTTACAAAAAGTCGCGCGCGGGGTCACGCCGGAAATGGCCGCGGCGGTCTCGAAGCTGATGCGCAACCAGGATCTGATCCTGGTCGCCAAAAAATGCGCGGTGACATCCGCCTTTCGCAACACCATCGGCTTGCGCGGGCGGATGAGCGTGCGGCTGCAGCCCAATCATCCCTTTGACGACACCAAGGGCATTACCGCCTCGATCCTCGACGGCATCCTGTTGGGATCGGGCGATGCCTGCATCGGGATCAATCCGGCGAGCGACGACCCGGCCGTGATCGGCGGCCTGTTGCGGCTGCTGGACGGGGTCATTTCGCGGCTGCAGATCCCGACGCAGGCTTGCGTTCTCACCCATGTCACCACCACGCTCGGCCTGATCGGCCAAGGTTTTCCGGTCGACCTGGTGTTCCAGTCGATTGCGGGAACGGAAGCCGCCAACCGCAGCTTTGGTGTCGATCTCGTACTCCTGAAGGAGGCGCGGGAGGCCGGGCTGTCGCTCCGCCGCGGCACCGTCGGCAACAACGTCATGTATTTCGAAACCGGGCAGGGCTCGGCGCTGTCAGCCAATGCCCACCACGGGGTCGATCAGCAGACCTGCGAAGCGCGGGCCTATGCGGTGGCGCGCGCCTTCGATCCGTTGCTGGTCAACAGCGTCGTCGGCTTCATCGGCCCCGAATATCTCTACGACGGCAAGGAGATCATCCGGGCCGGGCTGGAGGATCACTTTTGCGGCAAGTTGCTCGGGCTGCCGCTCGGTGTCGATGTCTGCTACACCAACCATGCCGAGGCCGACCAGGACGACATGGACAATCTGCTGACGCTATTGGCCGCCGCCGGCGTGACCTTCATCATGGGGGTGCCGGGCGCCGACGACGTCATGCTGAACTATCAGTCCACCTCGTTCCATGATGCGCTCTATGTCCGCGACCTCTTTGGCCTGAAACGGGCGCCGGAGTTCGACGACTGGCTGCATCGAACCGGCCTGGCTGGCGCTGACTTCCGAATTGCGGGCAATGCGGGTCTGCTGCCCGAATTTGCCTCACGGCTGATCGCTTGAGGGCCGCCTGGGGGCAACGAACGGCGGGTTTTCATGCAACCTTTGAACCGCCGGCGCGTTTGAGACGACTGCCACAATGTTGAAGAATTTCTGGCCCAACTTTCAATGTCGTGCTTAGATTTGCCAAAGCTCTGGTTTGCTAAGGCGTTGGCTGAGGAAGTTTGAATGAGAGCTGAAGGCATTGAGACGGTTCGGCGCATCCTGTGTGTCTTTCCGCGCTATACGTCTTCTTTTGGTACGTTCGAACACGCCTATCCCCTGACAGACGGCGTCCAGGCGTTCATGCCGCCGCAGGGGCTGCTGCTGATCGCGGCCTATCTGCCGGCCAACTGGCCGGTGCGTTTCATCGACGAGAACATTCGCCCGGCGACGAAAGAAGACTTCGAATGGGCGGAGGCGGTGTTCGTCAGCGGCATGCACATCCAGCGCCAGCAGATGAACGACATCTGCCGCCGCGCACATGCGTTCGATCTTTCGGTTGCGATCGGCGGGCCGTCGGTGAGCGCATGCCCGGATTACTACCCCTCGTTCGATTATCTCCATGTCGGCGAACTCGGCGATGCCACCAATGAGCTGTTCGCGCGGCTGGCGCACGATCCGTCGCGCCCCGAACAGCAGGTGGTGCTGAAAACCGTCGATCGCGTGGCGATGACGGATTTCCCGATTCCCGCGTACGAACTCGCCGAGGTCAAGAAATACTTCCTCGGCAGCATCCAGTATTCGAGCGGCTGTCCCTACCAGTGCGAGTTCTGCGACATCCCCGGCCTCTATGGCCGCAACCCGCGGCTGAAATCGCCGGAACAGATCATCGCCGAGCTCGACAAGTTGCGCGAATGCGGCGTCACTGGCTCGGTGTATTTCGTCGACGACAATTTCATCGGCAACCGCAAGGCGGCGCTGGATCTGCTGCCGCACCTGGTCGAATGGCAGAAGCGGACCGGTTACGTGATGCGGCTCGCCTGCGAGGCGACGCTTAACATCGCCAAGCGGCCCGAGATTCTGGAAAAGATGCGCGATGCCTTCTTCGTCACGATCTTTTGCGGCATCGAGACGCCGGATCCCGAGGCACTGAAGGCGATGCACAAGGACCACAACATGATGGTCCCGATCCTGGAAGGCGTTCACACCATCAATTCCTACGGCATGGAAGTCGTCTCCGGCATCATCATGGGGCTCGACACCGACAAGCCGGAAACCGGCGACGCGCTGCTGGCGTTCGTCGACGAATCGCAGATCCCGCTGTTGACGATCAATCTGCTGCAGGCGCTGCCGAAGACGCCGCTGTGGGATCGGCTGGAGCGCGAAGGCCGTCTGCTCGAGGAAGACGAAAGCCGCGACTCCAATGTCGCGTTCCTGTTGCCCTATGATCAGGTGGTCGATTCGTGGCGTAAATGCATGGCAGTCGCCTATGCGCCGGAGAAGCTGTTCGCGCGCTACCAGTATCAGTGCGACTACACCTATGCGCGGCGGTTGAAGGTGCCGGTAACCCCCGAGCAGAAGAGCTGGGCCAACATCAAGCGCGCCTTAATCATGCTCCGGAACATTTTCTGGAAGGTCGGTGTGCTCGGCGATTACAGGAAGGTGTTCTGGAAATTCGCGCTGGGACGGCTGCGGCACGGCGACATCGAGGGGCTGATCGCGTCGTCCATGATCGCGCATCACCTGATCATGTTCGCACGCGCGGCGTCGGTCGGTCAGCAGAGCGCATCGAACTATTCGATCCGGCTGCGCGAGGCCTCGGTCCCGGCCGAGTAGCAAACCCTGGAAACCGTCATGAAAACGCCGGCGCCGCCTTCCGGTTCGATTGCGCCCGTTTCGATTGAACCAGTTTCGATTGAACGTTTGCGCGAGTTGACGCCGGCCCGCGTCGCGCTCGGACGGGCAGGGGCGAGCATGCCGACCGAGGCGTTGCTCGCTTTCACGCTCGACCACGCACGCGCCCGCGATGCCGTCCATGCCGCCTTCGATGCCTCGCGCCTGATGGCGGAACTGGCCGGCCTTGGCCTGAACGCGCTTGAGGTCTCGAGCCAGGCGCGCGACCGGCGCGACTATCTGCGCCGTCCCGACCTCGGCCGCATGCTCGATGCCGGATCGCGGCGTTCGCTGGCCGACCGTAGCGGCGCTCGCTGCGAGCTTGCCGTCGTCATCGGCGACGGCCTGTCGCCGGCTGCGGTCAACCTTCACGCGGTCGAACTGGTTCGCAATCTTGCTGCACGGCTGGCGGAGGCCGGCATCGGAGTAGGCGCGGTCGTGGTTGCGTCGGGCGCGCGCGTGGCGCTGGGCGACGAGATCGGTGCTGTGCTCGGCGCGCGCATGGTGGTGATGTTGATCGGCGAGCGGCCAGGCATGTCGGCGCCGGACAGTCTCGGGGCCTATCTGACGTTCGGACCGCGCATCGGCCTGACCGACGCCGAACGCAATTGCATCTCCAACATCCACGGCGCCGGCCTGAGTTACGATGAAGCCGCGTTCAAAATCGCGTGGCTGGTTCGTGAAGGGCTCGCGCGGCAACTCACCGGCGTCGCGTTAAAGGACGAAAGCGCAGGACTGCCGGTGCAGATCGCGGCCGATCCGGCCCTGTGAGTGGCCCGGGTGTGACAAATCAGAGACTTAACGCGGATTTTCGTCATCTGCGTGCCGATTTGCACCACCTCGCGCGCTTGCCGGATCGGGTTCGGACCTGTAAAACGGCGACGTTAATTTACCGCGTGATTTCAAGGGCTAGCGCCGATCAGACACGGCTGAAAAAGCCGCTATTGCGCCACCGACCCAAGCAAGCTTCACAACCGACACCGACGTGAGAACTGGACAGGGTATGCTCGACAAGAATTCCGAAAGTCAGGTCCACGTCGCAGCGATCGAGGAGCCGGTAAAGGGTACGAGCATCGCCTTTGGGCTGGAGCGCCTCGGCCTGATCGCGGTCAAGGCGCCGATCATGTCCTGCGTCGTTCTCGTCGCACTGATGATTGCCGCGTTCTTCGGGATCGAGCGGATCAAGATCGACGACTCGCTGAGCCAGCTGTTTCGCTCCAATTCCAAGGACTACAAGCAATACGAGGCCGTGACCAAGCGCTTCCCGGCGACCGAATTCGACGTGCTCGTCGTGGTCGAAGGCAAGACGCTGCTGGCGCGCGAAAACCTCGAAAAGCTCCGCGACATGGTCACCGACCTGCAACTGGTCGACGGCGTGCGCGGTCTGGTCTCGCTGTTCTCGGCACGCCAGGCGCCGGAACCCGGCAAACTGCCGGCGGCGCTGTTCCCGTCGGAACTGCCGGAAGGCGCGGCCTACGACAAGTTCGCCGAGACCGTGAAGGCAAACGAGATCATCCGCGGCAAGCTGTTGTCGGAAGACGGCACGCTGGCGCTGATCGTGCTGTCGCTGGAGCCGAACATCGTCGCCAGCAACGACCTCACCAAGGCGATCGGCGATATCAGAAAAATCATGGCGGAAGATCTCGCCGGCAGCGGGCTCAATGCCCAGCTCTCCGGCGTCCCCGTTATGCAGCTCGAAATTCGCAACGCGGTGAAGCGCGACGGGCTGACCTACAACATCCTCGGCATTCTGGCCGGCTGCATCATCGCGATCATCTTCTTCCGCAAGATCTCGTTCATGGTCGTCGCCGCGTTCCCGCCGATCATCGCGATCCTGCTCGCGCTCGGCGGCCTCGGCTGGGCCAACTTCAATCTGAACATGTTCCTGAACGTGATGACGCCGCTCATCATGGTGATCAGCTTCTCCGATTCGATGCAGCTCACATTCGCGGCGCGCGACCGCCTGATCGCGGGCCAGGACAAGTACACCGCGTTCAAGAACGCCGTGCTGGTGGTCGGTCCGGCCTGCGTGCTCACCCACGGCACTGCCGGCATCTCGTTCATCGCCCTGCAGTTCTCCGATTCCGAACTGATCCGCAAATTCGGCGAGGCGGGCCTTGCCGCCACCATCATTGCGCTGGTCGCGGTGCTGTCGCTGGTGCCGGTGTTCGGCGTGCTGTTCGTGCGCAATGAAAAGGTCATGGCGGTCAAGTTCCAGGGCGCCGACGCCGGCGTGCAGGCGCTGCGCAACTTCTGCTACTGGATCGCGGTGCGGATGGTCGGCCGCCCCGGGCTGTTCAGCCTGATCGCGGTGCTCGTCGTCGCCAGCATGGGTTTCGTCTACGCCAACCTGCAGCCGCGCTACCGGCTGGCCGACCAGGTGCCGGACAAGCGGCAGGCGGTGGCGGCGTCGAGCCGTCTCGATGCCAAGCTCACCGGCGCCAATCCGGTCGACGTCCTGATCGAATTCCCTAAGGGTGCCTCGCTCTACGCGCCGGAGACGCTGAAGACGATCGCCGACGTCCATTCCATGGTCGAAACCGCGGCCGGCGTCGGCAACGTCTGGTCGCTGGAAACGCTGCGGCGCTGGCTTGCCGAGAAGGCGGGCAGCAATGACGTCGCGACGCTGAAGGAATATGTTAGCGTGATCCCCGAACATCTGGTGCGGCGCTTCATCTCGGCCGATCAGGATGCGGTGGTGGTGTCGGGCCGCGTCCCCGATATCGATTCCAGCGCGCTGCTTCCGGTGGTGAACAAGCTCGATGCCGGGCTCGACAAGGTTCGCGCCGAACATCCGGGCTATGAAATCGCGGTCACCGGCCTTTCTGTGATCGCCGCGCGCAACAGCTCCAACATGATCGAGAAGCTCAACCGCGGCCTGACGGTGGAATTCCTGCTGGTCGCGGTCTTCATCGGGCTGGCGTTCCGCTCGGTCGTGGTGATGTTCTCCTGCATCCTGCCCGGCATTTTCCCGGTGGTGGCATCGGGGACGGTGCTGGCGATCATGGGTGAGGGCTTGCAATTCGCCAGCGTGGTGGCGCTGACGGTGTCGTTCGGCCTCGGCCTCAGTGCGACGATCCACTTCCTCAACCGGCTGCGGCTGGAGCGAAAGCCTGGCGTCAGTGCGGATCTGGCGGTGGAGCGTGCGACCGTGCTGGTCGGTCCGGCGCTGATCCTGACCACGGTGGTGCTGGCCTGCGGCCTGGTGGTGACGGTGTTCTCCGACCTGCCGTCGCTGCGCCTGTTCGGCTGGCTCAGCGCGTTCTCGATGATCGCGGCCCTGGTCGCCGACCTGTTCATCCTGCGGCCGACCTCGATGTTCCTGATCAACCTGTCGGAAAAGATCCGCGGCACCGCGGGTCAGGCGAAGCCGGCGGAGTGACTCTCGGCATCGGATCGCCAGCGAAAACGCCCCAAATGAAAACGCCCTCGGAGCAATCCGAGGGCGTTTCGCTTTAAGCGATTGGAAGCAGACGCGGGCGGTGCGTCAGGTCTTCGTCATCGTGATCTTGACGCCGCGGATTTCGCCCTTCGAGTCGATCTGGACCACCTGCTTGTTGCCGCTGGTCCGCAAATTCAGGTTGGCTGCGAATCCGGAAGCCTCGACGAACACGTCGATCTGGCCGCCGCCCGCGGTGCCCTGCAGGTTGCCGAAGATATTGCGGCTCTTCTCGCTCCAGTTGCCGGAGATACGGTCGCCCTGGCTGGTAACGTCGCTGGAGAGATCGAACTTGTAGCTGTCGCTGGCGCAATGCAGGTTCTGCTTCAGGCCGAGGCCGGAGGCATTGACCTTGTAGTCGGCCTTGCAGCGGATGTTTTCGGTGGTGCCGTTGGAAAGCGCGACCGTGCCCGCGCCGCTCCAATTTCCGTCAAAACCGGCAAAGGGGCCGCTCGCCTGGGCGTGGCTTGCGCTGATCGACAACATGAGCGCGGCGCCCACGCCAGCCGCTGTGAGTGCCTGACCGAACAAGCTGGAACCGAACAGTTTCATCGTAATTTTCCCATCAAAATAGACGTTCCCTGGGGGACGCGTCTCGCCGCATCGAAGGTTTAGTGTTCCCGCGGAATGTTAGGTTCAAATGACAAATCGCCACTGCCGGCGATCACCGCAAGGCGTAACGGCATCTTTATCGGACGGAATCGAAAAGCATTCCGGCCCTGCCGCGCCGGCAGCATCTAGCTTTGCGCCGCGCGTGTCTGCAACAGCCAAATGCAAAAGAAAGCAAAGGCTGAAATACACGTTAGATTTCAGCCGGTTATAAGATGTGCCGAAATCGTCGTAAATTTGGCCGCATTTAGCAGTGCTTGTTCTTTGTTCGTTGCTGCGCTACGCGGCGCCTGCCATCCCACCAAATCCGCCCGGCACTGCCGAAACGCAATTCGGGAACAGGATTTTTGCTGCCGAAATGAAGGAATACGATGCGTAAATTTCTCCTGGCACTCGCCATGTTGTCGATCTCGGTTACGTCGAACGCCTTCGCCCAGCAGCCGCAGCGCAGCGGCACGCCGGACGAGCAGAAGGCCTGTGCCCGCGACGTTCAGCGTTTCTGCCGCCCGGTTATCGACCAGGGCGATTTCACCATTTTGGCATGCCTGCAGCAGAATCGTCCGAAGATTACGCCTGCCTGCGATCAGGTGCTCAAGAACCACGGGCAATAAGCGGCGCCTCACACCCGTTAACCGTTGCGTCGGGCCAATTTCGGCCCGATTGCAGGCGCGGCCGACGGGGCTGATCGGCCCAGATAGCATTGGTTTTGGCGGCGTATTCCCCTATATGGGGGCGCGATCTCATCGCATGCGCCAAGCGTCGGTGCATGCCGCCAAGCCAGACGAATGTAGCCAGTTTCTTGATGACCAGCGCGAGCGAACTGCGATCGGGTAAGACCCACCGCGACGAGAATTTTCCGGTCGCGTCGTGGATCATTCATCCGCGTCACCGGGCGCTTATTCTCAGCTTCTACAATTTCGTCCGGACCGCCGACGACATCGCCGACCATGCGACGTTGGCGGCCGACGAGAAGCTGCGCTATCTCGATTTGATGGAAGCGGAATTGCTCGGAGGCGGCGACACCCAGCCGGAAGCTGTCAACCTGCGCCGCGCTTTGGCCGAGCGCGCGATGCCGCCGCGCCATGCACTCGACGTGCTGGTCGCGTTCCGGATGGACGTCACCAAGCTGCGCTACGAGAACTGGGACGACGTCATTCACTATTGCCGCTATTCGGCGATGCCGGTCGGCCGCTTCATGCTCGATGTCCACGGTGAAAGCACCTCGACCTGGGCCGCGTCGGACGCGCTGTGTGCCGGTCTGCAGATCAACAATCATCTGCAGGACTGCGCCAAGGACTATAAAGACCTGAACCGCGTCTACCTGCCGCGCGATGCGCTGGCGGCTTCAGGCGCATCCGTCGAGATGCTGGGCGAGGCGAAGTCGCCGCCGGCGCTGCTGGCTTGCCTGCAGGCGCTCGCGGTGCGCACCGAAACCCTGCTCGACGAAAGCAAATCGCTCGGCGCCGAAGTGCGGGATTTCCGGCTCGGGCTCGAGATTTCGGTGATCCAGGCCTTTGCCGACAAGATCGTCGGCATGCTGAAGGTGCGCGATCCCCTCAGCGAGCGGGTGCATCTTTCCCCGCTCGAATTGCTGGGGCAGAGCTTTGCCGGCATCGCCGGCGAGATGGCGCGCCGCGCGACCGGTCGCCGGCCGGTATCGAACCCGGCGGCCGGCGCATGACGCTGGAGACGGCGGCGGCCAACGCAGACTACGGCACCACCGCGTCCGGTAGTTCGTTCTACGCGGCGATGCGCATCCTGCCGCGCGCGCAGCGCGATGCGATGTTCCAGATCTACAGTTTCTGCCGGCAGGTCGACGATATTGCAGACTCCGACGGACCGCGGCCGGAGCGGCTGGCGGCGCTCCAGCAATGGCGCGACGACATCGACGCGCTGTACCAGGGCCATCCGCCGGAACGGCTGAAGGATTACGTGTCGTCGGTGAAGAGCTTTGGTCTCAAGCGCGAGGATTTCCTCGCCATCATCGACGGCATGGAAATGGACGTGCCGCAGGACATCCGCGCGCCCGACATGGCAACCCTCGATCTCTACTGCGACCGCGTCGCCAGCGCGGTGGGGCGGTTGTCGGTGCGCGTGTTCGGTCTGCCCGAGAATGACGGCATCCTGCTCGCCCACCACCTCGGCCGCGCGCTGCAACTGACCAACATCCTGCGCGACATCGACGAAGACGCCGGTCTCGGCCGTCTCTATTTGCCGCGCGAGGGCCTGCTGCATGCCGGCATCACCAGCGATGATCCGGTGAAGGTGATTGCCGAACGCGCGCTGCCAAAAGTGTGCGTGCCGCTGGTCGAGCGGGCGAAGTCGCATTTCGAACAGTCCGACGCGATCATGAAGCGCAATTCGCGACGCGCCGTGCGCGCGCCCCGGATCATGTCGAAATATTATCGCGCGATACTGGAGCTGTTGATTATCAGGGGCTTTGCCGTTCCGCGCGAGCCGGTCCGCGTCCACAAATGGGCGAAGATCGCCATCCTTCTCCGTTACGCGATCATCTGATGCAAAAGAACGCTCACATCATCGGCGCCGGCATTTCCGGCCTCTCGGCGGCCGTGCGGCTGGCGAACGCTGGCTACACGGTGCATGTCCACGAGGCCACGCAGCAGGCCGGTGGCCGCTGCCGGTCCTATTTCGACGCCGCCACCAACCTCACCATCGACAACGGCAATCATCTGCTGCTGTCGGGCAACCATCACGCCCGGGCTTACGCGCGATCGATCGGCACCGAGGCGGGCCTGGTCGGACCGAAGCGCGCGCAGTTTCCCTTCGTCGACATTTCGACCGGCCAGCGCTGGCAGCTCGACCTCGGCGAGGGCCGGCTGCCGCTGTGGGTGTTCGACGAGGCACGCCGCGTCCCCGACACCGGCCTGCTCGATTACCTGGCATTGATGCCTTTGATCTGGGCAGGGACCGGCAAACTGGTCGGCAAGGCGATCCCCTGCGAAGGCACGCTGTACCAGCGGCTGGTGCAGCCGCTGCTGCTGGCCGCGCTCAATGTCGATCCGCCCGAGGGCTCGGCGGGCCTCGCCGGCGCGATCGTGCGCGAAACGCTGCTGGCGGGCGGACAGGCCTGCCGTCCCCTGATTGCGCGCGATGGGCTTAGTTCGGTTTTGGTCGATCCCGCGATCAAGCTGCTGCAGGACAAGGGCGGCTCGGTCCAGCTCGGGCATGAGCTGCGCGAGTTCACGATCACCGGCGACAAGGTCGGTGAACTGAAATTCGGTGGCGATACCATCGCGGTCGGCGCCGGCGATGTCGTGGTGCTTGCGGTGCCGCCGCGCCCCGCAGCTTCGTTGCTGCCCGGGCTGAAGACGCCGTCGAAATTCCGCGCCATCGTCAATGCGCATTTCCGTTTCGATCCGCCGCGGGATGCGCCGCCGATCGTCGGCGTCGTCGGCGGCCTGGTGGAGTGGCTGTTTGCGTTCCCGCAGCGGCTGTCGATCACCATCAGCAATGGCGACCGCCTGGTCGATATGCCGCGTGAGGAGCTGGCGCAGGCGATCTGGCGGGATGTCTGCAAGGCCGCCGGCCTGCCGGGGGAACCGGCATTGCCGCCCTGGCAGATCGTGCGCGAACGCCGTGCTACATTCGAGGCGACGCCGGAGCAGAATGCACTGCGGCCGGGCCCGGTAACGGCTTATAAAAACCTGTTTCTCGCCGGTGACTGGACTGATACCGGATTGCCGGCAACCATCGAGGGATCGGTGCGGTCCGGCGACCGCGCCGCCGATCTGGTCCTGTCGCGGCGGCACGCCTGACAGGACGTTGCGTGACCGGCTTCACGGAAGTCGGTCGCTAAGTGAGGATGTCTAGCGAAATGCTGTCCGACGATCACACCGTTGCGGTCGACCCCGACGCCCTGGAGAAGAGCATCTCCGCGGCGACGCAGGGGCTGCTCTTCTATCGGCAATCCGACGGCCACTGGGTGTTCGAGCTGGAAGCCGACAGCACGATTCCGGCGGAATATGTCCTGCTGCGCCACTATCTTGCCGAGCCCGTCGACAGCGCGCTCGAAGCCAAGCTCGCCAACTATCTGCGCCGCACGCAGGGCGCCCATGGCGGCTGGCCGCTGGTGCAGGACGGCCCGTTCGACATGAGCGCCAGCGTCAAATCCTATTTCGCCCTGAAGATGATCGGCGATTCCGTCGACGCGCCGCACATGGTGCGGGCGCGCGAGGCGATTCGCAGCCGCGGCGGCGCCAGCGGCGTCAACGTTTTCACCCGGTTTTTGCTGGCGTTCTATGGCGTGCTGGGCTGGCGCGCCGTACCGGTGCTGCCGATCGAGATCATGCTGCTGCCGATGTGGTCGCCGTTCCATATCAACAAGATTTCCTACTGGGCGCGCACCACCATCGTGCCGCTGATGGTGATGGCGGCGCTGAAGCCGCTGGCGAAGAATCCCAAGGGCGTCGGCATCGACGAATTGTTCCTGCAGGATCCGAAGTCCGTCGGCACGCCGACGAAGGCGCCGCATCAAAGCTGGGGCTGGTTCACGCTGTTCAGCGCGCTCGACAAGATCCTGCGGGTGATCGAACCGCTGTTCCCGAAATCGTTACGCCAACGCGCGATCGATGCCGCGCTCGCCTTCACGGAAGAGCGGCTGAACGGCGAAGACGGCATGGGCGCGATCTATCCGCCGATGGCAAATATTGTGATGATGTACGACGCGCTCGGCAAGGGTGAGGATTTCCCGCCGCGGGCGGTTACCCGAAAGGGCATCGACAAGCTCCTGGTGATCGGCGAGCACGAGGCCTATTGCCAGCCCTGCGTCTCGCCGGTGTGGGACACGGCGCTGACCTGCCACGCGCTGGCGGAAGCCGGCGGCGAAGACATGCTGGCGAAGATGAAGCAGGGGCTCGACTGGCTCAAGCCGCGGCAGGTGCTCGACCTCAAGGGCGACTGGGCGGTGAAAGCGCCTGACGTCCGTCCGGGCGGCTGGGCCTTCCAGTACAACAACGATCACTATCCCGATCTCGACGACACCGCGGTGGTGGTGATGGCGATGGATCGGGCGCGGCGGGGGTCCGGCAGTGCGGAATACGATACGGCGATCGCGCGCGGCCGTGAGTGGATCGAGGGCCTGCAGAGCCGGGACGGCGGCTGGGCCGCGTTCGACGTCAACAACCTCGAATATTACCTCAACAACATCCCGTTCTCGGACCACGGCGCGCTGCTCGATCCGCCGACCGAGGACGTCACCGCGCGCTGCATCTCGATGCTGGCGCAGCTCGGCGAGACCGCGGCGACCAGCAAGCCGCTGGCGGACGGGGTTGCCTATCTACGCCGCACCCAGCTCGCCGAAGGCTCATGGTACGGTCGCTGGGGGCTGAACTACATCTACGGAACCTGGTCGGTGCTGTCGGCGCTCAATGCCGCCGGTATCGACCACCAGGACCCGGTGATGCGAAAAGCGGTGGATTGGCTGGTTTCGGTCCAGAACAAGGACGGCGGCTGGGGCGAGGATGCGGTCAGCTACCGGTTAGATTACAAGGGATATGAGCACGCGCCCTCGACTTCCTCGCAAACGGCATGGGCCTTGCTTGGACTGATGGCGGCGGGCGAGGTGGAACACCCTGCGGTTCTGCGGGGGATTCAGTACCTAAAAAGCACACAGACCGAAAAAGGGCTGTGGGACGAGGCGCGCTACACGGCAACAGGCTTTCCGCGGGTGTTTTACTTGCGTTATCATGGCTACTCGAAGTTCTTTCCGCTCTGGGCGCTGGCGCGGTATCGGAATTTGAGAAGCACCAACAGCAGGGTGGTAGGGGTCGGGATGTGATTTTGGGGGCGGGGGCCGCCGCGACCGTGGACAATTCGATTGATTTCAATTCGATTGATCCGCGGCCGGTGTTGATTGTAACCGGTCTGGTGCAGGAGGCCCGCATAGCGGCGGGGCCCGGCATGATCGTCATTTGCAGCAGTAGCGATCCCGCTCAATTGCGCGCGCTGCTTGCGACGCTTGACCCATCGTCATTCAGGGGCGTGATTTCGTTCGGCGTCGCCGGCGGGCTCGATCCTTCGTTGAAGTCGGGCGACGTGGTGGTGGCGACCGAGGTTCTGGCGGGCGATACCCGTTTTCTGGCAGGCCTTGCGCTGAACGAGGAAATGATCGCCAGCGCCGCGCTGAAGCGCCGGCGCGTGGTCCGCGGCGGCCTCGCCGGCGTGGAACAGGTGATCGCGGCGACCGCCTGCAAGGCCGCGCTGCATTCCGAGACTGGGGCCGCCGCGGTCGACATGGAAAGCCATATCGCTGCGGCCTATGCGTCTGCGGCCGGCATTCCCTTTGCGGCGCTGCGCGTGATTTCGGATCCGGCCAGCCGCTCGCTTCCGGCGCTGGCCAAGAGCGCCATCAAGCCGAACGGCGATATCGACCTGCGCAAGGTGCTGCGCGGCCTCGTGCGCAATCCGACGACGCTGCGCGCGCTGGTCTCGACCGGGATCGATTTTAATCGGGCGCTGCGCAGCTTGCGCGGCTGCCGGAGCTTCCTGATTGGCGGCGAGGACCTCGCCACGGTGGATATCTGACGGCCGCCAGCGACCCGCTTTAAAGCAAAAAAGCCCCGGTTCTGATCGATCAGAACCGGGGCTTTTTTGTCTTGCTCGCTCAGGCGGCCGTGGAGGCCTTCTGCTGCTGCTTGGCGGCGGCGGCTTCCGCTTCGTCGCGGCGGATATCCGAGAGGCGCTTTTGCACTTCCGCCGAGAAGATGTACTGGGCCGGGCGCTGGTTATCGAGGTTGATCTCGGGCGCCATCGGACCTGTGGTCCGGATGCCGCGAAGGGCTACCCACATCGCCTTCAGCGGGTTGAGCAGGGCGGCGTTGGCGGCCGTCGGCTCGTAGCCGCAATGCGCCATGCAGTCGGCGCACTTTTCGTACTTGCCGGTGCCGTAGGTTTCCCAGTCCGTCGTCTCCATCAACTCCTTGAAGGTCTTGGTGTAGCCTTCGCCGAGCAGATAGCAGGGCTTCTGCCAGCCGAAGATGTTGCGCGCCGGCATACCCCACGGGGTGCATTCGTAGGACTGGTTGCCGGCGAGGAAGTCGAGGAACAGGCCGGAGTGCATGAAGTTCCACTTCTTGCCCTTGCCGAGCGCGAACACGTCACGGAACAGCTTCTTGGTCTTGGTGCGGTTGAGGAAGTGCTCCTGGTCGGGCGCGCGCTCATAGGCGTAGCCCGGCGACATCGAGACGCCGACACCGAGTTCGGTGGTGAAGTCGAGGAACTTGGCGATCTCTTCCGCCGGATGGCCGTCGAAGATGGTGGCGTTGACGTTGACGGTGAAGCCGCGGGCTTTGGCGGCCTTGATCGCGGAAACCGCGCGATCGAACACGCCCTTCTGCGAGACCGCCTTGTCGTGATGCTCCTTCAGGCCATCGAGATGCACGGAGAAGAACAAATAGGGCGAGGGCTCGAACAGATCGAGCTTCTTTTCCAACAGCAGCGCGTTGGTGCAGAGCGAGACGAACTTCTTGCGGGCCACGAGGCCGCGCACGATTTCGCCGATCTCCTTGTGGATCAGCGGCTCGCCGCCGGGGATCGCCACCATCGGCGCGCCGCATTCGTCGGCCGCGTCCCAGCATTCCTGCGCCGACATACGGCGATTGAGGATCGCATCGGGATAGTCGATCTTGCCGCAGCCGACACAGGCGAGGTTGCAGCGGAACAACGGCTCCAGCATCAGCACGAGCGGATAGCGTTTCCGGCCAAGCAGCTTCTGCTTGATGAGATAACCGCCGATACGCAGTTCCTTGAAGAAGGGTATTGCCATTGAGAAGGTTTCTTTCTGGACTCGAAAAGTAGTGAGTGGATCAGCCCGCAGCAGTCAGTTCGGCCGGTAGCCGGAATTCGATATTTTCTTCCCGGCCCGGAAGCACCGAGACCTTGACGGGTCCGATACGCCTCAAAGCCGCGATCACGTCGTCGACCAGGACTTCAGGCGCCGAGGCGCCCGCCGTAATGCCGACGGCCTTTGCATCTTTCAGCCAGTCAGGGTTCAACTCCCTGCCATCGGCAATGAGATAACTCGCGACCCCGACCTCGGTGCCGATTTCGCGTAGTCTGTTTGAGTTGGAACTATTGGCGGCCCCCACCACCAAAATGACGTCCACCAGCTTGCTCAGGTCCCTTACCGCAGATTGGCGGTTCTGTGTCGCATAGCAGATATCCCGGATGTCCGGGCCTTGAATATCTGTAAAACGGGCCTGAAGGGCCGCAATAATGTCCTTTGTATCGTCCACGCTGAGGGTGGTCTGGGTGATATAGGCCACCGGGGTGTCGGTCGGAAGGGTCAGTTCCGCCACGTCGTCGACGTTCTGGACCAGCAGAACCGGCCCTGGAACCTGGCCCATGGTGCCCTCGACCTCGGGGTGGCCGGCATGGCCGATCAGGATCAGGGCCCGGCCCTTCGACATATACCGCTTGCCCTGATTATGGACCTTGGTGACCAGCGGGCAGGTGGCGTTGAGCACCGGCAGGCCGCGGGCGGCCGCCTCTTCCTCGACGCTGCGGGCCACGCCGTGGGCACTGAACACGGTCACCGCGCGTGGCGGCACCTCCGAGAGGTCCTCGACGAAGATCGCGCCCTTGTTCTGCAGGCTTTCGACGACGTATTTGTTGTGCACGATCTCGTGGCGCACGTAGACCGGCGGGCCGTATTTCTCCAGCGCGCGCTCGACGATCTCGATCGCACGCACGACGCCGGCGCAAAATCCGCGCGGCTGGGCCAGATATACTTCCATGGGCTGCTCGTTACGCAAGTTGCACCAACTTCTTTCGCAAATTCACTCGAAAACCTCCGCGCAGCCGGACCTACCGGATAACTGCAATATCCGCACCACGACCCAATCCTGCTGTTTGCCCCACTCAAGCACATGGAAGTACAGCGCTTTGTGTCAAAAAAAGAACGACAAGAGAAGATGCATCGGACTTGGTTACCAGCAATACGGTATTATAATACAGTTAATCGCCGTCTGCCGACATTATCCTCACTTGTTCGTCACTTTATCGCCCCCTGCGGCGGTCTATACCCACCAGCAACACCGTTCCGGAGGGTTTGGGCGGCTGTGGTTGAACCCTGCGGGAAAGTAACCAAACAACATTAGATCGGCCCATGGAACTCCGCTAGACAGCGGGCGTTTTCGGCAGACTCTTGAGACGTAGAAAGAAATGATGTGCTGACCAATATTGTCGTCGCGATTGTCAGAACCTGTACCCGCTTTGCCATTCCTGTCGTCGTATTGTCGCTGCTGCTGGCGATCGGAGCCGGCTTCTATACCGCCCGTAATTTCTCCATCAACACCGATATCAACACGCTGATTTCGCCCGACCTGGATTGGCGCAAGCGCGACAACCAGTTCGAGAAGGCTTTTGACCGCGAAACGCTGATTCTGGCCGTCGTCGAAGCGCCGACGCCGGAACTGGCCGGTTCCGCAGCCAAGGCGCTCGCGGAAAAGCTTTCCGGCGACAAGAAGAACTTCGAGGCGGTCACGCCGCTCGGCTCGGGCGAGTTCTTTGAGAAGAACGGCCTGTTGTTCCTGCCGGTGGAAGAGGTCGGCAAGGTCACCGGCCAGCTCGAATCGGCAGCCCCCCTGATTGAAATCATGGCCGGCGATCCGTCGATCCGCGGCCTCACCGGCGCGCTGGAGACCGGGCTTGCCGGCATCAAGCGCGGGCAGGTCAAGCTCGACAATGCGGAGCGGCCCTTCAACCTGATCGCGCAGACGGTCGAAAACATCCTGGCCAAGGGGACGGCGACGTTTTCCTGGCGCGAACTGGTCAGCGACAAACCCCTGACCGACGCCGACAAGCGCACCTTCATCGAGTTCAAGCCGATCCTCGATTTTCAGGCGCTGGAGCCCGGCAAGACCGCAACCGACGCGATCCGGCAGGCGGCGACCGAGCTCAATTTCGCGGGCACCTATGGTGCGCGCGTCCGCCTGACCGGGCCGGTCCCGATGGCGAACGAGGAATACGCCACGGTTCAGGACGGCGCGATCCGCAATGGCATCGTTACCACCGTCATCGTGCTGATCATCCTCTGGCTGGCGTTGCATTCGGCGAAGATCATTTTTGCGGTGTTCGTCAATTTGTTCGTCGGTCTCTCGATCACGACCGCCGTCGGCCTCGCGATGGTGGGCTCGCTGAACCTGCTGTCGGTTGCCTTCGCCGTGCTGTTCATCGGCCTCGGTGTCGACTTCGGCATTCAGTTCAGCGTTCGCTACCGCTCCGAGCGCTTCAAGAACGACAACCTGACGATGGCGCTGGAAGAAGCGGCGCGCCGCGCCGCGGTTCCGCTTTCGCTTGCCGCAATGGCAACGGCTGCCGGGTTCCTCTGTTTCCTGCCGACCGACTACAAGGGCATTGCCGAACTCGGCAAGATTGCCGGCGCCGGCATGCTGGTCGCGTTCCTGACCAGCATCACGACGCTGCCGGCGCTGTTGGACCTGATCAATCCGCCCGGAGAAAGTGAACCGGTCGGTTACGCCTTCCTGGCGCCGGTCGATCACTTCCTCGAAAAGCACCGCGTCATCATCATCACCGGCACGCTGCTGGTCGCCATCGCCGGGCTGCCGCTGCTCTATTTCATGAAGTTCGACTTCAACCCGATCAACCTGCGCAACAAGAACGCCGAGTCGATCGCGACTTTCCTCGATCTGCGCAAGGATCCCAACACCGGCGCCAACGCCATCAACGTGATGACGAATTCCGAAGCCGACGCCAAGAAGATCGAGGCGAAGCTTGAGAAAGTGCCGGAAGTGCTTCGGGTGATGTCGCTCGACAGTTTCGTGCCGGAGGATCAGCCGGCCAAACTGAAGCTGATCGCGCAGGCCGCCAGGCTGTTAGGGCCCGCGCTCAATCCCGATCAGGTCGATGCCGCGCCTTCCGATGAGGAGAACGTGGAAGCGTTGAAGGGCACGGTCGAAAGCCTGCGCAAGACCGCGGGCGAGGGCAAGGGGCCCGGCGCGGTCGCCTCGCGGCGGCTGGCGGACGGGCTGTCGAAGCTCGCCGGTTCAAATCAGGCGACGCGCGACAAGGCGCAGAGCATTTTCGTCAGCCCGCTCAAGATCGTGTTCGAGCAGCTCAAGAACACCCTGCAAGCCGCGCCGGTCACCCTGAACACGCTGCCGCCGGAACTGGTCGCCGGCTGGAAGGCCAAGGACGGGCTGATGCGCGTCGAAGCGCTGCCGAAGGGTGATCCCAACGACAACGACAATCTCCGCAAGTTTGCGGATGCGGTCCTGGCCGCCGAGCCGACCGCGATCGGCGGACCGGTCTCGATCCTCAAATCCGGCGACACCGTCGTCAGGGCGTTCGTCCATGCCGGCATCTGGGCGCTGCTGGTCATCAGCTTCCTGCTCTGGCTGGCGCTGCGGCGGGTCACGGACGTGCTGCTGACGCTGGTGCCGTTGTTGGTGGCGGGCGCGGTGACGCTGGAGATCTGCGTGCTGATCGGACTGCCGCTCAACTTCGCCAATATCGTGGCCCTGCCGCTGCTGCTCGGCATTGGCGTGGCTTTCAAGATCTATTACGTGACGGCCTGGCGGTCGGGCAGGACGAACCTGCTGCAGACCAGCCTGACGCGCGCGATATTTTTCTCGGCGCTGACCACGGCCACGGCGTTCGGCAGCCTCTGGCTATCCAGTCATCCCGGCACCGCCAGCATGGGTAAATTGCTGGCGCTGTCGCTTCTCACCACGCTCGCTGCGGTGCTGCTGTTCCAGCCTGCGCTAATGGGTAAACCGCGCGATGTCGGGGAGTAGGCAGATATCGCCGATATCACCGGGCTGGCCGGCCGCCTGCTTCTGACCAGGCTTCGGCGCCGGGGCCACCGCGCCGATGGTCTTCGGCGGACCCGCCTGTGCCGGTGCTGCGGTTGACGGGTTGGTCGACGGGTTGGTCGTTGGGTTCTTGGGCACCGCGCCGGTGGCGCTCTTCGGCGCGCCCTTGGCCATGCTGTTGGCGGGGCTGGAGGGAATCGGCGGCGCTACGCGGGTCCAGGTTTCGCCGCCACAGAGGAAGCCCAGCACACAGCCTTGAATCTCGAGCTGGTCGGTGCCGGCAGGTTTGATGGTCGAGCTGTAGAGCTGCCCGTCCTTGGCGTTATAGACTTCGCCTTCCCAGGTATCGGCGACACCGGCCTTCTTCTTCATGTCGATCAGGATCGGCATGCCCAAAGTAGGCCGGCTCTGCTTGGAGGCGTCCGGATTGTGCGTATCGCGTCCGCCCGGGGTTTTCTCCCAGGCAACCACCCCCCACATGCTGCCGTTACACTGGGCGACCCGGATGTTGGCGACGCCGTCCGCCACCCTCCAGTCGCCGGTGACATCGGCCGCCAACGCGGCGTTAAGACCTGTGGCTAAAAAAAATGCGGAATAAACTATTTTGCGCGCGACAGTTTTTGGGCAGTGCAACATGGTTCGAACCTATGCTTATCTGGATGATCCCAAGGCGGGGGTCAAAAAGCCGCATTGAGCGTTTTCAGTTGACGAAATACCCATCAACCGACGTATGTAACGAATGCTAAGTTCAAATCTAGACGTTTCCGAGATGTTTGTGGAGCGCCAGGCGCAGCGCAGTTCCATGCATGCACGTTATTTGAACGAGCAACTCGTTCGCGTGCTCAAAACCATCGGCTACGATGTCGGCTTTCAGAAGGGTCAAGGCCAATACCTGTTCGATCGTGACGGGGCACGCTATCTCGACCTACTGAGCGGATTTGGCGTTTTTGCGATTGGTCGCAATCATCCGGCGCTGCGCGAGGCTCTCAAAAGCGTCCTCGACAGCGATCTGCCCAATCTGGTGCAACTGGATGTGTCCACGCTGGCCGGCGTGCTGGCGGAACGCCTGCTCGAGCATGTGCCATATCTGGACAAGGTGTTCTTTGCCAATTCCGGCGCGGAAACCGTCGAGGCCGCGATCAAGTTCGCGCGCGGCGCCACCGGCCGGCCTGGCATCGTGTCCTGTTCCCATTCCTTCCACGGTCTGTCCTACGGCGCGTTGTCGCTGATGGACGATCCAAACTTCCGTTCCGGTTTCGAGCCGCTGCTGCCGGGTTGCACGCAGATTCCCTTCAACGACCTCGCAGCGCTCGAACACGCGCTGTCGTCGCGTCAGGTGGCCGCCTTCATCGTCGAGCCCATTCAGGGCAAGGGCGTCAACATGCCCACCGACGAGTTCCTGCCGGGGGCGGCCGCGCTCTGCCGCAAATACGGCACGCTGTTCATCGCCGACGAGATCCAGACCGGTATCGGCCGCACCGGAAAATTCCTCGCGGTCGAGCACTGGAATGTCGAACCCGACATGGTGCTGCTGGCGAAGGCGCTGTCCGGCGGCCACGTGCCGGTCGGCGCGCTGCTGACGCGAAAAAGCATCTTCGACAAGATCTTCAATCAAATGGACCGCGCGGTCGTGCACGGCTCGACCTTTGCGAAAAACGATCTGGCGATGGCGGCCGGCATCGCCACGCTCGAGGTGATCAAGGCCGAGAAGCTGGTCGAGCAGGCCGCCAAGCGCGGTGCCGAGTTGCGGCTGGCGCTGACCCGCATGGTGCCCGGCTATGAATTGCTGAAGGAAGTGCGCGGCAAGGGGTTGATGATCGGCATCGAGTTCGGGCCGCCGAAATCGCTGCGGCTCCGCGCCTCCTGGAACGTGCTGGAGGCCGCCAACAAGGGCCTGTTCTGCCAGCTCATCACGGTGCCGCTGTTCAAGGATCACAAGATCCTCACGCAGGTCTCCGGCCACGGCAGCCACACCATCAAGCTGCTGCCGCCGCTCGTTATCTCAGACGACGACTGCCGCTGGATCGAAAAATCCTTCGACGAAGTCATCGCCGGCAGCCACAAGGTCCCCGGCGCGATCTGGTCGCTCGGCAAGACCCTGGTCGACAACGCCGTGCGCAAGACGGCGTAGATTTGTCGTCCCTGCGAACGCAGGGACCCATAACCTCCGCTCGCAATGTTGTCGAAGACGTCTACCCGATCGCCAAAACGATAGGCCGCGGAGTATGGGTCCCGGCGCAGCGTGCGCGATTGCGCACTTGGCCGGGACGACGACGTTGATACTTACCCCGCCGTCCCGCTCCGCATCGCGCTCTCGAACTTATCGCCGAAATCCGCAAGCTCGTCCTTGGCGAGATCGCTGACCGCCCAGTAATTCAGGCCGCGGTCGCTCCAGTGCCGGATGTTGAATCCCTGGATCGTCTCGATCCTGGCGGTGCGATGTTCGGTGCTCGCGGTCTGCGACACGAACAGGTTGATGATGTGCTGGCGGCGGCGGTAGACCACCGCGCCGATGGCGCGGGTGTCGACATAATCCAGCCGTCCGCCGATCAGCGTAAAACCTTGCGTGGTGAGATCGATCACCGGCGGCGAGACGTCGAGCCTGCCGTTGAACCACGGCTTGACCGTGTGCTGGTCGGTCGAGATGACGTCGGTGAGGTGGCCGGCCTGCAGCGAGCGCAGATGCGCCGAGACCACTTCGGACTGGATGCGCTCCATGTCGTCGTGACGCAGCACGATGGCGACCAGGCCGGTTGCCGCCAGCGCCGACACGGCCGATCCCATCGCAAAGCCGCGCAACACCCCGCGCCGGCTCTGTAGCTGGCGCGGTTGCGGCAATGCCGCCTCGATGCGCGCACGCAGCGCCGCAGGCGCGGTGTAACGCACGCCGGCATCGGCCATCGCCAGACTCATCTCGCGGTAATCCTTCAGCATCGCAGCGCAACGCGGGCAACTCTCGACGTGGTTTTCGACGTCGCGGGCATGGCCGGCATCGAGTTCGCCGTCGATCAGGGCTTGAAGGAGGATTTCTGCTTCGTCGCAGGTCATTTCACTTGCTCCTGTTCCGCAAGCCATGCTGAGCGCAGCATGGCGCGGGCGCGCGCGAGGCGCGACATCACGGTACCGACCGGCACTTCGGCAACCTGGGCTATCTCCCTGTAGGACAAATTCTCGATCTCACGCAGGACGAAAGTCTCCCGGAATGGTTCGGTCAATGCAGCCACCATCCGGCGGATGGTGTCGGAATCCTTGGCTCGTACCAGTTGCGCCTCCGGCGTTTCCTGGGTCTCGTGCCAGAGCGGTGCCTGATCGGCGCTTTCCGGCACGTCCTCGATCGTGCTGGTCGGCGTCGTGGCGCGCCTGGCATATTCGGCGCGGCAGACGTTGCGCAGGATCGCGAACAGCCACGGCTTCATCGCCGGTCCGCGATAGCTGTCGAAATGCTTGAACGCGCGCAGGTAACATTCCTGCACCGCATCTTCGGCATCGGTGGGATCGCGCAGCAAATAGCGCGCCAGCGTGTAGGCGTCGTTCAGATAAGGCAGCGCCGCCTCGCGAAAGCGCCGCGCCTTTTCGGGATTTTCCTCGGATGCTCGAAGTGGCATCGCCTTTGGTCCGGCTGCAGCAGGAAGCGCTTTGGCCCGGCCGGGGGCAGTCCACCGGCCGGGCATGGTTGTGATGCCTTGGTTGGGCACGTTATTCAACCTTCACAATCCCTGTCATGTGCGGGTGCAGCGAACAAAAGTACTTGTATTCGCCGGCCGCGGTGAACGTGAACGCGAAGGTGCCGTCGGTATCCATGGTTTTCGACCGGAACTTGCCCGCACAGACCACGGTGTGGGGAATGTCGTCGCGGTTGGTCCAGGTGACGGTCTGGCCGACCTTCACCGTCAGCTGGGCCGGCTGGAAGACGAAGTTGTCGATATGCACGGCCAACGGATCGGCTGCCGCTTCCTCGGCGGCGGCCGCGACGATGGGCAGGAACAGGGTTGCGACCGCGGCGATGCCGAAGTCGCGACGATTGAGCGAAGTCATGTTCAGTATTCCCTGTTAGCCCACCAGCGGCGTGTCGATGATGGCCAGCGGCTGGTTGTTCTGCTTGAAGTTGATGCTGGCAACGCCGAGCATGGTGCGCAGTTTCGCATCCTCGACCTTCATCGGTCCGGGTGAGGGGGCAGCCCCTGGCGCCGGCTGCGGGAAGGCGGTCGAACGCGCGGTGTGGAAGGTGACGTTGCCTTCGACCTTCTGCATCACCTGGTGGATGTGACCGTTCAGAACCGTGACCGAGCCAAAGCCCTTGACGTATTCCAGCGCGCGGCCGCCGTCCTCGGTGCCCCAGCCCCATTGCGGATAGACCGTCCACAGCGGGATATGGGCGAACAGCACGACGGGGGTCGATTTCGAACGGCCCTTGAGGTCGTTCTCCAGCCATTCGAGCTGTTCGTTGCCGAGGTTGCCGAGGCCGCCGGCCTTGAGATCGACGACGTTGACCAGGCCGACGAAATGAACGCCGCCGGCGTCGAAGGAATACCAGCCGGCACCCTTGGTGCCCTTGCCATAGCGCTCCTTGTAGAGCTTGACTTCTTCGTCGATGAAATCGTGCTCGCCCGGCACGTAGTGCACGTCGAGCTTGGACTGCGAGATGATGCGGTCGGCGTTGTCGAATTCGGCGGCCTTCGACAGATGCGTGATGTCGCCGGTATGGATCATGAACGACGGCTTGACCGGCATGGCGTTGACCTTGTTGATGGCCTCTTCGAGGGTGCCGATCGCGTTCGGATTGGCCGGCTTGTCAAAGCCGACATGGCTGTCGCTGATCTGCAGGAAGGTCATTCCCTTGGCTTGGGCTTCGGCGGCGGCGGCGGAACCGACCATGCCGACCGTATGCGGAATGCCGCCGGTGACGGTCCAGAGCAGGCCGGTGCCGGCCCAGGTCATGCATTCCAGCACCTTGCGGCGGCTGACGCCGTTTCCTTCGTCGTGATGGTCGTGATTGCTCATGACAAACTCTCCCTGAGCCCTTGATTGGGCTTCCGGGTACGTGATCGGGGGGCGCGCGGGTTTATTCCCGGGAGGGCTGACCCCACCCAGGCCGGCGATGACGTTTTCGTGAGCGGTAGCGGGGGGCGCTTCCGGGGCCGCGTTAGCCGTAACAAACCTGTCGTGCGGCCGTCAGCAAAGTGTCAGCGGAGGTGCGTAGATCAGCGGGACTTTAACCACTGGAATCGGGAGCGCAGACATGAGCGAACACGCCGTCGAACATCACCACAAAGCCGCCGAACATCACGAGCATGCCGCCAAGCATCACCGTGAAGCCGCCAAGCACCACGAATCCGGCGATCACGAAAAGGCGGCGCACCACGCGCATAGCGCCCACGGCCATGCCAGCCACGCCGAAGAACATCACGCCGAGGCGAGCCGTCACCACGCCGAGCACCACGGTCAGCACTAAAACGCTTTAGTACGCGTCGAGTTGGTGCGCGTAGCGTTTGGCCGTCCCAGCAAGGGGACGGCCATTTCTTATGCGGGCGCGCTTGTTCGAACGCCTGCAGCGCACGCATCGGGAGTTCGGGGTCTTCCTGCTCATCGGCGTGGCGATGTCGACTTCACCCCTGGAACCAGCGACAGTTCCCGACGACCGGCACATATTCGGCAATCGTGTTCGACTTGCGGTCAGTCTCTGCCCATAATCGACAGCGCAGAAGCAGGTCACTGGCCCATGGGCCTCCGTCAACGAACAGCTGATCCAGGTAGCGGAGTATCACCGTCATGCTTTATGTCGACATCCCGAGTCCAGCCGATCTGAAATCGCTGGCGGCCCACCGAGACGACATCTGTGTCTCGATTTATCTACCCACCACGCCAGTGAGCCAGGAAACGGCGGGTGACCGGATCGAATTGAAGAATCTCGCAAAGCAGGCCTTGCGGCAGCTTGAGACGGCAAACGCCGACAAGCGCCGCGTCGCCGCGCTGATGGAGCATCTCGATGACCTGATTGATGACGACGAGTTCTGGCGGTTCCAGGCGCGCAGCCTCGCCGTGCTCGCAACCCCGGACAATGCGCGGACCTTCCGCGTGCCCAATACGCTGGTAACAATCGTCGAGGTGTCCGATCGATTTCATCTCAAGCCGCTGCTGCGCGCCGTCGCATTTCCCAATACTTGCTTCGTGCTGGCGCTGGCGGAAGGCGGGGTCCGCGTCATTCAGGTCTCGGCCGACCTGCCAGCCGCGGTCGTAAGTGTCGATGGCGTGCCAAAGGACGCAGCCAGCGCAGTCGGGCGCTCCACCGTCAACGACCGCTCGCCGAGCGGCCGTCTTCAGGGATCGGAAGGTCAGAAGGTCTTGTTGCGCCAATTCGCCCGCAAGGTCGATCAGGCGCTGCGCGGGCTGTTGACTGGCAGTGACGTCCCGCTGGTGCTGGCCGCGAGCGAGCCGCTCGCTTCCATCTATCGGTCGGTCAACACCTACGCTCATCTGGCCAAGTCTGGGATCGACGGCAGTCCCGTATACTTGACCGATGCCCAACTCGCGGATCGTGCTCGCGCTTTGCTGGACGGCTTGAATCGGGATGAGATTGCCCAGTGGAAGACGGCCTTCGTGGTGCGCGAGAACGAAGGTCGAGCCACGACCGACATCGCATCCGCGGCGCGAGCAGCAACCTATGGTGCGGTGGAGTCGATGTTGGTTGATATCGACGAGGTCATTCCCGGTACGGTCGATGAGACGAATGGCGCCATCAGCTTCTCAAAATCGGCCGACGCGAGCAATTACGGCGTCGTCGACGAAATCGCGAGCCGTGTCATCCGCTCGGGCGGCCGGATTCTTGGCGTGCGAAGAGCCGATATTCCAGGCGGCAAATCGCTCGCAGCCATTTTGCGCTATGCAATGTAGGCTTAATGAAAGGGCGCAACATTCCGCAGTGACCAATGCGTGCCTGCTTCAGCCCCAAAAGCGGACATCGCATATCTATGGGTACGCGCCCCGATCCGACCGGGCCTCGAACGCCGCGAGGGCTTTGAGCAACTGGTGCGGAGCTTCCTGCGCAACGCAGTGATCGACGCCGTCGAAGGTCCATTGGCTCACGTGCGGGATCAGGGCTGCGGCTCGCGATGCCATGACCTTGTAGATCGGCCAGGATTGTTCGGTGGTGGCGACGCACACCGGGCAGCCGATCTCGGACAGCCAAGCGAAGGGATTGCCGCGCGCGTCTCCGGCATAGACCTGCTCCATCGCTTCGCAGATCGGGAGCGTGACGGCGGACTCGATCTCCGGCGTGCAGCGCAGCCGCACGCGGCCGTCTTGCTGCGTGGCAAAGCCATGCTGAATGTAGGCCCGGAGCGAGGGCTCGGACCACTTCGCGAATGCAGGCGCCGCGCGATAGCGTTGGAACGCGGCATTAGCGCTGTCGAACTCGGGCTGGCGGCGCAGTACGCTCTGCACGGCGGCCGTTGACCTGTCACTCAACGGGGCGTCGCGCGCCGCGCGCGGGTCCATCACCGTCGGTTCCATCACGAACAGACGCGAGAACCGCTGGGGCAGAAGTTTTGCTGCTAACAGCAGGTCGGTAGCGCCGGCCGAATGCCCGATGCCATAGATATCCGACAGATCGAGCGTCTCGATCACCTGGCACAGATCCTCGGCGAAATCCTGAAAATGATAGCGGTCGGCCGCCGGCTTGTGGCTGTCACCATGGCCGCGGCGGTCGAGTGCGTAGACGGTGTAGCGAGACGCCAACTCGCGGGCGACGTCGTCCCAGACCTCGGCGACGAAGCCGGTGCCGTGCAGCAGCAGCGCGGGCGGTTTGCCGGAGTTCGCCTCGCCCCATAGCGCCAGCGCGATACGCTCGTCTTCGGGGCCGACCGAAATGCGATGCGGGTTCGTCATGAGAGCGATGCGCTACCGCGCATCCTGCAGGATCATCGCGGCGGCTTTTTCCGCGATCATTGCCGTCGGCGTGTTGGTATTGCCCGAGGTGATGGTCGGCATCACCGACGCATCGGCTACGCGCAGTCCCGCAATGCCATAGAAGCGCAGGCGCTCGTCGACGACGGCTGCGGGATCGGAGGCCGTGCCCATCTTGGCGGTGCCGACGGGATGGAAAATCGTGGTGCCGATGTCGCCGGCGGCCTTCGCCAGCGAGGCGTCGTCGTCGCCGACGGAGGGTCCGGGCAGGTATTCCTGCGGATGATACTGGGCCAGCCGTTGCTGCTTCATCAGCCGCCGCGTGGTGCGGATGGCGTCGGCCGCGACCTGGCGGTCATCGTCGGTCGAGAGGTAATTCGGCGCGATCATCGGTGCCTGATCAGCCACCGAGGAACGAAGGCGCACGGTGCCGCGCGAGGTCGGCTGCAGATTGCAGGCGCTGACGGTGATCGCGGGGAACCGATGCAGGGGATCGCCGAATTTATCCAGCGACAGCGGCTGCACGTGGAACTGGATATTGGCGCGCGCGCGATGCGGATCGGAGCGGGTGAAGATGCCGAGCTGCGACGGCGCCATTGTCAGCGGGCCACGGCGGCGGAAGGCATAATCGAGCCCCATCAGGCCGCGCCGGACCAGCGAGTAGTAGGTCTCGTTGAGGGTGCGGACGCCCTCGACTTTGTAGATCGCGCGCTGCTGCAGATGGTCCTGCAGGTTGCGGCCAACGCCCTGGCGGTCGAGCACGACGTCGATGCCGAGCGGCGACAGCCAGTCGGCCGGGCCGATGCCGGAGCGGTGCAAGACCTGCGTCGATCCGATTGATCCCGCACACAAAACGACCTCGCCCTTGGTGCGCGCTTCGACCACTTCATTGCCTTGCATGAAGCGCACGCCGACGGCGCGGCCGTTCTCGACGATGAGGCGATCGACCAGCACGTTCTTTTCCAACCGCAGGTTGGGACGGTTCAAGACCGGCTTCAAAAAGCCTCGCGCCGATGACCAGCGGCGGCCGCGCTTCTGGTTGACGTGGAAATAGCTGACGCCCTCGTTGTCGCCGGTGTTGAAATCCGGAATCCGCCGGATGCCCATCTGTTCGGCGGCGTCGCCGACCGCGTCGAGAATGTCCCAGGACAGCCGCGGCGCCTCGATCCGCCAGCCGCCGCCGGTGCCGTGATGTTCACTGTCCCCGAGAAAATGATCCTCGAGGCGGCGGAACAGCGGCAGCACGTCGTCATAGCCCCAGCCGGTGAGGCCAAGTTGCCGCCAGTGATCGTAATCGGCAGCCTGTCCCCGCATCGAGATCATCGCGTTGATCGCGGACGAGCCGCCGATCACCTTGCCGCGGGGGTAGGCCAGCGCCCGGCCGTTGAGGCCCGGTTCCGGTTCGGTCTTGAACATCCAGTCGGAGCGGGGATTGCCGATCGCAAAGAGGTAGCCGACCGGGATGTGGAACCAGATCCAGTTGTCGTTGCCGCCGGCCTCCAGGATCAGCACCCGGTTTTTGGGGTCGGCTGACAGCCGGTTGGCCATGATGCAGCCGGCGGTGCCCGCGCCGACGACGATATAGTCGAAATCACCTTCGAGCCGCTTCGGCATTGTCCGCCCATTCATGACCGTCGTCATGCCCGGGCAACAGCGCGAAGCGCGTCTTCGCGCCAGGCGTCCCGGGCATCCACGTCTTGTTTGGGCCGTTATTAGTCAGACGTGGATGGCCGGGACAAGCCCGGCCATGACAAGGGGGATGGAACCCTGCAAAGCGGGTAGGGCGGATCCGTTGCAGCCTGTTGGGTGGATCGCCCCTTGCATGCTACAGAGGCAGAACCGTTCTAATTTGAGGTCCAGAATCCCCATGCCCATCGTCAACCGCGTCGCCGATCTGCAACCCGATATCCAGGCCTGGCGCCGCGATATCCATGAAAACCCCGAATTGCTGTACGAAGTGCACCGCACTGCGGCATTCGTGGCGGATCGGCTGCGCGAATTCGGCTGCGACGAGGTCGCCACCGGCCTCGGCCGTACCGGCGTCGTCGGCGTCATCAAGGGCAAGAAGCCGGCCGGCAAGGGCGACATCAGGGTGATCGGGCTGCGGGCCGACATGGATGCGCTGCCGATCGAGGAAGAGACCAAGCTTCCGTATGCGTCCAAGACACCGGGCCTGATGCATGCCTGCGGCCATGACGGCCACACCGCGATGCTGCTGGGCGCGGCCCGCTATCTCGCCGAAACCCGCAATTTCGCCGGCGACGCCGTCGTGATTTTCCAGCCGGCCGAAGAGGGCGGCGCCGGTGCGGCCGCCATGATCAAGGACGGGCTGATGGACCGGTTCGGCATCGAGCAGGTCTACGGCATGCATAACGGTCCGGGACTTCCCGTGGGTTCCTTTGCCATCCGTCCCGGTCCGATCATGGCCGCGACTGACTCGATCGACATCAAGATCGAAGGGCTCGGCGGACACGCCGCGCGTCCGCACAAATGCATCGATTCCGTTCTGGTCGGCTCGCAGCTCATCACCGCGTTGCAGACGATCGTCTCGCGCACCGTCGATCCGCTGGAATCGGCGGTCATCTCGATCTGCGAATTCCACGCCGGCAACGCCCGCAACGTGATCCCGCAGACCGCCGAACTGCGCGGTACCGTCCGCACGCTGACGGCAGAAACCCGCGAACTGGTCGAGAAGCGCGTCCGCGAAGTGGTCGCCGGCATAGCGCAGATCACCGGCGCCAAGATCGATCTGGTCTACGAGCGTGGTTATCCCGTGACCATGAACCATGCCGCGCAAACCGAGTTTGCGACCCAGGTGGCGAAGGAAATCGCCGGCGAGCAGAACGTTCACGAGTCGCCGCCGATGATGGGCGCGGAGGATTTTTCCTACATGCTGGAGGCGCGCCCGGGCGCCTTCATCTTCTGCGGCAACGGCGACAGCGCCGGCCTGCATCACCCCGCCTACAATTTCAACGACGAGGCGATCCTGTACGGCACCTCGTACTGGATCAAGCTGGTCGAGAACACCCTGGCGGCCTGATCGCCTGAATTTCGATCTCACGTGAAGGAAGGCCTGCATCTCCAATGCAGGCCTTCTTTATTTGCGGCTCACCTAATTTGCTTCAACCGGATTATCGGGTGGTCAGCGGATTGGTCGGAGCAGGATCATTGGGCGCCCGCTTCGGGAAATTCGGCTGTCCCGGGGACGGCGGCGCGGCCGAAGGTTTGACGTGCACCGTCGGCTTGAATTCGCTGGCCTGAACCCCGACCATACTAGGCTTTTTCTGCGTATCCCCCCGCACCGCGCCATCCGCCGGGAGTTGGCTCTGAATCCGGTTGCGCGCCCGATCGATGTTCGAGGTGGTGCCCGCCGCGGTCGTCGCCGGTTTCACTGCAGCCGTCGATGCTGGCTTGGTCACGGTGGTCGCGGGTTTGGTCACCGTCGTGGTCACCATGGGCTTGACCGCCGTTGTCGTCACGGCGGGCTTGGTCGCTACTGTCGCGGCCGGTTTGACCGTTACCGTGGCCGCAGGTCTCACTGCCACCGTCGACGCCGGCCTGATGGCGGTGACGGTTGCCGGTGCGCGAACCACGGGCGCCGGAGCGGCTCGCACGACGGGAGCTGGTGCGCGGACGACAGGTGCCGGTGCGGCACGCACGACCGGTGCGGGTGCGGCGCGGACCGGTGCCGAACTCGTGCTTTTCTTGTCCTCGGCCTCGGCCGGCAGGCACGTCAACGGTGCCGCCAGCAGCAAGCCGGCGAGCGCAAGCTCTCTCTGAAATGTCATGATAACGCTCCCCCCAGGAAGTCACTCAAGAAACGGTTGAACCGGATTGTTCTTGTGCAATTCTTAGAAGTTGCCGGGTGAGCTTAGACCCAAACGGGAACCGGGCGCAGCGCTATTTGTGCGGATGGTCAGTAGCCGTGACGTAAAAAAGCCCGCGCGGTTGGCGCGGGCTTTTCTATCGCATCGCAGCGAGAACGCTGCGTCAGTCTTCGCGGCGTTGCGATCAGAACAGGCGCGAGAAGATCACATAGAGCGTGCCCGACAGCAGGATCGCGGCCGGCAGCGTCAAGACCCACGCCATCACCATGTTGCGGATGGTGGCGATCTGCAGCCCCGAGCCGTTCGCCGCCATCGCACCAGCGACGCCGGACGACAGCACGTGCGTGGTCGAGACCGGCAGGCCGAACATGTCGGCGGCGCCGATGGTCGCGGCGGCAACGAGCTCGGCGGAGGCACCCTGGGCGTAGGTCAGGTGCGTCTTGCCGATCTTCTCGCCGACGGTGATGACGATGCGCTTCCAGCCGATCATGGTGCCGAGCCCGAGCGCGATCGCCACCGCGACCTTGACCCAGGTCGGAATGAACTTGGTGGCCTGGTCGAGCGAGCCTTTATAGGCGTTCAGGGTCGCAACCTCTTCCTTGTTGAGGTCGTTTTCCTTGTCCTTCATCAGGAAGCGGATCGCTTCCGAAGTCAGGTACATGTCGTTACGGGTGTTGCCGACGACTTCGGCCGGCACCTTGTTGAGCGAGCCGTATTTTGCGACCTGGTCGCCGACATCCTTCACCAGCACCGACAGCGAGGGGTAGGTGCCTTCGCTGATCTTGTGCTCGGCGACGTACAGCGTCACCGCCGGACGGGGATTGCCGATGATGCTGTGGCCGGCGCCCTTGGCGGCGACCACCTTGGAGGCGGCATCCGAGGTCTGCTGGAACTGCGCCACCTGGGATTCCGGCAGCGCGCGGTTCAGCGCGTAGGCGGTCGGCACGGTGCCGATCAGGATCAGCATGATCAGGCCCATGCCCTTCTGGCCGTCGTTCGAACCATGCGCGAAGCTGACGCCGGTGCAGGTTGCGATCAAAAGACCGCGGATCCAGAGCGGCGGCGCCTTGTTGCCTTCGGGTGCTGCGTACAGCGCCGGATTGCGGACGATCATCTTCAGCAGCATGAGCAGGACGGCGGCGCAGACGAAACCGACCAGCGGCGACAGCAGCAGCGCATAGCCGATCTCGGTGGCCTTGCCCCAGTCGACGCCGGAGGTGCCGTCACGGCCGCGCATCAGCGCGTTGGCGACGCCGACGCCGATGATCGAACCGATCAGGGTGTGGGACGAGGAAGCCGGCAGGCCGAAATACCAGGTGCCGAGATTCCACAGGATGGCAGCGATCAAGAGCGCGAATACCATCGCAAAGCCGGCACTGCTTCCGACCTGAAGGATCAGTTCGACCGGCAGCAGCGAGACGATGCCGAAGGCGACGGCGCCGGTGGAAAACAGCACGCCGAGGAAGTTGAACAGGCCCGACCACATCACGGCGACTTCGGCCGGCAGCGAGTGGGTATAGATCACGGTCGCGACCGCGTTGGCGGTGTCGTGGAAGCCGTTGACGAACTCGAAGCCGAGCGCGATCAGCAGCGCCACGAACAGCAGCATATAGGGCAAATAGGACGTGACCCGGGTGCCGGTCGCGTCGACGTCGGAATAGATGCTGTAGGAGACGAACAGCAATCCCGCGGCAAGAATGCCGAAGAAAATGATCATCGTCAGCGGGTTAAAACCCTTGTCGAGATTGGGCCTGGAAGCCGGCTGAATCGGTGCTCCCTCGGCTATCGATGAATTGAGTGCAATATCGGTCATTCTGACGCCCCCTCATTATACGTTGAGAGCGCTTTTTGACTGATGGACTTGAAGGTGAGATGACAGTTGCGCTGCAGCGCGGAATGCTTCCTGTGCCCGGCCCGCATTGCACAATTTTTCGACGGGCTTGTTTGCGCAACGCTGCCAACCGGCGCGGGGCCGGGCGAGCGCAGTTTGATCAGAAAGTGTGATCAGTGTGTGAGGAGAAGGGAGCAGAGTAGACCGCGCGCTGCACGGCACCGGGGCTGGTAGCGCCGCGCAGCGCGTCGGCCTCAAGGGAGCGTCATGGCGTGAACAGGACGTCCCAAATTCCTGTCAGGAATATTCCTGTCGAGAACACGATATTCTCGTTTATCAATTAAAGGTTGTACATATGTTTGTCAAATTTCCCACCGTTATATTTCACGAGACATGGCGGCTTTGGAACTTTGTGGCGTCTTTGAGTGAAACCTGCGCCGCATTCGGTGCGGAGTGAATACCGGTTCACGCAAAGAGAGCGTGTCTAGGCCGCGTGTGCTGATTTTTGCAGCAACTCGGCCGCGATTTTCAGGTCTTCGACGAAACGCTGGTATTCCAGCGCCTTGGCTTCGGCGTCGGGCAACCGCAACAGATAGGATGGATGCACCGTCACCAGCGCCTTGCTGCCGTCGTCGAGATCGAAGAGGCGGCCGCGGCTTTTGTTGATGGGCGTGATCTTGCCGAACACGCATTGCGCCGCGGTCGCGCCCATCGCTACCACGAGATCGGGCCTGATGACGGCGCGTTCGCGCGCATACCAGGGCCGGCAGGCGTTGATCTCAGGCGTATTGGGCTTCTGGTGCAGACGGATTTTTCCGCGCGGCACGAATTTGAAATGCTTGACGGCGTTGGTGACATAAACCTTGCGGCGATCGATACCGGCTTCCGCCAGCGCGCGGTCGAGCATTTGGCCGGCGGGACCGACGAAAGGTTGTCCGGCGAGGTCTTCCTTGTCGCCGGGCTGTTCGCCGACCAGCATCACCTTCGCCGTTATCGGTCCTTCGCCGAACACGGTTTGGGTGGCGTCCTTCCACAGCGGGCAGGCGCGGCACTGCGCGGCTTCCTCGCGCAGCGTTTCGAGTTGGTCGCCGGTGTGTTGACGGGCCATCTCCGGTTCCAGTCGCTTCTGCGCCTTGTGCGGTTCGGTTGCTGCATTCGCGATCATCGCACTGGCGTTTCGCTCCGCGCCGGCGATCAAAGGCTTAATCAACGAGGCCTCCGGCAGGTTCCGCCAATATTTCTTCGGCATCTCGTTCTGCATCGCCTTCACCTTCAGTCGCGCCGGATTGAAGATGCTGGCGTAATAGCGTCGCCAGGTTTCCTCCAGGCGATCTTCCGTCGGAGCCTCGGTCTTGGCCACGCCCGGCGTGATCGAGACCGCGTGGCCATCCCAATGTGCGCAGACATCGGGCGTCAGGATCGACCACGGCATGTCGGCGAAGCGGCGTGCGAAGAAGGGAGCGGCGAGTTCGACGATGTGGTGTTCCGGTTCGAACCAGGCAACGTAATGCGCTTTCTGTTCGCGGCCGACTTCGCGGAAGCGGACAAAGGCGTGCATCTTGTGCTCGTCGCGGCGCACCGCCTTGGCCATGCCCGCGATCTCGGCGACGTCAGGGTCGGTTGCGATATCGAGCAGGTCGTGATGACCGCGCAACCGCCACAGCAGGCGATAGAACATGGCGAACCGTTCGGGATTGCGATTAAGGATCGCGGTCTGCGCCAGTTCGATGAACTTGCCGGATACGTTGAAGGTGCCGTGCGGCGGCTCGGGTGGCGGTGTTGTCGGTTCGAACAGTTCCGGCGCGTCGCCGCGCACCCGCCAGGTCACGTTGGACGGCTTTACCTCATTCAGCGCCAGCGCGCGGGCGGCGTTGCGCCAGCCGTTGAAATCGGTTTCGCCGTCGATGGTGATGAAGTGCATCGGTTACTCCTCACTTCCGTCATTGTGAGCGAAGCGATAAGGGCTCTGTCATTCCGGGATGGTGCGTTAGCACCAGACCCGGAATCTCGGGATTCCGGGTTCGATGCTTCGCATCGCCCCGGAATGACAATCAAAATCCAAATCCCATCTGCACCGCCTTCGGCTTGAACCGCGCTGCCAGCGCTTCGCCATCGAGTAGATGTCCTGGCGGCCGGTGATTACCGAGAACGATGAACGGCAGCGCCTTGTTCTTGGGAATGTTGAGCCGCGCCAGATCTTCGACGCGAATATTCGTCAGCCGGCGCGTGGCGATGATGCGTTCGACGGCTTTGGTGCCGAAGCCCGGCACGCGCAGCAGCTCTTCGCGGCTGGCGGTGGCGACGTCGAGCGGGAAACGTTCGCGATGCCGCAACGCCCAGGCGAGTTTCGGATCGATGTCGAGCGGCAGCATGCCGGCGCGCTCTTCGACGATCTCGCCGGCGTCGAAACCGTAGAACCGCATCAGCCAGTCGGCCTGATAGAGCCGGTGCTCGCGGATCAGCGGCGGTGCGGCTAGCGGCAACGCGCGGCTGGCATCGGGGATCGGGCTGAATGCCGAATAGTACACCCGCTTGAGCCGGTAGGAGCCGTAGAGATTGGCGCTGGTGTCCAGAATGGTTTTGTCGTTGGCGGCGTCCGCACCGATGATCATCTGCGTGCTCTGGCCGGCCGGCGCAAAGCGTGGTGGCTTGGCCTTGGTCGCAGTCCTGCTGTTATCCTTGGCTTCGTCGAGTTTCAGCCGCAACCGGCCCATGGTGCGGCGGATCGCGCGGAGGTCTTTCTCCGGCGCCAGTCTGGCCAGACTGGTTTCCTCGGGCACTTCGATGTTGATGGAAAGACGGTCGGCATATTTGCCGGCCTCCGTGATCAGCGCGTCGTCGGCCTCCGGAATGGTCTTGAGATGGATGTAGCCGCGGAAGTGATGTTCTTCGCGCAGTTTTCGCGCGACACCCACCACCTGCTCCATGGTGTAGTCGGCGCTGCGAATGATGCCGGAGGAGAGAAACAAGCCTTCGATGTAATTGCGGCGGTAGAAATCGATCGTCAGCTTCACCACCTCGTCGACGGTGAAGCGGGCACGCGGCACGTTGCTGGAGGCGCGGTTGACGCAATACAAGCAATCGTAATTGCAGGCATTGGTGAGCAGCACTTTCAATAGCGAGATGCAGCGGCCGTCCGGCGCGTAGGAATGGCAGATGCCCATGCCGGGCGCGGTCGAGCCGAGGCCTTTGCCGTCGCTGGAATCCCGCTGCTCGGTGCCGCTGGAGGCGCAGGAGGCGTCGTATTTGGCGGCATCCGCCAGGATTTCCAGCTTGCGCTGCACGTCCATCCCTGAATCCCTTTGATTCCGCTCATGAATCGCTCAGGCATCAATCCCGATTGACTCCCGGCGTCCTGTTAGCTTTATATTAGAACATATCATGAACAAATGAGCCAGCCGCGGGTTCATTCGAAAGAACCTGAAGGCCCAAATTCCCAGAGGAGCGGGGCATGAGCACCGCACACACCAGCACGCTTGCGCGCTTGCGCGGCAGCATCGAGCGCATCGAAACATCGGGCGATGCGCATGCGCATCACAAGGTCGCGCTCGGTCACGCCGGCGCCGACGCGACACTGCAAGGCGGTCTCGCCATGGCTGCGGTGCATGAGGTGTTTTCGGAAGGCCACCAGAGCGCGGCGGCCACCGGCTTCATCGCCGGCCTCGCCGGGCGGCTGACGCCGCGCCGGCCGCTGGTCTGGGTGCGGCAGGATTTTTCAGAACTGGAATCCGGCGCGTTGTCGATGAGTGGGCTTTGCGAGCTCGGCCTCGATCCGCGCCTGCTGGTGACCGTGCGTGCTGCCGACGCCGATGCCGCGCTACGCACCGCCGCCGACGCGCTGGCCTGCGACGCGCTCGGCGCGGTGGTGCTGGAAGTCTGGGGCGAGGCGCGGCAGCTCGATCTCGTTGCCAGCCGCAAACTCACACTGGCCGCGCAAGCCTCCGGCGTCACCGCCTTGCTGCTGCGGGTGGCGGCCACACCGCAACCTTCGACCGCGGAAACACGATGGATCGTGCGCGCGGCGCATTCGCCGCCGGGATCACCCTCAATGCCTGCGGCGCCTTGGAGTGCCTGGGGCGCGCCGGTGTTCGACGCGCAGCTGGTTCGTAACCGTCATGGCCCGGTCGGGCGGTGGATCATGGAATGGAAATGTGATGAGTGCCTTTTCAGCGAACCGGCAAGAGAACCATCAAGAGAACCGTCAAGAGAACCGTCGAGAGAACCGTCGACGTATCCTCAGCCTGTGGCTGCCACGCCTGCCCATCGACCGCATCAAGCGGCAGTTTACGCTCACGGTTTCAAGCGTAGCGCATGAGAACTCTAACGGCACGGGCAGTCGGCTCCCTCTCCCGCTTGCGGGGGAGGGCTGGGGTGGGGGTGCCGCCGCGGGTCACACCGTTCAATCGAATGGCCAAAACTCTTACGACACGAACGGTGCGCTCCCTCCCCCCTTGCGGGGGAGGGCGGGGGAGAGGGGTAAGCCACAACCACCGTCTTCGCCGCCACCCCCCTCCCTAACCTCGAGAGCGAGCTCCGCTCGCCTCGGACCCCGCAAGGGGGGAGGGAACGCGACTGCCAGCGACGTTCCCAGCGACGCGCCCATCGTCGTCATCTCCAAGCAAAACAATGCGCTGGTGATTTACGCGCTCGATGATCTCGCCGAGCGCTCCGGCCTTTCGATTGGCCTGCCGCTCGCCAATGCCCGCGCGATCTGCCCGGAATTGACGGTGTTCGATGCCGACGAGGCCGCCGACGCCAAGACGCTCAATGACATAGCCGACTGGTGCGACCGCTTCACGCCGCTGGTGGCGCTCGATCCGCCGCATGGGCTGTTCCTCGATATCACCGGCTGCGCCCATCTGTTCGGCGGCGAGGCTGCGCTGCTGCAGGCCGTCACCAGTGCGCTGACACAACGTGGCTTTGCCGTCAGCGCGGCGATCGCCTCGACCTCCGTCTGCGCCCGCACCCTGACGCGGCATGTGTCGGGAAAAATCATCGTCGACGGCGAGGAGGCCAAGGCCGTCGCGCCGCTGCCGGTATCTGCGCTCGGTGCGGCAGAGGTCATCGCGAGTGGCCTGCGTCGCGCCGGTTTAAAAACCATCGGCGATGTCGCGTCGCGCGCGCGCCACGAGATCGCGGCAAGATTCGGCGCCGGTTTCACCGCGCACCTGGAGCATGCGCTGGGGCAGGGCGACGCGCCGATCAGTCCGCGCAAACCGCTGCCGGATTACATCGTCGAGAAACGCTTTCCCGAACCGGTCGCCACCGAAAACGTGATCGCGATGAACTTGTCCGCGCTCGCAGCCATGCTGGTCGCGGCGATGGACAAACAGGGCAAGGGCGCGCGACGGCTGGAAGCGAGTTTTTTCCGCACCGACGGCGCGGTGCGCACGATTGCCGTCGATACCGGGCGCCCGGCGACGAAGCGTGAGGTGATCGACCGGCTGTTTCGCGAGCGGCTCGAGGCGCTCAACGATCCCCTCGATCCCGGCTTCGGTTTCGACCTCATTCGCCTGTCCGCAAGCCGCACCGAAATCATGGTGCAGCAGCAGCGCGACCTCGATGCGTCCGTGCATGACAATGACGAACTCGCCGCTTTGATCGACCGCATCGCCGCGCGCATCGGGGGCAAACGCGTCGTCGTGCATCTGCCGCAGGACACCCATATTCCGGAACATGCGGCATTGGCGGTGCCCGCACAGCATCATCTGGCGACAGCGGTTCAGGCGGCGTGGCCCGATCGCGTCGCAAGCGAGCCGCCGCTGCGGCCGTTGCGGCTGTTCGAAAGGCCCGAGCCGATCAATGTGCCGTTTGCGACCATACCCGACGGACCGCCGCATCAATTCACCTGGCGCCGCGTCACCCACACGGTGGCGCGGGTGGAGGGACCCGAACGCATCGCCATGGAATGGTGGAAGCAGAGCGGCCGCGCGTTGACGCGGGATTATTTCCGTATCGAGGATGAAGCGGGCTTGCGTTTCTGGATCTTTCGCGACGGGCTCTATGAAAGCGAACTTAGGGACAAAGAGGGCGAACCGGTCGAGGCCAAATGGTTCGTGCACGGGCTGTTCGCATGAACGGGCCTTTGCACATCCCCTATGCCGAGATCGGCATCACCACCAATTTCTCGTTCCTGCGCGGCGGTTCCGATCCGCGCGCCTATGTGCACGAGGCGAGCCGGCTCGGCATTGCCGCGATCGGCATTGCCGATCACAACACGTTGTCTGGGGTGGTGCGTGCTTACAAGGAACTCGACAATCCCGAGGTCACCCACAAGCCAAAGCTTCTGATCGGCGCGCGGATCGTCTTCATCGACGGCACGCCGGATATTTTTGTTTATCCGCGCGACCGCGCCGCGTACGGCCGGCTATGCCAGTTGCTGACCCGCGGCAAGCGCGGCGATGACATCAAGAAAATCGAAAAGGGCGAATGCCATCTGAGGTTCGATGATCTCCTGGAGTTTGCCGATGGCCAGCTTCTGGTGCTGACGCTGCCGCATCGCTTCGAGATGGCGGACGTGTTGAAAGTGCTGGAGCGCTTGAAAGCGAGCCGCGCCGACGGGGTGTGGCTCGCCGCCAGCCTGCTCTATCGCGGCGACGACAGGCGCCGGCTGGCGCGGCTGCATCATATCGCCACCAAAGCCGGGGTGCGGCTGCTGGCCACCAACGAGGTGCTGTACCACCATCCCGCGCGCCGCCCGCTGCAGGATATTTTGACCTGTATCCGCGAGAAGACCACCATCGACGCGATCGGAAAGCGGCTGGAGGCCAATGCCGAGCGCCATCTCAAGCCGGCCCATGAAATGGCGCGGCTGTTTCGCGAGCTCCCCGAGGCGATCGCGGAAACCATGCGCTTTGCCGGCCGCATTTCTTTCTCGATGGACCAGCTCAAATACCAGTATCCGGACGAGCCGGTACCGAAGGGCAAGACCGCGCAGGGGCATCTGGAGGATCTGACCTGGGCCGGCGTCGACAAATATTTCGGCGGCGATATCAGCGCGACCTTGCGCGCGACCTTGCGCAAGGAACTCGCGCTGATCGCCGAGCTCAAATACGCGCATTATTTTCTCACCGTGCACGACATCGTCCGCTATGCGCGGAGCGTCAACATCCTCTGCCAGGGCAGGGGCTCCGCGGCCAACTCTGCCGTCTGCTACGTGCTCGGCATCACCTCGGTCGACCCGACCAAGGTCGATCTGCTGTTCGAGCGATTCATTTCCAAGGAGCGGCTGGAGCCGCCCGACATCGACGTCGATTTCGAGCATTCGCGCCGCGAGGAGGTGATGCAGTATGTCTACCGCCGCTACGGCCGCCACCGCGCCGCGATCATTGCGACCGTCATCCACTACCGGCCGCGCTCGGCGATCCGCGATGTCGGCAAGGCGCTGGGACTGACGGAGGATGTCACCGCCGCGCTCGCCGATACCGTGTGGGGAAGCTGGGGCAAGGGCCTCAACGAGATGCAGGTCCGGCAGGCCGGGCTCGACCCGGCCAATGCGATGGTCGAACTTGCGGTCGAACTCGCTACCGAGCTGATCGAATTTCCCCGCCATTTGTCGCAGCATGTCGGCGGCTACGTGCTGACCCAGGACCGGCTCGACAGCTATGTGCCGATCGGCAACGCCGCGATGGACGACCGCACCTTCATCGAATGGGACAAGGACGACGTCGACGCGCTCAACATGATGAAGGTCGACGTGCTGGCGCTGGGCATGCTGACCTGCATCCGCAAATGCTTTGACCTGATCGACGACCACAAGGGCCAACGCTGGGAACTCGCCACCGTCCCGCAGGACGACGAGCCGGTCTACGACATGCTGTGCCGCGGGGAATCGCTCGGCGTATTCCAGGTCGAAAGCCGCGCGCAGATGAACATGCTGCCGCGCCTGAAGCCGCGGACGTTCTACGATCTCGTCATCGAGGTCGCGATCGTGCGTCCCGGCCCGATCCAGGGCGACATGGTGCATCCGTATCTGCGGCGGCGCAACGGCATCGACAAGGTCAGCTATCCGTCGCCGGCGCCGGAACATGGCGACAAGGATGAACTGCGCCGGGTGCTGCACAAGACGCTCGGCGTTCCCCTGTTTCAGGAACAGGCGATGCGGATCGCGATCGAAGCTGCGAAGTTCACCTCCGAGGAAGCCAACGGGCTGCGCCGTTCGATGGCGACGTTCCGCAATCTCGGCACCATCGGCAAGTTCGAAGACAAGATGATCGGCAACATGGTTGCACGCGGCTATGATCCTGAATTCGCCAATAACTGCTTCAACCAGATCAAGGGGTTCGGCTCCTACGGTTTTCCGGAAAGCCATGCCGCGAGCTTTGCCCAGCTCGTCTATATCTCGTCATGGCTGAAGCATTATCATCCCGACGCGTTCTGCTGCGGATTGCTCAATTCGCAGCCGATGGGCTTTTACGCGCCGGCGCAGATCGTCGGCGACGCCCGCACCAACGGCGTCGAGGTGCGCGAGATCGACGTGTCCTTTAGCTTTGCGCAGAACACGCTGGAGCAGGGGAGCGGGAAGTATTGCGCGGTGCGGCTTGGGTTTCGGCAGATCGATGGGTTCAGATGGGTCGATCCGGATGAGGAAAGGTTGAAGCGAGTTCAAGCGTCGTTCCGGGGCGTCGCGAAAGCGACGAACCCGGAACCTCGAGATTCTCAGATGTGCAATTGCACATCTCAGTTCGATGCTACCGCATCGCCCCGGAATGACAGTGGAGAGGACGACTGGGCCGACCGCATCATCGCCGCGCGAACACGCCGTCCGTTCACCTCGCTGGAGGATTTCGCCCGCGACACCGGCCTGCCGAAGCGCGCGCTGACCTTGTTGGCGGATGCCGATGCGTTTCGGTCCATCGGGCTTGATCGCCGCGCCGCGCTGTGGGCGGTACGGCGGCTGCCCGATGATGTGCCGTTGCCGCTGTTCGAGGTTGCCACCGCGCGCGAGCAGCCGGACGAGAACGCAAAACCGTTGCCGGAGATGCCGCTGCCGGAGCAGGTGGTCGCCGACTATCAGACGGTGCGGCTGTCGCTGAAGGGTCATCCGATGCAGTTCCTGCGGACGATGTTTGCCAAGGAGCGCGTCGTCACCTGCCACGAAATCAACCACCGCAACGACCGTCGCAGGGTCCGCTGCGCCGGCGTGGTGCTGGTGCGGCAGCGGCCGGGCAGCGCCAAGGGCGTCGTCTTCATGACGCTGGAGGACGAAACCGGCATCGCCAATATCGTGGTGTGGCCGAAGGTGATGGAGCAATACCGCAAGGAAGTGATGGGCGCGCGGCTCATTCTGGTCGAGGGCTATATCCAGAGCAGCCCCGAACAGGTGACGCATCTGGTGGCGCAGCGGATGTTCGACCGTTCAGGCGATCTGATCGGTCTCGCTGACGACGCGTTCATCCGCAAGCATGCCGTACCCGCCGGGCCTGCGCTGATCGAGCCGCTCAACGACGGATCTCTCAACGACGGTCTTCTCAACGACGGGTTCCTCAACGACGACCGGCGCGATCATGCCGATGCGCCCGCGCAGAAAATCCGCCACCCGCGCAACGTTCGCATCTTGCCGCCATCCCGGGATTTTCATTGAACCAGCCCTAGAGGCTGACGATGTAGGCGCTCATGGCCAGAAGAAACACCAGGCTGCCGGCCATGATGGCGAAGAATAATTTGTCCAAGCGATCGACTCCGAAAGCATACCAACACGGGAGTCGATTAGAAGATTTTGGCTGTGTCGATTCTTTGACACTCGTCAGGCCAAGTTCCGGCAAGTCGTCAGGCATCAAGGCGGCAAGGCGACTTTTTCGAAATATTATCGCAAATTGCGCGCATCACGATGCGCGGCGAAAAGCCGGTATGACGCGGAGAGGAGGAAGGGGAGATGGCGTCTCAGCTCAGGAATTTCACGCCGTAGGTCCGGCCGCGGCGCCAGACCACCTCGCAGGACTGACGCTTCGGACGCTCCGGCATCACAGCCATCACGAAGTTGTCCCTGATATCGATGGCGGCGTCGGTCATGATCTTGGCGCCGCCCGGTGAGACATCCAGGACGTAGCATTCAATTCGGGTTATGCCGTCATCGCGCGTGAACCAGGCCGGCCGCTTGTTCATCTGGCGTCGCGGTTCGCGCTGTGTCTTTGTCCGCAGTTCATCAACAGCCATGATGACTATCCGTCGTTAGACCCAATCGCTATGGCGTTTTCGAGCGAAATGGATATCGGTTTGTGTCGAGCAAGACGTGTCGAAATAAAACATCGGAACTCCGTTCCAAGAACCGATTGGCTCGGGCGACCGTAGCAACAGGCTGCAGATTGACGGGGATTTCGTAAAGTCGCCTTAGCGCATTGCTTCCAAATTTAGCGATTTGTGCCAGGAAGATGCTTGCCGAGCTCTTTTCGGGAGGCTGCGGTCGATTTCAATGCTCGCGGGCGAGCTCCGCCCGCATGTCGGCCGGCGTAACGCCGAACCGCCTCCGAAACGATTTATGGAAATACGATAGATCGTTGAAGCCGACCGTATAGGCGATATCGCTGACCTTGCGATGGCGGCTCTGCTCATGCAGCAGGAGCCTGCGCGCCAGCAGCAGCCGCTGTTCGAGAACGAACTCCGAAAACGTCGTGCCCAAGGAAGCGAACAGGCGTTGTGCCTGTCGTGCGCTGAGGGCGTTCGTCCTGGCGATGCTTTCGATCGTCAGATCGTTCTTGTCCAGATTTCTGAGAACATCGGCCTTCATGAAGTTCAGCCGGCCCGCCGAAGAGTCGCCTGGCTCACTCAAGCCCTTCCGGCCGCGCGTCCCGCGTCTCGCAGGCGCCCGCGCCATGATGCTGGTGGCGTGGAAGGCAACGGACAAATCGGCGCGACGGCGGCCGACGAGCCCCGCGCGCGAGGATGTCGACCGGCAGGTGACGCTCCGCGTCATGGCCCAGCCGCGCAATTCCGCTTGCGGTGCTACGTAGAGCGCCACGCAAAAGCGTGAACCATGCCTCGAAACGCCGCCAGGTTTTTCCGGCGGCGTTTTGATCGTTCAGCGAAATTCAGTTTGACTTAGCGACCGCCGCCACCGCCTCCACCTCCGCCGCCGCCACCACCTCCGCCACCGCCGGCATCGCGAAGCGCGCCGGGATCGAGGGTTTGCGCGGTCGGTTGCGTGTCGCCGCGGCGTGCACGAACAAGTGTTTCCAGATAGGCTAGGTGGTTCCCGCACGCGCGCATCGACACGGCTCCATCACACATATGCGGCGAAAAGGTATTGGCATTGGCAGCCGCGGCGCTCATCGCAACGACAGTGCCCAGCACGGCCGCGGATAATGTCTTTCTTATCGACATGTGAATTCTCCATTCCCGTGGTTCGGCGATACCGGAATGGCTCGCACGGAAGTTTGACGGGGCCGGATGCAAACGGGTTCGAGAGCGTTCTGAAATAATTTCAGACCGACACAGGGCAACGCGAAACGTCAGCCATCCAGGGCTTCGCCAAAAGACGGGTATGCGGGCAGCTCCGCAAAGCGGGCAAGGCGCAAATGCGCCTTTGCCCGACTGTCGCTAGAAGTTCACGCGGTTCGAAATCGCGCCGTCGACGATCAGGTTCGAACCGGTCGTGAACGAGGAGGCCGGGCTCGCCAGGAATACCGCGGCGTTGGCGACATCCTGCGGCGTCGCCATGCGGCCCAGCGGATTGCGCTCGAGCGCACCCTGGAAGACTTTCGGCATTTCCAGTTCGCGCTTGTGCCAGACCCCGCCCTTGAAATAGACCGTGCCGGGCGACACCACGTTGACGCGGATTTTCTTGGACGCGTATTGCCGCGCCAGTCCCTTGGCCATGTGGATCAGCGCCGCCTTGATCGGGCCGTATGAACTGGTGTTGTCGGCGACCGCTGCCGATACCGATGAAATGATGATGACGCCGGCGTCGCCGTGTTTGGCGCCGCTGGCTTCGAGGAACGGCCGAGCTGCTTCGAAGGCGTTAACGGCGCCGAGCACGTCGAGCCGGAAATTCTGCTCGTAGCCCGCGGCGTCGCTGCCTTGCGACATCGCGCCAGCGTTGGAGAACAGCATGTCGATGCCGCCGAGCTCCGTTGCAGCGGCGGAAATCCACGATTTCAGTGCTGCGCCATCGGTGATGTCCACGGAAGCGCCGGTGGCCTTCACGCCCTTGGCTTTCAGTTCGCTAACCGTGCTTGCGACCTGATCGGCGTTGCGCGCGCAGACCGCAACGCCGGCGCCTTCGCCGGCCAGCGTGTCGGCAATCGCCCGTCCAATGCCACGCGTGCCGCCGAGCACGACCGCGTTTCGTCCCTTCAATCCGAGATCCATTTTATTTTCCTTTGTTGAGGTGCAGCCAGTGTAGCGGTTAAGGCTGCGCGGCTCAAATCGCCGGTATTCCGCTGTGCGAATTTGATTCCGTCATTGCGAGCCAACGGGTCGCGCGAATGCGCGCCCGATGACAGGCTCCGCGAAGCAATCCATTCTTTTTTCGTGTGGCAAGGCGGGATTGCTTCGTCGCTTCGCTCCCTTGCACAAACGCTTCGCGTTTGTTGCAGGCAATGACGGCACGAGTCTACTCCGGCGCCGCGCCGACCGGCGGGCCTCCGGGCGGGCGGTGCAAAAAGGTGATCGACGCAAACGCGCCGAGCCATGAGCCGACAGCGGCGAAGGCGACATAGACCCAGTTTTCGGTGTAGCTGATCACCGCATAGGACGACAGCAGATACCAGACGCTGCTCCAGGTCGCCGCCGGCACGCGCTTGCGCGCCACCACCGCCGAGGTGAACATGACGTAGACCGCGTCCGTCGCGGCGGTTGCGAGCAGGACGGCCCCGGCCGTCACGGGATCGATGGCAGCCATTGCAGTTCCTTCCATGGTCGGGCAAATATTTTCAGTTTTGTTTTGACGCGTTTTCTTGACGCGAACCGGTGTCCACCCCCGGATCAAGTCCGAGGGCATGCTTCGCTCGAAAACGCTATAGCTTAGGAAAGAGGAGCGGTAATGCAAAGCGCAACAGAAATCCTCGCCGATGTCTGGACGTCGGTCGGCGGCGATCCGGCCGCACTCGCCGCGGTCAGGTTGACCGGGGACGAGGCGCAATTGCCGTCTTCGTTTCGTGTCGCCGCCGCAGCAGGGGTCAGCGTTGCCGCGACGGGCCTCGCGGCCGCCGAAATCTGGAAACTGCGCAGTGGCCAAAGCCAGGACGTGGCGGTCGACATGCGCCATGCCGTGGTCGAGTGCCGGAGCGAGCGTTATCTGCGCGTCGACGGCAAGCCGCCGCCGCCGGCCTGGGATGCGATCGCGGGAGTCTACAAGGTGCGCGACGGCTTCGTGCGGCTGCACACCAATTTTCCCCATCACCGCGACGCCGTCTGCCGGGTATTGAGCTGCAAGGCCGAGCGCGACGAGGTGCAGGCCGCGCTGATGCAGTGGGATGGCGAGGCGTTCGAGACCGCGGCCTATGCCGACGGCGGCGTCGTCGCCTTCATGCGTTCGCACGACCAATGGTCGGCGACGCCGCACGCGAAGGCGCTGGCGCAATTGCCGCTGATCTCGATCACGAAAATCGGCGAGGCGGCGCCAAAACCATGGCCCGCGGGCGATCGTCCGCTGTCTGATATCCGCGTGCTCGATCTGTCGCGCGTGATCGCGGGGCCGGTCGCCGGACGTACGCTCGCCGCCCACGGCGCCGACGTGCTGTTGATCTCCAGCCCCGATCTGCCGGCGATCCCCTGGCTCACCATCGACACCGGACGCGGCAAGCTGACGGGTTTTGTCGATCTGAAGGGCGCGCAGGGCTGCGGTGTGTTGCGCGATTTGCTCGCGGATGCGGATATTTTCTCGCAAGGCTACCGGCCGCGCGCGATCGCCGCTCTCGGTTTTTCGCCGGAGGAAGCAGCCCACATCAGTCCCGGCATCGTCTATGTGACGCTGTCGGCCTATGGTCATGCCGGGCCGTGGGCGGAGCGCCGCGGCTTCGACTCGCTGGTGCAGACCACGACCGGCTTCAACCATGCCGAAGGGCAGGCAGCCGGCCTCGACGGGCCAAAAGAATTACCGGCGCAGATGCTCGACCACGCCACCGGTTACTTTATGGCGTTCGGCGCCATGATGGCCAAAGCGCGCCAGGCGCGTGAGGGCGGAAGCTGGCACGTCCAGGTGTCGCTGGCCGGGACCGGGCGGTGGCTGTGGAATCTCGGCCGGGTCAACGACGGCCTGGCGATATCAGATCTCAAGGCAGACGCCGTGACCCCCTTTATTGAGCAGGTGCCGTCCGGTTTCGGTCCGCTGCAGTCGGTCAGCCATTCGGCGCTTCTGTCGAAAACCCCGGCGTTCTGGGCCCGCCCGGCGATGCCGCTCGGCAGTCATCCGCCAAAATGGCCGTAGCGCGGGCAGAGCGTCCCGGTTCTGGCGCATCAGAACCGATCGGGCTCCAGTTGTTCAGCCCGTATTCAGGCCGTCATCTACAAACTTTAACCTCAAACGCTAAGCCTATCGGCGTTTTTTAGGTTGTTTGAAACATCAATTGGGCACTATTAGCGCACCGGTGAGGCAGTCTCCGCCGGAATCAACGCTGACTTGACCCGGGCCGCATGCTTACCGATTTTCTTAAGAGATTGCAGATGTTTAGCCGACGGCAACGGACCGTAACCGTGGCCGTGCTGGCCCTTGCCGGCGCGGGCGCCTACGGCTACGCCCAAATCGGCGACACCAAGCCCAAGCATTCGGAGGTCTCCAGCCAGTCCCGCAAGGGATTGCAGCGCTATACGCCGACCCCGGCCGAATGGGCCAGCCTGACCATCCAGCCCGTCACCGAACGGGCGTTCCGGGCGGAATACGTCACCGAGGGCAAGATCGCGATCGATGAGGATCGCTCGACGCCGGTGTTCTCGCCCTATACCGGCCGGCTCACCAAATTGCTGGTGCGGCCCGGCGACAGCGTCACCAAGGGACAGCCGCTGTTCGTCATTGAAGCCGCCGACACGGTGCAGGCGCAAAACGACTACATCGCCGCAATGACCGGCATGAACAAGGCGCAGTCGGCGCTGGATCTCGCCAAGATCCAGGATACGCGCGCCAAGGACTTGTTCGAAGGCAAGGCCGTTCCGCTGAAGGACTACCAGCAGAGCCAGGCCACGTTGATCCAGGCTCAGAACGATTTGCGTTCCATGCAAACGGCGCTGGAAGCCTCCACCAACAAATTGCGCATTCTGGGTTTCACCGACGATGAAATCGCTACCTTCCGGCAAAGAGGCAGGATCAATCCGGAATCCACGGTGTTCTCGCCGATCTCCGGTACCGTGGTTCAGCGCAAGGCGGGCCCCGGCCAATACGTCTCCACCGGCGCCAGCGATCCCGTCTACATCATCGGCGATCTCTCGACGGTCTGGCTGACGGCGTTTGTCCGCGAGACCGATGTCGCCAATGTTTCGGTGGAGCAGGATCTCAATTTCAGCGTGATGGCGCTGCCCGGCCGGGCGCTCAAGGCGCGTATCAATTACGTCGCCGCAGCGATCGATCCGGCGACGCGCCGGCTTTTGGTCCGCGCCACCATCGACAACAAGGACGGCGCCCTGAAGCCGGAGATGTTCGCCAACGTCACGCTGCTATCGGCCATCGATCATCCCGCGGTCGGTGTGCCGAAGCAGGCACTGATCTACGAAGGCGACCAGGTCCGGATCTGGGTCGCGCACGAGGACAAGTCGATCGAGCTGCGCCAGATCAAGCCCGGCCTTATCAACGGCGATCTCGTCGAGGTGGTCGGCAATTTGAAACCCGGCGAACAGATCGTTACAAAGGGCAGCCTCTTCATCGACCGGGCTGCGTCCGGCAGCTAATTCCCTCGCTCACTGAAAGCTCCGGTCTGAATGGATCGCCTTGTCGCCCTAGCAGTCAGCCGCCGTTACCTGATGGTCGGCATGTTCGTCGCGGTTTTCGTCGGCGGCCTGATCGCATTCAAGCAGCTCAACATCGAGGCCTATCCCGATCCGACCCCGCCGATGGTCGATATCGTGACGCAAAGCCCCGGCCTGTCGTCGGAAGAGATCGAGCGCTACATCACCATCCCGATCGAGACCCAGGTCGCCGGCATCAAGAACCTGCGCACCATCCGCACCATCTCGCTGTACGGCCTGTCCGACGTCAAACTGCAGTTCTCCTTCGACTACACCTATGACGAGGCGCTGCAGCAGGTGCTGAACCGTCTGTCGCAGCTGGCGCCGCTGCCGGGCAACGTGTTGCCGGGCATTTCACCGCTCAGCGCGATCGGCGAAATCTATCGCTACCGGCTGAAGGGGCCGCCGAACTACAGCGTGCTCGACCTCAAGACGCTGCAGGACTGGGTGCTGCAGCGCCGCTTCCGCGCCGTGCCCGGCGTCATCGACGTCACCGGCTGGGGCGGCAAGACCAAGACCTATGAATTGCAGGTCGACTTCAACAAGCTGGTCGCCAACGGGCTGACATTGCCGCAGGTGCTGCAGGCCGTCAGCAACGCCAACATCAATGTCGGCGGCAATACCGTCAACATCGGCGCGCAGTCTGCCGTGGTGCGCGGCGTCGGCCTGATCCGTTCGATCGACGATCTCAACAACACCATGGTGTCGCAATCGGGCGGCAACCCGGTGCTGGTCAAGGACATCGCCCAGGTGACCGTCGGCGAGAAGCCGCGGCTCGGCATCGCCGGGCTCGACCAGGACGACGACATCGTCCAGGGCATCGTGCTGATGCGGCGCGGCGAGCAGAGTTCGCCGACCATTACCCGCGTCGAGGATCTCGTCGCCCAGATCAACAAGTCATCGATCCTGCCGCCCGGCGTCAAGATCGAGCGCATCTACGACCGCAAGGACCTGATCGATCTCACCACCCACACCGTGCTGCACAACATGGTGGTCGGCATTCTCCTGATCGTGCTGCTGCAATGGATCTTCCTCGGCGATCTCCGCAGCGCGCTGATCGTCGGCGCCACGATACCGTTCGCGCTGTTCTTTGCCGTCATCATCCTGGTGCTGCGCGGCGAGTCCGCCAATCTGCTGTCGGTCGGCGCCATCGACTTCGGGCTGATCGTCGACGCCACCGTGATCATGGTGGAGGCGATCTTCCGGCGGCTGTCGCAAACCACCGCGCTGTCGGAAGCCGAGCGCAGCCATATTTCCTATGAGACGACCATGGGGATGAAGAACCACGCCATCCTCTCCGCCGCCGCTGATATGTCGCGCTCGATCTTCTTTGCCGCCGCGATCATCATTGCCGCGTTCCTGCCGCTGTTCACGCTGAGCGGCGTCGAGGGCAACATCTTCGGGCCGATGGCGCGTACGTACGCGTATGCCCTGGCCGGCGGCCTGCTGGCGACCTTTACGATCACGCCCGCATTGAGCGCGATCATCCTGCCCTCGCATCTGGACGAGACCGAAACCTGGATCGTGAAGAAGCTCGACGCGCTTTACGTGCCGGTGCTGAACTGGGCGATATCCAACCGCAATATCGTGATGGCCGGCGCCGCGGTTCTGGTCGTGATGACCGTCGTCTTCGCGCGGCTGTTGGGACTGGAGTTCCTGCCTAAGCTGGAAGAGGGCAATTTGTGGATCAGGGCCACGCTGCCGCCGACCATCTCGCTGCAGGAGGGTAACACCTACGTCAATGAGATGCGCAGGGTGATCCGCGCACGGCCCGAGGTGGAAGCCGTGGTGTCGCAGCACGGCCGACCGGACGACGGCACCGATGCCGCCGGTCTCTTCAATGCCGAGTTTTTCGCGCCGCTGAAGCCGGCCAGCGAATGGCCGGGTACTCATGACAAGGAAGAACTGACCGGCCAGTTGCTGAAGGAACTGCAGGACAAGTTCCCGGGCGTCGAATTCAACTTCTCGCAATATCTGCAGGACAACGTCTCGGAAGCGGTCTCCGGCGTCAAAGGCGAGAACTCGATCAAGCTGTACGGCAACGACCTGCAGGCGCTGACCGACACCGCCAACAAGATCAAGGCTCAGCTCGCCACCGTGCAGGGCATCACCGATCTTGCGGTATTCACCTCGCTCGGTCAGCCGACCATCCAGATCGACATCGATCGCGCGCGCGCGGCGCGCTATGGCCTGGCGCCGGGCGACATCAACGCCACGATCAAAGTCGCGGTCGGTGGCGACACCGCCGGCGATCTCTACGAGCCCGGCAGCGACCGGCATTTCCCGATCATCATTCGTCTCGCGCCGGAATATCGCAAGAGTGCCGAGGCGATCCAGAACCTGCGTATCGGCGTCGCCGGGGCCAACGGTGCGATTACGCAGATTCCGCTGAGTGAAGTGGCCTCGATCAAGCTGATCTCGGGCGCCGCCTATATCTACCGCGAGCAGCAGGAACGCTATCTGCCGATCAAGTTCTCGGTCCGCGAGCGCGACCTCGGCAGCGCGATCCGGGAAGCGCAGGACAAGGTCGAAAGCAACGTCCAGCTGCCGCCGGGATCGCGGGTCGAGTGGGTCGGCGAATTCGGCAACCTGCAGGACGCTATCAAGCGGCTGTCGATCGTGGTCCCGATCAGCCTGGCGCTGATCGCAGTGCTGCTGTTCTTCAATTTCGGCTCGATGGTCGATACGCTGCTCGTCATGACTGTGATCCCAATGGCGATCTTCGGCGGCGTGCTCGGGCTGTTGATCTCGGGGATTCCTTTCAGCGTGTCGGCGGCGATCGGCTTCATTGCGCTGTTCGGCATCGCCGTGATGGACGGCATCATCATCCTGTCGCAGTACAATCAGCTGATCGACGAAGGCTACGAGCGGATCCGGGCCGTTATTCGCACCGGCGAGTTGCAGTTGCGGCCGGTGCTGATGACCTGCGCCGTCGCCGGCATCGGGCTGTTGCCGGCGGCGATCTCGGAAGGCATCGGCTCGCAGGTGCAGAAGCCGCTGGCGATCGTGGTCGTCACCGGCATGATGCTGGCCCCGCTCGTCATCCTGGTGACGTTGCCGGTGCTGATCTCGGTGTTCTCGCGCCGCGCGCGCTAGCCTCTTTAGCCGAACCGGTAAAGCCGCGCGGGATTGTCGACCAGAATCTTCTTGCGGATCGCGGCGTCCGGCGCCCACACCGGGAGCTGGTTCAACAACCGGCCGTCGTCGATCTGGAACAGCGGCGTGACGTCGGTGATCTGCTTGCCGGCCGGCGTGACTGAATCCGGATGCGGCCAGTCGGTGCCCCAGACGATGCGGTCGGCATTCGCCGCGATCAGCGCCTGGGCGAGCGGGGTGGCGTCGGCATAGTCCGGCCCGTTTTTCGAGGCCCGATAGGCGCCGGAGATTTTAACATAGGCCTTGCCGGACTTCACGAGTTCGACGAGGTCAGCAAAGCCCGGCTGGCCGACCCCAAGCGCTGCCTGCGCGCCGCCGAAATGATCGAACACGACCGGGACCGGAGAGGCCGCGACCAGGTCCTTGATCGCGGAAATCATCGCGAGACTGGTGAAGAGCTGCACATGCCAGCCGCGCGCTTTGACGCGCTCGACCGCCGCCGAGAAGCGCGGCCGGCCGACGGTCGGATCGTTGACGCCGCCGGTTGCAAGATTGAGACGGATGCCGCGAAAGCCCTGCTTCTGCATCGTGTCGAGATCGCTCTCCGGCGTCTTGTCGTCGATCACGGCGACGCCGCGCGCGGAAGCGCCGCGCGCCATCATTCCGTACAGCGTCGATGAATTGTCCGGGCCGTAGACGCTCGGCGTCACGATCACCACGCGCTCGATCTTCAGCGTCTTGTGCAGCCCGGACATTTCCTCGGGCGAGGCCAGTTCCGGCGTGTAGACCCGGCCGGCGAAGAACGGAAATTTTGCGGGATCGCCGTGGATATGGGTGTGGCAGTCGCAGGCCCCGGCGGGGATTTCGAAATTCACCGGCGTCGCCGGCTGCGCCGCCTTGGTCGATGCGGTCTTGCTGTTCATGGTCACTCCGGCCGCGATGGAGGCAAGCATCATACTGCGTCGCGTCAGCATTGGCGTTCTCCCGGCATACGTTGATTGTTGATGTCTTGACCGGGCGTGTTGCCCGTTCTCTCAAGCGCGCTCCCAAAGCCGGGCGTTGCGCCGCCACGGTCTTGCGCGGCAGACTATAGAGGGAAACGGGGCGCGGGAAGGGCAGCCGCTAAGCGGAAGCGGCCTGACCGCCGATCGCGCGGCTGACCTCGCCGACCAGTTCCGGCAGCGGCTGTGCCCCGTCCAGCCGCAGCACCGGGCAGGACAGTGCCGCAAGCCAGGCCTGATGTTTCGCCAGATTGCGGCTTACGCCAACATCATCGTCGTACCGCGCCGCCCAGTCGACGAACTCCTCGGTCTCCTGATGCCGCCAGCCACCGGGCGCAATCGTATCTGCGCCGAAAAGTGTCGCCTCGCGGGCGCGCAAGCGCTGCAACCGTATCTCGCGCGGCGTGACCACGAAGACTACCAGATCGAAATCCGGGATCAGCGGATCACCCCAGCCGTTGAGCGATCCGCTCAGGATCCAGCCCGCGCGGGGCAGGAAGACCTCGCGCATCAGTCGCAGACGGTCGTCCGCCTGACGCATCGCGCGGTACGGCGGGATGGTCGGCTGCCAGAAATAATCGTCAGTGTCGTGATGCGGAAGCGCGAGCGCGCCTGCGAGCGCGCGGCCGAGGGTGCTGACGCCTGCGCCTGATGCGCCCATGATGTGAATGCGGCAGCTCTTCATCGCAATGCCAAGGCCTTCTGCTCACTGGCTTATCGGTTCGGTAACGCGAGCCGGATTATCGAACCGGACGCTGCTCCGATTTGACTAATGATCCGCCCGCCCGGAATATCCGGCATCATCTGGAATCAATTATGCAAAAATTGTCGCAAAAGTTCAAAACCGGCGTCTCCGTTGCCGCCGTGGTCGTGGTGCTGTCGAGCATCTACGGCTACCGCAAACTTCAGGCGCTGGCTGCCGATCCCGCCGGCGAAAAGGATTGCGGGCCCGCGGTCGGCGGCGGCGAGCAGGCGAAGATCGATATCGAGCGGATCAGGGCGATTGCACCGCTCAAGGACGTCAAGTGGTCGCAGCTCGGCGGCGCCATCAACGACGCCAGCTGCCTCAACAAGACCGAAATCTACGGCGTGGTCGACGTGCACAGCGTCGACGACATTGCCAAGACGCTGGCCTTCGCGCGCGACAACAAGCTCTCGGTCACGACGGCCGGCGTCCGCCACAGCATGGGCGGGCAGGCGTTCCGCAAGGGCGGCATCGTGCTCGACATGCGCGGCTTCAACAAGATCGTCCTCAACGAGAGTTCACGATCGGTCACCGTGCAGCCGGGCGCGACCTGGCACGAGATTCAGAACGTGCTGCATCCGCGGTTTGCGGTCCGCGCCATGCAGTCGACCGATATTTTCAGCGTCGGCGGTTCGATCTCGGTCAACGCCCACGGCATGGACCATCAGGCCGGCGCGCTTCGCAAGTCGATCAAGTCGATGCGCGTGATGCTGGCGGATGGTTCGCAGAAGACGGTGTCCGCGACCGAGAATGCGGACCTGTTCAACCTCGTGGTCGGCGGCTATGGCCTGTTCGGCGTCATCGTCGAGGCCGAGCTCGATATCGCCGACAACCTGGTCTACCAGACCGGGCGGCGCCTGCTGGACTACAAGGAATTTCCGGCACTTTTCGCGGGCGAGATCGAGAAGGACGGTAATATCGGCCTGATGTATGGCCATCTCTCGACCGCGCCGAGCTCGTTCCTGAAGGAGATGCTGCTCTACACCTACACCAAGGTCGACGGCACCGATTTCAAGCGCGAGCCGCTGGGCGAGGTCAGCGGCATCAAGCTGCGGCGGCTGACCGTCAACCTGTCCAAGCAGGGCCCGTTGTTCCAGGAAATGAAATGGTTCTCCGAGAAGAACATCGAGCACCGGATGGAGACCTGCACGGTGACGCGGGCGCAGGCGATCGGCTCGGCGGAAGCCTGCCTGGTCAGCCGTAACGATCCGATGCACGATTCCGTGCCGTATTTGCGCAACTCGCTGCCGAACGACACCGATATCCTGCACGAATACTTCATCCCGCGCAGCCAGTTCGTCGCCTTTGTCGATGGCATGCGCAAGGTGCTGACCGACAACAACACCAATCTGTTGAATGCGTCGGTGCGCATCGTGCATCAGGAAGACAATTTCCTGACCTATTCGCCGGAGCCGGCATTCTCGCTGGTGCTCTACATCAACCAGACCACCGACGATGAGGGCAACCGGCGGATGAAGAAGGCGACGGAGGAACTGATCGATCTCACCATCGCGCACAAGGGCCGGTTTTTCCTGCCCTACCAGCTCTATTATTCGCGCGACCAGTTGCAGCGGTCGTATCCGCAGATCAACGACTTCTTTGCGGCAAAGAAGAAATACGATCCGGCGGAATTGTTCACCAATACGTTCTATCAAAAGTACGCATCGTAAGGGGCGGAGCAAGCCCTCTCCACGTCATTGCGAGCGAAGCGACTTGTCCGCCGAAGCTCGAAGAGCGAAGGCGGAAGCAATCCAGACCTTGGCTAGCTGATAGATGGATTGCTTCGTCGCTGCGCTCCTCGCAATGACGAAGCGGGCGGCAATCCGCTGCAGCCGCCGGCCTGTTCGGCGTCCAGCACCAGCAGCGCGCCGGCGGCGTAGAGGCGGGCGACGAAGCCGGCCTCGTCGGAACGTGCGATGGTGACGTAGTCGCTGGCGGCGAGGATGCGGCCATTCGCTTTCGTGATCACCGCCAGCGTCTGCGACGGCGGACCGATCACCGCCATCGATTTTCCGGGCGCCGATCCGAACGTCAACGCGATGACGACGACAAGCCAGCCGCACACGACGAGCGCGATCGCGCCGGCGATGCGGCGCATGCGCGGCAACCCGCTTCGAACGCGTCCGTCAGTAATCATAGAAGTGCTCAATGCTCACGCCTTTGGCCTTGAGGTCGCGATTGATGTCCACCAGGCGGTCGATTCTGACTTTGAGGCCGGCCCGGCGGAAGCCGGGTCGCGCATCGAGTTCCAGCGAGAACAGTTCCGTCGTATCCGTGATATCGAGTTTGGCGGCGTCCGGCGCGATCACCGTGATCAGGATTTCGTGATTCCCGGCGATTTCAGCAAAGCCATAGCCCTGATCGAGCAAGCCCTGCAGGATCTCGGTGAGGTCCTTGTAGCGCGGCGCCTGCACCAGCTGCCATTGCGGCGTCAGGGTGCGGATCGGCTTGAGGCGCGGCTCTTTCGCCAATACATCCGGCGGCAAGGTCGCCACCGCGAACATGATGTCGCGCGGCTCGTCGTCGCCACCGGCATCGAGCGCCTTCTGGATCAGCGAGGCGTAACCGGTTTTGAGATAATATTCGGTGCCGAGCGCGAAGTCGCGCTCCCAGGTCCGCAATGGGCTTGGCGTCGGCTTCGTAATCGCCATCAAGCCGTCGAGCTTGTCGCGGAACGGATATTTGTACCACGGGATGGTGTAGAGGAACGCCGCATAATCCTGCAGCACCGCGCGGGCGTATTCATCCTGCGGCGTGCGCGTCTCGCCCCTGATCCATTCGAACACGCGGCCGATGGTGTTTTCGTAAAATCCCTTGATGGCGTACTCGGCCGAATAGCTGATGCCGATCACGTAGATCATGGTCTTCACATCAGCGAGCGACTCTCCCATCGGCGGCACCGCGCGGTTGATGGTGCAGAAGCTGCGCCAGAAGCCGAAGATATGGCCGAGATAGTTGAAATGACTTTCGCTGGAGCGGTCGAGGAAGCGGCCGAAATCCTCGAACGAATAGACGATGTACCATTCCGGAAAGGTGAAGAATGTATTGTTCGCCTTGCGCCGATAGCCCGCCTCATCGATCGCGGGCAAAGTCGCGGCCGGTGCGCCGGGTGCTGCGGCAACCGACGCCGGGCGGCAGGCGCCCTCGATATAGGCGAGCGGTACAAGCACCGGCAGCACGATCAGGATCGCGACAACGACGAGGATGCGCCGCAGCCATTTAAGCATGGACGGCGGCTCGCGTCCGCGGGGCCAGCAGGTAACCGATCAGGATCGCGACGCCGCCGAGGCCAAGATGCGGCGCGTTGGTGAACACCCGCGTCATCAGCGGCAGGTCGCGAATGCCGTTGATCAGGATACCGAAGTCGAGATAGCCGCTGCCGGTCAACAGGCCGAGCACGCCATCGGCGAAGTAGAACACGCCGAACAGTTGGAAGAACAATTCCGAGGCCCGGCGCGAGGTCAGCGCCGCGGTGGCCGCCCACAGCGCCGAAACCAGATGCAGCCCGTCGGCATACCAGGTGCGGCGGAACAGGCCGAAGATCATGTCGTTGGCGTCGATGAAGGCCGGAACGTATCCGGTCAGGATCACAAAGCCGAGCAGGGCGGCATAACCCCAGGCGCACAATCTGATGATGTCCATGATGTCTCCGGGCGGGTTCGAATCTATCTGGAGTTTAGAGTTTTCCGAGCGTCTTGAGCAGGGCGTCGTTGAAGGCATCGGGATCTTCGATCTGCGGAATATGACCGAGCCCCGGCAGCAGCGTCAGGCTGGTTTGCGGCGGCAGCAAGGTTCGCAGGTCGAGCGCCTGCTCGACCGGGGTGACGCTGTCTTTGTCGCCCCACAGGATCGCTGCAGGAACCTTGATCTGCGCATAGGCGCCGCGATCCGCGCTGAGAGCGTCGCGATCGGAGCCGAGGAAATAATACAGCCAGTCGGCGATGTCGGCGGTGCTGTCGCGTTGCGCGATCGGCCGTTGCAGGATGGCGACAAATTCCGGCAGCGCACGCTCTTTCTTCGCGATCAGCATTTCGAGCAGCGTCTTCGTCGCCACCGGATTGGTGATGCTCAGCGAGACCAGGATCTCACGAATCCATTTCGGCTGGATCACCCATGGCGCGTCTGACGGCGCGGCCGTCAGCCCGAGCGCCGCATCGAGCAGTATCAAGGCGCGGGCGCGGTCCGGATAACGCATCACGAGTTCGGTCGCAGCACCCGCGCCAAACGAATGGCCGACGATGATGGCCGGTGCGGCCTTGAGTGCTATCAGTACGTCGTTGATGCGCGCCGCCTGGTCAGCCCGTGTGTACGTGCCCGGACGATCGGAGAAGCCGAACGGCGGCAGATCGACCGCGATGACATGGAAGCCGGCCGCGGCCACCGCGTCACTGGTATGCCGCCACAGTTCGCTCCACGCAGCGGTGCCGTGGAACAGCACGACGGGAATGCCATCTGCCGGTCCCTTTTCCTGCACGAATACGCCGCCGGAACGCGTCGGCACCAGATGGCCGGAACGCGGCGCGAGGTCAGCGCGCGTGCCGGTTTCGCGGATCGACGCGGCCAAGCGAAAGGCTGCGATCGTCAGGACGAGCAACGCCAGCAGGATCAGCAGACCTCTCACCGACCAGCGCAGAATGTTTGAAACCACAAAACCTCGCAGAATCGATCGATCAAATTCGGATCGCGCAACCGGCGCAAACTTAAGTGAACGCGGGTAGTTAGTCGCGAAAGAGCCGGATATGTTCAGCGCCCGGTTAATAGCCGCCAACGGATGCGACCTACCGTCCCGACGGCGTGCGCAGGCCGTGCCAGGCGTCGCGCACCTGATGGTAATGCACCTCGGGCAGGTAGTCCGGCGTATTGAGGCTAAGCGTCTTGACGTCGAGCCGGCCGATGGCGCTGAGCAGCGTATAGGAGGCGATGATGCGGTCGCGCTGGGCGCCGATCAGGCGCGCCTTGGCCAAAATCAGGTCCTGCTGCGAATTCAGCACGTCGACCGTGGTGCGCTGGCCGCCGGCGGCTTCCTTCTGCACGCCCGCCAGCGCGACGGTGGCGGCGCGGACTTCGGATTCGGAGGCGGTCACCGCGACCTTGGCGCCTTCATTGGCAACCCAGGCTCCAACAGCGGCGGTGCGGGCCTGATTGCGGACCTGATCCAGCACCAGCCGGCTTTGGGCCGCGACTTCCTTGGCCTGCCTGGTCTGCGAGGCGGCGAGACCGCCGTCATAAATCGGTTGTGTCAGCAAGCCGGTGATCGACGCCTGGTCGGTCCCGAAGGTGGTCAGCGAGGGATCCGACTGCTTGCTGCGGCTGGCGTTGCCCTGCAGCGTAATGGTCGGCATCAGGCTACTCTCGGCCACATGAATCGAGGTCGAGGCAACGTCGACATCGAAGCCTGCCGCCACCACGGCCGGATGCTCCCGGAACGCCAGGGCCGTCGCGTCGTCGCGGCTGCGCGGGTTGAAACGGTCCACGGTTTCGGCCGGACGCAGCAGGGTCGGTGGATTACCGATCACCTGGGTGTAGGTCGCCTGGCTGACGGCGAGGGCGACCTCGGCGGCGTTGAGATCGGCGAGGCCACGGTTCAAGCGCGCTTCGGCCTGCGCGGTGTCGGTCGGGGTGACGTCGCCGGCGTTGAGACGCCTCTGGGTGATGCCGAGCGTCTCGCGCAGGAAGGCGACGTTGGCGCGCTGCGCCTCGACCAGCGCCTGGTTGGCCAGCACATTGGTGTAGGCGGTGACGGCGTCGAGCAGCACGCCCTGGCCGACATTGCGCAGCGCCTCGCGTCCGGAACTGACCTGCAGCTCCGCCACGCGCACGCTGTTGGCAGTCTTGAAGCCGTTGAACAGCGTTTGGGTCACGGTGACCCCGATGGTCCAGGGCTTCAGGGTCGCGGACTGCATCGTGTTGTCAGGGAGAAGGTTGCGGACCGCCTGCAGGCCGGCGGAGAGGCTGGCGATGATTTGCGGCCGGTAACCCGACAGCGCCTGCGGCACGTTCTCGTCGGTGCCGCGCTGGCGCGCCCGTTCGGCATTGAGCTGCGGATTGGTCTGGTAGGCCTTGGCCAGCGCCTCCGGGAGGCCCTCGCTGCGGGCAGGGGCCGCGGCAAATGCGGCGCACGTCAGCACGCCAAGGCAAATGCCCGCTCGAAGCACGCGCCCTCCCACGTGGCCAACCCTAGCGGCACGCCCAACCATTTGATCCTGCAACCAACCCAGCGCGGGATGGCCCTTAAGCCATCCCGCTCTATCCTTCCTTTTTGAGCGTGATCCGGAAAACCGGTATCCACTTTTCCGGATCACGCTCAAGCCGTCCGCCCCCGCCGACGACCCAACCTCTCCTGTTTAGGCGGGGGCGTGGCCGCAAGCAAACCATCCGGTGCATAACCGGCACGGTTTCGAACCTTTCGTGGCGGGGTGTTGCTTGCAGGACCTACCGGCCGGGCTTCCGGGCATTGGGCCCCGCGAATTTGGCGGCGAATCGTCACCCTTACGCGACCGAAAGCCGCGCGATCAAGGACGAAAAGTAACGGGGTCCGACCGCGCCCAGTCAGCCGTTCATGTTCAGGCCAGTTCCTCGGCGATGGCGGCGCGAACCTGCGCCCGCTCCGACATCCGGCGGCGGTGATCGCGGACCTTCGGAAACCGGGACGGGTCGACGCCGTCGCCCTCCATCCATTGCGCCATCGTGAACAGGTAGGGATCGCAGATCGTGTAGGTCTCGCCCATCACCCATGGCCCGGCCGGCAGGTTGTCCTCGATCAGCCGGTAGCAGGCACCGACGCTTTCCGGCACCTTGCGCTGCATGTCCGCGATCGAGGCGGGGTCATCGGCCCAGCGAGCCCCGCGCATGCGGTGGGAATGGGCCACATGAAGGGTCGCGCAGAGGTAGAGGTTGAAGGCTTGTACCTGCGCGAACCGGAACGGGTCGTCCAGCGGCGCCAGACGGGCGCTCGGATAACTTTGCGCGATGAAAGCGAGGATGGCCGGCGTTTCCGTCAGGATACCCCTGTCGGTGACCAGCGCGGGAACGCGGCCCTTCGGATTAACGGCCAGATATTCCGGCTTGCGCTGCTCTTCATTGGCAAAACTGATCCGCGCGATCGTGTAGTCCGCGCCGGCGTCGTTCAGCGCGATGTGCGACGCCAGCGCGCAGGTATCGGCGGCATAATACAGCTTGAGCATGGCGATGTTCCGTCGAGGTAGAGAGCGGCGTTGGTCTCAGGCGCCGTCGATGATGATGAAGTCGGCGTCGGCATATTTCTGCCGGATCGCCTTTGCGCTCGTGTATTCCGGGCTGCGGTAGCAGGCGTCCGCCGTCGCGCGATCGGCGAATTCGACCACGACGTTTCGTTCCCTTGCAGTGCCTTCCATCGCCTCGAACGCGCCGCCGCGCACGATGAATTTTGCGCCGTACTTCTGGAAGGCCGGCCCTGCTGCGGCAAGGTATTCCGGATAACGCTGCTCGTCGCGCACCGAGACGCGCACGATCCAATAGGCTTTCGACATGGTCATTCTCCCTAGGGGTCACTCGGCCGCGACGGCAGGGCGCATCGCCGGCATGCCGTGGTCTTTACGCGGGATGTTCGTTCCCATAAAATGAATAATTATGATGTTATTGATCTCACAGAGAGATGAATATTGGAGAGATGAATGGACCTGTCCGATCTCCAGATCTTCAGCGCGGTCGTTCACGAAGGCAGCGTGACGCGCGCCGCCGAGCGGTTGCACCGCGTCCAGTCCAACGTGACGACCCGCATCCGCCAGCTCGAGGAGGATCTGCGGGTCACGCTGTTCATCCGCGAGGGCAAGCGGCTGCACCTGGCGCCGGCCGGTCAGGTCTTGCTGGGCTATGCGGAGCGGCTGCTGGCGCTGGCCGACGAAGCGCGCGGCGCCGTGCATGACGAACAGCCGCGCGGCACGTTCCGGTTAGGGGCGATGGAGAGCACGGCGGCGGTGCGGTTGCCGGGGCTGCTCAGCGAGTATCATAAGCGGCATCCCGGCGTGGTGCTGGAACTGCGCACCGGCAATCCCGTCGTGCTCGGCAGCGCGATCCTGGCCGGCGAACTCGACGCCGCGCTGGTCGCAGAGCCGATCGCGGACCTGCCGTTCGAGAAGAGTTTTGCCTTCGACGAGGAAATGGTGATCGTGGCGCCCGCCAACCATCCGCCGATCGGCCGCAAGGGCAGGCTGCCGCGCAGCGTGCTGGTGTTCGAACACGGCTGCCCGCATCGCAAGCGGCTCGAGGATTTTTATGCCAGCCGTCAGGAGATGCCCGAGCGCATCATCGAGCTGGCGTCCTATCACGCCATCCTCGGCTGCGTCGTCGCCGGCATGGGAATATCCCTGATCCCGAAAAGCGTGCTGACGACATTTCCGGAACGCAGACGTTTGAGCGTTCATACCCTGGCGAAAAAGGAGAACTGTGCGCAGACCGTTCTGATCTGGCGCAAGGGCGCAGGCTCGGCCAATGTGCGGGCGCTGGCGGAGATTTTACGACGCTAGTGCTAACCGGCGCCGCTTGATGTGTCATAACTTCAAGCGCGGTACTTGATTCCTCGATCCCATCAGCCATTCGGCGCGTCGCGCCAGACGGATCATCAATGCCAAAACTGTTTTCCGACCCTGAGGCGATCGCGGAGGACATCATCCGTGATGTCGGCACCAACCTCGTGGTCGGGTTGCCGCTGGGGCTCGGCAAGGCTAACCACGTCATCAACGCGCTCTACGCCCGCGCCGTCGCTGACCGCTCGATCAACCTGACATTCTTTTCCGCGTTGACGCTGGAAAAGCCGAAGCCGAGTAGCTTGCTCGAGAAGCGTTTCATCGGCCCTGTCATCGACCGGCTGTTCGGCGGCTATCCGGACCTGACCTATGCCGGCGCGCTGCACGCCGGAGCGCTGCCGCCGAATATCCAGGTGATCGAGTTTTTCTTCCTGGCGGGCAGGTGGCTGCGCGTGCCGTATGCGCAGCAGCATTATATCTCCGCGAATTATACCCATGCGTCGTCCTACCTGTTGTCGCGCGGGCTCAATGTCGTCACCCAACTGGTCGCCAAGCGCGTGGTCGACGGCGCGACGCGTTACAGCCTGAGCTGCAACACCGACACCACGCTCGATATCCTGCGCGCCCGCAGCGACGGGCAGGCGTCGTTCAAGCTGATCGGCCAGGTCAATTCCGAACTGCCGTTCATGCCGGGCCTGGGCGATCTGCCGGGCGATGAATTTTCCGCGGTGCTCGACAGTCCCGCGACGGATTTTCCGCTGTTCGCGCCGCCGGCCGAGCCGATCAGCGACACCAAATACGCCATCGGGCTGCATGCGGCGGGTTTGGTGCCCGACGGCGGCACGCTGCAGATCGGCATCGGCCAGGCCGGCGACGCGCTGGCGCAGGGACTGATCGTCCGTCATCGCGACAACAATCAGTTCCACGCCATCATGAAGCGGCTCGCGCCCGGGACCGAACAGCTCGCAGGCCTGCAGACCGGGCCATTCGAGAAAGGTCTCTACGGCGTCAGCGAAATGCTGTTCGAGGCGTTTCTCGGCCTGATCGAGGCCGGCATTCTCAAGCGCGACGTCGATGGCGTGATGCTGCACGGCGCGTTTTTCCTCGGGCCGAAATCGTTCTATCGCGCGCTGCGCGAAATGCCGCCCGAGCAGATCGCGCGGATCCAGATGATGCCGGTGTCGTTCACCAATGAACTTTACGGTGATGAAGATGCCAAGCGACGCGCGCGCGTGGATGCCCGCTTCGTCAACAACGCGATGATGGCGACCCTGATGGGGGCTGCGGTCTCCGACGGCCTCGAGGACGGTCAGGTCGTCAGCGGCGTCGGCGGCCAGTACAATTTCGTGGCGCAGGCGTTCGCGCTGCAGGGCGCGCGCTCGATCCTGGCGCTGGAGGCGACGCGGCAGGCCGGCGAGGGCACGCAGTCCAACATCCGCTGGAATTACGGCCATGAGACCATTCCGCGGCATCTGCGCGATGTCTTCGTTACCGAATACGGCGTCGCCGACACCAGGGGAAAGTCCGACGCCGAGACCATCGCGGCGATGTTAGAGGTCACGGATTCCCGTTTCCAGAACGAGCTGGCAAAGATCGCCAAGGATGCCGGCAAGCTGCCGAAGGCTTTTGAAATTCCGGCCGCCCATCGCGAGAATTTTCCGGACCGGATCGCGGCGGCGCTAAAGCCCGCGCGCGAGACCGGGCTGCTGCCGTCGTTTCCGTTCGGCAGCGATTTTACCGACGTCGAGCAGCGGCTGATCCCGGCGTTGCAGCTATTGCAGGAGGCGCAGCGCACGCCGCTGAAGCTGCCGGGATTACTCTGGCAAGGCATGACGCAGCCGCCGGATGCCGCCGGCCTCGAATGCCTGGCGCGGCTCGGGCTCGACCGCCCGACGACATTGGCCGAGCGCGCCTATCGCGCGCTGGTCAATGCGGCGCTGGTGAGGAGTGGGGCGCGATAATCTATCGTCGTCCCTGCGAACGCAGGGACCCGTACCGCGTGATCTATCGATGACGTGTGGTGGCTGAAACCATTTTCGTAACAACGGCCGCGGCGTATGGGTCCCCGCGTTCGCGGGGACGACAGCAACTACCTGTTCTTGTTCACCGGCTTGCGCTTCTCGATGAACGCCGCCATGCCTTCGGAGCGGTCTTCCAGCGCGAAGGTCGAATGGAACAGGTTGCGCTCGACGCTCATGCCTTCCGACAGCGGCGTCTCGAAGGCGCGGTTGATGGCTTCCTTGGCCATGACAGCCGCAGGGCGCGACATCGCGGCGATCTTTTCCGCCGCCGCCAGCGCCTCTTCCATCAACTTGTCCGCCGGTACGACGCGGCTGACCAGGCCCGAGCGTTCGGCCTCGGCGGCGTCCATCATGCGGCCGGTGAGACAGAGGTCCATCGCCTTGGATTTTCCGATCGCGCGCGTCAGCCGCTGGGTGCCGCCGATGCCGGGGATGGTGCCGAGCGTGATTTCGGGCTGGCCGAATTTCGAGGTGTCGGAGGCAATGATGATGTCGCACATCATCGCCAGTTCGCAGCCGCCGCCGAGCGCGTAGCCGCTGACGGCCGCAATCGTCGGTTTCCGGCACCTCGCCACGCGGTCGCCGCCAACCGAGGCGAAATCGCTGGAAAACATATCGATGAAGGTTTTCGGCTGCATTTCCTTGATGTCGGCGCCGGCCGCAAAGGCCTTTTCGCTGCCGGTCAGCAGGATGCAGCCGATCTTGTCGTCGGCCTCGAGGTCGTCGACGGCCGCCGCGATCTCGCCAAACACGCCGAACGACAGCGCATTGAGCATTTTCGGCCGATTCAGCGTGATGACGCCGACCGCGCCCTTGCTCTCGACAATGATGTATTCGAACGTCGCCATGATCCACCCCGGGTAGCCGATTTCGCGGGCAATGTGCCCGCTGGCGGGATGGGCATCAAGTGGGTGCAACGCCGCGTTTCGAACGCGGCGCAGGCGCGTCCCGAACCGCTGGTCAGGCCATGAACATGCGCGCGGCGGACGCCATCGTCAGCAAGGCGCCGAAGGCAATGAAGATCTTTCCGATCAGCGAGGTCTGATCCCAGGTGGAGCTGTCGTTGGCGGTGGTCAGCGCGGCCGCGGCTGGTTTGGCGGCTGAGGCCATCGCGACGGTCTGCTGCTTGGGGGGCGTCTCCTGCAGGGCCCGATCGACGTCGTTGAGCTGATCGGAAGCGACCACCGCGGCATCGGCCGGGGCCTGCGCGTCGGCCGGCTTGTCCGTCGAAGCCAGCAGCACGGTGTTGGCCTTGGCCGTCATCGCGCTGGCGCTGTCGGCGAGGGCATTGGTGGAGGTCATCTGCGCATTGGCGTTGGCGACAGATTCGGGGATCGCGACCGGGCTGCTATCACTGGCGTCGGCGACCTTTTCGGAGGCCTTGCCGCTCTCGGTGGATTTGGCGGCGGTGCGGGTATATTTCCGCTGGGCGTAGCGCTTCCAGTGGCGCGCGCTATGTCTGACGGACTTGCCCGACGCAGCACTATCGGATTTCGAGGCGGCGGCGCTATCGTCGCCGGCGGCCCGCGCCGGCAACGGGCCCGCGAAGCACACAAAAAGTCCGGCTGCGACTATCAACGCCGAGCGCCCACTGGCTTTGATCATCATTTGCCAATCTCCCCAATTTGCCCGCTCCCGATGGCGAAAAAAGACCTCACCGCGTGTCCGCAGCGCGGCAGAAAAAGGGAATCTTCGGGCAACACCGGGCAAAAGCAGGGCAACGACCACAGCGTTTCGAGCGAAGTGGCCTTCCGGTTCGCGCGAAGAAAACGCGTCAAAACGGCTATGTCGTTAGGGCGCGCAGCGTTTTTCGCCGGGCGGGTTTTCCCGAAACAGTGTGCCAGGGCGCCGGCTACGGGTGCGAGCGGGGGCAATCGATGGTATGAGCCTGCCGGTCTCCGCGGCGGCCATCCCGATTCCGGGCAGGCCGTCCTGGGTCTTCAATACGGGACTTTGATCACGACTTCGTGATCTCAGATCCCTGGTGTAACAATTTGAAAGATCGACCGAATTGCAGGGTAGGAGCGCGCGTGCGCGAACGGGATGACGAATGGACCGGCCTGATGCGGTCGGCCATCGCAGGCGACAGTGCGGCGTATCATCGCCTGCTCAAGGCCGTCACGCCGGTGCTCCGCGCGGCGGCGCGTCGCGGTTTGGCGCGTGCAGGACAACCGGTCGATCAATCCGAGGACATCGTGCAGGACATTTTGCTGGCGGTCCATTTGAAGCGGCACACCTGGGACGCCAGCGCCCCATTTGCCCCATGGCTGTTTGCGATCGCCCGCAACAAGTTGATCGATGCGCTGCGCCGCCGCGGCCGGCGCATCTTCGTCGATATCGACGATTTCGCCGAGGTGCTTCCGGGTGAGACGCCGGTCGAGACCGCTTCGGCGAGCGAGGTCGCAGCGCAACTGCAATCGCTTCCGGACCGTCAGCGCGACGTGCTGCAATCGATCTCGGTCGATGGCGCCTCGATCAAGGATACCGCGGCGAAATTCTCGATGAGCGAAGGCGCGGTGCGGGTGGCACTGCACCGCGGGCTGACCAGCCTGACGGCGAAGTTACGGGAACAATGAGAATGGACACCGATCAGCTCATTCGAACACTGGCGGCCGACAACGCACACCGTGCGCGCCCGGTCGGCTTTTCACTGATGCTGGCGCTGCTGGCAGCGGCGCCGGTCTCGCTGTTGATGTTCTTCACCGAACTCGGCATCAGGCCCGACGTGATGACCGCGATGCGCAATCCGTTCTTCGACCTGAAATTCGCGGTGACGCTGGCGCTGGCATCGGCTGCGATCGCGGTCAGTCTGCATCTGGCGCGCCCGGAAGCCTCGCTGCGGGGCTTTGGCTGGCTGTTGCTGATCCCGGCCGGGATTCTGACCGCGGGAATTGGCGGCGAGATGATGATGCCGCAGCGGATGCCAATGATGACGCGGCTGGTCGGCAATAATTCGCGGGCCTGCATGACCGCCATTCCGCTGATGTCATTGCCGCTGCTGGCCGGCGCGCTGATCAGCCTGCGCCAGGGTGCGCCGGCACGGCCGGCGATTGCCGGCGCTATGGCCGGACTTGTCTCGGCCGGCCTCGCAGCGACGCTTTACGCGTCGCACTGCACCGACGATTCACCGCTGTTCGTGGCGACCTGGTACACGATCGCGACCGCGCTGGTGACGGCGATCGGCGCACTGGTGGGTTCGCGGGTGCTGAAGTATTGAGTAGGGCGGATTAGCCGAAGGCGTAATCCGCCGATGCGACGCAAAGACGGCGGATTACGCTACGCTAATCCGCCCTACGGTTTCTAGATCCGTCGTCCCGGCCTTGAGCCGGGACCCATACGCCGCGGCCGTTGTTGTACGAATGGTGTCAGCAACCAAGTTTTATCGATAGATCACGCGGTATGGGTCCCGGCCTGCGCCGGGACGACGCTGTGATGTCTACGCCGCCGGCGCGTTCTGTTGCATGCGGTGGAAGCGCAGCACCTGCTGCGCGGTCGATGGCCGCAGCCGTTCGTAGGTATCCTTGCACGCCGCGATATCGGTCGGCTCGCCGCCGGATAGCTCGTCGCGCATGTTGATGATGGTCCGCACCGTCGACCACGACAATCCGGCGACCCTGGCTAAAATCATGACGCCTTCAGCCCGGGTCTCGATCATCATGTTCTCGGCCACCGCTACCGGCACGTTGGCGAGGGCTGCGATCGAGGCATTGGCTTCGTCGAACTTGCCGGCGTCGGCGAACGTCGCCACCTGGAATTCGTCGAGCCGGCCGTCCTCGTGGAGCGACTTGACCAGCGCGTGCGCAATCTCGGTGTTCTTGGTCATCGCGGAAGACGCCGATCGCGCGCGCCGTGTCGCCTCCCTGACCGCGGTCGGCACCTGGGCAGCCTGCTGCGGATTGGCGGCTTCCAGCCGCTGCCGCACCGTGTCGGACGCCTTTGCGAGCAGCTTCAGATAGAGATGGCGCGGAATGCTCGGACGCAGGCCGACGCAGGTCGCCAGATTGTCGTCCGCTTCGGCGCGGTTGACCAGCCGGGTGAAGCCGCGCTCGGTGAATTCGGCGCCGGGATTGTTGACGGTGCTCTGGATCACCTCGTCATTGCCGCGCTGGACCAGCACGTCGGTGACCGCGCTGCTCAGGACCTTGCGGGTCGAGATCGCCATCAGATGCGCCTGGCTCTTGCTGCGCGCGTTCTCGATCAGGGTCTTGTCGTCGAGCCGCGCCGACTGCGACAGCACGGGACCTGCGACCTCGATTATGTCGTCGAAGGCCAGCGCCCGGATCGTCAGCGGCGGCGCGGTGTCGATCGGGGCGAGGCGGTTGGCCAGCAGCATCTTGGCGGAGGTTTCGATATGGTCGATCAGGCACTGGAAGACGTCGTCGAACAGTCCGATCTGTTCGTCCGAATAGTCCACCGCTCCGTTGATGAAGAGATCGGTCACCCGGCGCAGGGTCTCGACCCGGCGGGCAACGGTCCCGTGCGCGAGCGTGGTCTGCAGCTCGTCGAGCAGATGGACCGGGGAGATAGCCGACTTCGAACTCATGACTCTATCCTGGAGCAAAGGCCGGTGACGGATTCTCCGTCGCCGGATCTGAAATTGATCAAATCAGGCGTGGGTGATGCGGTTGCGTCCCCGCGCCTTGGCTGCATAGAGCGCGCTGTCGGCGCGCGCGAGGAATGTGTCGGGCGTTTCGTTTTGCTTCAGCGTCGCGACGCCGGCGGAAATCGTCACTCTCATGCTGGGCGAGAATGCGCTCCAGTCGAGCTCGGAAATAATCGCGCGCAGCCGGTCGAGGGCCCGCACGGCGCCTGATGTGTCCATGTCGGGCAGCACCAGCAGGAATTCCTCGCCGCCATAGCGGCCGAAGCGGTCGTTGGCGCGGATGTTGGCGAACATGGTAATGGCGAAGGTTCGCAGCACCTCGTCGCCGGTCGGGTGGCCGAAGGCGTCGTTGATGCGCTTGAACCAGTCGAGGTCGATCAGCGCGATCGAGCAGGGCGCTCCGCTGCGGGCCGCCCGCGCGATTTCCTCGTCCAGCATCCGCATGATGCAGCGGCGGTTGTACGAGCCGGTGAGTTCGTCGAGTTCGGCGAGCTCCTCGATCCGCTTGTAGGCTTCCCTGAGCTTCAGCCCGCTCTGATAGAGCGAGTGCTTCATCGAAGAGGAGAAGATGCCGAGGAACATGCAGCGCCCGATCGACAATACCAGCGCCAGCATGGTGCCGAAGCGCTCGAGGTAGTTGCCGTGCGGCATCGAAATCGGCTTGTCGGTCAGCAGGAACAGCCCGGCCAGGCCGATCGTCATCGCGGTCCAGATCATCATGGTCTGGCGCGGCGTCGAACGCAGCGACGAGAAGCTGAACACGATGAACAGCGTGCACAGGAACGTCGCACCGACTTCCGGCGCGATGTAGGTGAACGCCAGCGCGGTCAGCATGCAGGCGGTCGCCTGCGGCGCGACGAGGTAGTGATCGCTGAAGCGGTCGTTGAGGCCGAGTTCCGAAATCACCAGGAAGATGGCGACCAGGACCAGGCCGCAGGCTGCATAGGCCGGCCCGATCGTCACCGGGATGGTGCCGGCCTGCGCGAACAGCAGCAGCACCCCGGCATCGATGACGTAGCTGCCGCCGATCATCGCCAGAATCTGGCGGCGCTGCCTGGCGCGGCGCGCCCGTGCCTTCGCCGTCGGCTGGGAACCGACGCCTTCCAATTCGGCTGGATTCACGAATGAGGACGCAGCGGTGCCCATAGTCTCGCCGTTGGTGGAACTGGCGAAAAATCTAAGTGGGAAAGCCTTTAGGTTTGGTATCTTTTGGGACCGATTCTGATCCGTTAAAACACCTGCCATTGCGCTGTTTCGCAACGGAAATCTGCCGTTCAGGAGCTGGCGGACCCTTGCGCGGACGCTCTGGCTGTAAGCAGATTCTGGCTTGGGTGCTGCCTTGGGTACTTCCTTGGAAACCAAGCCTTGGTAAGGTCGCCGTGGATGGCGCCATCTTTAGGAAAGTATTTCCGTATTATGGTACCAATTTGGGGACTTTCACCGTTTATGCCGGCGCCCATGCCGGTAAACCCGCTTATGTGGGGTAGATCACACATGCAATCGGGACATTGCCGTATTGTGAAGAATCTTGCTTCCCCCATCGAACCGCCAGCCTTCCCCCTCCGACCAATTCTGCGAGACGGCCATTGAGTGCGACACAGGCGGCTTCAGACGAAGTTCTGATCGCTCGGATCGCTCAAGGCGACCGGCTCGCCATGCAGGTGCTGTACGGAAGGCACCATGTCAGGGTGTTCCGTTTCGGGCTTCGGCTCGTCCGGGACGAACAGGTTGCGGAAGACCTCATCAGCGAGGTTTTTCTCGATGTGTGGCGTCAGGCTGGCAAGTTCGAAGGCCGATCCGCCGTTACCACCTGGCTCTTGGCGATTACGCGGTTCAAGGCCCTGTCGGCGCTGCGGCGCCGCAAGGACGTTGGACTGGACGACGAGACCGCGAACGCGATCGAGGACACGTCCGACGATCCCGAAGTGGTCGCGCAGAAGAAAGATACGAGTGAAGCGTTGCGCAAGTGCATGACCGCGCTTTCGTCAGAGCACCGGGAGATCGTCGATCTCGTCTACTACCACGAGAAGTCCGTGGAAGAGGTGGCCGAGATCGTCGGAATTCCGGAAAACACCGTGAAGACGCGCCTGTTTTATGCGCGCAAGAAATTGGCCGAACTGCTCAAGGCAGCCGGCATAGAGCGAGGTTGGCCATGATGGCAGCGAGCAAAAAAATGCTGGATCAAGAACCCAGCGAAATCGAGTTGCTGTTGCCGTTCCACGCGGCCGGCACCTTGAACGCACGCGATACGCGCCGCGTCGACGAAGCGCTGGCCAGCGATCCCGCGCTTGCCCGGCAATACGCCGTGATCCGCGAGGAATACGCCGAGACCATTCACCTCAACGAAAGCCTCGGTGCGCCGTCGGCGCGCGCGATGACGAAGCTGTTTGCCGCGATCGACGGAGAGCCCGTGGTCAAGCCGTCGCTGTCGGTCAATCTTTCCGCGCGGGTTTCCGAATTCTTTGCAAGCCTGTCGCCGCGGACGCTGGCCTGGTCGGCCACGCTCGGCGCGGTGGCCTTGTTGTTGCAGGCCGGCCTGATCGGCGCGGTGCTGGTGAAGAACCAGAGCGGCACTTTCCAGACCGCTTCGCTCAGCCTGAACGAACCGTCTTCCGGCCCCATTACCCGCGATCTCGGCAGTTCGGTCGCAGCCCCGCCGCGCGCGCTGGTGCGGTTTGCGCCGGAAGCCCGCATTGCCGACATCACCGCGCTGCTCAACACCTACCAGGCCTCGATCGTCGACGGCGTGAAGGACGGCATGTTCCGGCTGCAATTCGGTAACAAGGCGATGAGCAAGGACGAAGCAGCCAGCCTGGTGAACAGGCTGGCGAGCGAGAAGATCGTCAGTCTTGCGGTGGCGACGCCGTAAGGCCGGCAATTCCCAAACCGCGCCCGAGTAAGCCGAGGTCCCATGGTCGACGATGGCGTGAATTGGCGCAAGATGACGCGGCGCGCGGCGCTGCTTCTGGCCGCTGCCGTAGTGCCGCTCGCGCTTGCACCGGTGGCTCGCGCGCAAAGCATCATGCGCACGCCGAGCCTCCATATCGACTCCCGGATCCCCACGATCAATCCGACGGTGGCTCCGCGCGTCAGTCCCACCATTGCCGGCCGCGGCAGCGTTGGCGCCAACTCTGTTGGGATCGCGCGCACACCGCCCAATGCCGGCGTGTCGGTGATGCGGATCAATCGCCCGGTCGACGTCGGCTCGAGCACGCCGTATCTGCGCTATTCACCCAATCTCTATCCGGTTTGCGAATATGCCAATCGCGGCCCGGACGGCGAATGCTTCGATCGCCCGTTGAACCTTGTCGGGAACACCAAAAAAGGCGGCGGCGGACCTGGCAATAATCCGGCGGCTGCCGCGATCGACCTGCGCACGGTGCGGAACGAATTCGTCGCCGAGATCGACGGCGCAATGTCGCTGGCGGACGCCGACGCTTTGGCCCGCAGCCATGGGCTGGAGCGGATTGCGTCGCAGAATTTCCCGCTGGTCGGCGGCACCGTCGGCCTGTTCCGGATCATCGACCGCCGGCCGACGGACACGGTGCGGCGGGAGTTCGCTGCCGACACCAGGGTAAAGTCGGTGCAGCCCAATTTCCGCTATGTGTTGCAAGACCAGAAGAAGGCGCCGACCGAAGGCGATCCCGGGCAATACGCGGTCGCCCAGCTTCGGTTGCCGCAGGCGCATACGCTGGCGCGCGGCATGAACGTCACCATCGCGGTGATCGATTCCGGCATCGACGTCAAACATCCGGAACTCGCCAATTCGGTCGCCGACAGTTTTGATGCGCTCGGCAGCAAGGAAGGTCCGCATGTCCACGGCACCGGCATCGCCGGCGCGATCGTGGCGCATGCCAGGCTGATCGGGAGCGCGCCGGAGGCGCGGCTGCTGGCGATCCGCGCGTTCGGCAGTACGTCGGGCGCGGCGGAAAGCACGTCCTATGTCATCCTCAAGGGCCTCGACTATGCGGTCGAGCATGGCGCGCAGATCGTCAATATGAGCTTTGCCGGGCCAAAGGATCCGATGATCGAGCGCGGCGTCGCCGCGACCGCGGCGCGCGGCATTCTGCTGGTCGCCGCCGCCGGCAATGCCGGAGCCAAGTCGCCGCCGCTCTATCCCGCCGCCAATCCGAACGTGATCGCCGTCAGCGGCACCGACGCGCAGGACAGACTGTTGCCGGCGTCGAACCGCGGCAACTACATCGCGATCGCAGCGCCCGGCGCTGATATTTTCCTGCCCGCGCCGGACGAAAAATACCAGATCACGTCGGGCACCTCGTTTTCCGCCGCCTATGTCTCTGGCATTGCGGCGCTGATCATGGAGCGCAACCCGACGTTGAAGCCGAACGATGTTCGCGCCATACTGACGAAAACCGCGCGCGATCTCGGCGCCCCCGGCCGCGACGATCTGTTCGGGGCGGGCGAGGCCGATGCTTTCGCCGCAGTCACCGCCGTCGTCGATACGCCGGCGGTTCCGATGGCTGCGGCGTCGCCGAAACCAGCCGGAGAAAAAGCACCGGCGCCCGCGACGTCCGATAACGCTTCCGTGAGCAGAGCACTGGCGGAGCCGCCCAACGATTCCGCGCCGTCGCTTTCATCGGATAAATCGGCCGAAAACAGCGCCAATCGCGCCACTGCGCGCTGATTTTCGGCCCCCTTACCCCGAACAAACTCTTAAAAAAATCAGCCCCGATTTTGAACGTCTGCAGAGGGTGCTGCGACTAATCAATGTGGGAGCGGTTATCCCTCCCCATCGGCTATAATGTGCGCGAGCGCCCATCCACCCCAAGCGCCCTTATGGCTTGACCCGCCCGGTTGTCCCCCCGGGCGGGTCTTTTGCTTTCCAGCCCAGCTGTTCGCGAAGAGCGGCCCACGCCCGCCGCGGCGCTGCGCGTTAACACTTTCTTTACCTTGCTCAGTGAAGTTGCCGCGGGGCCTTACGCAACGTCGCCATGCTGCTGTGCGGCTTGACCGCGGCAGTTGCGAAAAACCCCGTACGACTGCGGGTTTTGTTGGTTGAATCGCGTTGACGATGCTCGCGCGCTGGACAAGCGAGTAGTTTTCCACAGAATAACACTGTCACATTCGGTTGATTCGTCTCGGTTGCGTCTGCGTCCGTCCTTCTTCCAACGGGCAGGTTCATGACACATCTTGGAGACGTGGCGCGCGGCCGCGATACCGTAGCGCGCTGGTGCAATCTCGCTGAGCGGCGGCTGGAATACCTCACAGAGCTGTTCGAGACCGGGCGCTGGCGCCGCTTTCACAGCGAGCGGGCCTTCCTCGAAAATATCCAGGAAGCCAAGGCCGCGGTCGAAACCTGGCGCGATCTGATGGCGCGCGCCGCCGCCCCGGACCATCTGGCGATCGATTTGGCAGGCCACCGCGGCAAACGCCCGGCAGCGCCGCGTTACGACGAGATCAGCGCGCAGGCAGCCTTGCGGCCGTCCGAACCGGCGGCGATCGTCGTCGAGCCGCTGCGCGAGATTCCCGATGACGTGCTGGCGGCGCTGGAGAGCCAGCTTCTCGACATGGGGGAGGCTCCATCCGGGTCCGACGCGCCCGATTTCGACGACATGGCGTTGCCGCCGCTCGATCTCGACAGCATCCAGCAACGCTATCCGCTGCTGCGCAACGCGCTTTAGGACTCACTTTGTCGTCATGGCCGGGCTTGTCCCGGCCATCCACGTCTTTCTTCTGTGAGTCTGCCAAGACGTGGATGCCCGGCACAAGGCCGGGCATGACGGAGCAATTACCGCCGCACTGCATTGGTGCCGACCACCACCTGGGCATAGCGCTGGGCGCCTTCGGCCGAGAGATCGGTGGTCACGGCGCGGGCGTGATCGAGCCCGACCACGGCGCCGCGCGGCGTTTCCGAAATCATGTTGTTGTTGACCAGCGCTGTGCCGGCACCCGGCACCACCGATACGCCGATGCCGACAAAGGCGTTGCGGATCACATTGCCCGTGATGGCGATGTCGCGGAGATATTTGCCCCAGCCGGCGACGATCCCGAACGACGGCGCATTCTCGATCACGTTGCCGGTCACGGACGAATCCGCCTCGATATAGATGCCGACACCGGCATCGTCGTCCGGCGCGGTGCCAATGGGGCGCTTCGGCAGCAGGTTGCGAATGATGTTGCCCTGCACGACGGCAATGCGGCCGCCCTCGTTGAAATTGCAGACGGAGACGCCGACGGCGGCGCCGTCGACCGTGTTGTTGGCGATCACTGCGCCCTCGAACGAAAATTCCGAATAGAGCGCAACCTCGCGGACGTCGCTGACGCTGTTGCCTGTGATCAGGATATTGGACGCCGAATTGCCGCGCACCGCGGAATAGTCGCAGTTTTTGATGCGGTTGCCGCGGACGATGACGTTGCCAGCTCGGAAGGCGTTGATGGCATTGCCGTACTGGCCGGAGCCGCCGGGGCCGGCCTTGATGTCCTCGATACGGTTGTCCGCGACCAGCGTGCCGTCGTCACCGATCGAAGTGCGCAGGATTTCAATGCCGTTGTCGTTGGTGCCTGAAATGGTGTTGCGCGAGACGATCAGGCCGAGCGCATCGAACGACACCACCGCGGTGGTCGCCATCTTGCTGAAAATGTTGCCGGAGACATCGCCGGAGACCTGCTCGAACCAGATGCCGTTGCCGCCGCTTGCCGTGATCTCGCAATCGGTGATGCGGACGTCGCGCCCGCCGAGGCAATGCACGAGGCCGCGCCGGGTCGGCAGCGCAATGTCGCCGCCGTCGAGCGTGAGGCCCGACAGGCCGATCCTGTTGGCGCCTTCGCTCAGAAACATCGAGGCGCCGCCGTTGAACAAAAACCTGGTCGCGCCGCGCACGCCGACCAGTTGCGAGCCGCTTTGCAGGCGCAACATTCCGGTGCGGTAAACGCCGGGCGGCAGCGCCAGCGGCACTTGCGCGCGTGCGGCCTCGTCGATCGCCCGCTGCAGATTTCTGGTCTGGTCATCAGGGCTGCCGGGACGCACGCCATATTGCGTCACGTCGCGCCCGAGCGCCGACGTCAGCGGCGCCGCGCGTGCGGCATCGGGCGACATGGCGAGCGCGCCGGCGACGCCGACGGCGGATGCTCCAATGAGATGGCGGCGGTTGACGTCCATGATGGATGACCCTGTGTTCGTCCATCGATAGGTATCGCGGAAATGCGGCGGCGCATGGTGAATGCGCCGACGGAACAGGGTGATTGTTCGGGGTAGGGTTAATGTCGGGTGCGAAGCTACGAAGCCCGCCTTGCCAATCTCACCATCTCCAGCAACATCGCCTCGCCGGCATCGACCAGTTCTTCCAGCGTGATGCGCGGAAAACCCTTGCGGCGCGGCGAGCCGTCACGCGCCAGCGGCGGGATGTGAACGAAGGCGGCCAGGCGCGGGCCGTCGTCGGCTTCCGCGGCTTCGATCGCGCGCCAGCTCAGATAGTTGCAGAGATAGCTGCCGGCGTCGCGCGAGGCGCGGGCGTCGAGGCCGGTGCTATCTGCAGCGCGCAGCAATTTCTGGGTATGCGGGCCGAACATTTTTGCGGCGGCGCCGCCCTCGATCGAGCCCTTGCGCGAGCGGGCCTGCGACGCGTCGGGCCACAGCATGGTGACGGCGTTGCGGGCGCGAGTCTCGATCCTGACATAGCCGGTGCGCGAGGCGAGGCCGAACATCAACAGCGCGTGCGGCTTGTGCCGATCCAGCGCCAGCGGCAATTCGCGATCGACTGCCTTGTAGGTCACGGGAAAAATGTGACTGGAGAGTTCGACCTCGGCAAAGGCCGGACGCCGCAGCCGCGTCAGCCGCGCCACCAGCGGCTGCGTCGGGTTATAGGGCGCGCCGGGAAACGGTCCGAAGCCGGTGACGAGAATGCGAAGCTTCTCGCTCACTTCAGGCAACTCTTCGCGCCGTCATGCCCGCGCAGGCGGGCATCCAGTATTCCACAGCGGCCAGTCGAGTTTCCATTTGCTGCGGCGTTTACTGGATCGTCCGCCTTCGCGGACGATGACACCTCCATATGCAATAATAAACGTTCGCTCACCGCAGCATCTCCGCGATCTGTTCGGCGGCGAGCGCCGGCGTGATGCGGCCGTCGGCGACCTCGGCCTCGGTCTTTTTCACCTTGGCGCGGATCGCAGCGTCGGAGCGCAGGCGGGCCATCATCCGCTGCTCCAGCATCGACCACATCCATTTCACCTGCTGCTCGCGCCGCCGTGCCGCGAACTCGCTGGAGGTGATCATAGTGGTGCGGTGATCCAGGACCTTCTGCCACAGTTCGTCCATGCCGGTGCCGGTCAGCGCCGAATAGGTCAGCACCGGCGGATGCCAGTGCTCCGAGCGCGGGCTGAGAATATGCAGCGCGCCGCGATATTCGGCTGCGGCCAGGTTGGCGCGCTTGATGTTGTCGCCGTCGGCCTTGTTGATCGCGATCATGTCGGCGAGTTCGACCAGGCCCTTCTTGATGCCCTGCAGCTCGTCGCCGGCGCCCGGCAGCATCAAGGCCAGGAAGAAATCGGTCATGTCGCAGACCGCGGTTTCGGACTGGCCGATGCCGACGGTTTCCACCAGCACGACGTCAAAGCCGGCGGCTTCGCACAGCAGCATCGCCTCGCGGGTTTTCGCCGCCACCCCGCCGAGCGTGCCGGACGCTGGCGAGGGACGGATAAAGGCGTTCTCGGAATTCGCAAGCTGCGCCATCCGCGTCTTGTCGCCGAGGATCGAGCCGCCGGTGCGGGCCGAGGACGGATCGACCGCGAGCACCGCGACCTTGTGGCCGCGCTCGATCAGGAACATGCCGAGCGCATCGATGGTGGTCGATTTGCCGACGCCGGGCGAGCCGGTAATGCCGACGCGGATTGCCGTACCCGTGTCGGGCAAAAGCGTCTGCACCAGGTCGCGCGCCGCGGCCTGGTGATCGCCCCTGCGGCTCTCGATCAGCGTGATTGCGCGCGCCAGCGCCGCGCGGGAACCGGAGCGGAGGTCATGGGCGAGCTTGTCGATGTCGGGGGTCTTCGGCGGGGTCATGGCTTGGTTTACAACGGCTGATGGCCGCAGGCGAGGGGCCCGGACCACCGCTATCCCCATCGATTTGATGCTGTCTTACTGCTGCCCGTCGTCGTCGCCCTTGGGCCGCGCGCCGCCGAAGATGTTGACGCCTTCCGGCGTCAGATACGGTTTCAAGGTTTCCCAGGGCACGAAGGCGACGTATTCGCCTTCGGCATAGGGCCCGACCGCATAGGGCGGATAGTGGAAGGTCAGGCCGGAGCTCTTGCCTGACGCGGTCGAGGGCGCCAAGGTCACCGCGCCGATCTTGAGCAGTTTGGGCTCGACGATTTTGAACCATTCGTCGGTCGCGGTCTCGCCGGCATCGCGCTTTTTCTTCTCCACCGTCAACGAAGCCAGCACGGCCTTGACCATCGCCTTCATGGTGGGGCCACCGTCGGCGGTCTCGATGAAGAACGGGCGGATGCTGATGCGCTTGTTGGCGGCGGAATCCCACAGGATGGTGTTGACGTCGGAATTCGGGTGCGCGCCGCCGGTGTCCGTGTAGTCGGACCTGACGATGCTGACATAGTGCCCGTCGACCACCGAGCGCGTCTCGTACTTGCGATCGACGGACCAGGCGCCGTTGCGGAACATCTGCGGAAACTGCTTGCGCTCCTTGTCGGCGTCAACGCTGTACCCCGCCACCCACGCCTTGCCTTCGGTCAGGCAGTCGGCGGCGAGCGCCGCATCGGCCTTGATCTTGGCGTCGAGCGAAACGCTGGCCTCGATCAATTTGGTCTTGAGGTTGAAGTCGGGCTTGGGTTCGGCGGCGAGGGCGGCGAACGCCAAGCTTGCGAGAGAAATCGTCAGGCAGGTTCGGAGTATCAAGTTCATGGAGCAATAATCGCAATGAGGTGATGAGATGCGCTTTCGATCATTTGTCGCATGAGTTACGCGCAAGGTTCGACGAATGCCGTAGGCATTCGAAGACGTCAGCCTATCACCCCAATTACTCCGCCGCCTCACTATGCCCGAGCCGAGCGTTGAGCTTGTGTATCAACTCCTCAGCCGCATCCGAGATCACGGTGCCGGGCGGGAAGATCGCCTCGGCGCCGGCCTTGTAGAGCGCGTCGTAATCCTGCGGCGGCACCACGCCGCCGATGATGATCATGATATCCTCGCGGCCGTGCTTCTTCAGCGCCGCCTTGAGCTCCGGCACCGCGGTCAGATGCGCGGCGGCCAGCGACGACACGCCGAGAATATGCACGTCGTTCTCGACCGCCTGACGCGCCGCCTCGTCGGCGGTGGCAAACAGCGGCCCGATATCGACGTCGAAGCCGACATCGGCAAACGCGGATGCGATCACCTTCTGGCCGCGGTCGTGGCCATCCTGGCCGATCTTGGCGACGAGGATGCGGGGGCGGCGGCCCTCGGCAGTCTCGAACGCATCGATCAGGGTCTGCACCTTTTCGACCCGGTTGGACATGGTGGACGCCTCCCGCTTGTAGACGCCGGTGATGGATTTGATTTCGGCGCGGTGACGCCCGAACACCTTTTCCATCGCGTCCGAAATTTCGCCGACGGTGGCCTTCGCCCGCGCCGCATCGATCGCGAGCGCCAGCAGGTTGCCGTTGCCTTCGCCGGCGCTGCGCGTCAGTGCCGCCAGCGCGACATCGACGTCCTTCTGGTCGCGCTCGCTGCGCAGCCGCTTCAGCTTGTCGATCTGCAGCCGCCGCACGGTGGAATTTTCCACCTTCAGCACGTCGATCGCGGCCTCGTTGACCGGCTTGTACTTGTTGACGCCGATCACCGCCTGCCGCCCGGCGTCGATCCGCGCCTGGGTCTTGGCGGAGGCTTCCTCGATCCGCAGCTTGGGCACGCCGGCCTCGATGGCTTTCGCCATGCCGCCGAGCGCCTCGACTTCCTGGATGTGGCCCCAGGCTTTCGCCGCGAGGTCGCGGGTCAGCCGTTCGACGTAATAAGAACCGCCCCAGGGATCGATGATGCGGTTGGTTCCGCTTTCCTGCTGCAGGAACAACTGCGTGTTGCGGGCGATCCGCGCCGAGAAGTCGGTCGGCAGCGCCAGCGCTTCGTCGAGCGCGTTGGTGTGCAGCGACTGGGTATGGCCCTGCGTTGCCGCCATCGCCTCGACGGTGGTGCGGGTTACGTTGTTGAAGACGTCCTGCGCGGTCAGCGACCAGCCTGAGGTCTGGCAATGCGTGCGCAGCGACAGCGAGCGCGGATCCTTGGGGTTGAAAGGCTTCAGAAGCTTGGCCCACAACAAGCGGGCGGCGCGCATCTTGGCGACTTCCATGAAGAAGTTCATGCCGATCGCCCAGAAGAACGACAGCCGCGGCGCGAAGCGGTCGACGTCGAGACCGGCAGCTAAACCCGCGCGCAGATATTCGACGCCATCGGCCAGCGTATAGGCGAGCTCGAGGTCCTGCGTCGCGCCGGCTTCCTGCATGTGATAGCCGGAGATCGAAATCGAGTTGTACTTCGGCATCCGCTGCGAGGTGTACGCAAAAATGTCGGAGATGATCCGCATCGAGGGCGTCGGCGGATAGATGTAGGTGTTGCGCACCATGAACTCTTTCAGAATGTCGTTCTGAATGGTGCCCGACAATTTCTCCGGCGGAACGCCCTGTTCCTCGGCGGCGGCGACGAACAGCGCGAGAATCGGCAGCACCGCGCCGTTCATGGTCATCGACACGCTCATCTGGTCGAGCGGGATGCCCGAGAACAGCGTGCGCATGTCGTAGATGGAATCGATCGCCACGCCGGCCATGCCGACGTCGCCGGTGACGCGCGGATGATCCGAGTCGTAGCCGCGGTGGGTGGCGAGATCGAACGCGACCGAAAGGCCCTTCTGCCCGGCCGCGAGGTTGCGGCGGTAGAACGCGTTGGAATCTTCCGCCGTGGAGAACCCGGCATATTGCCGGATGGTCCAGGGCTGGTTGACGTACATCGAAGGATAAGGGCCGCGCAGATAGGGCGCGGTGCCCGGCCACGTATCGAGGAAGTCGATGCCTTCGAGATCGCTTTCCGAATAGCTCGGCTTAACCGGGATTCCCTCCGGCGTCAGCCACGGTTCGGCCTGGCCCGCAGGCGCTGGAGGGGCGACCGGTTCGAAGGCGAGTTCTGCGAAGTTCGGTATGCGGCTCATGGTACCCATTCTAGCATATTTGGCGGTCGCAAGCTCTAGAGCCTTTTCCGTTCCGATTGAATCGGAACGGGGCTCTAGATTCTTGTTTTGACGCGTTTTCTTCACGCGAACCGGTGTCCACTTCGCTGGAAAACGCTCTAGTCATGGTCCGGATGCTGGTGGCTGACGATCCCGCCAACCTTGTCCGGGCCATAGTTCTGCAGCGTGGTCTGGCTCGGCAGGTTGGAGATGCCGACCACCCAGCCGAGCCGGGATTCGGTTCCGTATTGCCGGGTCGGAACCAGCCGGTCAGGGCGGTCGAAGGTGCCGGTCATGATTTCGATCCGGGGACCGTCGATGCGGCGGAAACTCAGGGGCGTGCCGCAATCCCGGCAGAAATCGCGCATCGCGATCGATGAGGATTTGAACGCCGCTGGCTGGCCGCGGGTCCAGCTAAAATCCGCATGTTCGATATCGGCAAAGGAAGCGAACGGCGCGCCCGACGCCTTCTGGCACATCCGGCAATGACAGACGCTGATTTTTGCGGGTGGTGCTGTCACCGCAAAGCGGATCGCGCCGCATTGGCAGCCGCCGGTCAGAACGGTTTTGCTAGCCGCTGTCATGGTCACTCCATCCGCTGCCAGGCACTCGTCAACATCGCCAGCGCGTCGCCGCCGGCGAAGATGAAATCGCCGACGCCCGCGCCGCGCAGCGCGGCCTCCTGCTCGCCGGGCCGCCCTGCCAGATAGATATGCTTGCAGCCTGCCGCTTGAAGGGCCTGGGCTGCCGCGACAGCGTGCCCGGCATAGACCTTGTCGGACGAGCACAGACACGCCGTGGTTGCACCGGAGGCCTTGAAATCAGCGGCAAGCGCCGCCGGATCGGCAAAGCCCTCGGTGTCGAGCGCCTCGATGCCGCCGGTTTCAAAGAAGCTCTTGGCAAAGGCGGCGCGCGCGGTGAAGTCGGCAGCCGTTCCGAGATTGGCGAGGAACATCTTGGGCCGCGCGCCGGTGGATTTGAGTCGGGTATCCGACTTATCGCGCAAGGCCTCGAACGGCGCCGCCAGCCGCATCGGCGGCAGTCCGTCGAACTTGATCTTGGCCTCGCCATAGGGCGGCAATACCACCGGCCGCGCCTCGAGCACCGCGACGTCGGCCTCGTGCAGGTTCGGAAATTCGCTGGCGCCGGTCAGGACGTCGCGCCGCTTGGCAATATTGGTCTCGCGTACCGCCCGCGTCGCGGCGACCTTGCGCTGGAGCAGGCCCTGTTCAAGCGAGGCGAACATTCCGCCGGCTTTCTCGATCTCCTGGAACAGCGACCAGGCGGCTTCGCAAAGCTGTTTGGTCAGCGTCTCGATGCCGCCGGAGCCGGCGGCCGGATCTGACACTTTGGCGAGGTTGGATTCTTCCAGCAGCACCAGTTGGGTGTTGCGTGCCGCACGTCTGGCAAACGGGTCGGGCAGGCCGCGCGCCAGCGTGTGCGGCAACACGGTGATAGCGTTGGCGCCGCCGAGTCCGGCGGAGAAGGTCGCCATCGTCGCACGCAGCATGTTCACGTAGGGGTCGCGCTGCGTCAGCATCCGCCATGCGGTGTCGGCGGCGATGAACAGCGGTTTGGGTGTGAGGCCAGAGGCCGCTTCGATCCGCGCCCATAGCAGCCGCAGTGCGCGGAATTTCGAAAGCGTCAGGAATTGATCGGCGTCGGCGGCAAGCCGCGCATAGACCATGCCTTGCGCATTTTCCAGCGTCACGCCGGAGGCTTCGATCGCGCGCAGATAGGCGACGCCGGAGGCGAGCACGAAGGCCAGCTCCTGCACTTCCGATCCGCCGGCATTATGAATCACCCGCCCATCGGCGGCGACGAACGGACCCCTGAAGCCCATCGCGGCAAGGCCGCGGGCGGCGTTGGTCAAAGCGGGCGCGATCTCGGCCCAGGTGAATGGGCTGCGGCCCCATGCCGTGGCAGCTCCGAGCGGATCGAGGCCGAAGCGGATATCGCAGGCCGCGGGGTCGAGACCCCTGCGCTTGATATATTCGGCGACGTGAATCGCCGCCATCCGCGACTGCGGCCCGACCTGAAGTTCGATGCCGATGCCGGCATCGAGGAAGACGCCGTCGAGGACTTTTTCGACGGCCTCCGCCGTCGGCTCCAGTCCAAAGCCATGGGCGCCGTTGGAGCCGGCGAACACCAGCGCAAGCCCGGTAGCGCCGTTCTCCAGATCGTGCAGCGCCTGCGCATTGGCCGCCCTGGCGTCGGGATGATCGATCCGCTGCAGGATCTGCCAGGGGGCTGCGGCGGCGCGGCCGGCGACCGGGGCGGTGCCTTGCGCGCGGCGATAGATCGGATCGATCGGCAATCCGTCGGCGGTCTTGCTGACCAGTTTCTCGAATGGCGCGCCCTTCAGCACCCCGTCGACCAGCTTGCGCCAGTCGTCGTAGCTCGCCGGGGCAAAATCCGCGGCCAATTTCAGCTCATCTGTCGTGGTCATCCGGCCCGTCGTTCCTTCGCCCGTTTCTTGCAGCGCTTCCCGTGTTGGGCCGGAAATTGCCACGCCGCGACCGCCAAGCCAAACAGTTGTTTTGGGTCAATCGAGCTCAGGTAACCGCTGGATACCTTCGGTCGAAAGCCCGGCCAAGGCCTCGGCCACGCGACGTCCCGCAATGATACGGTCGGGCACAATCTCGGCGAGCGGCACCAGCACGAAAGCGCGCTCGAACAGCCGTGGATGCGGTAGCGTCAGCTCGGGTTTTTCGATTTTGACATCGTCATAGGCGATCAGATCGAGATCGAGCGTGCGCGGCCCCCAGTGCCGCTCATGGGCGCGGTCGCGGCCGAATTTCTTTTCGATCTTGTGCAGCGTGAACAACAGCGCATGCGGGTCGAGGCTGGTGTCGATCTGGATGCAGGCGTTGACGAAAGGGTCCTGCGCCTCGTCCCCCCAGGGCGGCGTTGAGTAATCCGACGACCGCGCCAGCAAGGCCGCCTGCGTCATGCCGCAGATGTTGGAAATCGCCTTCTGGAACGTGGCGCGAACGTCGCCGACATTGCCGCCGAGCGCGATCAGCACATCCGCCATGTCAGGGCGCTTGCCGGGTGCGGGTCAGCACCACGCCGACATCCTCGAAGATCGCCGCGATCGGCGCGTGCGGCTTGTGCACGGTGACCTTGACGGCGCTGACGCGCGGAAACGCCGCCAGCACCGCCTCGGCGACGGCGCCGGCCGCGCGCTCCAGCAGCTTGTAGTTGGTATTCTTGAATGCTGCCGTCGCGGTCGCCACCACGTTGGAATAGGACACGGTGTCGGCGAGCCGATCGGTGTGCGAGGATTCCGACAGATCGGCGGCAAGCTCGAGATCGATCACGAAGCGCTGGCCGACTTCGGTCTCATGTTCCATTACGCCATGGCGGGCATGAATCACGACGCCGGTGATGAAGATCGTATCGGTCATTTCTGGTTTCCGAATTCCTTGATGGCCGCCGCGACGCGCAGCGCCTGGACGGTTTCCGCGACGTCATGGGCCCGGATGATCCGCGCCCCGTTTTGCGCCGCCAGCAGATGCGCGGCAATCGAGCCGCCGAGCCGCTGCTGTGGCTCCGACGGCGTGACGGATGCGATGAAGCGCTTGCGCGACGCCCCGACCAGCAGCGGCTGCCTCAACGAAGCGAGTTCATCGAGCCGCGCCAGCACCGTCATGCTCTGCTCCGGCGTCTTGCCGAAGCCGATGCCGGGATCGAGCACGATGTTGTCAGGCGAAATCCCTGCCTTAGCCGCTATCTCGAGCGAGCGGGTGAAGAACTCCGTGACATCTTTCATGATGTCGATGGCGGGATCGGCGCGGTCGCGGTTGTGCATGATGATGACGGGCACCCTGCGCGCGGCAACGAGGCCCGCCATGTCAGGATCGCGCTGCAGGCCCCAGACGTCGTTGGCAATAACAGCGCCCTGATCGAGGGCCCGGGCCACGACGGATGATTTCATGCTGTCGATCGACACCGGCACGCCAAGCGAAACGACCTCCGGCAGCACGTCGCGAAGGCGATCAAGTTCCTGCTCGGCGCTGATCGGCTCCGAGCCATAGGGCCGGGTGGATTCGGCGCCGATGTCGATGATGTCGGCGCCCTCGGCGACCATCTTTCGGGCCTGTGCCAGCGCGCGCTCGGGGGCCGTGAACTGTCCGCCGTCGGAAAAGGAATCCGGCGTCACATTCAGGACGCCCATCACGGCCGGATAGGGCTTCGACAGCAGCACTGACAGCACGGAATCTCCGGTCGGCCCGGCCGCCGCGTTCGGCTCCCTGGCGGGTCTGGAAATGGTTGCGATCATGCGGTCGCTTTGCGCGGTCCGCGTGGTCGAGTCAAGGCGGGAGAGGGGGCGGAGGACGCTAGCCCGAGCGGCTCAGTAGCTGATTTTCGGGGCCAGCTTGCGCGCCTGCTCGACCAGCTGCTCGACCGATCGTTCCGACGGCAGCACGCGGACCAGCCGGCGCTTGGTATTGATGTCTTTCATGCTCGCAGCCAACCGCGAAGGGTTGCGCAGTGCCAGTTCACGCACGGTGGTGACGCCGGCCGCGCGCACCAACCCGACCTTGGCCTTGCCCATCCCGGGAATGCGCATGTAGTCGGAGAAATTTGCCCATTCGAGCAGTTGCTGCTCGCTGATCCCGGTCTTGGTGGCGAGCGCCTTGCGTCCCTTGACGGTGCGGGCGGCTTCCAGCAGCGCTTCGGTGGTGCGAATGCCTAGCGATTTCAGTTTCGAGGCGGAGTAGGCACTCAGGCCTTCGATCGCGGAGAGGGGATATGTCATGATACTCGATGCAATAGAATGTGCTGAGGCCGGATCTGCGCCAGAAGGATATGCTTTAAGCGAACTGGCTAAGGCCCGGCGTCCCCGAGATGATCTCGCCCATTTTGTCCGCTCCGATTTTGTCGCGGCCGAACCGAAAAAGTTCACGCGCGACGTTCTGAATCTGGTTCATGCCGAGGCCGAGCGCCATCAACTTGGTACCGAGCGCCATCAGGCCGCCGCCCATCAGCCGGGAGAGGCCGCTGTTGCTGTTCGAGGCCGCGATCGCAGCTTCGGCACCCGGGATCTGATCGATCAGAGCCTGGACCTTGTCGGAAGGGCCCTCGTTGCGGAGGAAACCCAGAACGATGCCGATGGTTTTTTCCGCGACAGCGTCATCGATGCCGACCTTGGTGGCCAGCGTTCCAATTAATTCGTCCATATGGCCCCCGCCCTCAGCCGGTTTTTACCGGGTCGTCTGCTTGTTATTTGATCTTGAGCGTCCACGGTGTGAAATACAAGCGATCCGCACACACTAAGGCCGCTTTCGTTCCAGATCGCGCCGCAAGTGTTGCAGCAATGCAAGAGTGAGCGTCGGATTTCACGCTTTATTGTCGCACCGCGAACGTTTTTCACGGTCGGGCTTGGAGAAAAGTATGAGATGCGCGGGCTTAGGGGCGCCGAGACGCGTCGATCTCGGCTCCACGGTTTCAATCGACGGCAGGGATGCGATATGATTGTGTCGCTGGGCAACCAAACCTCCCTGATACACGCGAAGAGGCGATGTGATGGCGACCTCCGATAACAAGACGGCCGATACCGACGAGAAGATTTTTATCGGCAAGGGCGAGGAAGCCGCCTGGCTGACGCTCGCGCTCGCCAATCGGCACGGTCTTGTCACCGGCGCGACCGGAACCGGCAAGACGGTGTCGCTGCAGGTGATGGCGGAAGGGTTTGCGCGTGCCGGCGTTCCCGTCTTCGCCGCCGACATCAAGGGCGACCTCTCCGGGATCTCCGAAGTCGGCGAGGCCAAGGACTTTATCTTGAAGCGGGCCGGCGAGATGGGGCTGAATTTCCAGCCCGATCAGTTCTCGACCGTGTTCTGGGACGTGTTCGGCGAGCAGGGCCACCCGGTCCGCGCCACCGTCACCGAAATGGGGCCGCTATTGCTGTCCCGGATGCTCGATCTCAACGACGTGCAGGAAGGCGTGCTCAACGTCGCATTCCGTGTCGCGGACGAAAGCGGCCTGACGCTGATCGACATGAAGGATATGCGGGCGCTGCTCGACGCCATCGTGCCCGATACCAGCAAGAGGGGCCCCGACGACGGCGAGGACCCATTGGCGTCGATCCGGAAGGCCGCGCAGGGCTACGGCAACGTCACCAAGGCGACCGTCGGCACCATTCAGCGTCAACTTCTGGTGCTGGAAAACCAGGGCGGCGCGAAATTCTTCGGCGAGCCGGCGCTGACGCTGAAGGATTTCATGAGAACCGACAGCGACGGCCGCGGCATGGTCAATATCCTGGTCGCCGACAAGCTGATGCAGAGCCCGCGGCTCTACGCCACCTTCCTGTTGTGGATGCTGTCGGAGCTGTTCGAGGAATTGCCGGAGGCCGGCGATCTGCCGAAGCCGAAACTGGTGTTCTTTTTCGATGAGGCGCATCTGCTGTTCACCGACGCGCCGAAGGCTTTGATGGACAAGATCGAGCAGGTGGTCCGCCTGATCCGCTCCAAGGGCGTCGGCGTCTATTTCGTCACGCAGAATCCGATCGACGTGCCCGACAAAGTGCTCTCCCAGATGGGCAACCGCGTCCAGCATGCGCTGCGCGCCTTCACCCCGCGCGACCAGAAGGCGGTCCAGGCGGCGGCACAGACCTTCCGGCCCAACCCGAAGCTCGACACCGCCCGCGTCATCATGGAGCTCGGCAAAGGCGAGGCGCTGGTGTCGTTCCTGGAAGGCGGCGGCACGCCGGCGATGGTCGAACGCATCATGGTCCGGCCGCCCTCGGCGCGGATCGGGCCGATCACGCCCGAGGAGCGCAAGGCGATCATGGACAACAGCCCGGTGAAGGGCAAATACGACACCGCCATCGACGCCGAGTCCGCTTACGAGATGATCCAGAAGCGCATCGCCGGGACGGCGGCGCATCCGGATGACGGATCGGCCGGCGGTGGCGGCGGTATTCTCGGCCAGATCGGTTCGATCGTCGGCACCATCTTCGGCACCAACGTTTCGCGCGGCAGGATGTCGACCGGCCAGATCATCGCGAGAAATGTCACCCGCAGCGTCACCAACAAGGTGGTCGGCGGCGTCGTGGCCGATCTCGGCAAGTCGGTCGGCGGTGCGCTCGGCGGTTCGGTCGGACGCGCGCTGGTGCGCGGCGCGCTCGGCGGGCTGCTGCGGCGCTAAAAGCGTTTCCAAGCGAAGTGGAAGCCGGTTCGCGTGAAGAAAACGCGTCAAACCAAAATTGGACTCTATGTCTGCCGCAAACCTTGATATCCAGAACAAGCGCGTGTTGAGATGGCCGTCGCTGCGCGCGCCGATCGACGTGCTGTTTCTGCTCTGTTGTATCGCGCTGACGGCCGACGTGCTGGTCCCGGAAATCTTCGGCCACGGCAAGAGCAAGGACTATCCGCTGTGGTTCTGGGCCGGGCAGCAGGTGCTGCAAGGCAACAACCTCTATCCGGACAACCCTGCCGACTATTTCGACTTCATCTATCCGCCGCTGTCGGCGGTGCTGCTGGCGATACCGAGTTTCTTCGGCAAGATCCCGCTCTATCTCTGTCTATCGCTGCTCAATGTCGTGGCGTGGTGGATGACCGCGCAGTTTGCCAATGCGATGACGGGATCGGGGCGGACGCCCGGCCCATGGCTGTTCGCGCTGCCCGGTTTTGTTACCGTCACCTTCGTCTTCGACATGTTCGACCTCGGCCAACCGAATTTGGTTCTGCTGGCGCTGATGCTGTACGGCTTCTGGCTGCTGCGCGACCACCGCAACTGGATGGCGGGAAGCATGTTCGCGCTCGCCACCGCCATCAAGGTGTTTCCGGTCGCGGTGCTGCCCTATCTGGTCTGGAGAAGGCAGTGGGCCGCGGCCGCGAGCATGCTGGTTTTCATCGGCGTGTTCCTGTTCGTGCTGCCGGCGCCGTTCCGCGGCTTCGAGCGTAACGCCCATGAATTGAAGACCTGGTACCAGGGCATGGTGGGGTCGAGTTCGGAGAAGGGGTTCGGCCAGCGCGACGAACAGAACTGGTCGTGGGTCAACCAGTCGATCATCGCGATGACGCACCGGCTGACCCGGCCGATCAACTACAATCAGGACAATGCTGCCAAACCCGCCCGCACCATGAACATCGCCAATCTCGATTTCAAGACCGCGAACCTTTTGGTGGTGGCGATCTCGCTTCTGATCGGGCTCGGCTATGTCGCTGTCATGCCATCCGCCTCGCGGCGAACCGAACGCTCGGATGCCGAGGAGATCGGCATATTGTTCTGCCTGATGACGGCAGCCACCCCGCTGGCGCGCCAGTATTATTTCATGTGGCTGTTTTTCCCGATGACGGTGCTGATCCATCGCGCCGCCTACGATCCGCGCGCCCGGGTCAGGACCGGCACATGGCTGTTGCTGGCCGTGGCCGGCCTGCTGATGTTGCTGTCGCTGCCGGTATTTCCGAACGACCTGCAGGCCTACGGCAACAATCTCGCTGCCACCGTCGTGATGGTGGCGGGGTTGGTCTGGCACCTCCTGAATCCGCCGTTGGCGGACGATGTCTCTGCTTTGCCTCCGGCCACCGGGCAAGCTAAAACCTGACGCCAGAAAATCGCGCCCATAACCTGGGAAACAGCCAAGGAACACGCCATGTCCAGCGCCAAACTTCAGCCGGTTCTCGACCGCATCGACGCCGATTTTGACAACAGCCTCGAGCGGCTGTTCGCGCTGCTGCGGATCAAGTCGATATCCGGCGATTCGGCGTTTGCGGAAGATTGCAAGGCCGCGGCCGATCATCTCGCCAAGGACATCGCGACCCTCGGCTTCAAGACCGAGGTGCGGCCGACGGCCGGACATCCCGCCATCGTCGCCAAGGCTAATGGCAGCGCCGACGGCCGGCCGCATGTGCTGTTCTACGGTCACTATGACGTGCAGCCGGTCGATCCGCTCAATTTGTGGCACCGGCCGCCGTTCGAACCCGTCGTGACCGATCACGCCGACGGCCGCAAGATCATCGTCGCGCGCGGCGCCGAGGACGACAAGGGACAGTTGATGACCTTCGTCGAAGCCTGCCGCGCCTGGAAGCAGGTCGCGGGGGCGCTGCCGGTCGACATCACCATCCTCATCGAGGGCGAGGAGGAAATCGGATCGAAGAATTTCGTGCCGTTCCTCGAAGCCAACAAGAAAGACCTCAAGGCCGACTTCGCGCTGGTCTGCGACACCGGCATGTGGGACCAGAACACGCCGGCGATCACCACTTCGCTGCGCGGGCTCGTCTATGACGAGGTCAGGATCAAGGCCGCCAACCGCGACCTGCATTCCGGCATTTTCGGCGGTGGCGCGCGCAACCCGATCCGGGTGCTGACGAATATTCTGGGCGGCCTGCATGACGACAACGGCCATATCACCATTCCCGGCTTCTACGACGGCGTGAAGGACCTGCCGCCGGATATTCTGGCGCAGTGGAAGAAGCTCAACCTGACGCCGGAATCGTTCCTGAAGCCGATCGGGTTGTCGATCCCGGCCGGCGAGAACGATCGTCTCCTGATCGAACAGGTCTCCTCGCGTCCGACCTGCGACATCAACGGCATCATCGGCGGCTATACCGGCGAGGGCTCCAAGACCGTGATCCCGGCCGAAGCTTCGGCAAAGGTTTCGTTCCGGCTGGTCGAGGGCCAGAATCCCGACAGGATCCGCAAGGCGTTTCGCGATTACGTCACGGCGCGCATTCCGGGCGACTGCAGCGCCGAATTCACCGACCATTCCAACGCGCCGGCGATCGCGCTCGACTGGAACATGAAGCCGCTCGCGGCGGCGAGGCGCGCGCTGACGGACGAGTGGGGCAAGGAAGCGCTGCTGATCGGTTCAGGCGCCTCGATCCCGGTGGTGGCGGATTTCAAGCGCACGCTCGGCCTCGATACCGTGCTGGTCGGCTTCGGTCTCGAGGACGACAACATCCATTCGCCGAACGAGAAGTACGATCTGAAGAGTTTTCACAAGGGCATCCGCTCCTGGGCGCGGATCCTCGACGCCTTTGCGGAGGCGGGGAAGTAAGCGGGCAAATAATTGCGACACGTTATTGTCATCTGAACAACGCCGCCGCCCGAAACAGGCTGGAATAGCCGCGCGCCCGGTGCTAATTTGAGGAGCATGAAGAAATCAGACGTCACTTGCCCCGCGTGCCAGGCCGGCTATCGGCGCATCGAGTTGCAATCGAAACCCGGAACTCTCGGCGAGTTTCGGTGCCTGACGTGCAACCATCTGCTCGAGACATTCGATGGCTCCGCGAACGTGGCACTTCGTCTGACGGTGCAGCCAAAGAAGGCCAAGAACGGCCTGCACAGGGCGCCTTCAAACGGGGCTGCCTGAAATAGATCCGTCACCGGCGTATCGCGTTACGCGACCCTGACCGCCGCGGTCACGTGGTTCGGCAGTCCTTCGTGCTCCTCGACGCCGGCGCTGGTTCGGCAGATCATCATGGCTTCGCGCAGGCTCCCGGCAGCCGTATCGGCCTTGGCCACCTCGCGGAGTTCTTCCAGCGCCTCCTTGTCGATGTTTTCGGCCCAGCAACCGAGCATGATGGTGGTCTTCGGAAATTTGCGACGAAGCCGCCGGACCGAGTAGCACATATGGGCGGGACTGCTGGCGTCGAGGTAGGACAGGCAGACGATGGCAACGCCGGCCGTCTCCAGTTTTGCGATATTGGTCGTCGAAAGTGCGTCCGCGGACTCAACCCGCGCACCGAGGCCGTGCGCATTGGCAAGCTGGGCAAACAGCACGGCTGCCGCTTCGTCGAGCGGGGAGCGTCCGGCCAGGCAGAGCACCGGGTGTTCTCCCTGCCAGTCGAGTGGAAGGTCGGCTTTCTGCACCACCGGCAAATTGCTGGAGATGGCGGTGTCGGGGACGGTTTCGACCGCGGCCGCCGCCTCCGCATCCATGGTCGGTGAGGTCACCTCGGGTATCGAATCGTTCTGGGTGGAAAGGTCGCTGGCAAACTCAGTCACCGCGTCGCGAATCTTGGTCATGCGCGCCTGGTCCAGCGCGCCGCGCTTGGCGTCGGCCTGCGCCAGCAGCAGCCCCTTGAGCGCGACCTCGTCAAAATACGAAGACAGCGATTTCTCCTTGAGGAATTCCTCCGCCTTTCCTGCAGCCTCGGTCGGATCGCCGGCAAGCATCCGCTGGTAGAACATCTCCGGCGGCGATAGCGCGGGCCTGTCGCCAAAAATCACGTCGAGGAATTCGAGCCGCTCGACATGCCGTCCCAGCACGACGAGGCAGACCGTCAACGGCGTTGCCAGCACCAGTCCGATCGGGCCCCACAGCGCCGTCCAGAACGTCGCCGAGACGACGATGGCGACGGGAGACAATCCGGTGCTCTGACCGTAGGCCAGCGGTTCGATGACTTGGCTTACGATCGGCCCGACCCCGAGAAAAAGCGCCAGCGTCCATGCCAGCATCGACCAGCCGGGATCGACGGCGGCCGCCAAAGCGAGCGGAAATGCCGCCGAGATGGCTGAACCGATGTAGGGAACGAACCGCAACACCGCCGCCAGAATACCCCAGAGGATCGCGCTGGGAACGCCAATGAAAGTAAGTCCGACCGCGATGATCACGCCGAAGGTGGCGTTGATCATCAACTGAGCGAGAAACAGCCGGCTGAGGCGCGTCGCGGCATCGTCCAATGCGGCGGTGGTTCGTTGCAGATCATGCGAACCCGCCAGCCGTATCAGCCGGTTTCGAAGATCCTCGCGCTGGATCAGGATGAAGATCACGAAGATGATGATGATGCCGGTGGTCGCCAGCGGATTGAGCAGGGGCGCGATCAGGCTGCGCAGGTTTTCCAGCGCGCCCGGGTCGGGCTGACGGACTTCAACCGGGATGGGCTGGGTCGTTCCGGCCGCATTGGGAGCGCCGAGACGCGAGATCGCGCCGCGGCCCGACTTGTCATCCTTTGGCCGGTCGAGCTCCCGGCTCAACTCCTGCAGCATATCGGCCGCACGTTCCAGCGTGCCGCTGCTCGCGGTGGCGCCGCGTACCGATTTGATCTTCTCCTGCATCGTCGATTGATAGACCGGCAGGTCTCCGGCCAGTTGGCTCAACTGGTTTGCGATCAGGGTGCCGAGGCCGAAAATGACCGAGAACGCCAGGAAGACCACGCCCACCACCGCCAGGCCACGGGGAACGCGGGCTTTCTGCAGCAGTCCGACCGGTGGCCCGAGCACGAAGCTGAGAAGGATCGCGAGCGCGATGGGGACGAATATCTCGCGGCCGAAATACAGCGCACCAATGAACAGGGCTGCCAGGATCGAGCAGGCGACGGCGCTCAGCAAAGCCATCAACTCGTCCGTCGTGCGGCCGTTGGTGATCTTCCTGGTGATCAAGCTCATGGAGGCTTTCTGGGAACGCGGGAGGGATATGGTGGACGGCCGATAGCGCAGCCCGGTCAGCGCCACTGCCAGGACACCTGATCCCGCTCCCGTGACTCGTAAGCGAGGACGTATCGGCGAATGCTCCGCTTGGCGATCAGGGCCGCGCGCCGCGCGAGCCGCCATGCACCAAGCGATTTGATCCAGCTCTGAGCGTGCTGAAACTTCGCATAGCACCACACGAAGGCTGGAATAGACATCAGCTTGTCGCGGCTGATGCAAAACAGCCGTTCAATCAGCGCGAGCTTGAGAACCTCAGCGACGCCAAGCACCATCAGTCCGCTGACCACGTGGCCTGTTGCGGTCAGGTAGGCGGCGAACGGCTTGGCGGGTTCGAGAATGAGAACCGGGATGACAAACAGCGCCAGCGTGGGATAGGGGCCCAGCGACATCACCCAGGTCCGCAAGCTCGCGAAAATCCAGTGGTCCGCCAGCCAGCGAATGACCGGCCTGGCGAGCGTCCAGAAGGCGGCGTCCACCAGGAAGTAGATGGCGGCCAAGATGAACACAAATGGTTTGAATATGAGGCTCACGCGCGTTCTCCCGTAAGACAAGGCGCGACGGGCGCTTAGGTTGCACCGTTAACACGCTGTCTATTCACGAAGACGATGGAACCTTTTGCTGCGGGACCTTCCCCGAACGCTGCTCGGGAGGCAGCGGATGAAATCGAACAAATTCGGCATCCCCGCGTTTTCCCCAAATGATAAAACGCGAACCCCGACACGCCGGTCCAATGAGCATGCAGCCCGTCGATTGCGGCGCGACGAGGCCGGTTCCGCTGCTCCCGCCCATGCCCGGTTCGAACGATGCTGATGGCCCCGGGCCATCGCTGCCGAAGACGAAGTTGAGCAGAACGGATGCGGTCCGTGCCGCGAAGGCACGCCTGATGCGGCGCGATTCGCTGCGCAAGCAGCGGCAGGCCCAAAAGGGATGATGCCGCCCCAAGCCTTCAATTTCAGCCTTCTATTTCAGCCTTCAGTCGTCTGGCTCAGTTTCTGAGGTCGCGTTCCCGATCCAGTTCGCGAAGGTAAGAAAGCCCATGCACCGTCAGGCGGTGCGGGTTCTTTTCACCCTCGATGTAGAGCTGCATCAAGTGCCTTGAAAGACGCTCGCGGGCGCCTTTCATCTCGGAACGGTCGGCCAGGGCGCCGTAAATGCTCAGGGCACGATCAACGGGGAGGGTTTCCATCGGGCTAACTCTTCAGTTGGATTCGATCTCTGAAGAGGTAAGGCCTGCTGCTTCGTATCGTTCCAGTATCGTGATGGTGCAATTGTAGGCGGGATACGGGAGCCTTCCCCGGACCGACCTGCCTTGAAGACGAGTCTGGTCGTACCGACTCCGTCCAAACAAAAAGACCGCCCGAAGGCGGTCTTCCTGTAGCCTTGAGTTATTAAGTCAGGCTACGCCCCCAGCCCGCCGACCGAATGAGTCGACCCTATAGAGTGTGGCAAAAATTGGGGAGTCTTAAAGCGGTTCCGCGAGCGAAAGCCACGCGAGCGTTGCTCGTGCGACACAGCAGAGTTCCCGCGCTCATGAACGAAGACGGGTTTCGCTCACCAGCCATGCATGGATCGTCAGCCACTTGTCTCGGCCCCTTGTCTGGAAGTTCAGGAGCGAAGATTTTGAATCCTGAAGCTCGATGAAAAACTTCAGCGAGTCTCTGCCTGTGACTCCATCGGCATCGAGCGCCTGTCTTTGCACCCATCGATCCCATGCTTCAAGGATGAGACGCTTCGCCTCTGACTGCTTCATGGTGCTCGAACGATCAAACATGGGGGATGGACCCGTAATGTTCGAGCAAAACATTAATGATGCGTTTTGCGTACCTTGGAAACCAGACCCTATCGGTATATGAGGGCTGACACTTGTTGGTGCCCGGTTCTGCACAGGCCGACGTTTGAGGCGCCTCTAAAGAAAATCTAGACGATAAATTGCGTCTCTCTGAAAGTCTTCAGAGGCGAAATTGTGCAGGGTGCAGTCCAGAAAGGGGGACATAGAGAAAGATGCAGCAATGGCGATGCCAATGTTAAGAATTCCAGTCGTTACTATTTTGTTGCTGACCGGCTGCGACAAAGGACAGATCAAAGATAATCCACCGCAAATTCAACAAATAGAATCGCCTCTACAAAATACAGTAGAGGGAATGGCCAAGGCTAAGGCTCTCGATCTGGAGCAAGGCCGCCTCACTGCGCGGCGGTTTTGATCATCGGACAAGACGACACTGCCGGCCCGTATCAACCGGGCTCATTCACTGCTAGCAGCCACGGCAGATGCCGCGAATTTTAGCGTCCACCTTGCCCTGCTCCGCGACAAAGTCGGCAGGCCATTGTCCGCCGGCCCAAGGCGCTTGCTTTTGCTTGGTAAAGATAACGGGCACCGTAAAGTTGAACCTATCATCCCCCACCTCGGTGGGTGGCTCGGGAAATGGCGCAGCACGCTCAACCATGCTCAGTGCCGCCGTATCGAGCAACTCAGATCCACTGCTTTCCACCAGTTCTCTGGAAATCAGCTTGCCCTGCCGGTCAATGACAAACTTGACCTTGGCCGCGCCACCTTGGCCACTCGCTCCAGGCGGAAACATTTTCTTGCTCGCCAACTGGATTAGAATCTTCTTCTTCCAGGCTTCAGCCCGGTTTGGCTGTACGTCGACCATCTGCGCATATGAGGGGATCGTCGAGACCAACAGCAGTCCGAACAGGCCGGCCAACAAAGGAGCTTTTACTTGCATGAGTGAGAGACGTCACACGTGGAGATGGTTTGTTATCACACACTACCCGTAGAACGATTTTGCGCAATAGGGAGCCGTCGGACCACCGCGTTCCTCACTGCACCGCCAGCAATCCCCCCGCCACGATCATGGTCGCCATCGCCGACAGCGCCAGCGACCAGTGGATGCCGATCAGGCTGCCGAGCAGGCCGACCGAGATGCCGCTGAAGGCGCGCAAGCCGAGGCTTGCCATGTTGAACAGACCGATGACACGGCCGCGCATGTCGGGCGGGGCATTGATCTGCACCAGGCTCTGCGCCATCGCGTTGAACGACAGTTCGAGGAAGCCGGCGACGAGCAGGAAGCACAGCGCCAGCGCGTAGCTGTGCGATAGCGCAAATACCGTCAACGCCACACACCACAGCAGCGCGAGGATGATCGCGGTGCGCGGCCGCGGCGGCAATATGTTGCGCCCCTCCAGCGCAAGGCCGGCCAGCAGGCCGCCGGCGGCGTCGGCCGCCAGCAGCATGCTGTAGGACACGCCGGGATCGCCATGGCCGAGTTCGGCGGCGAAGCCCGGCATTTGCGAGCTATAGGCATTGCCGACGAAGAAGGATGCGGCGCCGGCAAGCACCGTCATCGCGACAATGACGGTGTGTTGACGGACGTCGCGCATGGTGTTGACGATGTCGGCGAGGCCCCGCACGGCCCGGCGCGGCGGCGGTGTGCCCTTGCGAAAGCGCGGGCCGTAGGGCGCCTTGATCAGCCACAGCACCAGCGGCAGGTAGAACACCGTGTTCAGCATGATGCCGTGCGCCGGACCGAGCGCGAGCAGGATCGCGCCGCCGACGGCGGGGCCGACCAGGATGCCGGTATAGCGCGCCATCGCGTTCAGCCGCACCGCGCTCGCCAGATCCTGCGGGCCGACAATGTCGTAGATCAGCATCTGATTGGGCGTCTGCCACAGCACCCCGGCGCAGCCGTGGATCACCAGGATCAGCATCGCCTGCCACATCTGCAACGTGTCGGTGATGAAGAAATAGCCCCAGGCCAGCGAGGCCAGGATGAACAGGCCCATGCCGACCTGAATGACGCGGCGCGGATCGAAGCGTTCGGCCAGCGCGCCGGACGCCACCGAGAACAGCAGGAACGGCAGCCAGTGCGACAGCACCGCAAAGCCGCCGAGCGCCGGCGAATGGAATTTCTGGAACACCACCCAGTAGCTGATCACATGCTCGATATTGTCGGCCATCATCGAGAGCACATAGGTGATGAACTGCGCCCGGAAGCCTGAGTGGCGCATCGCTGCAAACGATCGCGGGGACGATGGCGCGGAGGAGGGAGCTTCGGTCATGAGATCGGGTTTCCTGAAGGGCCAAAGCGTGCTCGGTGCCCGGCGCGAAAGGGTCCCTTACAGCGCAGACGACAGCAAGGCACAAGATGGCGCCTGAGCAGGTGACATGTGCGCTGCGTGCGTGTCCGCGCTGCCCTCAAGAGCAGACATCGTCAGGCTACACGCTCAGGTCCGTTTGGTGGCACGAAACCGACGTGCGGATGCAATCGCCGTTTGTCCGCTGTTGGGGGAACAACAGAACTAGCTCTGTCGCGACTCGAAGACCGAGTTTGACCCGAATGGACTTCGATCCCACACTGCAACTGGAGACCAAGCTGCGCCCAACCTTGTTATCGCGGGGTTGTCTCCATGACGCCTTGATTTCTGCACTATTCGAGAAGCAAATGGAGCAACGTAACGCTTTGGAGGACCGGCGGTGCCGAGGTCCAGGCTCACGTTGTTGCTGATTGGACTGCTCGGGCTTGCGCTCGGCGGTTGCATGCAAGCGACACTCGCACCCTCGACGGATGCCAGTTTGACTCCAAGGGACCGGCAGTTGCTGGCCCATCCGCCTTATGCGCAGGTAGACATCCCAGAGTCCTATCGTCGGCATATCGTCGACTATTCGCGCAGAGAGGCGCCGGGTACGATCCTGGTCGATACCGACGCGCGCTATCTCTATTACGTCCTGCCGCAAGGCAAGGCGATCCGCTACGGCGTGGCAGTGGGGGAGGAAGCGATGGCCTTCTCCGGCGTCGCTGCGGTTGGCCGTATGGCTGAATGGCCTGATTGGATCCCGACGCCGGAGATTCAGGCGCGGCTCGGTCCTTACCCGGCGCGCGTTCCCGGAGGTCCGGCTAATCCGTTGGGCGCGCGGGCGCTCTATCTTTACGAGGGCAACAAGGACACCCTGTACCGCATCCACGGCACCAACCAACCGGAATATATCGGCCAGGCTATATCGTCCGGCTGCATCCGCATGACCAACGAGGATGTCATCGATCTCTTTGATCGGGTGAGGCCAGGCGCGACTGTCGTCGTCCTCGCGCCGGGTCGGAGAGCATGGATGGGGCCCATCGCAGGTCCCCGCAGCTGATCAAAGCTCGCTGGAAGGGTCGCCTATAATTCCAAGATAGGCGTTCTGAGCAAATCGCGGGTCGCGTTGGCTTCGTCAAGAAGCTAGTGATTCCTGCCCAAAAAAGACCCGCTCCTCCGCTCCCCCGCGTGCGATCTCAAACGTCTTTGGCTTGCGTTCGACAACTATCTGCGCCCGTATTCATGCCAACACAAAAAAGCCCCGGACGATTCCGGGGCTCAGGTTTGCTGGAGACTAGAGCGCAAATCAGTAACGGGCGACGACCGGGCCGCCAAAACGGTAGTTCACCCGTAAGGTGACCATATCCACGTCCTGACTGATCCGATTGAGCGCACCAGCAAGCAGGGGGTTCACTACCGAGAATGAATTGTTTGCGTTACCCATGAAGAGGTGATCGTATTCGATACCGGCCGACCAATTCGGAGCGAAGCCGTACTCAAATCCGACACCCACGGTACCACCCCAGCGGGTCGAGCTTGCCGAGGCTATACCAACGCCTCCGAGTGTGGTGTTTATGAAAGCGCTGTTGCTTGTCACCGCCGCGCCGCCCTTCAGATACAGCAGCGCCGCATTCCAAGCATAACCAATCTGGCCGGTGAAAAGGCCTAAGCCATTGACGTTGACGCCAGTCGTGAACGCTGGATTGAAGACGCTGACGTGCGAGCCGCGGAGATTCGCCCAATCGCCCTGGGCTTCCAGACCGAAAACAAACTGACTGGCTTGCCAGCGGTAGCCCACCTGGCCACCGACGAGACCTCCGGACCGACTAAGACAACCGTCAGGGATGACCGCACCAGCTACCGGAACGATGCCCCAGCAATTGCGGCTCGATCCCCAACCACCGTTGGCGCCGATGTAGAAGCCGCTCCAATCGTAAGCCAGCGCGACCACCGGGGGTGGTGCCTTGGTGTAGGGACGTGCAGCCAGATCGGCCGCCGACGCGGGAGCGGCCATCCCCATTGCGACTAAACCCACCGTAGCCAGCAAGAGCTTCTTCATCGCATTTCCTCCAGCTCTGTCGCTTCTGACCTGATGCGCAAGCGACCATTGTCGTGAAGCATTGTAGGCGCTTAAACTTTGAAACCTCGTACCAGAAAGGCAACACTCAGTTTTTCTAAAATGGCGGGAAGGCGGCAAGTTGTGTCATGGATTGACCGCATTCTCTAGTAGGTCAAGCCTGTTGACCTTCTAGAACATGCGACTGCCACGCAAAATAGCTCGTGCGCGTTTGTGAAATGGTCGATTGGGGATGTTGTTTGTTTGCTGCGTTGCATGAGTCCGGAAGTGGGCACTTTTCGGAGATGCCGGAATAGTTCCTGCATGTTCGGCATCGGGGACCGAGCAGATGTCCCGCAGCTAGGTCACGACTTCCGTTTGTGGCCATTTATCATTCGTTGCCCGGCCGCAAAGTGCTAGGCTTCAGGCCTTGAACAAGCGTGGTCTTTCGGGGGCACATGCGGCGGCGTGAGTTCATCTTCTTAGCGGTGCAGGCGGCTGTGCGTCACCGCTCGTCGCGTGCGAGCCGGACCATCCCATCGTCAGCAAGCGATGGGCTTTTGTAATTGAGTTAATCCGATGCAAACGTGGGTCCGAACGCTCGTTGCGATTGGCTTGGCGCTCACTGCTTTGAGCGCGATCTCCGAGCGAGTGCGCGAACCAGGCGTGACCGACACTGAAATTCGTATCGGCAATCTCATGCCTTATAGTGGAAATTTGGAGGTCTTCGGGGCGATTGGGAAAGCCGAAGCAGCGTATTTTGAGATGATCAACGAGCACGGCGGGATTGGCGGCCGTAAGGTGCGCTTTATCTCATATGATGACAAATCCAATCCGGTGACCGCCCTAGAGCTTACGCGCCGTCTTATCGAGGAAGACGACGTCTTGTTGATGTTCGGCTCTTTCGGAACTCCGGGCAACTTTGCCGTTCGCAGCTACTTGAATGAAAGGCAAATTCCTCAACTTTTTATCGCCTCCGGAGACGATCATCTGAGCGATCCATCGTCGTTTCCGTGGACAATGGGTTGGCAGCCCTCGTTTCGGGAAGAGGGGCGCATCTACGCCAACTACATACAGGCGTTCTACCCCGGAAGCAGGATTGTAGCTCTTTGGCAAAACGATCAAGTCGGTCGAGAAATAGTCAAGGGGCTGGAAGACGGGCTCGGTAGTGTCGCCCGTATGATCAGGGTCGATATCGCGTACGATATCGCAGATGCGCATCTGGACACGCACGTATCGATCTTGAAGCAATCAGGAGCCGAGATTTTTGTGTTTGCAGGAGCGCCTGAAGACGCAGCCAAAGTAATTCGAATAGCGGCGGAGTTGAATTGGCACCCTGTGTTCATTTTGAGCCATATGGCTTCGTCGATTGCGACCGCGCTAAAGCCTGCTGGCGTGGAAAATGCTGTGGGCGCGATTACAGCCGCCTTCTTGAAGGATGCAGATGATCCAGCTTGGAAAGACGGAAAAGCCACAAAGGACTGGCAGTCGTTTGTTGACAAGTATGGTCGGGCCGGAGGCAAAGACGACGGCGCCGCCGTCTTCGGCTACGCGGCCGCCGAGACACTGGTACAAGTGCTCAAGCAGTGCGGCAATGACCTGTCACGCGCGAACGTCATGAAGCAGGCCGGGACCCTCAAAGAATACCAAGGCTCCGTTTTGCTACCTGGGATCAAAATCAGCACTGGACCTCGGAACTTTCGGCCGATCGAACACCTGCGACTAGTTCAATTCGACGGCCGCACGTGGCAACCAATCGGCGATGTTCTCGAAACGGCTTTCTCCAACGTCGACAGGTAGCTGTGCCCGGGGAAACAACTGGTGCTGACCGTCAGGGTGCACCGTCACGTGCAGAAGTCGACGACCTGGTCGTTTCATATGTTCCCCTGCAAGGCGATACCATTCCAAATCCCTTGGCTTTTAATTGGCCCGGCATGTCCGTTCACGGCAAAAGCAGTCGTACCCCGCCTTTGAGGTCCGCTTCGCGCCCGACAACAGATGAGGTGGATGGCTCCCGCTCACGGCATCTGGGTGCCAAAGTGTGAAGGCCATCAGGCGTTCACGAGCAAAATGGGAGCCATCCGCTATGCAGATTACCACGATCGGCCTCGACTTGGCCAAGAGCGTTTTTCAGGTCCACGGCATCGATGCGGCCGGCCAGGCTGTGGTTCGCAAGTCGCTTCGGCGGGCGCAGATGCTGCCATTTTTTGCCAAGTTGCCTCCTTGCCTGGTCGGCATCGAGGCGTGCGGCACGTCGCATCACTGGGCGCGCGAGCTAATCAAGCTCGGTCATGAGGTGCGGCTGATGCCGCCTGCTTACGTAAAACCGTATGTGAAGCGCGGGAAGACCGACGCTGCCGATGCGGAAGCGGTTTGCGAGGCAGTGACACGGCCTACGATGCGGTTCGTGCCGGTCAAGTCGCCGGAGCAGCAGGCGGCGCTGTCGATGCACCGGACGCGCGATCTGCTGGTTAAGCAGCGCACGCAGCTGATCAACATGATCCGCGGTCTACTGGCCGAATTTGGCGTCGACATCCCCAAGGGGCTGGAGCGGGCGCTACTGATGGCGCGGCAGATCGTCGATGGCAAAGCTCCTGAGGTACCGATTGAAGCTGCCAAGATCGTCACTACGCTGTCACAGCAGGCGCTCGACATCCACGTCCGGCTCCGCGAGATCGATCGCGATCTGGCCGTTTGTTTACGTGGCAACGATGTTGCACGTCGTCTCATGACTATCCCCGGCATCGGGCCGGTCGGCGCGACGGCACTTGCCGCATCGGTAACCGATCCGCATCAGTTCCGCTCGGGGCGGCAGTTCGCTGCCTGGTTGGGATTGACGCCACTTCAGAAGTCGAGCGGTGGCAAAGAGCGGCTCGGTCGTATCAGCAAGATGGGCGACAAATACCTGCGCAAGCTGCTCATTGTCGGCATGACGGCGCTTGTGCGCCGTGCAAAGCAAAATCCCGAAGGCGATCCACGGCTGGCAGATCTGCTTGCGCGAAAGCCCACAAGGGTCGCCACGGTCGCGATGGCGAACAAGACCGCACGGATTGTCTGGGCGATCATGGCACGCGGCGAAATCTATCGTCCAGGCCACCGGCCTGCACTGGCCGCATAACAAGGATACACGATTTAGCTGAAGAGGAGATCAGCTTCACGAGGTTGCGAGCGCGATGCGATGTGATGGCAGACCGGTCAGACCGGGAACGGGGACAACCCAAGTGATGTCCAAGGCGTCATAGCCTGAACAACAGAATGGGACCTTGTTCGCGGACTCCATCAGGGCCAGCAGTCTCAACCGACTGCATCAACAGGCCGGACAGAAGACTGCACCCGACCAATGCCACTGCGTCAATTTAGCCCTTGCAACGCGGGAGCCATCCACAGAGGACATCTGGCAGCGGTTGAAACGAGGCCAATTCTTGGCCGGATTTTTGAGCACACATTCGGTTCGCCGGGGCCTGTGTCGCTTCCAGTGCAAGCGGAAACTTCATGCCCGGCTGCGACAAAGTAGCCCGACGGGCAAATCAGCAAAAGTCTGTCCAGCCCTTCGGATAAAAATATTTCCGTTGAGCCGTCGGGCAAATCAGATCTAGGACTCCCGCCATCCTGTCCCACCAGAGCAACTGTGCTGAAGTAAACCGGCGATCGGCCGGGCCTCAAGGCTGGTGCGGGGCGCGCCCCGCCTTCGGCGGCTTACGGCCTTGACCCCGTCCGCTCTCCGGTCTGTTGGCTTGGCATGCGCTCGGTCGATGACCGAGCGCGGTGAGGTGCGCTCGCTCAGTTCAGTGCGTAACGGCTGGGATCCCATTTCTGCCGTCGTGCGATCATGATGTTGAGGATGACGATGAGCTTGCGCATGCAGGCGACAAGCACCACTTTCGGCTTCTTTCCCTTGGCAATCAGGCGGTCGTAGAAGGCCTTGAGCACCGGGTTGTTCTGCGTGGCTGCGCCGAGGCAGGGCATGTAGATGGCGTTGCGGACCCAGCGGCGGCCACCCTTGATATGACGCTCACCGCGCCGATGGCCGCTATCGTCGTCGTACGGGGCGGCGCCTAATAACGCACCGGCGATCTTGTTGCTCACCTGCCCAAGCTCCGGCATCCCCGCAATGAGGTTGGCGGAGGTCGTTTCGGCGAGGCCCGGCACGCTCTCGATGATCTCGGCACGCTCGGCAAGGTGTGGCGAGGCCTTGATCTTGGCCGCAATTGCCGCCTCGAGCTTGGCAATTTCACTGACCAGATTCTTCAAGACGCGGGCATGCGTTTTCTGAACCAGTCCTGGTGCAGCATGCTCGTTTTGGCTTTGCAAGCGCGTCTTGAGATCACCCAGACCGATGCGCGCTTTCACCAGCGCCAGCAACTCCTCGCGTGCGGCATCGTGGGTCTGGCTCGGCGCCTCGGTAAATATCTCGGCGAACCAGGCGATCATCTCCGCGTCGATCACATCGTTCTTTGCCAGCCGGCCGGCCGATAGCGCGAAGCTGCGGACGCGTTTGGGGTCGACGATCCGCACCTCGACACCGGCCTGGCGCAGTAGCTTGGCCCAGTCACGCTCGTAACCGCCGCTCGCCTCCATCACAGCCCTGGTTGCCTTGTACTTGCGAAGCCAGGCCACCAGCTTGCGGTGGCCTTGTCCCGTGTTCGGACAGACCTGACGCAATGACAGCGAGCGAATGCACGCATCCACCTTGTCCTTTGCCACATCGATGCCCACGACAATGCGATCATCTTGTGCCATCATCCACTCCCTTCCTTGCTCGGTACGGGCTCGAAGCCCTTGCAACTGTTCGGGTTGAGGAAGACGCCGGAGCTGTCCCTCGCTCTGGTACAGGCTCTGTCGCCTTTGGGGCGTACGGGCTCAGTTCCAGCAACGGGCGGTTGGTCCGCAACCGCCCGTTCGCTCATTCTGCCAAATTTTTTGGACACAAGGGGCGTCGGCCATCGTCGCAAACGAGGGGCAGGGAGCGGTGGACGTAAGGTCGCGACTGACGAGCGCGGCACTTGCGTACGGCGAAATCGTTTGGGTCCGACGCCCCGATGCAGGCGTCAAGTTCGAAGGCAGCCAACGCTGCCCGAGAGCGATGGTGTCACAAAAAGCAGGGTCACCAGGACGATTACGTATAAGCCGTAAAGCCATTGCGCAGGGAAGGCCGGAGGCTTCCGCCAAACCTGTATGCTCATGTGCAGCCTATTTTTGTGCAACACGCACATGAGACCGCGGGTGCGGCGCGCATCCGGTCTTCCCTGCGCCCTCTGATTTCTGGGGGCCAAGGTTTTCTTGCAAAACTCCGGGCGCATGGCGTCGCGAGATCGCGAAGTCGTATTCAGTTGTCATCACCCGCGAAGGCGGGTGATCCAGTATTCCAGAGACAGAGATGATTGAACCGAGAGGCCATGGCGTACTGGATCCCCCGCATGCGCGGGGGATGACGCGTGTGGGGCGCTTGAGAGCCGGTCATCTTCCACTGTCGTCCCTGCGAACGCAGGCCCATACCGCGTGATTTAGCGGTGAGAGGCGGTGGCTGACATTTTGCCCATAACCATGGCCGCGGCGTATGGGTCCCTGCGTTCGCAGGGACGACGGAAGAAAGCAAAACGCCGCCCGGAATTGGGCGGCGTTTGAATTCGGTCGTGCAGAGGATGTTGAACGCTATTCTACACCAAAATCGCAAAAACTCAATTGCGGAAAGTCGAGTCGAGCCGATCCAGCTTGCGCAGCAGCGGCGGCCACACCAGGGTGGTCGAGCGCAATTCCATCCGATCGGGGTTCTCGAACAAAGCGGCGTTCTTGTCGACCACGGCCTGTTCGACCGGATAGGCGGTCGGTCCGAGCATGCGGGTGCGCACCTGCATCGTGCAGGCCCGCTCCAGGTGGTACATGCGCTCGAAGGCGGAGGCGACCGAGCGGCCGACCGTCAACGTGCCGTGATTGCGCAGCAGCATGTGGTTCTTGGTGCCGAGGTCCTTCTGCAGCCGCGGGCGCTCGTCGTGATCGAGCGCGATGCCTTCGTAGTCGTGATAGGCAAGGTCGTGGGTGACGAGCTGCGCGGTCTGGTTCATCGGCAGCAGGCCTTCCATGCAGCTTGCCACGGCGGTGCCGTCAGGCGTGTGCAGATGGAGCACGCAGCCGGCGTCCTCGCGCACTTCATGGATCGCCGAATGGATGGTGAAGCCGGCCGGGTTGATGCTGTACTGGCTCTCGGTGAGCTGGTTGCCGTCGAGATCGACCTTCACCAGGCTCGATGCAGTGATTTCGTCGAACATCAGCCCGTAGGGGTTGATCAGGAAGTGGTGCTCGGGGCCGGGCACCCGCGCCGAGATGTGGGTATCGACGAGATCGTCCCAGCCATACAGCGCCACCAAACGGTAGGCGGCCGCGAGATTGATGCGCTGGTTCCACTCGGCGTCCGGCATGCCGGACGGGACTTCTCTCAAGCGTGCTTCGGCTGGCGACATGACTGGCTTCTCCCGCGAATGTTGATTTTCGTGGGCGAGCCTAGCCCTGCGCCGGAACGGCGGCAAGGCAGCGCTATTGGGGGGCTGTTATGCCGGCAAAATAATATTCTACGGCGCCGGGATCGAGAGCAACGTCGATATCGCGCGGCCGCGGATATCGTAAACGCGGGCGAACACCACGTCGTCGCGCTTGATTTCCACCAGCACCGGCGCGGTGAGGCCCTTGCAGTAGAATTCGCCCAAGGTCATCGCGAAGTCGGCGGAGTGGCTGTCCCAGCCGATGGTGAAATCGGGGCCGAGCGCCACCTGCGCCGGACGCTGCGGGCCGCAGACCGCGACCTTCCATTTACGTCCGTGCGGCGGGGCTTCCTGACGTTCGGTGAGTTCTTCGCGCAGGCCGTCGGAGGCCTGCTTCAGCGCCAGGCCCCAGTAATCCAGCATGAACAGATTGTCGGCGGTGCGAACCGTGCCGGCGATATGGTTGAAGTGGGTGTATTCGTAGGGATGCAGCCGGATCATTTCGCTGAGCGGCAGCAGCAGGCCGAAGGCGAAAACCGCCAAAGCGGCGGGCTGCCAGCTACGGGCGTGCTGCTTCAGCCAGCTCATGCCCCAGCCGAACGCGACGCCGGCCAGCACCGTCATCGGCGGGATCACGAACACGAAATGGCGGATGCCGTTGTAGAGCGCCGGCCGCTTCACCATCGCGATGACCAGTGGCAGCGTCGCCGCCAGGGTCAACATCAACAGGATGGTCTTGCGGCGGGCCGGCACCTCGATGCGCGACAGCGACATCAGGGTGCCGACGACGCCTCCGATCAACAGCGCCAGCAGCACCTCGGGAAGCTGCAGCGCGAACAGCGTCGGCAGGTACGACCAGGGCATATCGGGCACCGACACCAGTGCGCCGTCGAACATTTCCTTCCAGGGCTTTTCGAAGAAATGCGAGAAATAGGTCAGCGCCTCGAACGGATGTCCGGGCTCCATGATCGACCACGGCCAGATCAGGCCCATCACGAGATAGCCGAACACGAGACCGGGCAGCAGCACGTAGACCACATGGGCGAAGCGATGCGCGGCCTCGCGCGGCCCTTGGGTGCGGGCTTCGGCCACGAGCAGCGGTACGAAACCGACCACCGCATAGACCAGCGCCAGCCCGCCGAGAATCCGGCAACCGATCGAAAGGCCGGCGCCGAAGCCGACGATCAGGATGGTGCGCGGCGAGGGCGCGGGATATTCCTCGGCGAGGCGCACCAAGCCCAGCAGCAGGATCACCATGGCCACCGCGAACGGCGCGTCCTTCGGGTTCATGAACATGTGCCCGTAGAACGTCGGGCACAGCACCAGCAGCAGCAGCGTCGCGAGCCCTGCCAGCGGGCCGCCGACACGGCGCGACAGCCGCCACGTCACCGCAAGCCCGATCACGCCGACGACGGCGCCGAGCAGCCGGCGGGTTTCGAACAGTTCGAGCGGGATAACCTTGTGCAGCAGGGCGGCCGCCATGTCGAAGCCGCCGCCATACATGTAGAGATTGGCGAACGACAGCGCGCCGGTATCCTTGAATCCGGAACCGTACATCTTCAGCAGAAGATCGGCATATTCAGCGTGGGTGTAATCGTCCCAGCCCAGTCCGTAGTCACGGAACGTGAGGCTGGCGATCAAGGCGACCACCGCCAACATCAACATGGCAAGGTCGTCGCAGGTCCGCTCCACCGAGCGCCGCGCAGGCGTGTCGAGGGCAGAAGTCGTGATGGATGACATGGCGATTGGTAACCCGGTGTCCCCTATGGCCCAGCTTTAGCGCTTTTGAGCCTCATTCCCCGGGGATTCATATAGCGTAGTTCCCTTAGCAAGTAATTGGGAATTGTGGCCTAATTTCCCTGATGCAATGCAGCAACGAGGCAGTAATTGGTAGGAGGTAGAAATACGGCCGCCGGCCTGAACGCAGGCTGAATGATGAGACCGGCCGTGCCGGGGCAGGCGGGAATTTCCGGAGCCGAAAGCGGCCTTTCGCGGAACTCTGTGCACAATTGCCGGTTGGCGATGTGCACAATATGACGGTATCGTGGCAAGAGCGGACTGCGAGCATTTCGGGCGCAGCCGCGGGGATGGGTTCGATGACGATTGGTGTGTTGGTTGCCGGAATAGGCCTTGTTTTGGCGGGCCTGCTGGCGATCGGCTTGGGAATCCCGGTCAAGGAATTCAGTTTCGGCAATACGCTGATTCTCATCGGCGCCATGGGCGTTTGCTCCGGTGCGATCATGATCGCCCTCTGGATGGCGGTCCGCGAGCTGAAAAACATCGCGCGGCGGCTCGGCGCCGGACTGCCTGAGCCGCGCGGGGAAATCACGGTGCGGCCGGTGCTGCCTCCGGGCGCTGTGCGGGAGGCCGCGCCCGGCGAGGGCGGTATGCTGTTCAGCCGCGACGAACCGGCTGCCGCGAGCGCGGAACCGCCGCCACCGCCGCCATGGCAGGACGAGGCCGCGCGCGATCGCCCGCCGGCGTTGGCGCCTGAGCCCGAACCGGCCGAGCCTCCGGCACCCAAGGCCAAGCGCAATTTGTTGTTTTCCTCAACCTCGCGGAAAGAGCGCGAGCGCGCGCAGGCGCGGACCAGCGAGCCGTTGCCGCCGGACATGCTGTCGGCGGATATTCGCCCGAACCCGGCAGACGCAGCCCCGCCGATTGAGCCGGCTGAGCCGCCGCCGGCGTCGTTCGATGATGCCTGGCCCAAGCCGGATCGCGGGCGGCAGGGCGACATTCCGCCGCAGCGGCGCAGCGCAAGGCCGCCGCCGGCGCCCGAGGCCAATGGTGCCCCGGCGCAGAGTGGCGATCAGCCGGCAGTGACGGTACTGAAGTCGGGCGTCGTCGACGGCATGGCCTATTCGCTCTATTCGGACGGTTCGATCGAGGCCCAAATGCCGGAAGGCATGATGCGTTTCGCCTCGATCGACGAATTGCGCGCGCATCTCGACCATCGGCCCTAGGCGCCAATACTTGGACGCCGATCCGTATTGAAAATAAAACGCCGTTGTTCTTGTCAGATTCCCGGCAATCCGCGCATATTCGCCAAGTCGTACCGGATTCGGTTGATGTATAGTCGCGGCCGGATACTGTCCGGCCCGCGCGCCGCCGAACCGCGCTCGCGATTCGCAAGGGAAGGTTGAGCCATGACCGATGTAACAGGCAAAACGCCCGTCGAACTGACCGCCAGTATCGTATCGGCCTATCTCAGCAACAACCCGACCCAGGCCTCGGAGATTCCGAACCTGATCAGCCAGGTTCATGCAGCGCTGCTGCGGGTCTCGAGCGGCCGGACCGATACGCCGCTGGAGCCGGCAAAGCCCGCGGTGTCGGTCAAGAAGTCGATCAGCCCCGAATTTCTGGTCTGTCTCGAGGACGGCAAACGCTTCAAGTCGCTGAAGCGCCATCTGCGCACGCAGTACAACATGACGCCGGAGCAATACCGCGACAAATGGGGCCTGCCGCCGGACTATCCGATGGTCGCGCCGAATTACGCGGTGGCGCGCTCGCAACTCGCCAAGAAGATGGGCCTCGGCCAGCAGGCGCGGAAAAAGAGCAAGTAATCAGGACGCGGCGGCGAGTGCTTCGCGCGCGTCGGAGCGAATGCGCTCGACCATCGACCGCAGGCCGTTGGAGCGCTGCGGCGTCAGGTGCTCGCGAAATCCGAACTCGTCGAACACCTTGATCGCGTCCGTCGCCAGGATCTGCTGCGGCGTGCGGCCGGAATACAGCGTCAGCAGGATCGCGATCAGGCCGCGCACGATATGCGCGTCGCTGTCGCCGAGATAGTTCAGGTGCGGTTCTGAGCCGCTGCCGCGGTCGATCTGCTTGGAGAGCCAGACCTGGCTGGCGCAGCCGTTGACCTTGTTGGCGGCGGAGTGCTCGGATTCCGGCATCGGATCGAGCGTGCGGCCGAGTTCGATGACGTACCGGTAGCGGTCGTCCCACTCGTCCAGCAGCGTAAAATTGTCCCTGATTTCGTCGATCGTCGTCATCGTGGCCTGCTCTATTCCTAGACGCCTATATAGGATGTGAGGCCATCGAAAGCGACGAAAATGGAACCGATTCTGTGGCGTTATTTGCCGCTCATGGCGTCGGCGGAACCCGCCATTCGACGGCCATGTCGTCCGGCGTAAGCGTGTCGCGTGGCGATCCCTCGACGGCGGCTTCCGCCGCTTCGACGCTGCCGATCGAGCCGGTGTGATCCGGCGCCTTCTTGTCGGTATCGGGCGCCTTCTTGTCGGTGATGATCTTGTACAGCTTCTGCGCGCCGTCCTTGGCGCGCTGGCCGATCACGGTCGCGGCCTGGCCGCCGACCTCGCAGGCTGCCGGCTGGCGCTTGCAGAACTGGCCCATGTCCGAGACAGCGGCGGTCGCAGCCGATACGGCCTCGGAAGCGCCGATCTGCGGCAGCTTGTCCGATTCGGGGGTCTTGTCCCTGGGCAGCAGCACGAGCACAAGCCCGAGCCAGAATGCCATGCGAAGCAGAAAGAACATCTCGCGATCCCGGTCGTCTCTTCTTGGTTCCGTTGCGGGCATTCCGCAGGTCAAATCCCTGACTAACAGCGCTCGATAAACCGCAAGTGTTTGCATTGAGGTAAAGGCGTCGAAAATTCGCTGAAAATTCGAATGATTTGATTCGGCGTAAATATTCGATTGATGGCGAAAAACTCCCGAAAGTTGGTCCGCCCGGCGCATCCACCATTTCGAAACCATAGATCAATCGCGCTCTAAACCTGTCGTTCACCATCCGCGTCAAATGAGGGGCGCGGATGCAGCGAAAGCTCCGCGAATGCACGGTGTTTCCCGCTCCGCCGCCGGGCCTTAGCGTTCGCTTAAGTTCGCTCTGACACGGTGACGCAAAGATAAAGGGGGCGTTCCGGCGCGTCTGTTCGACGACCAAGCCGAAGCGCAAATGCTGTGACTGTTTTGAGTATCATCCGCGATTGTCTCGATGCGCTACTGCATCCCTCGGCGCGATATGACGCGCTGACGCGTGCGCGTCATCGCGCGTTCATGGCGCCGCGGCTGCTCGGCAGTCTGGTCGCGCTGGCGGCGTTTCCGATCTATCTGGCGATGCGCGGTGCGCCCTCGGCGCTCGAGGTCGCGGCCTTTGCCTGGCTGATCGCACCGATCCTGCTGTCCTGGTTCCTGTCGCGCACCGGCCGTTACGAAGGCGCGCATATCCTGTCTTCGCTGGCGCTGGCCGGCCTGGTGATGATGGTCGCCATGACCACCGGCGGCATCGAGTCCTTTGCCGCGGTCTGGCTGGTCGTCGTTCCCCTGGAAGCCGCGCTCTCGGCCTCGCGCCGCGTGGTTGCCTTTGCCTCGACGCTGGCATTGTCGTGCGCCGCGCTCTTGATCGCGCTCGGGCATTTTGATCTGCTGCCAGCCGCCGAGCCGAATGCAGCCCTGCGCGGCGTATTGATGGCAGCGGGCGTGGCCTCGGCGACGCTCTATGCCGCGGGCCTGGCGTTCGGCGCCGAATCGCTGGCGCGCACCAGCGTGTCGCTGCTGTATGTCGAGGAAGACCGCTATCGCCTGTTGGCGCGCAACATGAGCGACGTGATTTCGCGGCACAGCCGCAACGGCGCGGTGCAGTTCATCTCGCCCGCGGCCGAAGCCATGCTCGGCACACAGGCCTCGCGGCTCACCGGACACGGTCTGTTCGATCGCGTCCATGTTGCCGACCGCCCGGCCTATCTCACTGCGCTGTCGGATGCTGCGCGCGGCGGCGAGGCGCGCAGCGTCGAGTTCCGCCTGCGCCGCGATGCGGTTCGTGGCCAGAATATTTCCGCCGATTTCATCTGGGTCGAAATGCGGTGCCGGCCGTTCGAGCAGGCCACCGCGGAGGCCGAAGTCGTCGCCGTGATGCGCGACGTCACCGACCGCAAGGTCCAGGAACTGGCGCTCGAACTGGCGCGCACCGCCGCCGAACAGGCCGATGCCTCCAAGACGCGCTTTCTCGCCACCATGAGTCACGAATTGCGCACGCCGCTCAACGCCATCATCGGCTTCTCCGAAATGATCGTGCAGGAAGACGTGCTGATGATCGACGCCGCGCGCCGCAAGGAATACGCGCAGTTGATCAACGATTCCGGCCAGCATCTGCTGGGTGTGGTCAACGGCATCCTCGACATGTCGAAGATGGAATCCGGCAACTTCGAGATTTCACCGGAGCCGTTCGCGCCGCGCGCAGCCCTGGTCAATTGCTGCAATCTGCTGGCGCTGAAGGCGCGCGAAAACGGCGTCGACCTCGTCACCCGCGCGCCGGAAGATCTCCCGGTCATGACCGGCGATCCGCGCGCGTTCAAGCAGATCGTGCTCAACCTCGTCGCCAACGCCGTCAAGTTCACCGAGCGCGGCGGCAACGTCACGGTCCAGGCTTCGGTCGAGGGACCGCGGCTGATGCTGCGCGTCACCGACACCGGGGTCGGCATCGCGCCTGATGACCTCAAGCGGATCGGCGATCCCTTCTTCCAGGCCGGCAAGACCTATCAGCGCAAGCACGAAGGCACCGGCCTCGGCCTGTCGATCGTGAAAGGCCTGGTCGGTCTGCACCACGGCGAGATGAACGTGCAAAGCAAGATTGGCGAGGGTACCACGGTATCCGTGGCCTTGCCGCTGACCTTCACGGCGGAAGCACCAACCAATATCGCGACGCTCAAGCCCGCGTTGCGATCCGGACACCAAGACCAAGCCCATCAGGTGAAGAAAAGTGCCTAGACGTATCGACGACGATGAAGACATGCCGCGCCGCCGCCGCGCCAAGGCGGTTGCGATCGAGGCGGAGGAGGAGCGCGGCTTCGTCCTGCGCGTTCTCCTGCACAGCCCGAAAGACCTGGTCGCGGGCTTGTTGGCCGCCGCCGCCGTGTGCGCCATCTTCACCAACGCGTTGTTCCTGCAGGCCGGCCGTCATCCGTCGCCGATGTTCGGCGGAAACGTGGTGACGCTGCCGACGCCGCAACCCGCCGTCGCGAGCCCGCTGCCGCGTCCGCGGCCGATCGAACTGGCCGCCAAGCCGGTTGAGCCCGAACCGGTGGAAGCGAAGCCGGTTGAGGTGAAAGCCGCTGAACCCAAGATGGTTGATAAAAACGCCGATGCCATGACCAGTCTCGTGGTCAAGTCGACGACCAGCGCGCCTGCCGCAGCGCCTGCCAATGTGATGCGGCCGCCGGCACCGATTCCGGCGCCTGCGCAATCCGCCGGCGCGCGACGTGTCGCAGCGGTGCAGCGCGCGCTGACTCAATATGGCTATGGCCAGTTGAAGCCGACCGGCGCCGTCGGCGCCGATACCCAGGCCGCGATCTCGAAGTTCGAGCACGCGCGCAAGCTGCCGGTGACCGGTCAGATGTCCGATCGCCTGGTGCGCGAACTCACCGCGATGACCGGACACCCGATCGACTAGGCGGCTGCGCCGGCTTGGTCCGGTGCATATCGCGAAACAGCCGCGGCGCGACGCCAAATCGCCGCTCGAACGCCTGGTTCAACCGGATCGGGCTAAGCCCGACCCTGGCTGCAACTCCCTTCAACGGCAGATCGCCGTCAACCAGCGTGCGCGCCGCTTCCAGGCGCAGCGCCTCGACGAAGTGCGCCGGCGAACTGCCGGTGGCGGTGAGAAAGCGCCGATAGAAATTCCGCTCGCCGAGGCCGGCGCGCGCCGCAAGCGTCGGCACATCCAGCGGTCGATCCAGATTGTTCTGCATCCAGTCGATCAGATCCGCGAACGGGCTGTCGGCTTCGATGCGGGCATTCAACAGCGGGCTGAATTGCGACTGATAGCCCGGTCGCCGCGCATAGAGCACCAGACGCCGCGCAATCGCATTGGCAATGTCGGCGCCGCAATCGGCTTCGACCATCGCGAGCGCCATGTCGATGCCGGTGGTGACGCCGGCTGACGTCCACACCTTGCCGTCGACCACGTAGAGGGCTTCGGGATCGACGGTAATCCCGGGATACATCGCCGCCAGCGGCGCACACGCCTCCCAATGGGTCGCGACCCGCCGCCCGTCGATCAATCCGAGCGACGCCAGAACGAACGTGCCCGAACAGACCGAGCCGACGCGCCGGGCTTTCGCAGCGCGGCGCGGGATCCAGCGGCGCACCGCCTCGTTGGCAATCACAGCGCGCAGCGCGGCCTGTTCGGCGCCCGCGATCAGCAATGTGTCGATGCGCCCTTGAAGCGGCCGCGCCATCGCGCGGGTTTGCAACGTGACGCCGCTGTCGCTGGTGACCGCGCCGCCCGGCGGTGACAGCACCTCGACCTTGTAGACGTTGCGTTTGAGTTCGCGATTGGCGGCGGCGAACACCGCGGCGGGACCGGTCACGTCCAGCAACTGGAAGCCGTCATAGGCGAGCAGGGCCATGGTCAGCGATTTCGTCATTGTCAGAAAATAGCAGTTTATTGTCATTCCTGACAAGACGTTCCGCGGGCTAGCGTGACTTCGATGCTTGCTACCCCCAATTCCCTGACTTTGGAGAAGACCAGATGCGGCTTTCGATCCTGATTTTTGACGGACTGACCACGCTCGATGCCATCGGCGGCTACGAGATATTGGCGCGGCTCCCCGGTATGGAGACGGAGTTCGTCGCGGCGAAACGTGGCATCATTGCTGCCGATACGCGAAGCCTCGGCCTCGTCGCATTTCGCGATTTTTCGGAAGTAACCGCGACCGACATCCTCTACGTTCCCGGCGGGCCGGGCGCGTTCGCGCTCGAGACGGACGAGCTCTTCCGCGATACCATCCGCCGGCTCGACAAGACCTCGACCTGGACCGTCGGCATCTGCAATGGCGTCGGTCTGCTCGCCGCCGCCGGCGTGCTGAAGGGCCTGAAGGCAACCACCAACTGGCTCTATCAGGACCGGCTGCGCGCCTATGGGTCGGAGTTCGTCGCCGAGCGCTATCACCGCGACGGAAAATATGTCACCGGCGCCGGCGTTTCCGCCAGCATCGACACCGGCCTGTTCCTGGCCTCACTGATCGCAGGCGAGCAGGTGGCAAAGACGGTACAGTTCGGCATCGAATATTATCCCGCGCCACCATTTCCGGAAGCGCGGCCGCAGGACGTCGCGGTCGAGATCCAGGAGCGCATCCGTCGTTTTGAGTCCGAAGGTGGCAGGAAGCTGCTGGTTCACGAACCCGTCTTCAAGGGCATGTTTGAACTCGCGCGAGCGACAGTCTAGCTCGCAGCATAGATAGCGCCGGCGATCGCGCGCTGAGGCCGGCTCTAGCGTCGTGTTCGGCGCTGGCCTATACCGTCACCCCTATGCGATTGAAATCATCCATATGGGTGGCGGCCTATCTGCGCCGTTGCCAGACCGAGGGAATCTTCGGTGCCGTGCGCAGGCGCGGTTCCGAAGAGGCCGGCGCGGTGTTCGTCAAGGTGGCTACGCTCGACGGCAACGCGATGCTGTACGCGCCCGCGCCGCAAACCGTCTATGACGAGAGCCGTCCCACCGAGCGGTTGTTTGCTGCGGCGTCGCCACAACCCGTGCCCGAGCAATCCATCGAGGAACGTCTGGCCAAGGAAATCCGCTTCGATCCCGACGTGTGGATCGTCGAGACCGAGGATCGGGCGGGGCGGCATTTTCTGGATCTGGCGAAGGCCTAGTCTTCATCCTGAAGCGGCGCCAACGGGTCGCGGCGCGCCCGCGACGAGCGCAATTGCGCTCGCACAGGGATGACAGGCTCCGCGCCGTCTCGAAGGATGCATGCAGGGCGCGTGTTCAACGTCGTGCCCGATGGTTCGAGACGCCCGCCAAAAGGCGGGCTCCTCACCATGAGGCACACAGACCAGAATTGCTAGCTTCCGGATGAGGACTTGGTACGAATGCCCGGTACGCTGCCGGGCTGAACGGCGGGACGCGCCTGCGGCGCGGCGGTGCGGGTGCGGTTGCGCTCGTCGTCGTACAGAGCGGGGCGGTATTTGGCGCGGGTCACCGCCATGGTCGAGCCACGCCACGCCGCCAGCATCACCAGCGCCGATCGTTCGGTGAGCCGGTCGTAAAGCCGCGACAGCCGGTAGACGTTGTTCACGGACGAGCCGAATTCAGGATTGAGGAACAACAATATTCGTTGGAACGCCGCGCTCGGCATGTCGAGCGCACGCGCCGCGCAAGCCAACGGCTCGCCACCGGGATCGTTGACCACCTGAGCTGCGATCCGCGCCGGCAAGATCAGGGCTTCGCCGATCTCGAGCGCAAAACTTTCGGTGTCCTGTGCGTACGCCGCCATCTCCAGGATCTGAATGGCGCGCACCGCGCGCGCGGCAGGAATCCGCGCCGAGGCCTTCAGCGGCGTGTCGGAAAGATTGTGCAGGATCAGCGCCCGTTCGCTGGCACTGGCGGCGAAGAACATGTCGCTGATTTCGGCGGCATCGTTGGGCCGCATCGACAGGTTGGAAGCCATCCGCAATTGGGCTTCGGTCGGTGCCTTCACCGGCACGGCTTCCAGGGGAGCCGCGGCAATAGCTGGTGCGACCGGCACGATCTGGGCTGGATGTGACCGCCGCAGTCCGAGCTTGCTCATGATTTCGGCAGGCGTCGCGGGATAGACCGACAGCCGCGCCCGTACTGCCGCACGCGTGGCGTCGTCGACCTGGTCGATCAGGCGGGAGGTCAGTTCGACGAACTGCCGTTCCTCGTCGGCGGAATGGGCGCTGGCCTGCACATAGAGGTCGGTCAGCACGCGCAGCAAGGTTGGGCGGATATCGACGCCCTCGCGACGGGAAAGCGTCATCAGCCCGTCGAAACCTGGAAATAGTGGAGCTGCGGTCATGTCAGGTGTACGCGACTTCGGTCATCCTTCCGGTCAGCCTAACCGGGGCACTTTAAGAGCCGGTTAAGGAAAACAACCTGTGAAGGCACAAGGCGGTTTTTGCGGGTGTCGGCCGGGCCACAGCTGATGATCCGTAGCGGCCCGGGGGCAGGGGATTAAGATGCCGTTAACCACGTCCTGTTCTTAATGATGGCATGTCGCCGGCCAAATCATGTCCGCGCGGCAACCAGAGAGAACCAACATGGGTACCATCATTGAATTGCCGGCAGAGGCGGCGACGCGGCGGCTGGGCTCAAGCATGGATGGCGCTCCACGCGATGGCCTCGGAACCATACTGATCCTTCCCGTTGTCCGGATTGAACGTGACGCCGACGAGACCGGCGACGGACGCGGGCCGGAAGAAGGTACGGCACCCGGACGCCGCCGCCGCCGGCGCCCCTGACAACGGACGTTTGAAATGCCGGAGATGCCCCATCCGACCCGGACCGCCGGGATTCGGTTACACCCGGCTCTCATGCTCCTGTTGGTGAGCGTGACCCTTGGTAGTCTCCTTGGCGGCTGCAGCGGCGGCGATTTCGGCCGCACCCGGAGCGATTTCCGCAACGACGACATGCATCGCTGGCTCGGGGCCGAGGCAACCGGAAGCGTCGGCCTGAAGCCGTCGCAGTTCCAGCTCACCGAAAACGAACGCCAACTCCGCGACTTCGCTTTTCCGCTGATCGAGCCGCCGCATTCGCGGCCCGCTTGGAAGAGCGTGTTCGGCGATTACCAGCCGCTGCCCTCGCCGTGGCGGCAGAAGGTGGTGTTCGACCGTACCACCTACGGGCGCGCGCTGATCGACGAGCCGCATCGCTCGCATACCTCGCGCTATCAGCAATTGATCGAGGACGTTCGCAACGACATTACCCGGTTCGAGCCGTTCTTCGCCACGGCGGCGAGCGTCATCGAACTCGACCGCAAGCGCAATGCCAGCCTGAAAATGGTCTCGGAACTGTCGCCGCGCGAGCAGGCCGATGCGGTCGCCCGCATGGAAGAGAACACGCTGATCGTGCAATGGGTCCAGCAATGCCTGGAACGGCGGATCTCGTCCTATCGCTGGGCGCTGGAGCGGCTGGTGATCCAGACGCCGGACAATATCGCCGCCGACGCCGACCGGCTGATCGGCGAACTCGCCGCCCAAACCGCCAATCCGCCGGTGGCAGCCGAGCCCGTGATCGGGCGCGCCGTGACGGTGAAGGGCTAACGCCTGCTTTTTGCGATCTTCCTGGTGCGGATAGTTCTGGGCCGCCGCGGCTTTAGCTGCGCGATAAAATTCTGCAGCACCTGCGGCAAAGGCCGCGCGGCGCTGTAGGCGAGGCCGACCTGGCGCTTCACGTCGATATCGATCTCGCGCACGGCGACATCCGCGCGGCCGCGGGCGACGCCTTCAGGGACGATCGCGATGCCGACACCGGCCGCCACCAGTGCCATCGCCCAGTCTTCCGATTCCGCGATCGCCGCGGACCGGCGCCGCACCGACGCGGCGCGGCCGAAGAAGGCGCTCTGCTCGCAATGGCAGCGGTCGATCATGGCGGCGCCGGCGAGGTCGGACGCGCGCAGCCGCTCCTTCAGCGTCAGCGGATGCGATGGCGGCAGCGCCGCGACATAGCGCTCGACCCAAAGCGGAACGAAGTGTTCGCCCGGCTTGAGGATGTTCTTCGAAATGATCCGCGCGTCTGCGGCCTCGTTGATGCCGACGAGGCGGAGCGCGACATCGGGATTCCCGGTCAACGGCTTCAGCAGGGCGACCGTCCGCGGCATGTCGAGCGTGCGCATCAGGCCGAGCCTCAGCGTGGCCTGCGTCGACGGCTTCCGGAACAGGTTCTTGGCGGCATCCGCCTCGTCGATGATGCGGCGGGCGACGGCATGAAACTGCTCGGCCGATGCGGTCGGCGACATACCCTTCTTGTGGCGGACGAACAGCGTGGTGCCGAGTTCGGCTTCGAGATTGGTGATCGCGGCCGAAATCGAAGGCTGCGAAATGAAGCAACGTTTTGCCGCCGCGGTCAGGTTGCGCTCGTTGAACACGGCAGTGAAATAACGGAGCTCGCGGATATCCATAGTCAAATCCTATCGATACTATCAGATATCAATATTTTACCTATGATAGCGCGAATGGCAAGCTGAGCGTCTGATTGCAGAGGAGTTCGTCATGCGCGTCCATCATCTCAACACCGGCACCATGTGCCCGATCGGCCGACGGCTGGTGAACGGCACCGGCAGCATTTTTCAGCGGGCGCGGATGGTGTGCCACTGCCTGTTGGTCGAAACCAATGACGGGCTGGCGCTGGTCGACACCGGCATCGGGCTCGACGATATCGCCAACCCGCCGCGGCTTGGACCGAAATGGGTGCGGCAGACCACGCCACGGCTCGACCCCGCCGAGACCGCGGTTCAGCAGGTCAAGGCGCTCGGCTATTCGCCGTCAGATGTGCGCCATCTGCTGCTGACGCATCTCGACCGCGATCATGCCGGCGGCATTCCGGATTTTCCGAACGCAAAAGTGCACGTGCATCAGCGCGAACATGACACGGCGGTGTCTGCCCGGATCCCCGCGCCGAAGGGCCGCTACATCACCGATCAATGGAAGCATCACCCACAATGGTCGTTCTATGGGGAGGGCGGCGAAGACTGGTTCGGCTTCAAGGGCGTGCGCGCGCTCGGCGATCGCGAGCCGGACATTTTGATGGTCCCGTTGCCCGGGCATACGCTCGGCCATTGCGGCATCGCGGTGCGCACCAAGGAAAGATGGCTGTTGCATGCCGGCGACGCCTACTTCTTCCATGGCCAGATCGACGCCAAGCCGAAGATGCCGCTGGTACTCGGGCTGTTTCAGCGCCGCGCCGACATGGACCGCGCCATGCGGATCGAAAATCAGGAACGGCTGAGGGCGCTGAAGGCCAAGCACGGCGACGCCGTGACGATCTTTAGCAGCCACGACCCCGTCGATTACGAACGATGTCGGTGCGGATCAGTCCACTAGCGCTTGCCGCGTTGCGCCGGGCCGGCTGGCGGCGCCGGCGCAGGATCCGGCTGCTTGGGTGGCGGCGGCGCATCGACCTGCACGGCGCAGCTCGATGCCGCGAGCGTGGTCTGCGCCTGCGGCATCAGGCCGGGCTCGGGCGCCAGCGCCTTCAGCAGGATCAGTCCGGTCGCGGTCGGCGAGTCGATGATCAGCCGGTCGGCGGCGGTGACTTCCTCGTCCTCGGGTAGTTCATTGTGCTGCGCTTCCGTCATCAGATCGAGCTCGATCACCTTGCGGCCGGCCGAGCGATCGTTGATGGCGTAATAGGCGACCTCGTTGCGGGTGTAGAACGACACCGACGTATAGGCCTGGCTGACCGGGACCGTCAGTTTGATCGGTCCATCTTTCAGATCGTAGCGGCAGATCGCCATCGCGAAGGCCGGGTCCATGAACGGCATCGGCGAATTGGCGGGATCGGCGAGCGGCAACTGCGTCACCGCGTTGAGCTTGGTCGTCGGCGTCAGCCGCGAATAGGCGTCCTGGGAGGCGATGCGCGGCAGCGCCAGCACGCTGACGAGATGCACCACGCCGCCGAGCAGCACGCCTGCGATGATGGTGAACAGCAGGCGGATCATGGGCAGCCCACCGTGGAGATCGAGGGCATCGGGGCGTCGCGCTGCGTCCGCGTCGCAACGCCAACCGGCGTATCGTACAGCCGCAGCATCAGCGCGTAACGCTCGATGCCGCCGGTCGGCAGCCAGTTGCCGGCGCGCGAGCGCGCCGCCACCCGGATTTCGAACGCGCCGTCGGAGCCGCGCACGATTTCCTGGCTGGTGAAGCCGTAGCGTTGCAGCGAATTGCCGACCAGATGTCCCTTGCGGTCGAACAGCGTCAGCGTCCAGAACCGCGCCGCCGGGGTCACGCCGCTGACGACGATGTCGCAGCGGCCGTCGAGCGGCTTCTTCTTGTCGTCGGTGGTGGCCGAAAAGGCGATGCCGTCGCCGGTGCCGATCGGCAATTCGCCGCTGCGCGCGATCGAGGCGCGCGAATAGGGATCGACGTCGGCGGTGCCGCTCTTCGGCCGCGCCGTCCAGGCACCGATCGTGAGCGTGCCGAGATCCGTGCCGCGCGTTGCCGTCACGTAGGTCGAGCCGAGGCCGACGACGGTGGCCAGGATCAGTGCCAGCAAGGTGATGAAGATCAGCCGCACAGGCCAGTGCTCCCTGGAATCACCACATCAGATTCCGGTTGAACCGGAATCTGATGCTTATTTTGTTTGCGCATGATCTCGCCGGAAAACCGGCTTCCACTTTTCCGGATCATGCGACCTAGTTCTTCCGCTGCGCCGGCGGAGCCTGGTCGCCGGCCGCGGCGACATAGTTCTCCGGGAAGGCCAGCGCGCTGGAAGATGCCGGCTTGGTCGGCGCCGGTTCGTTGGCCGAGGTCTTGCCCGCGGTCTTGCCGGCGTCGTCGAGCAGTTTTTCGACGCGCACCAGGATATCGGCGCCGCGCCGCGTCAGCACCGGCGGCGGCCCCGGCTTGGTCTCCAGCACCCGCGGCGGCGCGCCATTGGCGGCGACGTTGGCGGCAACAGGGGCCGGCGGCAGCTTGGTGCCCATGCCGATGCCTGCGATTTCCTTCACTTCGACGCCCTGATGCGCGACCACCATGATGTCGTGCCAGGTCTGCGCCGGCAGCGAGCCGCCGGTCATGCGGTTGGTCGGCGAATAGTCGTCGTTGCCGTACCACACCGCGCAGGTGAAGTTGCCGGTGTAACCGACGAACCAGGCGTCGCGATAGGCGTTGGTGGTGCCGGTCTTGCCGGCGGTCGGAATGCCGTCGAGCGCGGCGCGACGCGCGGTGCCTTCGCTGACGACGTGGCTCATCATGCCCGCCATGTCGGCGGCGACGGAAGCCGGGATCGCCTGCAGCGGTTTCCTGCCGTCGCGGTCGAAGCGCCAGACCAGATCGCCGGCGCCGGTGCGGACTTCGAGCACGGCGTGCGGCTTGACCGACTTGCCCTTGTTCGGGAAGGTCGCATAGGCCACCGCGTGTTCGAGCACGGTGACCTCGTCGGAGCCGATCGGCATCGATGGCGTATCCGGCAGCGGCGCGGTGAGGCCGAAGCGGCGCGCCACCTCGACGATCTTGACGCGGCCGGCCTTGGCCGGGTTCGGCGACTTGCCGCCGAGCGCGATCGACAGTTTCACCGGGACGACGTTGATCGAGCGGGTGATCGCCTGCGTCAGCGTCACCGCGCCGGAATAGGAATGGCCATAGTTCTGCGGACACCAGTTGCCGATGCAGACCGGGCCGTCGACCACGATCGAGGTCGGCTTGAAGCCGTTCAGAAGTGCCGTCGTATAGACATACGGCTTGAACGACGAGCCCGGCTGCCGGTAGGCGTCGGTGGCGCGGTTGAACTGGCTGGCGCCATAGTCGCGGCCGCCGACCATCGCTCGAACGCCGCCGTCGAGATCGCCGACCACGGTGGCGGCTTGCGTGGCGTGATAATCGCGGCCGAACTGGCGCAACTGGTTTTCGATCGCCTCTTCGGCGGCGTGCTGCACGTTCATGTCGATCGAGGTGCGGACCACGAACACGCGCTCGGTGTACGATTTCGGGAAGGTATCGACCAGCTTGCGCATCTCGTCGAAGGCGTAATCGAGATAGTAGTTCGGCGAAGCCTCGTCGCGGCGGTCGACGGCGACGGCGGGATTACGCCGGGCGCCGAACACCTGGCCTTCGGTCATGAAGCCGGCATCGACCAGGTTGTCGAGCACCACGTTGGCGCGGGCACGGGCGGCGGGCAGGTTGATGTGCGGGGCGTATTTGGTCGGGGCCTTGAACAGGCCGGCCAGCATCGCCGATTCCGCCAGATTGACGTCGCGGGCCGACTTGTTGAAGTAGAAATGCGCAGCGCCATCGACGCCGAAGGTGCCGCCGCCCATGTAGGCGCGGTCGAGGTAGAGTTTGAGGATTTCGTTCTTGGTCAGGCGGGTTTCCAGCCAGACCGCGAGGAAGGCTTCCTTCACCTTGCGCTCGATGGTGCGCTCGTTGTTGAGGAACAGGTTCTTCGCCAGCTGCTGGGTGATCGACGAACCGCCCTGTCGCACGCCGCCGGCCTGCGCGTTGGTGACCAGCGCACGCGCGGTGCCGGCGATGTCGATGCCGAAATGGTCGTAGAAGCGGCGGTCTTCGGTCGCCAGCGTCGCCTTGATCAAATTGTCCGGAAAGTCTTCCAGCGGAATCGAATCGTTGTGCTTGATGCCGCGGCTGCCGATCGGCGTGCCGTAGCGGTCGAGGAACGTCACCGCGAGATCGGACTTCTTCAGCCAGTCGTCATCGGCGGTTTCGCGGAACGCCGGGATCGCCAGCGCCAGCATCAGGATCAGCCCGCCGAGACCGATGGTGGCGGCTTCCGACAGCGGCTCGATGAACACCCAGCGCTTCCAGCGGCCGACATAGAAGCGGTCCATGAAGGTGGAATAGCGCTCATAGAGTTCGCGCAGGCCCTTGCCCGACGAGAACAGCGTCGAGTCGATACGCGCATCCAGATCCAGAAAGAAATTCCGGATCTTCTGCTTCCAGTGTGGAGGTACGATCTGGCGCACCGGGACCCTTGGTCATTTCGCAGGCGTTCCAGCGCCGGCCGGGCACTGTGGAGACGTCTTGCTTCGATGTTGCGGCAAACCCAAGGCGCTTTTACGTCCTTAGGGGACTCGCGGCTGTTCTATCCGAGGGGGGGCCATAAACCAATGCTCCCGCTCACGATTTTGATGGTCAGGACTAACGCTGCCCCCCGATTTATTGCAGCTAAAGACGGCTCCGCTTGCGCCCGGGGTCGGCTACCCCCTAGAAGGCTGAAGCCGAACCGATCCGGACACCATCCAGTTTCATGACCATACCGCCCAAGCCACCCTCGGGCCAGGAGGGATTCTTCTGGAAAACCAAGACGTTGGAAGAGATGTCCGACGCCGAATGGGAAAGCCTGTGCGACGGCTGCGCGCGCTGTTGCCTGGAAAAGCTCGAGGATGAGGATACCGGCAAGATCTATTTCACCCACGTTTCCTGCAAGCTGCTGGATTCGGGGTCATGCGCCTGCAAGGACTACCCAAACCGCTCCGCCAAGGTTCCGGATTGCGTCCGCCTGACGCCTGAAAACGTCCGTACCCTGAACTGGCTGCCGCCGAGCTGCGGCTACAAGCTCGTCGCCGAGGGGCGCGATCTCTACTGGTGGCACCCGCTGATCTCGGGCGATCCCAACACCGTGCACGAAGCCGGCGTTTCCGTCCGCGGCCGGGTGCAGGGCACCGAGAACGAGATCGCCGATGAAGACCTCGAGGACCACATCGTGCAATGGCCGGCGCTGCTGCCGAAGCGGGCCAAGCTGAAGAAGCGGCCCAAGGCCTGACTGAAGGTTTTGGCTTAAAGCCTTGAATGCAAAGCGCTGAGCGCTGCTGATCGATCACGTAAACGCGAAGATGCCCCGATGGGACGCACCCATGCACCCGGGGTGCTGCCCGACGCGCGTTTTCTCCCGTAAATAGGGCCGGAAATAGCGATTCCATTCCGGCCGCTTGAGGCCGTGCAGAAGAATATTACGCCCGATATGAACAAGTTCGAACGGCAGGACTCTGCCGACCAGACGACATTGCCCGACGATTTCGCCCGCGAGCTCTCGCACATCACGACCGAGGTCATCGAGGTCTCTGATGCGCCGTCGCTGGCGCCGCGCGCGCCGCTGACGCAGGACGAGGTCCGCACCATCCTGATGAGCCTGCTGCTGACGATGTTCCTGGCCGCGCTCGACCAGACCATCGTCGCGACCGCGCTGCCGACCATCGGCCGGCAGTTCAACGATGTCAGCAATCTCTCCTGGGTGATTACGGCCTATCTCCTGGCTTCGACCGCGGTGGCGCCGGTGTTCGGCACGCTGAGCGACATCTACGGCCGCCGTGTCATGATCACCGTGTCGCTTACCATGTTCACCGTGGGCTCGATCCTGTGCGCGGTGGCACCCAACATGCCGGTGCTGATTCTGGCGCGCGGCCTGCAGGGGCTCGGCGGCGGCGGCATCATGCCGGTCGTGCAGACCGTGATCTCCGATGTGGTCTCACCGCGCGAGCGCGGCCAGTACCAGGCCTATTTCTCCGGCGTCTGGATGGCGGCCGGGTTGCTCGGGCCGGTGCTGGGCGGCGTGTTCGCCGAACATCTGCACTGGTCGATGATCTTCTGGATCAACGTGCCGCTGGCGCTCGGCGCGCTGGCGCTATTGCTGCCGAAGATGGGCAAGATTCCGGTGTTCCATCGCAAGCGCAAGGTCGACTGGCTCGGCGGCGTGCTGCTGATGGGCTCGGCCGTCGTGATCATGCTGGTGCTGACCTGGGGCGGTAACCGCTATCTGTGGCTGTCGCCGGTGATCCTGTCGATGATCGGCGCTTCCGCCGCGCTGGGGTTCGCCTTCGTCTGGCATGCGAACAAGGCCGACGAGCCGTTCCTGCCGCTGTCGCTGATCCGCGGGCCGATTGCGCCTTACGCCATGACGGCGGGCGGTTGTGCGCTCGGCGCCATTACCGGCCTTACCGTTCAACTGCCGCTCTACTACGAGGTGGTCTATCACCTCAGCGCCAGTGAGGCCGGTCTGGCGCTGATCCCGATTGCCGCGGTCTCGACTTGCGGCGCGGCGATCGCAGGCAAGACCATGTCGCGCGCCAAGCACTACAAGCGCGTCGCCGTATTCGGAACTTCGATGGCGGTGGTTTTCGGCGCCGTGCTGACCGCGACGACGCTGCCGCTGTGGGGATTTCTGATCGTGCTGGCGCTGTTCGCGCTCGGCCTCGGCACGACTTTCCCGGTCAGCGTGGTCTCGCTGCAGAACTCGGTGGCGCGCGCGCAGATCGGCACCGTGACCGGTGCGATGAATTTCTTTCGCTCGCTGATGTCGTCGTTCACGGTCGCAGCCTTCACCGCGATCCTGCTGATGGCGCTGGGCGCGGATATCTCGCTCGCCGGCGAACATCGCGGCCCCGTGAGTTCGATCCCCGTCGCCGACATGATCACGGCATTCCGCTACGTATTCGGTGCGGCCACCGCGCTGCTCGCCCTCGGTGCGTTCTGCATGATCGCGATGGAGGAACGGCCGCTGGCCGGCCCGGCTACGCCGCCGGCGGAGATGGCGGAGTAGGGGCTGCGCTGCAGGCTTTCCACGGCAGCGCGTTCCACGTCGTGGCGGACTTTAGCGCAGCGCCAGAAGAAACTGCTTGATGTTCTGTTGTATCGCCCGTTCGTTTGCGACCCGCATGCGGTCGGCGGCAATCGGCGAATCGGAAAATGTCGCGCGGGCTGTGGCCTTGATCGGGTAGGTCGCCGCCACCCCAGAGCCGGAAACCTTGTAGGTGACGTCAGCCGTGACATCCAGATCAAGCCCGATCAAGGGTTGATCGAGATTGACGATTTCAGCATCGACATAGAATTTTGGCGTGCCTGAGTTGACGAGGTAGCCGTTGGCGGCGAGGCTGCTTTCAAGGGCGGCCTTGAGTGGCTCGTTCTCGACACCCATCACAGTCAGTACGTTCATCATGCGGCCGCCGGTGACCGAACGGACCGCGATTGCATTCCGGTATTTCGGATTTGCATTGACCACCGTGCCGCTATCAACCGTCATCGCCTGCTGGGTCGCGCATGCTGCGAGACACGGCGCAACGAGCGCTAGAACGACGAGAATCTTCCCATATCGGATCAAAGCCCGCCCCCAAGACCCCACGCTTGCTCTATTGAAGGTTGTAGCCAACGGCCAGCGAACGATCAATAGCGGCATGATCTGCTTGACCATCGCTGCTGGGTTGCTGCCCGGACCGCCGCCGAAATCCGGCTCGCCGCTGCTCAGGTCCCGGGTCTGGAGACCTCGGTTTCCTTGCTGGTGATGAACTCCAGCAGCACCGGGATGCCTTCCTGCGTCTTGGCGATGCCGCGCTTGATCGCCGGGATGATGTCTTCCGGCTTGGTCACCCGCTCGCCATAGCCGCCGAAGGCGCGCGCCATCGCGGCATAGTCGCCGGAAATGTCGGTCGAACGGTATTTCTCCGTCGAGATCGGCATCACCTTGAGCTCGATCGCCATCGAGAAATTGTTCAGCAGGATCGACATGATCGGAATCCGCTCGCGCACCGCGGTTTCGAAATCCATGCCGGTAAAACCAATGGCGGCATCGCCCCAGACGTTGATGCAGAGCTTATCGGGTTTGGCCAATTTGGCGCCCATCGCCAGACCCAACCCGTAGCCGAGCTGCGTGGTCTTGCCCCAGCCAATGTAGGACAGCGGCTCGACCGATTTCCAGAACGGCGAGAGCTGATCGCGCGGGCTGCCGGCATCGTGGGTGATGATGGTGTTCTTGATGTCGACGGTGTGCTGCAGATCCCACAGCACGCGATAGGGATTGAGCGGCGCGTCGTTATGCGTGAGTTTCGGCAGCCACTTCGCCAGCCACTCCTTGTGCGAGGCCGCGATTTCGGCCGCGACCGCGCTGGCATCGCGATCCTTCGTAACAGTCTTGCCGATTTCCTCCAGCAGCGCGTCGAGCACAAGCCCGGCATCGCCGACCAGGCCGATCTTCGCCTCGACATCCTTGTTGAGGTGGTTGGGATCGAGCGTCGAATGGATGATGGTCTTGCCCTTCGGCATCGCGATGCCGAACGAGGTTTCCGTAAACGAGCAGCCGATGCCGAAGATCACGTCGGCTTCACCCAAGAATTTCGGCACCGCGCGCGGTACCGCAAGGCCGCCCGAGCCGAGCGACAGCGGATGCGTCTCCGGAAACGACGATTTGCCGCCGAGGCTGGTGGTGACGGGAATGGCGAGACGCTCAGCCAGCCGTTTGAGCTGCGGCCAGGCCTTGGCGTAGTGCACGCCCTGGCCGGCATAGATCACCGGCCGCTTGGCGCCGACCAGCATCGCGGCCGCTTCTTTCACGTGCACCGGGTCGGCGCCGTAGCGGGTGCGCAGCACCGGCGTGTAGTTCAGCGGCTCCGGCACGTCCTCGTTCCACATGTCGGCCGGGATTTCGACGATCACAGGCCCGCCGCGGCCGTTCTTCAGTTTGGTGAAGGCGCGGCGGAAGATGTTGCAGACTTCGGCTGCGATGTTGATCGGCTCGGACGATTTCGAGAACGCCCGCATCGCTTGGCTGGAGTTGAAATTGGGGTCGATGTTGGCGAGCCGGCGCGCGTAACCCATCGGCAGCACCAGCACGGGAACGGATTCGCCGTAGCACTGCGCGACGCCGCCCATGGCGTTTTCGGCGCCGGGCCCGTGCTGCATGCAGAACGCGCCGATCGAATGGCCGGAGGTGACGCGCGAGATCGCGTCCGCCATGTGGATGCCGATGCGTTCCTGACGCACCATCACCGGGCGGATGTCGGCATTGGCGGCATACTCGATCAGATGGTTGACCGGGTAGCCGCAGAGGATCTCGATCCCCTCGCGTTTCATGATTTCCGCGATGGCGGTGCCGAGTTTCATGACGGTCTCCCCTTGGATATGGCGGCCGGTTTGGTCCGGCGCCGTTTCCGACAGTTGGAACAGGATTTGACCGCTTGGTAAAGCGCGGGCGGCGCTTGCCCCAGGAAGTGCAGATATGCGTTTTGCCGCCCGCAGGGCTTGCCCCTCTGAATGCCGGCGGCAACCGCCTGAGCAGAAGGCCCAAGCGAGGCCAGAAAATTACCGCACTTCGCCGCGGCGGCAGAAAAAATTGGCCATCAGGCCCAGAACATATTTCCTGATCGGGCGATCGGCAGCCGGCGAAGCGGCCGCGTACGGCGCTTCGAGCTCGTCGCTCAAAAGCCCGATGTAGTTCTTTCCTGCCTCACGCTTCTGCGTGGCCATGTGCGCTCACTCCGGACGATCCCGATCGGGCGACCATGGACGGGCAGGACGCACTGCAAAGTAAATTTTCCGGCCCGTACGAATACCCGGGTTCTTGCGCTTCCGGCTTAATCGATCGTTCATCCTGTTCGTCAAGGCCTCATCAACCGTCCGGGCCTAGAGTTTTGCTCTGGCACGGCGCGGGAGAACCCCGTGGAAAGCGTCGACTGGAGTTTGGGATGCGTCAATTAGTCAAGAAATTTTTCGACGATGAATCTGGTGCGACCGCTATCGAATACGCCATCATTGCCGGTGGCATCGCCATTGTGATCGTGACCGTCGTCAACAACCTCGGCAGTGCGGTCAGCACCAAGTTCGCCGACATCAGCACGTCGCTCAAATAGCGTAGATCGGAAGCAGCGTCATGCAGGAGCTGCTGTTGGGCCCTTTGTTGCTGACCTGGGGTCCGCGAATTATCGGCTATGTCAGGGAATATCCGTGGCGTGTTTTCGCGGCGATATTGGTGCTCGTCCTGCTGATGGATTTGATGTTCCGGAAGCGGTCGCGAGGTAGCGGCGACGATTTCGGTGGATTGGATTTCGGCGGCGATGGTGACGGCGACTGCGGCGGCGATTGAGCCTGGCCGCTTGAAAAAGCTATGGCTGTTCCAGCCGGAATATCGCCCAGCAATGACAGTCGGCATGGGGCTCGTCCGGGTAATGTTCGCGCAAGCCGGCTTGTACCCGCACGGCCCGGGAATGGCTCGTCAGTAGCGCTTGATCCGAGAGTTCCGAGTTCGCGAACACAGTGGGGAAGCCGCCACAGTTGCTCAGTGCGCTGACGCGGCCCTGATAATCGACCAGATCGTATCCGAGAAACCGAAAACCCGGCATCGCTGGTGATGGATGCGCCGGCGGATCGCGATACACGCACAGCAAATTCCTGGCCGCGAGGTTATTCACCTCTTTCAGCAGAAACCCGATATCGCGGAAATACCGCAGCATGTAGTTTTCGTTGACGATGTGCGGCCAGTAATGATCGGGGATGTCGGGGAGCACCGTCGGGCACAGGTTTTCGTCAAGTGAAACGACTTCGCGCAACTGCGACAGGCCGGACCACGCGACATAATTGTTCCAGGCGTCGCCATTGCCCGGGCCGAACGGCTTTGTGGCTATGAACCAGGGTTCCATCGCCGCGGCATCAACCGGCTGACGGCGCCGGATACGCGATCATCCGGCCTTCTTCGCGCGGGCAGCGGTGCGTGCCGGCTTCTCGGCCTTCTTCGGAGCTTCCTTGGCCGTTTCCTTGGCGGCGCGCTTGCCGCCGCCGCTGATCGGCAGCAGCATTTCGCGCTGGCCTTCGACGCGCTTCTTCGGCTTCTTGCCCTTCGTCTTCTCCTGAACCTGGCCCTTGGCGGCCGGTGAAACCTGCTTTTCACCGGCAAGGCTGCGCTTGAGCGCGTCCATCAGGTTGATGACGTTGCCGCCGCTCTTCGGTGCGGCCTTGGCGGTCGTGCCGAGGCCGTTGCGCTTCTGGTTGATCAGGTCGATCAGGGCCTGTTCGTAGCGGTCCTCGAACTGGTCCGGCTCGAAGGTACCGGATTTCTGCTCGACGATATGCTTGGCGAGATCCAGCATGTCCTTGGTGATTTTCACGTCCTGGATGTCGTCGAAATATTCCTTCTCGTTGCGGACCTCGTAGGGGTAGCGCAGCAGCGTTCCCATCAGGCCGTTGTCGAGCGGCTCCAGCGCGATGATGTGCTCGCGGTTGGTCAGCACCACGCGGCCGATCGCGACCTTGTTCATGGTGCGGATGGTTTCGCGGATCACCGCGAAGGCGTCATGGCCGACCTTGCCGTCCGGCACCAGATAATAGGGGCGGATCACATAGCGGCTGTCGATATCGGTTCTAGGTACGAATTCGTCGATCTCGATGGTCCGGGTGGATTCCAGCGCGATGTCGTCAAGCTCGTCCTTCGACACCTCGATGTAGGTGTCGGTGTCGATCTTGTAGCCCTTCATGATGTCTTCGTTGGCGACTTCCTCGCCGGTATCGGCATCGACCTTGGCATATTTGATGCGGTGGCCGGTCTTGCGGTTGATCTGGTTGAAGGAGACCTTTTCGGTATCCGAGGTCGCTGGATACAGAGCGACCGGGCAGGTCACGAGCGAAAGGCGCAGAAAACCCTTCCAGTTGGCGCGGGGGGCCATGGGATACTCCGAAAGACGCTATAGACGAGCGCCAAGAATACCACCGGAAGACCCCTTCTCAAACATGCCGGGCCCGGGAATCTGCCAACGGCGTTAACTATCGCCGGAGCGGGTTGGCCTGTGCCCCTGTGCCGGCGGTTTCGGGCCGGCGCTGCGACCTTTTGTACCTCCGATCCGGGCCGCCGAGGCGCCGGAACAGGATCCTCGATCATGCGTTGCTTTCGACAGCGGGTGTCGAGGCATTCGTTGGCGGTACAGCCACTTAACGGAAGAGGCTCCCATGGCAAGGCAACGACATGCCCAGATCGTCGAAACCGCCACCGAGGCACGTCAGGCCGAACCCGGACCGTCGGTGCTGGCGCTCTTGACGGCTTCCACCGGGCTCGCAGTCCTGATCCTCGGCATCGTCTGGTTCGTATTCTTCCGCACCTGAGATCGGCGCTTCGACGCCTGATGGTGCATCCCACCTTGCTCGCGGCAGGCCGCCGGACCGGTTGTTGACCGCACTCGATTGGAATAGGACCGTTGCCGCATCACAGCCGGACCAGCATCTGCCGCATGAGCTTTACCTATGTCATTCCGGACATTCACGGCCGTGACGATCTGCTCGGCCGCGCGCTCGCCGACATCGCGGCACATTCGGGCGGGCGAGGCGGCATCATCGTCGCGATCGGCGACTATGTCGACAAGGGGCCGCATAGCAGAGAGGTCGTCGAGCGGCTGCGCTCGGGCATCGCCGGCTGGGATTTGGTGGCGCTGAAAGGCAATCACGACGCCATGATGGTGCAAGGCTTGCGCGGTCAAGGCTTGCGCGAGCAAGGTTTGCGCGATCCCGCAAAGCTGGCGTTCTGGATCGAAAAAGGCGGCGACACCGCGTTGGCATCGTATGGCGGCGAGCCGTCCGCGGTGCCGGAAGCCCACATCGCATGGCTCGACCAACGGCCGCTGATGCACGTCGATATCCATCGGGTCTACGTCCATGCCGGTGTCGATCCCGAACTTCCGCTGGACCAGCAGAACGAAGCCACGCTGCTATGGAAGCGCTATCCAAAGGGAGATGGCGCCGGCTTCGGCGCGCGCCACGTCGTGCACGGCCACGACAATGACCCTGATGGACCGCTGCTGTACGAAGGCCGCAGCAATCTCGACACGCTGGCCTGGCGAACCGGCCGGCTGACGGTTGGGGTTTTCGACGACGACAGACCTGGCGGTCCGGTCGACTTGATCGTCATAAAGGGACCGCCGGCAGGGGTATGACCACCGCGGGGGCTCTTGGGGCCTGCGATGGGGCATGTTAGGCGTTGAGCCGGATGACGAAAAAGTAACATTGCACCGTCTACCCTGTTCATAGCCCGTTCACGCCGGTGAGCTTCATCATGGGACCTGTTATCGTGAAGCTCATTGTTGGAGGCCAGCTTGCGCCTGCTTGTTGTCGAGGATGATCCCGATCTGAACCGTCAGTTGACGACGGCGCTGACCGATGCCGGCTATGTGGTCGATCGCGCGTTCGACGGCGAGGAGGGGCACTTCCTCGGCGACAGCGAGCCGTACGACGCCGTCGTGCTCGACATCGGCCTGCCCAAGATGGACGGCATCTCGGTGCTGGAGGCATGGCGCCGCAATGGCCGCGCGATGCCGGTCCTGATCCTGACCGCCCGCGACCGCTGGAGCGACAAGGTGCAGGGCTTTGACGCCGGCGCCGATGACTATGTCGCCAAGCCGTTCCACCTCGAGGAAATCCTGGCGCGGATTCGCGCGCTGCTGCGTCGCTCCACCGGCCATGCCCAGTCCGAACTGACCTGCGGGCCGGTTTCGCTGGATACCCGCACCGGGCGGGTCAGCGTATCCGGTAATCCGATCAAGATGACGTCGCACGAATACCGGTTGCTGGCCTATCTGATGCACCACACCGGACGCGTGGTGTCGCGCACCGAGCTGGTCGAGCATCTCTACGATCAGGACTTCGACCGTGATTCCAACACCATCGAGGTGTTCGTCGGCCGCATCCGCAAGAAGCTCGACGTCGACATCATCCAGACCGTGCGCGGGCTCGGCTACCTGCTGACGCCGCCGTCGCCCGGCACCTGATTTGCTCTTTTATGCGGGCATGATCTTATCCGAAAACCGGTGTCCATCCGCAGGCTCGCGGTCTGCGGACATGCTTTTCGGGATCATGCTCTGATGCGCGGCAGCTCGCTCGCCACACGACTGTTTCTGTCGGCCACCGCCTGGGTGGTGGTGATCCTGGTCATCACCGGCATCGTGCTGTCGTCGGTGTACCGCAACGCGGCCGAGCGTTCCTTCGACCGCCGTCTCAATCTCTACCTGCGCACTTTGATTGCCGAAGTCGCGACCCCGGACGAACCGCCCGACCGTCAGTTCCAGTCGCTCGGCGAACCCCTGTTCGAACTGCCGCTGTCCGGCTGGTACTGGCAGATCGTCCGCACCGACACCGAGAAAAGCGAGACGCGGGCGTCGCGTTCCCTGTGGGACAAGAAGCTGCCGAAGCTCGAGGACCACGGCGCGGAGCTGACCGCTGCCGGCATCCGTCTCGGTTATGTCGACGGTCCCGAAGGCCAGAGTCTGCGCATGGTGGAGCGGCCGGTCGATCTCGGCGCCGACGGCAAATTCCTGGTCAGCGTCGCCGGCGACGCCACCGAAATCTTCGACGAGACTCGCAGCTTCGACTACTACCTCGGCGGCACCTTTGCGGCCCTCGGAATCGTGCTGCTGCTGACCACGATCTTCCAGGTCCGGTTTGGCCTCGCGCCGCTCAAGCGCATCTCGGAATCGATCGCCGATATCAGGTCCGGCCGCGCCGAACGGCTGGAGGGCGAGTTTCCGGTCGAGATCGCGCCGCTGGCGCGCGAGACCAACGCGCTGATCGATGCCAATCGCGAGATTGTCGAGCGCGCGCGTACCCATGTCGGCAATCTCGCCCACGCCATCAAGACGCCGCTGTCGGTGATCGTCAACGAGGCCGCCGCGCATCCGATCGATCCCTTTGCCAACAAGGTGTTGGAGCAGGCCGATGTGATGCGGGATCAAGTGGCGCACCATCTGGAGCGAGCGCGGATCGCCGCGCGCGTCACCATTATCGGCACCGTCACCGAAGTTGCCCCCGCGCTCGAAGCATTGCGCCGGACCATGGAGAAGATCCACCGCGACCGCGGCATCACGATCGAGGTCAAGGCCGATTCCCTGGCCCGGTTCCGTGGCGAACGGCAGGATCTCGAGGAGATGGCCGGCAATCTCGTCGATAACGCGTGCAAGTGGGCGACCTCGCAGGTCTTCATCGAAGTTCTGGTCGAACAGCCCGCGGCGCCCGGCGCGGGGCCGCGGCTGCGAATCATTGTCGACGACGACGGCCGCGGCCTGTCGGCGGCTGAACGCGCCCAGGTCTCCCGGCGGGGCCAGCGGCTCGACGAGTCCAAGCCAGGTTCCGGGCTCGGGCTGTCGATCGTGGTCGATCTCGCCGGGCTCTATGGCGGCAGTCTTGCCCTTGGCGACGCCCCGACCGGCGGTTTGCGGGCGGAACTGGTGCTGCCGGGGATTTAGAGAGCGTTTTCGAGCGATGCATGGCCTCGGACTTGACCCGGGGGTGGACACCGGTTCGCAAAGCAATCAAGTCTTCGCAGGTTGCGTAGACTTATCTGCGCAGAAAACGCGTCAACCAAAAGCGCGCGGTATCCGGGCAAAATGCCGTCGATGAAGCGGAAACCAGCCATGCTGTCGCCGATTTCATCATTCCTAAACGACTTCTTAACGCGCACACTTTTAAGATCGCCATTGGACGCCTTCTGCCGTCCGGGATGACACACGCATAATCACGCCAGGCGCATGAGCCAGACATCGACCGAGCGGCTGAGGGACTATCTCGCCCAGCTCCCGCCACAGGCGCAGGCGCTGCTGATGCGGGAGTTCGAGCGCGCGATCGAGCGGGGCGAAGACCTAGCGGTAGCCAACTTCGTGCTGGAGCAACTGCGCAAGGTGGTGCGCGGGGCCGAGGACGACGACGAGGCGCGGCCGCGTTCCGACGATCCGGCGCGGCTATTGTATGAGCCGCTCGAACCGTTCCTGGTCGAAAGCAATTTTCCGGTACGGCCGGGCCAGATCCGTCGCACGTCATTGCAGCCGGTCTGGCAATGGCTCGGCCGCGACGGCGCGGCCGATGCCGCGCGCGCGTTCGAAGCGGCGATTTTCGAGATCAGGCAGAGCGGCTCGAACGCGGGTCTCGAAGCCGCAACCCGCAAGTTCCAGGCCGCCGCCGCCGAGGCGATCGCGAAGATATCAACCCCGGTGCCGGGCGTGGATACGCAGCGCGCATTGTCGCGCATCGGCCCGCCCAACGTCGTCGAGGATTTGCTGTCGATCGGGGCGGTGTTGGGGGCACGCGAAGCGCTGGATGGGCTTGGCAGCCGGCTCCCCAGCCAGCTCCGTTCCTTTGGCGATCCCCAGATTGCATCGATGACCTCGGCGCTCAACGTGCCATCCTTGCAATCGCCCCAACTGTTGCCGTTCGCACTGTCGCTGATCATGCAGCGGCTGGTGGCGCCGTGGCAGATCATCCGCCTCGCGATCAAGATGGCGGCATCCGACGATGAAATTCGCGTGGCTGCTACGCCGTACGGCATCGCAGTCTCGATCGCGCTGCACGATCTGTCGTTCCTCGCGGCCTGTCTGCGCACCGATATCCGGCGCGGCCAGCTCGACAATGTCGGCGAGCAGCTGAAATCGCTGCACGACAGCGTGCGGGGCCTGCGAACCGAACTCGACCTGCGCCAGGATTCGGCGTGGGGCCGCCAGCTGGCGTCGATCCGCGCCGACATCTCCAACTCGCTGCAGTCGGAAATCGACAGCGTCCCCGGCCGGGTCCGCCGCATCCTGCGTCAGCGCGCCGACAAGGACATCGGCTCCGCTCCCAAGGTCGATGCCGTGGAGGTCGAGGAAACCGCCGCTTTGATCGATTTCGTCGCGGTGTGCCGCACCTATGCCAGCGAACTTGCGATCAACGAGGTGACGTTGCGGACCTATTCAGACCTGCAGCATTACGTCGAGCGATCCACCGAAAGCCTGGTGCAGTCGCTCCGCGGCGGCGACACCAAGTCGCGCGGCTACCGGCAGATGCAGGTCAAGGCCGCGATCCGCTTCTGCGAGGTGCTGTTCGGCCACGATTACGCGTCGCTGATGAGCCGGGCGGCGGAAAATGCCGTCGTGGTCGAGCGCAAGCCCCCGCGCGCGGGGTAGGGCCGTCTTTTCGCATAATCTGCGGGTTTTCTGCCCTGATTTTGCTCCTGTAATTGTCAATTGCCGCATCTGCCGCCAGTGGTGTAAAGCGGCGCATCGGCGCTTGCCAGGAAAGTGCCGTTCCGCCCGGGAACCGCTTGATGACATTGTGGTTTGTGTTCGCGCTGATGACGGTCGCGGCGATCTTTGCCGTGCTTTGGCCGTTGAGCCGCGGGGCATCGGACGCCGGTGGCGGCACCGAGGCTGCTGTTTACACCGACCAGCTCGCCGAGATCGATCGCGATGTCGCCGCAGGCCTGATCGGCAAGCCCGAGGCTGAAGCGGCGCGGGTCGAAATCGGTCGCCGCCTGCTCGCCGCCGTCGATAGCGGGCGCGCGGCGCCGTCGCAGTCGAACCTCCGTTTGCGCCGTGTCTCGGCGATCCTGGCGCTGGTGGCGCTGCCGATCGCGGCAGTGACGTTCTATCTCTCGGTCGGGTCGCCGCAGCTCGGCGATTTCCCGCTCAGCCAGCGCAGCCGCGCCGCCGATGCCAACCAGCCGCTCGACAATCTGGTGGCGCAGGTGGAAGCGCACCTGGAGAAAAATCCCACCGACGGCCGGGGCTGGAACGTGCTGGCGCCGGTACTGTCGCGGCTCGGCCGCTACGACGAGGCGATCCGGGCCTATCGCAATTCGATCACCTACAATGGCGACAGCGCCGAACGCCGCTCCGATCTTGGCGAAGCCCTGATGGGCTCGGCGGGCGGCGTCGTCACGACAGAGGCCAAGGCCGAATTCGAGCGCGCGGTGGCGCAAAAGCCCGATGATCCCAAGGCCAACTATTTCCTCGGGCTCGCCGCCGAGCAGGAGGGCCGCCAGGCCGATGCTGCCGCGATCTGGCGCGCAATGCTTGAGAAAGCGCCGGCCGAGGCGCCGTGGCGGCCGCTGGTCCAGGCGGCCCTGGTGCGGGTCGGCGGCCCCAATATGCCCGCGCTGTCGAACGACACGATGGCTTCGGCCAAGGACATGAGCGACGCCGACCGCGGCACCATGATCCGTGGCATGGTCGACCGGCTTGCGACGCGGCTGAAGCAGGATGGCAACGACGTCGAGGGATGGCTGCGGCTGGTGCGGGCCTATATGGTGATGGGCGACCGCGACAAGGCGATGAGCGCGCTCACCGACGCCCGTGAGGCGGTTGCCAACGACGCCGAACGCTTGCGGCAGCTCAATGAAGGCCTGAAGAATATGGGGCTTGATGGCTGAGATCATTTACCCCCGTCGAGACAGAGGAAATAGATGACGCGCAAGCAGCGGCGTTTGACCATGATCGGCGGTTCGCTGGCGGTGCTCGCAGTTGCGGCGGCGCTGGTGCTGAACGCGATGCGCGATTCCATCGTGTTCTTTTCCACGCCGACGATGGCGGCCGAGAAGCATATTCCGCCGGGAAAACGTTTCCGCCTCGGCGGGCTGGTGCAGCCGGGGTCGCTCGTGCGCGGCGATAATCTGGCGATCTCGTTTGCCGTCGCCGACGGCGGCGCCACGCTGCCGGTGTCGTACAAGGGAATTCTTCCCGACCTGTTCCGTGAAGGGCAGGGCGTCGTCGCCGAAGGTGCGCTCGACGCATCCGGCGTATTCAAGGCCGATACCGTTCTGGCAAAACATGACGAGACCTATATGCCCAAGGACGTCGCCGACGCCTTGAAGAAACAAGGGCATTGGAAGGACGATTACGGTACCAAGCCGGGCGCGGGCGCTGCGCCGATGCAGCAGGGATCGGCTGCGCCGACCCAGGGAGCCTCGCGGTGATCGCCGAAGCCGGACATTACGCGCTGGTGCTGGCGCTGGCGCTGGCATTGATCCAGTCGACGGTGCCGATCGCCGGCGCGCGCTGGGGCGATGCTGCCCTGATGAACGTCGCGCGCTCCGCGGCACTTGCGCAACTGCTGTTCGCGGCAGCCTCGTTCACGGCGCTGGTATGGCTGCACGTCACTTCGGATTTTTCTGTCGCCAACGTGTTCGAGAATTCGCATTCGTTGAAGCCGCTGATCTACAAAATCACCGGCGTCTGGGGCAATCACGAAGGGTCGATGCTGCTGTGGGTGTCGATCCTGGCGCTGTTCGGCGGCCTCGTCGCCGCCTTCGGCAACAATCTGCCGCTGTCGCTGCGCGCCTATGTGCTGGCGGTGCAGGCCTGGATCGCCAGCGCGTTCTATCTGTTCATCCTGATCACCTCGAATCCGTTCCTGCGCATCGCCAATCCGCCGATCGAGGGCCGCGACCTCAATCCGGTGCTGCAGGACATCGGCCTCGCGGTGCATCCGCCGATGCTCTATCTCGGCTATGTCGGGTTTTCGATTTCGTTTTCGTTCGCGGTTGCGGCACTGCTGGAAGGCCGCATCGACGCCGCCTGGGCGCGCTGGGTACGGCCGTGGACGCTGGTGGCGTGGATCTTCCTCACGCTCGGAATCGCGATGGGGTCGTACTGGGCCTATTACGAACTCGGCTGGGGCGGCTGGTGGTTCTGGGATCCGGTCGAAAACGCCTCGCTGATGCCGTGGCTCGCCGGCACCGCGCTGCTGCATTCCGCCGTGGTGATGGAAAAGCGCAACGCGCTGAAAGTCTGGACCATCCTGCTGTCGATCCTGACGTTCTCGCTGTCGCTGCTCGGCACCTTCCTGGTGCGCTCGGGCGTGCTTACCTCGGTGCATGCGTTTGCGACCGATCCGGCGCGCGGCGTTTTCATCCTGTTGATCCTGTGCCTGTTCATCGGCGGCGGCCTTTCGCTCTATGCCTGGCGCGCCTCGACCCTGAAGCAGGGCGGGCTGTTCGCGCCGATCTCGCGCGAAGGTGCGCTGGTGCTCAACAACCTGTTCCTGACCACGGCCTGCGCCACCGTCTTCATCGGCACGCTCTACCCGCTGGCGCTGGAAGTTCTGACCGGCGACAAGATTTCGGTCGGTGCGCCCTTCTTCAACCTGACTTTTACACCTTTGTTCGTGCCGCTGATGATCGCGGTGCCGTTCGGGCCGCTGTTGGCGTGGAAGCGCGGCGACCTCATCGGCGCGGCGCAGCGGCTCATGGCTGCCGGCATCGCCGCGCTGATCGCAATCGCCGTGCTGTTGGCATGGACCCATGGCGGCAGCACGTTCGCGCCGCTGGCGATCGGGTTGGCGGTATGGGTCATTGCCGGCGCGCTCAGCGATCTCGCCGAGCGGACGGGATTGTTTCGTGTCGTCGCGGGGACCGCGATGCGGCGTGCGCGCGGCCTGCCGCGGTCGACCTGGGGCACCGCATTCGCCCATGCCGGCGTCGGCGTGGCGCTGATCGGGATCGTCTGCGAAACCACCTGGAACAGCGAATATATCGCCACCATGAAACCGGACGACGTCGCCAAGGTCGCCGGCTATGAATTGAAGCTCGACGGTCTGACGCAGCGCCAGGGGCCGAATTTCCGCGAGATGATCGCGCAGTTCACCGTCAACCTCGACGGTGAGAAGCTCAGCGTGATGACGCCGTCAAAACGCAGTTTCACCACACGGGGATCTTCGACGACCGAAGCAGCGTTGCTGAGCCGCGGCGCCAGCCAGCTCTACATCTCGCTTGGCGACACCACCGCCGAGGGCGCGATCGCGGTACGGATCTATCACAAGCCGATGGTGCTGTTGATCTGGTGGGGACCGGTGCTGATGGCGTTCGGCGGCATGCTGTCGCTGTCGGATCGACGCTTGCGCGTCGGCGCGCCAAAACCCGCGAAAGCCTCGCGCGCATTGCAGCCGGCGGAGTGAATCCTTGAAGCAACTCCTGGCATGGGCATTTGTCGCGGCGGTGTTGATGGCAAGCCCCGCCGCTTTCGCCGTGCAGCCGGACGAGATCATGGGCGATCCGGCCAAGGAAGCGCGGGCGAGGGACCTGTCGCGCGAACTGCGCTGCATGGTGTGCCAGAACCAGTCGATCGACGATTCCGAGGCGCCGCTGGCGCGCGACCTCAGGCTACTGGTGCGCGAACGGATCGCGGCGGGCGACAGCGACAACCAGGTGATGGATTTCCTGGTGGCGCGCTACGGCGAGTTCGTGCTGCTGAAGCCGCGCGTCAATCAGCACACGCTGGTGCTGTGGCTGGTGCCGCCGCTGGCGCTGGCCGGCGGCGGGCTGGCGCTCTGGCTGCACAACCGGCGTCGCCGGAAATCCGCCGGCAGCGCTGATCCCTCCTTGCTGCATTTGACCGACGAGGAAGAAGCCCGGATCGATCGCCTGATCGCCGCTGACTCGCCGCGGGAAAACCAGGCCTGATCCATGGCGTTCTCTAGCGAAGCATGCCCTCGGACTTGATCCGTGGGTGGATACCGGTTCGCGTCGCGAGAACGCGTCAGCCAAAGGATGGCAAGCGGAGCTGAATGCGCTAAGACTTCGGCTATCAAGAAAAACATCAGCAGGGGGAATTCGAATGGCCTTTTCGCTCTACGACGCCACCGTGGCGAACTACCTTCAGATCCTGGGCGGAGTCAGCGGCGTCCTCGACCGTGGCCTCGCGCATTTTCAGGAAAATAACATCGATCCGGAATCCATCGTCGAGGCGCGGCTGGCGCCCGACATGCTGCCGTTCCGGTTTCAGATCATCTCGGTCGCACAACACTCCCGCGGCGCCATCGAAGGCGTGCAGCAGGGCGTGTTCAAGCCGCCGGCGTTCAAGACGCCGTATGATTACGCTGGGCTGCAGGGGCTGGTAGCCGATACCCAGAAAACCTTGTCGGCGCTGACGCCGGAGGCGGTCAACGGGCTCGGTGGCAAGGACGTCGTATTCCATCTCGGCCAACACCAATTGCCCTTCACGGCGGAGGGTTTTCTGATGTCGTTCTCGCTGCCGAATTTCTATTTCCACGCCACCACCGCCTACGACATCCTGCGCACCAACGGCGTTCCCCTCGGCAAGCGGGATTTCATGGGAAGGCTGAACCTCAAGAAGGGTTAAGTCGCGGTTTAGCCTCTCACTCCGTCATGCCCGGGCATAGCCGTCCGAAGGACGGCGTCGCTTCTGCTCGCCTATGTCCCGGGCATCCACGACTTACTTTCGTTGTGGCGCCGAAGACGTGGATGGCCGGGACAAGCCCGGCCATGACGGGGAGTTGGAGCGCACTTTGCCCCGCCATGACAGGGAGGGGCGGCTGTGACGCTTCCTGCCCCCCAAAAGCCGCTTTTCCGCCAGGGCTAAGCCATTGATTGCCTGCGCTAAACTGCCGCATCCGCAACCCCCCTTCATTACGAAAGTTTAACTCCCTAGCCAGCGCGCGGTAAGGCGGCAAACCCCATCTTCAGTCCTGTCAGGTGCCCATGCCCCCCGCACCGTCGATTTCTGGATCTGGAGATTTCAAGCAATGACCGAACGTCCCATCGATCTTTCCTCGCTTCCGTCCTATCAGGCCCCGCGGCGCGCGCTGTTTTCGGCGCGCAAGTTCGCGCTGATGGCTTCCGTTGTCGCCGGCCTCGGCGTTGCCGTTTACGGCCTCTCGCCGTCGCAGGGTCCGGTTGATGTGTTCAGCACCGCAGCCCACGCGCAGGTCAACAATGAGGTGCGCAAGGTCGCGCAGCCGGTCGGCTTCGCCGACATCGTCGAGCGCGTGAAGCCGTCGGTGATTTCGGTCAAGGTCAACATCAACGAGAAGGTCGCGAGCAAGGACGACAGCGCCAACAAGGACGAAGATTCGCCGTTCCAGCCGGGCTCGCCGATGGAGCGCTTCTTCCGTCGCTTCGGCGGTCCGGATGGGCTGCCGCCCGGTATGCGCGGTGGACCGCGCGGCGGTGGCCCTCGTGGCGCCGTGACCGGCCAGGGTTCCGGCTTCTTCATCTCGGCTGACGGCTATGCGGTGACCAACAATCACGTGGTCGATGGCGCCGACAAGGTCGAGGTCACGACCGACGAAGGCAAGACCTATACCGCGAAGGTGATCGGCACCGATCCCCGCACCGACGTCGCGCTGATCAAGGTCGAGGGTCGCACCGACTTCCCGTTCGCCAAACTTTCCGACACCAAGCCGCGAATCGGCGACTGGGTGCTCGCGGTCGGCAACCCGTTCGGCCTCGGCGGCACGGTGACGGCTGGCATCGTCTCGGCATCCGGCCGCGACATCGGCAACGGTCCCTATGACGACTTCATCCAGATCGACGCGCCCGTGAACAAGGGCAACTCGGGTGGTCCGGCGTTCGACGTGTCGGGCGAGGTGATGGGCGTCAACACCGCGATCTATTCGCCGTCCGGCGGCAGCGTCGGCATCGCGTTCTCGATTCCCGCTTCGACGGTGAAGAGCGTGATTGCCCAGCTCAAGGACAAGGGTACGGTCAGCCGCGGCTGGATCGGCGTCCAGATCCAGCCGGTGACCGCTGATATCGCCGACAGCCTCGGCCTGAAGAAGGCGGAAGGCGCGCTCGTGGCGGAACCGCAAGCCAACGGTCCGGCGGCCAAGGCCGGCATCGAATCCGGTGACGTCATCACCAGCGTCAACGGCGAGCCGGTCAAGGATGCCCGCGAACTCGCCCGCACCATCGGTGGCCTCGCGCCCGGCAATGCCGTCAAGCTCAACGTCGTGCACAAGGGCCAGGACAAGGTCATCAACCTGACGCTCGGCCAGTTGCCGAACACGATCGAGGCCAAGGCCGACATCGGCAAGGACGATGGCGGCAGCGCGATCAAGGGTGCCGACGTGCCGAAGCTCGGCATGACGGTGGCTCCGGCCAATAGCGTTGCCGGCGCCGGCAAGGATGGCGTCGTGGTCACCGAGGTCGACCCGAAGAGCGCGGCCGCCGAACGCGGCTTCAAGGAAGGCGACGTGATTCTGGAAGTCGCCGGCAAGAGCGTCACCAATGCCGGTGACGTCCGCGAGGCGATCAACGCCGCGCGCGCCGACAACAAGAACAGCGTGCTGATGCGCGTGAAGAGCGGCGGTTCGTCGCGGTTCGTGGCAGTGCCGCTGGCCAAGGGTTAAATACGAGATGGAAGGTTTCGCCGGCATTGTCGCCCCCGCCGACGGCTCCTTCCGGGGAGCGGGTCAAAAGCTCGCTCCCACTGGCTCCCTTTCGATGGAATACGCCCCCCTCCGTCGGAAGGGTCTAGGGGCGGCGGAGTCCCCCAGCTCCGCCGCCCGCTTTTTCGCCCGCCTTTTTCCTGCATTTTTTTCACTTAATCGAGAGTGCACCGGGTCGCCTTGCATCGCTGGGCTGCCCGCGCCATGGTGAGAGAAAGTCCATTCCTGTGACCGCAACTGCCCCCGAAATGCGCCTGTTGATCATCGAAGACGACCGCGAGTCCGCCGACTATCTGGTCAAGGCGTTCCGTGAGGTCGGGCATGTCGCCGATCTCGCCAGCGACGGCGAGGAAGGCCTGTCGATGGCCGATGGCGGCGATTACGACGTGCTGGTGGTCGACCGCATGCTGCCCAAGCGCGACGGCCTGTCCGTCATCGGCACGCTGCGCGACAAGGGCAACCGCACCCCGGTGCTGATTCTCTCGGCGCTCGGCCAGGTCGACGACCGCATCAAGGGCCTGCGCGCCGGTGGCGACGATTATCTGCCAAAACCCTATTCATTCGCCGAACTTCTGGCCCGCGTCGAAGTGCTGTCGCGCCGCCATGGCGGTCCGGCCGAAGAGACCACCTACCGGGTCGGCGATCTCGAACTCGATCGGCTCTCCCATCGTGTCGCGCGCGGCAAGGACGAACTGACGCTGCAGCCCCGCGAATTCCGCCTGCTCGAATATCTGATGAAGCACGCCGGCCAGGTGGTGACCCGCACCATGCTGCTGGAAAACGTCTGGGACTATCACTTCGATCCGCAGACCAACGTCATCGACGTCCATATCTCACGGTTGCGTTCCAAGATCGACAAGGGCTTTGAACGGCCCTTGCTGCATACGATCCGTGGCGCCGGATACATGATCCGTGACGGCCTTCGGTAAACTGATCCGCACCACGGCGTTCCGGCTGACGCTGGTCTATCTGTTCCTGTTTGCGCTGTTTGCCGCGTCGCTGCTGGGCTATTTCGCCTGGAATACGCGGCGGCTGATCACCGAGCAGATCACCACCACGGTGAACGGCGAAATCGCCGAGATCAACAACATCTACAACCGCCGCGGTCTGCGCGGCCTTGACGGCACCATCCGCAACCGCTCGCTGCGGCCCGGCGCCAACCTCTATCTTATCACCACACCGACCGGGACCGCGCTCGGCGGCAATGTCGCCTCATTGGCCCCGGGTGTGATGGGCTCGACCGGCTGGTCCGAGACCGCCTATCGAAGGCTCGACGACCAGGACACCGGCGACCACCGCGCACTGGTCTACGTTACCCAGTTGGACAACGGTTTTCGGCTGCTGGTCGGGCGCGATCTCGAGGAGCGGCGGCGGTTGTTCGGGATCGTCGCTCATGCCGCGCAATGGTCGCTGCTGGTCGTCATTGTGCTCGGCATCGGCGGCGGCATCTTCGTGGCGCGGCGGGTGCTGCAGCGGATCGATGCCATGACCGGCACCACCCAGCGCATCATGGCCGGCGATCTCTCCGGTCGTCTGCCGGTCGGGCGCAGCGGTGACGAGCTCGATCGCCTTGCCGAAAACCTCAACGCCATGCTGGAGCGCATCGAGGCCTTGATGATCGGCCTCAAGGAAGTTTCCGACAACATCGCCCACGATCTGAAGACGCCGCTGACGCGGCTGCGCAACCGCGCCGAGGAGGCGTTGGCGAGTTCGGGTAGCGAGGCCGAGTACCGCGCGGCGCTGGAGCGGACCATCGAGGAATCCGACGGGCTCATTCGTACCTTCAACGCGCTGTTGATGATTGCGCGGGCCGAGTCCGGACAGGCGCGGGGCAATATGGACGATTTCGACGCCGCCGACGTCGCCAACGGCATCCACGAACTCTACGAGCCGCTGGCCGAAGACGATGGCATGACCTTGCACGTCAAGACCGCGCCGGTGCGGCTGCACGGCAACCGTGAGCTGATCAGCCAGGCGCTGGCCAACCTGGTCGAGAACGCGATCAAATACGGCAAGCCGTCGCCGGTGGTGCAGCCGCTCGACGCTGCGGCTGCCGCACGCAGCCGGGAGATCCTGATCGAGGCGCGGCGCGAGGGCGATTCCGTTCTGCTCAGCGTCAGCGACCACGGCCCCGGGATTCCGGAAGGCGATCGCAAGCATGCGGTGGAACGATTTGTCCGGCTGGAAACCAGCCGGACGCTGCCGGGCTCCGGCCTTGGCCTGAGCCTGGCGTCGGCCGTGGCGACGCTGCACGGCGGTGAACTCAGGCTCGGCGATTCGCATCCCGGCCTGACCGCGACGCTGGTGATTCCGGCACTTTCCGTTTCCAGTGAGAGGCTTGCGGCTCAAACGCAGGATGTGTCACAGAAGGTGGCATGAACTCACCCGCGCCGGGAAACGCGGAAGAGCATCGGTTGGCCGCGCGATTCGCGGCCGCGCCGCATGTCTCCGCCTCACACAATGCCGAACAACGCCTGAAAGACTGGCTCGCCGAAATCGAGCCGGAGCAATCGGCTGCGATCGATGCGTGGCTGGACCACCCGCACGCGAAGCGCATCCTGCTCGGGATCGCGGAATTCTCGCCTTATCTGTTCGACCTGATCCGCGCTGACGCCGCGCGCCTGATCCGCGTGCTGGCATGCGACCCGGAGTCGCACCTCGCATCCCTGATCGAGAACGCCTCGCGGGACGTGCTCGCCGCCAGCGGCGAGACCGACGTCATGCATCTGCTTCGCCGGATGAAGGCGGAAGCCGCCTTGATGATCGCGCTGTGCGACATCGGCGGGGTCTGGCCGGTGATGCGGGTGACCGCGGCGCTGACCGATCTGGCGGTGGCCTCAGTACAGACGGCGCTGCGCTTCCTGCTGCGCCAGGAGGTCGGGCGCGGCCGGATGACGGCGGCGAATCTCGACCGGCCCGAGGAAGGTTCTGGGCTGATCGTGCTTGCGATGGGCAAGATGGGCGCGGGCGAACTGAACTATTCCAGCGACATCGACCTGATCGTGTTTTTCGATCCCGCCGCCACGTCGCTGGTCCCGGACATCGAGCCGGCGCCGTTCTTCGTCCGGGTGACGCAGGCGCTGGCACGGCTGCTGCAACAACGCTCGGGCGACGGCTATGTGTTCCGCGTCGATTTGCGCCTGCGGCCCGATCCGGCCTCGACGCAGGTGGCGATGTCGATCGACGCGGCGCTGCATTACTACGAGCGGGAAGGGCGGACCTGGGAACGCGCGGCGATGATCAAGGCGCGGCCCTGCGCCGGCGACGCCAGAGCCGGCGAGGCACTGGTCTCGGAACTTTCCCCGTTCGTCTGGCGCAAGCATCTGGATTTCGCGGCGCTCGCCGACGTCCACGACATGAAGCGGCAGATGCAGACCTATCGCGGCCAGAGCGAGATCGCGGTCGAAGGCCACAACGTCAAGGTTGGCCGCGGCGGCATCCGCGAGATCGAGTTTTTTGCGCAGACCCAGCAATTGATCGCCGGCGGTCGCCATCCGGAATTGCGGGTGCGGCCGACGCTGTTGGCGTTGAACGTGCTGGCGAACAGCAACTGGATCACCTTCGATGCCTGCCACGAACTGACCGCGGCTTACGAGTTCCTGCGCCGGGTCGAGCACCGGCTGCAGATGATCGCCGACGAGCAGACCCATGCCTTGCCCGACGAGCCCGGGGCCGTGGAGCGCTTTGCGAACTTCTTCGGCTATGACAGCCGCGCTTCCTTTGCGAAGGACCTGCTCGGTCACCTCAAGACAGTGCAGGGCCATTACAGCAAGCTGTTCGAGGGCGATCCGACCGGTACGGCGAAATTGCCCGACGTCGACTACAGCGGCGGCCCCGATGATCCGCGGCTGCTCGCGCATCTGGCCACGCTCGGCTTCAAGAAGCCCGTCATGGTGGCGAAGACCGTGCAGCGATGGATGGCGGGCGATTATCGCGTGCTCCGCGGTGAGGTCACCAGGAACGCGTTCATCGAATTCGTTCCCGGCCTGATCGACGGCCTCGCGCATGCCGAAGACCCCGATGACGCCGTGACGGCGTTCGACCGTTTCCTCGGAGCGCTGCAACGCGGCGGACGGCTGATTTCGCTTCTGAGCCAGAACCGCGATCTGGTGGCGCTGGTGGCGCTGATCCTCGGCGCGGCGCCGCGACTCGGCGACATGCTGGCGCGCCAGCCGCAGATCATGGACGGGTTGATCGATCCGCGTTTTTTCGGCGCGATGCCGGACCAGAAGGAATTGTCGGCGCGGCTGGCGATGACCCTGAAGGACGCGGATTCCTACGAAGACTTTCTCGATCGCTTGCGGCTGTTCGGGCAGGAGAGCCTGTTCCTGATCGGCACGCGCATTCTTTCCGGCACCGTGTCCGCGCAGCAGGCCAGCGTCGCCTTTGCCGATGTCGCGGAAGGCATCGTCCACACCGTGCATGGCCTGGTCAGCGACCGCTTCGCGGCCCAGCACGGCCGGATCAAGGGGCAGGAGACAGCGATCCTGGCGATGGGCCGGCTCGGCAGCCGCGAGATGACGGCCTCCTCCGATCTCGATCTGATCCTGCTCTATGATTTCGACGAGGAGAATCCGGATTCCGACGGCGAACGTTCGCTGCACGGCGCGCAATATTTCGCCCGCTTCACCCAGCGCCTGATCTCGGCCTTCACGACGCGGACCAATTACGGCGTGCTCTATGACGTCGACATGCGGTTGCGGCCGTCGGGCCGTGCCGGGCCGGTGGCCTCACGGATCGATTCCTTTGCCGACTATCAGGATCGCGAGGCCTGGACCTGGGAGCACATGGCGCTGACGCGGGCACGGGTGATCTCGTCTTCGCCGGCGTTTCGCAGGAAGATCGAGGACGTCATTCGCGGCGTGCTGACGCGACCGCGCGATGCCGCCAGCACCGCCGGCGACGTCGCCGACATGCGCCGGGCGATCGCGCTGGAGAAGGGCGAGGACGACGTCTGGGATTTGAAGCTGGCCGCCGGCGGCCTCGTCGATATCGATTTCATCGCGCAATATTTGCAGCTGGTTCATGCCGCGGCCAAACCGGAAATCCTCAGCGTCTCGACGTTGCAGGTGCTCGATAACGCCGCACGCCTCGGCGTGCTGCCGCAATCCGAGGTCGAGATCCTGCGCTCGGCAACAAGGCTCTATCACGACCTGACGCAGATCCTGCGGCTGTGCGTCACCGGGAAATTCAATCCGGAAACCGCGGGCGAAAACCTGCAGCGCGTCATGGCGCGCGCCGGCGACACGCCCGATTTCTCGACGCTGGAAGCGCGCATACGGGAAACCCAGGCCGAGGTGCGGCGGGTGTTTCTGGAAATTGTTGGATGAGTGCGTGGACTTCGTAGGGTGGGTTAGCGAAGCGTAACCCACCATCCAGGTTGCGGCGGATTACGCTATCGCTAATCCGCCCTACAACCTCTCAACGTCATTGCGAGGAGCGTAGCGACGAAGCAATCCATTCTTTCTTCGTGCCGCGAAATGGATTGCTTCGCTTCGCTCGCAATGACGGCGGAGAGACGGTTACTCGTCCGCTACGCCTGCTTCAGCGTTTGCAGCGCATCGCGCACGTTGGGATCGAGGCCGGCGCCGCCGCTGTCGAGATGCGCGAAGATCTGCTTGCGCATCCGGGGGTCCCAGAACTTTTTGATGTGCTCGGCGATACCCGGCACCGCCTTGTCATGGCCCTGGCTCCGGAAGAACCAGCCGATCTGGTTGGCCATGTAGATCAATCGGTCAGGCGACGACATGAATGGCTCCGCTGGCGCCGGTCTTGAGTTTGGGCGCTTTTTCTTCGTTTCCCGTGATCCGCTCCGGGTGCGTGAAGATTTCAAATCCATCCGACCGTGCGATGGCCGCGAGCGTGATGCCGGCGGCATCCGCCATCCGGACCGCGAGGGCGGTCGGCGCCGATACCGCGACCATCAGCGGGGCGCCGATGGCAGCCGTCTTTTGCACCATCTCGACCGAGACCCGGCTGGTCAACAGCACCATGCCGTCGCCGGCCACGACCTTGTCCTGCGCCAGCGCGCCGGCGAGCTTGTCGAGCGCATTGTGGCGGCCGACGTCCTCGCGCAAGGCGACGATGCCGCGCGCCGGTGTCCAGAACGCGGCGGCATGCACCGCGCGGGTTTCGATGTTGATCGCCTGCAGCGGCGCAATGCCGGCCATCGCGGTCATGATCTCCCGCGGCGAAAACGAACGACCACCGGTAACCACCGCCGCAGGCCGAACCGCCTCGGCGATGGAATCGATGCCGCAGATGCCGCAGCCGGTCGGGCCGGCGATATGGCGGCGTCGTTCGCTGAGATGCTCTGCTTTCGACGACGCCAGCCACATCCGCAACTCGATGCCGTCGTCGAGTTCGACGATATCGACGGAGTCGATCTCGTCGGCGGACTGCACGATGCCCTCGCTGAGGCTGAAGCCGATCGCAAAATCCCGCAGGTTCTGCGGCGTTCCCATCATCACGGCATAGGTGCCGCCATTGTAGGTCAGCGCCAGCGCGGTCTCCTCCGGGATCTGGCGCGTGCCGTCGCCAAAGCTACCTTGATCAAGGCTGCCTTGGCGCCAAACGGTTCGATCGGCGGTATGGATAGGTCCGGGCATCCGTTACTCCGCAGCTTCCGCCGGCGCGATCCGGCGGGAGTGACGGGCCTGCTCGTCATAGGCCTTCTGCCAGTCGGACGGGCCGTTGGAGGGCGAAATCTCCACCGCGGTCACCTTGTATTCCGGACAGTTGGTGGCCCAGTCGGAATACTCCGTGGTGATGACGTTGGCTTGCGTGTCCGGGTGGTGGAACGTGGTGTAGACCACGCCCGGCGCGACGCGGTCGGTGATTTCCGCGCGCAAGGTGGTCTCGCCGGCGCGGCTCTTGAGCCGCACCCAGTCGCCGTCGCGCACCCCGCGCTGCTCAGCGTCGTGGGGATGGATTTCGAGCCGGTCCTCGGCATGCCAGACCACGTTCTCGGTGCGGCGGGTCTGCGCGCCGACATTGTACTGGCTGAGAATGCGCCCCGTCGTCAGCAACAGGGGATAGCGCGGTCCAGTGCGTTCGTCGGTCGGGATGTATTCGGTGATGACGAACTTGCCCTTGCCGCGGACGAAGCCGCCGATATGCATCACCGGCGTGCCTTCCGGCGCCGTCTCGTTGCAGGGCCACTGCACCGAGCCGAGTTCTTCCAGCTTGGCGTAGGAGACGCCGGCGAAGGTCGGCGTCAGTGCGGCGATCTCGTCCATGATCTGCGAAGGGTGATCGTAGTGCATGTCGTAGCCCATCGCCTTGGCGAGGCCGATGGTTACTTCCCAGTCGGCCATGCCGTTGCGCGGGCTCATCACCTTGCGGACGCGCTGGATGCGGCGCTCGGCATTGGTGAAGGTGCCGTCCTTCTCCAGGAAGGTCGAACCCGGCAGGAAGACGTGGGCGTAGTTCGCGGTCTCGTTGAGGAAGAGGTCGTGGACGATGACGCATTCCATCGACGACAGCGCCGCCACCACATGCTTGGTGTTGGGATCGGACTGCAGGATGTCTTCGCCCTGCACGTAGAGGCCCATAAAAGTGCCTTCGATCGCGGCGTCGAACATGTTGGGAATGCGCAGGCCCGGCTCCGGGTTGAGCTTGACGTTCCACATCGCCTCGAACTGGTCGCGGACCGCGTCGCCGGAGATGTGGCGATAGCCGGGCAGCTCATGCGGGAACGAGCCCATGTCGCAGGAACCCTGGACGTTGTTCTGGCCGCGCAGCGGGTTCACGCCGACGCCGGGGCGGCCGATATTGCCGGTCGCCATCGCGAGGTTGGCGATCGCAATCACCGTGGTCGAGCCCTGGCTGTGTTCGGTGACGCCGAGCCCGTAATAGATCGCGCCGTTGCCGCCGGTGGCAAATTGCCGTGCGGCTGCCCGAAGATCCTTCGGGTCGACGCCGGTCATGATCGCGGTGGCTTCGGGGCTGTTGTTGTTCTGGGCGACGAAGGCCGCCCATTCCTCGAACTCGCTCCAGTCGCAGCGCTCGCGCACGAAGGCTTCGTCCACCAAACCTTCGGTCACGATGACATGCGCCAGCGCGGTCAGCACGGCGACGTTGGTGCCGGGCATCAGCGGCAGGTGCAGCGCCTTGACGTGCGGCGATTCCACCATCTCGGTGCGGCGTGGATCGACCACGATCAGCTTGGCGCCCTGACGTAGCCGCTTCTTCAATCGCGAGGCGAACACCGGATGGGCCGATGCCGGGTTGGCGCCGATGATCATGACGACGTCGGTATGCTCGACCGAGTCGAAATCCTGCGTGCCGGCCGAGGTGCCGAACGTCGTCGACAGGCCGTAGCCGGTCGGCGAATGGCAGACACGGGCGCAGGTATCGACGTTGTTGTTGCCGAAGCCGCCGCGGATCAGCTTCTGCACCACGTATACATCTTCATTGGTGCAGCGGGATGACGTGATGCCGCCGATGGCGTCACGGCCATACTTGGCCTGAATGCCCCTGAACTTGGCGGCAGCGAAATTGAACGCTTCGTCCCACGACACCTCACGCCAGGGATCGGCAATGTTTTCGCGGATCATCGGCTTGAGAATGCGTTCCTTGTGGGTGGTGTAGCCCCATGCGAAGCGGCCCTTGACGCAGGAGTGGCCGCGATTGGCCTTGCCGTCCTTGTACGGCACCATGCGCACGACTTCCTCGCCGCGCATTTCCGCTTTGAACGTGCAGCCGACGCCGCAATAGGCGCAGGTGGTCACCACCGAATGTTCGGGCTGGCCGATCTCGATGACGGATTTTTCGGTCAAGGTCGCGGTCGGGCAGGCCTGCACGCAGGCGCCGCAGGAAACGCATTCGGAGCCGAGAAAACTCTCGCTCATGCCGGGCGAGACGCGGCTGTCGAACCCGCGGCCGGAAATGGTCAGCGCGAAGGTGCCTTGCACTTCCTCGCAGGCGCGGACGCAGCGCGAGCAGACGATGCATTTCGAGGGATCGTAGGTGAAGTAGGGGTTGGACTCGTCCTTCGGCATCCAGTTGTCATTGCTGCAGCCGTCGGCCTTGTTATCGAAGGTCTTGGCGAAGACATGGTTCTCGCCCTCGTAACCGTAACGGACGTCGCGCAGGCCGACCGCACCCGCCATGTCCTGCAATTCGCAGTCGCCGTTGGCGGCGCAGGTCAAGCAATCCAGCGGATGGTTGGAGATGTACAACTCCATCACGCCTTTTCGGATTTTCTTCAGCCGGTCGGTCTGGGTATGGACCACGAGGCCGTTCATGGCGGGCGTGGTGCAGGAGGCCGGTGTGCCGGCGCGGCCTTCGATCTCGATCAGGCACAACCGGCAGGAGCCGAACGCATCGACCATGTCGGTGGCGCAGAGTTTTGGAATCTGCGTCCCGGCTTCCATCGCCGCGCGCATGATCGAGGTGCCCTCGGGCACAGTGATGCTCCGGCCGTCGATGGTGAGCGTCACCATCGTCTCGGATTTGGAGCGCGGGGTTCCGAAATCGGTTTCCTGGATCAGCGACATGGCGATCTCCTATTCCGCGGCCTGAAGTTTGGTGGGTACGGGACCGAAATCTTCCCGGAAGTGTTTCAGCGCGCTCGAGACGGGGTAGGGCGTGAAGCCGCCGAGCGCGCAGAGCGAGCCGAATTTCATGGTGTTGCAGAGGTCTTCGACCACGGCGATGTTCTCGGCCACGCGTTCGCCGCGGCGGATCTTGTCGATGGTCTCGACGCCGCGGGTCGAACCGATCCGGCACGGCGTGCACTTGCCGCAGGATTCGACGGCGCAGAATTCCATCGCGAAGCGGGCTTGTTTGGCCATGTCGACGCTGTCGTCAAACACGACGATGCCGCCATGTCCGATCAGCCCGTCACGCGCAGCAAACGCCTCGTAGTCGAACGGCGTGTCGAACAGCGCACGGGGGAAATAGGCGCCCAAGGGACCGCCGACTTGAACTGCGCGGACTTCGCGACCGGTAAAGGTGCCGCCGCCGACATCGTCGATGAGTTCGCCAAGCGTGATGCCGAAGGCGGTCTCGAACAGGCCGCCATATCGGATGTTGCCGGCGAGCTGGATCGGCATGGTGCCGCGGGAACGGCCCATGCCGAAATCCGCATAGGCTTGGGCGCCGCCGGCGAGGATGAAGGGGATCGCCGCGAACGACAGCACGTTGTTGATCACGGTCGGCCGGCCGAACAGGCCCTTGTGGGCGGGCAGCGGCGGCTTGGCGCGAACGATGCCGCGGCGGCCCTCGAGGCTTTCCAGCAGCGAGGTCTCTTCGCCGCAGACATAGGCGCCGGCGCCGACCCGGACTTCGAGATCGAAACTATGGGAGGACCCGCCGATCTTCGCGCCGAGATAGCCGGCGCGTTTGGCCGCCACGATCGCGGCGTTCATCGCGATTACGGCATGCGGATATTCCGAGCGGATGTAGATGTAGCCTTTGGTGGCGCCGACGGTGATGCCGGCAATCGTCATGCCTTCGATCACGACGAAGGGATCGCCTTCCATGATCATGCGGTCGGCGAATGTGCCGCTGTCGCCTTCGTCGGCGTTGCAGACGATGTATTTGCGGTCGGCGCTGGTCTGCGCCACGGTTTTCCACTTGATGCCGGTCGGGAAGCCTGCGCCGCCGCGGCCGCGCAGGCCGGACACGGTGACATCTGCGAGGATTTCGTCCGAGGTCAACGTCAAGGCCCGTTCGAGGCCCTTGTAACCGTCATGGGCGCGGTAGTCCTCGACCGAGCGCGGGTCGATCACGCCGCAGCGGGCGAAGGTCAGCCGGGTCTGGCGCTTGAGCCAGGGAATCTCGTCCGCGACGCCAAGTCGCAGCAGGTGCGGACCGTCGGCGGCCATGGCGTCGAGCACGGACAGCGCCTCGGCCGGGGTCACGGGACCGAACGCGACACGCCCTTCCGAGGTTGCGACCTCGACCATCGGCTCGAGCCAATAGAGCCCGCGTGATCCGGTCCGGACGATCTCGACGGCGATGCCGCGCTTGCCGGCAGCCTGTTCCAGCGCCTGGGCGACTTCATCGGCGCCGACGGCAACCGCGCCGGCATCACGGGAAACGAAAACGCGCATCGTCATCGCTGCGCCTCCGCAACCAGCGCGTCGATCCGCACTTCGTCGAGCCGTCCGATGACTCGGCCATCGAGCATGGCCGACGGCGCAGTGGCGCAGAGGCCGAGGCAATAGATCGGCTCCAGCGTGACGCGCGCATCCGCGGTGGTGTTTCCAAGTGAAATACCGAGCTTTGCTTCCGCGCGCGCGGCGAGTGCGTCACCACCTGCAGCCTGACACGCCTCGGCGCGACATAGTTTCAGCACGTGGCGGCCGGCGGGCTGGTGGCGGAAATCATGATAGAAGGTGAATACGCCGTGGATCTCGGCGCGCGACAAATTGAGCGCCTGCGCGATCATCGGAATCGCGGGCTCGGGGACGTAACCGAAGGCTTCCTGCAGCGCGTGCAGGATCACCAGCGTTGGACCCTCAAGCTTGTCGTGTTCGGCGATGATCTCGGCGCCGCGCGCCTCGTTCCAGGGTTCGTAGACCGATGTCATCCGCGTTCTCACTCAGAGGGTTATGGCCCGCGGATCAGAATTGGAATTGCTCCAGATATCAATAAAGCTGTCTCATGCTGCGATACGGAAACGCTATCAATAGGCTGTTGAAATGGGACGATATGGAATCGCAATGACGGCAAAATCGCGCGTTTGGGCCGCGGCTTTTGCCATAGGGACACAGCTGTGGCCGTGCTATTTGTGACGGTGGGATTCATGGTTAACTTTTGGGGCGCATTTCTTGATCGACAAGCTTGAACTTCTGCTGGCGCTGGCCAAGGAGCGGCACTTCGGCCGGGCCGCCGAGGCCTGCGGCGTCACCCAGCCGACGATGTCAACCAGCCTCAAGCAGCTCGAGGAAATCCTCGGCGTCATGCTGGTGCAGCGCGGCTCGCGCTTCCAGGGCTTTACGCCGGAGGGTGAACGCACGCTCGACTGGGCGCGGCGGATCGTCGGCGATGCCCGCGCGATGCGGCAGGAGATCAACGGCCTCAAGGACAAGCTGTCCGGCGAGATCAGGCTTGCCGCGATCCCGACCGTGCTCGGCATGGTGGCGTCGCTGACGACGCCGTTCCGCGCCAAACATCCCGACGTGCAGTTTCAAATCCGCTCCTGCACCTCGGCCGATGTGCTGGGGCTGTTGGAAAATCTCGAGGTCGATGCCGGGCTGACCTATATCGAGAACGAGCCGATCGGCAAGGTTCGCACGATTCCGCTCTACAACGAAAGCTACCGGCTGTTGACGGCGCCGGACGCGATGTTCGGCGACCGCAAGCAGGTGACGTGGAAGGAGGTCGGGCAGGTGCCGCTGTGCCTGTTGACGCCGGACATGCAGAACCGCCGCATCATCGACCGCGCGCTCAAATCGGTGGGCGCGGAAGCCGTTCCGACGCTGACGTCGAACTCGCTGCTGGTGCTCTACACCCACGTCAAGACCGGGCGCTGGGCCAGCGTGATGCCGGCGAAGCTGGCCGAGACGCTGGGGCTCGCGGATGCCGTCCGCAGCATTCCGATCGTCGACCCGGTCGTTAACTACAGCATCGGCCTCGTGATCCCGCAGCGCGATCCGATGACGCCGCTGATCGCTGCGCTGGTGCAGGTCGCGCGCGAAGTGGCGCCGACGCTGGAGTAGGCCGCCAGCGGATCAGGCCGCGACCGACAGCTTCGCCTTCGTGGGATCGCGCGGCAGGGTGATGCGAACGACGGTGCCGGTGCCGAGCTTGGATCGCAGCCGCATCTTGCCGCCGTGCAGATGGGTCAGCGACCGCGCGATCGCAAGGCCCAATCCCGAGCCCTGATAGGTCTTGGTGAGCTGGCTCTCGACCTGCTCGAACGGCTTGCCGAGCCGCCGCAGCGATTCCGGGGCGATGCCGATGCCGGTGTCGGCGATCACAAGCACGATGGAATCGGTCAGCACCCGGCTGCGGACGATGACGCGGCCGTCGTCGGGGGTGAATTTTACGGCGTTCGAGAGCAGGTTGACGAAGATCTGCTTGACCGCGCGGCGGTCGGCCACCAGCGCGATGGTGTTTTCGAGTTCGGCGTCGAGCGTCAGGCGCTTGTCCTCGGCGCGGCCGGAGACCACCCGCACCGACTCCGCCACGATGTTCGACAGATCGAGCTGCTCCATGTCGAGCTTCATGCGGCCGGCCTCGATCTTCGACATGTCGAGGATGTCGTTGATGACCTCGAGCAGGTATTTTCCCGAAGTCAGGATGTCGTGGCAGTACTCCTGATACTTGTCGGAGCCGAGCACGCCGAACATGCCAGAGCCCATGATCTCGGAGAAGCCGATGATGGCGTTGAGCGGCGTGCGCAGTTCGTGGCTCATATTGGCGAGGAATTTCGACTTGGCCTGGTTGGCTTCCTCGGCGCGGTTCTTCTCCTGCGAGTATTTTTCGGCAAGGTCGGCCAGCTCGGTCTGGGATTTCTTCAGGTCGAGCACGTTGGCGCGCAGGCGGCCGTCGTTCTCGATCAGCTTCTGCTCGTGCTCCTTGATCCGGGTGATGTCGGTGCCGACCGAGACGTAGCCGCCGTCCTTGGTGCGGCGTTCCGAGATGTGCAGCCAGCTGCTGTCGTCGAGTTGCGCCTCGAAGGTGCGGGCGCCGGGTGCGTGGATGCCGGCGTCCTGCAGCCGGGTGCGGACTTCCGGCATGCTGCCGACCTCGATCACGGTCTCGTAGGAGGTGCCCGGCGTCACCGCCGAGTCCGGCAGCTTGTGCAGGCGCTGGAAGTGCGAATTACAAAGTACCAGCCGGTCTTCCGCGTCCCACAGCACGAAGGCTTCCGGAATGGTCTCGATGGCGTCGCGCAGCCGCAAGTCGGCCTCGACGGTCTTTTCGGCGAGGCTCTTCTGTTCGGTGATGTCGACGGCGATGCCGATCAGATGCAGGCCGGCATCGGCCGCGGCCTGGCTGAGTTCGCAGCGCACCCGCAGCCAGATCCAGTGGCCGTCGGTGTGCTGCATGCGAAAGGTCTGGTCGATGTGGTCGAGCTTGCCGGAGATCAACTGGTCGGCGATGTCGAACAGGTTGATGTCGTCGGATTTCACCAGCGCGTTGACCTCGCCGAAAGTCAGCAGGTCGTTGCGGGAGTCGAGGCCGAGCAGGGTGAACATCGACTGCGACCAGAATATCCGGCCGCGCGACAGGTCCCAGTCCCACAGGCCGCAGCGGCCGCGGTTGAGCGCGGTGTCGATGCGGCCGCGCACGGCGTCGTTGATCAGGTCGCCCTCGCGGGCGCGGGTCGATTGCCAGTGGAAGGCGAAGCCGAGGATCAGCACCACGAACCCCGTGGTTGCGGACAGCGTGACCGAGAGCGCGGAGTCGGATCCCCACAGCGGATCGTTCTTCTCCTGGATGACGATGACCTGGCCGGGCAGCGCCTTGATCAAAAGCGAAATCGCCATCGCGCCGTTGCCGTTCGGCAGCGTCATGTCGTTGACGACGCCCTGCTGGCCGGGTGCGGCCAGCAGCTGCGCGGTGCTGATCACATCGAGCACGCGGTCGCTGCCGCCGGGGCCTTCGGTGGGGACGCGGGCCAGCACGCGGTTGTCGGCGCCGGTGACGATGACGTGACGGCCGACAGCGACGGCCCAGCCGGGGACGAGATCGGGCAGCAGCGCCTGCAGCCGCTCGAGGTTGGCGGCGCGGTCCTGCCGCACCGAAGCCAGGCGGTCGATGCGTTCGGCGAGCAGGTCGGTGAGGGCGGCGATGTCGCGCTTGGTGGAAGCGCGTTTCTGCCGGCTCTGGTCCACCACCTGCACGAAGGCGCCGAGACAGATGGTGATCAGGAAGGCAATGATCAGCGTGGGCACGGCGCGGCGCAGTGCCGGCTCTGCGGTGAGCAGTCTATGGTAGGCCGGCTTCGCGATCGATTGCGCCAATCCCTTGATCGAATCGGATTGGACACACGCGTTCGCCGCATGCGCACGCGCCATGCTGTAGACCCCCACCAATTTCTTGTCTGCACGCCGTCCGGAAGCACCCCACGTCGCTTCCGAATCACAGCGATTTGAATCCAGTTTTCCGGGGCTGTCGAGAGTCAACGATTCGTTAATTTGAAATAAATCTTGTCCAAAGCGAAATAGGGATTCCAAAACTGAGTCCGAAACGGGAACGCCCCGCAGGACTACGGTTAAGACTTTTCGTTTTGACGCGTTTTCTTCACGCGAACCGGTGCCCACTTCGCTCGAAAACGCTCTAGCCGCGCGGCGGCTCGGCGTGGCTGATGACGCGCTTGATGGAGGGGAAGGCGCGGCGTAGCGCGCGTTCGATCTCGTCGACGGCCTCATGCACCTTGATGACGCTCATCTGTGGCGCGGCGCGGCAGTGAAAGTTGACGATCTCGCCGGCATCGGTGTCGCGCACCCGCACATTATGGATGTCGTGGATGGCGCCATTGGCGGCAAAGCCGGTCAGCGCGGCCTTGACGGCCTCGACGCGCGCCGGCTGAGCGTCGGTGCCGTGCGGCAGTTCCGGCTCCAGCGGCTCGATATGGGTGTCGACCTCGACATCCTCGCCGAAATCCTCGCGGATGCTGCGCTCCAGGTCATGGGCGATGTCGTGCGCGGCCATCAGCTCCATCTCGCCGTCGACCTCGAGGTCGATCGAGACCGTCAGCCGGCCGCCGAGGTCGTGCACGGTGACATGATGAATGGCGAGGCCGGAATTGCGCGCGATCACCATGATGCGCTCGCGCACGCTCTCATTGTCGCGCGCGACCGGCACGGCGGTGAAGGTCAGATCGGCGTCGCCGAGCGCCTCGCTGACGGCCGCCTGGGCATCGCGCTTGATCGCCTCGACGCGGTCGATCGGGGTGGTGCGCGGGACTTTGGCGATGGCGTCGATGAAATGGGTCGGGCCGACCATGCGAACGCGCAGGCGCTCGACATCGACCACGCCCGGTACCGCGCGGATCGCGGCGGCGGCTTTTTCGGAGGCGCCGTCCGGCGCGCGGTCGAGCAGGGTTTCGACGGTGGAGCGCGCCAGCCGCAGGCCGAGCAGCGAGATGATGAGCGCAACGCCGATCGCGGCCGCGGCATCGCCCCACCAGTAACCCAGGCCCGAGAGCGCCAGCCCGATGATGACGGCGAACGAGCCGAACACGTCGGAGGCAAAATGCAGCGCGTCGGCGGCGAGCGCCTGGCTTCTTGTCGCGCGCGCCGCGCGGTGTAGCGCCCACGCCCGCCAGAAATTCACGGCGATGTCCACGACCAGCACCACGAACGGAACCACTGAGAGCGCCGGCGGTGGCGTGCCCTCGTGCAGCCGCGCATAGGCCGCGACCAGGATGCCGCCGGCCAGCACATAGAGCATGGCGATGACGCCGAGCGCCGACAGGCTCTCGATCTTGCCATGGCCGTAATGGTGCTCGTCGTCGGCGGGCTTGTCGGACACCCGCACCACCATCCAGGTGATGATGGTCGCGACCAGGTCGACGGACGAATGCAGCGCCTCCGAGATCAGCGCCAGCGAGCCGATCGCGATGCCGACCACGAATTTTGCGGCGGCCATGCCGGCGCTGGCAAAAATCGAGATCGCGGCGACGGAGGTTTTGGTCGAATGGGTGCTGCTCATGCGCGGCGGTGTAGCAGGGGAGTGTGAAAGATCAAGGCGTGGATCGGATACGCAATCGCTACTCATTCGCAGAAGCAGTGTGTTGCGAATTGTTCCGAGTTTAAACTTCATCGTCGTCCCTGCGAACGCAGGGACCCATACCGCGTGATCCATCGATGAAGCACGGTAGCAAATACCTTTCGCACGAGAGCGGCCGGTGGCTATGGGTCCCTGCGTTCGCAGGGACGACAGGAATAGATACGACTCCTCGCCCTCGCGGCATGTTCTGCCCGAGCCGTTGAAATTCATTTCGCCCTAAACGAAGAGGGCGCAGGGAATGCCGGGGCGTACGCTGCCCCCGCGGTCTCGTACGCAGGAAAAGTAGATAGTGGCGCGCACGAGCATACAGGTTCAGCGGAAACACTCCGGCATTCCCTGCGCGATGGTTTGACGGCTTATGCCGAGCTCGCCCCGGTGACGAATTCTGTTCTTGTCACCGTCGCCGGCGGATTGAGGCTGATCGTGCCGGTTGGCCCGACTTCGCCTCCGCCGGCTTGACATCAGCAACGGATGCCAGGCCCACACGGTTTTGCCGTACGCGACGGCTCGGCTTCGTCAAATGACTCCACCAGGCCCTACGCCGGTCGTCCGCACGCTGCGTCCACTCACGGGCAAGCCCGCCCTGCGACCACCACACGCGCCCGACGCTGCCGCGTCCACCGCAACCTGCCCCTCGTCGTGACGACGGCCGACGCCCCTCTGAGCGGGACAGGATGGGGCGAGTTGTAAGGTTGATTTGGGGTCGGCGAGAAGCGGAATGTTTTTTCGGGCGGGACTGGACGGGTGGAATCACGTTGATCGGATTGAGGAAATTAGGTTGGGCGCGCAGGGCGAATGGTGCATCTTTGGCCTAGCGATTATGGCGGAGCGGCTTTAGCAAAACGGTGAGTCCGTCCATAACACCCAGAGAGACGTAAGGTTGCCAGAAGGCCTTCCAACACTTTATCTTTGGCGGGCAACCGGAAAGTCCAGTTGGCGCGGTTCGCTTCGGAGAAGTCGTTGAAGGCTCACTGCAAATCGGAACCAATCTTACATGAGCGATGAAATACCGCTCATCCCGAGCGTGCCTCAAGGTCTTAGGGAAGCGGCGCAGCGTGGTACACTCATTCCATTTGTGGGTGCCGGAGCTTCCGTGCTTGCGGGGTGTCCAACGTGGGGACAGCTTGCCGACGGAGCGCTAAAGGCTTGTATTGCAGCGGACAAGTTCACACATGGACAGATGGATCAAATACGCCACCTAACTCCGCGCATGAAGATTTCAATTGCACGGGCCGTCGAGGCTGAGCATGGTTTGAGGATCGATTACGGCAAGCTCGTTAACCCGCGCGGCGGTTATAAAAATAATGAGGTTGGCCGGAGAGTTTATCGGAGCTTGGGCAAGCTCGGCCAAACATTTGTTACAACGAATTACGACGCTTGGTTGGACAACGAAATTTCCGAAGCCCCCCTATCGGTAAGCGCAAATCCGCCTACGCGAGACACCGCGGGGCCGCCGCGTATCCGTCGACGGATTGTTAGCGTTGAAGAGTTCACGCCAGCAAATCTCAACCAGCCAAACTGTGTCGTTCATCTCCATGGCTCGTTGGCAGACCCAAGCGGCATGGTGATGACGACCCGCGATTATATTCGACGTTATGCAAATGATCGCGGCGCCGACGATCCGACGCAAGAGAATCGAACGCTCACTTTCCTTGAATCGCTCTTTCAAAATAAAACAGTTTTGTTTGTCGGCTATGGCTTAGAGGATCTCGAAATCCTTGAATATGTGATCCAGAAAGCACGCCAGCAAACGTCGTCTGAACGGCCGCAAGCTCGTCATTTCATGCTGCAGGGGTATTTTGCCCACGAGTATGAATTGATGCGAAGCCTTACCCAGTACTATGCACAATGCGACATCGAGCTTATCCCGTTTCGTCGCGACTTGCGCGATTGGGCACAGTTAACCGAAGTTCTTGAGGCCTTCGCAACGGCGATACCAGCGACAACGCCGTTGGCACTGCAGGTCCAAATGGAGATGGAGAGCTATCTTGAGCCCTAGCTTGCCATCAAAATTGGAGTCGTTTTTCGAGACGATGCGGCGTGGCGAAGAATTTGCTCAGCATGGTTTCGATCTTCTAGCCAAACGGAGCGAGCCGGAGCAATTTTTCGATGCTCTTAACCAGCATGGTTTTTTTGATCCGGCAAATAACCTGGGCCCGGTACCATCGGCCAATCCGGAATTCGTGCATATACCAGTTTGGGCGCCGCTGAATTATCTAGAGGCGGTAGCATCGCGAGCGGCTGAGTTGAATGACGAGAGCCTCGCGAAAAAGGTCTTAAATATCATTCGCGCGGTAACACGATTTAAGGACGAGAAAAGCGGCGAGCCACGCGACAATTATCGAACATACTTCAAATTCGCCGAATTTTTGGGTGTGCTTCCGCTTCGGTGCATCACCTTAGACGACGCTAGGCTTGTGCGCGTCTGGCTAGTATCAAAATACGATCGTAGCCTAGTACCGCACGCACTCACAAAAGGCTTGCTCAAGCGTTTATTCGACGATGGTACGACTGAAAGCGTGACAAAGGCGTGTGTAGTCATCGAGTCTTGCCTTGAGCTTGAATCGTCCTCCAAGCGGCGAAAGCGTTCTGAGGACTTAGCTACCGTTGTCGACGACCATTGGCTCAAGGAAATGTTGGGCGCGTATGCGCGTGAGTTGGGCCGGAAGGCGGGCGCACAGGCGGTTCTGATTTTCGAGAGGGGATTAAGAACGATCTATTCGGATGAGCGGCGGAGTTACGGAAGCTCACTTTGGCGGCCTGCAATCGAGAGCAATTCCCAAAACCGCGACTTTTATGGTCCTGAGAATCGTTTCGTTGAGGGCCTCCGCGACGTCCTCGACGGATGGCTTGAGACGGCGCCGGAGGCCGCTGCAATCTATGTAGAACAGGCACTTAAGGACGACTTGGAAATTATCCGCCGTGTAGCCTTGCATGCCGTCACTGAACATTTTGAGCTATTGCGGCCGGTTTTCGAGCCGTTAATCGCTCCGGCAATATTCTTGTCTGGACATAGGCATGAGCTCTATCGGTTGCTGTCGTTGCGGTTCCACGAGTTGTCTCCGGAGGGCAAGTCGAAAGTCGTTGAAGCAATTCGAAACTTACCAATCCCTTCGCGTGGTGATGATCGAGAACGGCGCTTGAAATTTACTCAACGCGAATGGCTTTCGTCGATAAAGGATCACGCTGAGTCAGCAGATTGGTTCTCAGAATTGAAAACGGATCCTGAATTGGGTCCGGTGACTGAACATCCAGATTTCCTAGCCTACCATGAGTCGCGTTGGGGGCCCGGTCCCGCTCCGTTCGAGGCAGATTCGCTCGTCGCGTTCGCCGAGGATGGAACGCTGATTGAGCGGCTTAATGGTTTCAAGCAGGGAGATTCTTGGCGTGGGCCGACGCTAGGTGGTCTCGTCTCTGCTCTTGAGACCGCCGTCGCGACGAAACCAAACACGTTTCTTTCGTTGCTTTCCGACTTTCACTCGGCAAACGTGCCGTTTCAGCATGCGTTGTTACAAGGATACAAAAAGCTTTTCGACCCATCAAACGATAAGAGGCCTGAATTCGATTGGAAGTCAGCTTGGCCTAAGTTGATGATGTTTTTCAGTGAAACCGTCACTCAAGACAGCTTTTGGATTAGGGCTGAAGAGGGGGTCGATTTAGTTCCTACTTGGGATTGGATGAGAGGTCTCATCGCAAGTTTCCTTGAAGCCGCGACTCGCGATGACAAGACGGCCTATCCGCCAGAATTGTTACCACAGGGTTGGGCCATCATAAAATTGATGCTAGCGCGCGCGGAAGCTGGTGTGCTGAATTTGACTGACCCGATGACTCACGCGCTCAATACTGACAAGGGCCACGTCATCGGCGCCATGTATAATCACGCGCTACGTGTTTGCAGGCTTGCGGATCAGTCGAACCAATCGCACGAAATTGCGTGGGGGGAACTCAAGGATACCTTCGACGCCGAAATCGCTAAGTGCTGCAACGGAAACTACGAATTCTCAACACTGTCGGCGTCCTATATCGCGAATCTCGATTATCTAAGCAGAGCTTGGCTAACAGAAAACGTCGGGCGACTTTTTCCCGCGCGGGACTATCCTAACAATTTCAAGGTCGCTATCGGAGGGCTCGCCTATGCGGGCACGAGTCGGCCAATCTATCAGCTTCTCGCTAGCCAAAGCGTATTCGCAGAGGCTCTTGCTGCCGAGCTCGAAGACAAGAATGGTCGCGAACGTGTGATTGAGTGGGTCGGTCTGGCTTACTTGTGGAACGATGAGCAGCTTGACTCGCAAATTGTTCAAGCCGTCTTTGCAGGTGGCGTCGAGGATGTCGAGAAATTGGCGGAGTTCTTTTGGGAAGTTCGTGGAGATGAGTTAACCGAAGAACAGGTTGAAAAAGTCCTTGCGTTTTGGGAACGCAGTTTGTCATGGAGCAAGGGCTCCGGAGAAACGTCCGACCACCTTATGGCGCGCTTGAGTCGCCTAAGCCCGTACATAAAAGAGTTGAACGCGCGAACGATGCCGATTCTGATGTCGGTGGTGCCTTATGTCCACACCGACTATGGCACGGATCAGATGGTGGAAGAGCTTACGAGACTCCTCGATACGGACGCAGCGGGAGTCGCTGTGCTGCTCGAACGAATGCTCGATTCAAGCGCGCCAACCTTTGATCTTGATGACAAGCTGAAAGCATTGATAGAGAAACTAGCAAGTCTGGGGCTGCGCGCGGAAGCAATTCGATGTACGGAAAAAGTACGACGCACACTTCCTGGTATGCTCGATCTCTACAAGAAACTTGTTGCGTCCGGTTAACACAAGGCCGAAGCACGACTCGTTTTTGAACTTTGGAGCCGAAGCTCAAGCCCTCGAAGAAAGAGAGATGGGCAAAATCATCCCGCTTTTCTTCGCCCCGTAGCCCTTTCGGGCTTGGCGACCTTCTTGGCGGCCGGCTTCTTTCCCTCGATCGGCAGCAGCATCTCTTTTTGCCCGACCGATGCCTTCCGGGGCTTTTTGCCCGTGGTCTGCGGCACTCCCGCGAGGCTCTTCTTCAGGGCATCCATGAGGTCGACGACGTTCTCGCCCTTGGGCCGCGCCTTCGCGCTGATCTCCTTGCCGCTGCGCTTGGCGTTGATGAGTTCGAGCAGCGCCTCTTCATAGTGGTCCTCGAACTTCTTCGGGTCAAAGCTCGACGTCTTCTGGGTGACGATGTGCTTCGCCAGGTCGAGCATATCCTTGGTGACTTTCACGTCCTGGATGTCGTCGAAGTATTCCTTCTCGTCCCGAACTTCGTAGGGGTAGCGGAGAAGGGTGCCCATCAATCCCTTTTCCAGGGGCTCCAACGAGATGATGTGCTCCCGGTTGGTCAGCACCACGCGGCCGATCGCCGCCATGTTCATGCTGCGGATGGTTTCACGGATCACCGCAAAGGCGTCGTGTCCGACTTTGCCATCGGGGACGAGATAGTAGGGCCGGATGGCGTAGCGGGGATCGATCTCGGACTTCGGCACGAACTCGTTGATGTCGATGGTGCGGTTGGATTCCAGCGCGATGTTCTCAAGCTCGTCCTTCGACACCTCGATGTAGGTGTCGGTATCGACCTTGTAGCCCTTCATGATGTCTTCGGATGAAACTTCCTCGCCGGTATCGGCATCCACCTTGGCGTACTTGATGCGGTGGCCGGTCTTTCGGTTGATCTGGTTGAAGCTGACCTTCTCGGAATCGGAGGTGGCCGGATATAAAGCGACCGGGCAGGTGACGAGCGAAAGGCGCAAAAAGCCTTTCCAGTTGGCGCGGGGGGCCATGCAAAATACTCCAGACACGACAGAGAACTCGGACTCAAGACGAACGAGGACCCTCGGTTCCGACAATCGGTGGCGGGTTTTTTTGGACCCGGCCCGATCGGAGCGCTTGCATTCTTGGCCTTGTTTTGTTCTTACGTCCGCTTGCACGTTCTCAGGGCGAAACATGCCGGCCCTCGATCACCTCAGCCAGCGCGTCGGGCGGATTAGCCAAAGGCGTAATCCGCCGTTGCGTCTCAAGTAAGTTGGCGGATTACGCTTCCGCCTTCGCTCTCCGAGCTACGGCGGACAAGGCGCTAATCCGCCCTACGGGCTCCGAGCTGACCGCGTGAGCGCGCCGATCGCCACCGCCGCCGCAGCAAACCCCGCCGCCGCCCCCACGCCCAGCGCCCATCGCGGCCCGAGATGATCCGCCACCCATCCGACGATCGGGGCGCCGATCGGCGTGCCGCCAAGGGCGACGCCGAGGCGGAGCGCCATGACGCGGCCGCGCATCGCGGGCTCGGTGGAGAGCTGCATCAGGGCGTTCGAGGTGTTGAGCACGGTCAGCGAGGCGACGCCGATCACGACCAGGGCTGCGGCGAACAGCCAATAATTCGGCGCCAGGGCTGCGAGGGTGCAGCCGATGCCGAAGATCGCGGCGCCGGCCAGCAACGAGGTGAAGCTCGGCCGCTCGCGGCTTGCGGCCAACAGCGCGCCCGACATGGTGCCAACAGCCATCATCGAGGACAGCAGGCCAAAGCCGCGCGCATCGGTGTGGAAGACGCCGACGGCCATGGTCGAGATGAAGATCGGGAAGTTGAGCCCGAACGTGCCGATCAGGAACAGCATGATCAGCGTTGCCCTCAGATCAGGGCGGGACCAGACATAGTGAAACCCCTGCAGCACGCTGCCCTTGGCGCGGATGGCGCGTGCGTTGGGGCGAAGTTCCGACGTGCGCAGCAGGCACAGCGACGTCAGCACCGCCATGAACGACGCGCCGTTGAACAGAAACGCCCAGCCGGTGCCAAAGGAAGCGATCAGGAGGCCGGCCGCCGCGGGGCCGATCATGCGCGCGGCGTTGAACGAGGTGGAGTTCAGCCCGATCGCGTTCGACAGGTCTCTTTCGCCGACCAGCTCGGCCACGAAGGTCTGGCGCACCGGCGCATCGAGGGCGGCGCTGCAGCCGAACAGGAAGGCGAACACATAGACATGCCAGAGCTGCACCAGGCCGGTGACGGTGAGCAGCCCGAGGATCAGCGACAGCGCGCCCATCGTGGCTTGCGTCGCCATCAACAGCTTGCGCTGGTTGAAATGATCGGCGGCATAGCCGGACCACGGCATCAGCAGCAATTGCGGGCCGAACTGCAACGCCATCACGATGCCGACCGCGGATGCACTTTGATGGGTAAGCTGGGTCAGCACCAGCCAGTCCTGGGCGGCGCGCTGCATCCAGGTGCCGACGTTCGACACCAGCGCGCCGGCCGCCCAGATCCGGTAGTTATGGTTCTCAAGCGATCGAAACGTGCGGATCATGTCGGCCGGGGTTCGTTGCCGCCGTGAAACCGTCCGAACCGGCGCGCCAGAAACAGGCCCATCAGAAATCCACCGAGACCGAGCGCTGCAACATCGGCGGTTTCTCGCAAGCCAAAATCGCCGACGCGGCAGACCAGCCAATATCCGACCGCGAGGTTGAAGAAGCCCCAGAGGATGTTGACGGTCGAAGTCGACAGACCCTCGCCCGGCGGTTTTGCGAACGGAGACTGGAACGGCTCTCCCATCAGGCCGGCAACGACATGGGGGATCGCGTTGGTGAGGAAGGCGCCGCCAAAGAAGTAGGCGACCAGATCAAGCCAGTTCATGGGCAAGCCCTTTCATTTGTATGCGTCCTTATCCAGGAGGTCGATGATCGCCTGCGTCGCGCCGGTTTCGCCGAGCCGCGGGAACACGTTGGCGATGCTGTAGTCGTGCGCGTCCGGCCGCGCATCGGTCATGGCGTCGATCGCGAGCGTGACGTTGAAGCCGGCCTCATAGGCCTGGCGCGCCGTCGATTCGACGCCGGTGCCGGTGGCGACGCCTGACATCACGACCTGCGTGACGCCGCGACGCCTGAGCTGGTTCTCCAGATCGGTGCTCGCGAACGCGCCCCATGTCCGTTTCGTGACCACGATATCGTCCGGTTGCCGGCCGAGTTCCGGGAGCAGGTCGGTCCAGCCGTCGGGAAGCTTTTGCGCAAGGCGAGGCCGCTCGGTTCGTCCGGGTGCCGTGCCATCGACATTGACCAGCGCGATCGGCAAACGATGCCGCCGGAACGCGGCGATGAGGTTTTGGGCGCGCGTCACGATATCGCCGATCGGATGGATGAACGTCGCGCCCATGAGCCCGCGTTGCAGATCGACGACGATGAGCGCCGTGACCGGATCGAGCGCTGTGAGAGCCATGATCGTCCTTTCGAATGGTTTTCGCGAGCGGGTGCGGCGAGGCCGGGATCAATCCTCGACCAGCCGCTTCAGCAACTTGACCGCGGCGGCGAGTTCCTGCTGCTCGCGCGCGGACAGCTTTGCGGCGATGGCGCGCGACAGCCAGTCCTGCCGCGCGGCCCGGCCGGTGCGCAGCCGCTCGCGGCAGGCGTCGGTGAGGGACATGATGGTTTGCCTGCCGTCGTCGGGATCGGGGGCGCCGCGCACCAGACCGGCCGCCTCCAGCGCTGCGATCGCAGCACCCATCGATTGCGGGCGCATCCCCTCCGATCGCGCCAGGCCGGACACGGTCGCAGGCCCATCCTTTTCGAGGCGAAGCAGGACGGCGACCTGGGAAGGCGGCAGATCCGCCCGCTGACCCTGCTCGCGAAGCCGGCGCTTCAGCGTTCCCATCAGCAAACGAAGGTCTTCGGCGAGCGCAGATGTCCGCGCCGCGCCGACAGTGGCTGGCGAATTGTTCATGCGAGGTGAGTTAGCAGATATGAAGGTAAACTACAAAGATTATCTTTGTAGTTTACCTGTGGAGTTCCGCGGTAGGGCGGATTAGCGAAGCGTAATCCGCCACCTTGTTTGGGATTCAAACGGTGGGTTACGGCTCCGCCTAAGCCACCCTACGTCAGCTACGTCCGCTCTACCGCTTCCCCGGGATAATCGCCTTCAACGCCTCATCACCCGCCGGCGTGATGCAATAGGTCCGGCCGTCAGCCTGCTTTTCGATCCAGCCTTTCGACTGCATGCCGGCGATGACCTGCTTGCCGGCCGGATGCAGCCGTTCGGGCGGAAGGCCGCGGGTGAGGCTCATTCGCTGTAACGCGGTGCGTTCGGTGGCATGGGGAATGTGACGGGGCCGCGCCGGCATATCGTTCTCCTTCGCTTCAGGCCGGGTCGCGACGAAAGCCCCTCGGGGGGCGATGCGCGCATCTGCCGGCCGTCGGCGATGTCCTGAGGTCAGCCATTCCATACCGTGTTCTGCCCGGCGACGGTCAGAAAAGGCCGGTCGTCCCGCATCTCGACCAGGCCGAGTTCAATGAGCTGGGATACATGCGCCTGGTTCAGGATGGACCAGCGCTTTCCCGCGATATCCTTCATCGTCCACCGCAGATCGATCGCATCGAGCCCAAACCGGGCCAGCGGGTCTTCGTCGTCTTCCATTCGGGTCACCTGCCTTCCGGCAGACAGACTCCCGACGCGGGCACAAGTTCCAATTAATGGAGGCTGCCGGAAAACGAGGGCGAGGGCGGCTACCGCCGATGGCTTGCCGCGACCTACTTGCGGCTCGCCGAAATATCGGTCGGGCAGTCGACGCCGCAGTCCGGCCGCTGCGCGCGCTCCGACGACCGCCAAACGACGAGCGTGATCAGAAGGACCACGGTGACGACGAGTTTCGCCAAGGCACCGTCGTTCATGGATCGCGTCAGTCTTGCCGTGTTTGACTGACGCGAATGGCCGGCCAGACATTTCCGTTGGGGGCCACATAGCGGCCGGTTTTCTCGCAGGCGGCGATCCGGAACGGTTCGTAGCAGGCGGCTTTCGGGTTGCCCCACTTCTCGACGCAGGTCCGGGCGCGGTCGCCACAGCTTTCGGCCGTTGCCAGCGTGAACGAGGCGATCGACACCGTGAGGGCGGCGATACCGGAAACGACGAGCCTCATGCCGGCGGTCCCCCATGCAATTGGAAAAGAGATTGCCCTCGATGGAGGCCGCTTGGCAACCCCGCGGACATCGCGAAATGGTTTTCGCAAGAGCTACGGCGGCTCTCGCGCGGACATATCTTGCAGCGCGTAGGGCGGATTAGCGCAGCGTAATCCGCCACCGTAGTTGAAACGGCGGATGACGCCCTTCGGGCTAATCCGCCCTACGCGCCATATCTTGCAGCAGGCGCAGCGCCTCATCGGCCCTGTGCTCGGGCACGAACAGATGATCGTGGTAAAACGCCGACACCGCATTCACGCTGATGCCGGCTGCGGCGAGGCGGGCGGTGATCGCGGCCAGAAAGCCGACGGCTTGAAGCGAGGAATGAACCGTCAGCGTGATCAGGCGCGCGGTGAATTGACAGGAGAGCCCGAGGCGTTCGGCTTCGTCCTGTCGGATGACGAGGGTGGTTCCTTCCGTTTCGCGAAAGGTGAGCAGTGGCCGAATGGCGGCTGGAATTTCCGCGTCTTCGGCGATCGTGCAGAACACGAAAACGCCTTCCCGCATTTCGGGTTTCATATTCTGCAAGAGTGCCGCGAGGTCGCGTCCGCCAGTCATGGCTGGGTGCCTTTTCGAGATGCGGCCAATGGTGTCAGATCCGTCATTGCCTGCAACAAACGCGTAGCGTTTGTGCAAGGGAGCAGCGCGACGAAGCAATCCAGTCTTTCTTTCCGCCGCAAGGTGGATTGCTTCGCGGAGCCTGTCATCGGGCGCGCATTCGCGCGACCCGTTGGCTCGCAATGACGATCTTGCTGGGTTGTGTCAGCCCGCCTTACGAACTACATCACCCGGGCCGCTCCGGATACCCGGATACTGGCGCCGGGTTCGGGGGTGATCTCGGCGCGCAGCCGCGATGGCACGCCCATGTCCTCCCCCTGCAAGATATCAATCACGCCGCCATGCGGCCATCCAAGGTCGCGCAGATATCCTGCCAGCGCCGCCGCCGCGGCTCCCGTCGCCGCGTCTTCGTAGACGCCTCCCGCTGCGAATGGATTACGGGCGTGGAAGCGCGTGTCGGTTTCCGCCTGCACGAGGCTGATGGTGACGAGCCCGGCTGTCGTCATCAACTGCCGCCCTCGCTCCAGGTCATAGTGCATCGCGGCCAGCGTTTGCCGGCTGGTCAGGGCCAGCATGAGATGCCGGGCGCCGGCCTCGGCGATCGCGGGAGGCAGGCGTGGATCGAGATCGGCTGACGTCAACGAGAACAGGTCGAGCGCTGACTCAACCAGCTCCCGCGGCGCCGGCGCGCTCTGCGTGCGCGGCGACTGCAGCGCCGCCATCAGCGCCGGATTGTTCCGCCAGCCCGTGACCGTGATCCTGGTGTCGTTGAGCTGGAGCGCGAAGGTGCCGTCGCCGTGGGCCAGCGCGAGCGCAGCCCCGAGCGCGATCGTCGCGTGGCCGCAGAACGGCACCTCGATCTCCGGTGCGAAGTAGCGCACCCGCCATCCGTCCGCGTTCGGCGCGGCGAACACCGTCTCCGAATAGCCGACCTCTGCCGCGATCGCGAGCATTCGGTCGGCGGGAGGCAGCGCCTCGCAGAGTACGACGCCGGCGGGATTGCCGCCGGTCGGCCCTTGCGAAAAGGCGGCAATCCGCTGCACGTCCATGTGTTGCTCCGGAGTGAGGATCAGTGCGTAGGGCGGATTAGCCAACGGGTCGCGCGTACGCGCGCCCGATGATAAACTCCGCGTAATCCGCCGTTACATCTTAGATGGCGGATTACGCCCTTCGGGCTAATCCGCCCTACGAACCTGCGAACCGATCAGCTCTTGCGAAATTTCCCGAGCAGATAGTTGTCGTAATAGTTTTCCGCGATCTGGGTGTAGAACATCAGTTCTTTCATATACGCGTCGTGGCTGTCCTTGGTCCGCTTGAACAGCGGGCTCTTCTCGGCCAGCTCGTTCAGGTGATCCTGCGTCGCCTTGTAGCTGGCTTCCATGACCGGTTGCGGGAAGGCGCGCAGCTCGGCGCCGCCGGCGATCAGGCGCTTCAGGGCAGCCGGATTGACGCTGTCGTATTTCTCCAGCATCCAGGCGCCGGCGGCGGAGGCCGCCTGGTTGACGATCGCCTGGTATTGCTTCGGCAGTGCGGCCCACTTCTCGTCGTTGACGACCATGTGCAGCATGGCGCCGCCTTCCCACCAGCCAGGGAAGTAGTAGTACTTCGCCACCTTGTAGAAGCCGAGTTTTTCGTCGTCATAGGGGCCGACGAATTCCACCGCATCGATCGTGCCTTTCTCGAGCGCCGGATAGATGTCGCCGGCGGCGATCTGCTGCGGCACCACGCCGAGCCGGGCGAGCACATGGCCGCCCAGCCCGGCGATGCGGAACTTGAGGCCGTTGAGATCCTCGACCGACTTGATCTCCTTGCGAAACCAGCCGCCCATCTGCGTGCCGGAATTGCCGCACAGGATGGCGTGCGCCTTGAACGGTTTCAGCGCCTCGTTGACCAGCGCATCGCCGCCGCCGAACGACCACCACGAGGCCTGATGGCGATGGTTCATGCCGAACGGCACGCCGGTCGCATAGGCCAGCGCCGATTCCTTGCCGATGTAGAAATAAAGCGGCGTCTGCGCCATCTCGACGGTGCCGTTGCCGACGGCATCCAGCGCCTGCAGGCCGGGCACGACCTCGCCGGCCGCAAAGGTCTGGATCTGGAACTTGTTGTCGGTGGCGTCAGCGACGTATTTCGCAAAGGTCTGCGCGGTGCCGTAGATGGTGTCGAGCGATTTCGGAAAGCTCGAGGTCAGCCGCCACTTGATCTCGGGGGCCGATTGCGCGATCGCGGGCGCCGCCACCAGCGTGGTCGCGCCGGCGACGGCGACGGCGGTGAGGAATGTACGGCGTTTCATGATGCTTGCTCCGTTGAATGAAGGGTTCGTCGACCTGCGCGCCTAATGCCGCACCACGATCTTGCCGAGGTGCTTGTTGGCTTCCATGTGCTCGAACGCCTTGCCGATCTCGGCGAAGGAAAAGACCTTGTCGATCGGCAGTTGCAGTTTTCGGCTTTCCACCGCGCCCCAGATGTCCTTGCGGACTTCGTTGAAGATTTCGCGGACCTCCTCGATGGTACGGGTGCGGAAGGTGACGCCGATATAGTTGATGCGGCGGGCGGCGTGCAGGTCGAAGTTGAAGTCGGCATGGGTGCCGCCGAGCCGGCCGACATTGACGATGCGGCCCTTGATCTTGGTCGCCTTGAGGTTCTGGTTGGCGATCGCGCCCGACACCTGATCGACGATCAGGTCGACGCCTTCACCGTTCGTTGCCTTCAGCACCTGATCGACCCAGGCGGGATCCTTGGAGTTCACCGCGAGGTCGGCGCCAAAATCCTTCAGCCGGCCGCGGCGCATCTCGTCGGTCGAGGAACCGATCACGAGTTTGGCGCCCTTGAACTTCGCGATCTGCATCGCCATCAGGCCGACGCCGGAGCTGGCGCCCTGGATCAGCACCGTCTGGCCTTCTTGCAGCGCGCCAGCGGTGACAACCGCGTTGTGCATGGTCGCGAGCGCGACGGGCAGGGTCGCTGCTTCCTCGAAACTCATGTTGCCCTGCGCCGGCAGATGAAACAGCCGGCCGTGATCGGCCAACGCGTATTCGGCGAACGCCGCACCACCCGATCCCATCACGCGATCGCCGACCTTGACGCCCCTGGCGTCCGGTCCGATCTCGGCGACTTCGCCGGACCATTCCATGCCGAGCACGGTGCCAACGCCGCCGGTCGCGCCATGGGCGTGGCCCTTGGTCATGCCGAGGTCGGCGCGGTTCAATCCGTTGGCGCGGACGTGCACCAGCACCTGCGTGCCCTTGGGTGACGGCTTTGCGACGTCAGTGATCTCGGCGCCGTTGGCGCCGTAAACATAGGCCTTCATGGGAATACTCTTTGTTGGAGCTTTGTTGATTGGATTGGTCGGCCCGTGGGTTCTGTTTTTACCTCTCCCGCTTGCGGGGGAGGTCGACGCGCTCGAAGAGCGCGGCGGGTGGGGGAGTTCTATCCGCTCGGTACGGTATTTGCTGAGGCACCCCCACCCCAGCCCTCCCCCGCAAGCGGGAAGGGAGCCCATTTTTTTCTTACTCCGCGGCCTGACGGCTGGCGCCGGACATCATGCCTTCGAGCCGGCTGCGGATAATCGCCTCAGCATCGCGCATGATGCGCGACACCAGTTCGGCGCAGGTCGGGATGTCGTGGATCAGGCCCTGGACCTGCCCGGCCGACCAGATGCCCTCATCGGCATCGCCGGACGCGTAAACCATCTTGCCGCGGGCGCCGGCGACGAGTTCGCGGACGTCCTCGAATTTGGCGCCTTCTTTTTCCATCGCGACCACCTTGGTCGAGATCGCGTTTCTGGCGACGCGCGAGGTGTTGCGCATGGTGCGGAAGATCAGTTCGGTCTCGCGCTCGTCATTGGCGACGATCTTTTCCTTCACCAGTTGATGGATCGGGCTCTCTTTCGTGCACATGAAGCGGGTGCCCATGTTGATGCCCTCGGCGCCGAGCGCCAGTGCGGCCACCAGACCGCGGCCGTCGCCGAAACCGCCGGAGGCGATTATCGGAATCTTGACCTTGTCGGCGGCGGCCGGGATCAGGATCAGGCCGGGGGTATCGTCCTCGCCGGGATGGCCGGCGCATTCAAAGCCGTCGATCGAGATCGCATCCGCGCCCATGCGTTCCGCCGACAATGCGTGACGAACGCTGGTGCACTTGTGCACGATCTTGATGCCGTGCTTCTTGAATTCGGTGACATGTTCCTGCGGCTTGTTGCCGGCGGTCTCGACCACCTTGATGCCGGCCTCGATGATGGCCTGGCGATATTCGGCATAGGGCGGCGGCTTGATGGTCGGCAGAATGGTGAGGTTCACGCCGAACGGCTTGTCGGTCAGGTCGCGGCAGCGCGCGATTTCCTTGGTCAGGTCCTCCGGCGTCGGTTGGGTCAGCGCGGTGATCAGGCCAAGCGCGCCGGCATTGGCGACGGCCGCCACGAGTTCGGCGCGGCCGACCCACTGCATGCCACCCTGGACGATCGGGTGTTCGACGCCGACGAGTTCGGTAAAGCGCGTCTTGATCATGTTGGCCCTCTGTTTCCCGGCTGTTTCTGTGGTGCGGAATATCGCGCACACATTGTTTTCGGGAAACAGGATGCCGTCCGGCCCGGCAAAAGTCTACCGGGCAGGGGAGGTGGGCCCATGCTGAAATGCGGGGAAGAGGTAGCCGTTCGGCCCTTATCGGGCCAGCGATCGGCGCAGGTTACAATCCAAAGTCGCGCGGATGAACGGCGCGCTCAGGCGGCGCTGGCGGCCGGCTTCGCGCGGGCCTCGTCGTCGAACGCGTGCGAGATGTCGCGCATGCTGATGACGCCGATCAGGCTGTAATTGTCGATCACCGGCAAATGGCGGATGTGCTTCGTGTTCATGACGTGGCGAACCTGCTCGAGCGTGTCGGTCGAGTTGCACGACACCAGTTGCTGCACCGAGATCAGTTGCGAGACCTTCAGGTTGGCGCCGGCAGCGCCGTGTTCGGCAATGGCGCGAACCACGTCGCGCTCGGTGAACATGCCCACCGCCGTGTTACCCTCGGTACGAACGACGTCCTTGACCACCAGCGCGCTGATATTGCTGGAGCGCATCAGTTGGGCGGCAATGGCGACGGTCTCGTTCATGCGAACCGTGGCGACGCGGGCGGCCTTCTTGCGCAGGACATCTCCGACTTGCATGGCAACCTCCTGGTGTGGGTCAGATGAGTATTCTGGTATACATAATGCCAATTGTCAACTCGGAACGATCCCAGCATCCTCCCAATCTCCGTAAATAAACAGGCAGTATTGCTGACATTTCTGAGTATTAGCGAAAGCCGGCTGAGGCCGGCTGGCTCCCTCCACGCGGTACCGGAAGTACTCAGGTATACCAGAGGGGCGGCCCGGCCAAAGAAAACGCGCCCATCCCCGAGGGGTGGGCGCGCGCTTTTTCTTGCGACAGGTCGGGCTGGATCAGGTGGAGGCCTGAGACGCCGCGACCACCTTCTTGCGCCACGGCTTGAGCACCAGGATCGCCAGCAGCGAGGCCAGGATGTTGGCGCCGGCTGCGATTACGAATACCTGGTCCCAGGTGCCACTCGACTGCTGCATGTAGTTCGCGACCGGCACCAGCAGCGCGGCGGTGCCCTTGGCGGTATAGAGCAGGCCGGCATTGGTGGTGGCGAACTTCGCGCCGAACGTATCGGTGCAGGTCGACGGGAACAGCGAGTAGATCTCGCCCCAGGCGAAGAACACCAGGCCGGACAGGATGACGAACCAGATGGGATCGTGACCGAGCATATAGAGCGCCCAGATCCCGACGCCTTCGATGCCGAAGGCGACGAACATGGTGTTCTCGCGGCCGATCATGTCGGAGATCCAGCCGAAGAATGGACGCGTCAGGCCGTTGAGCACGCGGTCGATGGTGGCGGCAAACGTCACCGCGGTCATGGTCATGCCGACCAGGGTCACCGGGATGGCATCGACCTTCCAGTCGACCGCGATCGGCTTCAGGTTGGCGGTGACCATCAGGCCGCCGGCACCCACGATCACGAACATGAAGTACATCAGCCAGAAGATCGGCTGACGGATCACTTCGGTCGGCTGATAATTGCGCCGGCTCTGGATCACGTTGAGGTTCTGGGTGACGGCGGGGACCTGTCCCGCTTTCGGCGCGAACAGCAGGAACGCCAGGATCACGATGATGATGCCCTGTCCAAGGCCGAAATAGAGGAAGGTGGTCTGGAAGCCGGAATCCTTGATCATCGCCTGGATCGGCGCCACCGTCAGCGCCGAGCCGGCGCCGAAACCGGCCGCCGTGATGCCGGCGGCGAGACCGCGCTTGTCGGGAAACCATTTCAGCGCGTTGCCAACGCAGGTCCCGTAGACGCCGCCGGCGCCGATGCCCGCGATGATCATGCCGAGATAATAGCCATTGAGGGTGGTGGCTTGGGCGTTGATCGCCCATCCGGCGGCGCAGAGGATGCCGCCGACGAGAACGACGAGGCGCGGGCCGTATTTGTCGACGAACCAGCCTTCAACCGGCACCAGCCAGGTCTCGAACAGCACGAACAGCGTGAAAGCCCACTGGATCGACGCGCGATCCCAGCCGAATTTCTTCTGGATGTCGGGGACGAAGAACGTCCAGCCATATTGGTAGTTGGCGATCATCACCATGGCGGCGACACCGATTGCCAATTGTGTCCAGCGGTAGGTATCGCTAACGCGTACGGCTGTAGGGGCCGTTGCCTGCACCATTTCCGTCATAGCTCCTCCCAAGGCACGCTTCTGTTAGTAAACTGAGCGTTACCGACTGCGGCATATTGGTATGTATTATGCCAGAGCGCAAGCTTTTATTCAGTTCTTGCGCAGGCTTATCCAATTTGTCGCAGATGTTGCGCAAATCTAACGACTATCTCTGTGCGCGCATACGAAAAATGGCCCCGGAAACCGGGGCCATTGATCCAAAGTATTAGCAGAAGCGGCGGTCGGCCGGACCAATCCTGATCCGAGAAGCCGAGTATTTGCAGGCCTTACAGGCCGAAATGGGGCAGGTCGCCGTTGCGGTTGGAGATGCGGGCGCTGGCCATCAACAGGCGATCGATGGTGGCCATCACGCGGGCGAACAGCGAGCTGGAGGGTGCGAGGGTGATGGAAGCAGTCTTGGACATCTGGGTCCCCTTTTCTTGAAGTGCGGAGCGGTTCCGCTTCGTGATCTGGGGTCAATCTATGTATACCAGATGCCAGTCACAACAGGCTTGTTTGCATAGCAGCAATCGTCAGTTTGCAATGCAACATAAATGAAACAATTGGCATTCCAGATCATGAAAAGGCCGCCGGAAACCGGCGGCCTCAACAGATGATCTGGCGGGTGGGGCGAGGCTTACTCCGCCGCCTGCTTGCGCGGCGGGTCCAGCGCGCCGGAGTCGTGGATCTCGGCGACCTGATGATCGGAGAAGCCGAGCACCTGGCGCAGGATTTCGTCGGTGTGCTCGCCGAGCAGCGGCGAGCGGGTGACGTCGCTCGGCGAGTCCGACAGCTTGATCGGGTTGCCGACCGAGATGTACTTGCCGCGCGTGGGGTGGTCGACCTCGACCACGGTGCCGGTGGCGCGCAACGACTGGTCTTCCGCGATCTCCTTCATCGACAGGATCGGGCCGCAGGGGATGTCGTCCTTGTTGAGGATGTCCATCGCCTCGAACTTGGTCTTGGTCATGGTCCACTGTTCGATGCGGCCGAAAATCTCGTTGAGGCGCGACAGCCGGGCCGGTGGCTTGGCGTAATCCGGATGGGTCTTCCAGCCGGGCTCACCGATCACGTCGCAGATCTTCTCCCAGACCGGCGCCTGGGTGATGAAGTAGATGTAGGCATTGGGATCCTGCTCCCAGCCCTTGCACTTCAGGATGCGGCCGGGCTGGCCGCCGCCGGAATCGTTGCCGGCGCGCGGCACCGCGTCGCCGAACGGAATGCCTTCGCCGAACTGGCTGTATTCCTTCAGCGGGCCATGGGCGAGGCGCTGCTGGTCGCGCAGTTTGACGCGCGCGAGATTGAGCACGCCGTCCTGCATCGCCGCGGTGACCTTCTGGCCCTTGCCGGTGACGGTGCGCTGATAGAGCGCGGTGACGATGCCGAGCGCGAGATGCAACCCGGTGCCGCTGTCGCCGATCTGCGCGCCGGTGACCAGCGGCAGGCCGTCGCGAAAGCCGGTGGTCGACGCCGCACCGCCGGTGCATTGGGCGACGTTCTCATAGACCTTGCAGTCTTCGTAGGGGCCGGGGCCAAAGCCCTTGATCGAGGCCACGATCATCTTCGGATTGATGCTCTGGATCTTTTCCCAGGGGAAGCCCATGCGGTCGAGCACGCCGGGTCCGAAATTCTCCACCAGCACGTCGCAGCTCTTGATCAGCGCGGTGAGGACTTCCTTGCCCTTGGGGTTCTTGGTGTCGAGCGTGATCGAACGCTTGTTGTGGTTCAGCATGGTGAAATACAGGCTGTCCACGTTGGGGATGTCCTGCAACTGGCCGCGCGTGATGTCGCCGACGCCGGGCCGCTCGACCTTGATCACGTCGGCGCCGAACCAGGCCAGCAACTGCGTGCAGGTCGGTCCCGACTGAACGTGGGTGAAATCGAGAATGCGAACGCCCGTGAGCGCCTTTGTCATCGTCTTGCTCCGTACTCTGTCTGCCCTGCAACCTGCAGGATGGATTAGGATGTAATCGGGTTATTTCTTCTTCAGCACGCTTTGCGGATTGAGGTTGCCGATGCGGCCGCTCTCGGAGCCGGCCGCCGGATCGATCACCGCATTGATCAGCGTCGGCTTGCCTGAATCCATCGCCTCGTTAACGGCGCGCTTCAACTCATCCGGCGAAGTCGCGTTGACGCCGACGCCGCCAAAGGCTTCCATCATCTTGTCGTAGCGCGAGCCCTTGACGAACACGGTGGTCGCCGGATCGGCGCTCGCCGCGTTGACGTCGGTGCCGCGATAGATGCCGTCATTGTTGAAGATGACGATGCAGATCGGCAGCTTGTAGCGGCAGATGGTCTCGATCTCCATGCCGGAAAAACCAAAAGCCGAGTCGCCTTCGACCGCCAGCACCGGCTTGCCGGTCTCGACCGCCGCGGCAATCGAATAGCCCATGCCGATGCCCATCACGCCCCAGGTGCCGACGTCGAGCCGCTTGCGCGGCTTGTACATGTCGATGACGCCGCGGGCGAGGTCGAGCGTGTTGGCGCCTTCGTTGACGAAGATGGCGTCGGGCCGTTCCTTGACGATGGTGCGCAGCGCGCCGAGCGCGCCGTGATAATCCATCGGCGAGGCGTTGTTCATGAGCTTCGGCGCCATCTTGGCGACGTTCTCGTCGCGCTTCCTGGCGACGGTGCTCATCCAGTCGGCGGGCGCGGCCGGCCAGTTGCCGCCCATGGCTTCGAGAAATGCCGAGACGCAGGAGCCGATATCGCCGACCACGGGGGCCACGATCTCGACGTTGGAATCCATTTCCTTCGGCTCGATGTCGATCTGGATGAATTTCTTCGGGGCTTCGCCCCAGGTCTTGCCCTTGCCGTGCGAGAGCAGCCAGTTGAGGCGGGCGCCGATCAGCATGACGACGTCGGCATCCTTCAGCACGGTGGAGCGCGCCGCACCCGCCGACTGCGCATGGGTGTCCGGCAGCAGGCCCTTGGCCATGCTCATCTGCAGGAACGGCACGCCGCTCTTTTCGACGAAGCTTTTGATGTCGTCATCGGCCTGCGCGTAAGCCGCGCCCTTGCCGAGAATGATGAGGGGACGTTTTGCGCTCTTGAGCACGTCGAGCGCGCGTTTGACGGCTGATGGCGCCGGGATCTGCGCCGGGGCGGCATCGATCACCTTGACCAGCGACTTGGCGCCGGCTGCCGCGTCCATCACCTGGCCGAACAGTTTTGCGGGAAGGTCGAGATAGACACCGCCCGGACGGCCCGACACCGCGGCGCGGATCGCACGCGCGAGGCCGATGCCGATGTCGGCGGCATGCAGCACGCGGAACGCCGCCTTGCAGAGCGGCTTGGCGATCGCGAGCTGGTCCATCTCTTCATAGTCGCCCTGCTGCAGGTCGACGATTTCACGCTCGGACGAACCCGAGATCAGGATCATCGGGAAGCAGTTGGTGGTGGCATGCGCCAGCGCGGTCAGGCCGTTGAGAAAGCCGGGCGCCGACACGGTGAGGCAGACGCCGGGCTTCTTGGTCAGAAAGCCGGCGATCGAGGCGGCGTAGCCGGCGTTCTGCTCGTGGCGGAACGACAGCACGCGAATGCCTGACGCCTGCATCATGCGGCCGAGATCGGTGATCGGAATGCCCGGCACGCCATAGATGGTGTTGATGCCGTTCAGCTTCAGCGCATCGATGACGAGATGAAAGCCATCGGTCAGCTCTTGCTCGGAGCCCGGTGCTTCGGTCTTGGCAGCAGCATTCAGCATCGGTATCTCTCCCTGATCGTTTTCCGTTCGGACGACTTTGATCGTCTTCGAGTTGCTTCTCTTAAGTGAACAGTTCTTGCCCGTGCGCCTCGACATAGGCGGCAAGGCCCAGCGTGTGGTCGCGTGCGCGCTTCTCGGCGAGTTCGGTATCGCGCGCTTCCAGCGCATCGATAATGCCGAGGTGCTCGGGCAGGGAAACCGCGGTGCGCTCCGTCCGCCCGATGGTCAATTGCCGGTAGCCGCGCACGTGCAGCAGGATGTCGTTGGTCATGTCGACCAGCACGGGCGATTCCGACAGCGAGATCAGCGCCTGATGGAATGCGATATTGGCCCTGGAATATTCCTCGACGTGATCCTGCGGCAGGCGGTCCTTGCCGAAATCCTTGAAGAAGTCGCGCAGCGCCGTGATGTCCTTCTTGCGCGCGGTGGTCGTGATCAGGCGCGCGGCCATGCTCTCAAGGGCTGCCCAGGCGCGGATCATGTCGACGATCTCGTTCTTGGTGCGGCGGACCACCACGATGCCGCGGCGTGGCACGGTTTTGACGAATCCGTCCTGCTCCAGCATCGCGATGGCTTCGCGAATGGGGGTGCGGCTGACGCCGAGGCGCTCGGACAGAGCGCGCTCATCGAGCATCACCTGCTCGGGCGTCGCATAGATGTCCATCTTGAGAATAGCTTCCTTCAAGGCCTCATAGGCCTTGTTCTTGAAGCTGGTCTCCGGCGCGATCCGAACGATCGAGATATCTGCCTCGGGCATAACAGGCGACGCCTTGGGTTGTTTGCGTACGGGCACGATTCGTCTCCATCCACTGGGAGACGTCTTGTAGCAGAAGATTACCGCTTAATTTTTGGCATACCAAATACCAGAATGTCAAGTTGCCCGTGTTTTCAGCGTTTCCACAAGATCATGCGGCTTGACAATCGCGCCGCTGGCATACCAAATGCCATAAAACAGCGCCCCCCGGAGGAAACCAATGCCGAATCCCAAAGATGCCGTCCGCAAGGTTCTCGATGCGGTCAAAGCGGACAAGCGCACCAGCCTGACGGCGCCCGAGGGCAAACTGGTCTGCGACGCCTACGGAATTCCGGTTCCGAAGGAGGGGGTGGCCAAGTCCGCCGCCGAGGCCGCCAAGCTGGCTGGCGACATGGGCTTCCCGGTGGTGATGAAGATCGTCTCGCCGGATATCCTGCACAAGACCGAGGCCGGCGGCGTGATCATCGGCGTCAAGTCCGCGACTGAGGCGGAAAAGAGCTACGACACCATTCTGGCGAACGCCAAGAAGTACAAGGCCGATGCCAAGATCGAGGGCATCCAGGTCCAGCAGATGCTGGCCGGCGGCACTGAAGTCATCGTCGGCTCCATTACCGACGGCTCGTTCGGCAAGCTGGTGGCGTTCGGCCTCGGCGGCGTGCTGGTCGAGGTGTTGAAGGACATCACCTTCCGCCTGGCGCCCGCGACCAAGGCCGACGCGCTGTCGATGCTGGACGGCATCCAGGCCCATGACATGCTGAAGGGCGTGCGCGGCGGCGATGCCGTCAACCGCGACGCGCTGGCCGACGTCATCGTCAAGGTCTCGACGCTGGTCAGCGACTTCCCGGAAATCGTCGAACTCGACCTCAACCCGGTATTCGCCACCAAGAAGGACGCGATTGCCGCCGACGTGCGCATCGTCGTCGATTTCGACTACAAGCCGCGCCCGGCACCGCGCCCGACCGAAGAAATCGTCGCCGCGATGAACCGCATCATGCAGCCGAAGGGTGTTGCCGTGATCGGCGCCTCCGCCGAGGACGGCAAGATCGGCAACTCCGTGATGAAGAACCTGATCAACGGCGGCTATAAAGGCGAGATCTACCCGATCCACCCCAAGGCCGCGGATATCCTGGGCTACAAGGCCTACAAGAGCGTCAAGGACGTGCCCGGCGTGATCGACACCGCGGTGTTCGCGATCCCGGCAAAGTTCGTCGCCGGCGCCTTGATCGAATGCGGCGAGAAGAAAATTCCAGGTGCGGTGCTGATTCCGTCGGGCTTTGCCGAAGCCGGTGCGCCCGAGCTGCAGGCCGAGATCGTCGAGATCGGAAAGAAGTACAATGTCCGCCTGATGGGCCCGAACATCTATGGCTTCTACTATACGCCGGCCAACCTCTGCGCCACGTTCTGTACGGCGTACGACGTCAAGGGTTCGGCGGCGCTGTCGTCGCAGTCCGGCGGCATCGGCATGGCGATCATCGGCTTCTCGCGCTCGGCCAAGATGGGCGTCTCCGCGATCGTCGGTCTCGGCAACAAGTCCGACATCGACGAGGACGATCTGCTCGCCTTCTTCGAGCAGGACCCCAACACCAACCTGATCGCCCAGCACTGCGAGGATCTCAAGGACGGCCGCGCGTTTGCCGAAGCCGCCAAGCGGGTCTCCAAGAAGAAGCCGGTGATCGTGCTCAAGGCCGGCCGCACCTCGGCGGGTGCGAAGGCCGCGGCGTCGCATACGGGCGCGCTCGCCGGCAACGACAAGATCTATGAAGACGTGCTCAAGCAGTCCGGCGTGATCCGCGCCCGCTCGCTTCGGCAACTGCTCGAATTCGCGCGCGGCGTTCCGGTTTTGCCGACGCCGAAGGGCGAGAACATCCTGATCATCACGGGTGCGGGCGGTTCCGGCGTGTTGCTGTCGGACTCGGTGGTCGACAACGGCCTGTCGCTGATGGCGATGCCGCCGGATCTCGACGCCGCGTTCCGTAAATTCATCCCGCCGTTCGGCGCGGCCGGCAACCCGGTCGACATCACCGGCGGTGAACCGCCGATCACCTATGTCAACACCGTCAAGCTCGGCCTGTCGGATGAGCGCATCCATGCGCTGATCCTCGGCTACTGGCACACCATCGTGACGCCGCCGATGGTGTTCGCGCGCAACATGGTCGAGGTGAAGAAGGAGATGGAGGCCAAGGGCTTTGTGAAGCCGATCGTGGCCTCGCTCGCCGGCGACGTCGAGGTCGAGGAGGCCGCCGAATATCTCTACCAGAACGGCATCCCGTCCTATGCTTACTCGACCGAATTGCCGGTCGAGGTGCTCGGCGCCAAATACAAGTGGGCGCGCGGCGCGGGCCTGCTCTGACAATCCAGACAAGTATCTCTACCCAAATGCCGCCGGTGTTCCGGCGGCATTTTTGTTTGGAACCGGAACCGCGTTGGAACCGCTGCCGTGACGACATAAGCGGCAGCAGGAACCGGAACATCTGATGTCGCCGCTGGTTATGACGCATGGTCAAACCACCGGAGGACATGATGAACAAACGTCTCGCTGTTTCGCTTGTAGCCGCTTCGTTGCTGACCTCGGGCGCGGCCTTCGCGCAATCCACCACGCAGCAGGGGGCAGCCAATGGCGCTGCGGCCGGCGGCTCAGTAGCTGGTCCGGTCGGTGAGGTCGTCGGCGGCACCGTAGGCGCGGCAGTCGGCCTGGGCCTGGAAATTCCGAATGCGGTGATCACGTCGGTAACAGCCGAACGCGCGCCGTCGGTAACGGTGCGCGAGCGCGTCGTCGTCGGTGAGCCGCTGCCGGAGGCCGTCGAGTTGCGGCCGGTGCCGAGCCATACCGAATATCGCTATGCCGTCGTCAACGATCGCCGCGTGATCGTGGAGCCGCGCACGCGCAAGGTCATCAAGATTATCGACTGATAATCGGGATCACCGACTGATGATCGGGATCACCGACTAACGAACATTCGCTGAACATCGATCCCCGCGGGACATTCCTCCCGCGGGGATTTTTGCGTCAGGATGGGCTGGTGCCGGTTTGCCGGGTCCGACGAAAGATCCAGTCCAGCGCTGCGGCCACCGCAAGCCCGACGCAGGCCGCCAACGCATCGACGATAAAGTCTTCGAGACGGGCATGCCGTCCGGGCATCCAGAGCTGCAGCAGTTCGAGCACACCGGTTAGGCCGACCGCAAGGACAGCCGTCAGCCACCGGTTCCGCGTGTAAGCGAGGCCGAAGGCTACGCCCAGCAGCACGAAGGCCAGTGCATGCTCGCCGTCCTGTCCGAGGTCGGAATGCGGCCGGTATCCGGGTGGCCCGAGTGTCGCGAAGGCGACGGCGGCCGCAAGAGACCAGGCAAAGAGGCGAAGGATGATCGTCATCGCGACGGCATAGCATGCCTTGCGATCGGATTTTACGCAGATGCAAAGCCGTCATGCGCTTTGGTTAAGGCGCGACGCCTGTGGTTAATGTCCAGGCTTAGAGCGCTTGGCTCAGAGTAGTTCCCGCACGCCCATCCCGTGCATGAAGCGCTCGCGGATCTGCACGGGATCGCGGCGGGTGGTTCCGGTTCCGGGCTTGTCGTCGATGCGTACGCCGATCAGCGATGGGGCCGCCGATGTCATCGATTGCTCGATCAGACGCTCGAAATCTTCCTCATCCGCGGCCCAGGCGCTGTTGGTCAAACCGCTCGCGACCGCGATGGCGACGAGGTCGGCGACGGCGGCCGCCGGCGTCGGCTGGGCGCCGGTGATCTGGTAGACGCCGTTGTCCATCACCACCATGGTCAGGTTCTTCGGCGCCAATGTTGCGATCGTCGACAGCGAACCGAGCTGCATCAGCAGCGAACCATCGCCTTCGAGCGCGAACACGCGGCGCTTCGGCTGCGCCAGCGCCACGCCGAGCGCGATCGGAAACGCCAGCCCCATGCTGCCCAGCATGTAGAAGTTCTGCGGCCGGTGGCCGGCGGCCCAGAGGTCGAAATTGGTGTTGCCGATGCCGCCGATCACGGCCTCCTCGTTCTTCAGCTTTGCAACCAGCCGCGACGTGACGTCGAATCGGTTCATGATCTTGGTGTTGCGGGCGGGATTGTTGGCGGCGGTGTTCATGAGATCGCTCACTTGTCGAAGGTCTTGCCGCCGGTCAGCAGCGGCGAGAGGATCAGCGCCACCGGCGCCTGCGTGGTGAGGGCCTGCTTGATCGAGCGGTCGACGATGAACTCGAATTCATCCAGGCGGGTGCAGGTGTGATGCTCCATCGCCAGCGAATCCAGCACCGGGCGCATGGTGCGGCACACCAGCGACTGGCCGTAGTTGAATTCGCCGAGCGTGCCACGTTCGGACACGAACATGATCAGCGGGATCTGGTAGGGGATCGCGAGCGACGCCAGGATATTGGCGAGCGTTGCAAAGCCGGAGGTCTGCATCAGCACCGCGCCGCGCATGCCGGCCATCCAGGCGCCGGAAACGATGCCGACCGCTTCTTCCTCGCGGGCGGTGGGAAAGGTGGTGAAAAACGGATCGGCGTGAACGTTCTTGATCAGCGTGGTCAGCACGCGATCCGGAACGTAGGGCACCAGCCGGATGTCATTGCGCTTGAGCGCCTCCAGCACGATGCCGTGCCAGGTTTTCTCCTGCGCGCTCTGCGGCGTTGTGTGTGCCTCGGCAACCGCCATCTCGGTCTCCCTTTGCCCGCGACGATCTTTCGTTTGCGCCGTCGATGCGCCGCAACTTGACGCGATCGATGGGATTGTCAACATGTCCCGATCATATGCTGGTCTGCGCCTCGCAGCGCTGCCATCGGCATGCGACGATGTGAGATAACAAGACCAAGATATCGGGAGGAGGCCATGGCCGGACGGTTCTGGACGGCTGTATTGGCGGTTGTGCTGGCCACGATGGCAGCCGGAGCAGTGGCCGAGCCGGCGTTTCCGTCGAAGCCCGTTCATATCTTCGTGCCCTATGCCGCCGGCGGGGGCGTCGACGTCCTGACACGCACGCTCGGCGAGGTGGTCTCGAAACAATGGGGCCAGTCGGTCTTGGTCGAAAATCGTCCGGGCGCCGGTGGCGTGATTGCCTCGCAGGCGGTCGCGACATCAGCGCCTGACGGCTACACGCTGATCATGGTGGCGAGCGGGCACGCCACCAACCCGTTCCTGTATCCGAAAATACCCTACGACACGTTCAAGGATTTCACGCCGGTCTCGCTGCTGGCGTCGTCGCCCAATATCCTGCTGGTGCGGGCGGATTCTCCGTTCAAGACGGTCGCCGACGTCATTGCGGCGGCGCGGGCGAAGCCGGGCAGCCTGTCCTTTGCCCATGCCGGCAGCGGCACGTCGACCCATATGGCGGGTGAACTGCTGAAGAGTCTCGCCAGGATCGATCTCAACGGCATCCCCTACAAGGGCGGCGCGCCCGCCATCAACGATCTCCTCGGCGGTCAAATTCCAATGACGTTCAACAACGGCCCGGAATCGGTCGGCCAGTTGCAGGCCGGTACGGTTCGCGCGCTTGCGGTCACCACGGCGTCACGGGCGCCGTTCCTGCCCGATGTGCCCAGCATGTCGGAAACCGTGCCGGGTTACGATACCGAGGTGTGGTGGGGGCTGCTCGGCCCCGGCGGCATGCCGGCGGACGTGCTGGCAAAACTTTCGCATGATTTCGTCGCCGCCCTGAATACCGATGCGGTGAAAGAGCGTCTCGGCAACCTCGGCGCCGTGCCGATCGGCAGCACGCCGCAGCAATTCGACGCCCGGATTCATGCCGACTACGACAAATGGGGGCCGATCATCAAGGCCGCCGGAATGAAGGCGGAATGACGCGGTGGTGCTTCCGATGATTCCCGCTTGCCTGCCACCGCGCGACGTCAGCCGTCCGCGCACGCCGCTGCCGCCTGGCGCCTGCGATACCCACGCCCACGTGTTCGGCCCGGCGGATCGCTTTCCCTATGCCGATGACCGCAGCTATACGCCGCCGGATGCGCCGCTGGAAACGTATCTCGCGATGCTCGATGCGATCGGCTTCGCGCGCGGCGTGCTGGTGCAGGGCAGCGCCCATGGCCGCGACAATTCGGCGATGCTCGATGCGCTCGCGCGTCAACCTGACCGCTTGCGCGGTGTTGCGGTCGCGGATGCGGACATCTCCGCCGATGAATTGCGCGCATGGAACAGGCTCGGCGTTCGCGGCCTGCGCTTCAATCATTTCTTTCGCGACGGCCAATTGCATTATCGCGGCGGCGTACCGCTGTCGGTGGCCGAGACGCTCGCGCCGGTCATGGCCGAACTCGGCTGGCACCTGCAGCTCTGGATCGACGTCAAGGACCTGCCGCAGGCGATTCCGCTGCTGAAGGCGCTGCGGCTGCCGGTCGTGATCGACCACATGGGCCGGACCGATGCACGCGCCGGCACCGCAACGGAAGGTTTTCAGAGCCTGCTTTCCGCGGTCGGCGACGGCTGGTGCTGGGCCAAATTGTCGGGCGCGCACCGGCTCAGCCAGAACGCGCCTGACTATCCCGACGCGCGGCCGTTTCACGAGGCGCTGGTGCGGGCCAATCCGGAGCGGCTGGTGTGGGGCGGCGACTGGCCGCATCCGCGCGTCGAGGGCGAAATGCCCGATGCCGGGCACCTGCTCGAATTGTTTCAGATGTGGACGCCTGATAGAGCGACGCAGCAGCGCATCCTCGTCGCCAATCCCGCAAAGCTCTACGGGTTCCCGAATTGATAGTGGCCAGAAGGTAGCCAAGAACAATGACCGTCAACAACAAGCGCGTGTTCTACGTCAAATATCTCGCCCACCCGGTCTACGAGGAAATCATCAAGGCCCGTCCCGACGTCCGGCTGGACCGGCTCGAGAACGAGAGCTCGGACGCGGTCTCGGCGCCAATCCTGGCGGCGGCGCATGCCTATCAGATCGGCGCGGCGCGCGATGAGCTGGCGCCGCATTTTCATGTCCATCGGGATCTGCTGCAGCGGGCGCCCAATCTTTTGATTGTGTCTTCCAACGGCGCCGGCTTCGACCCCGTCGACGTCGACGCCTGCACGGCGGCGGGCGTGCTGGTCGTCAATCAGTCCGGCGGCAACGCCAATTCGGTCGCCGAGCATGCGCTCGGCATGCTGCTGACGTTGTCCAAGCGCATTCTCGAGGCCGACCGCGCGCTGCGCCGCGACGCCAATGTCAATCGCAACGCGCTGATGGGCAACGAAGCCAAAGGCAAGACCATCGGCATCGTCGGGATCGGCAATGTCGGCCGCCGTATCGCCGAGTTGTGCAAGGGCCTCCTGCACATGAATGTGATCGCCTACGACCCGTTCCTGAGTGCTGAGGAAATCGCCGCGCGGGGTGCGGAGAAGGTCGAACTCGACGACCTGATGCGCCGCTCGGATTTCGTCTCGATCTCGTGCCCCCTGAACAAGGACAATAACGGCATGATCGGCGCGCGCCAGTTCGCGCTGATGCAGCCGCATTCGTTCTTCATCACCACCGCGCGTGGCTTCATTCACGACGAGAGGGCGCTGTACGATGCGTTGCGCGACAAACGCATCGCCGGCGCCGGCCTCGACGTCTGGGACAAGGAGCCGCCGCCGCCGGAGCACCCGCTGCTGCAGTTCGACAACGTGCTGGCGAGCCCGCATACGGCTGGCGTTACCAAGGAAGCGCGCGAGAACATGGGCCGGATTGCCGCCGAGCAAATTCTCGACGCGCTCGACGGCAAGCGCCCGCCGCGCGTTATCAATCCCGAAGTATGGCCGGCCTACGCCAGGCGTTTCGAGCGGACCTTCGGGTTCGCGCCGAAGTAGGATCGTGATCGGAATGACTGAGCCGGAAGCCCGCTTTTACGAGTCGCAGGGACTGCGGCTGCATTATGCCGATTGGGGCAACGCGGCCGCGCCGCCGCTGGTTCTGATCCATGGCGGGCTCGATCATTGCCGCAACTGGGATGCGATCGCGCGGGCACTGCAGCCGCACTTCCACATCGTGGCGCCGGATCTGCGCGGGCACGGCGATTCCGAATGGGCCAAGGGAAGCAGCTACACACTGATCGACAACGTCGTCGACCTCACGCGTCTGATTGCCGTCGCGGGGCTGAAGGACGCCGCCATCATCGGTCATTCGATGGGCGGGATGGTCGCCCAAGCCTATGCCGGAACCTTCCCCGAGCGGGTGTCGCGCCTGGCCGTGCTTGACGGCACCTTCCTGTCATTTGCGAATCCGATGCCGATCGACGAACGGATGTCGCGCTGGATCAAGCAGCTCGATCGGATCGCGCAGCACGAAGCCAGGGCTTTCAAGACGATCGAGGAAGCGGCGCTACGCCTTTCGGGGCGCAACAAGCGGCTGACGCAGGAGCAGGCGCTGCATCTGGCGCGCCACGGCGTCCGGCAGCATGCTGATGGTTTCTACCGCTGGAAGTTCGATCACTATCAGCGGGCGAGGGCGCCGTATCGGTTGTCGCCGGACGACTATATCGGCCTGTGGTCGCGCATCGCTTGCCCGACGCTGCTGATGTGGGGCAGCGAGAGTTTTCTGGCCGATCCGGAGGCCGCAGGCCTGCTGGCGCATTTCAAGCATGCCGAGATGCTGAAGATTACGGGTGCCGGGCACTGGCTGCATCACGACCGGCTCGATGAGGTGCTGACGGCGCTGCGGCGGTTTCTCGGCGTGCCGGTTTGACGATATAAGAACCCGGCTGCAGAGCCCCGCGGCATCACGCGCACAACCGACACGAGACGAAAAAATGTCAGACAAGATCCGTTACGTCCGCGAGCTCAGCGCGGAATCCAGAGGTGAAGCACCGGGCCGCGGGCGGCTTCAGGGCCGTCGCATTCTGGTGGTCGGCGGCGGGCAGCGCACCTTCGATGCCGAAACCGATCCGGTTGGAAACGGCCGGGCGATGTCGCTGGTGTTTGCCAGGGAAGGGGCTCATGTCGCGGTGGCCGACATGAACCGCGCCAGCGCCGACGACACCGTCGGGCGTATCACAAGTGAGGGCGGCCGCGCCTTTTCCATCGAGGCCAACATCGCCCGCGAGGACGATGTGAACCGGATGATCGAAGAGGCGATGAACGGCCTCGGCGGGCTCGACGGCATGGTGCTCAATGTCGGCATCGGCATCGGCGCGCTCGGCCTCGACGGCGTCGATCTCGGGGAATGGAATGACACGTTTGCGGTCAATCTCACCGGGCCGATGCTCTGCTGCCGCAAGGCGCTGCGGCACCTCGATCCCGGCGCATCGATCGTGTTCATCTCGTCGATCGCTGGCCTTCGCTCCGGCTCGCGGCTGATTGCCTATGACACGTCGAAGGCAGCGCTTGGCGGCCTGATGCGCAACGTCGCCAAGGAAGGGGCGCGGCGTGGCATCCGGGCGAATATCGTTTGCCCGGGCCTGGTCGATACGCCGCTCGGCCGTTACACCAGCGCCGGCCGGCCGTCGCGCAGCGCATCGGGAGCACCGTTTGGGCGGATGGCGACCGGCTGGGAGATCGCCTACGCCGTGCTGTTTTTCATGTCCGACGACAGCGTTTACGTCAACGCGCAGACGCTGGCAGTCGATAGCGGCATCACCGGATTATAAGGGCGGAAACCGGGGAGAAGATTTCCCCCGCCGCCGGCTCGATCGGGGCAATAAATCCACTGCCGGCGGGCGTCCGGACGGTGCGCGCATTGCTATTTTCGCAGACATCTCGACTAGTTTGCCGCGCAAGACCATTTTCGATGGTGCGCCATTGCTGGAACGATTGTTCCACCGGCGCAGATGGAAGATGTGAGATGCAACAGATTCGTTCATTGCTGCGCGGCGCACCGTCCCGGATCGGACGTCGGCTGTCCCAGATCGTCGCCATCGCGGCAGCCAGCCTGCCGTCAGTCGGCGCGTAAGCGCATTCATTCGATTGCCGCAGGCGAAAGCCGAGTAGTAAAATCGAACGCTTCACCTTCTGCGATAGATTCGCTTTGCGCCCTGCCGCTGGCGGGCAGCGGTTGAATTGGAACTCAATAATTTCCGTCACGTAGTGTGAAATAAACCACATGATTTTCAATCCGCCGGGTGCTTAATTGGCGCCGTCCGGCGGCCGTTTCTGCCCCGGATCGGGTTAGGGCAGGGGCTTCAATTGATCATTGTGGAATTTGGCGGAGGCCGGGCGATTTCGGTCGCGGTACCGGCCGGATTCGAAACCAGCTCCGTGGCGTCCCGTGCCGCATAGCGAGCCGCAACGCCGCCAGCGACTGATCGTGCTGGAAGACGATCCGGTCACCAGCGAGATGATCGCCGGCTATTTTGCCGAACATGAATTCGACGTCACGGTTGCCGGGGACTGCGCGGGATGCCGGAAGCTCTTGCCGCGCGTCGATCCGGATCTGCTGTTTCTCGACATTCAACTTCCGGATGGCGATGGCATCGAACTGGCGCAGGAAATTCGCGCGGCCAGCCAGGTCGGCATCATCTTCGTGACGCGGCGGGACGCGGATGCCGACCGAATTCGCGGACTTGAGCTCGCGGGCGATCACTATGTGACCAAGCCGATCGATCTCCGCGACCTGCTGGCGCGGGCCCGTTCGCTGCTGCGACGGCGCGCGATCGAGCGGCCGGCGCCCCGCGCGGGCTCCCCGCTACGCTTCCGCGACTGGACCATCGATCTGGTTCGCCGCGAACTGACTGATCTCGACGATACGCAAATCCAGTTGACGCGCGCCGAGTTCGATCTGCTGGCCGCGCTGGTGGACGCGCAGGGCGAGGCGCTCAGCCGCAGCTATCTGATCGAAGTGATCAGCAACCGGCAGTCCGACGTCGACCTGCGCACCGTCGATGCGCTGGTGGCGCGATTGCGCCGCAAGCTCGTCAGCCGGAGCGGCCGGCCGGTCATCACGACGGTGACGGGGGTTGGCTACCGGATTGCGCTCGACGACGGAAGCTGACGGCCGCGCCGCCGCGTCGAATGAGGCTGGAGACAGCCGCTCCCGATGATGTAGAGTCGGTCCGGTCATCAATGGAGAGCGGTATGACATCTTCCGTGTATGTCGCTGGCGTCGGCATGATCCCGTTCGTCAAGCCGGGCGCCAACGCGCCGTATCACGTGATGGGCGCGGGGGCGACCAGACTGGCGTTGGACGACGCCGGTCTCGCTTACGACCAGATCCAGCAGGCCTATGTCGGATATGTCTATGGCGACTCGACCTGCGGCCAACGGGCGCTCTATCCGGTCGGCATGACCGGCGTTCCCATCATCAACGTCAACAACAACTGTTCGACCGGGTCGACGGCGCTGTTCCTGGCGCGGCAGGCGATCGCGTCGGGCGCGCTCGATTGCGTTCTGGCGCTTGGCTTCGAGCAGATGAAGCCAGGCGCGCTCGGCGCCGTCTTCACCGACCGCCCCAGCGCCTTCGAGGATTTCGATGCGGCCGCCGGCCAACTCGTCGACGCCCCCGGTGTGCCGCTGGCGCTGCGCTATTTCGGCGGCGCCGGTCTCAGCCACATGAAGAAATACGGCACGCCGCTGACGTCGTTTGCCAAGGTTCGCGCCAAGGCCAGCCGCCACGCCAAAAACAATCCGCTGGCGCTGTTCCGCAAGGAGGTCACCGCCGACGACGTCATGAACGACCAGGTGATCTGGCCCGGCGTGATGACGCGGCTGATGGCCTGTGCGCCGACCTGCGGGGGGGCTGCGGCCGTTCTGGTCTCGGAGCAATTCGCCAGCCGGCACGGCTTGCGCAAGGACGTGCGGATCGCGGCGCAGGCCATGACGACCGACACTCCGTCGACCTTCGGCGCCGGCGACATGATGCAGGTCGTCGGTTTCGACATGGCGCGCGCGGCCGCCAACAGCGTCTATGAAGCCGCCGGCATCGGTCCTGACGATGTCGATGTGGTCGAGTTGCATGACTGTTTCGCGCAAAACGAACTGATCACCTATGAAGCCCTCGGCCTGTGCGGGGATGGCGGAGCGGAGCGTTTCATCGACGATGGCGACAACACCTATGGCGGCAGGATCGTGACCAATCCGTCCGGTGGTCTGTTGTCGAAAGGGCATCCGCTCGGCGCCACCGGTCTTGCGCAATGCTATGAACTGACGCGCCAGTTGCGGGGTTCGGCGGCGGCCACCCAGGTCGAGGGCGCGAAAGTGGCGCTGCAGCACAATCTCGGTCTTGGCGGCGCCTGCGTCGTGACGCTTTACGAGCGCGCGTAGATTAGCTGAGGGAAGTCGAGGGCTGCACGTCGGCGCCGAGCAGGTTGCTCAAGGCGACCAGCGACCGTTGTTGAAGCGCGGTCAATTCGTCGCCGGCGGCCCGGCATTGATCCGGGGACATCGTGACGGCGGTGAGCTCTATCTCGCTGCAGCGTTGCATCAGACGGACGAGGCCGAGTGCGCTGGCGGCGCTGCCGAGCTGATGCGCGGCCCGCGACAGCCGCGCGCGATCGGCCAGGGCGGCCGCTTTGATGATCTCGCCGGCGAGGTCCGCCGACGTCTTCTGCAGCAATCGCAGTAGTTTCGCGATCTGCGGGGCGCCAAGCAATTCCTTCTGGTCGTCGAGGAACGCCTCGTCGACAAGCCCGAGCGTCGCCGGCCGCGCGATGATCGTCAGGTCGGGCGGGCTTTCGCTTGCTGCGTCGTGGGCGAGGGCGTCGCGCAGGGTCTTCAGCAGGATCGGCTTGCCGATGATGGTGTGGATGCCGGCTTGCGCGAAGCGCTCCCGGCTGCGCTCCGAGACATCAGCGGTCAATGCAATGATGCGCGGAAACCGCGGCAAGGGAAGTTTTCGGATTCGTTCCGTCGCTTCGACGCCATCCATGTCGGGCATGTGCAAATCCATCAGAATGACGTCGAACGCTTCGCGGCTGGCCTGTTCGATGGCCGAAGTTCCGTTCCGCGCGACGACAGCTTGATGACCAAGCCGGCGCAGCATGGCTTGGCCGACCTCGCAATTGACCGGATCGTCATCGACCAGCAGCACCCGCAGCGGCCGGGAAACCGAATATTCCGCTACGCCTGCGGCGCTTGGGCGGTCCTCGGCAGGTCTCAGCGGCATCACGAGATGGAACGCACTGCCGGATCCGGGCGTGCTCTCGACCGTGAGATCGCCGCCCATCAAGCGCGCGAGCCGCCGCGCGATCGCCAGCCCCAGGCCGGTTCCGCCAAACCGTCGCGCCACGCTGTCGTCGGCCTGCACGAAATCCTCGAAGATCCGTTCGTGCATTTCGGGGGCGATGCCGATGCCGGTATCCTCGACGGTGAGCCGGAGCTGATAGCCGGATTGTTGTCGCGCGATCGTGGCGCGCAGCTCGATCCTGCCGTCCGAGGTGAACTTGACGGCGTTGCCGATCACGTTGAGCAGCACGCGGTTGAGCCGCACCGGATCGCCATGCACCTGCATTCTGGCGGAGGCATCGCATGACAGGTCGAATGCCAGCCCCTTGGCCAGCGCCTGCGGACGCAGCAGATCGGTTGCGGTTTCGATCAACCGGTCGAGGCGGAAATCGCGGCTTTCCAGCACCTCGGCGCTGGCTTCCAGGCGGGCATATTCCAGGATGGTGTCGATCAGCCCGATCAGCGTGTCGCCGGATGCGGCGGCAGTTGCAAGGTAGCTGCGCTGCGCCTCGTTGAGGCGGCCGTCATCGAGCAGTTGCAACACGCCCATCACGCCGTTCAGCGGCGTACGCAGTTCATGGCTGACGACGGCCAGAAAGCGCGACTTGGTTTCATTGGCCTGTTCGGCGGCGTTGCGCGCGCGCTCGGCCGCGGCGTGGGCTGCGAGCGCGTGATCGCGGGCCTTTTCGAGCTCGGCGGTTCGCTCGATGACCTTGCGTTCGAGCGTGGCGTAGGATTCGCGCAAATGCGCCGCCATCTGGTTGAACTGTTCGCCGAGCGCTTCCAGCTCGTCGCCGGTGTTGATCGCGAGCCGCTGTTCGAGATCGCCGCTGCCGATCCGCGCAGCGCCCTGTGTCAGGAGCCGGATCGGCACGGTCATCCGCCGGCTGAGCAGGAAGGCCGCCAGTACGGAGCAGGCCAGCAGCGCGAGCAGCAGCAGCGCCGAACGGCCGATCGAGACGTAGATTGGTACATAGGCTTCGTTCAGCGGCAACTCGACGAACACAAGCCAGCCAAGCCTCGGGACCATGACGTAGCTCGACAGCACGCGCTGGCCGGAGAGGTCGTCGCTGACGTCGCCGGTGTCTGGGGGCGCTGCGCCCGAGAGGCCGGCCCGCACCGCGGGACGCGTCGAAAGATCGGTCTTGCGCAGCACCGGCCACAGGTCCGGGTGCGCGATCAACCGGCCTTGACGGTCGACGACGAACGCCTTGCCGGTGTTGCCGACCTTGATCCTGGCAACGACGTCCCAGATGAATCGCAAATTGACCTCGGCGACGGTGACGCCGGCATTTGCGCCATCGCCGCGCACGGCGATGGTCATGAACGGTTCGGTCTCGCCGAAAAAGTAGACCGGTCCGTAGTAGACTTCTCCGGTTTTCGCGCCGCGAAATGCCGGCGTGTCCGACAGATCCCTGTTGCTGCCGATGATATCGGCGACACGCCGCGAGATGCGCAATTGCTCGCGTCCGTTGGCGTCGAGCTGCGTCACCTCGGAGATAGGCGGCGACAGCCGCAGCAGGCGGATCGCGTTGAGGCGCTGTTCGTCACGCGCCTGCGGGTCGGCGGGCAGGCGGGACAGCCAGTTGAGTTCGACCTCGATCTGGCTGATGAACTGGCTGATCTGGGTCGCGGCGGAAGCTGCCTGTTCACGCTGAATCGCGGCGAGCAGCAGCTTCTGTTCGCCGAAGGAAAACCACGCATCGAGCGCGCTGTTGACGGCAAGCGTTGCGAAGGCAAGCGCTACGAACGAATAGAGATATTTGCGAAACAGCCGGTTGCGCGGCGCACTCCGATCGGCGGAGTCAGCCGCGCCGGTCACTCACGAATCTCGTCGGCGCGCGCCAGCAACGCCGGCGATATTTTCAGTCCAAGCTCGTCCGCGCTTTTGCGATTAATCAGCAGCTCATATTTGCGCGGCGATTGCACGGGCAGGTCGCCGGGCTTGGTGCCGCGCAGGATCAGGTCGACATAATCGCCGCCTCGCACTTCAAGCGCGGGGCCGTAGGCAATCAGCCCACCCACGTCGATGAAGTAGCGAAACGGATAGATCATCGGCACGCGGTATTTCGTCGTCGCCGCGACAAGGGCATTTCTGTTGATGACGAGGAAGCTGTCGACCAATCCAATCAATCCGCCGGCGGGGCTGCCCGAATAGCTGCGAACGGCCTGGTCGAATTGGGACGGATCGCGTAGCGGCAGGGGCTCGACCTTGATGCCGGTCGAAGCTGCCTCGCTTTCGATCGAGTCGAGGAAATACCTGCCGCCGCGCGATGTCGTCTGGGGATTAAAGACGGCGCCGATGCGTTCGATCCTGGGGTCGATTTCCCTGAGCAACTGGAGCCATTTGCCACCCATCTCGGGGTCGCTGTTGGTGAAGCCGGTGATGTTGCCGCCCGGCCGGGCAAGGCTCTGGACGAAACCGTTACCGATCGGATCGCTGGCGGTCGTAAACACGATCGGAATCGTCTTGGTGGCGGCCGCCATCAAGGCGGTTTCGACCGTCGACGAGGTCAGGACCACGTCCGGATTGAGCTCGAGCAACTCCTTGACGGCGGCTTGCTGATTCGCCGGGCCGCCGTAGCTCGAACGAGGCTCGAACCGGATATTGACGCCTTCGACCCAGCCTCGGTCGTACAGGTCCTTGATCAGCGCCGGAAAGCGGGACTTCGCGCTGTCCGGGGACTGTTTGCTGGCCAGTGGATCGCTCAACGGCAGTCCAATGAGCAGGCCGACGACACGCATCCGCTCCGCCGTTGCGCCAAGCGCGAGCCAACCGGCGGCGGTGCTGCCGGCGAGGCGAATGAAGTCGCGGCGCCCGATGGCCGTCGGAACGGGCGTAATGGCGGAGTGTTCGGTCATCTCACGTCTGGCTGTACGGTTCCCTGCCAAATTGCTTACCGCGAAAGCGCGGCATTCACAATTTCCGAGAAATTTTTCCGACGTGAACGGCCGTTCGCAACCCTATCGCTGTTCCCTATCGGCGCCTTTGCGCCTGAGCAGATAGACGTCCATGATCCAGCCGTTGGCCTCGCGCGCCTCGGTGCGGGCCTTCAGGATCAGCGGACCTGTTTCCCCGAGCGGACCGGCAAGCGTGATCTGCTGGGGCATGCCGACATAGGCCCCCCACCAGATCGTCACGCCGGCGGGATCGAGGTGCTGGAAGGCACAGTCGCCGTCGAGCATCACCACCAGCGTATCTGCTCCCGTTGGCCAGCCGGCCTCACGCAGCCGTCTGCCGGTGGTGACGAGAAAGGGCGCGCCGATTTCATTCAGTGGAATCGCATGCGATGCGGTCAGCGCCTGGATCGAGGTGATGCCCGGGATCACGCGTACGCGCGGCATGGGGTTCAGGCGCGAAGCGATCCGCAGCGTGCTGTCGTAGAGCGTAGGATCGCCCCAGACCAACAGCGCCACCGATCCGCTGCCTGGAAGTTCGGACGTGATGGTGTTGGACCAGACATCGGCGATGGCGTCGTGCCAGTCATCGACACCGCCGCGATAATCGGGGTTGCTCTGGTCGCGGCGGGGCAGGTCGAATTCGACGATTTTCGTGGCGGGATTCGTCACCACGTCAGCGCAGATCGAACGGCGGAGTTCGGCGAGGTCGGCCTTATCAGCGCCCTTGCGCGGGATCAGGATCAGATCGGCGGAGTTGAGCGCCCGGATCGCTTGCAGCGTCAGGTGCTCGGGATTGCCGGTGCCGATGCCCACGAGAAGAAGTTCGATCATCTGGCTCCTAAACAAAAACGCGGCCGACGATGCGGCCGCGTCCCGGTTTCTGCGACGCCGATCAGGCCGCGTGATAGAGCCGCTGCGTCACCAGCGGCGAGCCGCGCAGTGCGTGCAGAGACTTGGCTGCCGCGAGAATTGCGAGATCGGCCAGCGGCTCGATCAGGACGACCGCCATATAGGCGGCGCCGAAGCTTGCGACCGACGACAGGTTCGCCGCGCTGAAACCAGCGCCATAGATCGCCCAGAACGCCACCCAGGCGACAACGCCACCCTGATAGGCGGTCGAGAGCGTCAGCGCCTGGCTGTACTTCAGGTCGACATAGGCGGTACCAGGCGCGATTACCTTTCCTGCCAGCGCATACAACGCGAACAGCGGAACCAGCAGCGTGGTGACGTTCATGCCGTATTGCGGCAGGTCGATCGGCGAGAAGAACAGCCCCTGAATCAGCAGGCCCATCGCAAGGCCGACCGCGGATGGCGCGGCGCCGAGGATCAGGAACAAGGTCGAGCCCAGGATGAAGTGCACCTCGGATACGCCGACCGGGAAATGCGGCATGACCTCGAAGAAAATGAAGACGCAGACGGTGGCGATCGCGCTACGCAGGAGCAAAGATACCGGGCCCTTTTCGCCGATCGAACGGACGACGGTTCGGAGCGCCACGGCGCCTGCCACGGCGGCGGTCCCGTAGCTCAGTACGATCTTGCTGCTGTCGACCAGACCGGGTTCGATATGCATGAGATTCTCCGTGCCTTTTGTCTTTTCGCCGGCCATTTCGGCCGCCGGGAACGTCTTCGCTAGCGTTGTCACCGGCCTCCGGCCAAGTCAAGAGTGGCCCGGCGCCAGTGCGCCATACAGAATCAAAGCCGGGGTGGTGCTGTCTTCGGTCGCCATCAGGTCGGCCAGTTCGGCTACCGTCGTGTGCGTCAGACGCTGGTCGGGATGGCCAACGGATTCGGCCAGCATGGCCGGCGTATCGGCCGGCAAACCCGCCGCGGTCAGCCGCCGCGCCAGTTCCGGAAAGGTCCGCTTGCCCATAAAGACGGCTGTCGTCGCCGACGGGTCGGCCAGCGCCGCAAAATTCAATTCTTCGGGAAGTGCGCCGGTGACATCGTGACCGGTCACGAATTGCACCCGCCGCGATTTGAGCCGCCGGGTCAGTGGCATGCCGGCGGCGGCCGCCGCGGCACAGGCCGAGGTGACGCCGGGAATGATTTCGTAGCTGATGCCGGCCGCCGACAGCGCCTCGATTTCTTCTTCCAGCCGTCCGAAGATCCCGGCGTCGCCGGATTTCAGGCGCACCACCTTGGCATGCGTCGTCGCGTAATCGACCAACAGACGGCTGACATGCTGCTGCCGCGGCGACACCCGTCCGGCGCGCTTGCCGACGCTGATCAGATCGGCGCCGGTGCGGACATGCGCGAGAATGGGACCCGACGACAGGTCGTCGAACAGCACGGCGTCGGCGGCCTGCAACCGCGCCACCGCCTTCAGCGTCAGCAGTTCGGGATCGCCGGGGCCGGAGGAGACAAAGGAGACAAAGCCGGTCATGTCGCCTCCGCGATCAGATGAAAGAACGAACCGGTGGCGCGGCCGCCGCCGCCAAAAGTCTTGCTCGATCCGGTTTCCGGCACGGTGGCGCCGGATGCGTCGATGACCTGCGCGAGCGGTGCCTCGTTGTGTTCGAGGATGCTGGCGTAGTGGAACTCATGCCCGCGCAGTCGTGAGCCTTCGCGGTAACCGGGAATCGGCGACGCCAACTGCGCAAGGCGATAGCCCAGATGCATGCGCCGCTTCTCGAACGACGTGGTGAGCTTGAAGAAGCCGGCCATCTCATGCCGCGTACCGGAGGCGTCGATCAGGCATTCGCCCATCGCCATGTAGCCACCGCACTCGCCATGCACCGGACGGGTCTCGGCAAAGCTTCGCAGTCCTGCACGGAATCGGGTTGCAGCCGCCAGTCGCCCGGCATGCAGCTCCGGATATCCGCCCGGCAGCCAGCAGGCATCGGCCGATGCGTCAGGCGCTTCATCGGCCAGCGGCGAGAACGGCAGGATCTCCGCGCCCGCCGCGCGCCATCCTGCCAGCAAATGCGGATAGATGAAGGAGAAGGCCGCATCGCGCGCCAGCGCCACCCGCTTGCCCGGTGGAGGAATTTTGACGCCTGCGGCATCGGCGGTTTGCGTCTGCGTTGCAATCGCGCGCAGCGCCTTCAGATCGACATGCGCGGCGATGAAGTCAGCCATCTCGCTCAGGATTTGCGCGAGGCGAGGTTGTTCCTCGGCCTGCACCAGGCCGAGATGACGCTCCGGCAGCGCCACCGACTCCCGCCGCGGCAGCGCGCCGAGCACGCGGATTCCGGCGGCTTCCATGCCGGCGCGCGCCAGCGCCTCGTGGCGGGGACTAGCCACGCGATTGAGCACGACGCCGGCGAGCGCGACATCCTTGCGCAGCGTGGCAAAGCCGAGCGCTGTCGCCGCCGCCGATTGTGCCTGTCCGGACACGTCGAGCACCAGCACCACGGGCCAGCCGGCGAGCGCTGCGATGTCCGCGCTCGCGCCGGTTCCCGTTTCTCCAATGGCAGCAACGCCGTCGAACAGTCCCATCGAGCCTTCGGCCAGCACCAGATCGGCGCCGTCTGCCGCCTGCATCAAGGCGGCAAGATGCGCCGGCTGCATCGCCCAGCTATCGAGGTTGAGCGAGGCGCGCCCGGACGCCGCGGCGTGAAACGCCGGGTCGATATAATCGGGTCCGCACTTGTACGGCTGCAGGATAAGTCCCTGCGCGCGAAACGCCGCCAGCAGACCCAGCATCAGGGTGGTTTTGCCGGCGCCCGAGGCGGGCGCGGAAATGACGAGGCCCGGCGGGATCACGCGCCCTCCGGAAAACGGGGATCGATGCCGACGGGGCGAAAGCGGCGATCGTAATCACCGGCATAAAGCCGGCTCTCGTCGAACTCCTTCGCGCCGATCGCGCGGCCGACCAAGATCAACGCGGTGCGCTCCATGACGCCGGCGACGGCGGCATCGAGTGTTGCGAGCGTCGCCACGACAACGCGCTCGTCCGGCCAGCTCGCGCGCCGGACCACGGCCACCGGGCAGTCGGCACCGTAATGCGGTGTGAGCTCCGCAATGACTTTGTCGAGCACGTGCACGGACAGATGGATCGCCAGCGTCGCGCCGGTGGCGGCAAAGGCTGCGAGGTTTTCGCTCTCCGGCATCGCCGAGGCGCGGCCCGAGGTGCGCGTCAGCACCACCGATTGCGCCACGCCGGGCAGGGTGAGTTCGGCACCCAGCGCCGCCGCCGCGGCGGCAAAGGATGGCACGCCGGGCGTGACGTCATAGGGAATGTTGAGCGCGCGCAACCGGCGCAGTTGTTCGCCCATCGCCGACCAGACCGACAGATCGCCGGAATGCAGCCGCGCCACATCATGCCCCGCGGCATGGGCTGCCGCGATCTCCGCGATGATCATGTCGAGCGACATCGGCGCAGTGTCGATGATCTTTGCGCCGGCCGGGCAGTGGTTCAGCAGCGCCGTCGGCACCAGCGAGCCGGCAAACAGGCATACCGGTGACGCCGCAATCAGGTCGCGGCCACGAATGGTGATGAGGTCAGGCGCGCCGGGACCGGCGCCGATGAAATGCACCGTCATTCGCCGTCTCCTTCCGCGATCGCCGCCGTTGCCATGCCGTCGGCCGACGCGGCGCGGGGTCCGAGCAGCCGTGCTGTGGGTCCAGCGGCTGCGAGCGCCGCTGCCTCGGCAAGACTGCCGGTGCCGAAGCGCGCCACCACGCGCTCCGACCTTGTCTTGGTTTCAACTGCGGCCAGCGCGTCTGGCGTGATGGCCCGGATCGGCAAATGCAATTCCGCGGCCAGCGCCACCAATGCCACGGCTTCGGCTTTCTCGGCGGCAGTCGCTAACGCGATCACGCCATCGGTTCCGCCCGCCGATATCAGCGCGCTACGCAGCGAGGAGATATTGGCGGCTTCGCGAAAACCGATGCCGGCGATTTTCATCGCACCACACTCCACTGCACCAGCGGACGCGAGGGAACCCAGCCGCGCATGCCCCCCAGGGGCGCTGCTTGCGCCAGCTCGATCCGCAGCAATTCGCCGCCATGCTTGTTCTGTTCCGCAAGCAGCAGCGCTTCGGTTTCCAGCGTCACCGCGTTGGCGACCAACCGCGTTCCCGCAGGGATCGCGGCCCACAGCGCATCGAACAGGGATTGTTGGTTGCCGCCGCCGACGAAGACGGCATTCGGAGGCGGCAGTGTCGCAAGCACGTCAGGTGCCGTCCCTTCCACGACCGTCAGGACATTCGTGATGCCGAACGCTGCGGCGTTGGTTCGAATATTCGCGGCGCGATCGGATCTCGTCTCGATCGCAAACGCGCGGCCGCCGGCGAGGCACCATTCCACCGAGATCGATCCCGATCCCGCACCGATGTCCCACAATAGTTCGCCGGGCCGCGGCGCCAGCGCCGACAGCGTCAGCGCCCGCATCGGACGTTTGGTAATCTGCCCATCATGGACGAACGCTTCGTCGGGCAATCCCGGTGTCCGCGGTAGCCCTGCAGCGCCCGCCGCCACGATCGCCACCGCAACCGGCGCGGCCACATCGGCAAGGTCAAAGCCCGCGGCTTGCGTCGTGCGAATCCGCTCACTCCGGCCGCCGAGGGATTCCATCACGGATAAAGACGACGCGCCGAAACCTTGCTGGGTCAGCCACGCGGCCAGATCGCCGGAGGCGTTGCCATCACGGAGCAGACAGATCGCACGCCGCGCCGGCGCCAGATGCGGCAGCAAGGTTTCAAATGGCGCGGCGTGGAGACCAAGACAGGCGATTTCTTCCAGCCGCCAGCCCAATCGTGCCGCGGCCAGCGAAAAGGTCGACGGTGCGGGAAAGGCGGTCCACTCGTCGGGAGCCAGATGTGCGGCGAGGCTGCCGCCAGCGCCGTGCCAGAACGGATCGCCGGAAGCCAGCACCGCCACCCGCCGGCCGCGGCGGGCGAGCACCGGTTCGACCGAAAACGGCACCGGCCACGGCCGACCTCGTGCGTCAATCTCGGCAAGCCTCAGATGGCGCGGGCCGCCGAAGACGATTTCCGCTTTTGCCAGCGCGTCTCGACTTGATTGCGACAAACCCGTAAGGCCATCTTCGCCGATGCCGATGATCGAGAGCCAGGGATTGGTCGCCGAACCTGAGGGGGAGTCAGACATGATGCGCGTCCTTCGGGTCCTTCTTTTGGGCGGCACGACGGAAGCCAGCCAGATCGGCCGCGAACTTGCCGCGGCTGGCGTGGCGGGAGTCTACTCCTATGCTGGTCGCACCGCGACGCCGGTTGCGCAACCCTCGCCGACGCGGGTCGGCGGTTTTGGCGGCGTCGACGGGCTCGCCGAATATCTGCGGACTGAACGCATCACCCATGTGATCGACGCCACGCATCCGTTCGCGAGCCAGATCAGCCGCAACGCCGTGGAGGCCTGCGCAAAAACTGCCACGCCGCTGATCGCCTATCTGCGCGAGCCCTGGAGCGAGGCGCCCGGCGACACATGGCGGCACGTTGCTGATGTCGAGGACGCGGCGGCGGCACTGCCGGATCAGCCGGCGCGGATTTTTCTTGCCATCGGCAGGCAACATCTCAACCCGTTCGCGGCGCAGCCGCAGCACTTCTATTTGCTGCGCCTCGTTGATGCGCCCCAAACGCCGTTGCCGCTGCCGGACGTCGAGATCGTCCTGGCGCGCGGACCGTTCACGATCGAGGGCGATCTCGCGCTGCTGCGCGATCATCGCATCACGCATGTCGTTGCGAGAAACGCCGGCGGCGAGGGCGCCAAGGCGAAGCTCGAAGCCGCGCGCGCGCTCGGCCTGCCGGTCATCATGATTGACCGACCCAACCTGCCGGAGCGCAGGACGGCGCAGAGCGTAAATGAGATCATGCGCTGGCTCACTCAATCGGCGTGCCTCGGCGTATAGACGTAGGGCCCGACCCGGCGGGTCGCGGAATTTCCGACCAGTACGACGGTGCGCATGTCGGCCATCTCGGGCCGCGCTTCGGCCAGCGTCACCGTCGCGATGCGTTCCTCCGGCGTCGTCACCGCGTGCGCGAAAATGATCAACCGGTCGGGACCGCAGGCCTCGCGCAGGATTTCGAGGGTGCGCGCGAACTGATGCGGGCGGGCGGCGGAGCGGGGGTTGTAGAACGCCATCGCGAAGTCGGCTTCCGCGGCGAGCCGAAGCCGCCGCTCCACCAGTGCCCACGGTTTCAGGTTGTCACTGAGGTTGATCGCGCAAAAATCATGGCCGAGTGGCGCGCCCGCGCGAGCCGCCGCCGCCAGCATCGCCGTGATGCCGGGGAGCACGCGAATATCGAGCGTTTGCAGCGAGGGCGCATTCTCCAGCGCTTCGAACACGGCCGACGCCATCGCGAACACGCCGGGATCGCCCGACGATACGATCACCACGTGCCGGCCGGCGGCGGCGAGTTCAAGCGCCTCTCGCGCCCGTTGCAACTCGACCCGGTTGTCGGAGGCGTGCAGCGTCAGGCCTTCGCGCGGGGCGACGCGTGCGACATAGGGGATATAGCCGACGACATCGGTCGCAGCCGCCAGCGCGGCGGTGACCTCTGATGTCACCAGCGCCGAATCTCCGGGGCCGAGGCCTGCGACCACCAGCGAGCCGGTCATTCCTCCAGCTCCGGGCGGCGGCCCTGGCCGTGGACCAGGATGGTTGCGAAGTACGGGCATTCGCCGATGTCGGTTTCGGCGAGCCGCATCACACGTTGGCCGGGCATGGTGCCGCGCTCGACCAGCCACGCATCCTCAAGCCGCCCCGCGCGTTCGAGCGCGCGGCGCACTTTCGGCAGATTGCGCCCGGTCTTCATCACCACCAGCGCGTCGGCGCTTTGCATGTGACGCAGCAGATCGTCTTCCGGCAGCGTGCCCATCAGCACCGCGAGGACATCGTCGCCCCAGGTGATGGGGATGCCGGTCGCGTTCCAGCACCCGGTCATGCCGTTGATGCCCGGCACGATCTCGACCTCGGCGCGGCCTTGCAGCCGGGTTTGAAGATGCATGAAGGAACCATAGAACAGCGGATCGCCTTCACAGAGCACGACGACGTCGTTGGTTGCGGCGAGAGCCGCAAGCCGCGTTGCCCAGTCGTCATAGAACAAAGCCAGCAACCGATTATATTCGGCGCTGCCGAACGGCAGTTCGGTCGTGACCGGATATTCCATCGGATATTCCGTCACATCAGGCGCCAGCATGCCCTCGACGATGCGGCGCGCCTGACCGGGCCGGCCGGCTTTGCGAAAGTACGCTACCTGACCGGCGGCGCGGATCAGCCGGTCCGATCGGACGCTGATCAGGTCGGGATCGCCGGGGCCGAGGCCGGTGCAGATGATCTTGCCCAAGATCTATTCCTTCCGGCTGGCGAGCGCGTTGACGGCGGCGACGGTGATGGCGGACCCGCCGAGCCGGCCCGCAACAACCAGCGACGGCACCGGCGGTGCCGACATCAACGCTTCCTTCGATTCAGCCGCGCCGACGAAGCCTACCGGGCAGCCAATGATAGCAGCCGGGCGCGGACAGGTGCTGTCTTCCAGCATGTTCAGCAGGTGAAACAAGGCCGTTGGCGCATTGCCGATCGCAACGACCGCGCCTTTCAGATGCGGTCGCCACAGCTCGACCGCCGCGGCCGAGCGTGTATTGCCGAGCTTAAGCGCGAGCTCGGGCACACCGGCATTGTGCAGCGTGCAGATCACTTCATTGTTGGCCGGCAGCCGCGGGCGGGTGATGCCCTCGCTGACCATCCGTGCGTCGCACAGGATCGGCGCGCCCGCTTCCAGCGCCGCGCGTGCCGCCAGTGCCATGCCGGGCGAAAAGCGGACGTGCGCTTCCAGCCCGACCATCCCCGCGGCATGGATCATGCGAACCACCACGACTTCTTCTTCCCTCGTGAAGCGGCCGAGATCGGCTTCCGCCCGGATCGTGGCAAAGGACTTGCGATAGATCGCGGCGCCGTCGGTTTCGTAAGTGTGAGGCATCACAGCGCCTCGCGCAGGATAGAGGGGTGATCGGCGATAAATTCGGCCGTCAACCCCCAGCGCAACGGCAGGTCGCGCGCGTGGCCATCGCGGATCAGGTCAAACCCTTCGGCTTGCGCTGTCAGCGTGAAGTTCGTGGCGCCGGGATGCGCGCAGCCTTTGCTGCACCCGGACACATGGAGAACAGCGCCGACGGGCAAATGGGGCGCCAGCGACCGCGCCAGCGCGCGCGTCGGCTGCGCGGCTTGCAGGCATCCTGGCGCGCCGGTGCAGGCAATCACGCGCAGCATCGGATCCTGCGGGCGCGTGATCAGGCCGGGCAGGTCGGGCATGGCGTGCACGCCTTCGATCAACAGCATTCGCCAGGGCGTCACGCGCAGCGCGCCAAGGCTTGATAGCTCGCCAAGCAGTTCGGCCGGCACCTGGCCGAACTCGAAGCCGACCAACACGCCTTCCGCGACTGGACCCGGCTCGGGAGAGTACGTGGCGATCGACGGGGCAGGGACGTCGTTGAAAATTTCCGGCAACACCGCGCCGCGCGCCAGATGCGCCGCCATCCGGCCGCGCTCGCCGGAAATCCCGCCCGATTGTATGAACCAGTCGGCAAGCGCCAGCATGGTGCTGACAGCCGTTGTCGCCGATACGCTCGCGGCATTCGAAGCGCCATTGGCGCGACAGATCAATCCGCCATCGGCGCTGCGCTCGAGCCGAATGTCGGCGGATACGTTGGTCAAAACCGGCCGCGGTCCGCAGTCGATGGCGAAGCCGAATTTCGCCGGCAGGCGGGGTGCGTCGGACGCGGTCAGGGCTTTCGCCAGTGCTGCCGCCAGTTCGACGCTGCCGTCACCGTTCGACCAGAACGGCGAAACCACGATGTTGCGGCGCTCTTCGGCCTCGGGGTTGTCGTCGATCAGGCCGAGGGCGTCGAGTCCCTCGATCAAAGGCGCGTAGCTCTGCTCGGTGACGCCGCGCAGATGAATGTTGGCGCGCGAGGACAGATCGATGACGCCGTTGCCGTGGGCGTGCGCGAGCCGCGCGATCTCGCGCGCTTGCTGCGGCGTCAGCCGTCCGCCGGGTGGCCGCACGCGAATGACCCAGCCGTCACCCGACAGCATCGGGCGCAACGCCCCGGGACACCAGCCCTGGATGACCGGCTCAGCCATTGGCGGCTTCCAGTTGCATCGCAATCGAGTTGCGCCGGGTCGACCACAGGCCGGCTTCACGCAGCGCATCGAACCGCGCCCGCATGGCTGCGAGCGCCGCCGGGTTTTCGCGCGCCATGAAGTCCACCAGATCGGATCGGCCCAAGGTCGCGTCGTAATAGAGGTCGAACAGATGGCCGGGAACGTCGCGCGTTAGGTGCGCGAAGGCGGCGAGGTTATCGAGCGTCATGGTGAGTTCGGCGGCGCCGCGAAAGCCGTGGCGCATCATGCCGCTGGCCCAGGCCGGATTGGCGGCGCGGGCGCGAACCACGCGGGCGATTTCTTCCGGCAAGGTGCGCGACCGCGGCGCATCGGGCTGCGTCGTGTCGAGATGATAGAGCGGGGGCGTCTCGCCACCCAACCGTGCCACGGCGGCGGCAAAGCCGCCTTCATGGGTCGCGTAGTCGGACGCCAGCAACAGGTCGCTCTCGGCCAGATCCTGCACATGGGCAAAGCCGTCGGCGGCGAGCACGCGGGTTTCCAGCGCGGCGCGATCCTGGTGGCTGTTGCCTTGCGCGTCGATCGCCCATTCCGATCCGGCGAGCCAGGCTTCGCCCAGCGTGGCGCGACCCTCGGCGCTGTAGTCCTCGAGGGCGGCGCCCATCGCCAGACCGTACAGCCCGGGACGCGGTCCAAACACGCGCGGCGCCGGCGTCGCATAGGGATTGCTGTCGTCAGGTTCGCCGTCGCCGGCCAGCGCCGCGGCGCCGGCCTCGAACAGTTGCGGCAGATTTGGAAAGACGTCGCGAAAGAGCCCGGAGACCCGCAACGTCACGTCGATGCGGGGACGTCCGAGCAACGCGGATGGCACGACCTCGATGCCGTTGATGCGTTCGGAGTTGGCGTCCCAGCGCGGCGCGAGGCCGGCGAGATGCAGCGCCATCGCAAATTCCTCGCCTGCGGTGCGCATCGTCGCCGAGCCCCAGAGATCGATCACCAGCGCGCGCGGCCAGTCGCCATGATCCTGCAGATGACGCCGAAGTATTTCCTCGGCCATCTTCACGCCTTGCGCATGCGCCGAGCGCGACGGCACCGCGCGCGGATCGACCGAAAACATGTTGCGTCCGGTCGGCAGCACGTCGGAACGGCCGCGCGCGGGCGAACCGGAAGGACCGGCCGCGACCCGCCGTCCAGCAAGCGCGGTGAAGAGGCCTTCGCGTTCGCCTGCGCCTTGCCCGTAGACATGGAGGCCATCGCCGAACTGGCTGGCCTTGATGTCGCAGACAAAGCGGTCGATCCGCGTGATCGCTTCGGCAGCCGTCGACGTGGCGGTGAGGCCAAGATCCTGCTCAACGCCCGCAGACTGGGCCTCGGCGCGGATTGTCGCGACCAGCCGGACGCGGCGCGCCGGGTCCAATCCGTCGGCGGTTGAATATTCGTCGAGCAATTGCTCCAGCCGCAATAATCCCGCGGGCATCGCGCTGGCGATTTGTGGCGGCGGCAGATGACCCAGCGTCACCGCGCCGATCCGGCGTTTGGCCTGCGCGGACTCGCCGGGATCGTTGACGATGAAGGGATAGATCACCGGCATTCCCGCGATCAGCGCTTCCGGCCAGCAGCTTTCCGATAGCGCCACGGATTTTCCGGGCAGCCATTCCAGCGTGCCATGTGCGCCGATATGCACGAGGGCATCGATCTGCTGCGCGCGCAGCCAGAGATAAAACGCGACGTAGCCATGACGCGGCGTGCGCGCGAGATCATGATAATCGGCATCGCGCGACGATATCTCGCCACGCTCGGGTTGCAGCGCAACCAGCGCATGGCCGCGGTGAAGCGCGGCGAAATGGAACGCGCCGTCGCGCACCGCGGGATCGGCTTCCGGCTCACCCCAGGCCGCGGTGAGGGCCGTTTGCAATGGCGCGGCCAGAAGGGCGAGGGCGGCGCGATACTCGCTCACAGGCCATGCCAGCGTTTGCGACGATAGTTCTGGTGCAAGCGGCAGGCCTTCGGTGATCGCGTAACCTTCCTTGGCCAGATCGGACAGGATTGCCTCGGCCGATGCCAGCGCATCGAGCCCCACCGCGTGCGCCATCTGGTCGGCGCGGCCGGGATAGGTCGAGAGCACCAGCGCGAGCTTGCGCGACGGCGCAGGGGTGGTCGCCAGACGGTGCCAGCCCGTGACGCGGTCGGCGACTGCTTCGATGCGTGCCTGGTCGGCGCGATGGGCGAAGCGGGAATATTGCAGGTCGGGATCGCGCCTGCCCGGCGACTTGAAACTGGTGACGCCCGCGAAAATGCGTCCATCGAGTTCCGGCAGCACGACATGCATGGCGAGATCGGCCGCCGACAATCCGCGCTCCGATGCAGCCCAGTCTCGCTTGCGCGCGGTCGACAGCGCGACCTGAAACACCGGACAGCCTGATGCGTCGAGCGGCGAGGTGCCGTCGTCGTCGCGCGCGGAGAACGCGGTGGCGTTGACGATGGCGGCGGGAGCCAGCTTGCGAAGCCCGTCGCGCGTCCAATCGGTAGCGCCGGGCGCTTTCAGCGAAGGTACGAACAGCCCGATCGCTTCGAATCCGCGCGAGCGGAAAGTGTCGATCAACGCATCGACCGGCCCGGTATCGGCCGCGGTGAGGTAGGAGCGATAGAATGTTACGACGATCAACGGGCGGTCGCTTGGCGTTGGCTCGGCGACGACACCGCGCACGGGATCGTACCAGCCGTAATCGGGAACGATCTTTTCGCCCTGAACCGGTCCGGCGTAGAGTCCGGCCGCGAGCGCGAGCTGCGCGAGAGCTGCCTGCGCCGCCAGCGCGCCGCCGGCGTCGCACAGCACGGAAAGCCGCCGCAAGGTCGAGACCGGCAGCGTCGAGAATGCATCGAGCTGGGTATCCTCGCGCCCATCGCCCGGCAGTACGGCCAGCGCGATGCCGCGCCGTTGCGCGAGGTCGCGCACTTGGCTCAGGCCGTAGGACCAGTAGCTCTCGCCACCAATCAATCGGATCAGGATTCCCTTGGCGTCGGCCAGCGTCGCGTCAATATAAGTGTCGACCGACATCGGATGGCGCAGCGCCACCAGATTGGCGAGCCGCAGCGTCGGCAAGGTGCCATTGGCGCGATGCCAGCCGGCCGCGAAGGCGCCGAGATCGCTGTCGGAAAACGACAGCGCGACCAGATCGGCAGGCGCCTGCTCGAGATCGTAGGCGGTCGCCGTCTCGTCAAGCGCGTAGCTGTCGCGGTAGCCGCCATGCATGCCCGATCAGACCCCCAGCGTTGCCTCGATGGCGGTGCGGTCGATGTGGTGGCGTTCGGCAATGACGACGAGCTGCGAGGTTCGGGGGCTGTCGCCCCACGGACGATCGAACTGGCTGCGCACCCGTTCGCCGACGGCCTGCACCAATAGCCGCATCGGCTTGCCCTTGACCGCGACATAACCCTTCACGCGCAAAATATTCTGTTCGCGCGCGAGCCGGCGGATGGATTCGGCCAGCACTTCCGGATCCAGAGTCTCCGGCAGGCTGATCGAGACGCTGTCAAAATCGTCATGCTCGTGATCGTCCTCGCCGTCGTGATGCGAGGGGCGGGCGGCGATATCGTCTTCGGCGGCGCTGTTGAGACCGAGGATAACGCGGGGATCGATGATGCCGTCGGTCATCGCCAGCATCGGCACCGAACGCGGCGACTCCGCCGAGATGATCGAACGGGCGGCGGCCAATCCCGCGTCGCCGGCGAGATCGGCCTTCGACAACAGCACGATATCGGCGCAGGACACCTGGTCCTCGAACACTTCCGACAGCGGCGTCTCGTGATCGATGCTGTCGTCGGCAGCGCGCTGTGCGGCAATCGCATCGAGGTCGGGCGCAAATCGTCCGGCCGCCACCGCTTCGGCATCGGCCAGCGTGATCACGCCATCGACCGTGATGCGCGAGCGGATCGCCGGCCAGTCGAACGCCTTCAACAGCGGCTTTGGCAATGCCAGCCCCGAGGTCTCGATCAGGATGTGATCGGGCCGCTGCGGCATCGCCATCAGCGCCTCGATGGTCGGAATGAAGTCGTCGGCGACGGTGCAGCAGATGCAGCCATTGGCGAGCTCGACGATATTCTCGACCGGGCAATTTTCGTCGGCGCAGGACTTCAGGATATCGCCGTCGACGCCGAGCGTGCCGAACTCGTTGACGAGAATGGCCAGCCGCTTGCCGCCGGGGTTGCGCATCAGGTGCCGGATCAGCGTCGTCTTTCCCGAGCCGAGAAAGCCGGTGATGACGGTGACGGGTGTCTTGGCGAGATCGGTCATGCTGATACCATCGGCGGAATGCGGGCAAGGCTCTGCTTGCGGAAAATGGTTGGGCGTTCGCGCCAGGGCACGATGCCGTCGGGCGCGCTGGCATAGGCGGCGGCGCCGGAGAGAATTTCGGCGGCGTCGTTTTCGGTCATGCGGCCGTAGACATAGGACCAGCGGCCGGGCGCGCTGAGTGCGACCGAACAGCCCTGCGAGCACGCGGAAAGACATTCCACCGGCACGATCTGCACCGCCTCAGGCGCACCTGCCGCGACCAGCGCGGCATGCAGCTTCGTGCCCGGACACGCCGCGCCATCGGGCACGGTTTCTCCGGCTTTGCAGGTGATACAGACATGCAGCGAAACGCTCATCATCTTGTCCTGTTGCTTCCATACGAAAGGGCAGGACAGGAGGCGGCGCGACCGAACGAACGGGTGGCGCATCCAACCGGCCGCGGAACACCCCGTCCGCCCGTTCAGTCTCTGCGCTGGCAGGTCTCCCGGCTTGCGGATTCTGGGTTTCCCCAACGGTCACTCCACCTTCCCAGCTTATCGCCAGTGGCCTGGAGTGACCTAATCCGGTCACGGTCGCGGGGGCGGCAGCGCTTCGGGGTTTCCCCCTATCGCATTCCCTCTTCGCCTGTCATAGACAGGAACCAACGCTGCTTCACATGCGGAACAATCAGCTTCCTTGTCAAGCAACAGAATGTGCAATGACCCAAGACGCCGACCAGACCGAAGAAGCGCGCCATACCGCGAAAATGGCCAAGATCAAGGCCGCGCGGGACAAGATCATGGCCACCAAGCAGGGCGAAAAGGGCCTCATTATCGTCCATACCGGCGCCGGTAAGGGCAAGTCATCGTCCGGTTTCGGCATGATCCTGCGCTGTATTGCCCATGGCATGCCCTGCGCCGTGGTGCAGTTCATCAAGGGGGCCTGGGATACCGGCGAACGCCGCCTGATCGAGGGCCATTTCGCCGATCTTTGCCAGTTCTACGCCATGGGCGAGGGCTTTACCTGGGAAACCCAGGATAAGGCGCGCGACATTGCCGCGGCCCGGGCCGGCTGGGAGAAGGCCAAGGAACTGATCCGGAACCCGGATATCCGGCTGGTGCTGCTCGACGAGATCAACATCGCGCTGCGCTACGACTATCTCGACGTCGCCGAGATCGTGACCTTCTTGAGGGAAGAAAAACCGCCGCTCACACACGTGGTTTTGACCGGCCGTAATGCCAAGGAAGAGCTGATCGAGATCGCCGATCTTGTCACCGAAATGACGCTGGTCAAGCATCCGTTCCGGTCCGGCATCAAGGCCCAGCCGGGCGTCGAGTTCTGATCCCATGCGCGCGCTGATGATCCAGGGCGCGGGCTCCAATGTGGGCAAGTCGTTGCTGGTCGCGGGGCTGTGCCGGGCCGCAAAACTGCGCGGTCTCAAGGTCGCGCCATTCAAGCCGCAGAACATGTCGAACAACGCGGCCGTCACCGCTGATGGCGGCGAGATCGGCCGCGCGCAGGCGCTGCAGGCGCTGGCCTGCGGGATCGAGCCGCACACCGACATGAATCCGATCCTGCTCAAACCCGAGAGCGAGATGGGCTCACAGGTGATCGTGCAGGGCCGCCGGCTAACGACGGTGAAGGCGCGCGAATATTCGGCGCTGAAGCCGAAACTGATGGCGCCGGTGCTGGAGAGTTTTGATCGTCTGAAGCGTGCCGTCGATCTCGTGATCGTCGAAGGCGCCGGCAGCCCGGCCGAAGTCAATCTGCGGCCTCGCGACATCGCCAATATGGGTTTTGCGCGTGCGGCCGATGTGCCGGTGGTGCTGGCGGGCGACATCGACCGCGGCGGGGTGATCGCCCAGATCGTGGGAACGCAAGCGGTGATCGATCCCGATGATGCGGCGATGATCGCGGGGTTTGTGATCAACAAATTCCGCGGCGATCCGCGCCTGTTCGACGATGGCTACGCGTTCATCGCCGAGCGAACTAAATGGCGCGGCTTCGGTGTGTTGCCGTTCTTTGCCGACGCGGCGCGGCTTCCGGCCGAGGACGCACTCGATCTGCCGCGCGGTGGCGGCGCCGGCGGCTTTCGCGTCGCCGCGCTGCAATTTTCCCGTATTGCCAATTTCGACGATCTCGACCCGCTGTCGCAGGAGCCGGGCGTCAGTCTCACCATGGTGCGCGCGGGCGAAGCGATTCCGGGCGATACCGATCTGGTGATTTTGCCCGGATCGAAATCGACACGTGGCGATCTGGATTTCCTGAGGGCGCAAGGCTGGGACATCGATCTCGCCGCGCATGTCCGGCGCGGCGGTCACGTGCTCGGGATCTGCGGCGGCTACCAGATGCTCGGCCGGACCATCAGCGACCCCGACGGAATCGAAGGCGCGGCGGGCGAAACCGCAGGTCTCGGGCTGCTGAAGGTCGACACCGTCATGACCGCGGACAAGCGCCTGACGCGCACCGAAGCCACGCACGCCGCATCCGGCGCGCCGATCAGGGGATACGAGATCCACATCGGCCAGACGACAGGCGAGGCGCGAAAGCGGCCATTCGCACATGTGGCCGGCGAGGCGGAGGGGGCCGTTTCCGCCGACGGCCGCGTGATGGGAAGCTATCTGCACGGCATGTTCTCCGGCGACAGCTTTCGCCAGGCGTTTCTCAAACAGCTCGGGGCGGCGCCATCCGCCACATCCTATGCCGCCGGAGTCGAAGACACGCTGGATCGGCTTGCCGCGCATCTCGAGGCGCATCTGGATGTCGACGGGTTGCTGGCGGTTGCGCGCTAGCGCACGTCCCATTCGGTCGGAAAATTCTCTTGCCAGCCGGACCGATGCAGCAGCGGGGTGTCGTCCGTGAACTCGGCATGACCCAAACAGAGATAGGCCGATAGTTCCCAGCCTTCGGGCACGTCGAGCAGACGCTCGATCGCGCGCGGATCGAGGATCGAGACCATGCCGACGCCGATGTTTTCGGCGCGCGCTGCCAGCCAGAGCGTGTGGATCGCCATTGCCGTCGACTGGCGCAGGGTTTCCGGCTGGGTGCGGCGGCCGAGGCCATGGCCCTCGGCCGGATCGATCAACGTGAACACCGCCAACTGCACCGGCGCGGCGTCGAGGCCGGCGAGTTTCAATCGCAGATATTCCTGGTGCTGCTCGTCCTTGTAGTCGCCGGCGGCGTCCGCATTGCAGAGATTGAAGTTGGCGCGCACGCTCGTGCGCAACGCGGGATCGTTGACCCGGATGATACGCCACGGCCTGGAGTTGCCGACCGACGGCGCACTGTCCATGGCGTGACGCAGCCGCTCAAGTACGTCTTCAGCTACCGGCGTTGTCTTGAAATGGCGCACGTCGCGGCGCCAGCGGAAAATCCGTGCCAGCGTCTCGGTGTCGGCTTTGGTGAACTCCATCGATCTAGTCCTGCAATGCCGCGGCCAGCCGGTCCCATTCCGCGGGTTGGCCGGGCAGGCCAAGTCTGAGCCAGCGATCTGAATAGGGAAACATGCGTGTCCAGATCTGGCGCCGCGCCAGCTTTTCCTGCGCGGCTGTTGCGCTTTGGGTGTCGTATAGCCGGAACAACTCGGTGCCGCCGACAAGTTTCCATCGGGCCGATTGCGCCAATCCATCGAGGCGCGCGACGTCAGCGCGCAGCCGCGCAACGGTAGCTTCAGCCCAGGCACGATCGGACAGTGCGGCTGTGCCAATGGCTATGGCGGGGCCGGAAACCGGCCACGGTCCAGCCATCTCGGTAAGCGCTGCGATGTCGGCGTCCGAACCGAGGATGAAGCCCAGCCGCATGCCGGCGAGGCCGTAGAATTTGCCGAACGAGCGCAACACGACCAGACGACCTTGCGCCGCTTTTGATGCCAGCGACAGATCGGGCCGTGCGTCCGCAAAGCTTTCATCGACCACCAGCCTTCCGACCCGCGCGGCCAATCGCAGCAGGTCTTCCGGCGCATGACTTCGGCCATCGGGATTGTTGGGATTGACCACGACAGCGAGATCAGCGCCTTCGAGTGCTGCGAGTGTCGTCACTTCGTCGACCTGCCAGCCGGCGCTGCGAAGTGCGGCGACATGCTCGTTGTAGGTCGGGGTCAAAATGCGCGCGCGTGCCGGCGCGGAGAGTTTTGGGATCAACTGGATCGCCGCCTGCGCGCCGGCGACCGCGAGGATCGGCGCTTGCGACTGATAGGCCGCACCGGCTGCCGTTAGCAGGCGCGCCGTCGCCGCATACGTGGGCAGTGCTGTCCAGACTTCCGTCGGCAACGACGGCAGCGGATAGGGCGCGCGATTGATTCCGGTGGACAGGTCGATCCAGTCCGTGCCGCCGAAGCGCGCCTGCGCCGTGTCGATATCGCCGCCGTGGTCGCGAATAACGTCCTCCTGTCGGTCGCGTCGTCAGAGCAGCGCGAGAAGCGCGAGCCCCACAGCCAGCAGAAGCATGGCGCGGCGATAAAGCGCAAGGGCGCGGTTCAAATCCGTAGCAGTCGGGTCGGGGGCTTCGCCGTTCAGCCAGGGTTCCTGCGAGAGCTGACCTTCGTAAATGCGGGGCCCGGACAGGCGAATGCCGAGCGCGCCGGCCATTGCGGCTTCCGGCCAGCCGGCGTTGGGCGAACGGTGATGGCCCGCATCGCGCCACATCGTCGCCAGCGCGATGCGCGGTCGAACCGACACGATAGAGAACAACAAGCCCGTCAGCCGCGCCGGGATCAGGTTGGCGACATCGTCGATGCGCGCCGCCGCCCAGCCGAAAGCTTCGTGTCTTGGCGTGCGATGCCCGATCATGGAGTCCAGCGTGTTGATGGCTTTGTAGGCGGCAATCCCCGGCAGGCCGAAGATCACGCCCCAGAACAGCGGCGCCACGATGCCGTCGGACGTATTCTCGGCCAGGCTTTCGGTAGCCGCGCGCGCGATTCCGGCTGTGTCGAGCTGCGACGGATCGCGTCCGACGATCATCGAGACTGCCTGTCGCGCCCTTGGCAGATCGCCTGCGATCAGTGGCCGCGCCACGGCATCGACGTGGTCGTGCATCGAGCGCGCAGCGACGAGCGGCCATGCCAAGATCGCGGCGAGAATCAGACCCGGCCATCCGCCGGGTAACATCGACGCACAGGCCCAGCCGATGCCTGCCGCAAGCACGATGACTGATATCGCCACACAAATTCCCGCCGTTCGACGCGTGGTTTCGGAGCTCGTTTCGCGGTTGAAGCTTTGGTCGAGCGCAGCGATCAGCGCGCCGATCCACGTCACGGGATGTCCGATCCGGGCGTGGACGGTCTGCGGCCAGCCGAGGACTGCGTCAACGGCCAATGCGAGCAGCATGATGCTGGCTCCGCTCATTTTTTTTACGCGTCTCCGTTGCGGCTATCGGGCATATTGGCCAAGCGAAGCCCGCTGACAAGCCCGCGAGTTGAACACGCATCCAATGCAGTCTCACATCGGATGCGCGCTCGCGTGCGATTGACTCGGCGGACAAACTGCACTTAGTGTCTTCGCGACGGTTCCCCTCGGGGATCAAAAGGGAATGCGGTGAGGGACAGTTCTTTGATCCAAGTCCCGATTCCGCGGCTGCCCCCGCAACTGTAAGCGGCGAGTCTTTCGTCAATTGCCACTGGGATCAAGCCCGGGAAGGCGACGAAAGACGGTGACCCGCGAGCCAGGAGACCTGCCGCCAGTCGTGGTCACACGCGAGCACATTGGGCGGGGTGTCCTGGTGGTAGCCGAACCTTGGCCTTTTGAGCGGGCCAAAGGGGAGACTTCGTTCGCGGTGACGTGCCACGTTAACCGCGAGCCGAACCATGAACTCCGTCTCCTTCCGTGCGTCGCGACGCACGTCGTTGCTGTATTCCGTTGCGCTCTCCTCCGTGCTCTGGCCGCTCGATGCGTGGTCGCAGAGTTCGACGCAAACGAGCCAGAAGCTCGATCCGGTTGTCGTGACCAACCCGACGCCGACTGTCACCCCGCTCCCGTCGAACAGCACGAACGACTCCCGTTCCGCCCGCGGAGGCAAGAAGCGTGCGGCCACGGCTGCGGCAACGACGACTTCGGCAACGGTTCCGACAACTCCCGCAGCTCCGACCCTCACATTGAACCAGACCGCAGGCAGCGGCAGCCGCCTCAACCTGACGCGGCTAGAGACGCCGGCCAGCGTCGAAATCATCAACGCCGAGACCATCGCCGAACGCGGGCAGCACAGCGTCATTGACGCCGTCACCCAGAACGCGACCGGCTTCACCGCGAGCCCCGCGCCCGGCAACGGCAGCCTCTCGTTCAACACCCGCGGCTTCACCGGCAATTCGACGGTCATGACGCTCTACGACGGCACCCGGCTCTATGTCGGCGCCGGCACGCTGACATTTCCGTTCGACACCTGGTCGGCGCAACGCATCGAGGTGCTGCGCGGGCCGGCGTCGGTGATGTACGGCGAGGGCGCGATCGGCGGCGCCATCAACGTGATTTCGAAAATGCCGCTCACCGTTCAGCGCAACGAGGCGGAGGTGTCGCTCGACAGCAACATGACCAAACGGCTCGCGGTCGACAGCGGCGGTCCGATCAACAAGGATGTCTCCTATCGCGTCACCGCCATCGGCAACATGTCGGACGGCTGGGTCGAGCGCGACAAGACCTCGAACGTAGCGGTCTCGGCGGCGGTGCGGGTGCAGGCCTCCGACACGCTGTCATGGACGCTGTCCACGGATTACGGCGACCGCAGTCCGTCGCGCTACTTCGGCACCCCCGTCATCAACGGCGGAATCATCGAGTCGTTGCGGTTCAAGAACTACAATGTCGGCGACAGCAACATCCGTTACCAGGACAGCTGGAATCAGTTGCGAACGGAGTGGCAGGTTACCGACAGCATCACGATCCACAATGCGCTGTACTACCTGAACAGCCAGCGGCACTGGCGCGATGTCGAGAGCTACGCCTGGAATCCGGCCAAGGGCACGATCGACCGCTCTTCCTATATCGAGATCTTCCACAACCAGCAGCAGGTCGGCGACCGCATGGACGCGACCTTTCGCGGTCATGTGCTCGGGCTGAAGAACGAATTCGTTGCCGGCTTCGACGTCAACCGGATCGATTTCACCCACACCAACAACTCGCCCTTTAGCGGCACCTCGTCGGTCAATCCGTGGTCGTTCGATCCGGGCGTGTTTCTCAGCCCGATCCCGACCGTCCCGTCCTTCAATACCGTGACCAACCAGTACGCTTTGTTTGCCGAGGATCGGTTGTCGCTGACCGATCAGTGGACGCTGATCGGCGGCGTGCGCCAGGATGAGCCGGTGATCAACCGCACCGACCTGATCACGCCGGCCAACGGCTTCGTCAAATCGTTCTCGGCGACGAGCTGGCGCGTCGGCACGGTGTACAACCCGGTGAAGGATCTGGCGCTGTACGGGCAATATTCGACGGCGGTCGATCCGGTCGGCAATCTGATCACGCTGGCGACGACGCAGAAGGATTTTCAGCTGTCCACCGGCAAGCAGGCCGAGATCGGCATCAAGCAATCGTTCTGGCAGGGCCGCGGCGAATGGACGCTGGCCGGCTATCAGATCGTGAAGAACAATCTGTTGGCGCGCGATCCGAACAATCCGGCGTTGACCCAGCAGATCGGCCAGCAATCGTCGCGCGGTGTCGAGGCGTCGATCGGGCTGGTGCTGGATCACGGCTGGCGCATCGACGCCAACACCGCCTGGCTGCGGGCGAAATACGATGATTTCGTCCAGTCGGTGAACGGCGTTGCGGTCAATTTCGCCGGCAACGTTCCGGTCAACGTGCCGCAGCAGGTATCGAACGTCTGGCTGACCTGGGCGTTTGCGCCGAATTGGTCGGTCAATGGCGGCGTTCAGATCGTCGGCAAGACTTTTGCAGACAACGCCAACACGCTGGCGCATCCGGCCTATAACGTCGTGAATACCGGAGTGCAGTGGAAACCGGACGCCAACACCACGCTGTCGCTGCGGGTCTACAACCTGTTCGACAAGATCTACGCGACCTCCGGCGGCACCACGCAGTGGTTGCTGGGCATGCCGCGCACCGCCGAACTCGCACTCAACGTGAAGTTCTGACGATGCGGCGCCGGATCATACGGCGGCTGCGCCGATGGCTCTATGTGGTCCATCGCTGGATCGGCATCGGCACCTGCTTGCTGTTCGCGATGTGGTTCATGTCAGGCGTCGTCATGATGTACGTAGCGTTTCCGCAACTCACCGACGCCGAACGATGGGCGGCGTTGCCGTCGATTGCGTGGGACAAGGTGCAGGTGAGCCCGGATCGCGCCATGGCGGCCGCTGGCCTCGCGCGCTACCCGCGTGACCTGCGGCTCGCGATGCTGAACGAGGAGCCGGTCTACCGGCTGCTTGGCTGGGATGGCGAACGCAAGACCATATCGGCGGTCGACGGCCGCGCCGTCGATCACATCGCACCCGAACAGGCGCTTGCGGTCGCACGGCATCATCCCAATGCCGTGCGGCCCGAACTGAAGGCGACGGTGGAGCGCGACCAATGGAGCGTCACCGCACGGTTCGATCCGTTGCGGCCGTTTTATCTGGTTTCGCTCGGCGACCCCGATGGGACCGAGCTCTATATCTCCTCGCGCCACGGCGAGATCGCGCTCGACACCACGCAGACCGAGCGGGTCTGGAACTGGCTCGGATCGATCCCGCACTGGATCTACCCGACCGTCCTGCGCAAGGACGGCGCCACCTGGCGGCTGGTGGTGCTGTGGATTTCCGGCATCTGCATGGTGACGGCCGTGACCGGATTCTGGATCGGCATTTTGCGCATGCGGCTGCGCCGTCGCTACGCCAGCGGCGCGGTTACGCCGTATCGCGGCTGGATGGCCTGGCACCATATCGCGGGACTGATCGGCGGCGTCTTCGTGCTGACCTGGATGTTCAGCGGCTGGCTGTCGCTCAATCCCGGGGACTGGTTCGCCGGACGTGGAACGGCACGGGAGGCGGCGGTTCGCTTTGGCGGTAGCGACGGCCCGCATATGCCGGCCGAGTTTCTGTCGAAACCGCCGTTCGGTGAGCCGCGTCCTGCGGCCGTCGAAGCGCGCTTCGTCTGGCTCGGCGGCAAGCCGCTGGTGGTGTTGACCGGCCGCGACGGTGGACACCGGACGCTCGACCCGGCAACGGGCAACCCAGCACCGTTGTCGGAAGAGCGAATCTTCGAGGCCGCGCACCGGCTGATGCCGAACGCTGCCCTGACGATGCGGCAGCGTCTGGAAGCGCCCGACGCCTACTGGTATTCGCATCACCAGCAACGCGTGATGCCGGTGCTGCGGGCAGGGTTTGACGACGACGCCCACACCTGGTTTCACATCGATCCCACGACCGGCGATATATTGGGCCGCACCGACGACAGCCGCCGGACCTACCGCTGGCTGTTCAATGCGCTGCACAGTTTTGATTTTGCGCTGCTGATTCAATACCGACCGGCATGGGACGTTGTGGTGTGGCTGCTGTCGCTGTTTGGACTGATCGTCTCGGTGAGCGGCGTCGTGATCGGCTGGCGGCGTTTGCGGCACTAGGATCGAACGCGCTAGACGGTTGTCTTTCGCGCGCCGATGGTTTCTGCTTTGCGAGCAGCCAACAAGAGGGGACATGGGCAGGATCATTCTGGTGACGGGCGGCGCGCGTTCGGGCAAAAGCGCGATCGCCGAGGCGCGCGCGCTCAGCCTTGCGCCCCATGCCATCTACATCGCCACCGCCGAAGCCCGCGATGCCGAGATGACCGCGCGGATCGCGGCGCATCAGGCGCGGCGTGGCGACAACTGGCGCACCCATGCCGAGCCGCTCGATCTGACCGGCGCGCTGGCCGCGACGGACGGCGAGGGGCCGCGGCTGGTCGATTGCCTGACGCTGTGGCTGACCAACCTGATGCTCGGCGGCCATGACTGGCAGGCGGCCGGCCGCACGCTGGTGGCGGCGCTGCCGGCGCAGGCCGATCCGGTGATCTTCGTCACCAACGAGGTCGGCGCCGGCATCGTCCCTGACAATGCGCTGGCCCGCGAATTTCGCGACGCCGCCGGAACTCTCAACCAATGGGTTGCGGCGGTCGCCGACGAAGTGACCCTGGCGGTGGCCGGGTTGCCGCTCAAGGTGAAGTGAAATCAGAGGCGTGAGCCGGTCAAAGACGAGTTTTCCGGCCGCACCATTCACCCAAGAATTCAGTTCAAGATAAATAACAACAATAGAATCAATATCTTACGAGAGATATTTCTTGTGGGACGATTGATGGATTGATTGAACATCTTACCGGCTGAATCGGCTAGAAAGCGGCGCGTGCGCGACCCAGTCCGCGCTTAGTTCATCTATCGCTGAAGGACGCCGTGATCGTGCACTCAAACCGTTCCGCTTTACCGCAACTCTCGCTGCCCAAGGACAAGATCCGGGTCCTGCTGCTCGAAGGCGTCAACGACAGCGCCGTGCAATTGATCGAGTCCGCCGGCTATTCCAACCTGACGCGGCTGCCCAAGGCGCTCGACGGCGATGCGCTGCACGAAGCCATCAAGGGCGTGCATCTCTTGGGCATCCGCTCCCGCACCCAGATCACCCCTGAATTGATCGAGGCGGCGGATCGTCTGATCGCCATCGGCTGCTTCAGCGTCGGTACCAACCAGGTCGATCTCGATGCGGCACGGCGCAGCGGCATTCCGGTGTTCAATGCGCCGTTTTCCAACACCCGAAGCGTGGCGGAACTGGTGATCGGGGAGATCGTCTTCCTGTTGCGCCGGATCGTCTCGCGTTCCAACGGCGCCCATCAGGGACGCTGGGACAAATCCGCCGACGACAGCCACGAGGTGAGGGGCAAGACGCTCGGTATTATCGGCTACGGCAATATCGGCTCGCAGCTCTCGAACCTGGCCGAAGCGTTCGGCATGCGGGTCGTATTCTACGATCACACCGACCGGCTTCGTCATGGCAACACCGAGCCGACGGCGAGCCTGCATGAGCTGCTGGCGCAGAGCGACGTCGTGACGCTGCATGTGCCGGAGACGCCTGCGACCAACAAGATGATCGGGCGCGACGAAATCCGGGCGATGAAGCCCGGCGCCTTTTTCATCAACAACAGCCGCGGCTCCGTGGTCGACCTCGACGCGCTGGCCGAGGCGCTGCGGGAAGGCAGGCTTCGTGGCGCCGCGGTCGACGTCTTTCCGGTCGAGCCGGGCTCGAATGCGGAGCGGTTCGTAACGCCGCTGCAGGGTCTGGAAAATGTCATCCTGACGCCGCACATCGGCGGTTCGACCGAAGAGGCGCAAGAGCGCATCGGTGCCGAAGTCGCGCGCAAGCTGGTCGATTACAGCGATTCCGGCTCGACGATGGGCGCGGTCAATTTTCCCCAGGTCCAGTTGCCGCCGCGGCCATCGGGAACACGGTTCATTCAGGTGCAGCGCAACGTGCCGGGCATGCTTGGCCGCCTGAACGAGGTGCTGGCGCGCCACGCCGTCAACATTGCCGCGCAATATTACGAGACCGACCACGACGTCGGCTATGTCGTGCTCGACGCCGATGCTTCCGCGGCCGACAGTCAGCGCGTGCTCGCGGACATCCGGTCGCTGGAAGGCACGATTCGCGCCCGGCTGCTCTACGAATACAAGGCGTAAACCGCTACTGCGGCGTGATGCCGGCGTCCTTGATGATCTTGCCCCATCGCACGGTTTCGCTTTTGAGGAGCGTCTCAAGTGCTGCCGGCGTCGCTTGCTCCGGTTCGACCGGGGTCATGCTGAGTTCGGCGAAGCGGTTGACCAACGGTGGATCCTTCAGCGCCTTTTGCAGGGCATCAACCAGCGCATCGACCACCGGCTTGGGCGTGTTGCGCGGCGCGTAGAGTCCGTACCAGGTCGTGACGTCGAACTTCGGCAGGCCGGCCTCGGTGGCCGTCGGCACGTTGGGCAGGGTCGGGACCCGCTTCTTGCTGGTGATGGCGAAGCCCGGGATGGTCCCGGCCTGGATATAGGGCGTTGGTCCTGTCGCCGGATCGCAATAGACGTCGATGTGACCGGCAATGATGTCGTTCAGAGCCGGGCCGCCGCCCTTGTAGTAGATCGGCGTCAACTTGGTATCGATCGCGCTCATGAACATCAGGCCGCACAGGTGCGAGGCTGAGCCGAGGCCGACATTGCCGTAGGTGACCTTGTCGCCCTGGGTGCGCACATAGGCCACCAGTTCCTGCAGGTTCTTGGCCGGATAGTTCGCCCGGGCAACCAGGATCATCGGCACGTCGGTGACCATCCCGATCGGCGCGAAGTCGCCGATCGGATCGAACGGCAGTTTGGCGTAGAGCGCAGGCGCGGTGGCCTGGCCGACATGCATCAGCAGCAGCGTGTAGCCGTCCGGTTCCGCCTTGGCGACGCGGTTGGTGCCCAGCGTACCGCCGGCGCCGACGACGTTCTCGATCACCACCGTCTGCTTCAGCACGCCGCCCATCGAGCTGCCGAGCAGCCGGGCGATCACGTCGCCGGGACCGCCAGCCGAGAAGGGGACGATCATCGTGATCGGCCGGTGCGGGAAATCCTGCGCACATAGCGGCAGCGCCGGCGACAGCAACAGCGCCAGCAGAACTCGGGTTACAAACTTCATGGCGTTTCCTGTTTTCTTTTTCTTGTTGTTGAAGCAGTGGGCATAGGTTGGCTATTCGTTCGCGGCGGCCTTTTCGTTCGACGCAGCTGTTCGCTCGATCATGCTGAGCGCGGCGACGGCCGCCGCGTTGATGTGATCGACGCAACATTTCTCGGCGAGATCAGGGTCGCCGGCCTGAATGGCGCGCCAGATCGCGGTGACTTCGCGCAGGCTCTTGTTGATCCGCTTCGGCTGCGACATCGAGGTAATTCGCAACAGCGTAATCCGGTCGTGCAGCGGCTTGAGCATGCGCTCGATGAAGGAGTTCTGGCAGCCTCCGATCAGCGCTGCGTAGAATTCTGTCTTGGCCTCCAGCGCCGTCATCAGATCGCCTGCGGCGAACGCCGCCTTCAATTTGGTGAGCGCGTTGCCGATCCGGCGTACAACGACGGGATCGTGCAGCCGCGCACATTCGCGTCCGGCAAAGCCTTCGAGCACGGCGCGCGCGGCATAGAGCTGCTTGGCTTCGTCGAGGCTGATGGTGCTGACGACCGGGCCGCGATGCGGGACGGTATTGACCAGCCCGTCGGCTTCCAGCGCCCGTAGCGCCTCGCGAATCGAGGGCCGGCTGACACCGGTCATCTCGCAGAGCTCGCGCTCGATCAGCCGCTGGCCCGGTTTCAGCTTTCCGGACATGATCGCCTCGCGCAGCTTCTGCGCGACCATCGAGCGGACGGTTGGAACGTCCTCGATCCGTAGCGTGGATTGCAATTCAGCGCGTTTGTCCATGGTTGACCGCCTTCGTGTCGGCTCCGATTCGATAGCGATGTAGGGGCAGAATCAGTATCTCCGCAATCTGAACATGGGGTGGCTGGTCCAGCGCAAAGCCTCCGTCATTGGCACTCTCCTGGCGGGGCTGGCCGATGGTGCTCATGTGACGGACCATCCGCCATCGATCGGAAGCGTAGCCCCCGTGATATCCTGCGCCGCCGGACTGCACAGGAAGGCCGCCATGGCGCCGACGGCTTCCAGCGCGATGAACCGCCCGGTCGGCTGCCGGGTCGCCAGATAGTCGCTGGTGGTCTCGTCGATGGAGCGGCCTTCGCTGGCCGCGATCGACGCAATTTTTTCCTGAATGGCCGGCGTCGGCAGCGTGCCCGGACACAGCGCGTTGCAGGTGATCCCGCTCCGTGTGGTCTCGATGGCGACCGCGCGGGTCATGCCGACGATGGCGGTCTTGGTGGTGACGTAGTCAATACGATCAGGCACGGCGCGGGTCGAATAGATCGACGCCATGTTGATGATGCGGCCCCATTGCCGCGCCTTCATGCCGGGCAGCGCGAGGCGGATCAGGTGGAACGGCGCCGACACGTTGACGGCGAGCGCCCGGTCCCATCGTTCCGGCGGAAAGTGCTCGACCGGCGAGAAATGCCGCACCACCGCATTGTTGACGAGGATGTCGACCGCACCGACGCGGCCGAGCAGGGCGGCCATCATGGCTTCGATCGCAGCACGCTGCGACAGATCGGCGGCAATGCTGACGACCTCGACGCCGAATTGCGCGCGAAGACGATCGCCCGAGGCAGCGGGCTCGGCCAGATCGTGCAGGACGATGTTGGCCCCGGCGCCGGCAAGGCTTTCGGCCACGGCGAGGCCCAGCCCCGCCGTAGCTCCCGTCACCAGTGCCCATTTGCCCTTCAGCATCGCGCGAGATCCCGAGCTACTTCTTGTCCAGTTCGGCGAACACTTCCTTGGCGTTACGGAAGGCGTCGACGCCCGCCGGCACACCGCAATAGATCGCGACCTGCATGAACACTTCGCGGATTTCCTCGCGCGTGGCGCCGTTGGTCAGGGCGCCGCGGACGTGGGTCTTGAGTTCCTGCGGCCGGTTCAGCGCGCAGAGCATGGCGAGATTGAGAAAGCTGCGGGTCTTGTGGGTGAGGCCGTCACGGCCCCAGACGTAACCCCAGCAGTACTCGGTGGTGAGATCCTGCATCGGGCGGTTGAAGTCGTCGGCCGACGCGATCGCCTTGTCGACGAACGCGTCGCCGAGGACGCTTTTGCGGATCTGGAGGCCGCGATCGTAGGTGGTCTTGTCCATGAGAGAATCCAATCTTCAGTTCAGTTTTTGGGCCAGGACGGCTGCGCCAGCGCCAGTTGCGGAGGAAATACCGTGACCGGCACGCCGGCCTGCCACTGCACGATGGTCATGCCGGCGCCGACGCGGCGGCCTTTGTCGTCGAACTTGATTTCGCCGAGCGGATAATACTTGGAGGGGCCGGCATCCATCGAGCGCAGGGCATCGGCGACCGCGACGCGGTCGGCCTTCCCAGATTTTTCGAGCGCGTCCTTGATCACCCACATGTCGCCATAGGTGGAAATCGCATTCTGCGTCATCCACGGCTCCTTGTAGCGGGTCTTGAGTTCGGCGATCAGCGCCTCGTGGCCCTTGGCGCCCCAGCTCGCGACGCAGGTGAGGAGGCCCTGCAGCAATTCCGGGCTGACGGTCTGCAGCATGTCCGGCTCGGCGATCGCGATCCCGAACGAGATGGTCGGCAGCTTGCCTTGCCCGAGGCCGAACTCGTTCATCTTCTCCAGCAGCAGCTTGGCGTCGGAGATCACGGTCGGCAGGAAGAACAGCAAATCAGGCTTGGCCGATCGCAGCTTCTGCACCAGCGAGGTGGCGTCAGCGAGCGGTGGGGTGAAGGTTTCATCCACGATCAGTTGCAAGCCGTTCTCGGCGAGCAGGTCGTCGCGCATCGCCTTGGCGGATGATACCGACGCCGCGGTGTTGTCGGTGACGATCGCAACCGTCTTGGGCTTTTTGCCGGAAGCGGTTTCCGCCAGCTTGACGATCTGCGGCAGCGCCTGCCTGGCCTGCGATCCCGCCGTGGCCGAGGTCTGGAACACATATTTGAAGCCGCGATCGGTAATCTGGTCGGAGTAGGAGAGGGTCAGCACGGGAAGATTGGCCCGCTCCGTCACTTCCGTCACAGCGAGCGTGAACGAACTCAGATAGGCGCCGCTCGCCGCCACCAGATCGGTTTCCTGGGCGACCATACGTTGCGCGGCGTTCTTGGCCTTCTCCGTCGTGTCGCCGGAGTCGAGCACGACCAATTTAAGTTTGGCGCCGCCGAGCGACTTGACGCCGCCCTGCGCGTTGATGTGATCCACCGCCATCTCGGCGCCCTCGCGCATCACCGTGCCCGGGCGCGCATACAGCCCGGAAATAGGGACCAGCAATCCGACCTTGACCTCGGAAGGTTGCTGGGCCCACGCGCGAGAAGCGATCAGGCCGGCGGACGCGCCGGCGAGCAGGCTGCGCCGCGTCAATGCGGCTTTGCTATTCTTGGTCATGAACGGTCCTCCCCAATATTTTTTGAGACGCGATACGCTTAAGCCTTCTTCGGCCAGAACGGCGAGGACTGCGCGAGGTCGGACGGGTACACGGTGACCGGCACGCCGTTCTGCCACTGCACGATCACGACGCCGGCGCCGACACGCCGGCCCTTTTCGTCGAACTTCAACTGGCCGCCCGGATAGTATTTCGCCGGCCCGCCATCCATGGTGCGGAAGGCGTCGGCGACGGCGAGGCGGTCGGCCTTGCCGGCCTTCTCGAGTGCGGCCTTCATCAGCCACATGTCGCCATAGGTCGAGATCACGTTTTGCGTCGCCCATGGCTCTTTGTACTTGGCCTTGAGTTCGGCGATGATGTCCTCGTGTCCTTTGCAGCCCCAGTTGGCGACGATGGTCATGATGCCCTGGACGACTTCCGGCGTGACGCTTTGCAGCATGTCCGGCTCGGCAACGGTGATGCTGAAGGACACGGTCGGGATCTTGCCCTGTCCGAGACCGAACTCGTTGATCTTCTCGAGGCCGAGCTTGGCGTCGGAAACCGCGTTCGGCATGAACAGCAGCAGATCCGGCTTGGCTGCCCTCACTTTCTGGATCAGCGGCGTGGCGTCGGAGAGCGGCGGGGTCCAGACTTCCTCGACCACGAGCTGAAGGCCCTCCTGCACCAGCAGTTTTTCCTTGAGCGCCTTGGCGGTGGCAACCGAGGTCGCGGTGTTGTCCATCAGCATCGCCACCGTCTTCGGGCGCTTGCCGGCGGCCTTTTCGGCGAGCTTCATCAGTTCGGGCAGGCCGAGCTGCGATTGCACGCTGGCGGGCGCTGCTGTCTGGAAGATGAACTTGAAGCCACGGTCGGTCAGCAGGTCCGAATAGGACAGCGTGAGGACGGGCAGTTCAGCGCGCTCGGTCACTTCGGTTACCGCCAGCGTGAACGACGAGAGGTAAGCGCCGGTGGCAGCCACGAGATCGGTTTCCTGCGCGACCATGCGCTGGGCGGCGTTCTTGGCCTTCTCCGTGGTGTCGCCGCAATCGATCACGACAAGCTTCATCTTGGCGCCGCCGAGCGCCTTGATGCCGCCCTGCGCGTTGATGTGCTCGATGCCCATCTCGGCGCCCATCTTCATCACCTGGCCCGGCCTCGTGTAGATGCCGGACAGCGGCACGATCAGGCCCACTTTGACTTCGGCCGGCGTTTGCGCCCGCGCCACCGACGACAGGCCGATCGCGGCCGCGCCTGTCAGTACGGTTCGACGCGTCAGTGAGGTCTTCGAGTTCTTCTTGCCCTGGCTCATCTTATTCCTCCCGATAATGTTGTTGATCGTTGTTGGTTACATGCCGAGGTAGGCTTTGCGGACGCGGTCGTCGGCCCGCAGGGTCTGGTTGTTGCCTTCAAGCGCGACGCGGCCGGCTTCGAGCACGTAGCCGTGGTCGGCGGATTCAAGCGCTTCCGCCACGCGCTGCTCGACCAGCAGGATGGTCAGGTTCGATTGCTTGCGGATTTCGATCAGCCGCTCGAAGATGAAATCCGCGATCGCGGGCGCGAGGCCCATCGAGGGTTCGTCCAGCATCAAGAGTTTTGGCGAGGAGGCGAGGCCGCGACCGATCGCCAGCATCTGCTGCTGTCCACCGGATAGCGTGCCCGCGAACTGCGTGCGGCGCTCGGCGAGAATAGGCAGCCACTCGAAGATGCGCTCGATGTTGTGTTTCCAGTCGCGCCGGCCGGCTGCGGTGACCGCGCCCATTTCGAGATTTTCCATCACGGTCAGCGACGGAAACACCTGGCGACCTTCGGGAACATGGGCGATGCCCAGATGCGCGCGTTGCGCCGGCCGGATCGAGAGCAGGTCGTGGTCTTCGAAAGTGATCGCCCCCGCGCTCGGGCGCACGATGCCGGAAATGGTCTTGAACAGCGTGGTCTTGCCGGCGCCGTTCGGGCCGACGATGGCGACGAACTGGCCCTGTTCGACCTTGATCGAGACGCCGTTCAGCACGGGAATCGCGGAATAGCCGGCGGTGAGCCCCTCAATGCGAAGCATGGGCCACCCATTTTTTGCCGAGATAGGCCTCGATGACGCGGCTGTCGCGGGTGACGGCTTCCGGTTCGCCTTCGACGATGACGGCGCCGTGGTCGAGCACCAGGAAACTGTCGACGAGACGGACCATCGCCTGCATGGTGTGTTCGATGATCGCGATCGTCATGCCGTCGCGGGCGAGCCGCTGAATCACCGCCACCACCTCGTCGGCCTCGTCATGCCCGAGGCCGGCGAGCGTTTCGTCGAGTAGCAGAATGCGCGGCTGTCCGGCCAGCGCGCGGGCCAGCTCCATCAAACGCAATTCCTTGGTTGTCAGTTCGCCGGCGATGCGGTCGGCTGTGGCGGTCAGACCGACGCGGGCAATCGCGTCCGCCGCCAAGCGCCTGGCCTCGGCATCTGTCCTGGCGCGGACATAAGCGCCGACCACGACATTGTCCGAGACCGACATGCGCAGGAACGGGCGCATGATCTGAAAGGTTCGGCCGATGCCGGCCTCGCACAGTTCATGCGGCTTGCGGCCCGACATCTCGCGTCCGTCGAGCAGGATTTCGCCGGTGCCGGGCCGCAGAAATCCGTTGAGCAGGTTGAACAGCGTGGTCTTGCCGGCGCCGTTGGGGCCGATGATCCCAAGAATCTCGTTCTGTCGCAGCTTGAAGCTGACATCCTGCACGGCCTTCAATCCACCGAAGGCGCGCGACAGGTTGCGCACTTCGAGGACGACGTCACCTGTCCCCCGCGTTCGTTTCGGTCGCGCGGGCATGGGGGCTGCGACGGTGTTGGCATTCGCGGGGGCGGGCGTGGCCGGCATTGCTGCCGTCGGCGATGCCGGTCGCTTGCGCAAGAGATCGCGGATCTTCCAGAACAGGCCTTCCGGCGCGAGCAGGATGACGCAGACGATCGCAAGTCCGAAGATCACGCCCTGGATGCCGGGGAAGCGCGAGCCGGCTTCGGCATTGAGCGTTTCGCCCAGCGGAATCAGAATCACCGACCCGATCACCGGACCCCAGACGGTGCCGACGCCGCCGAACATCGCCACCGTCAGCGCCTGCGCCGACACCAGCATGCCGAAGACCGACTGCGGCGTCACCACCAGCAGCACGACCGCATAGAATCCGCCGACCGCACCGGCGATCGCGCCGCTCAGCGTGATGGCGCGGAGCTTCCAGGCCAGTGTGTTGATGCCGGCTGCTTCCGCGGCGGCTTCATTCTGCTTGATCGCGAGCAGCGCCATGCCGAAGCGCGACCGTTCGACGGCGCGGGTCAGCAGGATGGTGCCGAGCATCATCGCCAGCGCCAGCAGCGTGTAGAGGCGATGATCGCCAAACTGCATGTAGGCGATCGGATTGTCGCGCTTGATCGGCAGCGTTAGCTCTTGCAGACCGAGCCATTCGAACACGTAGAGAATGGCGAGCGGGTAGGCGAGCATCGCCAGCGCGAAGTAGTGGCCCTGCAGGCGGAAGGTCGGAAAGCCGATCAGAAGTCCTGCCATGCCGCCGATGATGGCTGCGATCGGAATCAGTACCCACGGCGACAGGTCGAAGTAGATCTGGCCGAGTGCGACGGCGTAGGCGCCGAGGCCGAAGAAGGCGGCGTGACCGAACGAGATCAGCCCGGTGTAACCGCTGAGCAGGTTCCACGACAGGCCGAAGATCGCCCAGACCGGGACCAGCGTCATGACCAGTTGATAGTAGGAATTGGTCACGCTCAGCGACACCGCCGCGTAAAGCACGGTGAAGACAAAGACGGGAAGCAGCGATCGCCATCCGCGCATCGTCACGTCCTCTCGACCATGCGCCCGAAGAAACCTTGCGGGCGGAAGAAGATGATCAGGAGGAAGACGACGAAGATCGCGGCATTCTGCAACTGCGTCGGCAGGATCAGCGTCGACATCTGCTGCACCAGGCCAATGGTCATGCCGCCCCAGAACGCGCCGATGATGCTGCCCATGCCGCCGAGCACGACACCGGCATACATGACGATGACATATTCGACGCCGACGAAGGGGTGGAACGGATAGTTGGTGGCGAGCAGGCCGCCCGCGATCGCGGTGATGCCGGTGCCGAGCGCGAACGCGATGCGATGGGCGCGGTCGACGTCGATGCCCATATAGGTGGCCGCGGTCGGGTTGTCGGCGGCGGCGCGCAGCGATTTTCCGACCTGCGAGCGTGTGATCAACAGCGTCAGCAGCAACATCGTCACCAATGAGACCACGGCATCGATGCCGCGCGCCTTGTTGACGAAGACGCTGATATCGCCAAGCAGCGGCCCGAGTTCCCATGCCGAACTCGACAGCGGCGTCCGGATCGAGGCCAATACCGAACCGAACACCAGCAGGCCGCCGTTCTGCAGGATCAGCGCGATCCCCAGCGTCAGGATGAGCTGGGCGTAATGGCCGTCGCCTTCGAGCGAAGAGGTGCGCGTGCCCGATACGCGCGAGATCAAGGCGAGGTGGACGGCATAGCCGAAGGCGGCGAGCACCGGTCCGGCCAGCAGGATCGCGATGAACGGCCCAAACGTGTTGCCGAAGGTGGCCTGCACGCCGAGTGCGGTGAAGAAATAGAATGCCGCATACATGCCGAGCATCATGAAATCGCCCTGGGCGAAGTTGATGACCCGCATGACGCCGAAGATCAGCCCGAGGCCGACGCACATCAGGCCATAGACCGCGCCGATCAGGAGGCCGGCGGACAACGCCTGCAGGAAGGTTTCCAGTGCCTGGTTCACCGGCGGCCTCCCGCCGTCTTCGGGTCGGACATGACGTTCCCCATTTTCTGTTTGTTCATGACGCAGGCCGCAAGCGTTGTTCGGCCGGTTCAAGCCGGCACTGGGTCGCGATGGCGCCGCTGTTCGAAAGCCCAGCGCAACTCTCGACCAGTTCTTCCAGACGCAGCGCGCGGCGTTCGCCGATAGCGTCCGTGGCGGCGAGCCGGAATCGGGCGCGGATTTCCGCCGGCGTCGCGGCAATGACATTGTCGAGGTGCTGGCGGACGGTTTTGCCGTTGCGCAGGGCGACGACAACCTCGGCGCCCTGGTTCGCCGGGAAGGCGGCAGTGAGTCCTGCCTCGCTTTGCAGGTCGGTGGTTGCGACGAGGCGGAGAATTTTGCGATCGCCGATATCAGCGTAATTGTCCTCTTCGAGCGCACTGCGTGCCAGCACGGCGGCGACGCTGAAGGGAATGCTCATCTTGGCTTGCAGCGCGTTGTGAAACGGCCCCGTGGAATCGCAGCCGGGGTAGCGGGCCGCGGCTTCGGGGACACGGATCGAAACCGTCGCGATGTCGTCCGACGTCCCGATCTCGCGCGCGACGCGCAAGGCGGCCTGCGCCGCGGTCTGCGCGAAATTGCAGGCGGGCGCCGGCTTGTTGTAGACGGCCATGATTTCCGGCCGGTCACCGGCAAACAACCGGACCGCGGCGGGAGCAGGCTGGCGGCGGAAGGCGGCGAACAGTCCGGCTTCGCCTTCGAGGATGGTTTCGGAGGCCAGCGCACCGGCCTCGGCCAGCTCGATTGCGGCAATCGCGTTGCGTGCGGCGAATCCCGGATGAAAATACATCTCGGAGCCGCCGGCGCGCGGCCATTCGTTCAGGCCAGACGAGGTATTGGCCGCAATGGCGATCGCGCTGGTGGCGGCGTCCTCAGTCAGACCGAGCGCGTAACTTCCGGCGAGCGCGGCGCCGAGCGGTGCCACCAGCCCGGTCGGCCGATACAGGCGGGCGAGATCAGCATTGAAGAGCGCGCGGCCGATCTGCGCGCCGGTTTCATAGCCGATGATCGCGGCGGCAAGGAGCCTCGCGCCTGATAGCGTCGTCCGCTCCGACAAAGCGAGCAGGGTCGGCCAGATCACCACGCCATGATGGCAGATGCTGGCGGCATGCATGTCTTCGCGCACCAGGCCGTGGCCCATGGTGGCATTGGCGAAGGCCGCGTCGCCCGGCGTTGCCAGTCTGCCCGTGCCGACGATGTTTGCACCGTGGTTGACTTCGCCCGCGATGCCGATCGCCTGGCGGCTCCACGGATGGTTTCGCGCCTCGAAGGCGCAGGAGAGAAAATCCAGCAGGCAGATTTTCGCTTTGGCGATGACATCCGCATCGAAACGGCCGAGATTGACGGCAAGCGCGGCGCGGGCCAGCGCTCGCGCCATCGAGATCTCGTCTGCTCCGCCGGCCCGGATCGTCATGGCAATCGCGCTTCCCTGTGGTCTCTCCCCGCGTCTCAGCCGCGCATTTCGACGCCGGCCCATTCCTCCAGCACTTTTGCGATCGAGGTGAAGTCGGACGACGCGCCAAATTTGGCGTTGGTGATGGCCAGCATCTGCCGGACCGCCGCGCCGCAGACCATCGGCACCCCCATCGCCTCGGCCTCGTCGACACAGAGCCGCACGTCCTTGTAGGAGAGGCCGGTGGTGAAGCCGAAATCGAAGGTGCCGGGCAGCACGGCGCGGGGAAATTTGTCCTCGGACGCGCTGTTGCGTCCGCTGCTGGCGTTGATGATGTCGATCAGGACCTTGGCGTTGACGCCGCCCTTGACGCCCATCGCCACCGCCTCTGACGTGATGACGAGTGCGGCTGCCGCCATCAGGTTGTTGGCGAGTTTGGCGGTCTGCGCCGTGCCGGGTTGGTCGCCGGTGTAAAACAGCTTGCCGAAATGCTTCAGGATCGGCTCGACCCTGTCGTAGGTCGCCTTCGGGCACGACACCATCACCGCAAGCGTACCGTTCACGGCGCCCTTGATGCCGCCGCTGACGGGCGCATCGACCAGCGTGATCTTCCGCGCCTCGAATCCCTTGGCGATCAATTTGGCGGCGCCGGGGCCAGTGGTCGACAGGTCGATCAGCACGCTGGCGCGGTTTCCGGCAACGATTCCATCCGGTCCGAGCGCGACAGCCTTGACGATGTCGGGCGTCGGCAGGCTCGCCAGCACGATATCCGCGCTCGACGCCACCTCGGCCGGCGACTTCGCCAGCCGCGCGCCGCGCGCCACCAGCGCCTTGGTCGCCTCGGGCTGCGCATCGTAGATGCAGAGCGAATAGCCGGCATCGAGCAGGCGCCCGGCCATCGGTCCGCCCATGCGGCCCGTTCCGACAAAGCCGATTGTTTCTCCTGCCATGGTCCACTCCCTGTGGCGCCCGTCTGCCGGGCGTCTTGTTGTGATGGGCCGGGGTCCGGCCGCGTTTGACCAAATGTCCAGATTGTCAGTTAATCTGTCAAGCATAAGATTCTTGTCGACACGTCGCGGCGCGCCGGAATAAGATTGGAAAAACAAGAGACCGGGGAACTCGCTCAGTGCGGCAAGATGAAGCGCAAGGTGCCGCCACAACGTTTGCCGATTTCGTTGCCGGCACGGTGTGGGAAGATGTCGCCGCACAGGAACACGAAGCGAAACGTTCGATCCTGAACTTCTTTGCGACCGCGCTCGGCTCGTCCTACGACCCGGCGGTTGTCGTCGCGTTGAAGACATTGCTGCCGTTCAGCGGCGCCGCGACCTCGACGGTCATCGGCCGGCCGGAACGGCTCGATGCGATGGCGGCGGCGTTCGTCAACGCGATTTCGGCCAACCTGCTCGATTTCGACGATACCCATCTGGATACGATCATTCATCCGGCCGCACCCGTGGCCGCGCCGGTGCTGGCATTGGCGCAGGCGCGGGGATTTTCGGGGCAGGCGGTCCTCACGGCTTTCATTCTCGGCGTCGAGGTCGAATGCCGCGTCGGCAACGCGGTGTCGCCCGGGCACTATGCGCGCGGCTGGCACATCACCTCGACCTGCGGCGTGTTCGGCGCGGCGGCAGCCTGCGCGAAACTGCTCGGGCTTTCGGCGGCGCAGATTTCAAACGCGATCGGAATTGCGGCGAGCCAGTCGGCAGGGATCGTCGAAAATCTCCCGAGTGCGGCCAAGAATGTCAGCGTCGGCAATGCCGCCCGCAACGGCTTGTTTGCGGCGCTGCTTGCATCCAACGGCTATTCGGCATCGCCCCAAGCGATCGAAGGCCCGCTCGGCTGGGCCCGCGCCATGGGCGACGTGCCTGATCTCGGAAAGCTGACCGGCGGTCTCGGCAAGAGCTGGGAGATCGCCAAGAATACCTACAAGCCCTATCCGGCGGGCATCGTGTTCCATTCGGTGATCGACGCCTGCTTCAAATTGCGAAACAGACTCGACCGGCGCATCGACCATATCGCTGATATCACGGTGCGGGGTTCCGCGCTGCTGCTGGCGCGCGGGGACCGGCCGGTTCACAACGAACGCGACGCACGGGTCAGTATTCATCACTGCGTCGCCTGCGCGCTGTTGCTGGGCGCCGCCGGCGTCATCGAATTTTCGGAAGCGGTCGTATTCCGACCCGACATCGTCGCGCTGCGTGGGAAGGTCAAGGCGGTGCATGACGCATCGCTCCCCGACGGTGCCGCGCGCGTCACCATCCGCCTGGCGTCAGGAGAGACGCTCGACGAGATCGTCATGGCAGCCAAGGGCAGTCTCGCCGATCCGCTGACCGATCGCGATATCGAGGCGAAGCTGCGCGAAGGCGCGCGGCTGGGGGGCACCGATTGGGATACCGAACGCGTGATCGACGCTGTCTGGAATCTCGATACACTGACCGACGTCTCGGACCTGATGGGAGCGCACGGTTGAACGCGCGTTCTTGAAAGCAGCAATCAAACGAAAGGAAAAGCGATGAGCGAATTGTTCGACAAGGGATTGAAGGTCCGCAAGGAAGTGCTCGGCGAGGATTACGTCAACAAGTCGATCGCCGGCGCCGACGAATTCACCCGCACCATGGCGGAATGGTCGACCGAGTTCTGCTGGGGCGCGTTGTGGACCCGCCCGGGTCTCGATCGCCGCACCCGCAGCATCGTCAACCTGGCGATGCTCGGCGCGCTGGGGCGGCCCCATGAATTGAAACTGCACGTCAAGGGCGCGCTCAAGAACGGCGTCACCAAGGACGAGATCAAGGAGATCCTGCTTCAGGTCGGCGTCTATTGCGGCATCCCGTCCGGCATCGATGCCTTCCGGAATGCGCGCGAGGCCTTCAACGAAGTTGAGGGCAAGTGACGCAGCCGGCGGCTGCGTTGCTACCCTAGCCAACCGGGCCAGATCGCGAGGCGGCTTGCCGGCCATTGGCTAAATTGCCGGACGTCACCGCCGTCGATATCGCACCCGGCACCGCGCGGCGAGCATTCCCGGAGACCGATTTGCGAACGAACGCGACCGCTATTTTTTGGTCGTGGCGCCGTTGGCGGCGCCGCGCACCATTAGGGCGATCTGCCGGCCGACATCGTCGACGCTCAAGCGGCCGCCTGCGGTGTACCAGAACACGGTCCAGTTCATGGCACCAAGGATCGACAGCCGGAACGCATGCCGGTCGCAATCGGCACGCAGAGGCAAATCATCGATGAGGCTGGCGAAAATCTGCTCGTACTCGTCGCGCTGGCGGACGAGTTTTCGGACACCCTTGAGATTGTAGTAGCGTGGCGGCGTCAGGATCGCGCGAGTGACGCTGCCACCTAACAATATCCGGCAGTGCGCAACGATGGCCTCGTCGAGTCGCCTCCAGGGCTCGTTGATTCCGGCAATGGCGGTCTCGACCTCCTGGCGCATCGCCGTAAGGCTTTCCTGATGCACCGTGAAGAGCAGGTCTTCCTTGGACGGGAAGTGATAGTACAGCGAACCGGAAAGAACTCCCGACGCAGCCGCGATATCGCGGATCGACGTGCCTTCAAATCCGTTCCGCGCAAACAGTTCGGACGCTGCGGCAAGGATCTGCCGGCGGCGGTCGGGCCCTTTTCGCAAGGATTTTGGCTTTTTCGTTCGAGCCTTCGCGCGCCCCAAGGGCTTCGTCATTTTCTTCTCAGTCCGTCAATGATGAAGAACCGGCTGCAACATGAGACTTGGCAAGCTTCTGGCTTCCGCTCGCCTCGGCGGGGTCCGCAGAAACCATTTCAATGGATCGCCGATCTCTACACTTTTAGAACAGGATTGTCGAGAATCGATCAAGCGACCGATTGGCAAAGCGTTCGTTTTAGCCAGCTTGCCGAACTTCGCGTTGGCACCGGTTCACAGGCATCAGTGCCGTGCATCAATACGCGCAGGACGGCGCAAGCCCGCAATTTCCGGTCTTGAATTCGGCTTGACTTTCTATTCAACCAAGCGAACGATAGAATAAGAAATTGCACCGGTCTAGCTGCTTTCGACAGCCGTCGGGCAGAAGACGGCCAAGCAGGCAAAGGCAGGCGAAATTATTCCGCCGAGATAGGGCGCCGACGTCTTCCAGCCCCAGGGAGAAATCAATGTCTGATTTCCTGATCGAGCATACGCCGTCGGCCTACAAGTATCCGTTGCTGATCAAACACCTGCTTCACGCGCCGATGACGCAGTCGGCCGATCAGGAGATCGTCTACCGCGATCTCGGCCGCTACACCTACCGCGATCTGCGCGAACGGATCGGGCGCCTTGCGAGCGGTCTCACTTCGAAGGGTATCCGCCGCGGCGATGTCGTGGGCGTACTGGACTGGGATAGCCACCGCTACCTGGAATCCTATTTTGCAATCCCGATGCTCGGCGCCACGCTTCAAACCGTCAATATACGACTGTCGCCCGAGCAGGTCTTGTTCACGCTCAATCACGCCCGTCCCAAGCTGCTGCTGGTGAACGTCGAGTTCCTTCCGCTGATCGAGCAACTGCAGGGGCAACTTGAATCCGTCGAAGGCATCATTCTGATGTCCGATGACGGCGTGTTTCCGAATAGCCTGATCAAGACTGCCGGTCATTACGAGGAGATGCTGGCAAAGAGTTCACCCGATTTCACGTTCGAGGATTTCGACGAGAACACGCGCGCGACGATGTTTTACACCACGGGAACCACGGGCGCGCCCAAGGGTGTCTACTTCAGCCATCGTCAGCTTGTGCTTCACACGCTGATCGATCTGGTCGGGTTCGGCTCACCGGGCAGGCAAGGGCGATTTCATCGCGAAGACGTGTACATGCCGATCACGCCGATGTTTCACGTCCACGGCTGGGGATTGCCCTATGCCGCGACCGCAGCGGGCGTAAAGCAAGTCTATCCCGGCCGGTATCAACCCGAACTTCTCTTGAACTTGATCAAGACCGAGGGGGTGACGTTTAGCCATTGCGTTCCGACGATCCTGCAAATGCTGCTGTCGGCGCCCAACAGCAAGGACGTAGATCTTTCCAGGCTGAAAATGGTGATCGGCGGTGCGGCGCTGACCAAAGCGCTCGCCAAGGCCGCGATGCAGCGCGGCATCGACATCTTTGCCGGCTACGGCATGTCGGAATCCGGCCCCATCCTGACGATTGCGCAACTCAGGGAGCATGAGCTCACCGGTGACCTTGACGCAGAGGCCGAGCTTCGCACCAAGACCGGAACACCGGTGCCACTGGTCGATCTCCGCATCGTGGATGCCGAGATGAAAGACGTGGCTCACGACGGCCGCACGCCTGGGGAAATCATCGTCCGCGCGCCGTGGCTGACGATGGGATACCTCAACAATCCGGCGTCTTCGGAAAAGCTCTGGGAGGGCGGCTACCTTCACACCGGCGACATCGGCACCATGACCGCGCAGGGCGTCGTCCAGATCACCGACCGGATCAAGGATGTGATCAAGACCGGTGGCGAGTGGATCTCATCGATCGAGCTGGAGGACATCCTGCTCCAGATGCCGAACCTGAGCGAGGCCGCGATCATCGGCGTGGCGGATGCCAAATGGGGCGAGCGCCCGCTCGCGATCCTGGTCGCCCGGCAGGTGGGCACTGTAGACAATGCCACCGTGCAGAAGCACGTCAAAACCTATGTCGACAAGGGCGTGATCTCGCGTTTTGCCATTCCGGACAGGATCATGTTTGTCGACGCGCTCGACAAGACGAGCGTCGGCAAGATCGACAAGAAGGTGTTGCGCGCCAAATACGGGGACGGTTAGCCGAAGCAATAAATTGCGTTTCGCGGCTGGTTGGATCGTTTGATTGATTAATCGAAGCCGGCCCGACTATGATGCGAGACAAACAACGACGTGGGCGACGCCACGCAGCTCCACGCACAAATCAACAGGGAGGAAGAAATGGCCGACAAGACCGTGATGGATATGTTCGCCGATATGGCAAAGCAGATCAATTTGCCGAAGGTCGATTACCAGCCGTTTCTCGACATCCACCGCAACAATATCGAGGCGATGCAGAAGTCAGCGGCCACGTTGTCGGAGGGAGGCCGTGCGGTTTTCGCAAAGCAACAGGAAATCCTGGCTGAGGTGGGGCGCGAGGCCCGGCAAATGATCGCCGACTTCAAGCCGGGCGGTTCTCCTCAGGAAGTCATGGCTAAGCAGGCTGAATTGGCCAAGCGCATGTTCGAAGCGACAGTCAGGAATACCAGGGACGTCGCCGAACTGGTCCAGAAATCGAGCAGCGAAGCGCCCAAGATCATTCTGGACCGGATGCGCGAGAGCTTTGCCGAAGCGCGGGCGGCCATCGAGTCCATGAAGGCCTGATACGCGGACACTTGCCTTGTGTGGGAGGCGGCACCGACAGGCTCTGCTGCAACGCGGGAGAATATTGGCGCGGCGCGTCCCCGGGGCAAGTTCCTTGGCGGTGATCCGGCTTGCAGTGACGGGCCCAAAGGTCCGTACTGGCGGTGGGAGCGGAAGGCCGCGAATATGTTGCGAGGCTGTCGCCGATATCGAACGCTGAAACGTCTAACTCAAGGGTGAGCGTCAAGATGAAAAAAGAGGATGTGCTCAAGCAGTACACAACGCCGACCGGAGCTCCGGCGTTTGTTCCAGGCCCGCATCGCTTCACATCGCGCGAATATCTGAACATCACCTACCGGACGGATCGGGAGGCCCTCGTCAAGCAAGTGCCCGAGCCGCTTGAGGTCGACGAACCGCTGGTGCGCTTCGAAGTGATGAACATGCCCGACACCACCGGCTATGGTTCATATGTCGAGTGCGGGCAGGCCGCGGTCGTGCGGCATAAGGAGGAGGTCGGCGAATACATTATCGGGATGTATCTCGACAACCTGCCGGCAATTGCCGCGGGCCGCGAGCTCAGTGCTTTCCCGAAGAAGCTCGGTTCGGCAAAACTGTTCGTCGATTCCGATACCTTGGTCGGAACGCTGGATTACGGTACGCTCAGCGTCGCCCGCGCGACGATGGGCTACAAGCACAAGCCGATGGATCTGGAAAAAGCGCGGCAGGAGATCTGCGTTCCCACGTTCATGCTTAAAATTCTTCCGAGCTACGAAAAACGCCCGCGCATTTGCGAACTGGTCCGCACCGAGATTACCAACATCTCCGTGAAGGGCGCATGGCGGGGGCCGGCCCGCCTGCAACTGTTCGAGCATGTGCTGGCGCCGCTTGCTGATCTTCCGGTCCGCGAGATCATTTCGGCCACGCACATCCTGACGGACCTCACGCTTTCGCCGGCGACTGTCATCTACGACTATCTCACCGACAGCGCGCCTTCGGCCAGTGCAAGGAAATAGGCTGATATCATGGCCACAGCGCAGCAGGATATTCTGAATCGGTATTCGAAAGTTACCGTGATCGGCGCCGGCGTTATCGGCGCGTCGTGGACGGCGCTCTTTCTCGCGCACGGGCTTTCGGTAGTCGTCAACGATCCGCGCCCGGACGTCGAGACCATCGTCCGCGACTATATTCGCAACAATCTGTCGACGCTCGCGGAGCTCGGGCTGCCGACGGACAATCTGGAAAAGAGGCTGAGCTTCGAGGCCGATCTCGAACGCTCGGTGACAGGCGCCGATCTCGTTCAGGAAAACGGACCGGAGCGGATCGAGTTCAAACAGGATCTATGGGCACGCATCGGCAGGGTCGTGGGAGAGCACGCACTGATGCTGTCGTCGAGCTCCGCCAAGACCGCGACGGAGCAGGCGCTCAAGATGTCCCGGCCCGAGCGGCTGCTGGTGGGGCATCCCTTCAACCCGCCCCATTTGATTCCGTTGGTTGAGGTGGTTCCCGGCGAGAAGACGAGCCCGGAGGCGGTGGATGACGCGGTCGCGTTCTACGCGGCGCTCGGCAAGGTGCCACGCGTCGTGCGCAAGGAAATGCCCGGCTTCGTTGCGAACCGCCTGCAACGGGCGATCTTCCGGGAATGCTGCTACCTGGTCATTCAGGGTGTCGTCAAAGTCGATGAGCTCGACGATATCGTGACAAGTTCGATCGGCTTGCGCTGGGCGGCGGACGGTCCATTCCGCTCGTTCCATCTCGGCGGCGGGGCGGGTGGTTTCAAATCCTTCTTCAAGCAGTTCGGCCCGGGTCTCAACGAGGCCTGGAAGAACATGGCGTCGGTCAATCTGGATGAGGCCGCGCAGGACAAGATCATCGCGCAGGCTGAGGCTTCTTTCGCCGCGCAGCCACCAGAGCAGCTCGAAAGTGAACGCGACGCCAAGCAACTGGCGATCATCCGTGCGCTCAAGGCGGTCAAGGCAGGCAAATAATCGACGTCGCAATCGGATCATCCAGGCCGGAACAGAGCGCGACCAACGGGAGGAGCGAGATGGGACTTTTGTTCGAAGGCTTGAAGGTGATCGATTGCGGTAGCTTCATCGCGGCGCCGGCGGCAGCCACGGTTCTGTCGGACTTCGGCGCCGATGTCGTCAAGATCGAGCCGCCGGGGGCAGGGGATCCTTACCGGCATCTCACGAAACTTCCCGGCCACCCGAAGAGCGACCAGAACTATGCCTGGATGCTCGGCTCGCGCAACAAACGCAGCCTCGCGGTCGATATGGGGAAGCCCGAGGGCAGGACCGCGGTCCAGCGTCTCGCCTCGCAAGCCGATGTCTTCATCACCAACTATCCGGCCGCCGTACGCAAAAAGCTTGGCATCGGTTACGAAGCGCTGTCGGCGCTGAACGATAGGCTCATCTACGCGTCGTTCTCCGGCTATGGCGAAAACGGTGCCGAGGCGACCAAGCCAGGCTTCGATGTCACGGCATGGTGGGCGCGGTCCGGCCTGATGGATACTGTTCGCGCGTCGTCTGAATCGGTGCCGGTGCGTCCCGCGAACGGCATGGGCGATCACTCGGCGGGGTTCACGCTTTTTTCCGGCATCGTGATGGCGCTCTATCAGCGGCAGACCACCGGCAAGGGCACCGAGGTCACGTCGTCGCTGGTGGCGAACGGGCTCTGGGCCAACGGCTACAACGCGCAGGCAGCATTGTGCGGTGCGACGTTCACCGATCGTCCGGCACGCGAGGTCGCGTTCAACGCGCTGACGAACTACTACAAGTGCCGTGACGGCCGCTGGCTGATCCTGACCATTCTGAATGAAGAAAAGCAGTGGCCGGAGTTCATGAAATGTCTCGATCGCGAGGACCTGATCGATGACCCGCGCTTTGCCAAGAAGGCGGATCGATTGACGCGATCTCACGAATTGATCGCGTTGCTCGACAAGGAATTCGCGAAATTCGATCGCCCTGAACTGCGCAAGCGCCTGACGCAAAGGGGGATCGTGTTCGACGTTGTGGCGACACCGGAGGATATTCCGTCGGACCAGCAGCTCCTCGATAACGACATTCTCATTCCCTTCGCCGGCAGCGAAACCAGGACGATCAATAGCCCGATTGCGCTGCGCGGCGCAGACAAGGTGCAACCAAGGATGCCGCCTTCGGTGGGCGAGCACAGCGATGAGGTGCTCAAGGAAGCGGGCTTCGATGCGGCGACGATCGCCCAAATGCGCGCCGCCGGCGCCATCGGCTGAGTAACGACAACGTACTTTCGGTTCATCAGGAGCGACGCATGAAAATCGAAGAGCTGTTCTCGGTGCGAGGGAAAGTCGCCCTGGTCACCGGTGGAAGTCGAGGCCTCGGCGAAATGATCGCCCGCGCCTACGTCGAAAACGGCGCCAAGGTCTATATCACCGCGCGGCGCGCCGATGCCTGCGAGGCGCTTGCAAAGGAGCTGTCGCAGATTGGTGAATGTATCGCGATCCCGGCGGACCTGTCTCGGATGGAAGAGATCGCGCGGCTGTCCAGCGAGCTTCACAAGCGAGAGAAGAAGCTCGACATTCTGGTCAATAATGCCGGCGCGAGCTGGGGCGCGACCTTCGCCGAGTTCCCCGAAAACGGGTGGGACAAGGTCATGGACCTCAACGTGAAGTCGGTGTTCTTCCTGACCCAGAGTCTGCTTGACCTGCTGGAAGCGGCGGGATCGGCGAATTCCTATTCGCGGGTGATCAATATCGGCTCGATTGAGGGCATCAGGACGTCGCACCTCGAGGCCTACTCGTATGCCGCGTCGAAAGCAGGCGTGAACCACCTGACGCGCATCATGGCAAAGTTCCTCGCGCCAAAGCACATTGCGGTCAATGCGATCGCGCCGGGTTACTTCCCGTCTAAAATGACGGATGCGATCGATGAGCATGGCGCGAAGGAGGTCGTCGATGACGCTCCCATGAAGCGCATGGGACATGCGGACGATCTCGCGGGCATCGCCATCTACCTTGCCTCGAAGGCCAGTGGCTTCGTCTGCGGTGCGGTCATTCCAGTCGACGGTGGTTTGGCCACGACGGCCTGAGGCTCCTGCCGCAAGGCGGCACTTGAGCGAGTACGGACTTCAAGACCCTCCTCCAAAAAAACCGACGCCGCATGATGCGGCGCCGTCTTTTGGGCCTTGAACCGTCAGATGTCTGCCTTAAGACGCCAATCCGGTCTCGACGGCGGGTTCGTTCAGGACCTCGTTCGGGTTTGCCGGATGCACGATCAGGAGCAACAGCAGGCCGGACAGCAGATAGGCACCCACCACAAGATAGGTGCTGTAGAGCGGGCTTCCCGTGTTCGCGGTGATAAGCCCGGTGACGGAGGGAGCCGCCGCCGGTCCGAGATTGCCCAGGCTGCTGATGAGCGCGATGCCGCCGGCGGCGCTTGCCTTGGAGAGATACTCGGTGATCGTTGTGAAGAACAGCGGCGTCGCTGAAACGATGCCGACGCCGGCGAGCGTCAGGCCTGCGATGGAGAGGACCAACTCGCCCTGCGAGAATGTCGTCAGCAAAAGACCCAGCGCGGCAATTCCCACGCATGTGGCGTAGTGCCAGCGCCGCTCCCTGTGCTTGTCCGAATGCCGACCTATCAGAATCGTGGCGATGATGCCCGCTATCTGCGGCAAAGCGGCAAGCAGGCCGACGTGGAACAGGTCGGCGACGCCCCAGCTTTTGATCAAGGAGGGGATCCAGAACACCATCGTGTATGTCGCGCCGAGCAGCAGGAAATAGGTGAACGCCAGTCCGTAGACCTTCGGATCTCCCAGCATCTGGACGAAGCCGCTGTGGTGGGCGGATTCGACATCTTTGTGGTCGTGGTCGAGCTGGAAACGCAGGGCGGATTTCTCCTCGGCAGTCAGCCAGCGGGCATCTTCAGGTTTGTCCTCGAGATACAGATACGCGAGAACGCCGAGGATCGTCGCGGGGATCCCCTGGGAGATGAAAAGCCATTGCCAGCCATGAAAGCCTTCGAACCCGTTCAGGTACTTCAGCGTTGCTCCGGAAAGGGGACCGGCGATGACACTCGCGATTGCCGTCGCAGCCAGGAACATCGCGATGATCTGCCCTCGGCGGGCCGAAGGATACCAGTACGTCAGATAAAGGATGATGCCGGGGAAGAAGCCGGCTTCAAGCACGCCAAGCAGGAACCGTGCGACATAAAATTGCACCGGCGTCTGCACAAACGCCATCGCGGTCGCGACAATTCCCCAGGTAAACATGATTCGCAGCAGGGTCTTGCGAACCCCGATGCGCTCGAGCAGCAGGTTGCTTGGAACTTCGAACAGGAAGTAACCGATGAAGAATATCCCGGCGCCGAAGCCGTAGGTCGCATCGCTGAAGGTCAGCGTCTGCTTCATCTGAAGCTGGGCATAGCCGATGTTGATGCGATCGAGAAACGCGATGACGTAGCAAAGCATCAGGAAAGGAAGAATCCGCCAGCTGATCTTTGAGAACAGCTTGGTGACGGCGATCGGCTCCTTTTCAGCGGAAGGAATTGTACCGACGCTGGTTGCATGGATAGCCATTTGTTTACTCCCCTCATGTGATTCCCACGGAGTCTTTTTGCTCCGAGTTGGAACGTGTGTGCTGTCTTACTCCTTGACGCCGGGTGCGCCGCGACAACCGTGGCGGCTGACATTGCGCATAATAAAAATCTGAAATGTTGGACGAGGGCCGTTCGGGATCGTGGCCGGTCGCGCCGTGCGCACGGCTCCGGATCCTTTGAGTACCCTCGGGCACGCCGTCGGCATCGTGATCGACTTTCGGGCAAGAACCAAGGCCAAACGGCCATGCCAGCTTCAAAAGACCATGACTAATCTATCAGTCGCTTGATTGTTTAGCAACACGCGCGGTGGAGCTGCGCGTGGCCGTCGACGTTCTCGGCCGAATGGAGGTGCGCGCACCTCGCTCCGGACGGATCGTAAATCTGAAAGTTCATACGGTCGGTGCCGTCATCAGACCGGGCGACGTCTTGATGGAGATCGTGCCGGACAACGACGTCCTCGTGGTCGCGGCAAAAGTTTCCTCGCTTGACATCAACCACATACAAGTCGGCCTGCCCACGGAAGTGCGGCTGCCCTCGTTCAAGGCGCGCACCACACCGATCGCGGTCGGCGAGGTTCTTTCGATCGCGGCGGACGCGCAGCGCGATGAGGCCACGCATCAGCCCTATTATGAAGTCAAGGTTTCGGTGCAAGTGACGAAATTTCCGGAAAAAATGCGGGAAAAGCTCAAGCCGGGAATGGTGGCCGACGTCCTGATCGCGACCGGCGAACGCACCGTTCTTGCGTATCTGACCCAGCCGATGACGGATGCGATACGGCGCGGCATGCGGGAAGATTAAGTCCCTAACGGGAGCGGCGAGGCGGCGTCATACGCGTCGGTCAGGGTCGGGGCCAGTTGCACGCCGTCGCGATCCTCCGCCGGACGGAATCCAGCCCGGCCAGTTGAAACGTACTTTCGTACGGCTGACCGTTGCCAGCGTATACTTTTACGAGAATCCGGCCGCTATCCGGCATCGAACGCAGCAAGCGAACAACATCGCCCGGAAAGACAAGGCTTCTCCCCGCTTCTGCGGTTCTCCAGCGCTGTTCAACAGGCGGATCCTCGTTGATCCGGTAGACCACTTTCACCTCACCATCCGGGATCTGCTTCCAGGAGCCCGTTGTCGAAATTATCAGCTCCGTGCGAGAGGCGCGACAATGGATGGCGAACGAGGAGGGGGCATCTTGCGACGACGTGCGTGCTGTTGTCTGCGCCGCGATCTGCGGCCGATAGTCTACCGGCGACGTCGTCTCGCTGATGATCCAGTTCGGACCTTGGGACGGTGAGGAATCGAGTGGCTCGGCCATCTCTCCCAGGAGCTCATCGACGCATTTCAATCGGTCCATGCCTTCAAACTGCGCGCATCCCTTCAGGCGATCGACGGTGTCGCCGGCTTGAGCGCACATCGCCTGGCTTGAGAGCAGGGCCGCAGCGAGAGCGCCCATGGCCTTCATCGTGACAGCCCCGCTGTTCCGCCTTGCGGGCGATCGAGCCATTCCTGCGCTGGCTGGAACCGGCCGAGACCAGGCACGTTGGCGCGCAGGTTTACCTCCTTCCACTTCGGATCGAATCCGGGGGACTGCAGTCGGTCAAGGCGACTGAACAGGTGATCTACGAGGCGCGCGACGCGCCGATACCGGTCGGACTCCTGCGGCCAATTATACGCCGCAAGGATGGTGGGAACCGCGATCGTCGCAACCCGCTCGCCCGTTTTTACCAGGCTCGGATAGTCCTTCGGTTCGATGGATGACGGAAGGTAATAGTCCTCGAATTTGGCGCTGTATTCGACGGGAAGGAACTTGAATCCGGGATCCCAGCGTCCTTTCAGAAAGGCGTCCACCGGCTTCGACGTCACGAACACGACGGCCGAAACGTCTCCGCGCTTCATTTGTTCCAAGGCGACCTGGTGCGGAATGAACATCTTTTCCACATCCAGGCCCAGCCGGCTGAAGATCAGCGGACCGGAATAGGCGGCTGCCGTACCTTGCGTATTGAAATTGACCTTTTTGCCCCTCAGGTCGTCAAGCGTCTTGATCTCCGGGCGAACGAAGATGTGCAGTTCGGACGGAAAGAGGCTCATAATATAGACAATGCGCCGTTCGATAAGCGGGACCTGAGCCTTGTACTCTTCGAGAGCATCCGTGTTGATGATCGCTGCATCAACACCCTTGAGATAGAGCAGGGAATTGACATTTTCGGTTGCGCCCTGCGTCACGATCGGGATGACGTGGAGCTTGTCCTCTTCATTGACGACGCGGGCAATCTCTGCCGCGAGACGCAGCGGAGCGCCTTCGATGAACCCGCCGGCGAGACCGACAGTCCATGCATTGATGCGTTCTTTCGCAGCCGTGTCGGCCGGTCTCGCCGTCGCCGCCGCCGCTGGCGTCGGGTGTCGCGGGGCAGATTGAGCGTTGGCGCTGAGCTGAACGCCGAGTAGCGCCAATGCTATGGTATATAGGAGCTTTACGTGCGACATCCGTGTCTCCATTCCCTGGCTGACTGGTTTCGGTTAGCGTGCCGTCGGGCTGATGGCTATTTCAGCGCGTTGATCCGCTCCTTCGCGTCTTCGATGCCGCCCGCCTGAGCCCTCTCATACAGTTCGCGCGCCCTCGTAAGATCACCGGGGATTCCGCGTGCGCCCCACGACTGCAGCACGCGGGTGTCGTAGGTCTCGGCAAGCATAAGGGCGGCTCGTGCGCTGCCGCGCTGAAGGGCAAGCTCGAGCAACTGGCGAGCGCCGCTAATGTCGGCTTGCCGAAGCAGCGCGTTTGCGCGGGCAAGCAACCTCTGTTCGTCTACAAGTGAGTGGGAAGCGCCGGTCCCCTGCGCAGGCTTCTCTGACTCCGGAGTGACCTTCGGATTCGGATCTCGCGCGGATGCACGAGAGCTCGACCGCGCGTCGGGGGCCGAAAAATCCGGTGTGGACGAGCTTCCCGAGTGGAAAGTCGTGGCTTGGACAGAAGCCCATTGCGGCAAGCGGCTGATTCCCTCGGTCGTCTGCGAAGTGGACGTGGCTCCGCGAGCGTACCCGACGGTTGGCTCGTGTGAGAGGGACGCTCGGGGCGCATTCAGGGCGGCGAATTGCCGGTCTCGCGCCTCGAGTTCAGTCCTGACGGCGGCCAGCTCGTGGGTAAGGGCGGCAGCCCGATCGCTTTCTTTGACGAGAGCCTGTTTCTGCTCCGCTGCGATGACCCGGCCTGTCTCCGTCGCCTGCAAGATCTCCGCGTACGCGGCGGCGAGACGTGTGGAGCACTCCTCGGCCTGCTTCCGGGCCGAGGCAAGCTCGCTGACCTTAGTAGATACCGGCGCTTGTTCGATCTTCGCGGCCTCAGCGATCCGCGTGGCCTCGGACAGCGCCGCGCGGTTGGTGTCGAGTTCTGCCCGTAGGGAGGTTAGTTGGCGCGCAAGGGCTTCTGCTCCGTCGCGCTGCTGTTTGAGCTCCTGTTCGAGTGCGAGCTTCTGCTTGGCGCCCGCCGCGGCGGTTTTCGCGGCGTCTGCGGCTGCGTTGCGCGCCGTATCGAGTTCCGCCCGGAGAGCCGCAAGTTCACGCGCGAGCGTCGCTGTCTTGTCGCGCTCGCGGTCGAGCATCTGCTTTTGCTCGACCTCTGCCGCAGAGGGACGGTGCAAGGATTCCGAAGCTGCAGCTCGGGCCGTATCGAGTTCCGCCCGGAGAGCCGCAAGTTCACGCGCGAGCGTCGCTGTCTTGTCGCGCTCGCGGTCGAGCATCTGCTTTTGCTCGACCTCTGCCGCAGAGGGGCGGTGCGCGGAGTCCGAAGCTGCAGCTCGGGCCGTATCGAGTTCGGCCCGGAGAGCCGCAAGTTCACGCGCGAGCGTCGCTGCCTTGTCGCGTTCGCTTTCGAGCATCTGCTTTTGCTCGTCCTCTGCCGCGGAGGGGCGGTGCACCGAGTCCGAAGCTGCGGCTCGGGCCGTATCCAGTTCCGCTCGAACAGCCGCAAGTTCACGCGCGAGTGTCTCGGCCCTGCCGCGCTCCCGTTCGATCGCCTGCGCTTGTTTAATCTCCTCGTCGGGGGCTTGAATGGCTTTCGAAACCGAAAGCAGCGCCACGTTGAGTTCCGCCCGGACGAGGGCGAGTTCATGCGCAAGGTTGCTCGATTTGTCTCGCTCCTGTTCGAGCGCATGTGTCTGCCTGATCCCGACCTCGATAGCCTGGACGGCTTCCTTGCCGACCATTCGCGCCGTGTCGAGTTCCGCCCGGAGGGCCGCAACTTCGCGCGCAAGGGGGTCTGTCCGACCGCGCTCTGGGGCAAGCGCCTGGGCTTGCTTGATCCTCACCGTTTCGACGCTTGACGGCACCGCGTCGAGCTGAGCCCGGAGGGTCGAGGCAAGCGTACGTGCAACGGCGTCCGCTTTGTCTCGTTCCGCCTGCCGTGCCAGGGCCTGTTTTCGCTCCGGGGCCGGAGCGGCGTGCACAGGGGTGTCTTGCGCTGCATCCGAGCGTTGAATGAGGGTAAGCCGACCAGCGAGACTGTCGATCGTCTCACCGCCGCGTTCCAAAATCTGCCGATCGAGGGCGATTGTCTCGGCGACCCGCAAGGCCAGCGGGAATTCGTTTTGGATGGCGTAGGGCGCAGCAAGTTTGAGTCCCGTTTCAGTCGGTGCAGCCAAGGCCTGCGTCCGGACTGTGCTTTCACCGCATAGTCCATCCTTCACGGTTCCAGCGAAGAACCATAGAATGCAGGCTCCCACGGCGGCAGATGAGCGCGCGGCGGCTTTGCCGGTCACGCCTGCCCCATCAACAGCGTGTGGCCGCGCCCGCCGATCTGTTGAGGAACGACTATTCGAGGAGCTCTCGCTTTGAAACGGAGCGCCTTGCCGCGTTACCCAACGGGTAGCGGTCGGTGGGACAAGGTCTCTGTTCCTACGATGCGGTCTCAATTGCTTGTGGCTCCATCATGAAATCTCAGACCAGCGTTTATGCATGATTGTTCATGACACAGCCGTCGTCGGCCGTTTGTCGATATCGCAATGGAGGTAGTCACAACGAGGTAGATGCGCCGATCCCGGCAATTAAGTAGATCGCGCCCGCTTTTGTTGAACCATTCTTGACCCGAATATTCGCGCATGACTACGCTGTGGCGCATACTTGAGCCGCCACGTCCCCGCAGATTCAAGGAAACAACATGAACAGATCACTCGTCGTCTTTGCAGGCGCCGCCGCCGTAGGGTTCACGTTGGTGCTGAGCGCCGAAACCAGCGGTTCCGCGCAAATCGGGGCAAATTCCAAAATCAATGCTTCCAAAATCAATGCCAATGCCAAGATGACCGCCGGCGTTCCCCGCACGCACCCACATCGGCTTGCGGTGCAGGTTGACGTCAATGACCCCGCAATCATGAATCTCGCGCTCAATAACGTGGCCAACACCGCTCAGCATTACCGCGAGATGGGCCAAAAGGTTGAGATCGAAGTGGTCGCGTTTGGACCCGGATTGCACATGCTGCGCGACGACACGTCTCCCGTCAAAGCGCGTATCCAGTCCATGAGCGAAACCATGCCGGAGCTCACCTTTTCAGCATGCGGGAATACCCGCGAGAATATGACAAAGGTTGAGGCGAAAGAGATTCCGCTCATCTCGCAGGCGAATCTCACCAAATCCGGCGTAGTCCGGCTCATGGAGCTGCAGGAGCGAGGCTGGAGCTACCTGCGACCGTGATCCATCGGGCGCATAGCCTGGCAGGACGTACCGCTAGGCGAAAAAACGGAGCCAACGATGGCGTCGATGTTCGGAACCGCGCGTAACCAGCCGCCGCAGCCTGCCACGTTGGTGCAAGTCCAGGTTCTGCGCGCGCTCGCCGCCGGGGCCATTGCGTTACACCACGCCCAGTGGGACGCCGAAACCTTGCAATTGCGGAACGGCCATTCGTTCCAGGCCTGGAACCCCATTCCATGGAGCGCGGGAGTCGATATCTTCTTCGTTATCTCGGGTCTGATCATGGTGCACGCGTCGCAGCGGTTGTTCGCGAAACCGGGCGGCGCCCGGCTCTTTCTCACCCGCCGGATCGCTAGAATTGTGCCGCTCTACTGGGCGACGATCACAGTCTACGTCGGAATGGGACTTCTCGCGCCGAGCCTCCTCAATCAGAGCTACATGGAGCCCTGGTTTGTCGCCGCGTCCTACTTGTTCGTTCCGGCTGCTCGGCCCAATGGCGTCGTCCAACCCGTTTATGAACTCGGCTGGACCCTCAACTATGAAATGCTCTTCTATGTACTGTTTGCGGCAGCAATCGTGCTGCCTTTGCGCTGGGCGTCGGCTGCCTTGCTTGCGGTTTTGGCGGCATTGGTGATCGTTGGTCAGCTTGCGGCGCCTCTACCCGAGCCTTTCGCATTCTGGACCAATCCGATCCTTCTCGAGTTCGGCTTCGGCATCATGATCGGGCTCATGTGCGTTTCTGGCATACGGCTCGGTAGCTTGGCCCGAGCGGGGCTCGCGGCGACAGGCCTTGCCGCGCTGTTGCTCGTTGCAGCGTTTCCAAAAGGCGCCGGGGAACTCCCGCGCCTGCTCATCTTCGGTCTTCCCGCTGCCCTCATTGTCGGGGCGGCGGCGCTCACCTCAAGCGGGTCGGGGCGAGTTAGCCTGCTCGCGAAGTGGGGCGTCGCAGCCGGCGATGCGTCCTTCGCCCTTTATCTGCTTCATCCGTTTGTAATCCGAGCGACGCGAGTATTCTTCTGGCAAACCGGATTGTCGGAGCATCTTGGTCCATTGGCCTTTGTCGTGGTGGCGCTGGTGGCCTCCCTCGGCGTAGGCCTCATTAGTTACCGCTGCTTTGAAAAGCCGTTGACGCGTTATACGCGACGCCTTCTAGGCGGCGGTGGAGAGGACAGCCCTCCAGTACGTCCCGCCTTTGTGGCTGCATCCGCCGCCGCTCACTCGGCACGTGGTGGAGCTGACCGTTAGAGAAAAGCCGAAGCAAATCCGATTGAACCAACACCCGCAGAACAATAGTTATCGCGAGATAGCCCAAGTTCGATAGCGCAGGCAGTTGTCAAACGCACGAACACGACGACACGATGGCGCGCTCGATGACCGGCAGGTGACGGACAGGTGCGGGTCGACAACGAGATCAAAATGGCCGCCGGCAATCGGAATGACGTCCAGCTGCGAAAACAGCGAGTCCCACCCAAGATGTGCTGGCAACCCGCGCCGATTGCAAAGGAACAAGGTTCCAGTGATTGGCAAGCGGGGATTGGGTCGCGCCTCATTCCCGGCCTATTTGACGGCTGCGGGCCTACGGAATTCCACAACCGCAAAGAGCAGGCCGGCAGTCACGTTTACGCGCTTGTAGATGTAGATTGCCATTGCCGTGTTCCAAATCACGTTCGTCGCGGCCGTCGCCACGGCCGCGCCTATTGCTCCGAAAACGGCAATGCCGATCGCGCATCCGGCGATGTTGATGGTCGCTCCGATCACCATGATCGTTGCTGCTGCCCGTTCGTGTCCCGTCATCGTCAAGAGGTTCTGTTGCGGACCAGTTGCGGCGGCGAAGATCTGTCCGACGACGAGAATCTGGGCAATTGGAACGGTTGCAACGAACTCCTCTCCAAAAATCCGCAGCAACGGCTCCGTCAGCAACAGGAGCGGCAGGGCAAGCGCGATCGTTCCAGCCAGCGACAGGACCGTTGCTCGAGCAAACAGACTTTGAAGCGCTGCGCCATTCTGGTGCGCGTGGAGCCTGGAGACATTCGGCGAAAAGAACGTTCCCACTGCCATCCGGGGGAGAACGAGAACGAGGGCCAAATTCAAACCCAAGGCGAAAATGCCGGCGGCTTGGGTGTCGCCGATCCAACCCAGGAGCAATACGCCGGCGCGGCTCATGAGGACTTCAACCCCTATCATTACCATGACCGGGACAGCGAGGTGCCACCATTGCTCGGGAGCGTAGGCTGGTTCAGCGGACTGCAGTTGCGGCGGCCAAAGGTTACGCAAGCTCAGCCCGACCATGCCGGCCGTGACAGCAGAACCTGCCATCAGGGCCATCAGTACCGTCGTGGCGCCGATCGACGTGGTGCTGAGCGTCGCGGCGAGCAGGACAAGCGCGATGGTAACGCTGTCGCGAACGAGGCGCTCGGGAGCAATTGCCGAAATGATCCCGCCAAGCGCGCGCAGCGTGGCGGAGCCCAGCACGTACAGCACGATCAACGGGATGGTTGCCATGCCTATCGACAGGCTGACCGTCATCTCGTGCTGAAAATGTGACGCCAGCGACGATACGATCGTGATTCCGAAGAGGGTAATTGCGATCCCGACCAGTAGCGATCGACCGAACGCGTATTGGATGACCCCGCGCATCAACGACCATTGTTCCTTCGCACTATAGGCCGGTACGAATCGCAGCAGAACGGTGTTGAATCCAAGTGTAGCGACATAGCCGAGAAGCGTTATCCAAGCCAAAACGTACGAGTAGATACCATAGTTCGCCGCTCCAATCGTGCGGGCAATTATGAGTTGGGCCAGGCATGTCAGCCCGGCACCGGCAACGTAGACAAGGAAAGACCACAGGCTGGCGCTGGCGAGGCGCTCGGTCAGCTCAGATTGGGGTTGAGTAGTGGCAGTTCTGCTTGTTTCGGGCGCTGCCGGAGCTTGCGTGAACTCGGTGGAGGTCGGGCGGCTCCTTCCGCAGCCGCTGAACCTGGTGGAGACTTCCGCTTCGACAAGGTCGAGAGCCTTGAGCATAAGGCCCGGATCAAGCGAATTGACGCAGATCATCTGCTTGTCTTCGGCCGCCAGCAGCGAACCGACGTAATCCGTAATTGGCTTCGCCCTGAGAAATGTAGGTACATCCGGTTCGAACCATTTCTCCGCGAAAGGCTTCGCGTGTATTCGCTCGTGGAGGCGCTGTTCCAGCAGCTCTTTTGGAGCATCAAATCGGATCAGCAGGTCCGGTTGGTTCCTCATGCCCATTGCGTGCGCGATCGCTTTCTCGTCTGCCCGGCTGAAAAGTGCCAAAGTGCAAATGGCTTGTACGAAACCCTGGTCGAAGAGGACGATGTGATCTCGCTTGTGCGAATCCTGCCATACACAGGAAAGCCGCATGATGTACTGGCTCAGTCTGATCCACCAAATTGGATTCTTGGGCGGCATCAGCCGGAGCAGGTCCCGTGCAAGGCGCAGCGCGCGGGCATTTGCGAAGGGGCGGCACAAGATCCCCACGGTGAGGAAGGCCGCGTGGGCTATGCGCAGCAGCGCTGAAACGAATCCGCCGCTGTTGAGCAAATTGCTGTCAGGATGCGGTAGCGTAAGTACGAGATCGACTGTATATCCACGGTCACGCAGACGCTGAGCGAGCGCTCGACTGAATGTCGTTTTACCTGCGCCCGGCGGCCCGAATGACTCGATAATCATGCGATCCTCAATGGCGCGCGAACCAACTGCGGCGTGCCGGTTTGACCTGTGCGGCGCGGATCCTGTCGTTTGCGGCTCTGGGCTGCGTCCACCAGGTGATCGCTGCTCTTGAGCGCTGGTAGAGCGTGGCCAGAAGCTGGGGAATGAGCAGCAGCTTGATGTGCCAGCCCGGACCGGCGGGTTGTGACGGCTCTGCACGGGTCAAGACTGACGAGAACCGTGTCGTCCGGCCGGGATTGAAATGCTCCGTCTGCGCGAGCTGATGCAGTGCGGCCTGCGCCATCTCCCGACTGGTGCTTCCGCAATGAACCGCGAACAGAACGTGGTCGGCCCAGCCGGTCAGAAGTCTTGCTTCCGGACTTTCTTGCAGCGAGGGTCCATCGATGATCACAAAGTCATAGATTTCGCTCAACTGGCGGAGTAACGGAGAAACCTTGGAATTTGCGAGGAGTAGCAACTGGCTTCCGTCGGATGAAACTGCCGGGAGGTAGTCAATCCCGGATTCCTGGATATGTTGGACCGCGTCCGCAAGTGGGCGGCCGTGCGACAGCACGCTGAGCAGATCGGCGCTCTTGTCTCCGGGGCGGCGGCGAATTTGACCGAAGTCCAGGAGTAGCGTGCGCCATCCGAGTCGCGCGGCGTACAAACCCAGGCTCCACGCAAGTGTAGTCTTTCCCTCTCCGCCGACACTGGAGCTCACAAGTACAATTCGCTGTGATCGCGAAAGGACCGAGTCAGAGGCCAGTATGGACACGAGGATCGAGCGGATCGTTCTCGAATAGGGGCTCGCGGGTTGTTCCAGAACATATTGAGGCGGTTCAGTCGGTCCCGGAGGAATCGCGGGAAGCAATCCGGCGCACGGAATGTGCAGAACGTCAGCGGCCTCAATTTCCGTGTGCAGGGTTCGATCGAAACGATTGAACACGACTGCGAGGAAACATGCCAACAGAGCCAAGGCGATCGCGGCCGGCGGAACGATAAGCAACGGGTGCAACGAGGCAGATCCGTCGGGCGGCGAAGCCGCGGCGAGAAGACTGACGTCTGGTTGCACGATCATGCTCTTCGCGGTTTGCTCCTGCCGTCGCAGCAGCGTTTCGAATTGCTGCGCCAGGGTCGTCACCCGCCATTCCAGCGCGGAGTCTCGCGACGCGGACGCCGGGCTAATACGGGAGGCGTTCAATTGCTCTTCCGCCGTTGCCAGGTCCTGCTGAATCCTCGCAGATTGCGTCGCAAGCGAATTCAGGACTTGCTCCGTATCTCCCTGTCTTTGGCGGACGAGCTCGTCGACATACGATTTTGCAACGATATTGGCGACATCCGCCGCCCGCTGCGGATCGGGTGCCACAAAGGTAACGCTGATGATCTTGGAGCGACGTTCCTGGCCAACCTTCAGACCGCGCTTTAGCGAGGCCAGTGCCTCACCGGGATCTGGTTCGCCGATCATCAACCTCTTGGTCGCGGACCAAGTGTTGCCAAGACCCGCGCGCAGACCTTGCGTCCAGGATCGCGATCCCGCTCTGGCGGCGGGCCGCGCATCGTCGAGCGCGCGAAGCGCCGGGAGAAGCCGTCGTAGGTAGGCGTCGGACAGCAGTACTGTGACGTGCGTATCGATAACGGACTCTTCCGCGCCGGGTGAAGGTGCGGCGGTCGTGCTGGCGGCGCCGGAAGCATCGGCTGCGCCCAATTGCCGGACGTCTACCGTTAGCTGTGCCGTCGCCATGTAGGACGGTTGCATGAGCAGGCCCGCCAGGCCGGCGAGCGCGGCGCCAACGACAGTTGTCCTGACGATGAATTGCCGGTATTTCCGCACGCTATCCAGCATCTGCTTCCACGTCTGCAAGCTGTCGTGTGATGCCAGAGATTGTTCGGTCAGGCGCAGCCCCTGTTCGTTCTGTGCCAGGTCCGGCGAAAGAGCGGTCAGCGGTCGAATTCGTTTGCCTGCCAACGCTTCCATGATCGTCATTCCCTTTACTGCGCGGGCTCGAATACGTCCGCCGATCGAGCCGATCTCTGTTCATCCGTTGCATCGAGCCAGGACTGCAACATCAGGACCGCCCATAAGGTTCGCGAATGATCGCGTCGACCGTCCAGATGATCCAGCCAACAACTCTGGACTCTCGCTGCATCCAGCAGACCCTGGCGGCGAAGACGCGGTTCGGAGAGAAGGTCTGCGGCCCACGAGCGCAGGGGGCCTTTCAACCACGAGCCGATAGGCACGTCGAAACCCTGTTTCGGTCGATCGATCAGACGGGCTGGCAAATAGCGGCCGAGAACCTGCCGCAAGATCCATTTTCCCTGGCCGCGACGCACCTTCACGCTGTTCGGCAGCCGCCAGGAGAACTCCACGACACGATGATCGAGAATTGGGCAGCGCGCTTCCAGGCCCGTCGACATGCTGGCGCGATCGAGCTTCACCAGAATGTCGCCCGGAAGGTAGCCGATCATGTCGCGAACAATGAAGTCGGAGAGAAGATCGTTCAGCGGCGGAACCGTGCTGGAGTCAGTGACCGTCTGCTCCGGTGTCAACTGCAGTTCGGAAAGCAGCATGGTTTTCCGATACATTTCGTCGGCGTCGTTGCCTCTCAAGAACTGCGCCAGGCGGTTGATCCGGTCGCCCTGGATCATCCGCCGCAGGTGGTTTGGAAGGGGAAGGGCGCTGGCGATGTCCTCCCGCAAACCGCGCGCGAGCAACCCAAGGCCCGTTGCCGCCGTTCGCCGAATTGGTCCACTGGAATTGAGGAGGGGGGCAAGACGGCTGGTCAGGAGATGCCTGGAGTAGCCGCCGAAGCATTCGTCGCCGCCGTCGCCGGAAAGAGCCACCGTAACATCGCGGCGTGCGAGACGAGAGAGCAACAACGTCGGAATCTGCGATTCGTCGGCAAACGGCTCGTCCCAAACGCAAGGCAGGTCGGGAATGACTGCTCTGGCGTCGGCGGGAGTGAGCCGGAGTTCGGTGTGGTCGGTGCCGAGGTGACGGGCCACGCCTGCGGCGTTGGCTGCTTCGTCGTAGGTTGGTTCGCCGAACCCGATGGTGAACGTGCGAACCGGCCGCGCGGATTGCGATTGCATCAGGGCGACGACAGTTGAACTGTCGAGCCCACCCGACAGGAACAACCCGACCGGCACGTCGGCGACCATGCGCTCGCCCACGGCCCGGCGGAGCAAATCGTCAAGTTGTGACACGAGTTCGGACTCGTCGGCTGAAGCAGGCGCCTTTCGGCCATTCCTGGCGACGTTGGTCAGCGACCACCAGACATGTGTTCTTGCCCGCAGATGGGCGGTATCCCGTAGAAGGAAAAGTTCGCCGGCGCCGAACGACAGCGTGGTGCCGGGTGGAAGCTTGAACACGTTTCGCCAGATGCAATGCTGATCCGATAACCAGCCCTGAGCGAGAAATTCCGCGATTGCGCGCGAATTGATTTCGGGCTGGAAATCAGGGAAAGCGGCGATCGCCTTTAGCTCCGAAGCAAAGACCGCCGCATTTCGCGTTATGGCAACGTAAAGCGGCTTCTTTCCCATACGATCGCGGGCGAGATGGAGCATACGGCTCTTGCGGTCCCACAGACCAATCGCAAACATTCCGTTGCTGCGGCTCAAGGCTGCATCAAGCCCCCATCTCTCAATCATGGCCAGCAGCACCTCGGTGTCGCTGCTGCCGGTGAAGCGTTGGCCGAGGCTCTCAAGCTCCCTGCGGAGCGACAAATGGTTGTAGATCTCGCCATTGAATGTGATGACGAACCGGCCGCTTTCGGAAAGCATCGGCTGCCGGCCCGCATCCGTGAGATCGACAATAGCGAGCCGGCGATGCCCGAGCGCGATCCCGGCGTCGCGATCCCACCAGAGACCTTCACCATCGGGGCCGCGATGACGCAAGCGTGCCGTCATCTCCCGGATCGAATCCAGGTCCACGGACCGAGACGTGTTCGGCGCCTGAAGTATCCCGGCTATCCCGCACATGGTTCAGACTCCGATGCGTGCGGTGAGGGTTGGCGCGACGAGCCGAGGATCAGGCCAACAGCCAGCGCGAACCAGACGATTGGGTGACGCAAGACAAAATGGCTTATGCTGAAAATGGCGAGCGCAGCCATCAATGCGGCCTGGGCGTCGAGCTTCGCTCGTAGCGCGAGGATGAAAATGCCGGCGAGAAGACCGCAAACGGCAATCACTGCGAGGAGACCGCCTTGCGTAAAAGTGTCAAGCAGCGTGCTATGGGCTTCGAAAGGAGCTGGAAGCGCCCTATGATTGACGACATTCGGCTTCTCGAGGTGTGGGCCTGGCCCGAGGCCGAGCGATCCGGATTCCAGCCCGCGATGCAGCGCATCTTGCCAGAGCTGCAGTCGTAGGGAAGCGGTGCGCTGAGTCCCTTCGCCGCCGCGATCCTTGGTCAAGCTGATGGCCAGACTTTCAACGTCGTCGGCGGTCGCCAAAATGTACGGCGCCAACGAGAGCGACAGAGGAACGGCGGCGATGACAACGAAGACAGCCACCGCAAATCGCAGACCGGATCTGTGTTCGGACGAGGTCAACCAGGTCCGAATACGCAGCACAAGAAAGAGCGCGAAGGCGGTCACCATCGCAACAAGAAATGTATCGCTCTTGGTCAGTCGACCGACGAAGAAGGAAAGTAGGCAACTGAAGGATCCGGCGATGCGGCCAAATCCCCTGGCCGAGAGAGCCAGACCGAGCGACAGCGGCGTAAAAACGGCGCAGTAGAGTGCCACTTGATTGGGATTCTCTGCCCAGCCCCGAAATCGATCCCAGAACCATGGGTCAACCGACGGCAGGCTGATGAAGCCCCAACCCATGGCGAGCTGAAGCGCCAAGGCGATGTTCCAGAACGCAAGCAGAAACCACTCGGTCTGGCGTAGGGAGCCGTCGGCTCGCATGGTCGCGGCGATGAGAAAAGTGATGGCTGCCATCAATAGGTAGGCAAATGCGTCATGCAACATCGAGTCGAGGTCGAGCTCCCGCTGCAGAAAGGCGAGGCAGGTTCCGACGCTCAAGGCGAAGGCAAAGCATGCCCAGAATGCGATGATCTGGAGCATGGCTCTCGGGTTGCAGATGCGGCCGGAAACGACGAGGCGCAACGAGGCGAGGGCGAGCCACAAGACGAGGCAGACCTCGCCAACGCCCAGCGGCACAGCCGGGAGCCGCAGCTGCGAAGCTGTGGTAAGCACGATGCCAAAGGCGAAGAGCGCGTTGCCAATCATGATGCGTTTCTGCTGTGCAAACTGGCCGCTCGGTGCTGACGGTCGTGGTGGGACGACCCGGTCCGCTCGCCGCAAGAGTTCCCGCCGGAAAGCAGTTGCCGGTAAAGATCGACGTAACGCTCGGTCACGACATTCAAGTCGAACTCACGGCCGACGAACTCGATGGAACGGCTTCCCATCGCTCTCGCGCGGTCAGGATCCTGGAGCAGATCAAGAATGGCCGCGGCAAGCGCGGGCGGGTCGCGTTGAGGCACGAGATGTCCATTCCAGTTCTCTATCACGACGTCGTCGCAGCCCGGCACGCGCGTCGCGACAATGGGCACGCCGGCTAGACCTGCTTCCAGCAAGACGCGGGGAATGCCTTCGCGATATTCAGTAGGGCAGGCAAAGACATCCGCGAGGCCGAGCAGCGCGGGAACGTCGCTTCGCGCGCCGAGCGCGATCACGTAGGGTGCGTGTCGATCAATCAAGGCCCGATCCACGGCAAAGGGACCCTCGCTCTCCCTTGGACCGACCAGCAGGAAGCGAACGCCAGGCCGGGCGGCATGGACGATCGCGGCCGCTTCGAGAAGTGCGGGTATGCCCTTCTGCACGGTCAGGCGGCTCACTGTGAGCACGACTTCGCTATCGCCGAGGCCGAGTTCGGCTCGAAGTTTCGCAATGGGCAGCGCCCGGAGCTGTGCGACTTCGAAGGCACCGACATCGATTCCCGAGCTTCCGATCAGTACGGCCTGGCTGTTGCCGAGCAGGTGGTAGCGGTGGAAGAAGCGGCTATCGGCTTTGTTCTGAAATACGGTCGCAGTCGTCCAGCAGGCAGCCAGCCGCTGCAACGCCAGGTAGACCGGCCTCAGCGTCAGCGCTTTCAGGTGCGCGGAGGAAAATACCCAACCCATCCCGTTGATGGTGCGCACAACGGGAACGGCACCTCGGATGGCAAGCGGCGCAAACAGGTTTGGTTTGGTATCGAACGTCTGAACAATGTCGGGTCGAATGTCCTGCACAAGATTCGACAGTTGGCCGATGGCCAGGCGATCGGAAATCCGGGCGCCAAATCGATCGAATTCGTAAGCATGGTACTCTATGCCACTTGCCGAAAATGGAGACGCAGTACCTGTGCCGGCAGCACTCACCCGTATTCCGCGGCTCCGCAGAGCTGACAGGAACGGGATCCGCAGCGCATGATCCTCACCCCCCACGCAGAGCACGTGTAATGTCATGTTAGCCCCTTCGGCCAGTCCACTATGCAACACCGCCGGGCCGCGAAATCGGGTACAACTGGCTTGCGTCTTTCCCGACTAAACGCGAACGGAAAGATAATTTACGGGACGATCAGAACGTGTCTCCATTCGTTCGAATGAGAACGAGTTGAATGTTCCTGGCGACCGCGAGCCGATAGCTCGCCCCGTCGCTGCCGAGAATTGTTTTGGAGCTTGTCAGCGTCAGTTATGGATGTGAATCCGCTCGCTACCGGCTGTTCACGTAGCCTTCAGGGCAAGACGGCGACCCGGCCCAGTAGTGCCACCAACTCCACCTGCCGCCGCGTCTGTGTCTTGATGAACAAGGCGGCCAGATGCGAGCGTATTGTCGTACGACTAAGTCGACGGGAGCGGGCTATATCAAGCAAATTGCGGCCGCGCACCAATTCGACCGCAAGCTGCGTCTCCGCAGCCGTGAAGCCGAACAGACGCTGGAGCGTCCGCGGTGTCGGTTCCGGATGAGCGTCGAGATCGAGCAGGATGACGGTGCTCGTTTCATCCGATCGGGCATTGATGATCTGATTGACGAGACTGGTGATGCCTTCCCTGGCTGAAGTCGCCAGCCATGAGGTCGAGCCAACGGGAATTTGCGCCCCGGCGCGATTAAAAAGTTGTCTTAAGGCGCCGTGGAGCGTTTCGCGACCGGCGTCATGGCGGTATTCGCGTTCCAATATCGCGCGGGCGGTCGCGCTTGCTTCGATCACGCGGTTGCGCATGAGCAAGACCTGGCCCCAGCCAATGCGCGCCAGAGCGGCGTGTAGCTCGTTGGGCGTTTCGCCGGGATTGGCTTCAGGCCAGACCGGGGCCCGGTTCGAGATGTTGAAGATCGACTCCCTGCACTGATGCAGCGATGCAATAGTTCCGGGCGAAATGGCACTCTGGTTCAAACTCAACATTTTACTATTCCCTTTGCCTGCCGCCTCGTTCGAATGAAGGGCTGACCTCTCAATCAATGGAGGACTGATTGTCCAAAAGCATTTCAATTTCGGCAAACGTTGTAAAATTCAAATCGGGGGTAACCCAACCGCCTATCCGGCTGGAGCAATTTGCGCCGGCGGGGGCTGCCTGTTCGTCGAATGGCCTGGAGGAAGCGGCGAAACGTCGCTCACGCGCCCCAGGCTATCGTTTTTCTTGAAACGGGGCGCCCGAAGTAGCCGGGAAGCTACCCATTGTGGGTACCCCCAATAGTATCAGTTCGAAGCCTCGGCCGCTCGCGGGGCGCGCAACGCGACGTCGACGACATCCCCCGGCTCGACATCGAAATCAACCGATGCGGCGATCCGCTCCCATTGTTGGCCAATCTTCCGGACGATGGTGACCTCCGGCCGAAGATCGCTTGTCTCGATCGGCACCACTCCCGCGCCGCCCAAAGGCTGCAGTTTTTGGCTCAGGGCCTTCATTTTGACCCGCAAGTCCGCCATGTGAACGTTCGAATCCTTGAGCTCGCGCAGCAGATTGAGGGTTCGCTGGCTCGCCAGCCGCTCGATCTGCCGCAGGAAATCCTCGCGCTGACGTTGCGACCGCATCAGTTCGACGGTGGTCTGCAGGCGGCGGGTCGACGACAACAAGAGGGCGCGGCGGCTCTCCGTCACGCGAGGGCTTGTCAATGACCCCGAGCTAAAAAGTTTGACAACTCGGTCGAGTTCCTCTTCATCGGCCTGTACGCCTTTTTCCTCGGCGTCCTGCTGCTTTTTGAGGGTGACGAGCTGTGCGTCCGATTGCTTCACTGCATCCTCCAGAAAGCTTCGCTCCTTGCGAAAGTCGACTTGGGCGGTCTTCAGCGACTGCGCCTCGGATTGGAGGATTGGGTCGATGGCGGACGCGGGTAGGGATATCTCGCTGGGCGCGGTCTGATCAAATTTGTCATCGCCACGAAGCTCGGCATTGGTGCGGACGACGTGGAAGTACTCTTTGACGTATTCCGTGGCGAACGACTGATAGTCGCGTACGAGGTCCGCCGGATCGATGGCGCCGGCCTGCGCGCGAGAGCGCAGCAGGCTAAAGCCACCGGCAACCGCGACCGCCTGGCGCACAGTCACGGATGCTCGATAAACCTGTTGCCCGGGCGTGAGGACGTCGCCAGTGACGTAGATCGGCCGGTATTCCACGACGCTCGTCATGACGTCCCTGGGCTTGACGACGAGAGCCTGCTCGCGGCCATCCGGTGAGCGCTGACGCAGGACCCTGGACTGCAGCAACGTCTCCATGCGGGTCTGCAATTCCGCCGAGGTCAGACCCGCGACGTCTACAGTGCCCACTCCGGGAAGAACGATGGTGCCGTCGATCTGGATCTGCATTCTTTTGCGCTGTTCCGGCATGCCGCCGACTGACACCTCGACCGTATCGCCTGCAGCGAGCTTATATTGAGCTCCGAGGCAATTTCCGCTGCTCGCCAACACAGCCACGATTGCGCAGATACAGCCGAAAGCGCTACTGGGACGGTTGCCGTTCATGGCGATCTCCTTGTATGAAGGCTTGCCCGCTATCCCGATCGGCCCAGTCGAGGCGGGAAACGAAATCAAATACCGGTCCACCGCGCTGCTCCCAGTTGCTCGACCAAATGACTTGCGATCCATCGGGAGAGGGTGATGCATGCGTTTCGCTCCAGTAGTCGTACGATGCGTTGAGCGTATGCGCGACACGTCGAAACTCGCCGCTGCCATCGATCTTCAGCGCAATGACCTCCTGAGCGAAGGGGGCCGCCTGCAGGCGGCCGGTCAGTGCCAGCGGATTGCCGGCATAACTCAGGAAGACCCAGTCGGGACGGTGTATTGCTCGCATTGAAGCATGCTGGGCCTCGCCGGATGGAGCAAGCGCGGTGACCACGCCGTCCTGAAGCCTTCGCTTGATGACCTGATATTTGTCTGGATTGGATTTGCTGATACCGACATAAACTTCATGCCCGCCGCCATCGACGGTCATGTCGCCATGAGCGGGGCGATGATGTTCGGTCCAGCTCTGGATTAGATTGGCTTCGATAGTGAAGACGAATGCCTGATCTGTGAAGTCGATGAGAGATTGCTGGCACAATACGTAGCTGCCCAGCGGCGAGATCCCGCAATAACTGTTCCGGCCGGGAAGCCGCGCCAGATCAATATCGGGAAATTTCTGACGACTTGAGAGATCAAATGCAAATGCGACGAGCGCGCCGGTTTGGCTCGTTGCCCGCACGACGATGCGGTTTCCGTCCCATGAGGGGTTGCCCTTGTAGGGGCCGAATTGAAGCTGGTGATACGCCTCGGTGTCAAAGACCGGCTCTTCGGTGTTGCGCCGCGGTGCCCACCGCGAAATACGTTGGCCTGCAACGCAAATCATGATCTCCGGATCCTGCGGATGCCATTCGCATTCTCCCGCCCGCTGTCGCCGGAACAGGGGAGCATAGCTCTGCCCGTCAAGGAAGCACCAGCCGTTGCAACCGTTGACGATCAAAAGCAGGCTTTGGTCGGCATTCCAGGCCTGGGCGCTCGAATATCGATGAGTGCAATAGGAGCGCTTGCAGGCCAAACCGTTTCCCATCGCACTGTCGGGGATGGTGACGCGGACCAGGGTTATGCCGAGGGATGAATCGACGGACGGCACGAGGTAATCAGGCAAGTCCATGCGCGGTGCAGGAATGACTTGAGCGTTCGAGAGCGGTTCAGGCAGGACTGGCTTGGAAGGAAGGAGTGCGACGGCGACGCCGCACCACAAGGCAACCCGGAGCCAGCCGCGCGAAATCATCATGTGATGAAGTCCCTCTCCCGCCGGACCTGCCGCGTCGAAAGGCGGGCACGCCACCAGTTGACCGTCCGTTTCAGTCCCTCCTCGAGCGTTACTTGCGGCGACCACCCGGTCGCGCCTATGAAGCGAGTGGAATCGGCGAGAAGCGCTCTCACTTCGGAATTGGCCGGCCGTAAGCGCTTCTCATCCTGAAGAACAGGCTTCTCGCAGGAGGTAAGCCCGAGAATGATGTCGATCAGATCGCCGATCATGATCGCCCGCTGACTGCCGGCGTTGTAGGCCTGGCCGTACTCAACGCCATCCGCGATTCCGGCGGCCATGAATGCCGCCGCCGTATCCGTAACGAAGGTGAGATCGCGTACGGTCGTCGGGTCACCGACCATGATCGCCGGGCAGGAAGGATCAAGCGCCTGTCGTATCGTGGCGGCGACGATCGCTCTTTCGCTTTGTCTCGGCCCAAACGCATTGAACGGTCTGAGGGTCACGACCGGTACCCCGAACGATCTCGCGAAAGCCTCGGCCATCATGTCGCCGGCAATTTTGGAGGCCGAGTAGGGCGATTGCCCCTGTAGCGGATGCGACTCACCGATCGGCATCGTTATCGCGGTGCCGTAGACCTCGCTGGTCGACGTGTGCACGATCCGCTCGGTGCCATGTTGTCGCCCGGCTTCGAGCACGTTCAGCGTGCCGATCACGTTGGTGTCGACATAGGACTGCGCCGCGAGATAGGAATAGGGTATCGCGATCAATGCAGCCAGATGAAACACGATTTCGTGGCCATGTACGAGGCGGCTGACGAAAGCTGCATCGCGAATGTCACCGCGGACGAGATTGATTTTCCGTCGGGTCGGTTCCGGCAGGTCGTCCAGCCAGCCATGGCTATCGAAGGAATTGTACTGGGCCAGAGCGGTAACGTCGGCTCCTGCCGAAACGAGCGCTTCGGTCAGGTGCGAACCAATGAAACCATCGGCTCCTGTTACGAGAGTCCTGGTACCGTGGTAGCTCATTGTGGTGCGTCCATCTCATTGCCTAGAATCGTTCGATCGATCGCGCCGCGTCAATGCGGTCCAGGACGCCACTGTGATCGCCCCGGCTGCACGAAGAATCCAGCCGAGATCGGAAGCAAGCGTTCGGTGCGAGAAATAGGCGAGATCGATTTTTGCCTTGGCCGGAAACAGAACTTGTCGATAGAAATCCGTCGCGGAGGCATCGGCCGGGTAAAGCCTGCTCTCATGGCGGAACAGGACCTGGCACGGACCGAAAAGGCCGGGTTTGTATTCGAGAAGTCTCTCGAAGCCGTTGCGGAAGCAGTCGGCGAAATCAAGCGATTCAGGCCGCGGCCCCACCAGGGACATATCTCCCCGCATGACGTTCCAGAGTTGCGGCAACTCGTCCAGTTTGGTTGCGGCGAGGATGCGGCCGACCGGCGTCATGCGACCATCTCCATCCATGGTGAGTGGATAGCCGTGGCGGTCACAAGTCGGTCTGAATTTGCGAAACTTGTAGATGCGGAATGGCCGTCCGTTCTGTCCAAGACGGAGCTGCGAGAACAGAACCGGACTGCCGCCCTCGATCCATATGGCGAACGCCGTGATGAGGAAGACCGGCAGGAGGACGGACGCCGCCATGCCGACGCACAGAACATCGAGGACGCGCCGCAAGTTCGCGTGCGGAGTGGAAGATGGCGCGACAAGCTGATGGGCCGTCTCGCGCATGGTCATGCGACTGCCCCTACCGGAAATTCATCGCCAATTGCGGCCGCGAGGGTACTCACCACCATCTCGACGTCGGACTGCGTCATTCGGGGATGGAGCGGTAGTGTGAGCTCCCGTTGGGCAAATTGTTCGGTCAGCGGCAAGGACGTATCGGGGTAGAGATCGCGGTAGAACGTCAGCCGATGTACGGGTGGATAATGAACCGTGGTCTGGATTCCACGCTTGCGGAGCCGATCGATGATATGTTGCCGTCTGGTAGACGTCGGCAGCACGACCGGTATCAGATGATGGGTCGACGGCCACAGCGCCTCGAAGGGCACCAATACCAACGGACAATGCTCTGCAATGAGCTGGCGATAGCTCAGCGATAGACGTTGCCGGATGGCATTCCATTCCGGCAGTTTCCTTAACTGTGCGAGGCCAACGGCGGCACGCAACTCGTCCATACGGTAGTTGAATCCGAGCATTGTCACATCGTAATCGGGACGACGACTGGTGAGGCGCTGCCGCGTGTTGCTTGTCATTCCATGAGACCGTGCTCGCCTGATGGTTTCCCTCAGAGAGCGGCTGTGGGCGATGACTGCGCCGCCCTCGGCGGTGGTCATGTTCTTGTTGCCATAGAAGCTGAAGGCGGCCGCCTCACCATAGGTCCCGACCGCCGGCAGCCCCGGCGCATGGGCCGCATCCTCGATCAGAAGCAGGCCCTTGCGACGGGCAAAGGATTGCCAGGCGTCACGATACGCGAGATAGCCGGCAAAATGTACCAGAACCACCGCCGCGGTTCTGGAGGTGCACTTGGCCTCGGCGTCGTCCAGTGACATCAAGGGAACCGACGCCGATTCGACATCGACGAAGACCGGCCGAGCTCCCACATAGAGGACGGCATTGGCGGTGGCGACGAACGTCAGCGATGGAACGAGAACTTCATCGCCCGGTCCAATGCCGAGCGAATGCAGGATCAGGTGAAGGGCTGCGGTGCAGGATCCGACGGCGATCGAATCCTCGGCTTCATGCATGCGAGCGAACGTATGCTCAAACTCTCGGACTCGATCTCCCATCGTCACCCAGCCGTCGTCGATGACAGCGGCCAAGGCGGCTTTCTCTTCCTCTCCCAGGACTGGCGCCGATACCAATAGCATGTTCTGGTCTCCAATTTCGGATTGGGCGAGCCGGCCAATTGGCCTGCGCTGTCACCCCATTTTGGGATTGCCTCAGGCGGCGACCGTTGTTGCGAATGCGGGCGACTGCTCGTCCCATGCGACGTCCTGAGCTTTGAGGAAGTCGTCCACCCGTCCGATGTCGAGCCACATGCCATCATGTTTGAATATGTTCACCGGTACTTCTTCCTGCAGCATCTGGAACATCAAATCGTCGAAGCCGAATGGAACACCCGAGGGGATGCGTTCGAGTATTGCTGGATCCATGCAGTAAATGCCCATGCTCACGAGATGCGATAGTTCAGGTTTCTCGCGAAAGCCCGTGACATGCCCGTTGGTCTCGTCGATCACGCCGAAATCCATCTTGGTCGGGCGGTTGGCGGTGGCGATGGTAAGAGATGCATGAGTTCGGCGATGGTCGCTAATGAACTGATTGAGGTTAAGATCGGTAAGTACGTCGCCGTTAAGAACCAGGAATGGCGCGTCGAGCTGCTCGCGCAGCAGTGACAGCGGCCCGATCGTTCCAAGCGGTTCCACCTCCTGGGTGTAGGTGATCCGCATGTTCCATTGATTTCCATCGCCGCAAACGCTGCGAATGAGGTGGCCGAGATATCCCGTAGTGACGAAAACCTCCCTGATCCCGTTTCGCCTGAGCCATTTGAGCACCAGCTCAAGTACGGGGCGCGCTCCGATTGGCATCAGCGGCTTTGGCAGGATGGATGTATGCGGGCGCAAGCGCGTTCCTTTCCCGCCGCATTGAATGACTGCCTTCATTTTATCCTCCGTGTTGTTGCTGGAGCCAGCAATCGTTCAGCTATCTCATCTTGATTGCGACAGTCCGACTTCGGCGTCCGGACTGATGCCGCGTTGGGAACGTTAGGCGTAAACGCTCGAGGCGTCTTCGTGCATTCGCATGAGATGATTTGACGGGGCGTGACGCGGACAATTTCAGTCCGGCGTGGCGTCCGGTCAGATGGATGTTGCGAATGAATGCCGTGCAATTATCCGGTTCGCGCAGCGCAGAAATGAATCGCGCGCCGATGCGGCCGGGATGGCAACGATAGTGAAAGAACAGTGCGCGCGCCAAAACGGTTTGCAGGGGAAGGGTTGGTCAGCACCTGTGCGGCTCGACCGAACCCGGCTTGCACAGCACCTGACCACGCCGGTGTTTTGGTGTGTCGGGGGTGACGGCGTCCGGAATGCCGTATCGGTGACGGGTGGAAACGGCGAATTGGACCGATTGGCGCTGCGGCGATCCGTCGCGTTTCCGACGTCGCACGGGGCTGTGCCGGCCCGCGTGCCCGGCAAAGAGCGCGGGCACAACGCACAGCCATTCGGTGATCAAACAATCGCCATGGCTTGCTTGCCGTCACTTCCGCCGCCGGCAAAAACAGACGCGGAACGCGCAGACCGCCGGCTATTTTTGCAGCCGTGCCATTCCATTGGTCCCGTTGGTTCGTCGGTTGATGCTCTTGCGGGTCAGGTGATCAAGACGAGGTACTTCAACGTGATTAGCGTCGGAGTTGATCACACCTGGCGAAGCCGGTGGTGCTATTGGCACGAACGCAGAGATCGCCTCGATGGCCGTTGGATTCCGCGGGACCGCATCCACAGTTGAAGGCACGGCACTGCTGCTTGCCGGACTCGACGAGGACCCGTTGTTCATCCCCCATACCGCTGCCTGTGTCCGGTTCTGCACCCGGATCTTGCGCAGGATGGCTTTGACGTGAACCTTCACCGTCGCCTCGGCGATATCGATCTTTCGCGCGATGCACTTGTTGGAGTAGCCCTCGGTCAGGCATTGCAAAATCGATTGTTCCCGCGGAGAAAGCTGCGGCGCGATCGTGTCCGTGGCCCTGGAGAGTATCGCCAGCGTACTTTCGTTTCGCCGGACCGCTTCAGCGACGAGAAGGCGTTCGGGAGCGAGAGCGAATGTCAGAAATGCTGGCGGAAAGATTGTCTCGCCCATCGCCACCAGTTCAACCGACTTGGTGAATAGGTCGCACGTCATGATGTCGACGAAATAGCCGTTGACGCCTGCACGAAATGCCGACGCCACGTCGTCCAGTCGATAGTGATCCGCCACGATTGCAATGCGTCCACCCGGATGGGTGTCCCGCAACAGTTCGATTTGGTCAAGAGCGACGTCGATATCGTCGCCGGCGTGGACAATGAGAAACAGCAATTGGCGGGGTAGGAGCTTGCCCGGCGGCAAATCATCAGCACACGATACCGAAGCGGAGGTGCGAAAATTTGCCGCACGCAGTATTCTGGCAATTCCTTCCCTGACTAAAATTCTTTTTCCAATGAGAACCGTCGCAAAAGACTGGTGCCTCGACATTTTACTCTCCCGGCCCTGATTACATCCCCGGTTTAACGCAATTAACTTTTACAATTGGCAATTTGGCTTCTTCAGTAGGTCTGCGCTCCTTCGTTCACAGGGTTTTCGTTGGCGGATCTCGAGGAATCTCGTGTTTATGAAGCCTGCTTTCCTTCGTTCGAAGGATGTCGTGTTGGTTAGATCGCGCGAACTCCGCATTCGTGACGCTTTTGTGAATGTTAGATTCGAATTTCGTGTATCCCTATATACCTTTAGGTATAGGATCCTACGCGCGGAAGGGAGGTCGTCTATCATCTCAAACGTCGATTTTCCGCACCCCAAGCGCGAGCGCAGAGCGCGATGCCAATCGAGCGTTGAAGATTTTTGGAAGGTTGACTGTTTTCAGTGCAGACGCTGTCACGAGGAGTTCCAAAAAGGGCGAATGCTCGTTAACTGTTTGTGCGTCGCGGCAAAAACAGGCTGCGTATTGGTGGAAAAATAGTTCGAACCGGTTTAAAGTAGACATGAAGGAATCGGTGGCGCGCGGGGTTTAACTTATTGGGGGCGATAGGCTGAGGGCCGCCCGATGCGTAGTACCAGCGTCTTGATCGCAGACCGGCATCCCGTCGTTCTGCGTGGCTTGAGCAGCGTGCTCGGGGATCACCCCGACTTCAACATTGTTGCTTGTTGCAGTGACGGTGCGAGTTGTATCGAAGCGCTCCGGAATTTTGCGCCGGATATCGCCATCCTCGACGTCTCAATGCCCGACGTGTCCTTTCTGGACATCCTCTCCGTCGTCAATTCCGAAAATCTTCCCACGCGACTGATCGTTTTCACCGCGTCCGATCAGGAGCTCGGACCTCTGCTGGCAGGTGCGGCCGACGGCTACAGCGTTATTCTGAAGGATGTGACGCCCGAAGTTCTGGTGCGGTCTTTGCGCGAAGTCGCGGCCGGTCAGCGGCTGTTGGCGCTGCCTTCATCACAGCAGGCAGCATCTCGTGAGCAAAGTACGATCGCAGAGAATGCGCTGGCGGCGCTGACCGACCGCGAGCAGCAGATCATGCGTTTGGTGTCCGTAGGGTTGTCGAACAAGGAAATCGGGCGACGGCTGAATATTACCGACGGCACCATCAAGGTACATCTTCATCACATCTTTCAGAAGCTCGAAATCACCAACCGGACAGTGCTCGCGGCGCTCGCGATTTCGCTGAACGATCGCGCGAGTCCCTCTGAGGATAAGCCGGAGCAGCCGATCTGGTCGGATTAGGTGCAGGGTGGAACGGACCGGCGCCGTGGAACGCCGGCACCGGTTTTGATGCGGGGTAGAGTCCGACCCTGGAAATACCAGATCATCGGACCGACGAAGAAGCCGACCCGGACACATCGTCGGCGCGGCTGGTCGTTCGAATGAGACGATAACCCCTGAGTATCGGTGACGCGCTCTTTCGGCCTACTCCATCATGGCGATCGAATATCCGGCGGGTCCTGCTAGGCTTGTTCTCGATAGATATTTGGATCTTGCAGCCGACCGACGTTCACCCCGACTTCAGCGATTTCCAAAATCACCGCCAAGAATTGCCAGGGAGGCCCTCGAATGGACAGCCAGCAAACAGCGCTTGTTGATTCTTCGCGGCCAACGCCGCTGCGCCAACCGGCTTCGGGCGCGGTGACAGAGGCGACGGGGGTGGCCCGATCCATCACCTTCCCGGCGTAGCGTACGCATGTTCCTGCAGCGGTTGATCGAACGATCGGAGAGGGCAGATGTGTGGAATCGTCGGTTTCGTGGGTCGAGGGCCAGCCGCCGCGCCTATTCTGGATGCTCTGAGACGGCTGGAATATCGAGGTTATGATTCCGCCGGAATTGCCACGCTTGAACATGGTCTGCTCACGCGGCGACGCGCCGTGGGGAAACTCAAGAACCTGGAGAGCATGCTCAACTGCGAGCCGCTTGTTGGCCGGATAGGCATCGGGCACACGCGCTGGGCAACCCATGGTCGTCCAAGCGAAGACAACGCCCACCCGCACGCCGTTGGTGGCGTTGCGGTCGTTCACAACGGCATCATCGAAAATCATCGGGAGTTGCGCAAGGAGCTCAAATCGGCCGGTGCGTGTTTCGCCACAGACACGGACACCGAGGTGATCGCTCATCTGGTCAGCCAACAGCTGAAGAAAGGACGCGTACCGATTGACGCGGTACGCGCCGCGTTGCCGCGCCTGGAAGGTGCGTTTGCGCTGGCGTTCCTGTTTGAAGGTTACGAAAATCTGATAATCGGCGCCCGCAAGGGGTCGCCGCTCGCGGTCGGATATGGCCGAGGCGAAATGTACCTTGGGTCCGACGCCATCGCTCTTGCGCCGCTCACCGACATGATCAATTACCTGGACGACGGTGATGTTACGGTCATCACGCGGCAGGGTATCGCGTTTTTCAATGCGCAAGGCGAACGCCTTCGGCGCTCGCCAGCCAAGATCGCCGGCGCGACGGTTCTCGCTCAGAAAGGCGAGCACCGGCACTTTATGGTCAAGGAAATTCACGAACAACCGAGCGTGGTTGGCCAGACGCTCGCCCAATACATTGATGTCGCCAGCGGCACGATCAAAATCCCGAACGACGCGGAATTGGGATTTCGCGATATCAATCGAGTGTCGATTACAGCCTGTGGGACGGCCTTCTACGCCGGGCTGATTGCCCGGTACTGGTTCGAACGGTACGCAGGGCTCCCGGTGGAGATCGATGTCGCGTCGGAATTTCGCTATCGAAACATTCCGTTCGATCCCGGAAATCTGGCGGTCTTCGTATCGCAATCGGGAGAGACCGCCGATACGCTCGCCTCGCTGGAATTTGCCAAGGCGCGTGGGCAACGGGTTCTTTCGGTTGTTAACGTGGCCAGCTCAACGATGGCGCGCGCGAGCCAGATCGTATTGCCGACGCTCGCAGGTCCGGAGGTCGGCGTCGCTTCAACCAAGGCGTTCACTTGCCAGTTGGCGACGCTTGCCTGCCTTGCGATAGCAGCAGGGCGAGCCCGGGGTGTGCTCTCGGCTGACGACGAGGCGGCGCTGGTGCGAGCGTTGGTCGAAGTTCCGGGTTACATGACGCGCGCGCTTGAGTTGGAACCGAAGATCGGCCAGCTTGCCCGCAAGTTGGCGTCGTCTCGCAACGCGCTGTTCATTGGCCGTGGAACGAACTATCCGCTTGCCCTGGAGGGCGCGCTCAAGCTCAAGGAAATCACCTACATTCACGCCGAGGGTTATGCCGCCGGAGAACTCAAGCACGGGCCGATCGCGCTCATCGACAAGGATATTCCTGTCTTCGTGATTGCGCCGGGCGACATGATGTTCGAAAAAACCATGTCAAACATGCACGAGTTGATCGCTCGCGAGGGCCGCACGATCCTCATTACGGATCGCAAGGGGGCATCCCTTGCGTCGCCGGGGAGCTGGGTGACGCTTGTCCTTCCGGACATGCCGGCCCTGGTCGCACCGCTCGTCTTCGCCTTGCCGCTACAGCTGATTGCGTATCATACGGCGCTCGTCCGAGGAACCGACGTCGACCAACCGCGCAATCTCGCCAAGTCGGTGACTGTCGAATAGTCCGGCGATCCGCCGCGGCCACGGCGCCTGCGTTTGGATTGCTATCGGAGAGCTGATCGATGGGACTTGTTGGCGAAGCGACCATAGTCAACTGTCATGGGCTGGTATTCACATGCGCATCGCGATGATCGGCACGGGCTATGTGGGGTTGGTATCCGGCGTCTGCTTTGCGGATTTCGGTCACCAGGTCACCTGCGTCGACAAGGACAGCGACAAAATTGCCGCGCTTTGCCGCGGCGAAATCCCCATTTTCGAGCCCGGGCTCGACGATCTGGTGGCCTCGAATGTGAGGTCCGGGCGGCTGAGTTTCACCAAGGATCTCGCTGCGCCGGTTGCCGAAGCCGATGCGGTTTTCATCGCCGTCGGCACGCCATCACGGCGCGGCGATGGCCACGCCGATCTGACCTATGTCTACGCCGCCGCGCGCGAAATCGCCGCCGCGTTGTCCGGCTTTACGGTGGTCGTCACCAAATCGACCGTGCCAGTTGGCACTGGCGACGAGGTCGAACGGTTGATCCACGAGACCAATCCGCGGGCCGACGTGGTGGTCGCATCCAATCCGGAGTTTTTGCGGGAAGGTGCCGCGATCCGCGATTTCAAGTATCCCGATCGGGTCGTGGTCGGGACCTCGGACGACCGCGCGCGCAAAGTGCTCGGTGATATCTACCGGCCGCTGTCGCTCAACAAGGCGCCGCTGATGTTCACGGCGCGGCGCACCGCCGAGCTGATCAAGTATGCCGCCAACGCCTTCCTTGCCACCAAGATTACTTTCATCAACGAGATGGCGGATCTGGCCGAGAAGGTCGGGGCGGATGTGCAGGAGGTCGCGCGCGGCATCGGGCTCGACAACCGCATCGGCCCCAAATTCCTGCATGCCGGGCCGGGTTTCGGCGGCTCCTGCTTTCCAAAGGATACCCGCGCGCTGGTCAAGATCGCGCTGGATCATGACGTGCAGTTGCGGATCGTGGAAGCCGTGCTCGCCGTCAATGACAACCGCAAATGCGCGATGGCGCGCAAGGTCTCCAACACGGTCGGCGGCAGCCTGCGCGGCAAGATCGTCGCCGTGCTTGGTCTCACCTTCAAGCCCGACACCGACGACATGCGCGAGGCGCCGTCAATTCCGCTGATAACGGGCCTGCTTGACATGGGCGCGAGGGTGCGCGCGCATGACCCTGTCGCCATGGAGCAGGCCCGCAAGGAGCTGCCGGACATCGAATACTGCGACGATCCCTATGCCTGCGCGCGGGGCGCGGACGCGCTGGTGATCGTGACGGAATGGGCGCAGTTCCGCGCACTCGATCTGGCGCGTCTGAAGCGCGAAATGGCGCGGCCCGTCGTGGTCGATCTGCGCAATATCTATCGACCTGACGAGATGGCTGGGCTCGGCTTCATTTACGAGAGCGTCGGGCGGCGACGGACGAGCCAGTTCAACATTGTGGAGTCCAGCCGCAGTCCTGCCGAGCAAAAGGTCAAGGCGAGGAGCAAATAGGAGATGCCGGCGATCGGGTCTGACGTCGCTGTTCTGCAAACGCCGTAGCGGAATTCTTACGGTGTCGCCGGGCTGTCTCGCGTCGTGTCCAGGTCCGGTGATATCACTTCAACATATTCACGATGAATCGTGCTCGGAGTTCGATTTCCATCGAACAGGACGCTGACACTGTTAACGTAGACGCTCCCTCCGACGATTGTCCCGGTCTTTTCGGCAAGGCGTGCACAGCGTAGCGCGCCAAGCTTGCTCATTCGAACGCGAACGCCAATGGAAAGTTCGGACTTCATCGGGCCAGTCCAGGTGGCAATCGATTCAATAGCAGTGTTATTCTAACACATCATCTCGTTCGGCTGGATGCGGCGCAGCCGTAGTACCTCTTTTGGGGTATTCGCGCGCGTGCCTGAATCGGGTAGACGAAGACCGACGCGGTTGGGCATCCGCCGTGGCGTCACGTCTTTCGAACAGGTGAGCACATGCGTATTGCTCTGTCATATACAGCGATCGTCTGGTGCATTGGCCTTGCGATCTGGATCGCGGTCGGCGCGGCGCTGTAGCGACGCTTCGGCATCTCGCGAAAATATCGCTGTCCGGGTGTGCCTGGAGCGGGGGACGCTATCGCTTTCGTGATACGACAATAAAGTTCTCCGCGAGCCAGCCCGGGACCTTGAGCGTCCGGCACACCGTTTCGAATGGCTCGACCAGAAGCTGGCAGAGACGTGGAAAGAACCGGCCCGGTCGCGGAAGGTAGCCGTACGATCTCGTACTCAGGATCTCAAATCCCTCCTCGTTCAGGACTTTCGAGAACTGGCCCAGCGTAAGCGTGTTTCGAGGCGTGCTCGGGCGCGCCCAGTCGAGCACGCGACTGATCACGCCAATCGGCGACGTTGCGTTCAAGTGGATGTTGCAGACCAGCACCCCCTGTGCGTGGAGATGTCGATGGATCGCCCGCAGCGCCTCCCGTCTGAGACTGTCCTCCGCATTCAGGAAAAACCGGAACGCGGTGACGACGTCGAATGTCTCCGCGAGCGAGAGCTTGGTGATATCGATGCAGTACAACGTCACGTTTTCGGGAACCGAAGCATACATGAGCATGGTTTCCGACACGTCGACGCCGACGACTGTGCCGAAGAACATGGCCGCAAGCCTGGTGATGCGTCCGGTTCCGCAGGCAAAATCCAGGACGGCCCGGTCGCGCCCACCGAGTGAACGCAGTTGGCCCTCGATCAGGGGTCTTTCAATTTTTTGCCAGAGCGCCGCGCTGTAGCCCGCTTCAAATGTCTTGTCGTAGTGGCAGCCAGCGCCTGCCGCTTGGTGGCTCAGGCGATAGCCGGAGCACGGAGGCATGTCTCTGTTGAGCAAGGAACCCCCCCTGTGGCCGCCGAAACCGCAGAACGCTAGCAGCATCCCGGGCGATGTCTTCCTTCATTCGCAGGATGCCGGAAGCGCGGCAACGTCCGCCACGCCTCCGATCCTCGTCGGCGGCCGGGCAAGTCAAGACCGGCCTCATTGGGGCGGTACGGCTTCTAGCACCCGCGGCCCTGGTCACGGGGCGTCCTCCCGTCGCGAATAGGGCGGCAACCATCCGTCGGTTCTGGTATCATTGGGGCATGACGATCGGGATCGCCGGACCCGGACAGAAGGCACCAGGGCAGAGCGCCGTGGTCAAGCTCATCATTGTGGCCGTCGCCATCGGGATCAGCCTGAGCTTGCTCGGCCTTGCGAGCGACCTTCTGGTCGATTGGCTGTGGTTTTTCTCGATCGGCTATCTGCAGATTTTTGTGACCAGCATCGGCGCGAAGGCCGTTGTCTTTTTCGTCGTTCTTGCGGCAACCGCCGTCCTGCTTTGGCTGAATGGATGGCTCGCAGTGCGCTTTGCCCAACGGCAGTCGACCCAAGTGGCCTCTGCCGCGGCGTGGAAAGCTGCGGGGACGCCGCCGCCCGCGCTGCTTGCGCTGATGCGCGATCGACTGCCCTGGTCCTGGGTCATTGCAGGCGCTGGCGGGTTGCTCGCGCTGTTTGTCGCCGCGTCGGAGGTCGGCAACTGGAGCCTCTTCCTGCAATTTATCTATCAAGTTCCGTTCGGCGCCGACGATCCGCTCTACAACAAGGACATCGGCTTCTATCTCTTCTCGCTACCCGTCTATATCCTCATCAAGAACTGGATGTTGCTGACGCTCGTTCTGGGCGCGCTATTCGCCGGAGCGGTCTACTGGGTGCACGGCGACATCGAATACGACGGTCACCATCGATCGGTGTCGCCGACCGTGATCGCCCATGGTTCAGCACTGCTCGGTCTTGCCCTCGCGGTGAGGGCCTGGTCCTGTGTTCTCGATCGCTATCTGCTGCTCTATGCCGACAATGGTGTAGTCGTCGGCGCGAGCTACGCCGACATTCATGTGGGGATACCGGGTCTGTGGCTGCTGTTCGGGCTGTCGATTATTGCGGCGTTCGCTGCGTGGGCGAATCTCTGGTTGCGTACCTACTGGCTTCCTACCGCCGCATTCATGCTGGTCGCCATCGGCTCTTTCGTGCTGTCCGGTGCAGCCCCTGTGCTGTTCCGGCAGTTTCTCGTCAAGCCGAGCGAGCTGCAGCTCGAGAAGCTCTACATCGAACGCAATATCGCGCTCACCCGGAAGGCATACAATCTCGATCAGATCTCGGCAAAGCCGTTCGCGGCCGAGCAAAAGCTTTCTCTCGAAACACTGGAGGCCAACAAGGCGACAATTGAAAATATCAGGCTGTGGGACTGGTTGCCCCTGTCGGATACGTACGCGCAGCTGCAGGAGATCCGCACCTATTACAAATTCCACGATCTTGACGTTGATCGCTACTGGCTCGATGGAGCCTACCAAAGCGTGATGCTCTCGGCCCGCGAATTGCGGCCGTCCCTGCTGCCGCCGAACGCCCAGACATGGGTCAACCGCCACGTACTGTTTACTCATGGCAACGGCGCGGTGATGAGCCCGGTCACCCGCAAGAGCACCGAAGGGCTGCCGTTCTTCTATTTGCGGGATATTCCACCCGTTGCTGACGGAGGACCCAAGATCCGCGAGCCGCGCATTTACTACAGCGAAGAGAGCGACAGCTACGTCATCGTCAAGGGAAGCGTACCGGAGTTCGATTATCCGAAGGGGAAAGACAACGTCTATGCAAGCTACGACGGTGCCGGCGGTGTCCCGATCGGAGCGATGGCGAGCAGAATGCTGTTCGCATACTACTTCAGCGACCCGAATCTGCTTCTGTCGAGCTACATCACGACCGACAGCCGGATCATGATCCGGCGTGATATCCAGGAGCGGGTGCACACGATCGCACCATTCCTCAGGCTCGATCATGATCCATACCTCGTTATCAGTGACGGGCGGATGTTCTGGATGCAGGACGCCTACACGACGAGCGCCTATTTCCCCTCTGCGCAGCCTGCGCCAGGCGTCGACCTCAACTACATTCGCAATTCGGTGAAGGTTATTGTCGATGCATATAACGGGACCGTCGACTTCTATCTGATTGACGGCAGCGATCCGGTTGCCGGGACCTACCAGCGTATCTTTCCCAGCCTGTTCAAACCGTTCACGGCCATGCCCTCAGACCTGCAGAAGCACATCCGCTATCCGGAGGACCTGTTCCTGATTCAGGCGCGGCTGTATCAGGCCTACCACATGGAGGCGGCCGAGGTTTTCTACAATCGCGAGGATCTCTGGCAATTCCCGCGCCAACCGGGCGGCGGTGGCTCCGCGGTGATGGCGCCCTATTACATCATCATGCGGCTGCCTGGGGAGCCGCATGCCGAGTTCTTCCTGATGCTCCCGATGGTGCCCAGCCGCCGCGACAACATGATTGCGTGGCTCGCGGCGCGCTGCGACGGGCCCGACTACGGCAAGATGATTGTCTACGAGTTTCCCAAGGAGAAACTCGTCTACGGCCCGTTCCAGATCGAAGCGCGGATCAATCAGAGTACCGAGATATCCCAACAAATTACGCTGTGGAACCAGATGGGCTCGCGGGTGATCCGCGGTGCGAACCTGCTCGTGATCCCGATCGAGAATTCGATCCTCTATGTGTCGCCGCTCTATCTGCGCGCGGAGCAGGGGCATTTGCCGGAGCTAAAACGCGTGATCGCGGCTTATGGTGAGCGCGTGGTGATGAAGGAGACACTTGCCGAGGCCTTGTCAGCGCTGTTCATCGAGCCTGGTGCGGCGCCGGCAGTCTCAAGCCCGAGAGAGAGGATACCTGTCACAGGCCCGCCGGCAAGCCAGGCGCAGGAGGCACTCGATCGCTACAATCAAGCAGTGGATCGATTGAAGTCCGGGGATTGGAAAGGCTTCGGCGCGGAGTTCGACGCCATGCGCGACGTTTTGGAGAAAATGAACCGACAATCCATCGAGCGCTAATGCCCCGAACGTGCGGGTCTGGCGCCGCCTCCGGCCAAATACCCTACATCACTTTAACGATGCCGGCATTTCGACCAGATGTGTCACATTGGACAGGGAGCGGCTCTATCCGTTAGCCTGACAGGCGATGTTGTAGCGCGCCTCGAAAATGGGTCCAAAGGCAATGAAAGACAAGAAGGACATCGTGGAAAACTGGCTGCCGCGATATACCGGCACGCCGCTTTCTGAATTCGGGGAATATGTCCTCCTGACCAACTTCGACAACTATGTCGAATGGTTCGCCACGGCACACGGCGGGTTGGTAAAGGGCATAGATCGACCGATGCCCAACGCGACCGCCGAAGGTATTACTCTGATCAACTTCGGCATGGGAAGCCCGAATGCCGCGACCGTGATGGATCTGCTGAGCGCCATCGCGCCGAAAGCCGTGTTGTTTCTTGGAAAATGTGGCGGATTGAAACGCAAAAATCAGATTGGCGACTTGATTCTGCCGATCGCAGCCATTCGGGGCGAGGGCACCTCGAATGACTACCTGCCGCCGGAGGTCCCCGCGCTGCCCGCGTTCCAGTTGCAGCGCGCGGTATCAACGATGATCCGGGACCTCGGTCACGATTATTGGACGGGTACTGTGTACACGACCAATCGCCGCGTCTGGGAACACGATGATCGCTTTAGGGACATGTTGCGTCATACCCGAAGCATGGCGATCGACATGGAGACCGCAACAATCTTCGCGGCAGGATTCGCCAACCACATTTCGACCGGCGCGCTGCTTCTTGTGTCCGACCAGCCCATGATTCCCGAGGGCGTGAAGACTGAAATGTCGGATCGGATGGTGACCGAGAACTATGTCGAAATGCACATCAGAATCGGGATAGAGGCCCTGAAGCTCGTGCGCCGCCGTGGCCGCAGCGTCAAGCATTTGCGCTTCGAAGACGATTTCGACCGAGGGCATGAGACATGAGGCGGCGTCGCGCCGCCGCATGAAAGGGCGAGGCGAGGGGCCGCATCGAAGATGGCGCGCCAAGCCCGACGCCGCCAGGCCGCGCGGCTTGGCGGCTATCGCGAGAGCGGCACCGGTCGCGGTTCAGTGATGGGCCGAAACGCTCTTGACGCATTCGGACACCAAATCACCGGGTGCGTGATGGCTGATGTCACCCAGACTGACGATGCCCACCATCCGCTTGCTCTTGTTGATCACCGGTAGCCTGCGGAGCTGCAGCTTCTCCATGTGATGCACCGCCTTTGCGAGATCGTCGTCCTCCCGGCAGCAATGGATGCCATCGGTCATCACATCGCTTGCCATCGTGCGGCGCGGATCGAAGTCTTTGCTCGCAAGCCCTTTGCAGACGATATCGCGGTCGGTCACCATCCCGATCAGCCGGTCGTCCTCCCCGATCGGAATGCAGCCGATGTCATGCTCTCGCATCAGCTTCGCGAGTTCGCTCACGGGGGTGTTGGGACTGACCCAGTCGACGCCCTTGTGCATCACGTCTTTGACTTTCATGGTGGACCTCCGTTTTTGGGTTTCAGGTACGCTTGATGCAATGCCGTTGAGCCCAACCGGGTTCCCGGATGCTCGCTCCACAATATGCCCAGCCCCGGATGCGGTCGACAAATCCTCAGTCGTGCGCGCTAAAGCGCCCGTGCGGTGCATTGGCCGTCAGCCGCGAAAACTGCGCGTGACCCATGTGAAGCAGCGTCTCGTGATCGCCAGCTTCCATATAGATGTCCGGCTGTGCCTCGATGCTGACATCGACGATGATATCCAGCCCGTAGCATTTGCCGACGGCCGGAACCGCACCGTGTATGCAGTCGCAGAATAGCTGATTGACTTCGGTTTCATCGGCCATGTGGACGTTGTCACCGAGCTGTCTCCTCAGTTCCGACAGGCGGACGTGGTGCGATGCCGGCAAGACGGCCAGCATATATTCGTCGTCGCGCCGCAAAACGATGCCCTTGGCGAGGCGATCGCCCGGGATATGGCATGCCTCAGCGGTACGCGTGGACGTCATGCTGAGTTCGTGCGGGATCAGCTCGTATTGGATGTTCTCGGCAGCCAGGTATTTTTGGAGTGTGGGAGCAATGAACATGACATTACCTCCGGTGCGAAATGCGAACCATCCACCGTGAGGTCGTCCCTGCAGACCCTCGCCGTACGATGGGCGGCTGCGTGGTTAGAAACCCAGCATAAACCTTCCATCCTCCGGGTGCAATTTATCATCGGTGACGAGCTCGATCGTGAGACAGCGCGGGATGCGCTCGCTGTCGACGCTGCCGGGCGCGTGCGCTGCAGACCGCCGCATCGGGTCGGCAGCCTTCCGAGCGCGCTTCGGATTCCGGGAACTTATGATTCTCGTGTGGTTTTGCGATCCTGCCTCGTTTTTTGTGCCGGTCGTCCTACATGTCAGGGAACGGCAGCGACATGAGCATTTGGGGGCGCCCTGACAGGGAGGAGGCGCCATGGGTGGTGATCGCGCGATGAAGGCCGGCCTTGAAGCTCGCTTCGGGGCTGGAAACTATGCGCCGTTACCGGTCACCCTCGTCCGCGGGGAAGGGGTTTACGTCTGGGACGAGAGCGGCCGTCGTTACATCGATATGATGGGAGCCTATTCCGCGGTCAGTTTCGGCCATTGTCATCCGCGTCTCGTCAAGGCGCTGACCGAGCAGGCCCAGCGCCTCGACACGATTTCGCGGGCCTATTTCAGCGACCGGCTGGGACCTTTCCTGGCCCGGGCCTGCGCCCTTACCGGCATGGATGCGGCCTTGCCGATGAATAGCGGCGCGGAGGCCGTGGAGACTGCGCTCAAGGCGGCACGTAAATGGGCCTACAAGGTCAAGGGCGTGCCAACCGATCGGGCGCAAATCATCGCCGCGGAAGGCAACTTCCACGGCCGTACCATCTCGATCGTCGGTTTTTCTTCCGTCGCCCAATACCGCGATGGTTTCGGGCCATTTCCGGCGGGCTTCCGGCTCGTGCCGTTTGGCGACGCGGCCGCGCTGGCCGGCGCGATAACAGCCGAAACCGCCGCGTTCCTGATCGAGCCCATTCAGGGCGAGGGCGGCATCAACGTGCCGCCTCCGGGTTATCTGTCCGAAGTCGCGCGCATCTGTCGGGCCAACAATGTGCTGCTGCTATGCGACGAGGTACAGAGCGGTCTCGGACGCACCGGCCGGTTGCTGGCATGTCAGCACGACGGCGTGCAACCGGACGGATTGATGCTCGGCAAGGCGCTTGGTGGCGGGCTGCTGCCGGTGTCGTTGTTTCTGGCCCGCCGGGACGTCATGGATGTCTTTACGCCAGGCGATCACGGCAGCACGTTCGGAGGCAATCCGATCGCTGCGGCCGTCGGGTTGGCCGCGCTCGACACGTTGATCGACGAGCGGTTGGTCGAACATGCCGCGACCGTCGGCGCGCATCTGCTGCGCAGACTCGCCTCGATCGACAATCCCGTCATTCGCGAGGTGCGCGGGCGGGGCCTGTTTGCCGGCGTCGAACTGCACCGGGACATGGCGGATGCCGGCGCGTTGGTCAGGCGCCTGATTCGAGCCGGCGTGCTGACCAAGGACACTCATCGCAACACCATACGCTTTGCGCCGCCGCTGATCATCAGCGAGTCGCAAATCGACTGGGCCGTGGACAGGTTTGCTGAAGTACTGGAGGAGGTCGCTTCATCGCCTGTTGAGGCGCATCAGGAACAAGGAGCTCACAGCTAGAGAGCCTGGCCCGGAAGCGGAAAACACGGCGGCGGCGGAACGAGCTTGCGCCACGCAGATGCCATTGCCTCGTACCAGAAGGAGAACGGCCATGACCACATACGTCATGCTTGCAAACTGGACCGACCAGGGAGCGCTGAAAGTGAAGGACTCGCCACGTCGCCTGGACGCGGCGAAGAGAGCTCTCAAAGACATGAGCGGCGAGTTCAAACATTTTTTCCTCACCATGGGCGACTATGACGTCGTCGCGATCTACGAGGCTCCTGACGACGCTGTAGCGGCGCGTTTCAGCCTGCAGGTTGGTATGCTCGGAAACGTCCGAACGCACACCCTGAAAGCGTTCCCGGAAGCAGCCTATCGGGAAATCATCAACTCGCTGGGCTAGTCGGCCAGCGCTGGACGCGGCCTTCTAAACACGCATTGGTGCTAGCGGCGCGGAGGTCCTCACGAGGGAGTTCGTTTGGACTCATTTCGAATCGGCGCAGCATTTGACGACGAGCACGCCTCGTTGACCGGTCTGGTGGCCTTTGATCGCGGCCTTGAGCTGGTCGAGGGTTACGTCGCGCGGCACGTCGAGCATCCTGTCCAGGGTGTAGAGTTCGAAGAGATAATGATGCGCCTGGATACGCGCGCCGGGCAGGGGCCCGATATAGCCATTGGTCAGGAAGCTGAGCTGGAACGCGCCGGCCGGCAACATCGCCGTGCGGCCTCTGGTGGTATTCTCCGCCAGAAGGCGGGTGCTGGGCGGCAGGTTGATGACCGCCCAGAGCAAACCATCCTGCGGATTGCCGCCGGAACTGGTTTCCATGTCGATCATGATCAGGGTGACGGAAACCGTGCCGGCGGGCGGCGCGGTCCAGGCCAGCGGCGGGGAGATGGCATCGAAGGTTTCCATCTTTGCGGCATTGGACGCGTACTTCAGCGGCAGCCAACCGTAATCCGGGAAGGCCGACGATATGATCGTCGGCTGTCGCGGATATCCGGGGCCTCCGGCAACGTCCGGCGCCGGACCGCCTCCACTGACCGGCTCGGCGACAGAACTCGGATTTGGGATGATGATCTTCGGGCCGGTCTGCGGCGCGCTTCCAACGTCCTGAGCTACGGCGACGCCGAGACTGCTAAAGCTGAGACTGCCAAAGCTGACACTGCCAAGTGAAATCGCAGCTATCGCAAGCCGTCGCATCATGCTCATCGTCGTTTGTCTCCGATCGTCATACCGTAACGCGGCGTGGTATCCACCCCGCGGGCGCATTCGCTACTTCGACCCGTCGCAACACGGGGTGATCATGACGGCCTTGTTGCCGGTGAGATGCCCCTCCATCGCGGTCAGGATGTCCTCGCGGCTCGCGTCTTCGGGAACATTCAATTTCCTGTCCAGGGGATAAAGCTTCCAATAATACGTCCAGCGCCCCTCCGGGTTCTGCCTCGCCGCAGGTCCGATCCAGCCGTTGCTCCGGAAGCTGCGGTGAAAGGCGCCCGCCGGCAGCTTTGAGGATTGGTTGCCGTTCGGGATTGCCTCCGGCAGCGACCGGACATCACCGGGAATATTGACGACAGACCACATCAGCGTGTCGATATGATCGTACATCATCAACACAAAGGCGTTGGTCCCCGGCGGAACGTTGCTCCACTCGACAGGCGGATTGACCGCACCGTTGTTCATTCCCGGCGACACGACGATGCTGGGCCGCGTCCCGGTTTGCGTATACTTCAGCGGCAGCGGCTCCATATCCTTGAACGCCGGCGAGGACAGGGTCATTTGCGGTGTTGCCGTGCTGTCCGCGGCCATCGCGCCGCCGCAGGCGCCGAAACCGATCGTCAGCACCAGGGATCGCAGCAGACCGGCTTTCATTTGCGTGTTTCCTCGAGCATGCCGCATGTCCGCTCCCCGCATCAGATCCTAGTCAGCCGACATCGGGTCGCCGGACAACGTCCAGCTCGTTCCGTCGAAAACCGCGATCCGGAGGGTCTTGAACGGCGCGTAGTCGTCCGGCTTCGTGCTTATCGAGATGCCAGGCAGCATCAACGGCAGTCGCTCGCCGTGGAATGACGTGGCCTGGCGCACGAGATTCTCCCGCGTCAACTGGTCTCCGCATTTCCTCAAGACAAGCGCAACCGCATTTACGTTTACGTAAGCCACCAGCACGGAGTAGTCGTCCGGATTGGCCGATGCCGCATATTTCTTCAGAAACGCCTTGTACGCGGTCATTTCCTGGTCGTCGGCCCACGCCGGGTCGCCAGGCTGCTTGAGAAATTGCGTCGTGACCACCCCTTTCGAAGCTTCGAGGCCGGCCGGCTTGAGTACGGTTTCGACCGACGCCGTCGAACCGCCGATGACATGGAGCGGATGCCAGTCGAGTTCGTGGACCTTGCGGATCGACTGTGCCGTTGCCTTCGCTGAAGACTGCTCGATCATGGTGTCGACGCCGGCGGCCTTCAGCTGAACGATCTGCGAGTCGATGGTCGGGTCGGCGAGTTCATACGATGCTTCGGCGACGATGAGCGACGCCTTCGCGCCAAGGCCGGCGCGCAACCCCTTGAGATAATCCCTTCCGAAGTCGTCGTTCTGATACAACACCCCAATCTTCGCGTCGGGCTTGGTTTTCAGGATGTACTTGGCGATCACTCGCCCTTCCGTCTCGAAATCAGGATAGAGCGGAACGGTCCACGGAAAAGTCTTCGGGTCGTTGAAGCGTCGCCCTCCCGCCGTGATGAACAGCTGCGGCACCTGTTTCGAGTTCAAATACTTCTGGATGGCGACGTTTGGCACCGTTCCGATGGTGCCGACCTCGGCGAGTACGCCGATATCCTCAACCAGCCTGCGCGATTGCTCGACGGCCTTTGGGGCGCTGTAGGCGTTGTCCAGTTGCGTGAAGTTTATCTTGCGCCCGTTCAGTCCTCCCTGCTCATTCAGCATCTCGAAATAGCCGACGACGGCCCGTCCGGCACCGGCGCCAAAAGCCGAGGCCGGGCCGCTCAGCGGCGTCGATTGACCGAGCTTGATCTCGGTATCGCTGGCGCCGGGGCTGTAGGTCGGTTGCGCGTGAGCGGAGGGCGCGGCCATGAGCCAGGACACGGCCAATGCGCCCCAGACGCGATTGATAGCAGGGCTCAACAATGTTTCCTCCCGATCGTTTTTGACTTGTTATTCTGGAATCTCGGTTATTTCAGCAGCTCGCGGGCGATGACCACCCGCTGGATCTGGTTGGTGCCTTCGAAGATCTGCGTCAGCTTGGCGTCGCGCATCATGCGCTCGACCGGGTAGTCCATCGTGTAGCCGTAGCCGCCGAAGATCTGGACGGCGTCGGTCGTGACCTTCATCGCCATGTCGCTGGCGAAACATTTGGCCATGCTGGCGAGGACGTTCAGGCGCTTCCAGTCGCTTTCGTCGCCGGCGCGCGCGCATTCGTAGACCAGGGCGCGCGCCGCCTCGATCTGGATTGCCATGTCCGCCAGCATGAACTGCACGCCCTGGAATTCCGAGATGGCTTTTTTGAACTGCCGGCGCTCCTTCGCGTAGGCGATCGAGACGTCGAGCGCGCCCTGCGCCAGTCCGACGGACTGGGCGCCGATCGTGGGGCGGTTGAGATCGAGCGCGCGCATCGACGCCCGGAACCCCTTGCCCTCTTCGCCGACGAGATTTTCGGCAGGCACCCGGACATTGTCGAAGAAGATCGGCGTGTTCGGCGCGCCACGAAAGCCCATCTTCCGCTCGTGACGTCCGAACGTGATGCCCGGCATCGACTTCGGCTCGACGATGAAAGCGCTGATGCCGTCCGCACCCGGTCCGTCTCCGGTCCGCGCCATCACGACGATGTAGTCGGCCGCCACGCCGTAGCTGCACCATTGTTTCCGGCCGTTGAGGACATAGCACTCGCCGTCCTTTTTTGCGCGGGTGGTGATCGCCGTGACGTCGGAGCCCGCCTGCGGTTCGGAAATCGCGATCGCCGTCACCACGCCGCCCTTGGCGATAATGGGCAGGAATTTCTTGCGCTGCTCCTCGGAGCCGAAGTGAAGCAGCGGCATGATGAACATCGAGTTGAGGCCGGCGATCGACGAGCAGGCCGGCGAGACTCTGGCGATTTCCTCACGCGCGATGCACACCATCGTCAGGTTGCCGTTCGGACCGCCATATTGTTCGGGCACCCAGAGCTGCATCAGCCCCATTTCGCCGAACAGCTTGACGATATCGAGGGGAAACCGGTCGGTCTCGTCGATTTCGGCGGCGATCGGCGCCACGTGCTTGGCCACCATCTTTCTGATGGTGTCGCGGAACGCCAGGTGTTCTTCGGTGAAGTTCATGGGGTATGGCCTGAAAAAGAGCTTCCATTCAATGGTAGAACCATTTAATAATCACGCCAATGACGAACAAGTCAAGTGCTCATAGGTCCCCGGACCCCAGGCGGCGCGATCGGGCGCCCGCTCAGCAGGCGGCTGCTGTCCGGGCCCCGCTGAAATTTCAGCCGGTCCACGTGCGGCGCACATTTGAAGAAATCTGCGAGCGCATACGCGAACAGCTCGCGCTCGGCGTGCTCAAGCCGGGAGACAAGCTGCCTCGCGAGCGCGATCTTGCCGAGCAACTCGGCGTCAGCCGCCACGTCTTGAGGGAGGCGCTGCGCAGTCTCGAAATGGCGGGACTTCTGCGCCTGCAGAAAGGTGTCAAGGGAGGCGCGTTTATCCGGGAGGGCGACGTGGGCCGCATGAACGACGTCGTGCGCGACATGTTGAGTCTTGGGGCAATCTCGGTGCGCGAGCTCTCCGAGGGTCGAATTCACATCCTCGATCTCGTCGTCCGCCTGGCTTGCGCGTGTGCGCAGCAAGCCGACTTCCAGGCACTGGAAGCCAATATCGAGCGCTCGGACCTCGCCACGCGCGAGGGCCGGCTGCTCGACCGGGTCGAATGCTCGCGCGCGTTCTACAAGCTGTTGGCGGCGGCAACCGGGAACAAGGTCATGGCCATGATCATGGAGTCGGTCACCGAAATTCATATGCGCTTCGTCTACGCCAAGGTGGCATCAAGCGGCGTCTCGATGCCGCGGCTGGTGGAAAAGCGTCGGCAGTTTCTCGCGGCATTGCGTCTGCGAGACGTCGCTGCGGCCACCGGCCTGATGCGGGTTCATCTGGAATCCGTTCAACGGATGCTCGAATCGGATCCAGGCGCGATGTCGCTTCAGGTGGCTCTGGCGGACATGCAGCCGCGTGCGCACCGTCGAATAGGGCAAGACTAGCTTACGAACAGGACTAGCTTACGAACAGGACTAACTTACGAAATCGGGATGAGCAGCAAGCTCTGACTTACAATGGAGGAAAACGTGTCGAGATATGCAAACTACGAGTGCCTGAAGATCGAGGTCGCGGAGAAGGTGGCGACCGTCACCCTCAATCGCCCGCAGTCGCGCAACGCCATCAATCAGCAACTGATCCGGGAATTGCGGACGATCTGGGACGACCTCGCCGACGATCACGCGGTCAATGTCGTCGTGCTGACGGGATCCGGCGACTTTTTCAGTGTCGGGGGTGATGTGAAGGCGATGTCGGAGCGGCCGGGTGGCGATGTGCTCGAAGAGGGTGAGGTCCACGACCCGATGATCAGCCGGCGCGGCGTCACCCGCCAGCTCGAACTCGACAAGCCGATCATTGCCGCCATCAACGGCGACGCCATCGGCCTTGCGGCGACCCATGCGCTGCTTTGCGACATCACGATCATGGCCGAGGATGCGCGGATTGGCGACACCCATGTCTCACGCGTCGGCCTGGTCGCCGGCGATGGCGGTACCGTGATCTGGCCGCTGCTGATCGGCATCAACAAGGCCAAGGAATTCCTGATGCGGGGTACGCTCTTGAAGGGCAAGGAGGCCGAACGGATCGGGCTCGTCAATCACGTCGTGCCCCGCGCGGAGGTCATGGCGAAGGCTCGCGAAATCGCCATCGAACTCGCCAACGGTCCGACCTGGGCCATTCGCTGGACGAAATTGTCGATCAACCAGATCGTCAAGGAGCGGGTCAATCTGATGCTCGAAGCGTCGATGGCGCTGGAGCAGGTGACGTTCGCCACCGCCGATCACAAGGAGGCGACCACCTCGTTCAAGGAAAAGCGCAAGCCGAAATTCGGTTAGGCAAAGTACGTCCGCGGCGCGATTGCACCGATGGTTTCTCGGGGCGTCGCGGCCGTGCCCGCGGGAACAGGATATCGAAGGCGTTGGGTATGGATTCGATCGAGCTGCCAAATGAAGAAATCAGGCAGATGCTGCGGGATTCCCTGCGCGGGTTTCTCGGCGAGCAATGGCGCGCGGACGGCAAGCAGGCGACACCCGATCAAGTTTCGGCGATCTGGACCGGGCTCGTCGGGCAGGGTGTGGCCGCCCTCGGCTGCGACTTCACCGAGGGGGGGCTTCGCGAAATTTTGGTGGTGATGGCCGAACTCGGCCGCGCCGCGTGTCCGGCGCCGATGTGGTCGGCCGCTCTGGCAAATCTGGTGCTGTCGGGGCTCCAGGCCGATGCCGCAGTTGATCTGCTTGGGAAGTTGCATGCCGGCGACGCGCGCGTCGCGTTTTCCTTTGGTGGGCTCGATCCCGACCGCAACGCGGGCGCGGTTCGGCTCGATAACGGACGCGCGAGCGGACTCCTTCGCTTCATCGAGGTCGCGGACAGCTGCACGCACCTTCTCGTGGCCGTCGATAAATCGACGCTCGCAGTGGTCGAACTGGGCGGGCCCGGTGTCACTATCGAGGCTATCAGGGCATTGGGCGCCTGGGGTTTCCATGAGGTTCGTTTGAATTCGGCGCCGGCGTCCCTCGTTGCGCCGGCGCATTCGGTGCCGGACGGCCTTTTGATCGAGGCAAAGCTTGCGTTGATGGCGCGGGCATATGGCGCGGCGCGGCGTGCCTTCGAACTCTCGGTCGACTATGCCAAGGAGCGCAAGCAGTTCGGGCAGGCGATCGGCAAGTTCCAGGCGATCCAGCACAAGCTCGCCGATGGCCTGACCGCGCTTGAAGGCGTGCGGCTGACGCTTGATCATGCGGCGCATCTGCACGACCGCAATGACAGCAACTGGCACTATTTTGCCAATTCGGCCATTGCCTTCGCCGGCGACGCGCTGCGGCGGGTCTCGCTTGAAATCCAGCACACCTTCGGCGCGATCGGATATGCGGAGGAGCACGAGGCGCCGCGGCACTTCAAGCGCGTGCATCTCGATACCATCGCGCTCGGCGGCGCGCCGCACGCGCGGCGGCGGATCGCCTCGTTTCTGCTCGATGATGGCGGCTCCGGACTGCCGCAATATGATCTCGGCTGCGCCGGCAATGACCTGCGCGAGCAGGCGCGGGCGTGGCTGGAGAAAAACTGGTCGGGCGAACGCAAGGCAGGCTTCGACGCGAAGCCGTTCTCGAAGCGCGAGTTCGATGCCGAATTTGCGCGCGATATCGGCAAGACCGGCTGGATCGGATTGGGGTGGGCAAAGGAATTCGGTGGCCAGGCGCGCTCCCCGCTCGAGCAAATCGCCTTCATGGAAACCATGGAGCGCGGCGAGGCGCCGCGGATCGGCGCGGCGATCCAGGCCAACGCGCTGATGATATCAGGCACGCCGGAACAGCGGCGACAATACCTGCCCGAAATCCTTCGCGGCGAAGCCATGCACGGCATGGGTTACAGCGAGCCGGAGGCCGGGTCCGATCTCGCGGCGCTGCGGACCAGCGCGGTGCGCCAGGGTGACGTGTGGATCATCAACGGACAGAAGATCTGGACCACGACCTGGTGGGGAAAATACATGTTCCTCGCGGCCCGGACCGACCCGGTCGCAAAGCCGCCGCATGCCGGAATCAGCATGTTTATCGTCCCGATGGATTCGCCGGGCATCACGATCCGGCCGGCGGTCACCATGTACGACGGGTCCTTTGCCAACATCTTCTATGACGACGTGCGCATTCCGCTGCAGAACATGGTCGGCGAACTCAATGGCGGATGGAAGGTGCTGACCGGCGCGCTCGCCTTCGAGCGCGGCCTGGTCGGCGGCGGTATCGTTCTCAAGGTCGCGCACGCCTTTGAACAATTGCGCCGGCACGTCATCGCGAAGGAAGGCGATGGACCGTCGCTTTCTGATGACCCGATCGTCCGGGATCGAATGGCTGTGCTCGCGTCCGAAATCGAGGTCGGCCGTCAGTTGATGATGCACTGCGCGGAACTTGCGGCCGATGGGATCACGCCGCCGGAATACGGCGCGATGAGCAAGGTGTTTTCCGGCGAGCTGATGGAACGCTTCGGCGAGGCCGCCCTCGACATTCTCGGCATGCGCGCCGCGATTTCCGAGCAGATGCCTGATGCCCTCGACAATGGCCGGTTCGAGCAGAACCTGCGCCATTCCCTGATGTGGGTCATCAGCATCGGAACCAATGAAATTCAGCGCAATCTGATCGCGCAGCGGGGGCTTGGGTTGCCGAGATGACACCGACACCAAAGCGCGAGGCGGACGGCGTGTTCGGAAGGCCTCAACAAAGAAGGACCAGCGTATGACTCCTGCCACCACGCGGGCGGTATATCACCACGACGATCTCCACCGCTTGATCAATCCAAAAATTGTCGCGGTCGTCGGAGCTTCGGAGACATCAGGGTCGTTTGGCGAACGCACGCTGTCCAACATGGCCGATTTTTCCGGCAAGGTGTACGCCATCAACCCGAAGTATCAGAGCCTGCTCGGCCGCCCCTGCGTGCCCTCGCTGTCGGCGCTTCCGGAGCGGCCGGACTGCGTCGTGCTGTGTGTCGCACGGCCGATGGTCGAAGAGATGATCGGGCAAGCCGCTGCCGTCTCAGCCGGCGGCGTGGTCGTCTATGCCTCGGGTTTTGCCGAGACGGCAAAGCCGGACCGGATCGATGCGCAACAACGCCTGGTGCAGCTGGCGGAGCGGACCGGCGTGCGTGTCGTCGGGCCGAATTGCGTTGGGCTGGCCAATACGCGTTCGGGCGCCGGGCTGAATTTCATGCCCGGCTACGCCGCCATGGGACATCGGCGCGGGCCGATCGGGATCGTCTCGCAAAGCGGCGCGCTCGGTTATACGGTTTTGCAGGGTATGCAGCGCGGAGTCGGATTCTCGCACTACCTCGCCGCCGGAAATTCCTGCGACGTCGACGTGTGCGATTTCATTTCCTATCTTGCCGAAGACGACGACACGCGATCGATCATTTGCCTGCTCGAAGGCGTCAAGGACGGCAGCCGCTTTCTCAGCGCAGCGCGCAAGGCGCGCGCCGCCGGAAAGGCGCTGATCGTCTACAAGACCGGCAACAGCGAAACCTCCAGCAAGGCGGCGATGTCGCATACCGGCACCATGGTCGGCTCGGTGGTCGCCTATCAAACCGCGATTGAAGAAGCGGGCGCGATCGCGGTTGATAGTCTGGAGGCGGTGCTGGAGACCGCAGCCTTCATGGCGAAATCGAGAGCTCCGTCGGGAGGGGCGGGTGTTGGCATTCTCTCGACGTCCGGTGGAGCGGCCGTGATCTGCGCCGACAAGGCGGAAGTCTGGGGCGTCGCGTTGCCCGCACTGGAGGCGAAAACAGACAGCGCCCTGCGCGAGGTTGTCCCGGATTTCGGTTCGGTCGGCAATCCGTCGGACCTCACCGCCGAAGTGCTGAAAACGTCGGAGAAATTCGGATTTTGCCTCGACGCATTTCTCAATGATTCCGGCTTCAGCGCGCTGGTGCTGCCGATGATCTTTGCGCACGCCTCGTCGAGTGGCGCCCGCGCGCCGACTATCGTCGAGGCTGCGGCCCGCTCCGACCGCCCGCTCGCGGTGGTCTGGATGAACGAATGGTACCAGGGGCCGGGCAGCGAACTTCTCGACGCCGATCCGAGGGTCTGCGTGTTCCGTTCGGCCGATCGATGCTTTGCCGCCTTGCGCGCATGGTTCGACTGGCACAAGTGGAGTGAGGCCGCCGGCGCGTCCCGACGCTCCGATCCGTCGGCCGGGCAGGCTGCCCGGAAGATCATCGCCGGAAAGTCCGCCGGCACGGCCTTGTCGGAGACCGATTCGAAGCAGGTTCTTGCCTGCTATGGGATCGCGACGCCAAAGGGAATGTTGGTGCACGACCCGGAAGGCGCTGCGCTTGCGGTGAGCCAGATCGCGGGACCGACGGCGATCAAGATCGTTTCGCCCGACATCCTTCACAAGACCGAAGCCGGCGGCGTCAAACTTGATGTGTCGACACCGGAGCAGGCACGCACGGCTGCGGCGCAGATACTGGAGTCCTGCCTGCGCTATGCCCCGCAGGCGCGGATCGACGGCATCAGCGTGCAGCAGATGGTGCCTCCGGGCGTCGAAATCGTACTCGGCGTCAAGAATGATCGTCAGTTCGGTCCGCTGGTCGCGGCGGGGCTGGGCGGGATTCTGGTCGAATTGATTGCTGATACGGCGGTGCGGCTCGCGCCAATCGGCGAACCGACCGCGCGAGCGATGCTGGCGTCGCTGAAGGGTTATCCGCTGCTGAAGGGGTTTCGCGGCAAGCCGGGCGTGGACATTGACCGGCTGGTCGACACCATCTGTCGGCTGTCGGAACTTGCGCACGACCTGCAGGATGTCATCGACCAGATCGACGTCAATCCGGTTATTGCCTCAACAACCGGCGTTGTCGCCGCGGATGCATTGATCGTGTGCCGGTGAGGACGGGTCGCGCACGGCCGCCAGACGAGAGCGTAATGAGATTAGATCGAGCTGTATCCACGATGGAGCTGCGCCCCCTCTCCCGCTGGCGGGGGAGGGTTGGGGAGGGGGTGCCTCCGCGAGTCGGATTGCCCGAGAGGAGCGAGCTCTCAACCCGCCGCGCTCTTCGAGCGCAGCGACCTAAGAGCGAGCTTCGCTCGTCTCGACCCCGCAAGCGGGAGAGGTGCACTGACTTCGCGGCGAGACCGATCCAATCGACTGGCAACGCGCTCTAGAGATCGAGCACCAGAACCGGTGTCCTCGATCTCGAGCAGCAGATCATCATCACCTTGTTGTCGCTCCTTTCCTCGTCGCGGAGGAAGCTGTCGCGATGGTCCGGCGTGCCTTCGATCACCCGCGTCTCGCAGGTTCCGCAATGCCCTGCCATGCAGGAATAGACGACGTCGACGCCTTCCTCGATCAGGGTTTCCAGGATCGTTTCGCCCTTGGGAATAGTAACCGTGCGACCGCTGCGGTTAAGGCGAACCTCGAACGCGTCGTCCATTGCAGGCGCCTCCTTCACCGCGGATTCGAGGTCAGAGTGCATATTCGAATCCCGCGCCGAGCTTGGCTGCCATGTGAGGCCGGCCGTAATCGACCCACGACGTGCTCTCCGGCAGCGTCAGCGAGACCGCGCGGACCATGAAGATGTCGGGGTCGGTGACCCCAACAGGCTTGATGCTGCGGTCGCGATAGGCGCTGACGGCCTCCAGCAGCAGCCGCCGTGTCATGGCGATACCGGCGTCGCTGGAGCCGAGATTTTCCTTGGTGCGATCGAAGATCGGCTGGATTCCGCTCTGGCACGCGCCGTCTTGCACCCACAGGCCAGGCAATCCCGAGAACCAGGTGCTGACCTGGCTTTCATGGTCGAATTCGAATGCCGTCTCCCGCGTGAAGCGGGTCCAGTAGTCGCAGAACGGAACGGTGGCCGGGCGTTTCACATAGGCGTGCCGGCTCGGGTGGCCGGTTTCGCGGCCGTGATGGCCTTCCTCGAACAATTCCTTGGTCCGCTCGGGCAATGGTTCGGATGGATGATAGGAGAAGAAAATGCAAAGCGTATGGTTATCGTCGATCGGCACCCAGGCATGGCCGCTGAGATCGGGAAATTTCGATTGCGGCGGCACCAATGAATAGAACGGCATCACGAACTGGTTGACGCGCCAATAGAGCTTCTGGTCGCCGAGCTGTCGCTTCGCCGCGATGCTCATGCCAAAGTCCTGGCGCACGCATTCGAACACCGGCCGCAGGTCGCGTTTGGCGAGCCAGTCGTTGACCTGGCCCTTGGAATCGATCCGGCTGTGGAGAATTGGCGCATGGGCGGAGTCGATTTCGCCCTCCAGCGCCTGCAGCCAGTTGCATTCCTGCACGCGGATCGAAATGTGCACGTTCGCTTCCGGGACCATGTTCCACTCGACATTCGGCAGAGGCGGCAGCTCGGCCGTTTCCGGCCCCATATAGGTCCAGACGATGCCGTTACGTTCCTGGCAGGGATAGGCCGTGATCTTGACCTTGTCCTTGAGCCGGCTCCGCGTTGGCTCGGCCGGGGTATCCACGACGGAGCCGGTCACGTCGTATTTCCAGCCATGATAGACGCAGCGCAGGCCGCAATCCTCGTTGCGGCTGAACATCATCGGCGCACCGCGGTGCGCGCAGGCGTTGGCGATCAGGCCGACACGTCCCTCGGTATCGCGGAACGCCACGAGATCTTCGCCCAGCAGCATCACGCGTTTCGGCTGTCCGTCCGGCGTCAGATCCTTCGCGAACATGAACGGAATCCAGTACAGCCGGAAAAGCGATCCCATCGGCGTTCCGGCGCCGACGCGAACCAATGTCTCATTGTCCTGGTGTGAAAGCATGTTTGTTTCCTCGGGCTTTGATCAGCGCAGTATTTAGAAATTCGTTTCCTGTTCGGGCACGGTCGTCGCGTCGCAGCGATCGATCAACGCGATCAGATCAGGTGAAACACCGACCTGTCTGGCGACCCATGCGGGATCGCAATCACGCAGCGGCGGGCGCGGGACGGGTGGGGCGCAGCCGTCACCAACCATGCGCACGATCATCTCGACCCGCCGCCGCTCGAGCTGACAAAGCGCGTCTTCAACGACGGTCGATTCCGCCGTGCATTCCGGCAGCTCCGGATAGGCGACGCGCCGGACCCAACTGCCGTCGGCGAGTTCGGTCGTGGCCGCTTCCAGGCGATAGGGCACGCAGAGATAGTCGATCAGGCGCAAATCTCCCTCCCGTCGAGTTGTTACGTATACGTAACATCTAGGGCCCGATCCGGCAATGCCGATTTGGTTGCAAGGCGGGCATGGCTGGTAGTGAATGAGGGAGGGGGTGGGATGAGACCCGGTTGGGCCGTGACGGCGGACCGTTTTCCCCCGGACGCAAATGGCACACGTGTAGCGAGCCGTGGCCCCATTTCTACTTTGCATGGGGTTGTTTTCGCGATTTTGTCTCTGGGCGGGGGCGCTACGCCCGAGACCGTTGGTGCGGCTATGGCTTGGCGGGAGGTTCCGCCACCAGCTTCATGCACCGCATGAAGAAGGCCCGGTCCTCTGAAGGCAGCGGCGCCAGCAGCTCCTCCTGCAATTGGGCGGCACCGGAAACCAGCCGCAGCAGCGCCTGCTCGCCTGGCTTGGCCAGCGTCACCGTCGCAGACCGACGGTCGGCGTCGTTGCTTTCCTTCCTGATCAGGCCCCGGTCCGCCATGCGCTTGATCATCTCGCCGAGCGTGCTGCGATCGACACGGATGTGCGTTGCGAGCTCCGTCAGCGTCAGGGTGCCGCGTTGATGCAGCGTCAGCATGGCGCCGAATTGGCGCGGGGTGATCTCTTCTTGCCCGGTCAGTTGTTCGTAAAGGGCGGCGGCGCGCGTTTCGAGCAGGCGGTTAAGGAATCCCAGCCCGTGGTCGAGTTTTAGGCTGCGCGCGATTTCCGGCGCGGGCTTGCCTTTGTCGACTGCAAGGGGCTTTGGTGGTTTGGATCGAGGGGCCATCGAAAAGGCAGCGGTGATTGAGCGCAGGGTTGACCGGAGGCTCTAACGTCGACCGGCAATAATTTCGTTCGACTTCGATCGCTCGCCAAGCAGCGCAAGATAGTTGCGGTTAACGCGCTTCAGGTGCTGTTCCATCTCCTTGACGGCGGCGTCGGCGTCTCGCGCCTCGAAATACTGCATGAAGCGTTTGCGCGAGGGAAGCACATAGTCGGCGATCTGCTGTGAGCCGATCGTATGGAGGAATTGCCGCATCACGCCGATCAAGGCCTCCATGACGACGATCAGGATCGGGTTGCGGGTCGATCTTGCCAGGATCAGGTGAAATTCGAGATGGGCGTTGGCGCGCGCAAAGAAGTCGTTCCTCTTTGTTGCCTCCGCCGCGAGTTCGAGGTTTTCGCGGAGTTTCTTGATATCGGCGGCGGTATGCACCTCGCACGCTGCGCGGATGATGGCGGATTCAACCGAAATCCGGGCTTGCGTGATCTGCTCGGTGGTCACGGCGCCGAGCGAGAACATGTCCTTGATGCTGGTAATAACCGTATCGCCGTTGGTGTCGTTGATGAACGCGCCGCCCGCAGCGCCCTTGCGCAGGGTTATCAGGCCCGCGATCTCGAGCGATCGCAGCGCCTCCCGGAGCGTATTTCGGGACACCCCGAACTGGACGGCGAGCTCACGCTCCGCCGGCAGGCGATCGCCCGGCCGCAGCCGACCTTGCGACAGCTCCTCCCGAATCTGGCGGGCGATGTCCTCGAACGCGCGCGCGACCTGCACCCGGCGAAAGGCGGTTTCCGAATCCGGCTTGCGCGACGCCGGCTTCCGCGTAGCCTCAGCCGGCTCGGTCCTGCTCGCCTTCTTTGTCGCTGTCCGGATCACCTTAAGCCCTATGTTGCCCGATCGCAGCCTCGGCGCCGGGCCGTCTCACAGATACCTGACTCGGTTTGGCGCGCAAAGGTCCTTCCATTGAGGGCTCACCTGATTTACCGAGGCCATGGCCTTGCCCGTCCTCCGGAAACGCGCCGGCTGCATGCCGGCGTCGCCTCAGCGATCTACCCAGCTCACCACCTGCGCGATGTCGGCGCGCGAGGTCTGGAACCCGTTGGCGGGATGGTCGGGATCTTCGTAGCCGAACGAGATTCCGCAAACGATGCGCCGGTCCTCGCCGAGTTCGAGATGCTCGCGCCAGAAGTCCGGATACGCCGCCAGGGCAGCCTGCGCAATCGAGGCTATTCCGACCGAGTGTGCAGCAAGCGCGAAGTTCGCAACGTAGGCGCCGCAATCGATCGCGCCGTAGGTGCCGAGCTTTCGATCCGTACTGACAATGGCGACATGGGGCGCGCCGAAAAACCGGAAATTTTCGAGCCGCTGCAGCTCACCTGCCCGTCGATCTCCCGCGGCAACGCCGACGGATTGATATAATTGCAGCCCGCATTCGCGACGCCGTTCCCTGTACACGCCGTGGTATTCCGAAGGCCAGGGGAAGTCGGGTTGGGTGCGGTTGACCTGCACATATTGCAACAGCGCTTCGCGCAGCCGCTGCGTTGCCTCTGCGCTCGCAATCGCGATCTGCCAGGGTTGGGAGTTGCACCAGGACGCGGTGCGTTGCGCGATCCCGAGGATCGTCTCGATGGTCACGCGGGAAACGCCATAGGGCAAAAAACCCCGGCAGCTGTAGCGTTCCTGCAGCAGATCGGCGAGAACTTCCGAGTATTTCGGATTGTAGTTGCTGTTCAACTGCGCCCTCATGGCTTCGCCGCTCCGAACGCACCGGCGGCTCGCGCGCGCGCTTGTTCGGCGGGTGCCATTCCCAGGATTTTGTCCAGGATGCCTTGGGTATGCTCGCCGACCGCGGGAACGCGTTCGCCCAATTCGGATCGCGTCCCTGACATCCGCCAGGGCGGGTTGATGCCGGTAAACTGACCGGCGCCATCGGAGACCTGCTGAAACAGCCCGCGCTTGATCAGATGGGGATCGGCCAACGTGTCGCCCGGATCGGCATAGGCAGAGCAGGGAACGCCGGCGTGGTCGAGCGCTTGCACGCATTCGGCCACCGAGCGTTCGCGGGTCCAGTCTTCGACGACGTCCATCATCGCCAGCCAATTCCTGCTGCGCGACGGAAGGGTGGCGAACCGTTCGTCATTGCGAAGCGCAGCCAGCCCTGTTGCCTCGCACAGCGCGCTGAAATTGCGCTCGGTGATCGGCGTGATCAGGAGGTCGCCATCCCTTGCCTTGACCGGGGCGTATACCGGACGCGGGGTGGCGACAGGGAACTGAGCTTCCTGCAGCTCGTAGACCAGAAGATTCGACATGCAATCCATCAACGCGACGTCGATGTATTGGCCGACGCCGGTCCGGCCGCGCTGGACCAGCGCGGTCTGGATCGCGGAAAAGCCGAAGATGGCGCCCAGCACGTCGGCAACGAACACGGCGCCGGGGGCCGGGCGATCACGGTCGCCGGCATAGTGCATCAGCGTGCGGTCAAATCCGCTGGCGGCGTGCACCATCATCGCGTAGGCCGGGCGCGCGGCTGCTGGTCCTGTCTGGCCATAGCCGGAGATCGAGCAATAGACCAGCCGTGGATTGATCTGCCGCAGCGTCTTTTCGCCAAGTCCCAACCGCTCCATCACGCCGGGCCGGAAGTTCTCCACGACCACGTCGGCTTTGGCGACCAGGCCGTGAACGATGGCGATCGCCTCGGAAGTCTTCAGGTCCAGCGTGATGCTGCGTTTGCCGGCGTTGAGCTGTCCGAAATAGGCGCTGTGGCCGCCGCGCAACGGCGCGCGCAGGCGCATGTCATCGCCTTCTGGAGGCTCGATCTTGATGACCTCGGCTCCAACGTCCGCAAGCATCCGGGCGCAGTAGGGACCGGCGAGCATGATCGAGAAGTCGAGAACGCGGATTCCCTCGAGGGCAGCGCTGACATTACTGGAGGCGGTCATTGAACACACTTTCTATTTTTGGGAAGCATCCGGCCTAGGCGTAGGCGCCACCGTCCACGCTGCGCAGTTTCGGATTGGAATTTGCGGTGTCCGATCGGCTGTCCTGCATGACGAACTCGGCGGCGCGCTCGCCGATCATCATGGCCGGCGCGCTGGTATTGCCGCCGGTGATATTGGGCATGATCGAGGCATCGGCGACCCGCAGGCCCGTAATGCCGTGGACGCGCAAGCGGGAATCGACGACCGCCATCGGGTCACGTTGCGGTCCCATCTTGCAGGTGCCTACAGGGTGATAGGTCGTGGCGACGTTGGCGCGAATAAAAGCCTCCAGCTCGGCATCGCTCTTCACCGCAGGACCCGGACTGAGTTCGGCTCCCGCGTAGCGCGCCAGCGCCGGCTTCGAGATGATATGCCGCGCTTGCTTCAACCCGGAGATCAGGGCCTCGACGTCGGCGCGATCCTCAAGGAAGTGCGGATACATCACCGGCCGCGCCGCCGGATCGGCGGAAGCAAGCTCGAGCCGGCCGCGCGTAGCCGGCCGGAGCACTGCAACGTGCAACACGAAGCCGTGCCGCCGCGGCAGGGTCCGCGGATTGTCCTTCAGTCCGACCATGAACGTCATTTGCAGATCGGGCCGGGCGAGGCCGGCCCGGCTATGCAAAAAGCCGCCTGCTTCCGCAGCGTTGGAGGCGAGCATGCCGCTGCGCGCGAAGAGATAGCGCAGCGGAGCAAGCGCGGCGCGCGGTGCCGTCCGCCAGGAGAGCGCGTATGATTCCGCGCCGGGATTGCTCATGGCCACCGAGACCGTCGGATGGTCCTGGAGATTGGCGCCAACGCCGGGCAGATCCTGCACGACGGCAATGCCTTGACGGCGCAGCATATCGGCCGGCCCGATACCGGACAGCATCAGCAGCTGCGGCGAGTTGACGGTACCGGCCGCGAGGATGATCTCCGTCGATGCCGTGAGTACCTGCTTTTCGCCTTCGCGCCGGATGGTGATGCCTGTGGCCCGGGATCCCTGCAGGTTGATGCGTTCGACCAGCGTATCGGCAAAGACACGCAGGTTGTTTCGGCCAAGTGCGGGATGTAGAAACGCCCGCGAACTGCTCAGCCTGACGCCACCGCGCTGGTTGAGGTCAAAAATTCCAAAGCCGTCCTGTTGTGCGCCGTTGAAATCGTCGTTGCGCTGATGGCCGGCCTCGACGGCGGCCTCAATAAGGGCATGCGCGAGCGGGTTGTTTTCACGGGGCTTCTGTACGTCGAGCTCGCCGCCGGCACCGTGGAAGTTCGAAGCTTCGCCGACGTAATTCTCGTGCTGCTTGTAGTGGGCGAGGACACTCTGATAATCCCAATCCTCGTTTCCGAGCGCGCTCCATTCGTCATAGTCCGCCGCGTGGCCGCGCATGTAGACCGTGCCGTTGACGGAGGTGCAGCCTCCGAACAGCTTGCCGCGCGGGCAGGGGATCTGGCGCCCGTTGACCTCCGGGCCGCCGCTATAGACGTGCTGCCAGTTGTAACGGGCGTGCGGCAGCAGGAAAACGTTGCCGATCGGCAGCGTGGTTTTCACGTTGATCGGGAAATGCTGGTCGGAAGGGCCGGCCTCGATCAGTGCCACGCGTACGGCCGGATCGTTCGAAAGACGGTTTGCCAGCAGACAGCCGGCAGCGCCGGCCCCGATCACGATGAAATCAAAGTCCTTCCTCTCGGCAATCACGGCATCTGCTCCCTGGTCATTTCGCTTTCGCTCCGCAGAAGCTCCCGCCGGGACCGGACGCGGCAGGCCCCGGCGCAAGCTGTGGACGTGTCTATATCAATGGTAGTACCATTGCAATTCCGCAGTGTCCATCATATGATCCCGCCCTGCCGCGACTTCGCGGGCGCGCCAAGCGCCGGCGTTGGCTGCGCCGTGCGCGGCTGCCGTGGAGGACAGGATGCAACAACCGATGGCGTTTCATCTGCTGGCCAAGCCGACCGGCGCCGGCTGCAATCTCGACTGCAAATACTGCTTCTTCCTGAGCAAGGACCGGCTCTACGGAGGAGGCGCCTTGCGGATGGCCGACGACGTGCTCGAGGCCTACATACGGCAACTGCTTGCGGCACAACCGAACTCGGAGGTGAATGTCGCATGGCAGGGCGGCGAGCCTACCTTGATGGGGCTGGCGTTCTACAAACGCGCCATTGATCTGGTGGCGAAGTACAAGAGGGCGGGTCAGAAGATCACGCACACGATCCAGACCAACGGGGTTCTTCTCAACGACGAATGGGCGCGCTTCTTCAAGGCGCATGGTTTCCTGGTCGGCCTGAGCATCGACGGTCCGAAGGACATGCACGACGCCTACCGCGTCGCGAAGGGTGGACGCGGCACGTTCGATCAGGTGATGCGCGCGTGGGAATGTCTCGTAAGGAACGAGGTCGACGTCAATATTCTCTGCACCGTCCACGCGGCGAACGAAAATCACGCTCTGGAAGTTTACCGGTTCTTCCGCGACCAATTGCAGGCAAGATATCTGCAGTTCATTCCGATCGTCGAGCGGGCGTCGGAAGAAACCATCGATCAGGCCAATCTGGGATGGAGCGAGCGGCCAGGGGGCGAACGGCCGCTATACATTCAGCAGGGCCAGCTCGTAACCGAACGTTCCGTACGGCCGGATCAATACGGCCGCTTTCTGATCGAGATCTTTGACGAGTGGATCAAGCGTGATGTCGGGCAGATCTTTGTACAATCATTCGATGCCGCGCTTGCCAACTGGATCGGACATCCCAGCGCCTGCATTTTTTCCCCGACGTGCGGCAATGCGCTGGCGATCGAACACAATGGCGATCTTTACGCCTGCGACCACTATGTGGAGCCGGACTACCTGCTCGGCAATATCGGTGAAACGCCGCTGGCGGAGCTGGTAGCTTCTCCGAGACAACGCAAGTTCGGCCGCGACAAGTTCGATACGCTGCCGAAATATTGCCGGGACTGCGAGGTGCTGTTCGCCTGTTATGGCGAGTGCCCACGCAACCGCTTCACCGAAACGCCGGACGGCGAAGCTGGCCTGAACTATCTGTGCGCCGGGTACAGGATGTTCTTCAACCACATCGACAGGCCCATGCGCGGCATGGCGGATCTGCTCAAGCGCGGCCGGTACGCAGATGAGATCATGACGTCCGAAGCCGGCGCGCCGGCTTGATGCACTGGCGGCCGTTGTTGGCGGTCAATCGTTGCTATCAATTCGTGAAACAGGGAGGAGAAAATGCAGGAACCGGCAGCAAGCGAAATCGGTCGCGTCTATTTTCCATCGTCTCCCGGCGAATTCATAACGCTGTTCGCCCACTTCCACCGAGCCGAAATTGCACGCATGGCCGGGTGGCGGGATCGCATCGACCGAACCACCAATTGGGCGATTACGCTCGTCGCCGCGATGCTCTCGGTCTCGCTTTCGACATCGAACGCCCATCACAGCGTGCTGATGTTCGCGATGGTGCTGGCATTCTTCCTGTTGATGATTGAGTCCCGGCGCTATCGTTTCTTTGACGTCTATCGGTCTCGCGTCCGCCGGTTGGAGCGCAACTACTACGCAAAACTGTTCGATCCGGGCCTCGAGGCGGAACGGGACTGGCTTCGTACCATGGCTGCCGATCTGCAGACGCCGACATTCGTGATGTCGATGGCGGAGGCCGTGTCGCGAAGGTTGCGACGCAACTACATCTGGATATTCCTGATCTTGCTGGGCGCATGGGCGCTCAAAGTGACCTTTCCCTCCTTTAGCGGTGAGATTCCGGCTGCCCTCTCTTTCCAGGATTGGGTCAGGAACGCCGGCGTAGGTCCGGTTTCCGGCTGGATCATATCGGCGATCATTGTTGGCTTTTACGGCTGGATCGTCGTTGCCGCATTTAGAACGCACCGCCATCAGGGCGAACTCGCGCATGGCGATGCCCATGTGTGAGGCATCCGGGAATGCTTTTCGGTCCCGGTGATGGGACTTCAACAACCGACAGCCTGGGAACGGCCAGGCAGCAGCAGGGGAGAATTCGGTGGAGCAGACTAAAGGCAAGTCCGGTTTGTCGGCGCAGGCGCAGAACGATACGCAGAAGGACGAGCGCGGAATTCCAGAGAACGTCAGCGCGGAAACCCATGCCTATCGCAGTTTCGCGGGCAAGATCGGTCGCACGATGGTGCAGTCGAAACCGGACTGGCCGTCCCGTCCGGAGGCACCCGCCGGCGCGCCCAACATCGTCGTCATTCTCTGCGACGACGTCGGCTATTCGGATTTTGGATGCTTCGGGTCCGAGATCCCGACGCCGAACATCGATCGCCTGGCGGAACAGGGGCTGCGCTACACCAATTTCCACGTGATGCCGATGTGCTCGCCGACGCGGGCAGCACTGCTGACGGGCAGAAATTCGCACGCCGCCGGCGTTGGCTGGGTAGCCCACGCCGACCCGGGCTTCCCGGGCTATGCGATGGAACTGCCGGAGGACGTCACGACGATCCCGGAAACGCTGCGCGCGCAGGGCTATGCGACCTACATGGTCGGCAAATGGCACCTGTGCAAGGATTTTGACCATACCGAGACCGCGTCGCGCGCTTCCTGGCCGGTGCAGCGCGGCTTCGATAGGTTCTACGGGTTCCTCGAGGCCTTCTCCAACTATCATCATCCGCCAACGTTGATGGTCGACAATTCCGAGGTCGCACCCGAACGCTACCCGGACGGCTATTATCTGACGGACGATCTCACGGACCGCGCGGTGTCGATGATCCGATCGTCGAAAGCGTCGGATTCCTCGAAGCCGGTCTTCCTCTATTTTGCGCATCCGGCCGTCCACGCGCCGCTGCATGCCAAGCCCGAAGATATCGAGCGGCATCGTGGCAGCTATGAACGGGGCTGGGATGCGGTTCGCACCGCGCGGTTCCAGAAGCAGATCGAACTCGGCGTCGTTGCGGCCGACACCAGGCTTCCGCCGCGCAACAGCGAGCCCGGCGACGACGTCAAGCCGTGGGACGAATTGACGGCGGACGAGAAGCGCCTGTTTGCCCGCTACATGGAGGTCTACGCGGCGATGGTCGGAACGATCGACGAGAGCGTCGGGCGGATCCGCCAGACGTTCGAGGAACTCGGCGAGTGGGACAATACGCTGGTAATCCTGACGTCGGACAATGGCGCCTCGCGTGAGGGACAGGTGCTCGGGACGACACAGTATTTCGATGCGCTGCGCATGTTCTACGACAAGAAGACGACCGACTCGATCGATCGGGATATTGCCGCTCTGGACGTCATCGGCGGGCCCACCAGCATGCCGCACTATCCGCGTGGCTGGGGGATGGCCTCCAACACGCCGTTTCGTCTCTACAAAGGCAACACCCACGCCGGCGGTCACCGGGTGCCGATGGTGATATCGTGGCCTGCTCGCTTGCGCGACGTCGCGGGCGAGATGCGCGAGCAATATGTCCACGTCACCGACCTCTATCCCACTTTGCTGGACCTGACGGGCGCAAATGATTTGCAGGCACGTCATGGCAACCCTGTCCGGGCGTTGTCCGGGGTCAGCTTCGGAGCCACCGTCTTCAGTGGCGAAGCGGCCCACGCGCATATCTCGCAATATTATGAACTCTCGGGTCATCGCGGCTATTACGAAGAGGGTTGGGAGATCGTCAGCCGGCACACGCCGATGACGAAGTTCACCGACGATGAATTCGAACTCTACAACCTGGCTGTCGATCCGACCGAGACCACTAACCTCGCCAAGGCAGAGCCGGACCGCGTCAATCGGCTGGCGCGCGCCTGGGAACGGGCGGCATGGGACAACCAGGTGTTTCCGCTCGACGAAGGCAGCGGCATCAGGAAATTTCAGCGCTCCGACTATGAGTTGAGGTACGAAGCGCCGGTTCGCCTGGTGCCGGGTACGGCGACGCTTGCCCGATACAGATCGCTCAAGCTGGTCGACCAGCGCTCGTTCGAGATCGAAATCGATCTGGACTTCCAGCCCGGCGATCGCGGGACGCTGGTCGCGCATGGACAGCAGGGCGGCGGCTACAGCATTTACATCGACAAGGACGAGGTGCACTACCTCCACAACGGCTATGGCGACACGACGGACATCAATGGCGGTGCGATCCCGGCCGGTCACCGGCACATCGTGATTGCAGCGACCGCCAAATCTGCCACCGAGATCGACATCGCCATCCTGGTAGACGGAGAGCGACGCGGTGAGAAACGCGGACTTGCGATGTTAATCGGGCAGGCCCTGTTTCAGGGAATCGACGTTGGCATCGATCGCCGGTCGCCGGTCTCGTGGGAACGTTTTTCCTCTGACGGGACATTCGCGTTCACCGGCAAGCTCAGGTCCGTGACCTACCGGCCGGGACCTCCTGCGCCCGGCCTCGGCCCGGAGCGGCTGGAACAACTGCGAAAGCTGGCGGAACGGTTCGACTGAGGCGTCGACGCAGGACGGCATCCGGCAGGGCTCATCAATTGGTAGAACCAATATACCAAATAACTTGATGTCTGTTTTTCGCGATGATATTGCGTGTACGTAACGACTGTCTTCAGTTCGGCTCTGCAAGGGAAGGGCGAGGCAGGCGAAAGAGGCCAAACGCGTAAAGCGGCCCAAACGCGAAGCGCGGCAGCATTCACGCTGTTGCCGGAAACGGGAGGAGGGATTCATGAACAGACCGTGCAGAGGCCACTCGCTGATCTCGCGTGCTGTTTGGTCAGGATGGACAGCCGGCTTGATGGTCAGTGCGGTCGTTCTGCTGGGCGCGCAGCCGGCCGCAGCCGAGAAGAAGTATGACCCGGGCGTATCCGACACCGAGATCAAGATCGGTCAGACCACGCCGTACAGCGGTCCGGCGTCCTCGTTTGGCGCGACGTCACGTGCGATCGTTGCCTATTTCAAGATGATCAATTCCGACGGGGGCATTAACGGGCGCAAAATCAATCTGATCTCGCTCGACGACGCCTACAGCCCGCCGAAGACGATGGAGCAGACCCGCAAACTCGTCGAAGGCGAGGAGGTCCTGGCAATTGCGGGAACGCTCGGTACACCCGGCAACATGACGATCGCGAAATACCTGAACGGCAGGGGCGTGCCGCAACTGATGGGAATGTCCGGCTCTCCCAAGCTTAACGACCCTGAGCACCTGCCGTGGACGACGACGTGGTATGCGTCCCAAACCGTCGAGGGCCAGATTTACGCGCAATATGTTCTCAAGGCCAAACCTGATGCGAAGATCGCCGTTCTCTACCAGAATGACGATTACGGCAAAGGCTATCTCATGGCCTTCAAGGCCGGCCTTGGCGACAAGGCGGCGATGGTGGTCGCGGAAGCCAGCTACGACATCACCTATCCGACCATCGATTCCGAGTTGGTCAGGCTTGCGACATCAGGTGCCGACACGATCTTTTACGCGTCTTCCCCCAAGTTCACGGCTCAAGCGATTCGAAAGGCGCACGAGATCGGCTGGAAACCTCTGCAGATCGTCATCACGGCATCGAGTCAAACCGAAGCGACCTTGAAGCCCGCTGGTTTTCAAGCGGCAACCGGGCTGGTGACCTCGCTGTTTCAGAAGGTTCCGAACGATCCAACCTGGGCAAGTGACAAGAGCATGATCGAGTTCCATGCATTCATGAAGCAATGGGCGCCGGGCGAAGCCGGAGACCTGTTCCTGTCCGCCACGGGTTATTCGTGGGCGCAGACGTTGGCCGAAGTGCTGAGGAAATGCGGTGACGATCTGACACGGGAAAATCTCCAGAAGCAGGTCACCAGTCTGGACGGATTTCACCCGTCGCTCTTTATCGACGGTGTCACCCTCAGCATCTCGCCAACCGACCGGACCCCCTGGCGCAAGGCAAAGATGGCGCGGTTCAATGGCACCAACTGGGAGCCGTTTGGCGATATTGTCACGATCGAGGACGACAAGCCGAAAAAGTGACGCCAGCGCGCTGCGTGGTACGCGGATATGAACGATAGAACCCTCCGTCACAAGGTTGCCATCGTCGGCGTCGGCGAAACGCAATATTTCAAGCATGGTCAGTCGCCCGACCCCGAGTTCAAGCTGGCCCTGAAAGCGATTCTCGCCGCCTGCGCCAGCGCCGGCATCTCGCCGCACGCGATCGACGGTTTTGCTTCCTACAGCGACGATCGCAACGATGCCGTGCGGCTCGCAACCGCTCTGGGCATTCCGGAACTGCGGCATTCGAGCATGCAATGGGGTGGCGGCGGCGGTGGTACGGCGGCAGCCGTCGCCCATGCCGCTGCGGCGATTGCCGGCGGGCTTGCGGATTGCGTCGTGGTATTTCGCGCGCTGGCTCAAGGGCAGTTCACACGGTACGGGCAGGGCGGCATGGCGTTCGGCTATGGCAGCGCGACGCCTGCAATTAGCGGCGAGATGGCGTTTCCCGTGCCCTACGGCGCGATATCGCCGGCGCAACGCTTTGCCATGAAGGTGCGGCGCTTCATGGAAGAGCACCGAGTGGAGCAGGCTGCGCTGCGCGCGATCGCGCTCGCGTCCTATCATCACGCGCAGGCCAATCCTCGTGCGCTGATGCACGGTCGGCCGCTCAGTGAAGAACAATATGATGCCTCGCGATGGATCGTAGAGCCGTTTCGGCTGTTCGATTGCTGCATGGAAAACGACGGTGCCGCGGCCATTGTTCTGGTCTCGGCCGAGCGCGCCAGGGATTTTCCCCATCCGCCGGCCTATCTGCTCGGCGCGGCGGCCGGCGCTGACTACCGTCACGCCGCTTCCTCGCACACCGCGCCAAATTATGCGACGGCCGATTTTCGTACCGTCGCGCGACGGCTTTACGAGATGGCGCGTGTCGAACCATCCGACGTCGACGTGGTGCAGGCTTACGAGAACTTCACCGGCGGCGTGCTGCTCAGCCTTGCCGAGCACGGATTCTTTCGACCCGAAGAGGCGAACGATGCGCTTACTCTTGAAAACCTCTCTGCCCCCGATGGCAGGCTTCCGCTGAACACAAGCGGCGGTCATCTGGCCGAGTGCTATATGCACGGCATGAACCTCATCATCGAAAGCGTCAGGCAGATCTGGGGACAATCCTCAAATCAGGTCGAGGATGTCGACGTCGCCATGATGATCGCAGGCCCGATGGTGACCCCGGTCAGCAGCCTCATTCTTGGTTCGGAGGCGACACGATGACAGAGCATTACCTTCCCACAGGGCTTCCGGTCCCTGGTCCCGAGCAGGACGGGCTCAGCAGGCCCTATTGGGAGGGCCTCAAGGCCGGACGATTGATGATCCAGCGCTGTTCCGGTTGCAGAGTCTGGCAGTGGGGTCCGGAATGGATTTGCCATTCCTGCCATGGCTTCGATCTCACATGGGAAGAGGTAAGGGCAGAGGGCCGCATCTATAGTTGGGAACGCGTTTGGCACCCGGTTCATCCGGCTCTGAAAACCGCGGTCCCATATCTGGTGCTGCTGGTTGAACTCCGGGAGCCGAAGACGGTCAGATTGATCGGCAATCTTCTTGGGGATCCGCGTCAGCCGGTTTCGATCGGCGCCGAAGTTGCCGGGGAATTCGAGCATCACACGGCATCGGAGCCACCGTTCAGCCTGCTCCAGTGGCGGGTGCCGTGACGTCTTTCGCCCGGCTCGAAGAAGCGACCCCATCCAGCCGTTTCGTGTGATGAGCCCGCCGCGACCGAGACTTCTGGAGCCCCATGCGCGGTCAGCAAAGCGCGATGTTGATCAAGATCCAGGCTCAAGCCGTCGTCTTTTTGTGGCCCTGAGCCTTGGCGGGCTCCCGTAAGGATCGCCGCGCACCGGGACCCGGATGCACATGGACGGCTTTGGCCGTCAGCGGCTCACCGCATTCCGAGCAGACCATGACGGGATCGAACATCTTCTTGCAGCTCTTGTGTTCGTGCAGCAGCGGCCGACCGCGCGAGTCGACCATGTGGATGTTGCCCCAGTGCACGATCGACATGATGATCGGATAGAGGTCGAGGCCCTTCTGCGTCAGGATATACTCGTAGCGCTTGGGCGCTTCCTGATAGGGGATTTTGCGAAGTACGCCAAAACGGACGAGCTTTTTCAGCCGGTCGGCGAGCAGGTGCCGGGTTATCCCGAGCGACGACTGAAACCCGTCGAACCTGCGGATCCGAAGAAAACATTCGCGCAGGATGAGCAGGCTCCAGCGGTCACCGATCACCGCCACGGTGCGCGCCAGTGAGCACGGCTCCTCTTCGAGGGCATCCCATTTCATCGACGTCTCCAGCAAATCTGCAGCGGCAAGCAAATAAATTCTAAATTAGAACTCGCGCCATTTCAATGGGATATCGCATTACCGGCCGATCAACGAAGATTGGATGATAAACATCATATTGACAGTTCTAAAATAGAACTCTATCGGTGGCGACAAGGTCAACCGGGCGGCGAGCAATCTTCGCCCATCGAAGGGAAGGGCGTTCCATGGCTGCTCCGCTCAAGGTCGAGTTTCACTTCGATTTCGGCAGTCCCAACGCCTATCTCGCCGAACTGGCGCTGCCGGCGATCGAGCAGCGTACCGGCGTCAAGTTCGACTACGTCCCGGTGTTGCTCGGCGGCGTCTACAAGGCGACCGGCAACATGTCGCCCGCCGAGTCGCTGCGCGGGATCAAGAACAAGCCTGAATACAATGCGCTTGAAACCGAGCGTTTTCTGCGCCGTCACAACATCACGAAGTTCAAGTCGAACCCGTTCTTTCCGGTGAACACGCTCGCGCTGATGCGCGGCGTCGTCGCAGCCCAGTTCGAGGGGCTGTTTGAACCCTATTTCCGCGCCGCCTATCACCACATGTGGGTCGAGCCCAAGAAGATGGACGATCCCCAGGTGTTTCGCGAAGCGTTCCTGGCTTCCGGGCTCGACATCGACCGCATCGTCGCCCGTGCCCAGCAGGACGACGTCAAGAAGAAGCTGATCGAGAATACCAACAGCGCGGTGGCGCGGGGCACGTTCGGCTCGCCGACCTTCTTCGTCGGCGACGAGATCTATTTCGGCAAGGACAGTCTGCGCGAGGTCGAGGAAGAAATTCTGGCACAGTTGGGCACGACGCAGCGCAAGACCGCGTGAAGCTTGAGATCCTGAGCGAACCGGGCCCGGAAAGGGCCTTGGCAACGGGAGGTGTCGTTGGTGAGTTGGCAGCAGGCCGCAGCCGAGATCGTGAATACCCTGCCGCACCGTATCCACGAGGTGATGGACTCCCATGTCGTTGCTTCACCTGATCGGACGGCGCTGATCGACGACAAGGCCAGCCTGACCTATCGCGAACTTGATCGGACGGTGGGAAGCACGGTGGATGCCTTGCGCGCGCTCAGCATCCGCGCCGGCGATCGCCTGATGCTCGTCAGCGAGAATTCGATTCCGCTCGCCTGTCTGCTGTTCGCCGCCAGCCGCCTCGATGTCTGGGCGATTGTCGCCAATCCGCGGCTGTCGCCGCGCGAACTCGATCAGATCAGGGATCACAGCGGCGCCAGGCGTATGCTCTTTACGGTTGATGTTTCGGAAGAGGCGGCGGCGCACGCAGCGCGCTACGACGCGCCAGTGCAGGATGTCGGGGCGCTCCGCGGCATCGGCGTTTCCGCGCTGAACAAGGCGACGCAGCCCGAGCCGGTCGAAGCCGATGGCGCACGCCAGGTAGCGGTCCTGATCTACACCTCCGGCACCACCGGAACGCCCAAGGGCGTCATGCTCACGCACCGGAACCTGCTGTTCTCGGCCAGGAGTACCGCGAGCTTGCGCAGCATGACGGCGGAGGACGTGCAGTATTGCGTGCTGCCGGTCTCGCACATCGTCGGCATCTCGCTGCTGACGATGACGCTGATGGTCGGCGCGGTCACCCGGCTGGTCAGCAAATATAGCCCGGCCGGGCTCGCCAAGGCGCTGGCCGAGGAAGGCATCACGATCCTCAACGGCGTGCCCGCCACCTATCAGCGCCTGCTGGAACACAAGCAGACGGCGGGATTGCCCAAACTGGAGCGTGGCGCGCTGCGGCTGATGGGCGTCGCGGGAGCGCCGCTCGATCTCGAACTCAAGGCGCGGGTGGAAAAAGAGCTCGGACTTCCCCTGTTCAACGCGTTCGGGATCACCGAATGCTCGCCCGGGATTTCCAGCGTTCGGCCGGAGGCGCCGCGGAGCGACAATTCGGTCGGTCCCCTGATTTCGGGCATCGAGGCCAGAATCGTCGGGCTTGACGGCGCTGTGGTGGCGAACGGCGAGATCGGCGAATTGCATGTCCGCGGGCCCAACGTGATGCGTGGCTATTACCGCGCGCCCGATCTCACGGCGAAAGCGATCGATTCCGACGGCTGGTTCAACACCGGCGATCTCGCACGCTTCGAAGGCGATGCGCTGTTCATCGCCGGCCGCACCAAAGAGATGATCATCCGTTCCGGCTTCAACGTCTATCCGGCCGAGATCGAGGCGGTGCTGAGCACCCATTCCGACGTGGTGCAATGCGCCGTGGTCGGACGGCCGGTCGAGGGCAATGAAGAGATCGTGGCCTTCGTTCAGCTGCTGAAAGGCACCGGAGCTACCGCGCAGGACCTGATGGCTCATGTCGCGCCGCAGCTCACTTCCTACAAGCGGCCATCCGAGATCATCCTGATGGACGCGCTGCCCGCTACATCGACGGGCAAGCTCCTGAAACACAAATTGGCGGAGTCGCTGCGCACATGAAGCGGGCGAGATCGCTTCACCCTTAGCAAATGCGGAGAAGATCCTTGCAGAAGAGAAACAGAACAGTCGCGGTAATCGGCGCTGGCGATTTTATCGGCGGCGAGATTGCCAAGAAGTTCGCCTCCGAAGGCTTTACGGTGTTCGCCGGTCGCCGTAACGGCGACAAGCTCGCACCGCTCGTCAAGGATATCGAGGCCGCCGGCGGCGAGATCCATGCCCGTTCGCTCGACGCACGCAAGGAAGAGGAGATTATCTCCTTTCTCAACGATGCCGATAAGCATGCACCGATGGAGGTCTGCATCTTCAACATCGGCGCCAACGTCAATTATCCAATCCTCGACACCACCGAGCGCGTGTTTCGAAAGGTCTGGGAGATGGCGTGCTACTCCGGCTTCCTGGCGGGTCGCGAGGCGGCGCGGCTGATGCTGCCGCGCGAGGCCGGCAAGATCTTCTTCACCGGCGCCACCGCGTCCTTGCGCGGCGGGAGCGGCTATGCCGCCTTTGCCAGCGCCAAGTTCGGCCTGCGCGCCGTGGCGCAGGCGATGGCACGTGAATTGGGTCCGAAAAACATCCATGTCGCGCACCTCATCATTGATTCCGGCGTCGACACCGAATGGGTTCGGCAGCGTCGCATCGAGGCGCTCGGCCCCAATGCGCTGGACAATCCGGACCTGCTGATGCCGCCGTCGTCGGTCGCGACATCCTACTGGCAGCTCTACCAGCAGCCGAAAAGCGCCTGGACGTTCGAGCTGGAAATCCGCCCATTCGGCGAGAAGTGGTAGGGAGCATCTGCCATGGAGCTCGCGCTTTCGCCTGAAGATGCCGCATTCCGCGACGAGGTCCGTGCCTTCATCGCGGACAATTATCCGGCGGAGATGCGCGTTGCCAATCCAGAGACCGATTTGAGCAAGGAGCAGATGCTGCTGTGGCATCGCATCCTGCACGGGAAAGGCTGGATCGCGCCGCTCTGGCCGAAGGAATATGGCGGACCCGGCTGGCCGATAACCAGGCGTTTCATCTTCGAACAGGAGACGACGCGCGCCGGCACGATGCCGCCATTGGCCTTCAGCGTCACCATGGTCGGCCCGGTCATCTATACGTTCGGCAATGAGGCGCAGAAGATGAAGTTTCTGCCCCGCATTCTGTCGGGCGAGGATTGGTGGTGCCAGGGCTATTCCGAGCCGGGATCGGGCTCCGACCTCGCCACCGTCCGCACCAAGGCGGTGCGTGACGGCGACCACTATATCGTCAGCGGTCACAAGACCTGGACCACGCTGGCGCAGCACGCCGACTGGATCTTTTGCCTGGTCCGGACCGATCCGACCGCAAAACCGCAATCCGGCATTTCGTTCCTCCTGATCGACATGAAGTCGCCGGGCGTCACCGTGCGCCCGATCATCACCATCGACGGCTCGCACGAGGTCAATGACGTGTTCCTGGAAGATGTCCGGGTTCCCGTCGCGAACCTGATCGGTGAGGAGAACAAGGGCTGGACCTACGCCAAATTCCTGCTCGGTAACGAACGCACCAGCATGGCCGGCATTGGCCGTTCGACCCGCTACATCGACAGACTGAAGAAGATCGTGAAGGCTGAGATTCCGGCCGACGACCCCGCGCATCTCGAATTCGTCAAGGAAATCGCCCGCGTCGAAGTCGATGTGCTGGCGCTGGAGGCGACCGAGCTGCGCGTCGTGGCGCAGATGGCGCGCGGTATCGATCCGGGACCGGCGGCTTCGCTGTTCAAGATCCGCGGCACCGAGATCTTCCAGAATATCACCGAACTGACCCACCGGGCGATCGGCAATTACGGCCTGGCGATCCGCGAGCATCCGGTCAGCGCCAACCGTTTCATGCCGGGACCGGATTACGGACATACCGCGTCCGAGAAATACCTGAACTCACGCAAGCTTAGCATTTACGGCGGATCCAACGAGATTCAACGCAACATCATCGCCAAAGCGGTGCTCGGCCTCTAGAGGATGATCCGGAAAAGTGGGTACCGGTTTTCCGAAAAGATCATGCGCGAACAAAAGATAGACCGGCAAACAGGGGAATCGGATGGATATCCAGTTCACGGAAGAGCAGGAACTGCTGCGATCCAGCGTCCAGCGGCTGTTGCGCGACCAGTATGATTTCGACGCACGCCGCAAGATCGTCGCGAGCGAAGAGGGCTTTAGCCGCAAGCAATGGCAGGCATTTGCCGAACTCGGCCTGTTCGCTGCATCGTTCTCCGAAGACGCCGGCGGTCTTGGCGGCGGGCCGCTATCGACCATGATCATCATGCAGGAGTTCGGCCGTCACCTCGTGATCGAGCCGTTTGTCGAAACGGTCGTGCTTGCGGGTGGCCTGATCGAACAGCTCGGCTCGAAGGACCAGAAGCAGGGTTTCATCTCCGACATCATCGCGGGCGAGAAGATCTGGGCGCTGGCCTGGACCGAAAAGGGTTCGCGCTTCGACCTCGCCAATGTCGCGACCTCGGCGCGCCGCGACGGCAAGGACTACGTGCTGAGCGGCGAAAAGACCGCCGTCATCGCCGCGCCCTGGGCGGACTATTTGATCGTCTCCGCCCGCACCTCCGGCCATCGCCACGATCGCGGCGGCGTCAGCCTGTTCGTGGTCGATCGCCGTGCCGCCAATCTCGACCTGCAGAGCTTCAAGACCATCGACGGCCGCCGCGCCGCCGAAATCAGCCTGCGCGACGTCAGGGGAGAGTTGCTCGGCAGCGAAGGCGAGGGCGTGGCCGCGCTGGAATCCTGCCGTGACCGCGCCATCGGCGCGCTCTGTGCGGAAGCGGTCGGCGCGATCGCCGAGCTGAACGCCGCGACGCTGGAATACGCCAAGACCCGAAAACAGTTCGGCGCGACGATCGGTTCTTTCCAGGTGTTGCAGCACCGGATGGTCGACATGTTCATCGCGCATCAGGAAGCGCTTTCGCTGATGCAGCATCTCAGTCTCAGCCTGAACGCCGGCGAGGCCGGTATCTCGCGGCTCGCTTCCGGTGCCAAGTCGAAGATCGGTTATGCCGGCAGGTTCGTTGCCGACCAGGCGGTGCAGCTCCATGGCGGTATGGGCATGACCGACGAATTGAATGTCGGCCATTACTTCAAGCGGATTTCTTCCATCAACATCCAGTTCGGCGACCCCGCGTTCCATGTGTTGCGCTACGCGCAGCTCGATGCGGCCGCCTAAGCAGAGAGGCAAGCATGACCACAGAAGCAGTTATCGTTTCCACCGCCCGCACCGGCGTCGGCAAGGCCTATCGCGGCGCACTCAACAACACTGAAGGCCCGACCCTGGCCGGCCATGTGATCGCCGAAGCCGTGAAGCGCGCCGGCATCGCTCCCGGCGAGGTCGAGGACGTGGTGATGGGCTGCGCCATGCAGCAGGGCACCATGGTGATGAACGTCGCCCGCAAGGGCGCGATCCGCGCCGGCCTTCCGGTCACGGTCGCCGGCACCACCATCGACCGCCAGTGCGCTTCCGGCCTGCAGGCGATCGCGGTCGCCGCGCGCTCGGTGATGCATGATGGCGTTGAGATCGCGATCGGTGGCGGCATCGAGTCGATCAGCCTGGTGCAGAACGAGCATATGAACCGCTTCCACGCCGTCGACGACGAGTTGATGGCGATAAAGCCCGAAATGTACATGTCGATGCTGGAGACCGCCGAAATCGTCGCCGAGCGTTACAAGATCGGCCGCGATCAGCAGGACGAATATTCGCTCGAATGCCAGCGCCGGGTCGGCGCGGCGCTGCAGGGCGGCCGCTTCAAGGATGAGATCGTGCCGATCACGACCAAAATGGCCGTCGTCAACAAGGACACCAAGGAGGTTACCTATCAGCAGGTGACGATGGCAAAGGACGAAGGTCCGCGGCCTGATACGACGGCGGAAGGTCTTTCGAAGATCAAGCCGGTGTTCGAGGGCAAGACCATCAGCGCCGGCAATGCCAGCCAACTCTCCGACGGCGCCTCGGCGTGCGTGATCATGAGCGACAAGATCGCGGCGCAAAAGGGCCTGAAGCCGCTCGGCATCTTCCGCGGTTTTGTCGCCGCCGGCGTCGAGCCGGATGAGATGGGTGTCGGCCCGGTGGCCGCGATCCCGCGGCTTTTGAAACGGCACGGCCTGAAGATCGACGATATCGACCTCTGGGAGCTCAACGAGGCCTATGCGGTGCAGGTGATCTATTGCCGCGACAAGCTCGGCATCGATCCAGACAAGCTCAATGTCAATGGCGGTTCGATCGCGATCGGTCATCCCTATGGCATGACCGGCGCGCGGCTGACCGGCCACCTCCTGATCGAGGGCCGGCGGCGCAAGGCGAAATACGGCGTGGTGACCATGTGCATTGGTGGCGGCATGGGCGCGGCGGGTCTGTTCGAAATCGTCCACTGATCGGAAAATGGAGCTTTCACGTGAAGACAGCAATCACTGACCTGTTCGGTATCCAGCATCCGATCATCCAGGGCGGCATGCATTATGTCGGCTTTGCCGAACTCGCAGCCGCAGTGTCGAATGCCGGCGGCCTTGGTATTATCACCGGTCTGACCCAGAAGACGCCGGAGCTGCTGGCCAAGGAAATCGCGCGCTGCCGCGACATGACCGACAAGCCGTTCGGCGTCAATCTGACCTTCCTGCCGAGCTTCACCGCGCCGCCCTATCCGGAATATATCGCCGCGATCAAGGAAGGTGGAGTCAGGGCGGTGGAAACCGCCGGTCGCAGTCCCGAGCAATACATGCCGGCATTGAAGGCGGCCGGCATCAAGGTGATCCACAAATGCACCTCGGTGCGGCACTCGCTGAAGGCCGAGAAGATCGGCTGCGATGCCGTCAGCGTCGATGGCTTCGAATGCGGCGGGCATCCCGGCGAGGATGACATTCCGAACATGATCCTGTTGCCGCGCGCCGCGGATGAACTGACGATCCCGTTCGTCGCCTCGGGCGGCATGGCGGATGCCCGCAGCCTGGTCGCCGCGTTGTCGATGGGCGCCGCCGGCATGAACATGGGCACGCGCTTCATCGCGACCAAGGAAGCACCTGTCCACCCTAACGTGAAGAAGGCGCTGGTCGAGGCCAGCGAGCTCGACACCGTGCTGGTGATGCGCGCGCTGCGCAACACCGAGCGCGTGCTGAAGAACAGGGGTGTCGATCATCTGCTCGAGATCGAACGCGAAAAAGGCGCGAGCCTGAAGATCGCTGATATCCACGAGCAGGTCGCGGGCGTTTATCCCAAGGTGATGCTCGATGGCGAAATGGATGCGGGCGCCTGGAGCTGCGGCATGGTGGTCGGGCTGATCCGTGACATCCCGACGGTGAAGGAATTGATCGATCGCATCATGGCCGAGGCTGAGCAGATCATACGCCAACGTCTGATCGGGTTCCTCGACGGTGTTGAGCCGGCAAAGGCGATGAAGGTCGCATGACGTGAGCCGCGATCGAACCTGACGGCCTGAGAAACAACGCGTACGGCTCGAACCGGCGAAAAGGGAGAGAGACATGAGTATCAGACTAGGTTTTGCGGCCGCATGCGTGGCCGCTTCGCTGCTCGCGTCTTCAGCTCTGGCCGCCGACGAGCCCGGCGTCACCGCGACGGAAATCAAGATCGGCGGGATATTCCCGTTCAGCGGTCCGGCGTCTTCGATCGGCCTGGTCGGCAAGGGCGTGGTGGCGTATGTGCAGTTGATCAACGATCGGGGTGGCATCAACGGCCGCAAGATCAATTACATCGCGATGGACGATGCCTATAGTCCGCCGAAAGCGGTAGAGCATGCCCGCAAGCTGGTCGAAAGCGACGAGGTATCGTTCATCTTCGGGCAACTCGGCACGCCCGGCAATTCGGCGACGGCGAAATATCTCAAGGGCAAGGGCGTTCCCTCGATCGCGATCGTCAGTGGCTCCAGCAAGTTCACCGAGATCGCCGATTACCCGCTGACCACGACCGGCCTCGTCAGCTACCAGACCGAGGGAAGAATTTACGCCAAATTTCTCGACAAGGCGTTGCCCGGTGCAAAATATGCGATTCTTTTCCAGAACGACGACCTCGGCAAGGACTATGTCAGCGCCTTCAAATCGTTCCTGAAGGGAGAGTTCGACAAGCGCGTCGTCACCGCAGCCTATGAGGTGACCGAGCCGACCGTGGACTCCCAGGTCGTCAATCTCAAGAGCTCGGGCGCCGAGGCGCTGTTCATTGCCGGGACACCGAAATTCGCCGCGCAGGCGATCCGCAAGGTTGCCGAGATCGGCTGGAAGGCCAAGGTCATCGTCAACTTTCCGTCGAGTTCGATCGGCGGCACGTTGAAGCCGGCCGGCCTTGAGAATTCCACCGGCGTCATCGTCGGTACCATCAACAAGGATCCCACCGATGCGAAGTGGAGCGGCGACGAAGGCATCCAGGCTTACAAGGCATTCTTTGCCAAGTACCTGCCGGGCGCGGATTTCGAGAACACCAGTTATCTCACCGGCTACATGCAGGGCATGATCCTTGAAACGGTACTCCGGCAGTGCGGCGATGACCTCTCCCGAAAGAACATCGTCAAGCAGGCCAAATCGCTCAGTCACGTCGTGCTTCCGACCGCGTTTCCGGGAATCGAAGTGAACACCAGCGAAACCAGCAACATGATCTGGAGCCAGATGCAGCTGCAGCGGTGGAGCGGCAGCAGCTGGGAACCGTTCGGCGGAATTTTGGACGCAAGTTCCGAGTGATGCAGGAGAGGATGGGGTGCCGCGAAGTACGGTCCAGCCCCATCGCGCGGTTACTGGCACAAATGGAGGACCAGCATGACTAAAATCGGATTCCATCAATATCCGCCGATGGATCAGGTGATCTTCGGAAAGCCCGCCGGCCAGGCCCTGCGCGAGGAGGCCGAGCGGCGCGATGCCAAGCGGGTGTTCCTGATCGTCAGCAAAACGCTGAACACGACGACCGACGAGATCGAGAAGATCCGCAATGCGCTGGGCGACAGATATGCCGGTACCTTTGATGGCGTTCCGCAGCATACGACGCGTGCATCGGCAGTCACGGCGACGGCTGCGGCCGCAGCAGCGAAAGCGGACTTGATCGTTGCCGTGGGAGGCGGATCCGTCGTCGATGCGGCCAAGATCGTCCTGATGTGCCTTGAACACGATATCACCGACGAATCCGGCCTCGATGGATTCGAGCTGGTCTCGACGCCGGAGGGGCCGCGGCCCGGTCCATTCCGCGCGCCGAAAGTGAGGATGATCGCGATCCCCAGCACGCTCTCGGGGGGAGAGTATAACTCCGGAACGCTGGTGACGGACTCGCGCAGGAAGCTGAAGCAGATATTCAGCCATCCCATGATGATGCCGCTGTCGATCATCCTGGATCCCCTGATCACGCGGCATACCCCGCAGACGCTGTGGCTCGGATCCGGCACGCGCGCGATGGACCACGGGATCGAAGCGGTTTGCTCGCCGAGAGGCAACCCGCTGGTGGAAAGCGTGTGTCTGCGAGGTCTGCGGTACCTGTATGACGGCCTGCTGGCCACGAAGGAAAACCCGGACGATCTGGAAGCCCGGCAATTTTGCCAGCTTGGCTCCTGGATGTCCGCCTTCGGCTTGCAATGCCGCGTTCCGATGGGAGCAAGCCATGCGATCGGACACGTGCTGGGCGGCACTTGCGATGTTCCGCACTATCTTTGTACAGCCGTCATGATGCCGAGCGTGCTGAAATACAATCAACCGGTAACGGACGAAGCGCAAAAGCGAATCGCCGAGGCATGGCGCGCGCCGGACGCCAGGGCCAGCGATACCTTCGCCCGGTTCATCGGTCGACTGGAACTGCCCGGCCATCTTTCGGAGGTCGGCGTGACCCAGGACAAGTTTGAACTGATCGGCCGCAACGCGATGCTTTCGGTATTCACCCGAGCGAACCCGAGGACCATCAAGGGTCCGGAAGATATCGTCGAGATTCTCAGGCTTGCTGCTTAGAGGCGCATTCAGCGCGAAGCATCGATCGTCAGACAGGAGCAACGGCCGCATGACCCTTCACCAATCTCCAGATGCCCTCTCTGAAGGCCCCAAATTCGCGCCACGTGAAGTCCGGATCGAGAAACGCCCCGACGGGGCGCTGGTGCTGCGATCTCCGATCGCGTTCGAGGACCCGCAATGGTCGATCCTGGATTTCATTCCGGAATGGGCGGAGAAGGCGCCGCAACGGGTATTCCTTGCCCAGCGCGGCCGCGACGATGAGTGGCAGAAGCTCACCTACGCTGAACTATGGCAACGGGTGCAGTCGGTCGGGCAGGCCATGATCGATCTCGGCGCCAGGCGCGGCGACAGATTGGCGATCCTCTCCGGCAATTCGATCGAGCATGCGATCGTGATGTTCGCGGCGATGTCAGTCGGGGTCGTCGCCGCTTCGATATCGCCGAACTATTCGCTGATGCCGGGCGGACTGGCTCGCTTGCAGGACATCGCAACACTGCTGAAGCCTTCGTTGGTCTTCGTGCAGGACAGCGAGGTCTTTTCCGGCGCACGCAAGATTCCGGAGCTTGTGTCCGCGATCTGGATTGCGGCGGATCAAGGGCCCGGGATCGTCTCGCTTCAGTCGCTCTACCTGACGCGTCCCGGCGCGGAATTCGAGCAGGCCTTTCGTTCGATCGACAAGGAGGCCGCGGCAAAAATCCTGTTCACCTCGGGTTCGACGGGGCTGCCGAAGGGCGTGATCAATACGCACAAGATGATGGCAAGCGCGCTGCAGATGGGGACGTTGCTGGTATCGCCTCGCGAGGCACCGGTGCAGGTCGAGTGGCTTCCGTGGCATCACACGATGGGAAGCAACGTCATCCTGCACGGCATTCTGAAGCATGGCGGTACGCTCTATATCGACGAGGGGCGTCCAGTCCCGCAATTGTTTCACAAGACGATTGCCAATTTGAAGGACGTATCTCCGACCGCCATGTTCAACGTGCCGGCGGGATACACCCTGTTGTGCGAAGCCCTGGAAACCGATCAGGATTTGCGTACCAGCTTTTTCCTGCAACTAGACCGGATGAGCTACGCCGGTGCTGCGATATCGCCGACCACGCTCGACAAACTGTATAAGCTGGCAAAGGCCGCAACAGGCAGGTCGATTCCGGTGATGTCCGGGTACGGTGCGACCGAAACGGCTCCGACGATCGCCACCACGCACTGGGCAACCGACACGCCGGGCGAGTTGGGACTTCCGGCTCCGGGGGTGGAATTGAAACTCATCCCCGCCGGCGACACCTATGAGGCTCGCGTGCGCGGCCCCAATGTGACGCCAGGCTATCTTGGCCGGCCGGATTTGACGTCGGCGGCGTTTGACGATGAAGGTTTCTACCGGGTCGGCGATACCATATCCTTTATCGATCCCGCCGATCCGGGGCGCGGCCTGCGTTTCACCGGCCGGGTTTCGGAAAATTTCAAGCTCGCGAACGGGACATGGGTGGCAGTCGGTAATCTGCGGGCCGCAGTGCTGGCGGCGACGCACGGGGTGTTGCAGGACATCGTCATTGCCGGCGAAAATCGCCACTCATGCGCCGTGCTGGGCTGGTTGAACCCGGTCATGGCCAGGAAGCACGCTGCCAATCCCGATGGCAATCTCAACTGCGACCCGGGCGTGATCGCAGTTCTCCAGCAGAGTCTGCGGCTTTACAATGCCGGTGTCGGAAGCAGCGAGCGCATCTGCGCGATGACCCTGCTCGAGGAGCCGCCTTCGCTGGCGGCCGGCGAGATCACCGACAAGGCCTACGTCAATCAACGCGCCGTCCTGATCAACCGGGCGGCGCAGATGGAGCTTGTCTATTCGTCCGAGCCGTGTGGCCAGGTGGTGGTCATTTAGGAGACAACGAGAGATCCCGGCTTCGGCAGTCGAAACAGGAGCGGTTGAAATGGCAAATGATCGGATCGAAATCGACACCGGAACCGGCGAGCTGTTGTGTGAAATCCGCGACCGCGTCGCGCTCATCACGCTTAACCGCCCCGAGGCGCGCAACGCGCTCTCCGACCATCTGACACCGGCCCTGCGGCGGATGATCAAGCAATGCGGCGATGATCCTGCCGTCGGTGCGCTGCTGATCACGGGCGCGGGCACGGCCTTTTGCGCGGGCGGTGACGTCAAGGGCATGGGTGGCAATTCAAACAAGGCCGAAATGGCGTTTGAAGACCGTGTTGACGATCTGCGGACCAAGCAACGCACCTTGACCGGTGCGCTGGTGGCGGTGAGGAAGCCGACGATCGCAGCGCTTCCGGGACCCGCTGCCGGCGCCGGGATGGCGCTTGCGCTCGCCTGCGATATTCGCGTTGCCGGGGAATCCGCGATCATGTCCACTGGATACGCCCGCATCGGGCTGACCGGGGATTTCGGCATCGCGTGGCTGCTGACCCGGTTGGTCGGAACCTCGCGGGCGCGGGAGCTGATGTTCCTGTCGGAAAGGATCGACGCCCGCCGCTGCGAGACGCTCGGCCTCGTCAATCGCGTGGTGCCCGATACCGAGCTTCGCGAGGCCGCGTTTGCGCTCGCGAAATCGCTGGCGGAGGGGCCGTCGATCGCGCTGGCCCACATCAAGGAGAACCTCGACCATGCCCTGAAGTCGGATTTTCTCGATTCAATGGATCAGGAAGCGGAAAACATGGTCCGATCGTCGCGCACGGTCGATCACAAGGAGGCGGTGCGCGCCTTCATCGACAAGCGCAAACCCGCATTCGCAGGGCATTAGACCCGTCTGGACCGTTAGCTCACATCGAATTTCATTGTGTTATATTATGCATATCATCTAATATAGCGAAATCAAAACCGCGCGTTAGGTGCCCAATGCTGTTCGGAATCCTGTCACAGCGATGCAAGCCCTTTGGAGGCGCCGATGCCTGACAAGCCGATTGCCATCGTCACAGGTGTCGGTCCCGGCACCGGTTCCGCGATTGTCCGGCGCTTTGCCGCGGAAGGCTTTCGCGTGATTGCGCTGGCGCGCTCGCCGGATCGCATCCGCGCGCTGGAACGGGAGCTTCCCGATACCCACGCGATGATCTGCGATGTCTCCAGCGAGAGCCAGGTCGCAGATACCGTGGCCAACATCCGCAAATCATACGGCGCACCGAGTGTCCTCATCCACAACGCGGTGGGAGGCGGGTGGGGAACGTTTCTCGAAATCGAGCCGAAAATGCTCGATCGGAATTTTCAGGTGAACGTAATGGGCCTGTTGTACCTGGCGCGCGAAGTGGCGCCGGACATGATCAAGGCGGGCAACGGCGCCATCCTCGTCACCGGCAACACCTCCGCCATTCGCGGCAAGGCGAATTTTGCCGGCTTTGCCCCGACCAAGGCAGCGCAGCGCATTCTATCGGAATCGATCGCGCGCGATCTCGGACCGCGCGGTATCCACGTCGCGTATGTCCTGATCGATGCCGTGATCGACGTGCCGCGCATGCGCGAACGTCTGCCGGACGCGCCGGACCATTTCTTCATCAAGCCGTCCGCAATCGCCGACGAACTGTGGCATCTCTACAAGCAGGACCGCTCGGCATGGTCCTTCCTCAGCGAGATTCGCCCATTCGGGGAAAAATGGTGAGCATGAGCATACGTGAGAGCCCGCCATGCGCTACGTGAAAGGCCATGGCCTGCAGACCCGGAGGCGGATCGTCGAAAGTGCTTCCCGTGCGCTTCGGCAAAGCGGTGCCGACGGCATGAGCGTGGCCGATTTGATGAAGCTCGCGGGTCTCACGCATGGCGGTTTCTATTCTCATTTTGAATCACGCGAAGCGTTGGTCATCGACGCATTTACCCTGGCCATGGACCGAACGGTCGCTCAATGGATGAGCCTTACGAAAGCAACGCCGATCGAGCAACGACTGGAGGTCTTCGTTGACGCCTATCTGAGCCCGAAGCATCGGGATGATCGGGCACATGGTTGCGTGCTGCCGGCGCTCGGTACCGACATCGCTCGTTCAAGCCAGAAGGCGCGGCGTATATTTGCACGGAAGCTCGACGAAATGATCGACGTGGTGGCGGGGTTCTTCCCGGGAAAACCACCGGAGCAGGCGCGCCAGATCGTGACCGCCGCGCTTGCAACCATGATGGGCTCGATCGCTCTCGCGCGTGCGGTCGGCGACGACATGCTGTCGAACGAGATTCTTGGAGCCGGTCGGCAGGCCTTCCGCGGTCAATCCGCGAGACGAAAATCGCTGACAGCATCGGGTGTTCGGCGACCGAACAGAAATTACAAGGAGACAAGCGACCATGACTGAACATGTGAAAGCCGAGATCGACGCCGGCTCATGACCTGTTTTGGTCTTCGACGTTCCCCGAGCAATTTCCCGACGGCGCCGCGCAGCAATTCGGCTCGGAATTCAACTGATTGCGGCGCCTTGGCGCTGCCCAGGCGTTCCTTGCACAAGGCAATCAGGACCTCCGCCTCGACGGTTTTGCCTGGTTTAAGTTGAACGACGGCCGTGACCGCTTCGCCCCATTTTTTCGTCTGGCGCGCTACCACGATACAGTCGAGCACGGCTGCATGCCCTTGCAGAACGTTTCCGATCTCGATGGGGTTCTCTCCAGTAAATGGGGGAAGAAGTAGTACCACCTTCGGGGTAGACGCATCGCCGCATCAATTGTTTGGACAAAGGGACGTGTGAATCAGCTTCAGGTTCGCGTCAGCGCGTATCGTCTCAATCCGTCAGCAGATTTCATGCACGTCGACTGACGTCGGCGAAAAATCCGACCTTTCCGTGGGCCTGTCTTCGTCGTACGATGCTTCCTCCTGAAAATTCGGGGTGAACATAAGGCGGCGCGAATTCCTCGGGGCGCAATGACGGTGCGCTCCGTGCCACGGAGCTGAGGCGGTCTGCAGGGCCGTTGTCCGGCCAAACATGCGGTTCGTGGAGACGAAGACGGAACAGCAACGCTGCCTGAGGCTCATCGCACGCACTATCTCTTCGTCCGTCAGCAGACTGCGGTGATCAATTCGATCTGAGTGCATCTTGCAGAGTCCTGCATTGTCGCACCGGTCGAACGTAGGGGTGGGCGATCAACCGTTTGATAAACGGGAAAGTAGCGATCTTTGATCTTTATCAGGGAGATCAAAAGGTCAGTCATGGTGGACGATCCAACTGCCTAGTCCAGGCGTCGACGATGTCCGATCCACGATCACTAGCGCCGGAGATAGAGTTCCGCCGAGGCATTAGCTATGCCGGGGGTCTGGTCACAATTGGAGTGATCTATTTCGCCTTGGCAAAAGGCGGACTTGCTCTCGCCTCTATTCATCCCAGTGCAACGCCAATTTGGCCACCAACGGGTGTCGCACTGGCCGCGGTGCTGTTGTGGGGATATCGGGCTTGGCCCGCTATTTTCACGGCGGCGGCGATCGCCAATGCGACGACCGCCGGCTCGGTTGCCACCGCAATTGCGATTGCGACCGGCAACTCTCTTGAAGCGGTTGTTGGCGCTTACCTGATCAATCGATGGTCGAACGGATGTCATACGTTCTCGAGGCCAAATTCTGTCGCGAAGTTTGCTCTGATTTGCTTCGTCATTGCGGCACCGATCAGCGCCAGCATTGGACTGACCAGCCTGGCAACCGCAGGGTACATCGAACGAGCGAATTTCACGGACGCCTGGGTCACATGGTGGCTGGGAGATGTGACCGGCGCGCTGGTCATTGCCCCCGTTATCGTGCTTTGGGCGTCAAGCCACTCCCATGCCTTCAACCTCAATGAATTTTTGGAGACGGTCGGCGTTATCGTAACAGCGGCGATTGTTGGACTCATTGCTTTCAGCCCTCTGTTCGAGCAAACGCCGAGCCGGGATCCGCTGGGATTTCTTGCGATCCTGCCAATGTTGTGGGCGGCGCTGCGCCGCGGTCCACGTGACACCGCAACGGTTGCGCTGGTGCTTGCCGCCATCACGATTTGGGGGACGTTCACGGGCGGCGGTCCCTTCACGACCGCGGATATCAACGTTTCATTCCTGCTGGTGTTGATGTTCTTGATCAGCATTACCGTTCCAAGCTTGTTACTGAGCGCCGACGTCGAGGTGCGCAAGAAGGCGGAGGAACGTCTGCGCCGCGCGCAGATCGAGCTCGAACGGAAGGTTGCAGAGCGTACGCAACAGCTGGAGCTCGCCAATGCAGCAAAATCGCGCTTTTTGGCTATGGCAAGCCATGATTTGCGGCAACCACTGCATGCACTAGGCCTGTTCGTTGCACAGCTGCGCACGCCGCTCAAATCGGGGGAAAGGACAAAGACGATCGAGCAGATCGATGCAACGCGCAAAGAAATGGATGAAATGTTCAATTCGCTCCTGGATATTTCCAGGCTCGATGCTGGAATCCTTACACCCAAAATTGCTGAATTCCCGATCGCGCGCCTGTTGCAAAAAATTGAGACAGCGTTTGATCAGACAACGCGCGAAAAAGGCTTGCGTCTGCACGTCAGGCGAAGTGACGCCTGGGTGCGGAGCGACGCCATGCTGCTCGAACGCATACTGCTCAATCTGGTATCCAATGCTGTGCGCTATACATTGCGGGGCGGGATCATCGTCGGATGTCGTCAGCGCGGTGAAATGTTGCGTATTGAAGTATGGGATACCGGTCCCGGTATTCCCGAGGATCAGAAGCAGAATATATTTGGCGAGTTCTTTCAACTTTCCGCCCCGGAACGGAACCGGCATGGCGGTCTGGGGCTCGGCTTGGCTATTGTCGACAGGCTTCGCGTACTTCTCAACCATCAAATCGATGTGGCTTCGACGGTGGGCCGAGGTTCGCGATTCGCAATCCTGGTTCCGATGGCCGATGAATGCGTCACGTCCAGCGAGCCTGTCAACTCACCTGGCCCTGAAGCCTTTGCAGTCGAAGGCAAGGTAATTCTTGTTATTGCCGATACTCCAATTGTGCTGGAGGTAACGGGCGGATTGCTCGGCAATTGGGGATATTCCGTCGTTACCGCCGGATCCGACGAAGCTGCACTTATCCGCCCTGCAGAGCGCCCACAACGTCCCGATCTTATAATCTCGGATTATCATCTTGCGAACGGAAAGACCGGGATCAGAGCTATTGAACAAATTAATGCGGCGTTTGGCTCATCAATTCCAGCCATTCTCATCAGCGGCGATACGGCACCTGAACCGTTACGTGACGCCAAGGATAGAGGATACATCTTGCTGCACAAGCCCGTCGACCCAATGCGGCTCCGCGCTGTCATGCACGAGTTCTTTAGGGATCGTGACGATAGGAGAGACACCGGGGCGGCTTTATGACTGGGATTTCGGCGACAAATCCCAGCCCATTTTTCCTGCCTTTATTACTGCCTCGGTGCGGCTCGTTACGCTGAGCGCCTTGAGAACGACCGTGATGTGGTTCTTCACTGTCGGCACCGCCACATTGAGGGTCTTGGCAATGGTCTTGTTGCTTTTTCCCTTCATCAGGAGCGCAAGCACTTCAATCTGCCGATCGGTCAACCCGAGACCCTTGGGAGAGCCGCGCGTCACCAGCTTGTTTGTAAGCCGTGGAGACGTTGTTTCCTCAAGGATCTCCGAGGGAATGTAAATACCGCCGGAGAACACTAACTCAATGGCGTTGAGCATGACCTCACGTTCGGTAGTTTTCGGGATGAAACCCAGAGCGCCGAGTTTGAAAGCGAGCCTGACTGTATCTTGATCATCCGAGGACGAGAGAATGATGATGGCAATGGTCGCATAGCGGTCACGCAGTTCGCGGAGGACAGAGAAGCCATCTCGATCAGGTAAATTGATATCAAGCAAAATGAGGCTGATGTCGGGATGTTCCTCGACTATGCGCATTGCCTGACCGCCGTTCGAAGCTTCAAATATGGCGGCTTCTCGCTTCAGTTGTTTCAGGACAGCGTGCAGGGCGTCGCGAATTAATGCATGATCGTCGACAATAAGAACTTTCATAAGCGCTCTCCGTCATCCCGTTGCACGGAGATTTAATTGAAAAATCATACACCCACCTTCGGGTCCCTGGCGAGGAAGAAGGTGGCGGAAAACTGGCTCCCGAAACCGCCCTCAATGCTTGGCCTGACCAACGGTTCGCCGTCAGGCACTCAAAGGAGGAGCCGAATGCCGTGTAATGACCTCACGGCAGGACACCCAAAAGGCGAGTACGGACCACGCGAGTTGTGGGATTCAGAGTCTCCTTCGTTATGCCCAATGGTGATTGATGCCGAGATCTGTACGGTACCTTGATCATAGGACCTAGGAACCTCTCACTGTGGACCTCCGGCTGATTTACGCGCCGTGCCGTTGAACGATGATCGTCAACGGCCAGCCTCATACGCTCGGAGGTTCCACCAAGCGCGGCCATATGATCGTTATCGCCATAGCTTTCGTGGCTGGGTTTAGCGTGAAGCCACTCTGGACGGCAGCGCTGTTACGATCCGGCAGGGCGGCTGCGCTTTTGTTAAATTCGGTCCCTTTTGAAGCGTGCTCGCATGCCGGACGGGGAATCAGATGCATGATCGAACTGCCACCCCGAAGCTATTGGTAGGTGCGCCGCCGGAGCGGGAAGGCGACGGCCGCGATCTGCGCATTGATGCGTGCCGCGGCATCGCGCTCTGGTGCATCTTTCTTGACCATGTCCCCAACAACATCGGGAGCTGGTTGACGCTGCGAAACTACGGCTTCAGCGACGCCGGGGAAGTGTTCATGTTCGTCTCGGGTGTGACCTGCGCGCTAGCCTACGGCAAGGCCTGGTGGTGCGGAGGCTGGACCGGCTTGATCAGCCGGACACTGTGGCGAAGCTGGGAAATTTATGTCGCATTTCTGCTGCTCACGCTCGCCTGTGCCATCATGGTTCACCTCGCAGGCAGCAACTATCTTGCCGACAAGAGCAATACGAGCATTCTGTTGGAGCAGCCGGGCGTGACGCTCGCGCATGCGGTGATCCTGCAATACCGCCCGGTCAACACCGACGTCTTGCCGCTCTTCGTTCTTTTTCACCTTTTGTTCGCGCCGCTGCTGTGGTTTCTGCTGCGAGCGCCGAACGCAACGCTCGGCGCGTCGCTGTTGCTTTACGCACTGGTGCACGTCTTCGGCTGGACCATCCCGGCATGGCCGAGCAACCACTGGTACTTCAATCCGCTGGCCTGGCAGCTGCCGTTTGTGCTTGGCGCGTGGTGGATCATCGAGGGCAAGAGATTCCGGCCGTGGGTGACCTCACGCACCGTGCTTGTGGTTGCTCTTCTCTATCTGGTGTTCAGCCTCATCATCGCATTGAGCTGGCGCATCAAGCCGCTGGAAGCGCTGGTCCCACAGGTCATGTTGGACAAATCGAATCTCGATCCATTGCGACTGCTGCATTTTTTGGCCCTTGCGGTTTTGGTGGTGTGGTTCGTGCCTCGCAATTGGCGAGGGCTAACGACGCCGGTGATGCGCGGCGCCATTCTCTGTGGCCAAAACTCGCTGCCGATCTACTGCCTCGGTGTTCTGCTGGCGCTCGCCAGCCACCTGGCGCTGCTCGACATCTCCGAGGGGCTGACGATGCAGATCGCGCTCAGTGGTGGCGGCGTCCTGGTGATGATCGTGGGGGCGATGCTGCTGAACTTGATCAAGATCAAACCCAGGCCGCAGCCGCACGCGAAGCCCATCGAGCAGCCAACCAGGTCTGAGTTGGTCATGAATCTCAAGACAGCCAAGGCGCTCGGCGTTGACATTCCGCCCGCGCTGCTCGCCCGTGCCGACGAGGTGATCGATAGAGATGCTGTTTGCTCCGGTGCGCGCGTCCGGAACTGGCACGTTTGAGCTGCGGGATACACGGCGATACTTCGCCGTGGGGATGACCAAAAATTCCGGGAGCTCGCCGCCCATCCGGGGACGGAAGGCCTTCGATTGGCGCCTCGGATGCTCAGGAGAAGTGTCATCGTGGCGACACGTCAATGAGCGTCGTCGCGCACCGTCTCCATGGCTACGTAGGTAGAAGTGCTCGCCACGTAGGGCAGGGCTGAGATGCGCTCGCCAAGGACGCGGCGATAGTCCTGGATATCGCTGGTCCGAACCTTGAGCAGATAGTCGAAGCTGCTCGCAATCATGTAGCACTCCTCGATCTCCGGTACCTTGCGCACAGCGGCGTTAAACGCGCTCAGCGCCTTCTCACGGGTGTCGGTCAGCTTGACTTCGGTGAAAGCTACGTGCTCTCGCCCCAGTCGCACGGGATCGACGACCGCGCGGAAACCTTTGATGACGCCAGTATCGATTAAGCGCCGCAATCGCATTTGAGCCGGCGTCTTCGAAAGGCCAATCCGCGTCGCAAGTTCTGTCACCGTCATCCGGCCGTCTTCCAGTAGGCAAGCGACGATGCGGCGGTCGAAGTCATCCAATTCACTAGCTATTGGCATATTTGTAGCCTTTTACACTTCTATCTCGCAGTAACTTAGCCCAATAGCGCTACCGATCTCAATAATAAAGGCGATATGCCTTCTGAGTGTTAGATAAATAGCAGAGGGCCAACGCACTCTCTGACCGACTGCTCGGAGACCGGTCTGTTGTCGTCGATCTGCATCGGTTTCGACTCGATCGTATTTTTGAATCGGCCGGCTATCCCAGGAGGACTTATGACAGACAGTCACCGTGTCCACGAATCTGCCATCGTCATCGACTCGGTTTGTCCGCTCGCCAGCGAAGGGCAACATCTCGAACTCTACCGCAACGGCGGCGTAACGGTCGTGAGCCCGACTGTGGCCCTCGGCAAGGACACTGCATTTTCAGCGCTCAAGAAGTTGGGATTCTGGCAGCGCCTGCTCCAATCGCGCCCGGACCTGCTTCAGATCCGCACCGCGGCTGATATTAGGAAGGCAAAGGAAACGAGGCGCCTTGGCATTTTGCTTGCCTTCCAGGGGGCCGACGCAATCGAGACCGATGTCGATTTGATCGACGCCTACAAGGCGCTTGGCGTCGGCGTGATCCAACTCACCTATAATGAGAGGACTCGGCTGGGCGATGGATGCGAGGTGGAGACAGATGAAGGTCTAACCCGCTTCGGTCGGGATGCCATCGCCAGGATGAACCAAGCGCGCGTCGTTGTTGACTGCTCCCATACCGGCTATCGCACCACCATGGAGGCGATAGAAGCCTCCAAAGCGCCGGTTATCTTTTCACATGCTAATTCCTATGCCGTTCATCCTTCCCCGCGGAACATCAAGGACGACCAGATCAAGGCAGCCGCAGCAACCGGCGGCGTAATAGGCATTGCGGGCTATCCGGCCTTTGTTTCCAGCAAGCCCAAGCCAAGCCTAAGCGACCTGATTGACCATATTTCGTATATCGCCGACCTCGTGGGTATTGGTCACGTCGGATTGGGAATCGACTACTTCCCTGGTCAGGACCGCATCATGTCGCTTGAGCATGCACAGGCCATGTTCAATTTTCTGATCAAAACGGGCTATTGGAGCCCGGCCGCCTATCCGCCACCTCCTTATACCTATCCCGAAGGCATCGAAACGCCAGACACGCTGCCGAACCTAACGGCCGGTCTGCTGAACCGCGGCTTTCATGAGGACGAAGTGAAGAAAATTTTGGGCGGTAACTGGCTGCGCGTTTTCGAGGCCGTTTGGGGCTGACATCTTCGAGCGCAACACCAGCGCTCCGACATACGAGGCCGGAGAAGCCGTCTTCAACTGTGAAGCAGCCTGCACCAATAAAGTCGATATCCTCTTGAGCGGAAACATACAGCGGATGGCAAATACATTCTCATTCGAGGGATTCGCACCCCCATTGACTTCGACGCCGCTTCGTCAGCGCATCACTCGCGCCTATCGTTTGCCTGAAATCGAGTGCGTGCCGCCGCTGATTGAGGCTGCGGCGCTTCCCGCTGAAGTTCGCGATGCAGCCGCGGCGACGGCGCGCTCCCTGATCGAGGCGCTTCGGTCGACGTCTCAGCCCCGAGGCGTGGCCGCTTTGGTTCATGAATTTTCCCTCTCAAGCCGAGAGGGAGTCGCGCTGATGTGTCTCGCGGAGGCGCTGTTGCGGATTCCTGACGCCGACACGCGCGACGCGATAATTCGCGACAAAGTCGCACCGGGCAACTGGAAAGCTCATATCGGTGGCGAGCGCTCATTGTTCGTCAATGCTGCCGTCTGGGGACTGGTTGTGACGGGAAAATTGACCAGTCCGGTTGAGCCGAACAGCCTGGCCGGCGCCCTGACGCGGGTCGTGCAGCGCTGCGGCGAGCCCGTGATCCGCAAGAGCGTGGAAATCGCGATGCGAACAATGGGCGAGCAGTTCGTCCTTGGGCAAACCATAGACGAGGCGCTGGCGAACGCCCGGCAGCGGGAGCTGGAAGGATTCACCTATTCGTACGACATGCTCGGCGAGGCGGCGATGACATCGGCTGACGCGGATCGCTACTTCTACGACTATGAGCGGGCGATTCATGCCATCGGCAAGGCGGCAGCCGGCCGCAGCGTCTTAGCGAGTCCCGGAATCTCGATCAAGCTGTCGGCGCTGCATCCTCGCTACGTACGATCGCAGGCCCAGCGCGTCATGAAAGAGTTGCTGCCGCGCGTCCGTCAATTGACCGTGCTCGCAAGGTCTTACGGCATCGGGCTGAATATCGATGCAGAGGAGGCCGATCGGCTGGAGCTGTCGCTGGACCTGCTGGAAGCGCTGGCACTCGATCCCGAACTTCGCGATTGGGATGGATTGGGCTTTGTGGTCCAGGCCTACGGCAAGCGCTGCCCCTTTGTGATTGATTGGATTGTCGATCTGGCGCGACGTGCGGGGCGACGCATCATGGTGCGTCTCGTCAAAGGGGCATATTGGGATGCTGAAATCAAGCGTGCCCAGGTCGAGGGGTTGGCTGATTTCCCGGTGTACACCAGAAAGATCCACACTGACGTTGCGTATATCGCTTGTGCGCGCAAGCTGCTGGCTGCCCGCGAACATGTCTATCCTCAGTTCGCAACTCACAACGCGCAGACGGTGGCAACTCTCTATCACATGGCGGGTCAAGGCTACGCTGCCGGCGACTATGAATTCCAGTGCCTGCATGGCATGGGCGAGCCGCTTTATTCAGCCGTCGTACCAGACAATGCCTTGGCCCGACCTTGCCGAATTTATGCACCTGTCGGTACGCACGCGACGCTGCTTGCTTATCTCGTTCGGCGATTGCTGGAAAATGGCGCAAATTCTTCGTTTGTGAATCAGGTTGCAGATCCCGCGATTTCGGTCGATCAGCTCATTGCGGATCCGGTCAAGGTCGCGAGTTCGATGCCGATTATTGGGGCGATGCACGATGCGATTGCCTTGCCGGAGCGCCTCTATCCCGGCCGTAAAAACTCTCGCGGACTGGACCTTACCGATGAGGCTACTCTGGCGGCGGTGTCGAAGGTGCTGGCGCACAGTGCTACGCGAAAATGGATTGCCGGTTCAGCTACGGGACAATCCCGCATCATCCTTAATCCTGCCGATCACCGTGACGAGGTCGGGATCGTGTTCGAGGCCTCGGAAGCGGATGCGGAAGCGGCAGTCGCCCGGGCCGTCAAGTCCCGCTGGTCAGGTGTGCCGGTTGCCGAGCGTGCCGACGTGCTAGGCCGGGCTGCGGACCTCCTCGAAAGCCGAATGGAAGAACTGCTCGGCCTCATCATGCGCGAGGCAGGTAAGTCTCTGGCCAATGCCGTTGGCGAGGTGCGGGAGGCGGTCGATTTCCTGCGCTACTATGCGGGGCAGGGGCGCGTCACTCTGAATACAAGTCAGCATCGCCCGGTGGGGCCGGTAGCTGCTATTAGTCCCTGGAATTTCCCGCTCGCAATCTTCACGGGGCAGGTTGCCGCTGCGCTAATGGCGGGTAACCCAGTCATCGCGAAGCCGGCGGAGGAGACACCACTTATTGCTGCTCAGGCTGTGGCCATCCTCCATGAGGCAGGCGTGCACCCGGATGCCCTGCAATTGGTACCTGGGGATGGCACGATAGGTGCAGCGCTGGTCGCTGCGTCCGAGATCGCCGCTGTAATATTTACAGGATCCACTGAGGTGGCTCGCATAATCCAGCTGACGCTCGCTGGTCGCTTGTCAAAGGATGGTGCGCCGATCCCGCTCATCGCCGAGACGGGGGGCCAGAACGTAATGATTGTCGACTCCTCCGCGCTGACCGAGCAGGTGGTGGTGGACGTCCTTGCTTCGGCGTTCGATAACGCCGGTCAGCGATGCTCTGCGCTGCGTATCCTGTGCGTTCAGGAGGAGGTTGCTGAGCGAACGCTCGAGATGTTGATGGGGGCCGTGGCGGAGCTCTCGATCCGGCCTACCAATCGCTTGAGTGCCGACGTAGGTCCGATCATCAGTGCAGAGGCACGCGACACGATCGAGCGTCACGTAGAGCGCATGCGAGCGCTTGGCTGCCGTATCGAGCGGGCGACCGTTGCTTCAGAGGCAGGCAACGGGACATTTGTTCCGCCGACGATTATTGAAATCAAGGGGCTTGATGTTCTGGAGCGCGAAGTCTTCGGTCCGGTCCTGCATATTCTACGCTATCGCCGTGACGATCTTGATACTCTGCTCGATCAGATCAACGCGACCGGCTACGCTCTGACTTTCGGACTCCATACGCGATTGGACGAGACGATCGAGGCTGTTACAGGTCGCATTGACGCTGGGAATATTTACGTCAATCGCAACATGGTGGGCGCCGTGGTTGGCGTGCAACCGTTCGGTGGCCACGGGCTGTCCGGCACCGGACCAAAGGCCGGCGGGCCTCTCTATCTCGGTCGGTTGGTAAACGGTCGGTCGCTCGACATTGGTCAGGGCACGGAAGATGCTGCGCTCGCCGATTTCCGGGCCTGGCTGTTGGATCGCGGCGAGATCGCGACTTCGGAAATCGCTGCAAATCACGCGCAACGAACCCCCTTTGGCTTAAAGCTGCTACTGGCCGGCCCGGTGGGCGAGGAAAATGCCTATCGAATTTGTGGCCGCGGAGCGATTCTACTCAAGCCTTGCACGCGGACCGGCCTGCTGCGGCAGCTTTCGGCCGTGTTGGCAACCGGCAATACGGCCGTCGTTGAGGCAAGCTGGCTGAAGGACCTCCATGGGCTGCCCTCCAGCGTGGCCTCGCGTATCTGCACGGAAGGGCCGGCCATCGCGGCCGTTCTTGTTGAGTCTGATCGACCTTCGCTGATGCACACGATGAAGCAGATCGCATCTCGACCGGGCCCATTGGTCCCGGTGCAAAGCAGGTCTGTGGACGGCGAGGGTGCGGATGACTACCGCCTCGACTGGCTGGTTCATGAGGTGTCCGTATCGACGAACACCGCTGCATCGGGCGGGAACGCTTCTCTTATGGCTATCGCATGATCCGTGCGTGCAGCCGTCTGGCCGGACGAGTCCCCGTTCGTTTTTGCCGCATCGAGTTTTTGTAGGGGCTGCACTTAGCTGCCGCGCCGCACGAAGCGTATTAGACTACAGCTATAGCCCGAACAGGTGCACGAACTGGTCTCTCACTCATGCACGAGCACGGTTCTTCCGAGCTGGCGGTCGCGCGGGTGCTTGGCGAGAACTGGCTCCGGGCTTGTCGTTCATGCTGGCGGCAGCGAGGCCGCTCTGGTTCTCAACGACACTAATCGCGTCGGAACTGGAGCACACCCAGAACACCTCCGCGTCCTCGACGCCGTAGGCAAGGCAAAGATGGCCCATGGTGCTGTCCAAATAAACGCAATCGCCCTGCTCGAGCAGTATCGCCGATCCTGCGACCTTGAAGGCGAACCTCACCCGCCGTGGGCTGTATCAGACCCATCATGATCCCTGCACCTAACCAGACCAAGACGTTGATGCGCGACATGGGCAGGATCTCGGCTCAAATCAGCCGGGAAGGCGCGTTGTTTCGCGAGCGCCTGCAGACCGGCGAAGCCCGTGAGGCATTCGCGGCGTTTGCCGAGCGCCGCAAGCCCGACTTTTCGAAGGTCGCGGGATAATTGCGATCGTTCGCCGAGCTGGAAAATGCGCTTGCCGATTAGGCATCAGCCAGTGACGTCAACGCCCTGATGATCTCGGTCTTGACCAGATGCTTGCGATAATCCGCCGACGCGTAGCCATCCGACAGGCACTCGGCCTGCTCGCTGGCGAGCAAGGCGGCGCTTGCGATATTTTGGCTCGATAGTGGTTTGCCGTTCAGGTGTGCGCTTGCGGAATCCGCCGCGTAGGCCCGGCCGGTCGCGCCGGTGATGCTGATCGTGGCGTCCGAAACCACCCCGTCTTGCAGACGTAGCGCGACAGCAACACCGACCACGGCGTAGCCGCTCGCCGGATGGCGGATCTTGCGATATCGGAACTGCACGCCGGGGTTGGGGTAGGGGATGTGGATGGCCACGAGCACTTCGTCAGGACCTAGTGCGGTTGTCATGATACCGACGAAGAAGTCCTTTGCCGCAACATGCCTGCGGCCGGTCGGTCCAGCGATCTCCAGTTCTCCCTTCAGTGCTACAACGACCGCCGGCCAGTCGGCCGCAGGGTCGGCGTTTGCCAGTGAGCCGCCAATGGTGCCGCGATTGCGCACTTGCGGGTCGGCGATCATGTCGGCGGCTTGATGGAAGATCGGCAGCACCTCTCGCAGAGGTTTTGAAGCCAGCAGTTCGGCATGCGTGGTCAGGGCGCCGATCCTGATACGGTCGGCAACTTCGATCCCCTTTAACTCATCGATGCCGCTGATATCGATCAGCAGCGCGGGCGATGCCAACCGCAATTTCAACGTCGGGATCAGCGTATGGCCGCCGGCCACGAGCTTGTTGCCGTCGGGGTCGTCTTGCAGCAGGCCGATGGCGTGGGTGAGGGACGTTGCGCGGACATAGTCGAATGAGGCCGGGATCATCGGTCTGCTCCGGCGCGTGCCTTCTGGATCGACGACCAGACGCGCGGCGGCGTCATCGGCATGTCGAGATGCTTTATCCCGAACGGCGAAAGCGCATCGAGTACGGCGTGAACCATGCATGGCGGCGCTGCGATCGATCCGCTTTCGCCGATACCCTTTACGCCGATGGGATTGGTGGGGGAGGGCGTCTCCTGAAACAGCGACCGTATGCTCGGGACATGTTCGGCGCGCGGCACCGCGTAGTCGAGCAGCGAGCCAGTCATCAATTGCCCGGTATCGCCGTCGTAGCTGACTTCTTCATAGAGCGCTTGCGCGATGCCCTGCACGACGCCGCCATGGATCTGGCCGGCGGCAAGCAGCGGATTAATGATCGTGCCGGCGTCGTCCACGGCGACATAATCGAGAATATCCACGATGCCTGTCTCTGGGTCGACGTCGACATAGGCCATGTGGATCCCCGAAGGCGCGCCCATGCCCTTGGGATCGTAAAATACCGTCTCGTCGAGACCCGGCTCCATCCCGTCCGGAAGCTTGTGACCGACATAGGCCATGCGTGCCACCGTGCCGAATTCCAAAGGCGCAATGTCGGTCCCCGGGACGCTGAACTTGCCCGCCCGATATGAGACATCGCCTTCGTCCACTTCGAGCATGCTTGCCGCGATTTTCTTCGCCTTTGCGACAATACGGGTGGAGGAGACGTGAACGCCGGATCCCCCCACCGCCATGGAGCGGGAGTTGAAGGTGCCGTGGCCGGCCTGGACCTGTCGGGTGTCGCCCTGCACCACATCGATATGTTCGATCGGAACCTGCAGGACGTCGGCGGCAACCTGCGCCAGCGACGTGACATGGCCGTGGCCCTGACTCATGGATCCGGAAAAAATGACGACCCGGCCGCTCGAGTCCACGCTGACCCGCGCGCTTTCCCAGCCGCCGCGGTTGAAGCCCATCAGCGCCAGCCGGCGTGACGGAGCCATGCCGCACATATGAGTATACGCAGCTACACCGATGCCGCGATAGCGGCCCTTGGCGCGCAGCTGATCGCGTTCGCGGCTGCGTGCCGCATAGTCGAAGGCTTCCATCGCCTTTGCCAGGCAGCCCTCATAGTTGCCGCTATCGTAAATCACGGCGGGGCCGTTGTAGGGCTTATAGGGAAAATCGGCGCGCTGAATGAAATTCCGTCGGCGTACCTCAACCTGATCGATGTCGAGGTGCCGTGCGACCGCGTCGATCGCCCGCTCGGCGATGTAGGCACCCTCGGGCCTGCCGTAGCCGCGATAGGCGTCAACCGGTACGGTATTCGTCACGATCACCCTGGAGCGCGCTTCGTAGTGGTCGATCTTGTACGCCCCGGTGCCGAAATTGATCGTGTTCACGGTCGGGCCGCCGCTGGCCATATTCGACAAATAGGCACCGACATTTCCCAGCGTATCGACTTTCAGGCCGAGTATCCTGCCGTCGTTGCGGATCGCGATCTCGATCGTCTCGGTATGGGCTCGGCCATGGTTGGTGGATTGATGGCTTTCGGAGCGCGATTCCCACCACTTGACGGGAACACCGAGGTGGCGCGCCAGATACGGGCAGAGCAATTCTTCGGGGTAGAGATGCATCTTCGCGCCGAACCCGCCGCCAATGTCCGGCGCTACGATCCTCAACTGATGTTCGGAAATGCCGACCGCATCCGCGATCCACCGCCGATGCATGTGCGGCACCTGGCTCTGCAGGTAAATCGTCAGGGTGCCGTTGATGTCTGGCTCGGCCAGAATGGAGCGCGTCTCCATGCAGGTCGGGATCAGGCGATTGTTGGCAACGCGAAGATGGATGACCTGATCGGCCTCCCGCGCGGCCTTCTTGTAGTCGCCACCACCAATCTTGTAGACTGTGGTGATATTGTTGGGCACGTTGTCGTGCAGTTGCGGGGCACCGTCGCGGATCGCGGCTTCCTCGTCGACCACGGCAGGAAGGGTTTCGTAATCGACGTCGATCAGTCCGACGGCGTCATGCGCCAAGGCCTGGGTTTCGGCGATCACCAGTGCGACGCATTCGCCAACGAAACGAACGCGGTCGATGGCGACGACTGGTCTGTCCGGCACCTTGGTCCCCGGTATGATCCAGTTGGGAACGATCGCGCCGATCTTGCCCGCGAGGTCGGCGCCCGACAAAGCCAAACGGACGCCTGGCGCCGTCTGTGCCACCGAGAGATCGACTTGCTTGATGATGGCATGCGCGTGAGGCGACCGCAGCACTGCCATATGCAGCATGCCCGGCGCCTTGATGTCGTCGGTATAGCGACCCTTGCCGGTGACGAACTTGAAATCTTCACGGCGCCGCAGCGGCTGGCCGACATATTTGATCGCGGTTGCTTCAGTCATGGCGATGCGCCTCCGAGGCGAGGGATTGAACTGCGCGGACGATGTTGGTGTAGCCGGTGCAGCGGCAGATATTGCCGGTGAGGCCATGGCGGACCTCGCTCTCGGTAGGGTCAGGGTTTTGCGCGAGCAACTGCCGGGCAGCCATGATCATGCCCGGTGTGCAGAAGCCGCATTGCAGGGCGTGGTGCTCATGGAAGGCCGCCTGTATCGGATGCAACGCGCCACCGGCGGGCGCGAGCCCCTCGATCGTCAGGATCGACGCGCCGTCGGCCATCACGGCGAGAACCGTACAGGATTTGACCGCCTGTCCATCAATGGCGACAGTGCAGGCGCCGCACTGCGAGGTGTCGCAGCCGACATGGGTGCCGGTGAGGCCAAAATCGTCTCGCAGCAGATGAACCAGCAGCTTGCGCGCCTCCACGGAGGCGGTATGGCGCGCACCGTTGACGTCGATCGTCACAATATGACGCTTCTCATCGGTATCAGTCATGCTTTCCTCCGAGCTGGGCAACAGTCATGCGAAGTTGAGCCTGGCGATATCGATGGCGACGAAAACCGGATCGGGAAGGGCGGTGCCGTCGGTCTTCCTGCGCAGCGCCTGCCGCTTGGTGGCGACCTTGAACCCGTCGAAATCCTGGTGGTCGGACAGATAATGCGCCGTCGGTGCGCCGCCGGCGACGGGCGCGCTGTAGTCCATGCGGCAAATCAGGCCTTCGCCGTTGATATGGAAGACCTGCTCGGCGCAGTGCGTTGCAATGTGATCCGGAAACGTAACCTTGAGCCGCCGCCGCTTTTCGCCGTTCTCGTCCCAGGGCTCAATCTCCTCGGTCTGGAAGCCGGGCAGCGCGAAGATGAAGGGCGTCGTGAGGTAATTCCACATCGCATAGCCGCTGAAATAGGCGAGGTTCAGATCGTCCCACGGCGTTTCGACGGTATGACCGTCAAAGGCGGTGCGGGGATTGCTGCGATCCTTAACCGGCTTTCCGTCGAGCGTTTCGATGACGGTATGCTCGGGCTTGCACGAACTGCGCATGGTCTCGCTGATGAACGGCCGGTAGCTGATCCATTGATTGCCGGTGGCGACGGTGACGTGGACGTTCTTGAGAACATCAGGCCATCCCTTCCGCGCCCAAAGGCCGCCGGTGATGGACATGTCGCCTTCGATGGTTTTCACTTTATTCCAGCGCGCGATGCCGCCATGGGCATCGATGACAAGGTCGCGAAGCTCGCTCATGCAGATGGTCCCGTTGTTCGAAATTGCTGGTTCAGTCATGCCGCGGTGATGTCAGTCACAGCGGATATGTCGCTCGACAGATAGTAACTCTAATGATAAGAGGTACTAGGAGGCAAGCGTTTTATGAAGTCCAAGAGCTTTGACGGAATGGCGTGCTCGATCGCCGGCGTGCTGGAGGCGATCGGCGACCGCTGGGCGGTGCTTATCCTGCGCGACCTGTCGCTCGGGCTGAAGCGGTACGAGGATTTGCGCTACTCGACGGGCGTGACCAATGCGACCTTGTCCGACCGGCTGAAACACCTCGAGGATCATGGACTGGTCGAGCGTCGCCGCTACCAGACCAATCCCGAACGATACGAATATGTTCTGACGGTGAGGGGCCGGGATCTGATCCTGGTGACGCAGGCGCTGCTGCAGGTCGGTGACAAGTGGGCAATTTCCGGCAAGGCCGGGCCTCCGCTCAAATTCGTCGATCGGAAAACAGGCCACGCGGTGAAGCTCGCGATGGTCGACGACGAGACCGGGGAGCGCGTCAAGGCGAGGGACCTGCAGCCGCAAGCAGGGCCGGGCGCCGATGAACTGATCCATTGGCGATTGACGCATTTTCCAAAATAGGATGCCGGGAATCCAGCTTGCGGGAGAAGCAAGCCGCGGCTTTTGCTTATGAAATGACGATAATCATCTAATTTGCCGAATCGCGATTACCATGACTTGCAAAATGAAAGTCATGGTGTAGGCTGACGATCAACGAACAGACCGACGCGTCGCGTCGAACAGGGAGGTGCGTGGTGTCCGAGGATGCTTTGGTTACGCGCGAGCAGCGCGGCAATATCTCCGTGTTGACCATGGTTTATCGGCCCTACAATTTGCTGGGGCCGAAGCTCATCAATGCCATCGTCGGACAGATCGAAGAGGCGCAGAAGGCCGGTAGCCGGGCGATCGTCCTTCGCAGCGGGCTGCGGCATTTTTCCGCCGGCGCCGATCTCGATATTTTCGACAAGCGCGTGGAGCAGGGCAGCGGCGATACCGGCGGTGAAAACCGCCGTCTGAACGGCGTCGAGTTTCTCCGCTTCATGGAGTTGCTGCCGATCCCGTTGGTCGCGAGTATCCATGGCGTTTGCCTTGGCGGCGGTCTCGAACTAGCTTTGTCGTGCGACTACATCATTGCAGCATCGTCGGCCAAGATCGGCTCGGTCGAGGCGACGCTTGGGCTGCATCCGCTGCTCGGCGGCATCCAGCGTCAGGTGCAGCGCATCGGCGCGCTGCGGGCCAAGGAGATGTCGATGCTGGCGCGTCGCTATGATGCGCCGACGCTGGAAAAATGGGGCCTGATCAATCTCACGGTTCCGGAGGAATCGCTGGAGAAGGCGACCATGGCGATCGCCGAGGAATTCGCGCAAGGCCCGACGCTTGCGCATGCCGCGACCAAGGAATTGGCCTACATCGCCGTTAATGACGGGGTGGCCGCCGCCGACGAGGCGATGGCAAGGGTACAGGCGCCGATCTGGGCGTCGGAAGATCTGAAGGCCGGCCTTGCCTCGTTCCGCAAGAACGGTCCCGGTCTCGCCAAATTCGCGGGGCGCTAACATGAGCGGACCTCTCAACGGAATCCGTGTCGTAGATTTCTCCCGCGTGCTCGCCGGTCCACTGTGCGCGCGGACGTTGCAGGATCTCGGCGCCGAGGTCATCAAGATCGAACCGCCAAGCCCGGACGTATCGCGGTTTGCATTTCCATCCACCGACGGAATGTCTGGGTATTATGCGCAGCAGAACGCAGGTAAACGCAACGTCAGCATCAATCTGAACGCACCCGGCGCCTATGATCTGGCGCTAAAGCTCTGCGATAGCGCCGATATCGTGGTGGAAAATTTTCGTGCGGGAACGCTTGGCTTCTTCGGCCTTGACTATGCGACCCTGTCGAAACGAAATCCGCGGTTGGTCTACGCGTCTATCACCGGTTACGGCCAAGGTGGCCCCTGGCGCAGCCGGATGGCTTATGCTCCGACGGTGCAGGCCGAGGCCGGCTTTACCGAGAACAGCGTTCGGCACTATGGTGAGGCCTTGACAGAGCCGCGCACCGACAGTCTGTCGCATGCCGACGTCTATGCTGGATTGCAGGCGGTGATCGCCATCCTCGCAGCGCTCCACAGTCGGCAGGCGACCGGCCAGGGCCAGTATATTGACGTGGCGATGGCAGCGACCTTGCTTGCGGTCAATGAACGCGCGCATGTCGATCTGTCGGATGAGGACATCGGTGCAGAGCCTGCCGTGCTCGGCGCCACCGATTGCTCTTTCTTTACAGGTCCGCAAGGGGAGCATTTCACCGTCGCCACCAGCATTATCGGCAGCCGGACGTTTCCGTCCTGGCTGCGGGCGATGCGGCGCGTCGATTTGATGGACGATCCGCGGTTTTCGACCGCCACGGCCCGGCGGCTGAATTTCGGCGCGTTGCACCAGATCATCCAATCCTGGATGCTGACATTCCCGGACATGGCGACGCTCGACGCACAGTTCGACGAGGCCAAGATCGCGATGGGCGAAATCCGCTCGATCAAGGAGCTGACGAAGTCGGATTGGAGCGACTACTGGGGTGCGGTGCAGCTCGTTCCGGATCGCAGTGGCGGAGAATACAAGCTGCCGGGCCGCCCTTGGCGCTTTTCCAGCGATCAACTGACGCCGATCGGCACTCCGGCTTTCCAGGGCGAACACAACAGAGAGGTGTTTCGCGAGCTGGGTGTGAGCGAGGCGGAATTGCAGCGGCTCTCCGAGACCGGGGTGCTCGTTACGCACCGTCGTGCGCTTGAACCCGAAGCTGCGGTTAAACCACGGGAGCCTGCCGGGCAGGCGGCTTGACAGGCTGGTGTCCTCGGTGAGCGATTTCACGATCGAAAAGGGCAGGCGGAAAGTACGGATCCCCTGCTATAAGTGAACGGGAATCACCGAGGTAACAGACTGCGAGACACCACGTGAAGCGTTCTTTCAATAAGGAATGCTCCGTCGCCCGTGCCATGGAGGTCGTTGGCGACCGCTGGTCGATCCTGCTGCTGCGGGAAGCCTATTACGGCATCAGGCGGTTCGACGAGTTTCAGTACTATCTTGGCGTTGCGCCGAACATTCTCAGCGCGCGGTTGAAGAAGTTCGTTGATCTCGGCATGATGACGCGCGTGCCGTTGCCGCAGCATGGTGGGCGTTACGATTATGTCTTGACCAAAAAGGGCCGCGATTTTTTTCCGACTTATCTGGCTCTCAAGAAGTGGGGCGATGACTGGCTTGCCGAGCCGGCGGGGCCACAGGTCGTGTTCAGGGATCGCAGCAGTGGGCGGCAAATCGAATACCCCACCCCGCTGTCGGCGCGCGGCAAGCCCTTGGAGCTCGAAGACATCGAAATTGTTGCGGGCTCTGGCGCCGTGCCTTTCAACCGAAAGCGTTTTGGCGCTCAGCGCCCGCTCGCAAAGGTCAAGCCAGATCGGGCGGGTCGAGTTCCGCGCAAATCCGTATCCGACAAGGACAAATAAGGTAAGGTCCGCTCCCGTCCGCGGTACTCACTGAAGCGCGCTCACAGACGATTGCAGATTTGACCATCTTGGATGTTATTTGTTGGGGTTAGTTCAAACTTGCCCACGATGGATTGGACCGAGATCGATCCCAATTGTTTCAATAGGTTAGAAGGCGGCGTGTGCACGATGTGTGCACCGAGAGATCAAAGAAAATCTAGCGACGACCAAAGTAAGCGGCGTTCAAAACGCTCACTGGCGTCCGCGGCGGATGTCTGCCCGAACGGTTGATCTCGCTCGCAAGCCGGATGCGGCCGCCAAAGTATCGAAGTAACCCGAATCGTTCTGAAGCTGGATTGGCAACAGTCCGAAACTCATCCGCAGCCGCTCAAAGACTCGCATCGTCTATCTCGATTTTGCTGAACGGTTTTGCGAATACGCCGGGGCAGGGCCGTCGTCTTTGCGCTTGCGCAAATGGGATCACCGAAGAAGTCATACCATCCGGAGCGAGCAACCGTGGCGCTGTTTGCGGTTCGACAAAGAGCCGCGCGTTGCGTTGGCCGCGATTTAGCTGAGAACAGCCGAAGTAAGGTCCAAATCATGTCAGTATCGCGCTTGAGAGATTATCGCGGCCCCGCCTTATTTTCGTATGGCTTCCGGCCGTTCTTCTTTTTTGGGTCCGTCTATGCCGGCGCCATCATCCTGGTGTGGCTGCCGGTGTTTTACGGTCAACTGAAGCTCAGTACTGCGTTCGCGCCGCGGGACTGGCATGTCCATGAGATGCTGTTTGGATATATCGCGGCCGTCGTCGCCGGTTTTCTGCTGACGGCGGTGCCGAACTGGACAGGCAGGCTGCCGCTGCAGGGCAGGCCTTTGATCCTGCTGTTCTCGACCTGGGTAGCGGGCCGCATTGCGGTCAGCATTTCGGCCTGGATTGGCTGGGCTCCGGCCGCGGCGATCGATTCGGTGTTTCTCATTCTGCTGGCGGCTTCCGCCGCGCGCGAGATCATTGCGGGCAAGAAGTGGGGCAATCTCATGATCGTCGCCATCATCAGCCTGCTCGCCGCCGGCAATCTGGCGTTTCACCTGGAGGCGCACTTCTCAGGGTTGGCGGAATACACCACCCGTGGCGGCATCGCTGTGGTGATCAGCCTCATTGCGCTGATCGGTGGGCGGATAATCCCAAGCTTTACCCGCAACTGGCTGGCAAAACGAAGTCCAGGCCAAATGCCGGCGCCATTCGGCCGCTTCGATGCTGCGACCATCGGCTTGAGCGCGTTCGTGCTCTTGTTTTGGGTTGTGCGACCACTGGATCGGACCACTGGCGGATTGTTGCTGCTATGCGGCGGCATGCACCTTATCCGCCTCGTGCGCTGGAGCGGATACCGGACATTTTCCGATCGACTGGTGCTGATCCTGCACATCGCCTATGCGTTCATTCCGGTGGGCTTCATCCTCTCGGCGCTCAGCGCCTTCGATCTCGTGGCGCCCGGTGCCGGAATCCACGCATGGACGGGTGGGGCGATCGGCACCATGACGCTCGCTGTCATGAGCCGGGCCACGCTCGGTCATGCGGGGCAGCGGCTTGAGGCGTCGCCTGCGACGCAACTGATCTATGCTGCCGTGATTATTGCAGCCCTCGCGCGGGTCTGCGCCGTGCTGGAAACGGACCACGCCGGTGTTCTGTTGGTAGTTGCCGGCATCGCCTGGGCCGTGGCGTTTCTCGGATTTGCTGCGGCTTATTCGGCGGCGTTCTGGTTACCGCGGCGGCCCTGAGTCTATCTGATCAGGATCGGGGCCGCGATTTGGACCCCGTCGGTCGCCGATAGTTTGATGCCGAGATCAAGCGACCAGCGGCCCGATTGCGGCGCATCCATCCGCGCCACCCATTTGTCACCGCCGACATGCTCGGCGATGACAGTCACCGGTGCGATGCCCTTGTCCGGATTGGCGAGCGTCACCGATACGCCTTGGGCCGTGGTGAGCGGTTGCTCGTCACCGTCCTCGAGCTGGATTGCGATCTCGACCGGACCGGCGCGGCCCGGGGACACCGTGATATTGGCCATCGCCTTCGGGTCGCAGAAATGCGTGAAGAAGGCCTCGTCGGGATCATCGGCCGCCGCTGGTAGCGCGGGCCGCTGTAACTCCACCTTGGTCAGGGGATCCGGCGCGCGGGCGCCAATTCCCTGGACCGCAAACGGCACCGTGACCTTGCCGGCCGCCTCAAACGCCAGCGAAACCGGTACCTGCTCGCCTTCCCTGAACGGGGCGGCAAGTCCGATGAACATCAGGTGCCGGCCGCCGGGCTCGAACTTCACCGTCTTGCCGGCTTCGATGAACAAACCCCCTTCGATCGGGCGCATGGTCATGATGCCCTTGTCCTGGGCCATCTCGTGAATTTCGACTTTCCTGGCGGCGTCGCTTGCGCCCGACAACAGACGATCGGGCAGCAACCCTTTGTTCTCGATGGTGAGATAGCCGCCCGCAACTGACGCGCCACCCGGCGTGGCGCGGCTCCAAGCCTGGGTGATCACGAGATTGCCAACACTGACTTCGCCGGCGGCGGCGGGCGCAAGCAGCGCCCAGCAGGCAATTCCACTGGCAAGTCCGAATGCGACATTTCTCATGATGCTCTCTCCTGTGCGTCATTGGCGCAGCAGTAAAACTATCGCAGGATGGATCGTTGCTATCTCGCCTCAGGGCCGTTTCGCAATCAGCTTCGGCCGATTGCTTACGGGCCGAAGCCGACGAATTATCAGGATCTTTGACCCAACTCGTCGATTGCCGGCGAATTCGGACAGTACTCGTCATACCGTTGGGCGAGAGTGCCGGAGTCGAGATCGTGGTTGCACAGGGCCTTCTGCTGGCATGTCGCGCAGACGCGCACCATGTCACGTTGCAGGACAGGTTGCGTCCGCGAGAGCGTCGCTTCGTCGATGCCTAGGACTTTCAGGAGTCTCGGTAATTCATCGCTCGCATGCGGTCCACGGCGGACGACTGCATCGAGTTCGGCAGGGGTGATGCAAAGGTCCTGCGCGATGCGTGCGTAATCGCGGCTGTTCATATCGCGAAGCTCACGCATCTCCTGCCGATGCTTGAGCCAGTCGCCGAATAGATTGATGGCGCTTTCGACGATCGGATATGTCTTGGTCCGGCTTGTCATGGCCTGTTCCCTCGGATGGCTAAACTGGCCGAGTATGGACGTGTGAGCGCGTCGCGTCGTTGCGGTAGATCAAACGGCGTGCTCGTCTGAGCGTTCGCCTGCTTTCAGCGGGTCATCTCATTTCCTTACTGACGCCACACGCGCCAATGCGTCGGATGAATCAACACGGGCTGATCGGCCCAGACATTGAACCACATGGCCTGGCGCCTTCGGCAGGGAAATGCCCAGGGGCGCACGCCGCCCTTGTCGATCACTCCGAGCTGGAGGTCGCAATCTTCGGGCGCGATGGATATCGGGAGCCACTGGTGGGGCGAAGGATGGGTCTGCGACATGCCGACCCATATGTAAAAGCCGCAACAGACGCGTGTTGATCTCTGTCAATGTTCGCACAATAGCGCTGTTAGCCGGGCTCATGGCGCGCGCGTCACGAGGCGCGGCTCCAGGTGTGTTTGCAGGGGGCGGACGATTGGTTTGAAGGGTGTTCGAACTGATGATGGCCGGTCAGGTGCATCACCTCGACGCAGTCGGCGTTCAAGCGTTCATTGTCGACCTGCCGCTCGGCAAACACCAACGCCTGCGATGGGCCATCCGATTCGACATCGACCTCGCGCTGCAGGCACTTGAACCTATGGCCGTCCGAATTCAGCAGATCCTTGTAGAAGGAAACGCGATAGCTGTTCATTTTGAACTCCCATCTTTCTGCAATGCCATCGCACTGCTGTTGTCGCACCGCCCTTGGCTGGCTGGTTGCCTGCCTCAAGCGTCCATGTCTGCAAGCCGCTGGCGGTTGCGCAGCACGATCTGGCGGGCGCTCGAAAACACCAGCACACCCTGGTCGTTGAGTTGCGAAAGCGCCCGCGACACGGTTTCCAGGGTAAGGCCGAGATAATCTCCGATATCGCGGCGACACATCGGCAGCGCCAACATGCCGGCTTTGGCGAGCCGACGGTCCATTTCCAGCAGGAACGTGGCGACTTTTTCCATCGCGGTTTTGCAGCCGAGCAGCAACATATGATCTTCGGCATGCCGCAGATCACCTGCGGTCATGGTCCAGAGATTGTGGGCGACCCTGACATTCGATCCGGCGGCCGCCTCGAGGCTGCGCCGTTTCACCAGGCGGACGGTGGTATCGGTGATGGCTTCGGCAGTCAGGCGATGGACGGAACCGGGATCGAGGCCGAAGACGTCGCCAGCCAAATGGAACGCGCCGATCTGGCGTCGCCCATCGTTCAATAGTTTGTAGGTACGAACCGCACCACGGATTACTTGATAGACGTACTCTGCGGGCTCGCCCTCGCCGTAGATTTCCTCGTCCTTCCCAAAGGAAAATTCGGTCGCGATCACGCCCGAACAGCTCGCGATGACGCTGAACTGGTCGCCCGACGGCGGAAGCAGGGTGCGCGGAGCGTTGAGAATCTTGGCTGCCGGGGCGGTGATTGTCTGGGTATGCATGTCGCCATCTCCTCGATGCGGGATGGCTTGGTCTACCGAGGATATGTCTTTCTGAATATTTCGGTCGATATCCTAGGGGAAGCGCCCTAAGGGGTTTTACGGAGGCGATCTGCCAGATGAGTCACGCAGAGCCTGCACAGCCCGGATTGATGGCATTTCGAACGCATTCGACCAGGCTGTCCTCGAGATTGGGCTTGAGCAGGACCTGACGCACCCCGGCGGAACTTGCTTTCGTCGTTATGTTTTCGTCCGGATAACCCGTAATCAGAACGATCGGCGTGTTGACGTCGAGATCCCGCAGCCTGTGGGCCAACTCCAGCCCGTCGATCCCCGCCATCTTGTAGTCGACCACGAGGCAATCTGCGCCGTGCCGGGTCGACGACCCCAGCAACGCCGAACCGGTGCTGAATGTGCGGACGTCAAAACCCTCCGTCTCCAGAAGAAATCGCAACGACGTCAGCACGTCGTAGTCATCGTCGACGACGTAAATCAGGGATTTCCTGGGCGGTGAGCCGAGCCCGGTATGGTCGGATGGTTTGTGGCGGGCATCTATCATGGCCTCAGGATAGCCAGTTTTCACCCGCCCAAATTGACTTGGCTCAATCCTCGATGATCCCGGCCCGGACCGCAAATCTGACCAATTCCGAAAGGTTACTCGCCTGCATCTTGGTCATGACGTTGGCCCGATAGACCTCCACCGTGCGGGGACTGATGTCGTATTCCTTGGCGATCACCTTGTTCGATTGACCGGCCACCAGACCCTGCATCACTTGACGTTCCCGCTGAGTGAGCGAGGCGACCCTTGCGGCCATGTCGGCCGTGAGCGCTTCGCCTTTCGAGCCGCTTTCGTTCCGCGAGAGGGCGGTCTCGATCATGCCGATCAGCCGGTCATCCTCGAACGGCTTTTCGAGAAAGTCGAGCGCGCCAAGCTTCATGGCCTCAACGGCCAGGGGAACGTCGCCGTGGCCGGTCATGATGATGACTGGAAGCTTTCGGGCGCCGAAGGCGGGATTCAGCTGACGCAGCAATTCCATGCCGTCGATGCCCGGCATCCGGATATCCGTCACCACGCAGCCGGCCTCCAGCCTCGGAAGTTCGTTCAGAAAAACCTGCGCCGAATCGAACAGGCGCACGCTGAAACCGGCCGAGCCGAGCAGGAAATCCAGCGAGTCGCGCATCGCCGGATCATCATCGATGACATAGACCTTACCGCCCTGCGACATCGTTCACTTCCTTGGCAGATCCAGTGGGCAGGGTGAATCGAAAGGTCGCGCCACCTGCGCCATTTGTCTCCGCCCACATCCGGCCGCCATGGGTTTCGATGATGGTCCGGCTGATCGAAAGGCCGACGCCCATGCCGGTTTCCTTGGTCGTAAAGAACGGTTGAAACAGGTTGACATGGGTATCACCGCCGAATCCGTGTCCGGTATCCGACACGGCAATTTCAACCATATCATCGGCGGCCTTGGAGTTGGAGGCGATCAGCTCGCGGTGCGTCGAACCGGCCATCGCTTCCAGCGCGTTGCGGAAAAGATTGACCAGAACCTGCTGAATCTGGACCCTGTCGGCGAGCACCTGGTCGCATGTCGGGTCGAGCTTGAAGCGCAGGAGTACTCCTTGTTCGCGAGCCCCGGTGAGCCCAAGCGCACCGGCCTCCTCGATCAGCTTCGACAGACTCTCTACGCGTTTCTCCGATGCCTCGCGCGCGACGAAGTTGCGCAATCGACGGATGATGTCGCCCGCGCGGATCGCCTGCTCCGCGGCACGGTCGAGCGCGGCCTCGATCTTCGGCGCGTTGACGTCGGTGCTGCCCGCCAGCAGGCGGCGTGATCCCTTCATGTAATTGCTGATGGCCGAAAGCGGCTGATTGAGTTCGTGGGCAAGTGCGGACGCCATCTCGCCCATCGCGCTGAGGCGCGATACGTGAACGAGTTCGGATTGCAGTTCCTGCAGCCTCGCCTGTGTCTGTTGCTGCTCGGTGAGGTCGCGCACGAAACCCGTAAAGTGAGGCTCTCCGCCCGAGTGCATCTCACCGATGGTGAGGTGCATTGGAAAGGTGGTGCCGTCCTTGCGCATCCCGGTCACGATGCGGCCGATGCCGATGATGTGCCGTTCGCCTGTCTTCAGGTAGCGGGCGAGGTAACCGTCATGGCGGCTACGATCCGGCTCCGGCATCAGCGTGCTGATATTGTTCCCGATTGCTTCGGGTTCGGTGTAGCCAAATTGCCGTTCGGCAGCGCTACTGAAAAACTGCATGACGCCATGCTTGTCAATCACGATCATCGCATCGGGGACCGTGTCCAAAATAGAACGAAAGTGCCTCTCACGTGTCCTTAGGTCATCCTCGAGGCGCTTCTCATGATCGATGTCGATCATGATGCCGCTCAGCCGCGCCGGTCGGCCATCGGCGCCGCTGACGATAGCGCCGAGCGCACGCACCCAGTGACCAGCATCCGAGTGCCGGTGTATGCGGTACTGCACGTCGAAATTGCACCCGGTATCGATCGACTGCTGCACCGCCTTCGCGGTGCGATCGCGATCCTGTGGATCCAGCAGGGAAAGAAACAGGTCGTAGTCGACGGGTTTTTCCGGTGCGACGCCGAACAGCTTCCGTGTGGTATTGGACCAGGTCAATTCAAGGGTCGAAAATTCAAGATCCCAGGTGCCAACGCCGGATCCTTCGATGCCGCTGCGCACGTTTTGATCGAACGGATCTTGACTGCGAAACCGTCGGTCGACGTCGATCATGTTCAGCCTTTTCGGCACTCCGTGCGCGCCGGATATCGCATCCCGACAACCGATGTGGACGCGCCGCGTAGCGAGATTATCAGTAGCGCGTACCTCATTGAAATGAAAGACAATGTCAGCGTGTTTCGCACCCCGCCTCGTCCCGAAAAAGTCCCGATCGCTGCCATCGGAGAAAGCGCGCCGGCTTGATCTAGGTCAGGTTCGATCCGGAATCGCCGCCTAGGATGCAGCTTTATGGGCAGGGCGCCGATATGGCGTTTCGAAGCGGCGTCACCCGTCATCTTGCGATCGAGCCCCGCCGTTGTGCCTTTCTGTCCCTAGGGAATTCATGTTGACAAGGAAGCGCCGTGCATAAGTTCCTCGAGGCGACCGCCGGACAGTATATGACGCGTGCGGTGAAGACCGTGGCGCGCGATACGACGATGCGCGAACTCAAGAACATGTTCGACGACGGCGATTTCAACGCTTTTCCGGTTCGCGAAAGCGGCGAGGTCGTCGGCTTGGTGACCAAATTCGACTTTCTGAAGTGTTTCGCTTTCCATCCCGGTCGCATGGTTCCGGCCTATGATGATCTGCTGTCACGGACGGTCGCCGACGTGATGACGCCGGAATTCATCTATGTCGATCCCGCGACCAAGCTGACACGGGTATTGCAGCTGATGGTGGACCATCGGATGAAGAGCATTCCCGTGCTGGATGCCGAACAACGGCTAGCGGGGATCATCGCCCGCGAAGACGTCATGCGGGCACTGGCGGCGAGCACCGCGCACAGCTAGTGGCTGGCGGATGAGGCAGGATGACTTTTCTTCGAAACGTCATCCTGCTTGTGCATTTTTCGTCTGGGCATGATCTCCGCGCAAGCGCTTCGCGTTTGTCGCGAGGGGAAAACCGGTCCGTAATGCCCTAACTGGCCTTTGCCAAATCGGCGTCTTCCGGGGATTCCAGATACATCCCGGACATGGTGTCGACCCAGCACAGATGATCGTGAACCTTCTTCACGCCGGCGACGTTCTCCGCGCCGACGACCGCTGCCTGCCGTGAACGCTCCTCGGTGATGACGCCGCTGAGGTGGACGATCCCGTCGCGCACCATGACATTGAGGCCAAACGGACACCAGTCTTTCCTTTCCAGAGCATCGATGATGCGGTTGCGAATGTGATCATCGTCGGCGGTCGGGTCGGGAATTTCGCGGGCGAGGCCTGCGACCGCCTGCAGCAGATTGGCACGCGACACGATCCCGACGAGCTTTTCGCCGCGCATCACCGGCAGGCGCTTGACGGCGTTGTTTTCCATCGACATCACGATTTCCTCGAGTGGCGTGTCCTCGGTGATGGTGCGCGGATCTCTGGTCATGACCTCGGATATTTTGCGGCCATTTTCGTGAACGAAATTGGTCGCCGTTTCGCCGGCGCCGAGCAAGAATTTGAGCCACCGGCCGCGTTTGCGCTGCGTGCCGATTTCGCTGCGGCGAAGGAAATCGCCTTCCGAGACGATGCCGACGAGCTTGCCGGTTGCATCGACCACCGGAAGTCCGCTGACATGCCACCGCAGCATGACATTCGCGGCTTCGAGAATGGTGGCATCCGGGGTCACAGAAATGACGGAACGGGTCATGATCTGATGGGCGCGCATGTGAGGATCTCCTGTTTCATTCCCCGGGAATGACGGCGTGCTGCGGGCTGGCGCAGCGCGACTGGATATAGGCCATACTAGCGGCGCAGGAATCGAGACCCATTGATTAGGATCAAACGTTCGCTGTACGAACTGCGGATACAAGCACGCCATGTGGCTATGTCGGGTTTGATGTGCATCAACTTCGACTGAGCAGCTGTCGGTTACTTTCCTGAGCGCACCTGGGGCGCTGCAGAGAGAGAAAATCATGACCGTTCACAATCACGTCGTCGTCTGGATCGATCATCGCCTCGCCAAGGTCTTTTATCTGGGGCTGGATGCCGTTGATGAGCAGACGATTCTTGCCGATCTTCCGACCGCCCATCTGCATCACAAGGCCAATACCATCGGCTCCGGCAAGGTCCACGACGATCTGACCTTCTTTCCGCGGATCGATCAGGCCCTGCAAAATAGCGAAAATGTCCTGATTGTCGGACCCGGAAACGAGAAAACGCTACTGCTGAAGCATCTCAAGGAAGGCCTGCGGTCGCAGAAGGCGCGAGTCCTCCACGCCGAGGCCTGCGATCACCCGACTGACCGCGAGATCATCGCGTTGGGGCGCCGACACTTCCGTCTCGGCGAGCCAGTGCGCTAAGGCTGTTGATGCGCAGGTCGCGCCGCCGGCGGCCGTCGCTGCGTTCAGCCGGATTGCGAAGAACATGATCGCGTGGATAATAGAGGCGCTGTAGGCGAAGCTATTCGAGAGTCTTCAGATACGTTAGCAGGTCGTGAATCTGATCGGGATCGAGCTGGAACGTCGGCATGGTCGGATGGCCGGTCTGGATACCTTCGGCAAGCGACTCAGCCAGGGTTTCTATCGGATAGCGCTTGTGCAGTATCCGGAACGGCGGCGCGATCTTGAGCGAGCTTTGGCTCACCCGATCGACGGCATGACATCGCGCGCAATTATTCAGCGCGAAGGTCCGGCCACGCTGCTCGTCAGGTGAAGCCGCCACGGCCGGCGTCAACGTGATGAGTATCAGTGCCAGGGGCGCCAGAATTCGTCCGATCATTGCGGCATCAACTCCAGGAGAATGCGGATTTCCAGATATAAATCGCACAATGAAGGTCAAATCGCCCTCGCACTTGATCTGGATCAATCGGTTGGTCGTGGGTCCCTTAAAATGCAACTGGTCTCGGCGAGCCCTTGAGCAGCGGTTTGCCGCGACCGGGGATGACTGGCCGATCATCGGTCGAACGGGCAGAGGCAATGATACGGACCACCGCTCCAAATCCAAGTCGTGGCAATTTCGGCCGCTGCTCGGCCTGCGCCGTCCGATCGCTCAGTATTTGCAGCGCGCTCGACCAGGCTGACCTTGTGGAGTTTGAGCGGATCGCCCGTCACGTTCATTTGACTCCCAATGAGGCACTTTTCACCGCGGACCAGGCCGCTGCTTCGGTCCATAATTTGACTGCGGGTGTTGCGCGCCTGTACAAGCTGTGGCCCGACAGGCGGCGGCAGGTGATCGGCTTTGCGTTGCCGGGAGATTTTCTCGGCCTCATGCCGTCGGATCGCTACAGCTTCTCGGCGGATGCGATCGAAGCTGTTTCGGTGTGCCGCTTCCCTGCGGACGCCTTTACGCACTTCATTGGGCAAAGGCCGCATTTCCTGCTCCGGATCAACGAATTTGCGGCGCGTGAACTGATGCTGGCGCAGGAGCAAATGCTTTTGCTCGGCCGGCGCACGGCCGAAGAGAAAGTCGCGGCCTTTCTCATCGGCTGGCGGGCGCGCTTGGCCCATATCGGTGACGAGCGGCAAACCATTCCGCTGCCGATGAGCCGGCAGGATATCGCGGATTATCTGGGGCTGACGATTGAAACGGTGAGCCGGACAATGACCCGGTTTCGAGCGCGATAAGATGCTCATCATTGTCACCGGCGGTGTGCGGCTGTTGGACGCGACCCGGGCCGAAGCCATGGCAGCGGCGTGAAGGATTGTGCGCCTTGGCGTTTGTTGAATTGATTCAGGTCAAAGCCTGACGGACGCGGGGCAGGCATCACTTCACAGGAGGTTAGTTATGCCAGTCGATTCGATGCTCGTTGCCGTAAGCGTAGTCGTGATGTTCGTCGCCTTTGGCGCGGTGTTGATGTGGGGCGATCTGCAGACGCGTCCGAAGCAATTGGCTCAACAGTCCAACGCCCGGCGCAGGGCTTCCTGATCCCCGAAATTGCGGGCGATAGGCCCGTTCTGGAAAAGCTCGTTCCGTGAGCGTCAGTGGAGCGACAGGAATTAGCCGAACATCGCCCGCTATGAGCAAAATTGCTCAGCCATCGGATGCGGCGCGAGCTATAAGTTCCACCAGTTGGGCCTGCGGATCACTGCAATCCCGATGTGGAGGCGAGATGGCGCAGCCCCGCGAGCCGCACGATGGATTGCGCGGCAAGTTTCTGCGCGAATTCCATGCTGCTCTGGTCCGCCGCGCGGTCGGCATCGTTGAGATAGATGTTGGACAATTGTTCTGCGCGGCGCAGCGCGCGGCGCTTGACCTGTTCGATCTCCTCAAATTTCGTGCCGGTGTCGTTTCCGTCGGTCGGCGTCAGGAAAGGCGGGGGCAGGGGAACTGGATCGAGGGTCAACAGCTGTTCGCGCCGGACCGGGTCCAGCCGTTGCGACCAGGCCATCATGTCCCTGAGCAGAAGACTCTCCAGCAGCGCCGCCGAGCCAGCTTCGTCGATCCCCTCGTCGTTCTTCGCTGCATCGTTGCCATCGATCTTTCGTTCGGTGCGCCAGGCAAGCCGCCGCTCGCGGCGCAACAGATTGCCGTCGGATAATGCTTCATGCGCGAGTTGCTCGGCGGTCCGGCGCACCAAAGGATCTTCGGCAAGCGCGATGACATAAGTCCAGAATACGAAGGCGCGCTGGCGGTGGCGGGCCGCAAGCGCCCATGCGGCGTAAGGCGTCGACAGGCTGGAATTCCTGATGTCGGCGATTTCCGCGGCGGGAACGAGATCGATCGGCGCCCAGCGCAGATCGGACGCATTGGGACGTTTGCCGCAGGCGGCGGAAAGGATGTCGCAGCGATTGCGCTCGCGTGTTGCGAGGACCTCGAATACGGGACGCACCGGCAGCAGGCGCTCATCCGTCTGCTTGGCGAGCGCGCCGTATTGCTGTGCGGCCTTTTGCGCTTGGTCAAACGCAATTGCATAAAGCTCGTTTAGGCTTCGCACCGGAACTGGCGGCACTGCGGTCAGAAGTGGTTCTTTGCGCATGTCCGGTTCTCTCACGCGATAAGTTTGAACCAATCAGGATGCTGGCAGTTTGATCTAGCGCAACTGACGATCCTCTTCGGTGATCTACCAATGCCCGAGCTTGTGATCCAGAACAACGGCGTTCTGCTGAAATCTGGAAGAAGCATTTGCGAAAACCCGTCAACATCTATGTCCTTTGGGGATTTCTCGCCGTTCTCGGCTGGATCGCCACGCTTGGAGAGGTCTGCGCGGCAGGCCGGCTGAGCGATTACCTCGGCAAGGCCGAGCCGTCCGAAATGGTTGCGGGCGCCAATCGTTTTGGACCGCCGCAGGGCGATCCCGCGCTTGTGACGGCCTACAAGGACGATCAACTTCTCGGCTTCGTTTACCTGAACTCCGATTTTGCCAACGCCACGGGCTACTCCGGAAAGCCGATCCAGATCCTGGTCGGTATCGATCCCAAGGGTGTGCTGACTGGCCTCAAGCTCGTCGAGCACAAGGAGCCCATCGTTCTCTTGGGCATTCCGGAAAAACGCATTCTGGAAGCCGTCAACAAGCTGATCGGTGCCGACATGGATCGCGTCGCGCGCGGCGCAGCACCCGCCCCACAGGTCGATATCGTCAGTGGCGCGACGGTCACGGTCCTGGTGATAGGCGACAGCATCGTTCGTTCGGCGACGAAGCTCATCAAGAGCGGCCGGCTCGGCAGTCAGGGAAATTTAGCCGCCGGCGCAGCGCAGCAGGCGTCGAAGGCGATCGATGCCGGGAAGAGCGAAGTCCGCGACTGGCAGAGCCTTGTTGGTGACGGCTCGGTTCGGCGCTTGATCCTTTCCATTGATGACGTGAACAAGGCCTTCGAGAAATCGCGCGACACCGCAGCGGCGGCGCACCCGGAAGAGGGCGATCCGGGCGACACCTTCATTGACCTCTATGTCGCTGACGTCGCGGTGCCGACTATCGGCCGCAGCCTGCTCGGCGATGACGGATTCGACCGCCTCGCAGGCCGGCTCAAGCCCGGCCAGCAGGCGCTCGTCGTCGCGGGATCGGGGCGTTACTCCTTCAAGGGGGCTGCCTACGTCCGCGGCGGGATATTCGACCGCATCGAATTGATCCAGGACACTAACAGCATCCGCTTCCGCGACCGCGACCACACGCGGCTGGGAAGCCTTGGCGCCGAAGGTGCGCCGGACTTTCCCGAAATTGCGCTGTTCGTGCTGCCAGCGGAATTCACGTTCGATCCGACCGAACCGTGGGTGTTGCAATTGCTGGTCCAGCGCGTCGTCGGCACCAAAGAAAAAGCCTGGCTCACCTTCGATCTCGGCTACACGCTACCCGATGGCTACATGAAGAGTACGCCAGCACCGCCGGTGCGGCAGCAAGTAGCCGCGTCTTCGGCGATGCCGTCGGCAGCGCCAGCGGCCGCATCGCGCGACACCGCGGCACCGTTCGCCGTTGAAGACGAACCGCTGTGGATGAAGATCTGGCGCGGTAACGTCGTCAAGATCAGCACGACGATCGCAGCACTTGGCGCGCTCACTCTGATTTTCTTTTTCCAGAATACGCTGGTCCGGCGTCCCAAGGTCTATGTGTGGGTCCGCCGAGGCTATCTGCTTTTCATTTTGGTCTGGCTCGGCTGGTATGCGAACGCCCAGCTCTCGGTGGTCAACGTCCTGACTTTCGCCAACTCGCTGCTGACCGGCTTCAGTTGGGAATACTTCCTGTCAGCTCCGCTGATTTTCCTGCTTTGGGCCTCGATTGCCGCCGGACTTCTGTTCTGGGGGCGCGGGCCATTCTGCGGTTGGCTCTGTCCGTTCGGGGCGCTGCAGGAATTGCTCAACAACATCGCCCAGGCGGTGAAGATCCCGCAATACAGGCTGCCATGGGGCCTGCACGAGCGGCTGTGGCCGATCAAATACATCATCTTTCTCGGCCTGTTCGGCATGTCGCTGTACTCGACCGCCTTTGCAGAACAATTGGCCGAGGTGGAGCCCTTCAAGACCGCGATTGTCCTGAAGTTCGCGCGCGAATGGCCATACGTCATTTACGCCTTGACCATGCTTTCCGCCGGACTGTTCGTCGAGCGATTCTTCTGCCGCTACATGTGCCCGCTTGGCGCCGCGCTCGCTATTCCCGGCCGGATCCGGATGTTTGAATGGCTGCGCCGCTGGCCCGAATGCGGCACGCCCTGCCAGCGCTGCGCCAAGGAATGCCCGGTGCAGGCGATTCACCCCGAGGGGCACATCAACGTCAATGAGTGCATCTACTGCATGCATTGCCAGGAACTGTATTTCGACGACCACCGCTGCCCGCACATGATTCAGGTGCGGCTGAAGCGCGAGAAGCGCGATGCGCTGTCGTCGCCCTCGATGCGCAGCGGCGGCAAGGGTCCGAACACCATCATCACCGCCGGCGGCAAGCCCATCAAGCTGCCGACCGTCGATGCCATCACCCCACCTGTAACTTGAAAGCCCAGGAGGCTACTATGAACGACAACGAAAACGGAAAAGGCGTAAGCCGCCGCACCTTGCTTGGAACAACCGCGGCAGCCGCAGGCGTGGGTATTGCGAGCGGGGTTGCGCTCGGCACCGATGGCCTGGGCTTCATCACGGCTGCCGATGCGCAGACCAAGACCGCGGCGCCGAAGGCGCCTGCGGCGCGGCCCGCGGTCCTGAAGAATGAAGTGGCCCCGGGCGAACTCGACGAATATTACACCTTCTTCTCCAGCGGTCAGTCCGGCGAAATGCGTATCGTCGGCCTTCCGTCGATGCGCGAATTGATGCGCGTGCCCGTGTTCAACCGCTGCAGCGCCACCGGCTGGGGCTTGACCAACGAAAGCCTGAAGGTGCTGACCGAGGGGCTGTTGCCGGAAACCCGCGAATTCCTCAAGACCCGTGGGGGCTCCTACACGAACGGAGACCTGCATCACCCGCATCTGTCCTTCACCGATGGCACCTATGACGGCCGCTACGCGTTCATGAACGACAAGGCCAATACCCGCGTCGCGCGGGTGCGCCTTGACGTCATGAAATGCGACAAGATTATTCAGCTTCCGAACCAGCACTCGGTGCACGGCTTGCGCGTGCAGAAATATCCACGCACTGGCTACGTGTTCGCAAACGGCGAGGATGGCGTGCCTTTGCCGAACGATGGCAAGGTCCTCGATGATCCCAAGCAGTATCACGCGATCTTCAGCGCAATTGACGGCGATACCATGAAAGTCGCCTGGCAGGTGATGGTCGATGGCAACCTCGACAACGTCGATGCCGACTATCAGGGCAAATACGCCTTCGCCACCTGTTACAATTCGGAAGGAGGCGTCACGCTAGCCGAGATGACCGCCAGCGAGCAGGATTGGGCCGTCATTTTCAATCTCAAGCGGATTGAAGAGGCGGTGAAGAAGGGCGACTTCAAGGAAATGAACGGCGTGCCCGTGATCGATGGACGTCACGGATCGCGATATACCCGCTATGTCCCGATTTCCAACAATCCGCACGGCATCAACACCGCGCCCGACGGCATTCACGTCGTCGTGGCCGGAAAACTCTCGCCGACAGTGACGGTGATGGACGTCCGGCTGTTCGATCAATTGTTCGACGACAAGATCAAGCCACGTGACGTCGTGGTTGCGGAGCCCGAACTTGGTCTTGGACCCCTGCATACGGCCTATGATGGCAAGGGGAATGCGTTTACGACGCTCTTCCTCGACAGCCAGATCTGTAAGTGGAATATCGATCTCGCCAAGCGCGCCTTCAAGGGCGAGAAAGTCGATCCGATCATCCAGAAGCTCGATGTGCATTATCAGCCGGGTCACAATCACTCTTCGATGGGACAGACCAAGGAAGCGGACGGAAAGTGGCTGATCTCGCTGAACAAGTTCTCCAAGGACCGGTTTCTCAACGTCGGTCCGCTGAAGCCCGAGAACGACCAGCTGATCGATATCTCCGGCGACAAGATGGTTCTTATTCATGACGGCCCGAGCTTTGCCGAGCCGCATGACGCTACCATCGTTCACCGTTCCAAGATCAACCCGATTTCGATCTGGGATCGTGCCGATCCGATGTTTGCGGATGCGGTCAAGCAGGCCAAGGCCGATGGAATCGATCTCGAAGCCGATTCCAAGGTTATCAGGGACGGCAACAAGGTGCGCGTCTACATGACCTCGACTGCGCCGGCGTTCGGTCTGGAGCAGTTCCAGGTCAAGCAGGGTGACCATGTCACCGTCTACATCACCAATATCGACGCGGTAGAGGACCTGACCCACGGCTTCGCGATTACAAATTACGGCATCAATATGGAAGTCGCGCCAATGGCGACGGCCTCGGTGTCGTTCTCGGCGGATCGAGCCGGCGTCTACTGGTATTATTGTTCGTGGTTCTGCCACGCGATGCACATGGAGATGAAGGGCCGTATGTTGGTCGAGCCCAAGCCGACGGCTTGAGACGGGAACGACACGTGCACGCCCTTTTGCGCATCCTCCCGGCGGCGATCTTCGCCGCCGGAGTCCCGGGCTCCGCGGTTGCGGAGACGTTCAAGGCTGCGCCGGAGCAGGCGCTACAGGCTGTGCTGGACGGGGCGCAGGATGGCGATGTCATCGAACTTGCGCCGGGCGATTACAAAGGCGCGATCAGGATCGACCGGCGCGTCGTATTGAGCGGACGGCCGGGTGCGGTGCTCGACGGCGGCGGTGTCGGCAATGTCGTCACCGTGACGGTACCGGACGTCACCGTCCGCGGCGTGACCATCCGGGGATCGGGCCACGATCTGCAGACCATGGATTCCGGCGTATTTCTCGAGAAGACCGCGGAACGGGCGCTGGTCGAAAATAATCGTTTCGAAGGCAACCTGTTCGGCATCTATGTCCACGGCGCGACAGGATCGCGCGTGCTGCGCAACGTCGTCGACGGCGTGCAGGGCGGACGCCTCAACGAGGCCGGCAACGGCGTGTCGCTGTGGAATGCGCCCGATGTCACGATCGCCGAGAACACCTTCCGCTACGGGCGCGACGGCATCTTCACGATTTCCAGCCGCAAGGACCGTTTCATCGACAATCGCTTCGAGCAGGTAAGGTTCGCGGTGCATTACATGTACACCAACGACAGCGAAGTAAGCGGCAATGTGTCGGTCGGCAATCACGTCGGCTACGCCATCATGTATTCGAACCGGTTGGTCATCCGCAACAACATCTCGGATCGCGACCGCGATTACGGCATGCTGTTCAACTATGCCAATTACGCTGAGATCGACGGCAATTGGGTGGCCGGCGGCTCGCTCGATAATATCGCAAGCAGCCGGGACGAAGGTCCAGATGATGAGCACAGCATGGTGCCGGAGACAAAGCCCGCACAGGGCCTCCGCAGCGGACCGGAAAAATGCGTCTTCATCTACAACACCAACCATAACAAGTTCCGCAACAACTGGTTCGAACGCTGCGGTATCGGCGTGCATTTCACCGCTGGCTCCGAGGGCAACGAGATCACCGGCAACGCTTTTGTCGGCAACCGAAACCAGGTGAAATATGTCGGCACCCGCGACCTCGACTGGTCGAAGGACGGCCGCGGCAATTACTGGAGCGATAATCCCGCATTCGATCTCAATGGCGACGGCATTGCCGACACCGCCTACCGCCCCAACGATCTGGTCGACCGCGTGTTGTGGACCGCGCCGGCGGCGAAGGTGCTGATCAACAGTCCAGCGGTGCAGGTGTTGCGCTGGGCGCAGGCGCAGTTTCCGGCACTCTATCCCGGTGGCGTCGTCGATACGCACCCCCTAATCGCACCGCCGCCGAAACCATCAGCCAGTCGGAGCCTGAGATGAATGTTACCGTCGCCGTGAATGGCGTGGAAAAGAGCTTCGGCGTGGTCAAGGCGCTGCGCAACGTCTCGTTCGACCTCGTTCCGGGACGGCTCAGTGCTCTGGTCGGCCACAACGGCGCCGGCAAGACCACGCTGATCAAATTGATGCTCGGTCTCATTCACGCCGACCGCGGCGCGGTCCGCGTTTTGGACGAGAATCCGGCGGCCGGCGAATTCTCGGCGCGCCGGCTGCTCGGTTATCTGCCGGAGAACGTAGCGTTCAACGCTGCTCTGACCGGACGAGAAACGCTGGCATTCTACGCACGGCTGAAGCGGATCAAGCCCGCCTCGGCATGGCCGCTGCTCGACCGCGTCGGCCTGATGGATGCCGCCGATCGCAGGGTCGGAACCTATTCCAAGGGGATGCGGCAACGTCTGGGACTGGCCCAGGCCCTGCTGGGGCGGCCGCGGGTGTTGCTGCTGGACGAACCTACAACCGGACTCGATCCCGCGCTGCGCCAGACCTTCTACGAAATCCTGGGCGAATTGCGGGACGACGGCGCCACGGTCCTGATCTCATCGCACGCGCTCAACGAGCTCGAGGATCGCGCCGAGCATGTCCTGATCATGAACCGCGGGCTTCTGGTCGCGCAGGGCACGCTGGCGCAACTGCGCTCGATCTCGCAACTGCCGATCCGGGTCTCGCTGGACCTCGCGCCCGGCGGCAATGGCGCGCCGCCGGCGTGGATGACCGGCGAGTCCGTCGTGACCCCGCAAGGCCGCGTGATGCTGGTGGCCGATGAGGCCCGCAAGATGGATTTGCTTCGCGTTGCGGCCGGCGATCCCTGCGTCCGCAATATCGAGATTGCGGCGCCGACGCTTGACGATCTCTATGCCCATTTTCTCCGGGAGAATGCCGCGTGAGGAACATCGCCATCATCGCGGCCAAGGAAATCAAGGAAGGGTTGCGCAACCGTTGGGTCCTGGCGACCACGCTGCTGCTGGCCGCACTTTCGCTCTCCCTGACATTCCTCGGCAGTGCGCCGACCGGCAATGTCGGCGCCGGTGCGCTAGATGTCGTTGTGGTCAGCCTGTCCAGTCTCACGATTTTTTTGCTGCCGCTGATCGCGCTCTTGATTTCGCATGATGCGGTGGTCGGCGAGATGGAGCGCGGCACCATGATCCTGCTGCTCAGCTATCCCGTTGGCCGGTATCAGGTGATTCTCGGGAAATTCTGCGGGCATGTCCTGATCCTGGCGTTTGCCACCATCATCGGCTATGGCGCAGCGGCGGCCGCGCTCGCGATCACCGGCGCCTCGGTGCTGGCGGCAAGCTGGTATGCGTTCGCATCCATGCTCGGCACCTCGATCCTGCTCGGCGCGGTCTTTGTCGCGATCGGATATCTGATCTCCAGCCTGGTCCGCGATCGCGGCACCGCGGCGGGACTTTCGGTGGGTATCTGGCTGCTGATGGTGCTGGTATTCGACATGGCGCTGCTCGGCATTCTCGTGATCGATCAGGGGCGCATCATCTCGGCGCCTGTCCTCGAAGGACTGCTTTTTCTCAATCCGACCGACCTTTACCGCCTGACCAATCTGACCGGATTCAATGTCAGCCAGTTTTCGGGGATGGCCGGGCTTGCGGGGACCGCGAGTGTCGGCATTAGCGCGCTGTTGCTGGGCCTGCTGGTCTGGATCGCAGCACCGCTCGGGCTTGCGACCGTATTCTTTGCGCGGAGGGAATTATGACCCTGCGAATCCTCTGCGCTGTTCTCGGCGCCGTCTTCCTCGCCGGATGCAATCAGGACGCAGCCAATTCGGTCGTTCCGCCTCCGGTTGCGCTCAACAGCGACGCGATGGCCGTATTCTGCGGCATGAGTCTAGCGGAGCATCCCGGTCCGAAGGGCCAGATCATCACCGCGGGCAGGCTTGACCCGTTCTGGTTTACCTCGGTCCGCGACACCGTGGCCTTCACGTTGATGCCCGACCAGCCCCGCGACATCCGGGCGATCTATGTCTCGGACATGGCGCGCGCGACAAGCTGGGAAGATCCGGGCGCCGCGAACTGGATCGACGCGCGCAAGGCGTTCTTTGTGATCGAAAGCCGCAAGCAGGGCGGAATGGGCGCGGCCGAGGCCGTGCCTTTCGGGAATCGCGAGGCCGCCGGCACGTTTGCCGCGGCCAATGGCGGTCGCGTTGTGACGTTTGTGGAAATTCCCAGTGCCTACGTGCTGGGCAGTGACACTGCCGGTGACCAGACCGAACACTCCGACGTGCGTCTCAACTGACGAGGATCAGCCGATGCTCAACCAAAATCTCACCCGCCGTCGCTTGATTGTCATTGCCGCGACCGCGGCCGGGTCGGCATTTCTGGCCGGTGGTCGAATGGCGCAGGCCGGCGAAGCCGTGCGGTGGCACGGCTCGGCGCTTGGCGCGCAGGTGTCGATCGAAATCTATCATCCGGACCGGGCCGAGGCCGGACGGCTGGTCGAGCGCTGTGTGGTGGACGTGCGGCGGTTGGAACAACAGTTCAGCCTCTACAGCGCCAGTTCTGCGATCTCGACCCTCAACCGCACCGGCATTCTTGTTGCTCCCGACGCTGACATGGTGGCGCTGCTCAAGGCATCGCTGCAATTTGCCAGGATCACCGGCGGCGCATTTGATCCGACGGTGCAGCCGCTGTGGCAGCTTTATGCGGATCATTTTACGTCCGACAAGCCGGACAGCGACGGGCCTTCGCCGCAGAAATTGGCCGAAATCTTGGCGAAGGTTGGTTATGCCGGGCTGCGCGTCAGCGAAGACCGCATCGCACTTACTCGACATGGCGCGGCCATCACGCTGAACGGCATCGCGCAGGGCTACGCTACCGACCGCGTCGTCGAGCGGCTGCGTAAAGCGGGCCTGTCGACGACTCTGGTGAATATGGGTGAGATACGGGCGATCGGCGCAAGGCCGGAGGGCACGCCGTGGCGCGTCGGCCTCGCTGATCCCGAGCGGCCGGGCGTTCTCACCGAAACCATCGACCTTGTCGATCGTGCTGTCGCGACATCGGCGGGTGCCGGATTTCGCTTCGACACTTCGGGCCGGTTTACCCATCTGTTCGATCCGGCGACTGGTCGCAGCCCGTCGCGCTACAGCACGGTAAGTGTTGTGGCGCCGACCGCTACCGAAGCGGACGCGCTTTCCACCGCATTCAGTCTGATGCCGTTGTCAGGAATTCAGGACGTCGTGACCGTGAGAGCGAACGTGCAGGCTCGGATCACCGATCCCGGTGGAACTTTGACCGTGTATGGCGCTTGAGAGAGGGCCAGCATGCCGGTGATCTGCACGGTCAGATCGGCGCTTCCCCCGACAACACAAGAATTTCCGGCCCCGCAAGGGCTAACAAAAACAGGAGATCAAGATGCGAGGATTTATTTTCGTTGCACTTTTGACCATCGCGGGCGCTGGCGAAGTGAGAGCCCAGGATGCCGCGGCCGGCGAGAAGGTGTTCGGTGTGTGCAAGACCTGTCACCAGATCGGCGAGACCGCGAAGAATGCCGTTGGACCGGTCCTCAACGGGCTGATCGGCCGCAAGGCGGGCAGCATTGCCGGCTATTCATATTCGGCCGCGAACAAGGACTCCGGGATCACCTGGGACGAGGCTAATTTCCGCGAATATATCAAGGACCCGAAAGCGAAGGTACCGGGCACCAAAATGATTTATGCCGGCTTGAAGGACGAGCAGAAGACCAACGACCTCGTCGCATTTCTCAAGCAGTTCGATGCCGACGGGAAAAAGAAATAGGGCCGACTGGAGCCGCGCGGTCGGTGTGCGAGCGATGACGGCCGCATGATCTTTGACTCAGACAGCCACCGTTTTTGAGCGCGCTTCCCTCCGAATTTTGAACCCGCCTCAAAGTTCGAGCAGCTTCGCCCGAAGGTGCGGTTGAACGCATCATGCCGATTTTAGGTGTTGCATACGCTTGCACCGGATCGCGGCTTGATCGGTTCCGCGGCGCGTGTGCATTCGGGCTTTCGTGTACACCATGTGTGCACTGAGAATGCGAAATGGCATGATTTGGCTTCCGATCGGAGCGGATGTGATCCTGGAGAAACCGGAGTAAATAGGCTCACGCGCGCCAGATTTGCCAGTCGGTCCAATCCCTTATAGGATCGACTGGTGACAAAAAAGCCTAACGAAATGAATGACTTAGACCATCGTTTTTCCGTGGCCCCGATGATGGACTGGACCGACCGGCATTGCCGCGTCTTCCACCGTCTGATGACGCGGCGTGGGCGGCTTTACACGGAGATGCTGACGACCGGCGCCATCATTCATGGCGATCGCCAGCGGCTGCTCGGGTTTGATGCCAGCGAGCATCCGGTGGCGTTGCAGCTTGGCGGTTCCGATTCCGCTGCGCTCGCGACGGCGGCAAAGATCGGCGAGGATTTCGGCTACGACGAAATCAATCTCAATGTCGGCTGTCCGTCCGACCGGGTGAAAGACGGCCGGTTCGGCGCCTGCCTGATGGCGGAGCCTGCGCTCGTTGCCGAAGGCGTGGCCGCGATGAAGCGCGCGGTGAAAATTCCCGTCACCGTCAAATGCCGGATCGGCATCGACGATCAGGATCCGGAAGTTGCGCTCGACGTGCTGGCGCGCGGCGTGATCGCAGCCGGCAGCGACGCGCTGATCGTGCATGCGCGCAGAGCCTGGCTCAACGGATTGTCGCCGAAGGAAAACCGCGACATCCCGCCGCTCGATTACGACAGGGTCTATCGGCTGAAGGTCGCATTGCCCGATGTGCCCATCATCATCAACGGCGGCATCGACAGCATCGCGCAAGCAAGGCAACACCTCGATCACGTCGACGGTGTGATGCTGGGGCGGGCAGCCTATCAGGAGCCGTGGCGGCTGCTCAACGTCGATCCCGAGCTGTTCGGCGAGGCGGCACCGTATGCGACGATGAAGGACGTGTTCGCGGCGATGCTGCCCTATATCGAGGAGCAACTCGCGCAGGGCACGCGGCTGCATTCGATGACGCGGCATTTCGTCGGCGCGTTCCACGGCGTCAAGGGTGCGCGGGCGTTCCGCCGCCATCTCGCCGAAAACGGCGTCAGGGCAGGGGCCGGCGTCAACGTGCTGGTCGATGCGATGGCGCTAGTTGACGACGCTGCGGCCGCGGCGATGGCTGCCTGAGCCGTTGATGCTTCCCGTATTGATGCTGCCGGTGACGTCGGGATAGCCGTGCAGCTTCAACCTGTCGGCCTGCACGCCCCAGCTCTCCAGCCGGTCGAGAAAACTCATGCCGAGCAAGTTGGTCTTCATCTGCCCGCGCGGCACCACCAGTGCCGGAATTGACTTCTCGACGAGATGACCGACCGCGAGACGATCCAGCGTCAGCCGCGCCGCCTTGGTATGACCGCCGGCGGTTTCGACGTCGACATTGTATTCCAGCATCTCGAGCGGCAGTCCGATCGCCTTTGCGGTTTCCCAGGTCAGCACCACCGAGGTCGCGCCGGTGTCGATCACCATCGGCGCCCTGACGCCGTTGATCTTGACGTTGAGCGCGAATTCGCCGGCCTGGCTGCGCGCAATCTCGACCGCAGGTGCCGGTTTCACGACGCTCCGGCCCAGCATGTGCGACATCTGTTCGCTGGCGCGCGCGATCTGATCGGGGTCGCCATAGGCGATCACGGCGCCGGCGGTAGCGGCGAGCATCAGGACAACGAGTAGGAAGCGGCTCATGGCGCGCCTCCATCGATGGCTCGTCCGATCAACCGCGTTCCGGCTGCGGCGTCATCGGCGCGAGGCCGGCCTCCGCCATGCGCGCCGCCAGCCCCTCCATCACGGCCAGCCGCTCCGCGCGCTCCATCTTGTGCCAGCGCGCGATCTCCGGAAGCGTTCGTCCGCAGCCGAAGCAGAGCTTGGTCCTGGGATCCATCATGCAGACTGCGATACACGGCGTTTCTTTGCTCATTGTGGAAGTGTGAAATGGTTCGCCCGCTTGTGCAAGCTACAGTCCGGTTCCGGCACTCATGATCGGTTTGTTGCGCGCCCGGCCCTTTTCTTCGACGGGAGCGGTCGCGTTTTCCGGCTGCAACGGCGGGGCTTCCTCGGCCATCGGCGCCAAGGCCGACATCACCCGCTCCGGCGGGAAGGTGACGATGACTTCGGTGCCGATCCGCAGCTTCGATTTCAGCGTAAAAGTGCCACCGTGCATGTCGATCAGGCTTTTCGCGATCGGCAGGCCCAGGCCCGCGCCTTGCTCGGCCGACTTGATCGAGTTGGAGCCCTGGCCGAACGACGCCAGCACGATCGGGATTTCGTCCTCGGCGATGCCGGAGCCGGTGTCCTTGACGCTCAGATACTGGCCGCCCGACGCGGTCCAGCCGACCTTCAGCCAGATCTCGCCGCCTTGCGGGGTGAACTTGATCGAGTTCGACAGCAGGTTGAGCACGATCTGGCGGGAGGCACGTTCGTCGCCCCAGATTCGCGGCATGCCCTGCTCGAACACTTCGTGGATGGTGATGCCGCGGCTGGTCGCGCGCAGTTTCAGCAGATGATGGCAGTCGGCGACGACGTGCACCAGCGACACCGCTTCCTCGTTGAGCTCGTAGCGGCCGGCCTCGATCCGCGACAAATCGAGAATCTCGTTGATCAGGTTGAGCAGATGGACGCCGGAATTGTGAATGTCGGCGGAATATTCCTTGTAGACCGGCACGGTATGCGGGCCGAAAATCTCGCTCTTCATCACCTCGGAGAAACCGAGAATCGCATTCAGCGGCGTGCGCAATTCGTGGCTCATCTGCGCCAGGAACCGCGATTTGGCGACGTTGGCGGATTCGGCGCGGTGCCGCGCTTCGTCGGAAATCGCTTTGGCCTGTTCGAGCTCGCCGATCAGCGCGTCCTTTTCGGCGCGCGCTTCCAGCGTCGCCAGCGTCGTCGAGTGCAGGCGGTGCGCCAGCAGCGCGAAATAGCCCTCGGCGGCGAGCGCCAGCAGCGCCAGCACGTAGTTGTCGAACGTACCGGCCAGCACGAAGTTGAGCGCGATCGCGGCCGTCACCGGCGCGGTTGCCGCCAGTGCTGCGATCGGCAGGCTCGCGGCCAGCATGCTCGATACCGCGATCACCAGCAGCATCAGGAACATCATCATCGTGTTGGAGACGACGTCGAGCCCCGCCGGATGGATCAGGATTGCTGTCCAGCACAGTCCGTAGAGCAGGTCGAGCAGTACGAAGCGGGTGCGCCATTTCCTCGTCGCGGCGAGCGAAGGTTTTTCGGCAAGGAACTTTCCGCAGTTGCGGATGATCGCGGCGTGGATGCAGAGCATGCCGACGGTCCAGGCCGCCGACCAGAGCGGTTGCATCCAGAGGCCGAATAGCACGCCGGTGGCAACCACCAGCAACATCACGACATAGGAGGCCGACATCCGGGTCTGGGCGTATTGCCGGAGCAGTTCGGTGTCGAAAGCCGGGCGGGTTCCCGACGTCGACGTTAACCGATCGCGCGCCTCGCGAACCCGCTGCGCCGCGACGCGCCGGCTGTTGACCGGCACAGCTGCAGGCGTTTCGGCCGGAAGCTGGACAACTTCGGGCTTTTCTGCGGGATTACTCATCAAACAACACAAATCCTGCCCGCGAACGGCGCGAGCTTTTGCATTGTCTATCTGTGGCGCGAAATCATTAACCCTTACCTTAAAGGGCTAAAGAATCTCGTTAACGGGAGGTTAAATTAACTTTTAGGGACAAGCTCAACGCAGAGGCAGCGTGCAGGCTCCAGCCGTCATTGCGAGGAGCGTAAGCGACGAAGCAATCCACTCTTTTGTCGCGGAGAGAATGGATTGCTTCGCGGAGCCTGTCATCGGGCGGGCGTTCGCCCGACCCGTTGGCTCGCAATGACAGCGAAGGTGACGCCCGTCGATTTTCCTTACCGCTGCAACCGTGCCAGCAGGCTCGACGTATCCCAGCGCTTGCCGCCCATCTTCTCGACTTCCGAGTAGAATTGATCGACCAGCGCGGTCACCGGCAGGTTGGCGCCGTTGCGGCGGGATTCGGCGATGCAGATCGAGAGGTCCTTGCGCATCCATTCGACCGCGAAGCCGAAGTCGAATTTGCCGTCGTTCATGGTCTTGTAGCGGTTTTCCATCTGCCAGGATTGCGCGGCACCCTTCGAGATGGTCTCGATCACGGCCGCAACGTCGAGGCCGGATTTCTTGGCGAAGTGAATGCCCTCCGAGAGGCCCTGAACGAGGCCGGCGATGCAGATCTGGTTGACCATTTTGGTGAGCTGGCCGGAACCCGCGGGTCCGAGCAGCTTGCACATCCGCGCATAGGCCGCGATCACAGGCTCGGCGCCGGCATAGGCGTCGTCCTTGCCGCCGCACATCACGGTCAGCACGCCGTTTTCGGCGCCGGCCTGTCCGCCGGACACCGGCGCGTCGATGAAGCTGAAACCAGCCTTGGTGGCGGCGGCATCGAGTTCCCGGGCGACCTCGGCGGAAGCGGTGGTGTGGTCGACGAAGGTCGCGCCCTTCTTCATGCCGGCAAAGGCGCCGTCGGCGCCGATGGTGACCGCGCGCAAATCATTGTCGTTGCCGACGCAGCACATCACGAAATCCTGGCCTTCGGCGGCGGCTTTCGGTGTTGCCGCGGTCTTGCTGCCGAACTTGTCGGCCCATTCCTTCGCCTTGGCCGCGGTGCGGTTGTACACGGTCACCTCGTGGCCGCCTTTTTTCACCAGATGTCCTGCCATCGGGAAACCCATGACGCCGAGACCGAGAAAAGCGACTTTAGCCATGTGTGCTACCTTGTCTTACCTTGGGGTTTTCTTGTGGGTTTTGACCGGACATTGAACTGGCCGGACGGTGTTCTCTGCGTTTTCGAGAGCCGGAGAGGGGGCTCGGGAGGCGGGAGCCGCACCATAAACCCTGCGCCATGAAGGGCAACCGCCTTCGTTTGGCTGCAGGGGCCGGTTTTGTGCTAGGGTCGGGCGCGCGTTTAAGACTTCACAAAAAAGGGAGTGACATCGCATGGGCGTCAGCGTGGGCGTGCTTGACCATTTCAATATCCGGACCCGGAAGCTTGCCGACACGGTCCGGTTCTATGAGGACGTCATGGGGCTGGAAAAGGGCCCCCGGCCCAACTTCGCCTTCCCGGGCGCCTGGATGTACAGCGAGGGCAAGGCGGTGGTGCATCTGGTCGATATTTCCAAGACCGACGAGCCGCAGAAGCCGGATTCCGGCGTGGTCCACCACGTCGCGTTTGCCAGCTCCGGCTTCGACGGCATGAAGAAGCGGCTGGAGTCCAAGGGTATGGCCTATGATAGCCGGCAGGTTCCGGGCGGCGATCTCTGGCAGATCTTCGTCGATGACCCCAATGGCGTCATGATCGAACTGAACTACGAGGCTGCCAAGGAAGGCGGCGTCGCGGCGCCCGCCGAGACCCGGGAAGATATCGGGACGAGGTAGCCTTTTGGGCGGTAACGTCCTATCTGTCGCATCGAGCTATTATCCAGGAGATGCGCGGGTGAGCGTTACGCAGCAACAGGTTATCGATGCCCTCGCCAAGGTGGCGTCGCCGCGCGGCGTCGCCTTGAGCAACGCCAACGTGCTGTCGGCGATCACGGTGACCGATGGCAAGGTGTTCTTTTCGATCAATGTCGACGCGGCGGAAGCCCGCGCCTGGGAAAGCGTGCGCGCGCAGGCCGAGGCCGCGGTGCGCGCCATCCCCGGCGTCACCGTCGCCATGATCGCGCTGACCGCCGAGCGCAAGGCGGGATCGCCGGCGCCAGCATCTCGGCCCGCGCCGCATTCTCATCCGCATTCTCATGCGGCTGCGCCGAGGCCCGGCGTGCAGCCGGTCGCGGCCCACAAGCCGCCACAAAGCCCGGCGTCGCCGATGTCCAAGCAATCGGAAATTCCGGGCGTCGCCGCCGTCATCGCGGTCGCATCGGGCAAGGGCGGTGTCGGCAAATCGACCACCGCGCTCAACCTGGCGCTGGGCCTGCGTGATCTCGGCCTGCGCGTCGGCCTGCTCGACGCCGACATCTACGGCCCTTCGGTGCCGCGGCTGACCGGCATTCACGAAAAACCTGTACTCGACGACAACCGCAAGATGATCCCGATCCAGCGCTTCGGGTTGTCGATCATGTCGATCGGTTTTCTGGTCGAGGAAGATACCGCGATGATCTGGCGCGGTCCGATGGTGATGTCGGCAATCACCCAGATGCTGCGCGACGTGGCGTGGGGCACGCTCGATATTCTCGTCGTCGATATGCCGCCCGGCACCGGCGACGCGCAACTGACGCTGGCGCAGAACGTGCCGCTGAAGGGCGCGGTCATCATCTCGACCCCGCAGGACCTTTCCCTGATCGACGCGCGGCGCGGGCTCGCGATGTTCAGGAAGGTCAACGTGCCCGTGCTCGGCATCGTCGAGAACATGAGCTATTTCCAGTGCCCGGAGTGCGGCACGCGATCCGACATTTTCGGCCACGGCGGCGCGCGGCACGAGGCGGAGCGGCTGGGCGTGCCGTTCCTCGGCGAGATCCCGCTGCACATGTCGATTCGGACGAGTTCGGATGCCGGTAATCCGGTGGTCGCCAGCGAGCCCGACGGGCCGCACGCGGCGATTTATCGCGCCATCGGCGTCCAGGTTCGCGACCAGCTCAAGGGCGCCATCGCCGCGGCCTGACGCGGCGTTTTCCAAAGCGCTTTCAAGCGAAAGCCTGCCTCGGACCTGGATGGCGTTGTGGCTTCCGGTCCGCGAACAAGCGCGCCGCCAGCGCGCGCCGGATGTCCGCGATCGAGAGACGAGCGGGTGAAGCACTGGCGTCCCCCGCGGGCCGGTCGCCAAAGCGGACATCGATCTCCTGCCTCAGCACGCTCGGGATTCCCGGCGGGATTCTCGTTCAAGTCGGGATTCTCTTTCACGTTCGCTGCTTCGAATGTTCGGTCATCAGCGTGAAATATGTCGCTGCGACACTTGGAGTCCCGACAATGAGTATTCCGGAGGCTGATAATGATTTTTGGGAAGATGACCCTGGGGCTGCTGGCCGGCGTTGCCTTCAGCGCGACCGCACAGGCCGCCGACATCGATCGCGTCCTGCTCATCAGCGTGGACGGACTGCACGCTCTCGACGTAGCGCGCTACGTTGAAGGGCATCCGAACTCCGCCCTGGCCGAACTATCCCGCCACGGCATCACCTACAGCAACGCCCGCACGCCTGCCAACTCCGATTCGTTTCCCGGGCTGCTGGCGCTGGTGACCGGCGGCTCGCCAATCAGCCATGGTCTGTTCTATGACGTAAGCTATGACCGCACCCTGTTTGATCCTGGCAACCTGACCTGCCAGGGCCCAGCCGGCAACATGATGGTGTTCGATGAAAGCATCGACAAGTACAACAGCAACAATGTCTCCCAGAATGTGATCGATCCGAAGATGCTGCCGCGCGGACGCAACGAGTTCGGCCAGTGCGTCGCGGTCTATCCCCACAATGCCATCCGTACCAATACGATCTTCGAAGTCGTCAAGAGCAAGGGCGGTCGTACCGCATGGGCGGACAAGCACCCCGCCTATGATCTCGTCAACGGCCCGTCGGGCAAGGGCGTGGACGATCTCTACACGCCGGAAATCACCAACGTGAACGGTCTCGACGCTACGGTCAGCGTCGATTGCACGGTTGCGAACGACCAGCTGAAGGTCGCCGCCATCATCAAGGAAATCGGCGGCCTCACCCACGATGGCTTGCCTGCCGGTGGCGCGCCGAAGCTGTTCGGAATGAACTTCCAGGCGGTGAGCGTCGGGCAAAAGCTGGCCAAGGATAACCAGGACGGCAGTTGCGGTCAGAGCACCCACGCGGGCCAGCCCGGCGGCTACATCGACGGCGCCGGGACGCCGACCGCGGTGCTGGCCTTCGGTCTGCAGAAGACCGACGAAGCCTTGGGCAGCATGATCCAGGCTCTCAAGAGCCGCGGCCTGTACGAGTCCACGCTGTTCATTGTCAGTGCCAAGCACGGCCAGTCGCCGATCAACCCGGCCAAGGTCAACAAGCCGGGTCATTTCGCCGACCTCGTTGCCGCGCTGCCGGACGCCGGAACGAATCCGGGTGCACAGGCCATCGCCAGCGCCAATGCCTGCTCGACCGGTGCGTGCGGTTTCGTGCAGGATGACGACATCGCGCTGATCTGGCTGCAGGATCAAACCAAGACCCCGGCGGCGATCGACTATCTGAACGCCAATGCCAAGGCCTTGTTCATTGAGGAGGTGCTCGGCGGTGACGACCTGAAGCTCAAGTTCAACGATCCGGCGCACGACAGCCGCACACCCGATATAATCGTCCAGCCCGTCTACGGCACCGTCTATACCTCGTCGAGCAAGAAGAACGCCGAGCATGGCGGCTTCAGCTTCGGCGACACCAACGTCGGGCTGATTGTTTCCAATCCCCGCTTTCCCAGCGTTACCCTCAAAACTCCCGTCGCCACCTCGCAGGTTGCGCCGACGATCTTGCAAGCGCTCCAAATCGAACCCGAAGCGCTCAATTCCGTGCGCGTCGAGCGCACATCGGTACTGCCCGGCCTATGGGACAAGCGCCAGGAAGGCCATTGGGACCGCTGAGTGCTGAGATCAACGAACCGCTAAAGCCGAGGGGTCCGGTGCCCCTCGGCTTTTCTTTTCTCCCAATTGGGCTCGGTTCTTGAACCCATGTCGCTCATGGACACCTTCGAAAACCGTTTTTCCACAAACTGCTAGTGGGACCTCTCGCGCCGGGCAGGCGACAACGCCGACAGCAATCTGCCGGAGCCCGAAAGCGACGGGACATCGTTGGCCGGCTGCCCGGATCCAGGCTGCGGCAAAGTGAGGGTGACGGTCTGTTGATCCTTTTCCAGGGTGGCTTGGCGGGCTTGAACCGAACCCAGCTTCCAACCCTGGTAATAGTCACCGGTCTTTAGCCGAAGAGCTGCCTTGGTTGACGGATTCAAGAATATCCCGAAACTCTCGTAGCTGGTTGCAATGGTGCCGACCAAAGAGAGCTGCGGATGTTCGGGCTCTTGCGGCTTTGGTGCACTTGCGACCGGTTTATGGATCGGGTTCGGCTTGGCCGCGGGCGGTCGCCGCGATGGCGAGAAGATTGGCCGTTCGCGTGTGCCGGACAATACGATGAGCGGGATCGCCCACAGCGGGTTGCCACTCAGCGTTCGGTCCTGCATTGGCACGGCCACGGCTGGAGCTCTAACGACGTCCTCGGGTGCGACAGATTTTTCCCAGACGGCCGGTGTCGCCGGTGATCCGAGCAATCGGGCATCATCGGACAGCGCATCCGCGATGGCGGAGGTCAGCGCCGAGGTACCATGCGGGGGTAGCGCCAGCACCACGATACCCATCGCCAATCTCAGCATCATGTGCCTCCCGCAGTCAGTTATTGAACCGAACCATGACAACAGTGCGAAATCGCAGAAGGTGCGCGTTTCCGCGCAGGGCAAGATTGCTAACCCCGCCAGGTCGGGCCCGAATCGCGGCCTACGACTTTCGTTTAATCAGTGCAGTCATGCCTTTGTCGCGTATTCGAACGGCCGACTTCCGTGTTAAAGCCCCGCCAGAGCGCCCCGGAACACGTGGAATTCGCCCCTCCGGAGGAACGCTTGAGCATTATGGGAAACGCCCCGTCTCAAGGAGAGATTGAATGAAGCGTCGTGATTTTTTGAAGGTTTCTGCGGCCGGTGCCGCCGCGACGGCCGTTGCCTCGCCGGCCATCGCGCAATCGTCGCCTGAGATCAAGTGGCGTATGACGTCGAGCTTCCCGAAATCGCTCGACACCATCTTCGGCGGCGCCGAGCAGGTCTCGAAATACGTCGCTGAAATGACCGACAACAAGTTCCAGATCCAGGTGTTCGCAGCCGGCGAAATCGTTCCCGGCCTGCAGGCGCTGGACGCCACCTCCAACGGCACCGTCGAGATGTGCCACACGGTTTCCTACTACTATGTCGGCAAGGACCCGACATTCGCGATCTACGCCTCGGTTCCGTTCGGCCTCAACGCGCGCCAGCAGAACTCCTGGTGGTACCAGGGCGGCGGCATGGAGCTCGGCAACGAGTTCTTCAAGAAGTTCGGTGTGATCGGCGCGCCCTGCGGCAACACCGGCACCCAGATGGGCGGCTGGTTCCGCAAGGAGATCAAGACCACCGCCGATCTGTCGGGCCTCAAGATGCGTATCGGCGGCATCGCCGGACAAGTGCTGCAGAAGGTCGGCGTCGTGCCGCAGCAGCTCGCCGGCGGCGACATCTACCCGGCGCTGGAAAAGGGCACCATCGATGCGGCCGAGTGGGTCGGTCCGTACGACGACGAGAAGCTCGGCTTCGCCAAGGTCGCGAAATACTACTACTACCCGGGCTTCTGGGAAGGCGGGCCGACGGTTCACGCCTTCACCAACCTGGAAAAGTGGAATTCGCTGCCGAAGAACTACCAGGCCATCCTCACCAATGCGATGGCCAACGCCAACAGCTGGATGGCTGCGCGCTACGACATGCAGAACCCGACGGCGTTGAAGCGTCTGGTGGCCGGCGGCACCCAGCTTCGTCCGTTCACCAACGAAGTGCTGGAAGCCTGCCTGAAGGCGACCAACGAACTGTGGGGCGAACTCTCCGCCAAGAACGCCGACTTCAAGAAATCGATCGACGCGATGCAGGCCTACCGTTCCGACCAGTATCTGTGGTGGCAGGTCGCCGAATACACCTTCGACACCTTCATGATCCGCTCGCGCACGCGCGGCTGATACGTAGCGTTTTCGAGCGAAGCGGGTCCCGGTTCGCGTCAGGAAAACGCGTCAAAAAGAAAAGTTAGAGCCTGGTCCTGCGGACCAGGCTCTAAATCCAAAGTCGCAAGAACCAGCCCGGTCTCGTTGAGAGATCGGGCTTTTTTGCGTTTTTTGGACCTGTTCGGGATGGATATCGCCAACCGGATGTTCCATGCTGGCCGCAGGCCTCGACACGAAGGCTGAATGACACAACCGATAGGGATGGATTCCATGAAGCGAAGAGACTTTATCAAGGTCACCGGCCTCGGTGCCGCGGGCGCGGCGACCTTGGCGGCGCCGGCGATCGCGCAGTCGATGCCGGAGATCAAGTGGCGCATGACGACGAGCTGGCCGAAATCGCTCGATACGCTGCATGGCGGCGCCGAGATGATGGCCAAGGTGGTCGGCGAAGCCACCGACAACAAATTCCAGATCCAGACTTTTGCGGCAGGCGAGATCGTTCCGGGCCTGCAGGTGCTCGACGCGGTGCAGAACGGCACCGTCGAAATGGGCCACACCGCCTCCTACTATTATTTCGGCAAGGACCCGGCCTTCACGTTCGGCTCGTCGGTGCCGTTCGGGCCGAACTCGCGCATCAACCAGGCCTGGTACATGCTGGGCGGCGGCAAGGACCTCCTGAACGAGTTCTACAAGAGCTACAACGTCACCTCGCTTTTGGCCGGCAACACCGGCTGCCAGATGGGCGGTTGGTTCCGCAAGGAGATCAACACCGTCGACGACCTCAAGGGGCTGAAATTCCGCATCGGCGGCTTCGCCGGCCGCGTGCTGCAGAAGCTCGGTTGCGTCCCGCAGCAGCTTGCGGGCGGCGACATCTATCCGGCGCTGGAGAAGGGCACGATCGACGGCGCCGAGTGGGTCGGCCCCTATGACGACGAGAAGCTCGGCTTCTTCAAGGTCGCGCCGCACTACTACTATCCCGGCTGGTGGGAAGGCGGCCCGATGCTGCTGGCGATCGTCAACCTCGACAAGTGGAACGCGCTGCCGAAATATTATCAGAGCGTGCTCGAACAGGCCGGCCATCTCGCCAACAACTGGATGATGGCCCGATACGACCAGGCCAACCCGATGGCGCTGAAGAAGCTGCTCGCCGCCGGTACCAAGCTGCACGCATTTCCGCCCGCGGTGATGGAAGCCTCCCTCAAGGCGGCAAGGGAGCTGCACAGCGAAGTGGCCGCGACCAATCCCAACTTCAAGAAGCTCCTGGAGTCGCTGACCAGCTTCTCCAACAACGGCTACCAGTGGTTCCAGGTCGCCGAAGTCGGCTACGACAATTTCATGGCGCGTCACTCGCAGAGCTGATCGACGCGCGCAGGTTAACCCCCGGAGCGACTGCTCCGGGGAGCTCGTTTGCGAGTTTGCCTGCAGCAGATGCTTGCGGGTTGCAAAAAATACTACCGTTCTGTCGGACGGGTGCTATCCTTCGCAGGGTGGAAACGGTGGCACCAGATGCGGATCCTCGGCCTCTTCCTTCGGACGACATTTCTCGTCATTGTGTTGGTGGTCACGGCCCGTGTCGCAAGTCCGCAAACCGAAAAACTTTGGTCGGCATACGATACGCCTGCCGATTTATTTCGCATCGTCCTGGGCGCGGCGGTGTGCGTCTTCCTCGCTGTCCAGATTTTTCGCTATTCCAGGGACCCGGCAGACATGCGCAACTGGGTCGTCATCGGACTAGCCGCGGTGCCCCTTGCGCTGCTTTGCGCCGTGGTCATCTGGTAGCCGCCGGCGCTGGATCATGCCGGGAGGCCGCGCCCCGGGTGGAGGCGGGCAACTATTTGGCGTCGGTCACCTGCACGGCTGCAAGATGCTTGTCTCCCGTGACGCATTCGCGCCAGACCGGTGTTGTGCACTCTGCAGGCCAGCCGCCGCCGAGCGCCATGAAGAGCGCCGCTGTGTCCGACAGCCGCGTGGCCTGGGCCTGCACGCGAGCGATCGAAGCGTTCAGATAAGCCTGCTGGGCGTTCAGCACGGTGACCTGGTTGATTTGTCCCAGCACGAGCTGTTTTTGCACGATTTCGAGGGAGGCTTTGGCGGCATTTTCGGCCTTGATGGCGGCTTGCACGGCGCGCGCATCCGCTTGCAGGCTGCGTAAGGCGTCGGCGACGTTTTGCAGCGCGGTGATAACAGCCTGACGGTAAAGCGCGCCCGCCTGGTCCAGCGTGGCCTCGGCAGCCTTCTGCCGATGGTACAGCGTGAAGCCGTCAAACACCGTCTGCGATGCGCTTCCGGCGACCGTATAGAACAGTGTCCCCGGCGTGAACAGCTGGGCGAGCTTGAAGGCGCTGGTGCCCGGATTGCCTGTTATCGCGAGGTTGGGCAGCCGTGCAGCTATCGCAACACCGACCAGGGCGCCTGCCGAGTGCAGGTTGGCCTCGGCGGCCCTGACGTCCGGGCGCTGCGCCACCAGCGTGCTCGGCAGGCTCACCGGCAAATTCGTCGGTAGCGCGAGGTGTTGCAGATCGAACTTCTGCAGGATCTCGTCGGCCGAGAATTGCCCGGCAAGGGCGGTCAGAAGGTCGCGCTGGATGGCGAGCTGTTTCTGCAACGGCGGCAGGATCTGCTCGACCTGGGCCAGCGCCGTTTCCTGGGTCAGCACGTCGACCTGCGCCGCCGAACCGGCGGCGAACTGGCTCTTGAGGATCCCCAGGATGTCGCGCTCGATCTTGACGATGCGCTCGGCGGCGGCGATCTGGCCCCGCAGCGAGGCCTCCTGGATCGCAGCGGTGACGACATTGGCGGTCAGCGCCAGATACGCCGCCTCAAGCTGGAACTGGGCCTGCTCGGTGACGGCGTCCAGGCTTTCGACCGCGCGAATGTTCTGGCCCCAGATATCAGGCACGAAGCTGATGTTGAGCTGGGCGGTGTGCAGGGTGTAGCGCGTCTGCGACGGATCGGCGGGGCCGTTCTGGGTCGCCATGTTGGAGAATTGCTGGTCGGCCGCGGTGTAGTTGGCGCCGACCTGCGGAAAGAACAGCCCGCGCTGCGCGAGCGCATTGAAATTTGCCACCCGGATCGCGGCTTCGGCCGATTGCAGCGACGGATTGTGCTCGACCGACAGCCGGATCAGCTGATTGAGCGGCGCTGATCGAAACGCCGACCACCAGCGCGTGGAGATATCCGCGCCGCTGACGAAATGTTGCGCCGCCACGCCTGGGCCACCCGCTTCAGCGCTCGGTGACTTCAACGGCTCCGGGGTGTAGCCCGTCACCTCCGGGGCCGGCGGTGGAACAAAGTTTGGACCGACCGCACAGCTTGCCAGCAGGAGGCTGCCGGCTGCGGCGGCCAGCGCGCGCGGCCACGCGGCGCGGCGCCTGCAACAAGCAACGACAGAAATCATCGTGAGGACGTTGCGGGTCAACGGCATCCTCTCAACTTGCCGTTTCCGGCGGGGTGGCGGGGGCTTCTTGATCGGCGACAGGTGTCTCCCTGGACAGAAAAATCTTGCGTAGGGCAGGCGCCACGACAAGCAGCAGCAACGGACCGATGAACATGCCGCCGACGACAACGGTCGCGAGCGGCCTCTGCACCTGGCTTCCGATGCCATGTGACAGCGCCGCCGGAAACAAGCCGACGCCGGCCGACAGCGCGGTCATCAGCATAGGGCGCATGCGCTGTTCCGACCCGTTGAAGACGGCGTCGGTGATGCTCATTCCCGAGGCCCGTAACTCGCGGAAGTAGGTGATGTTGAGAATGCCGTCCATGACGGCGACACCGAACAGCGAGATGAAGCCGATCGCCGCCGAAATGCTGAAGTCGAGATCGGCGAGGTAGAGCGCGATCAGCCCTCCGCCGATGGCAAATGGAATGCCGGCAAGCGCCAGCAAGCTGTCGCGCAGCGAATTGAACAGGCTGTAGAGCAGCACGAAGATGAGCAGCAGCGTGATCGGTACGACGATCAGGAGGCGGGCTTTCGCCGCCTCGAGGTTGTCGAACTCGCCGGACCAGATGATGCGATAGCCGGTTGGAAGCTGGACGGCCTGTGCGACGCGCTGCTGCGCCTCCGCCACCGTACTGCCGAGATCGCGGCCACGGACGCTGAATTTGATCGGGATATAACGCTGGCTGCGCTCGCGGTAGATAAACAGCGCACCGGTGTCGAGGGAAATATCGGCAAGTTCGCTGAGAGAAATGTAAGCGTTGCTGCCGGAGGGGGTCTGGTAGGCAACCTTGATCTCGCGCACCGCGTCGATGCTTCGCCGGAACCTGGCGTCAAGGCGAACCGCGACTCCGAAGGAGCGGTCGCCCTCCAGCACGGTCGTTGCGATGGTGCCCCCCAGCGCCGCCTGCACCACGGTGGTGACGTCGCCAGTGTTGAGGCCGTAGCGGGCGGCCTTTTCCCGGTTGACCCTGATATTGAGGTTGGGTTGTCCGACCAGATGGAAGACGCCGAGGTCGGCGACGCCGCGGACCTTGGCCATTTCCTCGGCCACCTTGCCGGCGAGCTGTTCGAGCACGTCGAGATTGGGTCCAATGACCTTCACCGAGTTCGCGCCTTTCACTCCGGAGAGGGCTTCCTCGATATTGTCCTGGATGTACTGGGAGAAGTTAAGCGTGACGCCGGGCAACTCCTCGTCAAACTCCTTCTGCAGCTGCTCGGTAAGCTTTTCCTTGGTCAAGCCGGGCGGCCACTCGTCGAATGGCTTGATCGGCGCGAACAGTTCAACGTTGGAAAACGCCGAAGCGTCGCTGCCGTTATCGGGGCGGCCATGCTGCGAAACGACCGTGATGATCTCCGGATGGCGTAGCAGGATTTCGCGCATCCTGCGCGTCGGTTCGGTGCCGGCGTCGAGCGCGATGGTCGGCGGCATCGTGGCGCGGATCCAGAAATTTCCTTCCTCCAGCGCCGGCAGGAATTCGCTGCCGAGCCGGCTTGCCGCCAGGGTGCTGATGCCAAGGAAGATGACTCCGGCAATGACGGCAACCTTCACGTTGGCGAGCGACCAGCGCAGCACCGGCGTGTAGGCCTTGCGCAACCCGCGCACGATGAACGTCTCCGCTTCCGCGATATGTTTCGGCAGCAGCAGGGAGGCCAACACCGGCGTCACCGTGAAGGTCGCAAGCAGTGCGCCGGCGAGGGCGTACCCGTAGGTACGCGCCATCGGCCCGAAGATCTGGCCCTCGACGCCCTGCATCGTGAACAGCGGCACGAAAGCCGTAACCGTGATGGCGGCGGTGAAGAAAACGGCCTTGTCGACCTGGAGCGCGCTGACGAAGATCATCCGCAGTCGGTCGCTCCAGCGCGCCGCGGACGGTTGGCCGTGGGTCGAGGCGGTCGGATCGGCACCCCAGTAGCCTTCCGATAGATGTTGCAGGACCCGCTGGCGATTTTCCGCATTCGATTGGAAATTGCGAAAGATGTTTTCCATCATGATGACGGCAGAATCGACGATGATGCCGAAATCCACCGCGCCGAGCGACAACAGGTTGGCATCTTCGCCCTGCAGAACCAGGATGATGATGGCGAAGAACAGCGCGAACGGAATATTGACGCTCACAATCAGGGCGCTGCGCAGATCGCCGAGGAAGATCCACTGGATCAGGAATACGAGAATGCAGCCGAACACCAGGTTGTGCATGACGGTGTGGGTGGTGACACCCACCAGTGAACTGCGGTCATAGTAGGATACGATCTTCACGCCTGGTGGCAGGGTGCCGTCGCTGTTGATCTTGGCGACCTCTTCCTGCACCTTGGGGATGATGTCGTTGGTGTGCTGGGTGCGGCCCATGACCACGATCGCAGCGGCGACGTCGTCATCCTTGTCCTTGCCGGCGATTCCAAGCCTCGGCACATAGCCGACCGAGACCTTGGCAACGTCCTTGATCTGGATCGGAAGCCCGCCTGACTGGCTGAGCACGATGTTCTGGATATCTTCGACCTTGTATCCCTTGGTGACGTCGTCGGCGCCGCCGGAGTCGATCAGGCCGATGCCCCGAATGTTGACCGACTGCTGACCGATGGCGATCTCGCGGCCGCCAACATTGACGTTGGCGTTTCCGAGCGCCGAGACCAGCTGCGGCACAGTGATATTGTAGCCTTCCAGCTTTTGCAGGTCGGCATCGACCTGGAACTGCTTTGTGGTGCCGCCCCATGAATTGATCTGCACCACGCCGGGAATGGTCATGAGGCGGCGGGTCACCACATAGTCCTGCAGCGTCCTCAAATTGGTCAGACCGAAATTGGGCGGACCGACCAGCTGATAGCGGTAGATCTCGCCCACCAGGCTCGACTGCTGAATGGTCGGAACGAGATTGCCGGGCAACTGGATATTCTGCTGGATGCTGTTGGCGGCTTGCGTCAGCGCGAAATAGTAGTCGACGCCGTATCGGAAGGTGACGCGCACAAAGGACAGGCCGTAAAACGACGTCGAGCGGATGTTGACGACGCCCGGCGTGGGATACAGCCCGACCTCCATCGGGATCGTGTAGTATTTCTCCATCTCCTCCGCGGACAGACCCGGTGCCTGGGCGGTGATCTCAAGGATTACCGGTGCCGGATTCGGATAGGCCTCGATGTTCAGTTTGGTGAAGGCGGCGATGCCGGCGGCGCAGAAAACCACCAGGCCAAGCACGATGATGGCGCTGCGGGTCAGACCGAATTGAATGATGCTCTTGACCAAAACTGCACACTTGCTTTCGAACTGCGGCCGGCACCGCTAACCGCCGGTTTCGGCCAATCGCAAGCGCGCATTTTCCTCGGTGAGGCGCGTCTTGCGGTATGCTCGCCACCCGCTACCCTGTGATCGCGTTGGCAAATTTGTTGCTGAGAAAGATCGCGCCCGTCGAAGCAACCTGCTCTCCGAGGTCGAGGCCAGCCAGAATCTGGATCCATCCATCCTGCTCGAGGCCGGTCTTCACCGTGCGCCGCTCGAAACGCCGCTGGTCGGTCGTGACCCACGCGGTCATTGTTCCGTCGCCCTCGCGCACGATCGCCTCTGCGGGCACCGCAACGGTCACTTTGGGAGGCTCCGTTTCAATGCTGAAGTTTGCCAGCATACCGGCACGAAGCTTATGCTGGGGGTCCTGGACCACCGAGCGCACCAACTGACGGTGAGAACTCGGGTCGATGTTCATGCCAATCGTCGTGACATATCCGCGGAACGCAATTTCGGGATAGGCCGGTACCCTCACTTCCACCGGTTGCCCCAGCCTGTAGGCGGGCGCGTCGGTTTCGATCACATTGGCGACCATCCACATGGTGGACAAGTCGGCCAGCGTATACGGGGCGGGAGCGTTGCCGGGTTGAACGTAGAGCCCCGGGGCAGCGTTCCGGGCTATGATCTGGCCCGAGATCGGGCTCGGCACGATAAGGGTCGAATCGAGCTTGCGTTCTGCCACGATGCGGTCGATCTCGACGTCGGTCTTTCCGAAGATCCGTACCGCGTCGCGCGCGGCTTTGAAGTTGCCTTCCGCCGTCTGCTGGTCGGAGGTGGCTTGATCGACATCCTTCTGAGCGCCTCCGCCGGTTCTGAGCAGTTGCTTCACGCGGGCCAGCGTCCGCGTCTGCAGCTCGAGCACGCCCGCAGAAGCGAGCAGCGAAGATTCCGCCTGCAACAGATCGGGACTGTCGATGGTGAACAGGGTGTCTCCCTTGTTGACCTCGTCACCAACGTTGAAGGGCGTATCGACGATCCTGCCCGGGTTGGTCGTGAACGCCTGCACCAGCATGTTCTGGTTGAAGTCGATCGAGCCCACCGCGTTCTTGAGAACGTTGAAAGCGCGCGGCTCGACCGGCCTGACCTTGAAGGCCGCGGCCTGTTTTTCGCTAATGTCGACATAGTGCTGCTCGGCGCTGACATCCGATTTCGAGATCGTCTGGGCAGCCATCGTCTGGGCAGCCTTGGCAGTCGAAGTATTGGTGGCATGAGGCATCATCCATGCACCGGTCAGCAGGCCGGCTGCCGCGATCGCGGATGCTGCATAGCCTGCATGTTTGGGACGAAATGACGCCACTGATCTTGTCCGTTCTTGTTCGCTTCAGGCGCTGCCGCGCACGAAATGAAATCCGTTGCATTTTGCCCACGGCGATACGCCTGCCGGCAACGGGAACGTGTTATCAAGGCTAGCTTACATCAACCTTACAAGTGGGTTGCGAATAGCAGGAATGAAAAGCAATTTTTGTCGGCCGGCGCGGTGCATTTATAGGAAACGCTGTTTCATTAGTATAAAAAAGATAGCGCGATTTGCTCGACTGAATGAGTCTGATTAAATGTAGATCGTTTGCATAGTGCAGCTGCCCAAGAGTCGGTCGGTTTGAATTTTTTTGATTGGATTTGCGCAATGGGGAATACGCTATCGGCGTTACACGGCGCGGTCGAAAAACGGCCCGGTGTCCTGTGATGGCAGGTTGAATGGATGCGTCTTCTTATCGTCGAGGATAACATTGAGCTCTCGCGGCTTGTCGCCAATGGTCTTGCGGCGGCGGGCTACCAAACCGACGTCGTGAACAGCGCGGGCGATGCGCGCGACGCGGTCGGCAGGATCAGCTACGCCGCCATGATTCTGGACCTCGGACTGCCGGACGGGGACGGTCTTTCGGTGTTGATCGAGCTTCGCCGCAGGATGGATCCGCTGCCAGTGCTGGTGTTGACCGCGCGCAATGGCTTGCAGGATCGTGTCAACGGTCTGCGCAGCGGGGCGGATGATTACCTGGCCAAGCCGTTCGCTTTGGAAGAACTGATGGCAAGGTTGGAGGCGATCCTGCGCCGCCCGGGCCAGTTGCTGGGCAGATCCCTAAATCTCGCCAACCTTGTTTACGACACCGAGAGCCGACAGGTATTCATCGACAGTGTGCCAAGGGCATTTTCGTCGCGGGAAACCTTCGTGCTGGAGATATTGCTGAGAAGGCACGGACGCGTGGTACCGAAAAAGAACGTCGAAGATCACATATTCGGACTCTCAGGCGATGTGGCTTCCAACGCCGTCGAGGTTTATGTCTCGCGCCTTCGCAAGCAGCTCGGCGAGTATGGTGCAAGGATCCAGATCCATACCATCCGCGGCGTAGGCTACTTGATGGCCGAGGAGAAATAGCGTGTTTCACTTCACGTCACTGACGTCACGCATTGTATTTCTGCATATCGTGGCCGTAGCGGTGGCGGCGATCTTCTTGCCCATGGTGCTGCTTTGGCTGTTGAACTCGGAGATTGACCATCTGCATCGCGACGCGATGCGGGACCAGGCCGAGGCGCTGGCGCAGGGGCTGGCCGTCGGTCCTGACGGGGCAATGACCCTCAGTCTGCCCGAGAGCCTGAAGGATCTTTATTCCGAGGCTTATGGTCGTTATCGATACGAAGTTCTCGATACTGCGGGCCGGGTGTTGTTTTCCTCTTGGAAAAACGCCGCACCAATGCCTGGCTCGGACCGGTCTTCGCCTGGCACGATTTCCGGAGCAGGCATCGTCAAGGCAATCGGCGGGCAGACCGTGCGCATTCAGGTTGCCGAAGATCTTGCGCATCGGGATGTCATCATCGACGACATCGTCGCGAATTTCTTCCGGCGTGTGGGATGGATCACCATTCCGATACTGTTCGCACTGCTCGCCATAGATATCGTTATCTTTCGTCGCGCAGTTGCTCCGCTGCTTCGCGCTTCCGAGGAGGCTAAAAATATCGGTCCCGCGCGGACCGATGTCCGGTTGCCGACCAGGCAGATCCCGAGCGAAATCCTGCCGCTTGTTACCGCCGTCAACCAGGCGTTCGACAGGCTCGAGGATGGCTTTCGCGTGCAGCGCCAGTTCACTGCTGATGCGGCGCATCAGTTGCGGACGCCGCTGGCGATCCTCCGGACGCGCCTTGAGACCCTGGGGGAACGCGCCGGAACGCAGGAGCTGCACGCGGATATCGAAGGCATGAGCCGAATCGTCGGTCAATTGCTCGATATCGCAGAACTGGATACACTCGTGCTCGATCCGTCAGAGACCGCCGATTTGCGCGCCGTCTGCGCGGAGGTGGTCGGTTCGATCGCGCCTTACGCGCTGGCCGGGCGCAAGGATATCGCGCTCAAGGGCACCGACGATCCCGTCCGCATTAGAGGCAATGCGGAGATGCTGCAGCGCGCGATCTTCAATCTTGCGGAGAATGCAATCAAATACACCGCTCCGGACACCTCGGTAGATATCGAAGTGCGCAACGACGGCTCGGTGCGCGTTCGCGACCGCGGCCCGGGCATTGCTGCCGCTGAGCATGGGCTTATCTTCCAGCGCTTCTGGCGAGGCGACCGACGACGTACCGACGGTGCGGGACTGGGACTCTCCATCGTTCGCGGGGTGATCGACGATCACGCTGCAACCATTGCGGTCGAGAACCTCTCGACCGGCGGAGCCCAGTTCACGCTGAACTTCCGGTTAGCGGAAGTGCAGTCCTAGCGCGCTATTGTTTCGGCTGGCCGAAATCGAGCGGTGGCAATTCGATCTGCGGCACCTCGATTCTGACCTTGGAGAGGTCGACGTCGAGCGGCTTGTCGAGCAGGCCGGTGACCACGACCGGGAAGGCGATCACGATCGCCACCATGATCAGCTGCAGGCGATCCAGGGTAGTGTGCGCCCCAGTAGATGTCGGAGCTCTTGACTTGCACGAGCGCACACTGGCACAGGAGAATCAGAAAATTCGTCGGTTATCGAGTGGTCCAGATGAATACGGTTTCGGGGAAACGCGCCGCGCGAATGGGGGCGCGCCAGATCTACGAAACACTCAGGGATCAGATCGTGGAGCAGGTATACGGCGTTGACGGCCTGCTGCCGTCATCCCGCGCACTCGCCGGCGAGCTGGGCGTCTCGCGCACCACCGTGACGGTCGCTTACGAACAGCTCGCGGCGGAAGGTTTTATCGAAACTCGACATGGGGCTCGGCCGCGCGTTGCCCGCACCGTCGTCGAGAGAGGGCGCCCCCGCGGCGTATCCAAGCCCTCGGCACGCAACAGGAGACTTTCGAACTTCGGCGAGCGACTGCGACGGAACCCGCCTCGCTGGACCGAGCCGCCGGGCGACCTCGTCGCAAACTTCAGGTATGGCGACCTCTCGCCGTCGGACTTTCCGGTGCTTGCCTGGAAGAAGGCTGTGGTCGCGACGCTGAGCCGGCGGCCCGTGAGATTGGCCTACGACGATCCCTGTGGTTCCCTGCGGCTGCGAACGGCGCTTCAGGGCTATCTCTGGCGTTCGAGGAGCGTGCGTTGCGACGTCGACCAGATTGTCGTCGTGAACGGATCGCAGCAGGGGCTCGACATCTGCGCGCGGATGCTGCTCGACGCCGGCGATCGGTTCGTCATGGAGGATCCGGGTTACCTGATGGCGAAGCACGCTTTCTCGGCAACCGGCGCCGTCGCGGTGCCAGTTGCCGTCGATCGCGACGGTCTGGAGACGGAGCAACTCGCGACGATCGAAGCCCGGCTCGCCTACGTTACGCCGTCACATCAATATCCGCTGGGCGGGGTCTTGCCGATAGGACGCCGGCATCAGTTGCTCGCTTGGGCGAGACGGTTCGACGCCTATGTGATTGAAGACGACTACGACAGCGAGTACCGATACGACACGAAACCGGTGCCGCCTCTTCATGCGCTGGAAGGTAGTGGGAACGTCGTCTATCTCGGCACCATATCCAAGACGCTGTCTCCGACATTGAGGATCGGCTATTTGGTGGTGCCCCCCGGAATGCAATCCGCATTCGGCGCGGCAAAGCAGATCATGGACAGGCATTCGCCTCAGGTCGGGCAGGAGGCGCTCGCCACGATTCTGGAGAGCGGCGCTTACGAGCGCCATGTCCGCCGCGTCCGTCGGCGCAACGCCGAACGCCGGCAGGCCTTGCTCGATGCCTTGCGCCGCAGGTTCGGCGGCAAGGTCCGGATCGACGGTGCGGATGCTGGCTTGCACGTCGTGGTTTGGTTCGACGATCTGCCGCAGGGGTGCGAAGAGGCGTTGATCCGGTTGGCGCGATCGAAGGGCGTTGGCGTCTATCCCGTTTCTGTCCTGTTCGATCGACGCCGGCAGGGCCGGCGTCCTCGTCCGGAGGTCGTCGGTCTCGTGATGGGTTTCGCGGCCTTGGAGGCGGGGCAGATCGAGCGGGGCTGCAAGCTCCTCGCCCAAGCCGTCGACGAAGTCGGCCACCGGCGGATCCGCTAACTGGACCAGTAAAAACTCCGAAAACTGGCAGTTTCGTATGTACCAGATTTCGGCTATCTCCGAACCGGGAAACGGAGAGACGCGATGTACGTACCCCCAGCCTTCAAGGACGATGACGTCGAGAGCATCCGGGCGACCATCCGCAGCGCCCGGCTGGCCACTCTGGTAACGGCTACGGCCGAGGGCCCGGTGGCGACGCCGCTGCCGCTCTTCCTCGACGAGACCGAAGGAGAGCGCGGAACGCTGTACGGGCACCTCGCGAGGGCCAACCCGCAGTGGCGCCTGCTTCCGATCGGCGAGGCGCTGGCGATCTTCGCAGGTCCGGAGGCCTACGTATCGCCGTCCTGGTACGCGACGAAGCAGGAGACCGGAAAGGTCGTACCGACCTGGAATTACGTCGCGGTGCACGCTTACGGCCCTGTCGAGTTCTTCCAGGAGCCCGATCGTCTGCTCGATGTGGTGACGCGCCTGACGAACAAGCACGAAGCAGCGCGTGCGAACCCCTGGGCCGTTACTGATGCTCCCGCCGATTTCATCGCGTCGCAGTTGCGGGGAATTGTAGGTATACGCATTCCCGTCGTACGCTTCGAGGGCAAACGCAAGATGAGCCAGAACCGTCCGGAAGCCGATCGCGTCGGCGTCGCGGGTGGGCTGGCGGCCAGCGAAAACCCGCAGGACCGGGAGGTCGCGCCTCTCATCCCGGTTCCGGGGTGAAGCACGCTTCTCCAGCCGGAGAACTTGGAGACATGCGATGTTGAAGCTGGCGTTCCCGATGATCCTGGCCGCTGCGGCCGGGATCAGCCTGGTGGTGCAGCAGGCGCTCAACGCGAACCTGCGTGCGGCGCTGAGTTCGGCGGCCTGGTCGGGCTTCATGAGCTATTTCATCGGTGTCATCTGCATGGCGGCGCTCGCGCTGCTGTTGCAGGATCCGATTCCCTCGGCGGTGACCGCCGCCCGCATACCCTGGTTCGCCTGGAGCGGCGGTCTGTTTGGCGCGATCTTCATCAGCCTTGGGATATTCCTAGTCCCCCAGCTCGGCGCAGCGACCTTCTTCGCACTCCTCATCGCCGGCCAGATGCTCGGTTCGATCGCATTCGACCACTTCGGACTGCTGGGCGTTCCCGTTCACCCCATCAGCGCTGTCCGCGTTGTTGGTGCCGCCATGCTCGTCGGCGGGGTCGTGCTGATACGCATATAGGAAACCCCGGAGCGAAAGCTCCGGGGTTGTTCAAGTCGGCAGGTTGGCCGCTAATTCTTCGGCTGGCCGAAGTCGAGCGGTGGCAATTCGATCTGCGGCACCTCGATCTTGACCTTGGAGAGATCGACGTCGAGCGGCTTGTCGAGCAGGCCGGTGACCACGATCGGGAAGGCGATCACGATCGCCACCATGATCAACTGCAGGCCGATCCAGGGCAGCGCGCCCCAGTAGATGTCGGAGCTCTTCACTTCCTTCGGCGCGACGCCGCGCAGGTAGAACAGTGCGAAGCCGAACGGCGGATGCAGGAACGAGGTCTGCATGTTGACGCAGAGCATGACGCCGAACCAGATCAGCGCGGCATCGGGCCCGACCACCGGCGCCAGCACCTTCTGCGCGATCGGCGCGATCATCGGCAGGATGATGAAGGCGATCTCGAAGAAGTCGAGGAAGAACGCCAGGAAGAAGATGAACAGGTTGATGAAGATCAGGAAACCCCAGACGCCGCCGGGGATCGAGGTCAGCATGTGCTCGAGCCAGACGCCACCGGAGACGCCGAGGAACACCACCGAGAAGCAGGTCGAGCCGATCAGGATGAACACCACCATGGTGGAGATGCGCATGGTGGTCTCGTAGCCCTGCTTGATCAGGTCGCGCAGGTCGGGAATGCGGACGGCTTCGAGGCAGATCCAGACCACGGCGATGTAGACCACCGCGAAGATCAGCTTGAAGATCGTTCCGTCGCCGATCAGCATGCCGATGATGGCACCGATGCCGGTGGCGACGATGCCGATGATGACCATCTTGTGGCCGGTCGAGGAGAGATCCTTGTGGTGGATCGCGGCGAGCACGATGGCGCCGATGGCGCCCATGGCGCCGGCTTCCGTCGGCGTCGCCAGGCCCAGCATCATGGTGCCCAGCACCACGAAGATCAGCACGGCGGAGGGAATGATGCCGAGCAGACACTTTTTCCACAGCGGCCACCCGGTCAGCGTCAGCGCCGTCTTCGGCACCGCCGGCACGTGGTCCGGCTTGATGATGCTGAGCAGGAAAGTGTAGCCGGCGAACAGAAAGATCTGGAACACCGACGGTCCCCAGGCGCCGAGATACATGTCGCCGACCGATTTGCCGAGCTGGTCGGCGAGCACGATCAGCACCAGCGAGGGCGGCACCAGCTGCGTGATGGTGCCCGAGGCCGCCAGCACGCCGGTGATGTAGCGCATGTTGTAACCGTAGCGGATCATCACCGGCATCGAGATCAGCGCCATGGCGATGACCTGCGCCGCCACCGTGCCGGTGATGGCGCCGAGAATGAAGCCGACGATGATGACGGAATAGCCGAGGCCGCCGCGGATCGGGCCGAACAACTGGCCCATCGAGTCCAGCATGTCCTCGGCAAGGCCGCATCGTTCCAGAATAGCACCCATGAAGGTGAAGAACGGGATCGCCAGCAGCAGCTCGTTGGACAACACGCTGCCGAAGATGCGGCCGGGGATTGCCTGCAGGAAGTTGAGGTCGAAGAAGCCGAGATGGATCGAAAGGAATCCGAATGCGAGGCCAAGCGCGGCCAGCGTAAACGCCACCGGGAAGCCGATCAGCATGGCCAGAACCAGGCCGCCGAACATCAGCGGCGGCATCATATCCAGCGTGATCATTGCGTCGGCCTCTCGTATTTCGCATCGATCACGACATAACCCTTCAGTGCAGCGATGCGCTTGATCACCTCGGAGACACCTTGCAGCGCCAGCAGCACGAAGCCGACCGGGACCACGATCTTGATCGGCCAGCGCACCAGTCCGCCGGCGTTGCTCGAAATTTCGCCGACGTTGTAGGCCTGCATGAAGAACGGCCACGACAGGTAGCTGAGCAGCAGACAGGACGGGATCAGGAAGAACAGCGTTCCGATCATGTCGAGCCAGAGCTGGCCGCGTTCCGACAGCATCAGATAGAGGATTTCGACGCGGACATGCTCGTTGCGCTTGAAGGTGTAGGAGGCGCCGAACATCACGAAGACGGCGAACATGTACCACTGCAGTTCGAGCCAGCTATTGGAGCTGTAGCCGAACGCGTAGCGGATCATCGCGTTACCGGCGCTGACCACGCAGGCCGCCAGCACGAGGAAATTGCAGACGTCGCCCAGTCTCTGATTGAGCCAGTCGATACTTTCGCTGATTGCCAGCATTGGGCGCATCACGTTCTCCTCGGACACGTCATCGCAGCGCGCCGGATGTTTCAGCCGATGTCGCAACGCCACCACGCGCGAAGCGTGCGGGGCGAATACCCGGCGCCGGGCGCACAAAACCGATCCCGCGCGCAAAGCGCGCAAGGTCCTGGCTCATTCGCAGGAGCGATTGCAACTGTTGTCCTCCCCCAATCCTGGTGCTTCCGCCGTCTTGGCTGCGCCTGTCGTCATCCAGAGGAGACGGGGCGCAGCGGCCTGTTCCGGCCGTGCTGGCGTGAAAGCCGGGGCACCATTTCAGCGCCGTGTGGCGCCGTCAATTGGAAAATCGGCAAATTGACGCAGCGCCAATTCATTGGGCGCGGGAATAAATCCGTTACCGGCAATTAGCCGCCGGTCACGCTCATGTGGCGGCTGACGCTCGGGCGGTTATGCCGGCGGTCGATGATGAAGTCGTGGCCCTTCGGCTTCAGGCCGATGGCGCGATCGATCGCAGCCGAGAGCAGGTCGTTGTCGGCCGAGGCCCGCAACGGCTTGCGCAAATCGGAGGCGTCCTCGTGTCCGAGGCAGGTGTGCAGGGTTCCGGTGCAGGTGATCCGTACCCGGTTACAGGACTCGCAGAAATTATGCGTCATCGGCGTGATGAAGCCGAGCTTGCCGCCGGTCTCGGCGACCCGGACATAGCGGGCAGGGCCGCCGGTGTCGTCGTCGAGGTCGGTCAGCGTATACTGCTTGGCGAGGCGGGCGCGCAGCAGCGACAGCGGCACGTACTGGTCGATGCGGCCTTCGCCGATATCGCCCATCGGCATCACTTCGATCAGGGTCAGCGCCATGCCCTTGCCGTGCGCCCACTGCATCAGCGAGGGGATTTCCTCCTCGTTCATGTTCTTCAGCGCCACCGCGTTGATCTTCACCGCAAGGCCCGCGGCGCGCGCGGCCTCGATGCCATCAAGCACCTTGTCGAGATCGCCCCAGCGGGTGATGGCGCGGAATTTCGCGGCGTCCAGCGTATCCAGCGAGACGTTGATCCGGCGCACGCCGCTGTCGCGCAGTTCGCCGGCGAAGCGCGCCAGTTGCGAGCCGTTGGTGGTCAGCGTCAGTTCGTCGAGCGCGCCGCTTCCGAGATGCCGCGACAGCGAGCGCACCAGCGTCATCACGTTGCGCCGGACCAGCGGTTCGCCGCCGGTGAGGCGGATCTTGCGCACGCCTTTGGCGACGAAGGCCGAGCACAGCCGGTCGAGTTCTTCCAGCGTCAGCAGATCGGCTTTCGGCAGGAACGTCATGTCCTCGGACATGCAGTAGAAGCAGCGCAGGTCGCAGCGATCGGTGACGGACACGCGCAGGTACCGGATGGTGCGCCCGAACGGGTCGACCATCGGACGGAACAACAGATCGGGAGAACTCAATACGCTCATCAATGGGTGCTTTGCTGGCGTGCCGTGTTTGGCGCGGGGGCCGCGATGTCGATGCTCCCGCTAGCACAATCTAGGCACGTTGCAAGGCAGCTACAACAAGGCTGCACCAACAAGCCGCTCACCGGGCACGGCTTTTTTGGTGCGATGCGGCGCATCGGGCGATTTGGAAAACCGATCAGCGCGTCGCGGGCGCGGTGGCCGGCAACGGTGACCCGGCGTCAGCCGGGGCGCCGGCCGCCTTTGGCTTCGGCCGCATCGGCTTGCGCACCTTCGGCGGCGGCCCGGCGGGCTTCAGCTCGGCAAATACCGGGCTCGGCTCGATGACGGTGGTGGCGGGGTTGGCGAAATCGCCGGGGTTCCGGATCACCTGCACGGGAACCGTGACCGGCTGGAACCTGGGCAACGCAAAGGTGACGGCGAAGCCGGCATCGGGCGCCGGCACGGTGACCGTGCAGGGCGTCTTGCAGCCGGGTCCGAGCGAGGTGGTGGCATCGGCGCCCGGAGGCACCGAATCGATCTGGACCTGGACCGGTGGCGGCGTCGGCTTGAAGGAATCGAGGGAAAACGAGGAGCAGCCGGCGAGGCTGATCCCGGTAACGGCAATCGCGATGGCACGACGCATGATCGGTCACTCTACTGTGGCAAACCGCCACAATCCCCTTTTGGGACCATAGGAGTGCCCGAACAGAGCTGCAACCGCGCGCGCCAAAATCGTTAAAGGATGGTTAACGCGGAACCCGGGCGCTTCCGTATCTGCCCGCTGGTTCAGCAGGTTACGGGTGGGACGCCGCCCCGATCAGGCTATGGACGGCCTCGGGCAGATCGCGAAAGTGCCCGATCAGCCGGTCCGGCTTCAATTCGGCGATCGGCACATCCGTGTAGCCGAATTCGACCCCGATCACGGGAATCCCGGCCCGCCGGGCCACGCCGACGTCGGGGCCGGCGTCGCCGACCATGATGGCCGACGACAACTGGCCGCCCGCTTGCGCCAGCGTCTGCTGCAGGATCACGGGGTCGGGTTTGGCGACGCCGAACGTATCGGCGCCGCAGATCGCCGCAAAACGCGCGCTCATGCCGAGCTGGTCGAGCAGGCGCTTCGACAGCCATTCCAGCTTGTTGGTGCACACCGCGAACTGGAATCCCTGGCCCTGCAGCTCATCGAGCGCGGCTTCCAGCCCCTCGAACGGGCGTGAGGCATCGGCGATATGGTCGGCGTAATAGTCGATGAAGTCCTTGGTCAGCCGGTCGAGGTCGCCGGGGCTGATGGCGCGGCCGTCGACCTCGAGCCCGCGTTCGAGCAGCTTGCGGGCGCCGGCGCCGATCATGTTGCGCGCCTTGTGCAAAGGGACCGGCGGCAGGCCCTCGCGGTCGAGCACGAAATTGAGCGCGGCGATCAGGTCGGGCGCGGTGTCGACGAGGGTGCCGTCGAGATCGAATACGAGGGTGCGGGGAAGGGTCATCCAAATTCGCTATCCGTGGCGGCGGCTTCATGCAAGTAGGGAAGTTCAAATCGCGGGAGGAATTGTCATGCGTGAGCTTGCCGGCAAGACGGCCTTTGTCACCGGCGGGGCCGGTGGAATCGGGCTTTCGATGGCGCAGGCGTTCGCGGAAGCCGGCATGAAGGTGATGATCGCCGATATCGAGGCTGATGCGCTTGGCACCGCGGTCGAAAGCCTGCGCCGGATCACGCCCGACATCGAAGGCGCCCGCTGCGACGTCACCGAGGCCGAAAGCGTCGAGCGCGCGGCGCAGGCGACGTTCGACAGGTTCGGCAACGTCCATGTGGTCTGCAACAATGCCGGCGTCGCCGCCGGCGGCGGCATCGACCATATCTCGCTCGACAACTGGCGCTGGGTGATCGACGTCAACCTGATGGGCGTGCTGTACGGCATCCGGAGCTTTCTGCCGCACATCCGCGCGCACGGCCAAGGCGGCCACATCGTCAATACCGCCTCGATGGCGGGGATGCAGGGCGGCCTCGGCTTCAGCCCCTACGGCGCCAGCAAGTTCGCGGTGGTCAGCATGTCGGAGGGGCTGCATGCCCAGCTCCGGCCGCACGGCATCGGCGTCAGCGTGCTGTGTCCGAGCTATGTCCGAACCAAAATCGGCGAGAGCGGCCGCAACCGCCCGGAGCGCTACGGCGCGTCGCAGCCGCTCGATCCGGCCAGCCCGGCGGCCGCGATGGTCGCCGAAATCGCGAAAAATCTGCAGGCCGGACTCGACCCCGCCGACGTCGCCGCGCGCGTGATCGCGGCTATCCGCGACGACCGGCTCTATATCTTCACCCATCCCGGCATGCGCGCCGAGGTCGAGGACCGGTTTGCGGCGATCCTGGCCGCCATGGACGCGGTCACGGCCCCATAAAACCACCCCTGCAAGGGTCATTAGCGGCTGTTCCCGGGGCCAAAACGACGCTAGAGAAGCGTCACCGGCGGGGTTCCCCGCGAGCGTCCGGTTTCCGGGCCGGTTCCTGAAAGGCACTGTTTTCACGTGGATATGGACGCACTGAAACGGCAGGCGGCGGCAACAGCGCTGGAGCATGTCCGCGACGGCATGCAGCTCGGGCTCGGCACCGGCTCGACCGCGAAACACTTCGTCGATCTCTTGGGCGAAAAGGTCGCCGCCGGCATGAGGGTGGTGGGGGTACCGACCTCGGAAGCGACCCGCATCCAGGCCGAGCAATGCAGAATTCCGCTGACCACGCTGGACGCGATCGACCGGCTCGACCTGACCGTCGACGGCGCCGACGAGGTCGACGGCGCGCTCAACCTGATCAAGGGCGGCGGCGGCGCACTGCTGCGGGAAAAGATCGTGGCCGCGGCCTCGGATCGCATGATCGTGATCGCCGACGAGACCAAATGGGTCGATGTCCTCGGCCGTTTTCCCCTGCCAATCGAAGTGATCCCGTTCGGGTTGGCGGCGACGCAGCGGGCGATGGCGAAAGCCTTTGCCGAAAGCGGCGTTTCCGGGCAAATGGTGCTCCGCAAGGGCAAGGACGGCCACGTTTTTGTCACCGATGGCGGCCACTGGATTATCGACGCCCATCTCGGACGGATCGCCGATGCGCCGCGCCTGGCCGGGCTGCTGAACCCGATCCCGGGCGTCGTCGAACACGGCCTGTTCATCGGCCTCGCCACCACGACCGTGCTGGCGGGCGCCCAGGGAATTCGCGTCGTTACAGGAAATTCGCGTAGCTGAAGGCGGCAACGCCGCACATCGAGGAGAATTGGAATGAAGAGCTTTTCACGAGTAGCGTCGGCTGCCGCCCTCGCATTGGGACTGGCGCTGGCAGCCGCCCCGGCCAGCGCGCAGCAGAAGGACGCGCCGCCAGCAGCAACGCCGCTGAAGCCGGCGTCGCCGGCAGCCCTTGCGGCGGCCAAGGACATCCTGACCATGAAGAACGCGGCCGCGATGTACGCCAACGCCGTTCCCAACCTGGTCGCGCAGACCAAGAACGGCCTGATCCAGAACAACCTCAACTACCAGAAGGATCTCGACGAGGTCGCGGTGATCGTCGCCAAGCAACTGGCCGGCCGCGAAAAGGAAGTCGGCGACGCCATGGCGCAGATCTACGCCAACGAGTTCACCGAGCAGGAACTGAAGGACCTGGTGACGTTCTACAAGTCGCCGCTGGGCGCCAAGCTGCTCGCCACCGAGCCCCGCGCTATCCAGTTCAGCATGTCCTACATGAACCAGTGGGGGCAGCAATTCGCGGCCACCGTCGACAGCGCGTTCCGTGCCGAGATGAAGAAGCGCGGCAAGCCGATCTGATCGAGCTATCGCGTGATCCAAACGATACTATATTAACTGGAGCCCGGTCCTTAGGATCGGGCTTCAATTTCTTGAGGACAGGACTATGGCTGAGTTCGACGTCGATCTGTTCGTCATCGGGGGCGGCTCGGGCGGCGTGCGCGCCGCGCGGATCGCGGCCAACCACGGCGCCAAAGTCATGGTCGCCGAGGAATACCGGATGGGCGGCACCTGCGTGATCCGCGGTTGCGTGCCGAAGAAGCTGTTCGTGATCGGCTCCCATATCAAGCACGAGATCGAGGACGCCGCGGGTTTTGGCTGGACCGTCGGCGACGTTGCCTTCGACTGGCCGACGCTGGTCGCCAACAAGGACAAGGAAATCGCGCGGTTAGAGTCCATCTACACCACCAATGTGGAAAAGAGCGGCGCCAGGGTCGTGAAGACGCGCGCGGTGCTGGAAGACGCCCACACCGTTCGGCTGATGACCGGCGAAAAGGTCACCGCAAAATACATCCTGATCGCGACCGGCGGCGCGCCCAACCACGGCCCGGCATTTCCCGGCATCGAGCACGTGATCTCCTCCAACGAGGCGTTTCACCTGAAGGAACTGCCGAAGCGCATCGTGATCCAGGGCGGCGGCTATATCGCGCTGGAATTCGCCGGCATCTTCAACGGCTACGGCTCCGACGTCACGGTGATCTATCGCGGCGACAACATCTTGCGCGGCTTTGACGAGGACGTCCGCAGCCACGTGCGGACCGAGATGGAGAAACAAGGCATCACCATTCTCACCGGCTGCACCGTCAACAAGGTCGACAGGCACGGCCACGAATTTACCACGCACCTGTCGAACGGGTCGAGCATCGCCTCGGACCAGGTGATGTTCGCGATCGGCCGGCATCCGAACGTCGGGGGTCTCGGACTGGAAACGGCTGGCGTCGCCATCAACCCGAACAACGGCGGCGTCGCCGTCGACGGCTGGTCGAAATCCTCCGTCGACAACATCTATGCGATCGGTGACGTCACCCACCGCCACAACCTGACCCCGGTCGCGATCCGCGAGGGCCATGCCTTCGCCGACACCGTGTTCGGCAAACGCCCCGTGCAGGTCGATCATGCCACCATCCCGACCGCGGTGTTCTCGCAGCCCGAAGTCGGCACCGTCGGCCTGACGGAGCAGGAGGCCCGCGCGCAGTTCTCCCATGTCGATATCTACAAGACCGATTTCCGCCCGATCAAGGCGACGATGTCCGGCCGCGACACCCGCATCCTGATGAAGCTCGTGGTCGACGGCGCAAGCGACCGCGTGCTCGGCTGCCACATCGTCGGCGACGCCGCCGCCGAAATCACCCAAGCCGTCGCGATCGCGGTGAAGCTGAAGGCGACGAAAGCCGATTTCGACGCGACCATCGCGCTGCATCCGACCGCGTCCGAAGAACTGGTGACGATGCGGACGCCGACGGCAAGGTATGTCAGGGAAGCGGCGGCGGAGTAGGGGGGCGTCAACCCAGGACGGCGCACCGTTGTGATGACGCGTCCAAATATTTAGCGCTCCCTAGGGACCGACCCGAACTGGTGCGCGCGGTTTTAACGCCAAAGGCGCTCGTACCTCTTCGTAAATCGGCAGGGTTTCATCGTCGGTCTCCAGCGTGGCTACCAGCCCAAACCGAACAAGGTCTGGCAGTTGGTCGCCTTGATCTGGGTCTCGAGCAACGCGAAGTTCGACCGCGTCGCCAGCAACGAAATTGCGAGCGGCCATGCCCTCCCAAAAGCGGTGATAGATGGTTCCTCGCGGTTTCCTATCTGGTTGTCCGTCCAGCGCCCGCGTGCATATCGCCTTATACTGAGGTTCTTCAACCTTCAAACGAACGCCGCGGTAGGCGCGACGACCAGATTGGACCGGCGTAAACCAAGCCAACGTTACGCTCAATTTCCGCGGTCCCCGCACACCGGACAGCGATATGGGGAGAGGAAGGCTGAATACCTTTGCTTCGTTCTCCCCTATCACACCTTCTCCCCAGAGCGTGGCTCGTGAACTTATGCAGCCGAGTACTTCCTCGACGTCTGGAACGCCGAAACCGAAAATGCGTTGTACATTTGCCTTCCGCTTGCCTCCCTCACTTGCACCTGGAGGACCAAATACGTCGTTTATCAGCAAACGGCTTTCCTCAGGAACGGATGCACGATGTACAAGAAGAGCCTTGATAATTACGGCACGGGCATCCGCCGGCAGCTGCATGAAATCCTCTCCATATGCAGTTTCAAGAGCATCATGGATGAGATGACATGCCCGTGTAGCGAGGGCCGTGGCTGCGCTCGTAGAACCTGAATGCTGCATCTGCGAGGCGACACCCGCTGCGTTGACGCCGGGCCCAGCAGCCCTCACTCCGCCGAACCTGTTGCCGCCGTCGAAAACAAGACGGGCCACAGTCGGATCGGTCTGTTGCAACAGCGCACGCAAACGTCCCCCGGGGAAAAGAAGGTCGGGCTTTATGGAGCTTCGATAGCCGAGGCCCATACGAGAGACAGGAGTTGCAAATATGCCGACTGGAAGAGGATCCCTGGATTGCCCCATGTCTGGTGCCGCCGCTATCTCGTCGTCGTGCAGCGCTCCAATCGCTAAACAGTTCATGGCCTCCGATGGAGGCAACAATCGGCGACTGTGCATTCCCCAATTTAGACCGGCTAGGGTGGCTCGAGTACGCTGCTCGCCACGACTATTCGCGAACGTCGCCATGTCCATATTAGGAATGAGAAGACTTCTGCAGTTGCCTGCGCTTACGAGAAAAAGAATGCCGTACGATGCGGCGAGCCAATCAATTGCACGCGCAAACGCGGAAATCCTGCTGCCAAACGGACGTTTTGCGTCACCAATCGACAGGTTCACGATGAGAACGTCTGGTGCCACAGGCGGAGAGCCAGCGTCGCCGACTTTCAGTCGCCGGATTGCTTGAACCAGAATGTCCACTATCAGTCGGTTGGCAGGCGGCGCTTCGTCCACAAAATTCGGATCATTCACCGCCGAATACATGATCGGCAGGAATACTAATCGCCTAGAGAGGGCCGGTTCGTTCTTTGCCAAGTCGCCGTGGATCACCAGAGATGCCATAGCGGTCCCGTGCATTCTGGGCCCAACAGTAATTCCCTCAAGTCCTAAAAAATCTTCGACTGTGACGCGCGCTCCAATCAGGACGTGATTTTGTTGCGGAACAGCGTCAAGGATGGCCGCGATGGGCGGGCCAAGTGCCGAAGCTTCAGATGAGAGTTCCGCAGGCTCAGTGTCAACCTCCGTAGAAACATTCAACACGCTTTGTGGTCTAATAGAAAAAACATCGACCAATCTCGCCAAGCTATCGTCAGCTCGTTGTGCAATGGCTACCGCCGCCTCGTTTTCCAAGTCGACCAATAACGCATCGTACGCGATTTCGGAAATTCGGGAGATGCTAGTAACTCTGCCGCCCGCCTCCTCAACCGACCGAATTACTTCCGTACGATGCGAAGTTGCAGTGTCTTCGTTTGGTTCGAAGGCAAGTTCAATTTCTAAACGCACGTTGGATTGAGGGTAGGTCGCCGCATCCTCTATAATCGCCGCGGCGTCTTCATCAGTCACTCGATCCTTCGGCCCCCACCTCCTTAAACTGTGAAGACACCCGAAGACCTTGGCCCACTTCGCGTGTTGGCCTAAATCGTCTTCGTCACTCCAGAGTTTCCAAAGCCGCAGCAACTCTTCGATAGCCCGCTGGTCGGGCATAGTCAGGTAGTAGTGGCCTTTGGTCAGAACGTCGTCGTCGTCAAACTCGACTTCGTCATCAGCAAGTATTCGAAGCCCAATGTCCTCGCATGCTTCCGCAAATATAATAAGTGGTCCCTTCGTCTCAAAAACGACCAACGTCTCGGGCGCAAGAGCATTTGGCTCATCTCTCAGAGTAAGCATATCTTCGCCCTGCTCAACTACTTGGCGAAGTCGATCAAAGATCGGGCCGAGCTGACGAGTTTGTCGTGTTCTCTGATATGCAGCCGGTTGAGGGATTCTACTTGGCGCGCCGCTTGCTCTTTTGGCGTTTCCGGGCGGATCGAACTTTAGTATTGGCTTGTCTTGGTCTCTTGGCATGTGGCACGGCCCCCAACCGCTTTGACCAAAGTATCATTTGCTCGTCAATCAAGCTCGCAGGCGAACGTTGGCCCAGTGCGAGGACGTTTTTTCTCTGAACGTCAAAAATAAACTCGGTGGCTTCTGCATAACTTAGCAGGCCAATTTTTTGGACGAGCTTCTTTGGATTGGCTGGGATGTCAGCAGCTTTAAATGCTTGAGAGAAGAATTCGGCAAGTTGATCGAATGAGGGGGCTGGCATGGCAAGTCGCAACTGAAATCGTCGCCATGCAGCCCGATCGAGGAGTTCAGGGTGATTGGTTGCCCCGATAATCACCACGTAACTAGGAAGTGCATCAACTTGCAATAGAAAATTAGCGACAACTCGCTTGATTTCTCCGGTTTCGTGTTCGTCTCCCCGCTCTTTGCCAATCGCGTCGAACTCATCAAAGAGGACCACACAGGGAATGGTTCTGAGGAAATCAAAAAGCCGCCCGAGCCGCTGTGCAGTTTCTCCGAGATAGCTTCCGATCAAAGCCTCATAGCGAACAGAAAAAAATGGGAGGGCGAGAGCTTCTGCCATCGCTTCAGCCAAGGCGGTCTTTCCATTTCCCGGAGGACCAGACAGGAGCACTCTATGTCGTGGTTGTAGTCCGTGGCTACGCAGTAGGTCACCGCGAAATTGTTCTTCAATTAGTTCTCGGCACTGCTGCTCAACTTCAGAAGCTAGAAATAAGTCGGAAAGTCTCTTCGTTGGCTTTGTCTCTAGGATCAGTTCGCGCCCGGAAATGGGCCTCGGCGCACCCGGGAGTTGGGTTGAGCTGATTTGCGAGTTGAGAGCGCGTGTTAGTTTGTCCGCAAGTGCGTCATGCTGTTGAGCACGCTCCTCCGCCGCAATGGTTTCAACGGTCGTTCGGAGCATCGTCCGGTCACCGGTCGTAGCTGCCCGAACAAGCGAAATCAAAAGATCAGATCGAGCCATTACCGCGTCGCCTCTACCCCTGATCGTTTGCAGGGCCCACAGATCGATAACATGTCGATTGGCGAAAGGACACTTGCGCGCTCGCAGACTTAGCGCCCATTCGAGCTCCCTGTGGACAGCAGCGCGAAGGGGCGGACTTGGAATGGCTCGCCTATGACCGCAAAGGACCGGCACCGACAAATCATACGGCAAGTGACCGAGGTCCAGTTTTGGCGAGGGCCACTCGTTGACGCCTTAGGCCTTGATAAATCTCACATATTTTTCGTGCGTCGCCGTTCCTCTCGCGGTTTGCTTTTACTTCAACGTATTCGCGAGCGTGAACGTTCGAAAGCATCATTGGGCAACCATTGGTCCTGCCCAATCACCGCTCCTCGCTCCGGACGCACCCACTTGTACGGCGTAATTTGCTGCGTCCCGGTCAGCTTGATGATGTGCATCGGCGGCGCGTAGCGGCCCTTGCGGCAGTTGCACTCCACTTCCAGAAGGCCGAGTCCGCCGTTGAGCATTGCCGGATGGTGGGTGAGGGCTGCGCCGGGCCGCCATAGCCTCCCATCCGGATCGACCAGGCAAAGCCTCCTCATGGTCGGCTTTGCGGATCCTGTTTGGCTTCCGCGCGCGCGGCCTCGGCGCGGATGCGCGCGCCCATGATCTGGCCGCCCCAGATGACCTCGCGCGATCTCGTGCTCATGAGGGCATTACAGCGGTGCTACGCCACTAGGATTGGCGGGCGGGAACGCGCTGGCCACACCACGGCTCGGTCAATGCGCCGTCCGATACCGGCATTGCGATTCGGTCCGCGGCGATTTTCGCGGGCGGACGAGGGGGGCTTCCAACAGACTACCTCTCCCCGCCGCCCTCTGCTAACGCTATCCGCCAGCACAGGGATAACGGAGTTAGGTGACCCATGATTGAGCAGATCGGTATCGTCGGCGCGGGCACGATGGGCAACGGGATCGCGCAAGTCTGCGCGGCGGCGGGGTTGTCGGTGACCATGACCGATATTTCCGATGCCGCGCTGACGCGGGGCATGTCGGTCGTGACCGGCAGCCTGGAGCGGCTGGTCAACAAGCAGAAGATGACCGACGCCGACCGGCAGGCGGCGCTGGCGCGCATCGCCACCACGACCGACAGCGCCAAACTCGCCAATTGCGATCTGGTGATCGAGGCCGCGACCGAGAACGAGGATCTGAAGATCAAGATTCTGAAGGATCTCTGCACCAAGCTGCGGCCCTCCGCGCTGCTCGCGACCAACACCTCTTCGATCTCGATCACCAAACTCGCCGCCGCCACCGACCGGCCGGATCGCTTCATCGGCATGCACTTCTTCAATCCGGTGCCGCTGATGGCGCTGCTGGAATTGATCCGGGGTTTTCAGACCTCCGACGACACTCACGCCAAGGCCGCCGAATTTGCCAAGCGCATCGGCAAAGTCGCGGTGACCGCAAAGAACAGCCCGGGCTTTGCGGTCAACCGCATCCTGTGCCCGATGATCAACGAGGCGATCTTCGCGCTGGCCGAAGGCATCGCCACCGCCGAGGATCTCGACGCCGGCATGAAGCTCGGCTGCAACCACCCGATCGGGCCGCTGGCGTTGGCCGACATGATCGGGCTCGACACCATGCTGTCGGTGATGGAAGTGTTTTACGAGGGCTTCAACGATCCGAAATACCGGCCCGCGCCGCTGCTGAAGGAAATGGTCGCCGCCGGCCATCTCGGCCGCAAGACCGGGCAGGGGTTTTACAGTTACGGGAAGTAACTTCGTAGGATGGGTGGAGCGAAGCGATACCCATCACTGACATGCGCGCCGGTATCGATGGGTATCGCTGCGCTCCACCCATCCTACAAATCAAAAACAAGGAAACGTCATGCGTATTGCGGTTGTCGGCGCCGGCGGCGTCGGAGGCGGATTTGGTGCGGCGCTGGCGAAAGCGGGCGCTGATGTCACCTTCATCGCGCGCGGCGCGCATCTAGCGGCCATGAAGAGCCAGGGCCTGAAGGTCGTCGGCGGCCGCGGCGAAACCCATGTGGTGCCGACGCAGGCGACCGACGATCCCAACAGCATCGGCATGGTCGATGTGGTGCTGTTCTGCGTCAAGCTGTGGGACGTCGAGAGCGCGGGCGAGGCGATCAAGCCGCTGGTCGGGCCGAACACCGCCGTCATCCCGTTGCAGAATGGCATCGATGCGCCCGAGCGTCTGTTGCCGATCCTCGGGTCCAAGGCTGTCATGGGCGGCGTCGCGCAGATCAGCGCCTCGATCACTGCGCCCGGCGTCATCACCCAGGTCGGCACCTTCATGCGCATGATCTTCGGTGAGCTCGACGGCAAGATCACCAAGCGCGGCGAGGATTTTCTCGCGCTGTGCCAGAAGGCCGGCTTCGACGCGACGCTCAGCGATCAGATCGTCACCGAACTCTGGATGAAGTTCGTGCTGCTCGCCAGCAATTCCGGCATGACCGCGGCGACGCGCCAGCCGCTCGGCAAGCTGCGCGACGATCCCGATGTGCGCCCGATCATGCTGGCGTCGTTCCAGGAAACCATCGATGTCGCCCGCGCCAAGGGCATCAAGTTGCCATCGGATGCGCTCGACAAGGTGCTCGGCTTTGTCGGCCACGCGCCGCCGGCGATGAAGGCGTCGATGGCGCTCGATCTCGACCGCGGCAATCGTCTCGAACTGCCCTGGCTCAGCGGCAAGGTCGTAGCCTTAGGGCGCGAACTCGGCGTCCCGACGCCGACGCACGGCATGCTGTACGCGATGCTGAAGCCTTACATCATGGGCACGCCGGCGTAAGCGTTTTGCTGTCATCACCCGCGAAGGCGGGTGATCCAGTATTCCAGAGACGCCAATGATTGAATCGAAAGGCCGCGGCGTACTGGATCGCCCGGTCAAGCCGGGCGATGACAGCGTGGTTGCGTCGTCACGGCGCGCGCGGATACCGAGTCGGGTCGCCGCGCAACGGCGAATTGAAGCCGCGCGGTGCGACAAAATAGCCCGACGGGCAAATCACCAAAAATCTGTCCAGCCCCTCGGATAAAAATATTTCCGTTGCAACGTCGGGCAAATCGGAAGTTTAACTGCGCCCGTCTCCCGCGATGAGAGGGGCGCTCGCGATCGTCACGAACGTGCGGTGAGATGCGGTGGACGCGATGGTGCGAAAGACGAGCGCACGGTTGCGTACGGTGAAATCGTTTGGGTCCGACGCCCCGGTGCTGGCGTCAAGTCGGTGGAAGCGAAAGCTGAAGCGGATGATGGTGGCAAGAAAGCCGGTCACCAGGACGACTACGTATAAGCCGTAAAGCCATTGCGTGGGGGAGGCCGGTGTGCTCACCGCTGAACCTGTATGCTCGTGGGCAGCATATCCTTTTGCAACACGCCTGCGAGACCGCGGGTGCAGCGCGCACCCGGTCTTCCCCACGCCCTCTATCTTTCGAGGGTGGTTGATTGCAAAACTTCGGGCGCATCGCGCCGCGAGAAGGCTAGCGCATGTTTGAAATGCGAACGACGGCATCTCCACGTCATTGCGAGGAGCGAAGCGACGAAGCAATCCATCTATCCGTTATGCCGCGCGATGGATTGCTTCGCTTCGCTCGCAATGACGTGGATGGGCCGCAGCGCGGCACAGGCGCCAGCAAGGCCGGGGCGACACGCGGAGAGACCTATTCCCCCGCCTGGATCCACTCCGCCGCCCCACGCCACAGCGTGTCGCGGTGCTCGGCGCGGAAGAAGCCCATGTGGCCGATCGAGGTGACGCCGGTGTCGGCGGGGGTCACGGTGATGATCTCGGGCTTGATCGAGGTGAAGCCTGCGCACAACAGTTCGACCGCCGGCCGCGTCGCCCAGGGATCGTCGGACAGGCACAGCGCGCGCAACGCGCCCTTGTACTTCGGAAAATTCTGCAACGCCTCGAGCTTGGAATCGAAGAGATAGCGCGGGCTCATCACCCAGGAGACCCATTGCAGGAACGCATCCTTCGGCAGGTCCATGCCGAGCCCGGCCTTGCCCGGCATGTAACCGAGCGCGCGGGTGAGGGGGAGGCCGACGAAATTCAGCAGCGCGTAGACGCGATAGCGTTCCGGCACGGCCATCAGCTTCCAGTAGCCGGCCTGTGCCGCGATCAGGAGCGCGCGCGAAATCTCGCTGTTGTTCGGCAACAGCCCGAGCGCCTGGCCGCCGAAGGAGTGCCCGACATAGGCGAACGGCATGCCGTGATAGCGTTGGCGCATCCAGGCGACGGCGGCGGTGATATCCTGCGCCGCCCAGTCCGACATCGAGGCCTTGAAGCCGACCAGCGACTTCGGCTGGTTGTAGCCGGTCAGCGCCTGCTGCCGGGAGTCGCCCGTGCCGCGATAGTCGTAGGTCAGCACCGCGCAGCCGCGCTTGGCGAGATAGCCGGCAAAGCCGCGATAGAGCTTGCGATGGACCGCCGTGGCCGAATTGATCAGGACGGCGTTGCGCTTGGCGCCGCGCGGCAGAAACAGCGTCGCCGCCAGCGGATAGCCATCGGCTGCCGGCAGCGTGATATCGTCGACAAAGACGTCGTCCTGAGCCGGCGCGGCCACCGCGTCCCCTCCTTGAGGCTTCTTGCGAGCGCCACAGCAAATGCGAATTCGGCTTTCCCCGCAAGGGCTTGACGAAACAGCCGGAAATCTGGCTGGCGGTGGGAGGAACGCCTGTGTATAACGCGGCCGTTCGCGACTTTCCGGTAAGTAGCGGTTTTTGCTCAGGAGTTAACCCCATGTCCGAGCGGTGGACACCCGACAGTTGGCGCACCAAGCCGGTGCTGCAAGTGCCCGATTATCCCGATGCCAAGGCATTGGCGGATGTCGAGGCCCAGTTGGCCACGTTTCCGCCGCTGGTGTTCGCTGGCGAGGCCCGGAATCTGAAGAAGTCGCTGGGGCGCGTCGCAGCCGGCGAGGCCTTCCTGCTGCAGGGCGGCGATTGCGCCGAGAGCTTTGCCGAGCACGGCGCCAACAACATCCGCGATTTTTTCCGCGTGCTGCTGCAGATGGCGGTGGTCCTGACCTATGCCGGCGCGCTGCCGGTGGTGAAGGTCGGCCGCATCGCCGGCCAGTTCGCCAAGCCGCGCTCGTCGAACACCGAAAAGATCGACGGCGTCGAGCTGCCGAGCTATCGCGGCGACATCATCAACGACATCGCCTTCACCAAGGAAGCGCGCGTTCCGGATCCGCAGCGGCAGTTGAACGCTTACCGGCAGTCGGCGGCGACGCTGAACCTGCTGCGCGCGTTCGCGACCGGCGGCTTTGCCAATCTCGGCAGCGTGCACCAGTGGATGCTCGGCTTCCTGAAGGATTCGCCGCAGTCCCGCCGTTACAAGGAACTGGCCGATCGCATCTCGGACGCGCTGAATTTCATGCGCGCCTGCGGCCTCGATCTCGAAAGCCATCCCGAACTGCGCGCCACCGAATTCTACACCAGCCACGAAGCGCTGCTGCTCGGCTACGAGCAGGCCTTCACCCGGGTCGACTCGACAACGGGCGACTGGTACGCGACCTCGGGCCACATGATCTGGATCGGCGACCGCACCCGCCAGCTCGACCACGGCCATGTCGAATATTTCCGCGGCATCAAGAACCCGATCGGCCTGAAATGCGGCCCGTCGCTGAAGCCGGACGAGTTGCTGAAGCTGATCGACATCCTCAACCCCGACAACGAACCGGGACGGCTGACGCTGATCAACCGCTTCGGCTCCGACAAGGTCGGCGATCACCTGGCGCCGCTGATCCGCGCCGTGCAGCGGGAAGGGCGCGTCGTGGTCTGGTCATGCGATCCGATGCACGGCAACACCATCACCTCGACATCCGGCTACAAGACCCGCCCGTTCGACCGGGTGCTGTCGGAAGTAAAGTCGTTCTTCTCGATCCATGCCGCCGAAGGCACCCATGCCGGCGGCGTGCATCTGGAGATGACCGGTCAGGACGTCACCGAATGCATCGGCGGCGCGCGCGCCATCACCGACGAGGATCTCAACGACCGCTATCACACGGTCTGCGATCCCCGTCTCAACGCCGAACAATCCATCGACATGGCTTTCCTGATCGCCGAACTGCTGAAGCAGGAACGCGCCGGTAAGGAAAAGCCGATGCCGGCCGCAGCGGGACTCTGATTTGCTGCGAATCTGGCGGGCCACGGTCAACACGCGTAACGGATTAGTCTTTGCAATCCGGTCGGAGCAGGCTGTCCGCGAGGAAATTTTCGCGCTGGCCTTGTCGCTGCCGCTGGCCTGGCTGGTCGGCGCCAGCGCGATGCGCCGGTTCGAACTGGTCGCGGCGGTGGCGTTCGTGCTGGTGGTCGAACTGCTCAACACCGCGATCGAAAAACTGTCCGACCGCCTGACCACCGACCACGACCCGCAGATCGGCCGGGTCAAGGACATGGGATCGGCCGCCGTCGGCGTCGCGCTGCTGATAGCCGGCGGGTTCTGGCTGTTCGCCCTCGCCGAACGCATGGGCGCGATCTAAAGCGAGCATTTGCAGTTTGCTCTTGTGCAAGGCACCATCGGGCCCATGACCGAAACGACATTCACGATCACGCTGGCGCAGTTGAACCCGACGGTCGGCGACGTCGCCGGCAACGCCGCCAAGGCGCGCGCCGCGCGCGACCAGGCCAAGGCCGACGGCGCCGACCTTTTGGTGCTGCCGGAATTGTTCATCACCGGCTACCCGCCGGAAGATCTGGTGCTGAAGCCCGCCTTCCAGGCCGCCTGCCGTGTGGCGATCGAGGAACTGGCGCGCGAGACCGCAGGCGGTGGTCCGGCGGTGCTGATCGGCACGCCCTGGGTCGAGGACGGCAAGCTCTATAATGCCTGCGCGCTGCTCGATCAGGGCCGTATCGCCGCCCTTCGCTTCAAGGCCAACCTGCCGAACTACGGCGTGTTCGACGAAAAGCGCCTGTTCGCGCGCGGTCCCGCCGCGGGTCCGGTCACCGTCGGCGGCGTCCGCGTCGGCGTGCCCATCTGCGAGGACATCTGGCTCGAAGAGTCGGAGGAATACGAAAACGTCGTCGAATGTCTCGCCGAGACCGGCGCGGAAATCCTTGTCGTGCCGAACGGCTCGCCCTATGCGCGCGACAAGAACGATCTGCGGCTGTCGGTCGCGGTCGCCCGCGTCACCGAAAGCGGATTGCCGCTGGTTTACCTCAACCAGATCGGCGGCCAGGACGAACTGGTGTTCGACGGCGCGTCGTTCGCGCTGAATGCCGATCTGTCGATTGCCGCCCAATTGCCGGCGTTCGAGGAAAACATCACCACGCTGCGCTGGACCAAGGGCGCGGACGGCTGGCGCTGCAAAGGCCCGGTCGTGCCGCAGCTCGACGGCGACAAGGGCGATTACGCGGCCTGCGTGCTCGGCCTGCGCGATTATGTCCGCAAGAACGGATTTCCCGGCGTATTGCTCGGCGTCTCCGGCGGCATCGATTCAGCATTGTGCGCGGCGATCGCGGTCGATGCGCTCGGTGCGGAAAAAGTCCGCGGCGTAATGCTGCCGTTCCGCTTCACCGCGCAGGTGTCGCTCGACGATGCGGCGAAACTCGCCAAGGCGCTCGGCTTTCCCTACGAGGTGCTGCCGATTGCCGACGCCGTCAACGGCTTCGAGAAGATTCTGTCGGTGCCGTTCGCAGGCCTGCCACGCGACATCACCGAGGAAAATCTGCAGGCGCGTACCCGCGGCACGCTGCTGATGGCGATTTCGAACAAGACCGGCGCGATGGTGGTCACGACCGGCAACAAGTCGGAAATGTCGGTCGGCTACGCCACCATCTATGGCGACATGAACGGCGGCTTCAATCCGATCAAGGATATCTACAAGACCGAAGTGTTCCGGCTCTCGAGCCTGCGCAACGAATGGAAGCCGGACGGCGCGCTCGGTCCGTCGGGCGAGGTCATCCCGGTCAACATCATCGTCCGGCCGCCGACGGCGGAGCTGCGCGAGAACCAGACCGACCAGGATTCGCTGCCGCCCTACGACATGCTCGACGGCATCCTCGAACGTCTGGTCGAGCGCGAGGAGCCGCTGGCCGCGATCATCGCCGCCGGTTTCCCGGCCGACGTCGTGACGCGGATCGACCGGCTGCTCAATGTCGCCGAATACAAGCGCCGCCAGGCAGCACCGGGCGTCAAGGTGACGGAGAAAAATTTCGGCAGGGATCGCCGCTATCCCATCACCAACCGCTTTCGCGATAACGGCAAGCCGTTGCCCGAGCCCGACGACAAGCTTGTCGCCCGCGCCGGCCGCGCGTCGGCGGAGGCGTTCGAAGACTAGGCTACGAACGCTACTGCTTCGGCTGGATAAACGTCGGGCCGACGGTGCGGATCGACTTCTTCTCGTCGGTCGCCGCGGCTGGCTCAGGCGCGGTCGCCGGCGCCGGGGCGGTGGCCGTGGTGGCGGCGGGCGCCGCGCCCTTCTTGGCGGGCGTCGTTTTCACTCCCGGCTGCGCGCGCTGCTGCATTTTCCGCGCGCTCTCTTCGGTGACGATGATGTCGCCCTGCTGTTCGGCAGCGGCCTTGTCCTCGACCGATTTCAGCGCGTCGGACCAGGTCTGGCCCGCGGCCTTGCAGGCGCAGGAGGGGTTGAACTCGCTGCGGAACTTGAACGCGTTCGGCAGTGACGAGTAGGTCTGGCCGCTGATCGAGACCGCCTGGTTGATGTCTTCGCCGGGGTTGCGGTAGGTGAACAACGACGCTTCCGTCGCCGGGCACAGCGCTTTGCAGGTCTTCTCGTCGTCGGGAAACCGCGCCTGCACGGTCGCGAACGAGACCGGGAAATAGGCGCCGTCGCAGGTGCGGACGCAGACGGTGCGGAAGGTGCCGGACTGCGGACCGAATTCGGCAGCCGGCGGCGGGATCTGGTTGCCGTTGTTGCCGAACAGGTTGTCCATGAAGTTGCCGCCGCTGCGCGCGGCCGCGGCGTATTGCGGACCGCAATTGTTCTGCGCCAGCGCCGTCAGCACCGAGCGGCGCTGGTTTTCGCGGTCGGCGCCACCGATGCCGCCGCTGCGCAGACGCTCAAGGCTGGTGGTGATCTGATCGAGGTTGCCGCGCATCTGCTGGATCTGGTTGTTGACCGGACCGCATTTCTCCGACTGGCCGTTGAACAACGAGAAGAAGCCCGAACTTTCGCAACCCATCCGCTTGGCCTGCATCGTGACGCGATCGAGTTCGGCCTGCTGCTTGGCAGCGGCGTCCTGATAGCGGCGGATCTGCTCGTCCTTGGCCGGATCGCCACTTCCGGCACCGCGGTCGATGGTCGCCAACTGGCCTTCGAGCCGGACGCACATCGGATTGCTTTGCGCGGGGTTGGCCTGCGGCGCGCCCTGCGGAGCTGGTGGCGGGGCGCCCTGGCTCATCTGCGCCAACGCAGGCGCGCTCACGGCGACGAAGCCGAGCAGCATGGCGCCAGTCAGGATCCGGCGGGAGAAGAAGGCATTGGGTATTTCGAGCATATCCGGCCATCGAGGGGTTCCGCGCGGCTCGAAAGCCAGGGGGCGCGGCCATGGCGGCATGGTGCGGCCAAGGCCGCATCACATACCTGCTTCTCGGGGCAGCGTCACGTCGTTTCCGGGGCACGGGTGTGGCAAACCGCCCCTTGATTCGGCGCGGAAATACCCGTTCAGCGCTGGCAGGTGATGGCGACGTATTCGTTGCAGCCGCTGCCGGTGCATTTCTCATTCCCGACCTTGGGAACCGAGCCGGTAATCTCGTCGGGGTCGACGCGGCGATAGGCGGTGGCCTGAGCAAATTCCCGTGACTGGCAATAGGAGCGGGCGGCATGCGCGCCGCATTTGTCGCCCTTGGCCAGGCACTGATCGACACCGTAACCATCGGCCTGATTGGCGACGATGAAAACGCGGCTGTCCGCATGCGCGGCCGAGACGGCGAACAGAAGTCCGCAGACCAGGACTGCATTGAAAATGAATGCTGACGAAATTCGCATGGGCAACACCGGTGAGGGGGATTAAGGACCGCCCCTCAGGAATAAGCCCAAAGTGTTAATAATGATTAACCATGATCGCCCGACGGCATGTCAGAAGGCGGGCGGAGCGGCCAATTTCACCCCAAATCAGGCGCAAGCAAGGTCTTGACGCCGTGCCCCGGGCTGGGACATGGTGGAACCATGAACGGTCTCCTCGCCATCTGCAGCATTTGCCGCGAGATTATTAGCTAGCGATTCGCTGGCTGAGGCCGTCTTTTCTCAAAAATGAGATCACTGGACGCCCGGCCGCAACGGACGGATATCCATGTCATTACGCCTCTACGATACGTTGACCAAGGAGAAGCGGCCGTTCACGCCGCTCGATCCGAAAAACGTGCGGATGTATGTCTGCGGACCAACGGTCTACGACTTCGCCCATATCGGCAATGCGCGCCCGGTCATCGTGTTCGATGTGCTGTTCCGGCTGCTGCGGCACCTCTACGGCGCCGAGCACGTCACCTATGTCCGCAACATCACCGACGTCGACGACAAGATCAACGCGCGAGCGGTGCGGGATTTTCCGGGTCTGCCGCTGAACGAGGCGATCCGCAAGGTTACCGAAGTGACCGCTAACCAGTTTTACGCCGACGCTGTGGCATTGGGCTCACTGCCACCGACGTTCGAACCCCGCGCGACTGACTTCGTACTGCCGCGCGCGGACGGCAAGACGGATATGGTGACGCTCATCAAGCAGTTGATCGCGAGTGGTCACGCTTATGAAGCGGGCGGCGAAGTTCTGTTCGATACGGCGTCGATGCCGGACTATGGCGCGCTTTCGGGCCGCAAGCTGGAGGAGCAGCGACCGGGTGCGCGCGTCGCTGTCGATGCGCACAAGAAAAATCCGGGCGATTTTGTGTTGTGGAAGCAATCGTCCGGCGACGAGCCGGGATGGGAAAGCCCGTGGGGCAGGGGCCGCCCGGGATGGCACATCGAATGCTCGGCCATGAGTGCAGCCTATCTCGGCGACGTGTTCGACATCCACGGCGGCGGCCTGGATTTGATCTTTCCGCATCACGAGAACGAAATCGCGCAATCGCGTTGCGCGCATGGCACACCCGCGATGGCGAATTACTGGATGCACAATGAATTCGTGCAGATCGAAGACACCAAGATGTCGAAGTCGCTCGGCAACTTCGTCACGATCCGGGAACTGCTGGCCGATTGGCCGGGCGAAGTGCTTCGCCTCAATATGTTGAAGGCGCATTACCGCTCGCCGATGGACTGGACGTTGAAGGGATTGGAAGAAAGCGCAAAAACGCTCGACGACTGGTATTGGGTCGCCGCCGACATCAAGAGCGGACGGCCTTCCGATGCCGTCATCGCGGCGCTGTCGGACGACCTGAACACGCCGCAGATGGTCGCGTCGCTGCACGGTTTGCGGAATAGTGCTGCTTCCGGAAACGATGGAGATCGCGATCAGTTTGCTGCTTCCTTGCGCCTTCTCGGCTTCCTCTCCGAGAGTGCCGCCGCATGGAAGAGCCGAAAGCAGCAGGCGAGCGGCGTCGATGCGACGCAGGTCGATCGGCTGATCGCGGAGCGTGCCGCCGCGCGAGCGCGAAAGGACTTCAAGGAGTCCGACCGTATTCGCGACGAACTCGCCGCCATGGGCGTTGCCATCAAGGACGGCAAGGATGGCGACGGAAAGCCCGTGACCACCTGGGAGATCGCGTGATGGGGCAGACCTTGCCCAAACCTGGCTTGCGGCCGTTTTTGCCGGCGGATACGTCGATCCTGGCGGCGATCTTCGTTGCGGCGATTCAGGAGTTGACCGGCGACGACTACAGCGAGGCGCAGCAGGAAGCGTGGGCGGCGGTCGCCGAGGATGAAGCGACGTTCGGCAAACGTCTCGCCGGCCAGTTGACGCTGATCGCGACCTTGCAGAATTCGCCGGTCGGTTTCGTCTCGTTGAAGGGACCCGACCATATCGATCTGCTCTATGTGCATCCGGGCGCGGTGGGGCAGGGCGTTGCCACGATGCTGGTCGACGCGCTGGAAAAGCTCGCCGGCGCACGCGGCGCAAAAATCCTTACGGTCGATGCCAGCGACAATGCGGAACCGTTTTTCAAAAAGCGCGGTTATGTCGCCATGCAGCGCAACACCGTCACCATCAACGGCGAATGGCTCGCCAACACCACGATGCAGAAGACGCTGGCCGAAAACGCCGCGCCGGGAGCGCCATCATGAGCCGCGAACGCCTCTATCTGTTCGACACCACGCTGCGCGACGGCGCGCAGACCAACGGCGTCGATTTCACCCTGCATGACAAGCAGATCATCGCCGGCATGCTCGACGAACTCGGCATCGACTATGTCGAGGGCGGCTATCCCGGCGCCAACCCGACCGACACTGAATTTTTCGCCACCAAGCCGAAGCTCGACCACGCCAAGTTCACCGCGTTCGGCATGACCCGACGGCCGGGCCGCTCGGCCTCCAACGATCCCGGGCTCGCCGGCATTCTGGAAGCCAAGGCGGATGCGATCTGTTTTGTCGCCAAAGCCTCCGCCTACCAGGTGCGCGTCGCGCTCGAGACCACCAACGAGGAAAACATCGCCTCGATCCGCGACAGTGTGGCTGCTGCGAAAGCCGCCGGCCGCGAGGTGATGGTCGATTGCGAGCACTTCTTCGATGGCTACAAGGAAAATCGTGAATTCGCATTGGCCTGCGCCAAGGCCGCCTATGAATCCGGCGCACGCTGGGTGGTGCTGTGCGACACCAATGGCGGCACCATGCCGCACGAGGTCGAGACCATCGTCGGCGATGTCGTGAAAAACATCCCCGGTGGCAATGTCGGCATCCACGCCCATAATGACACCGAGCAGGCGGTGGCCAATTCGCTGGCCGCGGTGCGCGCCGGCGCGCGGCAGATTCAAGGCACGTTGAACGGGCTCGGCGAGCGCTGCGGCAACGCCAACCTCTGTTCGCTGATCCCGACGCTGCGCCTGAAGAACGAATTCTCCGACGCCTTCGAGATCGGGGTGACGCCGGAGAAGATGGCGACGCTGATGACGGTGTCGCGCACGCTCGACGACATGCTCAACCGCGCGCCGAACCGCCACGCGGCCTATGTCGGCGAAAGCGCGTTCGTGACCAAGACCGGCATTCATGCTTCCGCCGTGATGAAGGACCCGCACACCTACGAGCATGTGCTGCCTGAACTGGTCGGCAACCATCGCAAGGTGCTGGTGTCAGACCAGGCCGGCCGATCCAATGTGATGGCCGAGCTCGATCGTGCCGGCATCCCCTATGAAAAGAGCGATCCGAAACTGGCGCGGCTGGTCGAGGAGCTGAAGGAGCGCGAGACGGCAGGGTTCGCCTATGAGTCCGCCAACGCCTCGTTCGATCTGCTGGCGCGACGCACGCTCGGCCGGGTGCCGGAATATTTCCGGGTCGAGCAGTTCGACGTCAATGTCGAGCAGCGCTACAACGCCAACGGCCAGCGCGTCACGGTGGCGCTGGCAGTCGTGAAGGTCGATGTTGCCGGCGAGCACCTGATCTCGGCGGCGGAAGGCAACGGCCCCGTCAACGCGCTCGACGTCGCCTTGCGAAAAGACCTCGGCAAGTACCAGAAATACATCGAGGGTCTGAAGCTGATCGACTACCGCGTGCGTATCCTCAATGGCGGCACCGAAGCGGTGACGCGGGTGCTGATCGAGAGCGAGGACGAGCAGGGCGAAAGCTGGACCACGGTCGGCGTCTCCCCCAACATCATCGACGCCTCGTTCCAGGCGCTGATGGATTCGGTGATCTACAAGCTGGTGAAGTCAGGCGCACCGGCGTGAGATGAGGATTGTCATTCCGGGGCGCGAAGCGAACCCGGAATCTCGAGATTCCGGGTCTGGTGCTAACGCACCATCCCGGAATGACGAGGATAGGGATAGATGCGCGTCTGCATCGTCGAACTTTCCGCCCAACCGCAGTCCGTCACTCCAGCGGTTCGACCTTGACGATGGAGGCGCCGTCGTTGCTGCCGACCCAGAAGCTCACCGGCGTCGTGCTGTTGTCGACGAAGACGCGGCGGATATTGGTTGAACGTGGCAGCAGGTAGTCGACCATTTCGCCGGTGCTGGTGTTCAGCCGGGTCACCTGGTCGGTCACCATCGATCCGGTCCATGCATCCCCGTTCTTGTCGAGCACGACATCATAAGGCGCTGCCCAGCGGGTATTGAGCTTCCATTCCTTGAAGGCGCGGGTCTTGGTGTCGAACATTCCGATCCGGTCGCCGCGGTATTCGCCGAACCACAGCCGGTCCTGCGCATCCATGTTGCCGCGGCGCGGCGCGGAGCGCGGCGTCGGCGTCTGGAACAGCGAGACCTCGCCAGTCTTGGCGTCGATGCGCCCGATCTGCCCCTGGCGAAAATCGGTGAAGTAGGCGTTGTTGCCGGAGTCGGGAATGACGTCGTAGATATTATGCAGTTCGCCTTTCGGAGAACCCTTGAACGGTTCCCAAGTCTCGATCTTGCCGGTGGCGAGGTCGAGGCGGTGCACGCCGTTGTTCTGGGTCCAGACCTTGCCGTCGACATTGGATCGCTGTGGACTGACCATATTGATCTGCGCGGCGTCGATGTTGCGTTCCGCTGGCAGCGTCCAGAACTGGAATTTTTCGCTTGCCGGATCGAACTTGACGATCGTCGCCTGATACATGTTGCCGAGCCACAGATTACCCGCTGCATCGGCGCGCAGGCCAAGGCTGCCGGTCGGAGCATTCTCCCTGTGCATGGGGTAGGGGAATTCGGTGACCTTGCCGCTTGTGGGATCGAGCCGGCCGAGCTTTTGCTCCCCGAAGCCTGAGAACCAGACGATCCCGGCCTTGTCCACCATCACATCATGCGGCGCCATTTCCTCGCGCGGCAAGTCATATTCCGTGTAGACCACTTGCGTCGCGCGGCCCTTCGGGCGCGGCATCGGCTTCAGCGCATATTTCCATGGTTCGCTCTTGCTGAGATTGATCGTGCTCAGATAGTCCGCCACGGCGCGATAGACCTCGATCCGATCTTCGCCGCGCTCTTCCATCAAGCGTTCTGCGGGGCGCAATTGCGGATGGATCGGCAGGCTCTGCTGCACATAGCTCTGCATGCGCGGCAGGATCTGGGTCAGGAAGTCGTTGGAGTCATATTTCGAGCGCATGATGCGTTCGACCCGGTGGCAACCGACGCAGTTGAGCAGTTGATCCTTCTGCTTGTCGGTACCGGGAATACTTGAAAGCCATTCGCTGTTCGACAATTGCGCGGCGAGGTCCTTGGCCTTGCCGAGCCTGAGATCTTTCGTTGCGGCTTTCAGATCCGGGGCTCCGGTGGTCCCAATTTCGATGCTCTCGGGCTGATCGAGTTCGTAGCCGACAGCGCGCACGCCAATTGTATATCGACCGGGTCCGAGCCGGCTCGCCGGAAAGCTGTAGCGGCCATCCGCGCCTGACACGACCGTGACCGTGATGTTGGAGCCTGTTTTGGTGGCGCTGACCAGCACGCCTTCCATCGCTGCTTCCTCGGCCGAGCCGACCAGCCCGGTCAGCGCCGCGACTGGCGCTTGTGCCGAAGCGGTGGACAGAAACGCTGCGACCACAGCCACGCTGAAGGCGGCGAGAAGCGGATAACGCATGGTTCTCTCCCAGGCGGTTTCTTGTATTTGCGCCAGCATAGGCTGTGGCGCTTGCCCTCAGCAAGTCTGCAATCCGCCGATCCTCAGTTCGCGAAGGCTTCATCTTCCGCAGATCGCGCCGGGTGCCCGGTAGCGATCTTTCGCTGCGCAGCGAAATGCCGCGATGCGCCCGAAAACAAGATTTCGAGAGGTCGACCGCAGGTTGACCGAATGAGCATTCCTAATGTCTACCGTCCATGCCAAGCTGGGACCGACGTTCGCGATACGAACCTTTGGTCTGCGCAATTATCGGCGAGAGGTATGACGTATGCCCGGGGATGCGTCGACAGCGAGCAAGTTGAAAGTTCTGCTTGATGGCGGCCGCTATTTTGAAGGCCCGCGCTGGCATGCTGGCCGGCTCTGGTTCGTGGATTGTTTCGACCGGACGCTGCTGAGCGTGGGTCCGGCCGGGGACCGCCAGCAGCATGCAACGTTTGCGGACGACACGCCGTGCGGCCTCGGCATTTTGCCGGATGGCAGCGTCATCGTCTTGACGATGTTCCGGAAGCAACTGTTCAGATATGCCGACGGCCAATTGTCTGTTTATGCCGACCTTTCGCAGATTGCTGCCGGCACCATTGACGACATGATCGTCGACGGGCTCGGCCGCTGCTATGTCGGCGATCTCGGCTTCAACTTGCCGCCGCCGGCCGGCCGGGGCGCGGTCGGCCGCATCATCCTGGTCATGCCGAGCGGCGAAACGCGTGTCGTGGCTGACGGACTGAACTTTCCCAATGGCATTGCGGTATCTGCCGACAACCGCCGCCTCGTGGTGGCCGAAATGGATGGCGGCGGCCTGGCCGACTATGAAATCGGGACGGATGGCGGACTGCGCTTCCATGGCCGGTTCGCAACCGTGCAAGCGCCGGACGGCATCTGCCTGGACCAGGACCAGGCCGTCTGGATCGCATCGTACGACGAGGACGCCTTCATCCGGGTCGACCGCGAGGGGCGGGAGCTGCAGCGGATCGAGGTACCCGGTCGGCGCGCGATTGCCTGCGCGCTCGGAGGGCCTGTGCGGCGGACGCTGTTTTGTCTGAGTGCTGCGACCTCGCACGAAGAGATGCGGCAGCGCAAATCGTCTGCCCGCGTCGATGTCATCGACGTCGAGGTTGCCGGCGCAGGTTACCCCTGAGCCGTCGCGGCCACATTTCTCGCCACCGCTGACGAGATTCACAGGATGCATTTCACATGATCGACCACATTTCCGTCGGCGTCAGCGACCTCGAACGCTCGGCGCGCTTCTATGAAGCCACGCTGGCGCCGCTCGGCCTCTTGCGTCTGGTGACGCGTCCCGCGACCATCGGTTTCGGCAAAAACTATCCGGAGTTCTGGATCAACCTTCGCGTCGGCATGATGCCAGTCTCGCCGGAGAGCGGCACCCATATCTGCCTTCGCGCCAGATCCACCGGCGACGTCGATGCGTTTCACGCCGCAGCACTGGTCAGCGGCGGTCGTTCCGACGGCGCACCCGGGCTGCGCCCGCATGATCGTGTCCGGTACTACGCGGCGTTCGTGACCGACCCCGATAGCAACCGCATCGAGGCCGTGACATTTCCGGGCGAGTGATGCCGCGCGCGCCTACAGCCTTCTTGCCACTTCCGGCGCCATTTCCTGGACGGGGGCGCGGGCTGCGGCGGCGCGCAGCCGCGGCAGGATGTCCTCGACCCGTTCAGCCTTGAGAATGTCGATACTTAGCCCCGGGCGAATGAACTCGGTGACGCGCATATGCGAGAGCAGCGACAGCAGCGGTTCCCAGAAATTGTCGATATTGGCAAGCAGGATCGGCTTGTTGTGGCGGCCGAGTTGCTGCCAGGTCATCTGCTCGACCAGCTCCTCCAGCGTGCCGATTCCGCCGGGCAGGGCAACGAATGCGTCCGAGCGTTCGAACATCAGCCGCTTGCGCTCATGCATGTCGGGCGTGATGACCATCTCCTGCACGCGGGCCAACGCGTTTTCCTTGGCCCTGAGAAACTCCGGAATGATCCCGGTGACGGAGCCGCCGTGATCGAGGGCGGATCTGGCGACCGCGCCCATCAGGCCGACCGAGCCGCCGCCATAGACGAGGCGGATATTGTTCTCGGCGAACACCTTGCCCAGCGCGACCGCGGCTTCAACAAAGCGTGGATTGGTCCCGGAGCCGGAGCCGCAATAGACGCAGACGGTTTTGATTTGGTTCATCTTATTTATGTGGCACTGCAGCGAAAAAAGCTCAAGTCTGGCGATGGAGGGGCCGCAGCGGAATTGACCCGGAAATGCCCCCTAAAACGGGAAAGTTTTATCTTTCAAGGCTGTACGGAGCATTCAAACGCTCTATATGACGGGCATATGCAAGCCCTTGAAAATCATCCGATCGCGAACCGGTGCGCCCTCCTGCTGCGGGCGCCGAACTGATGGCCGATTCGCACCCACAGGCCCAGAACGCCCCGGCATCAGCCAGTCCCGCCGACAAGGCCACCCTGATCGGGACGCTGGTACATTTGTGGCCGTTTATCTGGCCCGGCGATCGTGCCGACCTGAAGATGCGCGTGGCCTGGTCGGTGGTGCTGCTGCTGATCGCAAAGGTCGCGACCTTGGCGGTGCCGTTCACCTTCAAATGGGCGATCGATGCGCTGGGCGGCATGGGCAGCGCGCCGGTGCAGCCGTCGAACTGGACGCTGTGGCTGATTGCGTCGCCGCTCTTGATGACGCTGAGTTACGGCGGCCTGCGCGTGCTGATGGCGATTCTGACGCAGTGGCGCGACGGCATCTTCGCGCGGGTCGCGATGCATGCGGTGCGCAAGCTCGCCTACATCACCTTCGTTCACATGCACGAATTGTCGCTGCGCTTCCATCTCGAGCGCAAGACCGGCGGATTGACGCGCGTGCTGGAGCGCGGTCGCGCCGGCATCGAAGTCATCGTGCGGATGGTGATCCTGCAACTGATCCCGACCGTCGTCGAGGTCGCGCTGCTGGCCGGCGTGCTGCTGTGGCAGTTCGACTGGCGCTACGTCGCCGCCGTCCTGACCACGGTCGTGGTCTTCATGTATTTCACCTATCTCGCGACCGAGTGGCGGATCGAAATCCGCCGCAAGATGAACGATTCCGATACCGAGGCGAATACCAAGGCGATCGACTCGCTGCTGAACTACGAGACGGTGAAGTATTTCAGCGCCGAAGAACGCGAGGCAACGCGCTACGACCGCTCGATGGAACGCTTCGAAAAAGCCAGCGTCAAGACCTACACCTCGCTGGCGCTGCTCAATACCGGCCAGGCGGTGATTTTCACCGCCGGCCTCACCGCGACCATGCTGATGTGCATCTCCGGCATCCGCAACGGGACGCACACGGTCGGCGATTTCGTCATGATCAACGCCATGATGATCCAGTTGTATCAGCCGCTGAATTTCATGGGCATGGTCTATCGCGAGATCAAGCAGGCCATCATCGACATCGAGAAGATGTTCGAGGTGCTGTCGCGCAATCCTGAGGTCAAGGATATCGATGGCGCCGTGCCGCTGGTCGTGAGTTCGGGCAACGTGCGCTTCGACGACGTGCGGTTTTCTTATGATCCCGAGCGGCCGATCCTGAAAGGCCTCAGCTTCGAGGTACCCGCCGGCAAGACGGTGGCGATCGTCGGTCCCTCCGGCGCCGGCAAGTCGACGATCTCACGGCTGCTGTTTCGTCTCTACGACGTCTCCGGCGGCAGGATTTTGATCGACGGCCAGGATATCCGTGATGTTACGCAGGACTCCTTGCGCGCGTCGATCGGCATGGTGCCGCAGGACACCGTGCTGTTCAACGACACCATCCGCTACAACATCCGTTACGGCCGCTGGGACGCCAGCGATGCCGAAGTGGAGAAGGCGGCGCAACTGGCGCAGATCGACAGTTTCATCAAGATGTCGCCGAAGGGCTATGAGACCCAGGTTGGCGAGCGCGGGCTGAAACTGTCGGGCGGCGAGAAGCAGCGGGTTGCGATCGCGCGCACGGTGCTCAAGGCGCCGCCGATCCTGGTGCTCGACGAAGCGACCTCGGCACTCGACAGCCACACCGAGCACGAGATCCAGGAATCGCTGGAGCGCGTCTCGCGCGGCCGCACCTCGCTGGTGATCGCGCACCGGCTCTCGACCATCGTCGGCGCCGATGAAATCATCGTGCTCGATCAGGGCCGGATCGCCGAACGCGGCACCCACGGCAGGCTTTTGGCTTCCGACGGGCTTTATGCCAGTATGTGGAACAGGCAGCGTGAGGCCGAGGAGGCGCGGGAGAAACTCGCGCAGATCGACGACGACAACGAGGCGCCGAACCGCGCCCCGCCAAAAGTCGATGATCAGCTCGATGCTCCCGTGAAAGGGCCGGCGAAAGATCCGATAGCGACCGCCGCGGAATAATCGTAAGGAAGCGTCGCCTCTCGCCAACGGGAGTGCGACAGACAACAGCGAGCCATCATGTCGATTGCGAATTCGATCCGCGCGCAGATCCCGCCGATTCATCCCGAGGGCTATCCCTTCATCGGCGGGTTTGCGCTGGCCAGCCTGATCCTGTTCTGGATCTGGACCCCGCTTGGGTGGATTGGAACCCTGCTGACGGTGTGGTGCGCGCTGTTCTTCCGCGATCCGGTTCGCGTGACCCCCGTGCGCGAAGGCATCGTGGTGTCGCCGGCCGATGGCCGCGTCTCGATGGTCGTGCAGGTGCTGCCGCCGGCCGAACTCGGTCTCGGCGACCGGCCACTGCCGCGGATCTCGATCTTCATGAGCGTGTTCAATTGCCATGTGAACCGCAGCCCGGTTGCCGGCCGGATCGACCGCATCGCCTACCGTCCGGGCGCGTTTATCAATGCCGAACTCGACAAGGCCAGCGAAGACAACGAACGCAACTCGCTGGTGATCTCCACCGCCAACGGGCGGATCGGCGTGGTCCAGATCGCCGGCCTGGTGGCGCGGCGGATCGTCTCATTCGTGCGCGAAGGGCAGTCGATCGGCGCCGGCGAGCGGTTCGGCTTGATCCGGTTCGGGTCGCGCCTCGACGTCTATCTGCCGGAAGGCATGAAATCGCTGGTTTCCGAAGGCCAGACCGCGATTGCGGGCGAGACCATTTTGGCCGATTTCGGCTCAAGCGAGCAGGGGCGGACCTTCCGGGCCGATTAACCATCGGCGCGGGCCGGAACCAGCCGATGGCGGACCGCGCGCCGGCTTGCTATATAATGGCAAGCCATGACGCCCTTTGACCCCCAATATCCGCAACTGCGCCGCCGCCGGTTTCGCCCGATCCCGGTGCGCATGCTGGTGCCGAATTTCATCACCTTGCTGGCGATCTGCGCCGGGCTGACTGCCATAAGGCTCTCGACCGAAGGACGGATGGATCTCGCGGTCTACGCCATCGTGTTCGCGGCGGTGCTCGACGGCGTCGACGGCCGCGTGGCGCGCATGATCAAGGGGCAGTCGAAGTTCGGGGCCGAACTCGATAGCCTCGCCGACTTCGTCAATTTCGGCGTCGCGCCCGGCCTGATCCTGTACTTCTGGCAGTTGCACGAACTCAACAATGGCGGCTGGATCGCGGCGATGGTGTTTGCGATCTCGGGCGGCTTGCGTCTGGCGCGCTTCAACGCATCGATCGACGATCCCGACAAGCCCGCTTTTGCGGCGAATTATTTCACCGGCGTGCCGGCGCCCGGCGGTGCGATCCTCGCATTGCTGCCGGTCTATCTCGCCTTCCTCGGCATTCCGAAGGCGCCGGCGGTGCTGACCGCGGCCTACACGCTGTTGATCGCATTCCTGATGGTGTCGCGGCTGCCGGTATTTTCGGGCAAGTCGGTGAAGATGCGGGTGCCGCCCGAGATGGTGTTGCCGGTATTCGTCTCGGTGGTGTTCTTCATCGCGCTGTTGATCGGTTATCCCTGGCACATCCTTTCAACCTGCTCGGTGCTCTATCTCGCGAGCCTGCCGCTGGGATGGAAGTCGTATCGCGATCACGAGCGCCAAGCGGCCGCAGCCGCAGCCGCCACGGCGACGACGGCCGGTGCGGCCGCACCGACGGCGGTGGCTTCAGCGTTTGCGCCTGTTCCAAGCGATACCGAGGACGAACGGCCGACGCGGCTGAACTGAAGCTCGTACCCAACTTCCGATATCTGCCATGAGCGCTGCCGAGTTGGGTTTATGCCCAATCTCGGCTATACGGCTTGGCGACATACGGTCCGAAAGAACCGGTCCCAAAATCAGGAGAAACGCCGTGAACAAAGCTGTTACCGCTCCCTTGCCCGCGTCCGTACTCGAAGCGCTCGGCCGCTACGATACGCCGACGATCTGCAATGCGATGGAAATCGTCGCGCCTGAGCGCCGGCTGATCGGCTACACCACCAAGCCCTTGGTCTGCCCGTTTCCCGATCTGCCGCCGATGGTCGGCTATGCCCGCACCGTGACGATCCGTTCGGTGCTGAAGTCGGGCCTGCCGGCCGACGAGCAGGCCAAGCGCCGCATCGAATATTACGAATATGTCGGCACTGGTTTTGGCCCGCGCATCACCGTGATCCAGGACATCGACGGCGAAGACGTCGGCTACGGCGCGTTCTGGGGCGAAGTGCAGAGCAACGTCCACAAGGCGCTCGGCTGCCTCGGCGTCATCACCGACGGATCGATCCGTGACATCCCGCAGTGGGCACCGGGCTTTCAGGCGCTGGCCGGCTCGATCGGACCGTCGCACGCCTGGGTGCATGCCGAAAATTTCGGCGGCGAAGTCCGCGTCGCCGGCATGACGGTGCGCTCCGACGATCTCATTCACGCCGACAGCCATGGCGCGATCGTGATCCCGCACGATATCGCCGCGAAAATTCCCGATGCCTGCGAACTCTGCGCCCGCCGCGAAACGCCGATCCTGGAGATCGCGCGCAGCCCCGACTTCACGCTTGAGAAGCTGAAGGCGGCGCTGAAGAAGTCGGCGGAGATTCACTGAACAAAGCGCCCGAGTCGCAATGGATGCCGCTATGCAGCGCGAGAATGCGTTCCTCAGGCTCGTCTGGCGCTTCAATGCACTGGCGATAGCTGTCGCCGCGACCGTTGTTGTCGCTGCGGACGCGGACGAGCGTTCCGAAGGTCAACTTGAACTAGCTCAGATCTGTGACGGGTACACGCAGCATCGGGACGGCGGCATCGGTGCGCGGCGCCAGAGGCTGCCGGCCGCGCGCATCATGGTTAGCAAAAGGTTGAGATTGCCTCCGATCCTTTGCAAAGCACCGGCCGCCGCAATTGCCGCACTTAACCTTTACGCGTCTTTAATGGCAGGGCCGTAGGGTTGCGCTACGTGGCCTGAATTGGGCCGCGCACCGTCCAGGATAGGCGGGTGTCGCGTAGCGTTGGAGCTTCCCATGGATATCATGACGAGCGTCGGGCTCATCTCCGGCATTGCCGTTATCACGGTGATGGTGCTCATGGGCGGCGACCTGCACATGTTCGTCTCCGAACATGCCGTGATCATCATCTTCGGCGGTTCGATCGCCGCCACCATGATCCGCTTTCCGCTCGGCGTGATGCTGCACGGCCTGCCGCTCGGCGCCAAATTCGCCTTCACCATGAGCCGGCTCTCCGCCCGCGACCTGGTCGACGAACTCGCCCGCATCGCCGAGATCGCCCGCAAGCAGGGACCGGTCGGTCTTGAAAAGGTCGAGACCAACGAGCCGTTCCTCGCCAAGGGAATCCGCTATGTCGCCGACGGCTACGACCTCGAATTCATCCGCGACAATCTCGAGCGTGACCGCGACAATTTTCTGATGCATCTCGACGAGGGCAGCAAGATCTACCGCGCCATCGGCGACTGCGCCCCGGCGTTCGGCATGATCGGAACGCTGATCGGCATGGTGCAGATGTTCGCCAACATGACCGACCCGTCGAAACTCGGCCCGTTCATGGCGACCGCGCTGCTGGCGACGCTGTACGGCGCGCTGGTGGCTAACCTGTTCTGTCTTCCGATCGCCGACAAGCTGCACGGCAAGCTTCTGGACGAGGAAACCAACCGCACGCTGATCATCGACGGCATTTTGATGATCCGCGACTCCAAGAGCCCGGCGCTGGTCCGGGAAATGTTGCTGGCCTATCTGCCTGAGAAGCATCGCCACGAAGAGGGCGAACCGGTTCCGGCCTGAGGCGCGGGTACGGCAGTCCGGAGCTAAGGCATGGCCAAGAAAAAACGCGGCGACGCACACGGCGGAGGTCACGGCTGGTTCGTGACCTTTGCCGACCTGATGGGCCTGATGATGAGCTTCTTCGTGATGCTCGTCGCCTTCTCCACCATGGACAACAACAAGCTGAAGGTCGTCGCCGGCTCGATGCGCGACGCGTTCGGTGTGCAGACCCAGGTGCGCTATTCCGGTATCGTCGAATCCGACGGTCTGCCGACCCGGCCGAAGCTGAAGAACGTCGATCATGTTTCCCCGGAGGATTCGTCGGCCACCCCGACCCCGGATGACCAGGACAAATCCAAATCGAACGGGGCCAAACTGGCGATCGACCGTGAATTTTCGCTGGCCTCGGCCTCGCTGCGCCAGGCGCTGCAGGACATGCCGGAACTGACCGAAATCTCCAAGCACATCATGTTCGAGGAGACCAAAGAGGGCCTCAATCTCGAAATCGTCGACCAGGACGGCCGCTCGATGTTCGCCGATGGCTCCAAGGTGCCGTACGACCGAACCCGCCGTCTGATCCAGAAGCTCGCCGGTCCGCTCAAGGCGACGCCGCTGCGGGTCAACATCGCCGGCCACACCTCGGCAGGCTTCGTACCGGCGCGCGGCGATTACGGCGCGTTCGATCTTTCCGCCGACCGCGCCAACGTCGTGCGCCAGATCCTCGAGCGGGAAGGGCTGCCGCCGTCCCACATCTTCGCGGTCGCCGGCAAGGCCGACGGCCAGCCGCTGTTTCCCGACGATCCCACGCTGCCGGCCAACCGACGCGTGACCATCACATTGATGCGCGAAGCGCCGCCGCTGCCGCCTGACCTGAAGCCGTAAAATACCTAACTACTATATTACCTTCCATTGCATTGTGGTGAGCACCTGCTTTGGGTGAGCTCCGCGCAGCCCGCGGTGCTATGCTCGATTGACAGGCAACGCGGAAGCGTCGATAGCCGCCCGGATCAATTCAACCGCAAGAGCGTTTTTCCCGCGTCATGACTGTCAGCGTGACTTCCACCGAAGCCCATGAGGCGCCGGCCCACTCCGGCTTTTGGGCCCTGACGCTGGGCGGTATCGGCGTGGTGTTCGGCGATATCGGTACTTCGCCGCTCTATGCTTTTCGCGAGGCCGTCGCGCATGCCGCCCACGGCGAGCCGATATCGCGCGTGATCGTGCTCGGTGTGCTCAGTCTGATCCTGTGGGCGCTCTTCATCGTCGTGACCGCCAAATACGTGCTGCTGCTGCTGCGCGCCGACAACAACGGCGAGGGCGGCACGCTGTCGCTGATGGCGCTGGGGCAGCGGGCACTCGGCCGCCGGAGCCTGCCGCTGCTGGCGCTCGGCGTCGTCGGCGCCTCGATGTTCATCGGCGATTCCATGATCACGCCGGCGATCTCGGTGCTGTCGGCGGTCGAAGGCCTCAAGCTGGTCACGCCGGGGCTCGAACATTACGTCGTGCCGCTGACGATCTTCATTCTGGTGCTGCTGTTCTCGGTGCAGAGCAGCGGCACCGCGCGCGTCGCCTCGGCGTTCGGGCCGGTCATGGTGGTCTGGTTCACGGCGCTGGCGGTGATGGGCCTGATGCACATCAAGGACGATCCCACCGTACTGGCGGCGATCAATCCTTACTACGCGATCCAGTTCGTGCTGTCGCATGGCACCATCGGTCTGGTGACGTTGGGCCTGGTATTCCTGGCGGTGACCGGCGGCGAGGCGCTTTATGCCGACCTCGGTCATTTCGGGCGCAAGCCGATCCAGGCCGGCTGGCTCTATTTCGTGCTGCCCTCGCTGCTGATCAATTATTTCGGGCAGGGCGCGCTGGTGCTGTCCGATCCGTCGGCGATCGAGAACTCGTTCTACCGCATGGTTCCGGATGCCCTGCTGCTGCCGCTGGTGGTGCTGGCGACGGCAGCGACCGTAATCGCGAGCCAGGCCGTAATAACAGGCGCGTTTTCACTGATCCGGCAGGCCGTGCAGCTCGGCCTGTTGCCGCGCTTCGAGGTTCGTTACACCTCGGAGACCCACGCCGGCCAGATCTACCTGCCGCGGGTCAACCGGATGCTGTTGCTCGGCGTGCTGCTGCTGGTGCTGTTGTTCCGTACCTCCAGCGGCCTCGCTTCGGCCTATGGCATCGCAGTCTCCACCACCATGGTCGCCGACGGCATCATGGGCTTTGTCGTGGTCTGGAAATTGTGGAACTGGCGCGGGGCGACTGCCGCGGCGCTGATCCTGCCTTTCGTCGTCGTCGATATGGCCTTCTTCAGCGCCAATCTTCTGAAGCTGCTCGAAGGCGCCTGGGTGCCGCTGTTGTTCGGCGCGGCGGTGGCCGTGATGATCTGGACCTGGCGCCGTGGCGCGGCGATCCTGATCGCCAAGACGCGGCGCATCGAGGTGCCGCTGACCGATTTGATCCGCAGCCTCGAAAAGCGTCCGCCCCACATCGTCAAGGGCACCGCGGTGTTTCTGACCTCGGATCCGAGCTTCGTGCCGACCGCGCTGATGCACAATCTCAAGCACAACAAGGTGCTGCACGAGCACAACGTCATCCTGACCATCGAAACCGCACAGACGCCGCGCGTCGATCCGGCCGAACGGGTCAGGATGGAATCCATCAGCGACAAGTTCGCGACCGTGCGGTTGCGGTTCGGTTTCATGGAATCGCCGAACGTGCCCAAGGCGCTGGTGATCGCGCGAAAACTCGGCTGGCAGTTCGACATCATGGCGACGTCGTTCTTCGTGTCGCGGCGGTCGCTGAAGCCGTCGGCGCAGTCAGGCATGCCGCAATGGCAGGACCACCTGTTCATTGCGATGAGCCGGTCGGCCAACGATGCCACCGACTACTTCCAGATCCCGACCGGGCGCGTGGTCGAGGTCGGTACACAGGTAACTATTTGATTGTCTGAGAGGATTCGTCTAGCAAATGCCCCTGATCCATGCGTATATTGCATGTCTGAGGCCTGATTTCAGGCTAACCTATGCATTTGCGCCGGGAGTATACGACTGCGCTCCTGCATTGTGCAGTGCGAGAAACGGCTGAGGCCCATCCCCATGTCATCCGAAAGCGCGGTCACCGCGGTGGAAACACCCGCGGCCAACGGACATGGGGAAGCGCATTCCACCGCAGGCTTCAAGGCCCTGATGCTCGGCAGCATCGGTGTGGTCTATGGCGACATCGGCACCTCGCCACTCTATGCGTTGCGCGAAGCCGTGGTGGCTGCAAGCAGCGCCTCGGCCGATGCCGCGCCGCAGGCCGTGCTCGGCGTGCTCAGCCTGATCCTGTGGGCGCTGTTCGTCGTGGTGACGCTGAAATACGTGCTGATCCTGCTGCGCGCCGACAACCACGGCGAAGGCGGGACGCTGGCGCTGATGGCGCTGGCACAGCGCGCCGTGACCAAGGGCGCCGGCGCGATCGTGCTGCTTGGCATCATTTCCGGTGCGCTGTTTTACGGCGACGCGGTCATCACGCCGGCGTTGTCGGTGCTGTCGGCGATCGAAGGCATCAAGCTCGTCACCGCGACGTTCGATCCCTATGTCGTGCCGCTCACCATCATCATTCTGGTGGTGCTGTTCGCCGTTCAGTCGCGCGGCACCGCCAGCGTCGCAGCCTTCTTCGGCCCGGTGATGTGCGTCTGGTTCGCGGTGATTGCGGTCGCCGCCGTGCCGCAGATCATGCGGCATCCCGAAGTGATGCTGGCGCTCAATCCGCTCTATGCCGTTTCCTTCATGCTCCATCACGGCATGATCGGTTTCGTGACGCTCGGCGCGGTGTTTCTGGCCGTCACCGGCGCCGAGGCGCTCTATGCTGATTTGGGTCATTTCGGCAAGCGGCCGATCCAGACCGCCTGGCTTTTCATCGTGCTGCCGTCGCTGGCGCTGAATTATCTCGGGCAGGGCGCGCTCGTCATCGCCGATCCCAAGGCGATCGAAAATCCGTTCTTCCTGATGTTCCCGGACTGGGCGCTGATCCCGATGGTGGCGCTGGCGACGCTGGCGACCGTGATTGCGAGCCAGGCCGTCATCACCGGCGCCTATTCGCTGACGCGGCAGGCGATCCAGCTCGGCCTGATGCCGCGGTTCGAAATCCGCCACACGTCGGAATCGCATTCCGGCCAGATCTACATTCCCCGCATCAACATGCTGCTGTTCATCGCGGTCATACTGCTGGTGCTGCTGTTCCGGTCGTCGAGTGCGCTGGCCTCGGCCTACGGAATCTCGGTGACGGGCACCATGGTGGTCACGGCGATGATGGGCTTTGTCGTGATCTGGCGGGTCTGGAGATGGTCGCCGATCGCCGCCGCAGCCCTGATCGCGCCGTTCCTGTTTCTCGATCTCACGTTCCTTGCGGCCAACCTGTTGAAGGTGCTCGAGGGCGGCTGGGTGCCGCTGGCGCTCGGCGGCATCGTGATGCTGCTGATGTACACCTGGCGTCGCGGCAGCCGGCTGTTGTTCGAGAAGTCGCGCAAGCTGGAATTCCCGCTGGCCGACCTGGTGGCGATGCTGGAAAAGCGCCCGCCGCAGCGCGTCTCCGGCACCGCCGTGTTCCTGACCTCCGATCCCGACAGCGCGCCGACCGCGCTGATGCACAGCCTGAAGCATTACAAGGTGCTGCACGAGAAGAACGTTATTCTCACCATCGAGACTGCGCCGACGCCGCGCATCGACCCGTCCGAGCGGGTGCGGATGGAGCAGCTCAGCGCCACCTTCTCCAAGGTGACCTTGAAGTTCGGTTTCATGGAATCGCCCAACGTGCCGAAAACGCTGGCGATCGCCCGCAAGCTCGGCTGGCAGTTCGACATCATGTCGACGTCGTTCTTCCTGTCGCGCCGCGCGCTGAAGCCGGCCGCGCATTCCGGCATGCCGCGCTGGCAGGACCTGCTGTTCATCCGCCTCAGCCGCTCCGCCAACGACGCCACCGACTATTTTCAGATCCCGACCGGCCGCGTGGTGGAAGTCGGCACGCAGGTGACGATCTAGCCAGCGGTCTGATACGAATTCCTTCCAGCCTCCGCTGGATGGCAGGTCGACATGGGCGCTGTTCACCGTCTGGCTAAGCCTGAGGATGCGACCGATCTCTTCGAGATCAGGCGCAAGGCGATCCTCGAATTGGCGCCGAAGGGAATGCCGGCCGGTGAGGCCCAAACGTGGGCGGCGCAACTGACGCTGGCCGGGATGGCGCAAAAACTTTGCGAATTCGAGATCTGGGTTGCCGAGCGTGACGGCGTCGCGGCTGGATGGGGCGCCGTTCACGGCGATACGCTGGAGGGGCTGTATACGGCCCCGGAATTTGCCGGCCGGGGCGTGGGCACGGCGCTGCTCGAGATGCTCGAGCGGCGGATGCTTGCAAGCGGCGCCGATACGATCCGCGCGGAGGCGAGTTCTAACGCCCGCGCGTTCTATCTTCGGCGGGGCTATTTGATGTCCGGTCCTCAAACCACCAAAGGAGCCTGGCCGATCACGAAGCAGCTCCGGTAGCGGGGGGCTTGCCGAGCAGCTTTCAGGCGTCGGTTTAAACCGTTCGCAGCGCTTGATTTTCGGCGCGCCAGAGGCGACTTTGCGCCCCGAATAGCGGGCCGGATGGCCCCTCAGAGGTCGGGAGGTTTGCGTGGCGGATCATCAGGTGCACGATTTAACGCCGGAGGAAGTGTCGAAGGGGATCGCGGAGGGACGCTATCTTCTGGTCGATGTCCGCGAGCCCAATGAGGTCGCGGTGGAGGCCTATCCAGATGCCGTGGTGGTTCCGCTGCAGACCTTCGATCCATCGGCCATTCCCGACCCCAAAGGCAAGACCGTGGTGTTCGCCTGCCGCTCCGGCAAGCGCTCGGTGACGGCCTCGTTGGCGGCCCAAGCAGCGGGCCTTGCCTATGACCACCATCTGGCCGGCGGCATTTTGGGCTGGAAGGCGGCGGGACTGCCGACCAGGACCGGCGGCTGATCAGGGCTTCTTTGCACCATGACTTCCATGAACAAGGTCTTCGCCGACCTTCCCGTCACCGTCTTCGAGGCGATGTCGCAGGCGGCGCGCGACAACAACGCGATCAATCTCGGCCAGGGCTTTCCCGACGATCCCGGCCCGGAGGACATCCGCCGCGCCGCCGCGGACGCCTCGATCAACGGCTACAACCAATACCCGTCGATGATGGGCATTCCGGAACTGCGCACCGCGATAGCAGATCACTACGGGCGCTGGCACAAGCTCACGCTCGATCCGATGACCGAGGTGATGGTGACGTCGGGCGGTACCGAGGCGCTGACCGCGTCGATCCTCGCCGTGGTCGAGCCCGGCGACGAAGTCGTTGTGTTTCAGCCGGTCTATGACAGCTATCTGCCGATCATCCGCCAGGCCGGCGGCATTCCGCGCCTGCTGCGGCTGGAGCCGCCGGAGTGGCGGTTGAGCGAGGAAATGCTGCGCAGCGTCTTCAACCACAAGACCAAGGCGGTGTTGTTCAACAATCCGCTCAATCCGGCCGCTGTGGTCTATCCGCGCGAGGACCTCGAATTGCTGGCGCGGTTCTGTCAGGAGTTCGACACGATTGCGATTTGTGATGAGGTCTGGGAGCACGTCGTGTTCGACGGCCGCGAGCATATTCCGCTGATCACGATGCCGGGCATGCGCGACCGCACCATCAAGGTCGGCAGCGCCGGCAAGATATTCGCGCTGACCGGCTGGAAGATCGGCTTTGTCTGCGCAGCACCTCCGCTGCTGCGGGTCGCCGCCAAGGTGCACCAGTTTCTCACCTTCACGACAGCGCCTAACCTGCAGGCCGCGGTCGCCTACGGCCTCAACAAGCCGGCGGAATACTTTTACGATATGCGCAAGGATCTGGCACGGAGCCGGGATCGCCTCACCAAGGGATTGGAGAGCATCGGCTTCCCGGTGCTGAAATCGCAGGGCACCTATTTCCTCACGGTCGATCTGTCGCCGCTTGGATTGAACGAAACCGATGTGGCATTCTGCCAGCGCATCGTCAGCGACTACAAGGTCGCCGCGATCCCGGTGTCGGCGTTCTACGAGCAGGATGCGGTGACGTCGGTGGTGCGGTTCTGCTTCTCCAAGAAGGATGCCACGCTGGATACCGCGCTGGAGCGTCTGTCGGACGCGGTCCATCGCCGCAAGAGGTAGAGAGATGCGTGATCGGACCAGCAACAAATTTCGTTTGATTGGCGTGTTGGCTGCCATTCTGCTCGCCGCGCCCGCCAGCGCCGAAGAGCGCACGGTCAATTTCTACAACTGGTCGAACTACATGGCGCCGGATGTCCTGGAGAATTTTACCAAGGAAACCGGCATCAAGGTGGTCTACGACACCTTCGACGCCAACGAGACGCTGGAGACGCGGCTGTTGGCCGGAAAGTCCGGCTACGACGTCGTTGTGCCGACCGGCTATTTCCTGCAGCGCCAGATCACCGCAAAGGTTTTCCTCAAGCTCGACAAGTCGAAGCTGCCGAATCTGGCCAACGCCTGGCCGGTGGTGACGCAGCAGCTGGCGATCTACGATCCCGGCAACAACTACGGCGCCAACTACATGTGGGGCACCACCGGCATCGGCTACAACGTCAAGATGGCGGAGAAGATCCTCGGGCCCGGTGCCAAGATCGACAGCTGGGACATGGTGTTCAAGCCGGAGAACCTCGCCAAGTTTAGGGATTGCGGCATCCACATGCTGGATTCCGCCGACGATATTCTCCCGGCCGCGCTAAGCTATCTCGGGATCGATCCGAATTCGACCAAGCAGGCCGATCTCGAAAAGGCCGCCGATCTCGTCCTCAAGATCAGGCCCTATGTTCGCAAGTTTCACTCGTCCGAATATTTGGGCGCGCTGGCGTCCGGCGAGATCTGCTTCGTGGTGGGCTGGTCGGGCGACATCATGCAGGCGCGCAGCCGTGCGGCGGAGTCCAAGAACGGCATCGAGGTCGGCTACACCATCCCCAAGGAGGGCGCGCAGATGTTCTTCGACAATCTGGCAATTCCGTCGGATGCCAAGAACGTGGCGGAAGCCTATGAGCTGATCAACTATCTCTACCGCCCTGAGGTCGCGGCGAAGAATTCCGATTTCCTGTCCTACGCCAACGGCAATCTGGCGAGCCAGAAACTGGTCGACCCGAAAATCCTCAACGACAAGAATATCTACCCGGACGAAGCGATGCAGAAGAAACTGTTCGTGATCCAGGCCCGCGACGCCGCCACCCAGCGGATCATCAACCGGCTGTGGACCAAAGTGAAGACGGGGAAGTAAGGCTCCCCGTCGTCATTGCGAGGAGCGTAGCGACGAAGCAATCCATTCTTTCTTTGCGCAGCCAGATGGATTGCTTCGCTTCGCTCGCAATGACGGAATTGAGAGCTTCAGATTATCTCACCGCCACCGGCGGTGCAGCCACAGCCACTGGTCCGGATATTCGCGCACCCAGCCTTCGATCACTGACGTAACCGCCTGCATCGTGCCCTGAATATCGATCTGCCCCGCCGCGTCGCGCGCGGGCTTGACCTCTTCGGACAGTTCGGCGCGGAAGCGGTGGTCCGGCAGCCGGATGATGCGCACGCCGTGCACCGGGCATTCGACCTGCCGCAGCAATCTTGCAAGTGTCGGGTTGGCCTTGGTCTTGCGGCCGAAGAACGTCACCTCGACGCCGTTGCCCATGTACTGATCGACCAGCATCGCGACGTGCTGGTTGCGTTGCAGCGCTTCGGCGAGTTTCAGCGGCGCATCGCGGCCGGCCGGCACCAGCGTGCCCATCTTGACCGCGCGGATGCGTTCGATGGCGCGGTCGGCGGCTTCGCTGTTCGGACGCCGGAACAGGATCGCGCAATCGAGCCCGTGAGCGACGGCGCCGAGCGCTGGGATTTCCCAGTTGCCGAGGTGGCTCGCAAAAATGATCGCGGGCTTGCCGTCATCGCGCAGCGCATCGAACAATTCTATGGTGCGCGGAGGAAGTTCGATCCGGCTGGGTTTTTCGGGATGATCGCGATCGTAGTCCCAGATGTGGTCGAGATGGGCAAACTCGGCCCCGATGCGGCCGAGATTGTCCCAGACGCCGGCCAGAATTTTCTCGATCTCCTCGGGCGACTTTTCGGGAAAGGCCGCCGTCAGATTCTCGCGGCCGATCCGGTCTTCGCGCAACCTGCGGCCAATGAAATGCGCGACGCGGCCAAAGAAGTTCGCGGTCTTGTCCGGGTCGAAATAGCGCGTCGTGCGCAACAGGCCGATCGTCAGTGCGCCGACGGCTGCCTCCGACAACGGCTTGGCGGCATCGCGCAGGCGCGCCTTGGTGCGGAGGAGCAGACGGTTCATGATCTAAAGCGGCTACGTGCTAGACGGGTTCGCGCGTCAGGATCAGCGAGGCATTTTGCCCGCCGAAGCCGAACGAGTTCGACATCACGGCGGTGACGCGTGCGTCGCGCGCCTTGTTGCCGACGACGTCAAACAGGATCGCCGGATCCGGCACTTCGTAATTGATGGTCGGCGGAATCCGCTGATGCTCCAGCGTCAATAGCGAGAATACCGCCTCGACCGCACCGGCGGCCGAGATCGTATGCCCGACCATCGACTTGTTCGACGACACCGGAATCTTCTTCAGGTGCTCGCCGAACACGACCGCTGTCGTGTTGTACTCCATCTTGTCGTTTTCGGGTGTCGCGGTGCCGTGCGCGTTGATGTGGTCGATCTGCTCCGGCTCGAGGCCGGCATCGGCCAGCGTCTTGCGCATGCAGCCGATGATCGGCTTGCCGTCCGGGCTGGAGCGGGTGCGGTGGAACGAGTCGGTCAGCTCGCCGCAGCCGGCGACGACGCCGAGAATGGTGGCGCCGCGCGCCATCGCGGATTCATAGCTCTCGAGCACCATCGCGCCGGCGCCCTCGGCCATGACGAAACCGTCGCGATTCTTCGAGAACGGCTTTGAGGCGGCCTGCGGCGGGGCGTTCTGCGTCGACAGCGCCGACAACAGCGAGAAGCGCACCAAGGCTTCCGGATTGACCGAACCGTCGGTGCCGACGCACAGCGCGGCGTCGGCCTCGCCGCGGCGGATCGCCTCGACACCGAGCTGGATCGCGGTGGCGCCGGAAGCGCAGGCGGTCGACAGCGAGATCGGCGAGCCCTTGGTGCCGAAGGTCTCGGCGAGGTGACTGGCTATCGAACCGAACATGAAGCGGCGGTGATATTGGCCGAACTCGCCGCCGCCGCTGATGCGCAGAACGTCGCCAAAATCGAATTTAGTCATTCCGGTCGCACGCCCGATCTCGAGCCGCTGCGGCCATTCGACCTCGACCGGGGCGACCGCAAGAAACAGCGGCCCGGGAAAATCCGCTTTTGATCCGATGGCAGCCTGTTCGAGCGCTTCCTCGGTCGCGATCTCGGCGAGGCGCTCGGTGAGACCGGTTGAAGTGGCGGGATCGACGGTGATGAAATCGACGGTGCCGGCCATGGTGGTCTTCAGCCCATCGACCGGAAACCGCGTCACGGTGCGGATCCCGGACTCGCCCGCGGTCAGCCGGGTCCAGTTGTCCTGCTTGCCGGCGCCGAGCGACGTCACCACGCCCATGCCGGTAACGACGACGATCGGCCTGCCGAGTTTATCGCGTGGTGCTGACATGGTTTCCCCGTCGATGTTGCGTCGGCGCCTGCGCGCCGAATTTCCAACAGCGCGCTTGCGCGCCGTATTTTCAAGAGTGCGTCTGCGCTCGCTTATGTGATCGCTTCCACCAGCGCCATGCCTTCGCCCTGCCAGTGACCGGTCCCCATCACAACAATCTGGGTCGGCGCATCCGACTTTTCAACCTCGAGGCCGGTCGGGTCGTTGGGCGGAAACAGGGCGCCGCGCGAAATCGAAAGTGCGGCCAGTGCGAGCCCAAGCGGAAACTGGGCTTCCAGCGTGTGGCCGAACATTGTCCCGGTCGCGCGCACCGCAAATCCCGGACGCTTCGCCAGGAACGCCTTTTCTTCCGAGGTCACCGGTTCCGCGCCGGTGGCTCCGGTGATCAGGTTGCCGTTGTCGGTGAGCACGCCGAGCTTCGGCCACATCGCTTCCAGCGATTGGGTCACCGCGCCCGGCTGCTTGCGCTGCGCGAGGTCGGCGACCACCTTCGTCAACTTGGCATAAGGCCTGGCGCCACGCGCTTCCGCGTGCTCACGAGATTCCAGCACCAGGAAACAGCCGGCGGAACCGAGCGCGAAGCCGCTGTTGTTCTCGCGTGCCCATACCGGCGCGAAGTCTCCGGTCAGGTTGAAGTCGCCGAATTCGTAAAGCACCAGCAGATCGGAACGCTCGCCATTATGCGCGGCGCCGACCAGCGCGATGTCGCTCTGGCCGGATTCTATTCTGGCGAGCGCAATCCGCGCCGCGTCGATCGAGGAGGCTTCCTCGCCCATGAAGGTCCGCGACGTGCCGCAGACGCCATGGACGATGGCGATGTTGCCGGCGAGCAGGTTGGAGAGCTGGGCCAGGAACAGCGTCGGCCGCAGATCGTTCATCAGCCGCTCGTTGAGAAAGCCGGGCCCGGAATTGCCGTTGGCGTCGGCATTCATGATTGCGATATCGACCGCGAGGTCGCGTTCGCCGCCGCCGGCGGCGACGATCATGTCGGTGCGGCCGAGGATTTCCGTGTTGCCCTTGATCCCCGCCGAATCCAGCGCCAGCCCCGCGGCATAGGTGCCGATGCGCTGCCAGGCTTCCATCTGGCGCTGATCGCCCTTTTTCGGAATCTGGGCGTCGAACGAAACCGGAGCGAGCGGATGCACGATGTAGGGCGCGAAGCGCTTCGCTTCGGTATTGATCCGCTTCTGGTTCAGCGCATCCCAATGCGCGTCGAGCCCTTCGCCGAGCGAGGACACGATGCCGATGCCGGTGATCCAGACTTCCTTAGGCGACGGGGAATTGAACTCAGTCATGCATTATCGCCTGCAGGGGAAAGCCGATCTTGGTGGCCATCGCGTCCATGTGCACGCGCAGGTCAGGATGCGGGAAGGCGACGACACCGAACGTGATCGTGGCCTCGGACCTCAATTTGCCGCCGACGCGCACCTTGGCGGAGGTGATGGCATAGCCCGAGCCGTCGTGGACGAGGCTGGCCTCGATGTTCAGGAGATCGCCGGGGCTGACGAAGCCGCGCATCTTGGCTTCCTTGATCGAAGCAAGAAACGGCATGCGCTCGAACTTCGTCAGGGCAATCAGCAGCCAGCCGGACGTCTGCGCCATCGCCTCCGTCAGCAGCACGCCGGGCATGATCGGGTAGCCCGGGAAGTGCCCCTCGAAGATGGTGTGCTTCTCCGGAACCTGTGCCTCGACCGTAATCGTCTTCGCGTCGAGGTTGAGGTCGACGATACGGTCGATCAGCTTGAAATAATCGAGGTCCATGGAAGGCGATTACGCGCCCGTTCCTGCGTTCTTGGCGGCGACCAGTTCGTCGATGCGGTCCGCGAGATTCTGCAGCACGAAATACTGTTCAGTCGTGGCCTTGCCGTCGTTGACTTCCTGAGTCCACTTTTCGAGCGGCATCTTGATGCCGAACGCCTTGTCGATCGCAAAGGCGATGTCCAGGAAGTCGAGGCTGTCGATCCCGAGATCGTCGATCGCGTGGCTCTCGGGCTTGATCGTGTCGCGGGGAATGTCGCAGGTCTCGGCGATAATGTTGGCGATCTGATCGTATGTAGAGGACATCATTAAGCCTTTGATATATTGGAGATAATCCGGATTGGCAGGAGGAGGCGGGCGCACGCCCCGGAATGCGCTGTTTTCCCGGCCGGAGTCGAGAGCCCGTATATCGGAGCGGGGCGCTGAGTTCAATGGAGGCGGCCGGGCCTGGTGGCAACGGATTTGCTGGAAAAATGGCCGTTTCCGTGGTTAGCGGCCGCTCGGCATCTCGGAAATGCGGGCGCAGTCGCGCCGGCCCATCAGGACGCAGTCCTGGGTTCGGCGCAGGTCGGCGATGCTCATGGCGAGCCAGATGCCGATCGCGGTCAGCGCGATCGTGAACGCCAGGGCCGCGACATTGGCGAGCATGCGATGGCGGAAGTCATCAGGCTCTTCGCGGGGACGCTCGTAACGGGACAGGTCGTTCGCAGCCGGCAGGGCGCGGGGCGGGGCGGACTCTTGGCGGCCGGGCGGATGGGCCGAGGTGCGCGGCCGGAATTTGAGCACGACGTGCTCGTCATCCCCTGGTATCGGCCGCTGGGTTTTCACTATCATCGTCGGTCCGCGACAAATCGATGTCCTTTTTAGCACCGCCTGCGCTGCTTCCAAGATCAAATCTTGGCGTGCATGACTGTCGCGCCGGCCTTGCAACGCCAAGCCCTGCCAATGCCTAGTCCGGCAAAGTCTCGTGGAACCGGCCGTAATCGACCCGCAGCCGGCCGTCCTCCGCGGTGTCGAGGATTTCCGCATAGCGGTGCCCGATGCGGATGTCGGGATAGTCATAGGTTTTGCGGGCATGAACGGTTTGCGCTGCAACCACGTCGTATCCGGACACCACTACCACCAGTGCGATGTTGTTGGCTTCGAGATCCTCGGCACTGAAGCCATATAGCGGGCTGGCCTCGTCGATGACGTGAAACAGGGTCCAGCTCAGCGCCAGCGCCGGGCTTTCGTTGCGCGATAGCGGCAGTTCGTAGAACCGGCGAAGCGACTGGCCTTCCTTGCTGACGATATTCTTGAACAGCCAGAGCCTGGCGGTGGCGTTGCTGATGATGTTGTGGCGCTCGTTGGCGAGGCGGATCATCAGCGTCCGCTCGCCCTCATGATCCGATATCACCGGATTCTCGGCGAACAGCAGCCGGGCGCTCGGCCGCGAGAAGCGGGCAAACACCAGCCCGGTCATGACCGACATCGAGAAGATGCCCGTAAACAGTTCGACGGTGGCGACGAAATGGCCGTAATGGGTTTGCGGATGCATGTCGCCATAGCCGGCGGTCGAGAGCGTTTCGATGCTGAAATAGAGATAGTCGATGTAGGCGCCGCCGGGGACGTTGGAGATCGGCTGATCGCCGATCCAGTAGAAGAACGCGAAGAAGGCGTTGAAGGCGACGAATACCGTCGCGGCGCCGGCGATAAAGGCCGGCCAGGAGGCCGTCATGCAGCGGTGGCTGATGTCGGCCCAGAAATTCAGATTCAAACCTTCGGTAATGACCTCGCGGCCGCCAAGCCGCACCACCCGGGCGTTTGCCGTTCGTTCATGTTGGCTTTTGGCCATCGTTCAGGTCTCTCGCAGTCATGGGTAGCCATTTTACCGGCCGCGCCATCATGGCATAGTGGAACCCGTTTCAGAGCGGTTTTTGCCGGTCCCACATAGAAGGTTCAAGTCATGGCCAATACGCGCGAGCCCCTCCTCAAGCCGATCCCGATCCTGTCGCTGCGCCCGACCCAGATGACGGTCGGAATGCGCGAGGTGAAGGAAAAGCGCAAGCGCTGGCGCGAGAAAGGGTCGGCCAAGAAGCAGGCCAAGATGCTCGGCACGCACATGATCCCGGTCGTGCACGGGCCCGACGACCACTATTATGTGGTTGATCACCATCATCTGGCGCGCGCGCTGCACGACGAAGGTGTCCAGGATATCCTGGTGACCGTGATCGGCGACCTCACCATGGTCGATCGCGAGGCGTTCTGGGGCGTGATGGACAACAAGCGATGGGTCTATCCCTACGATGCCAAGGGCGAACGCTGCCATTTCAAGCAGATTCCGAAATCGGTAGCCGACCTCAAGGACGATCCGTTCCGCAGCCTCGCCGGCGAACTGCGCCGCGCCGGCGGATTCGCCAAGGACACCACCCCGTTCAGCGAATTCCTGTGGGCGGATTTCCTGCGCCGCAAGCTGTCGCGCAAGAGCGTGGACGAGAACTTCGCGAAGTCGATCGAAAAAGGTCTTGCCTACGTCAAGAGCAAGGACGCGATCTATCTGCCCGGCTGGTGCGGACCGGCGACGGACGATTGACGGACGTGACGCCGCCCGCGTCCTGCCGGGACGAAAGTGCTGATCAGAATCCTGCCGATTTGGGAGGGCGTTTTGCATAAGTTGCAGCGATTGGCGCGCGCGTTGGGCGCGATTGGATTTCTTTACGCTTTCTGCGGCCTCGGGACGCAGTCGGCTTACGCCGATGGCTCCGTATCATCCCTGGGCATGGGCTACGGCGCGATCGACGCAGCCGCGTTTGCGAGGTTCCTGAACGTCGTTCAGCAGTATAACGCGTCGGGCGAACGCTTTCGCATCGACGGCCACTGTCAATCTGCCTGCACCATGTTCCTTTCGATACGCAATGTCTGCGTCACGCCGGGTGCAACGCTGTTGTTTCACGCCGGCGGGTCCATGCGAAAGGGCATTATCAACCCGGCCACCACGCAGCAAATGCTCAGCACTTATAACGCTGCCTTGCGCCAGTATGTCACCGACAACCATCTCATGGATACGTTCGCCTTTCATCCGATTCCAGGTAGCCAAATCATCAGGCGCTTCGGCTACCGGGCCTGCCGGTAGGAAGAGCTACGGTGACGGTGCATGATCGTCCAGGCCTGCCTTAACGGCGCCCGTCCAAACGACTATCACCCGAAGCTGCCGGTCACGGCCGAAGCCATGGCCCTCGACGGCGCTGGCTGTATCGCCGCCGGCGCCGCCGAACTCCACATCCACCCGCGTGGGTTCGACGGACGCGAGAATTTGGCGGCGGTCGACGAGACGATACGCGCCGTGCGGGCGAGATGCCCGGGAACGCTTGTCGGGGTTTCGACGGGCGCGTGGATCGAAGGCGATGAAAAGCGGACGCGAGACTGCATCGCGGCCTGGCGGGAGTTGCCCGACTACGCCTCCGTTAATCTGTCCGAGGCAGATGCTCCGGCCATCATCGCGTTGCTGGACGGCATCGGCGTCGGCGTCGAAGCAGGGCTGGCGACGGTCGCCGATGCGGAGCGATTTGTCGCGATCCCGAATTGCCGTCGGGCGTTCCGTATCCTCATTGAAATCGAGGAACAGGCGTTCGAAAAGGCCGACGAGATCGCGGATGGGATCGCGCGGGTCCTGGAGCGTGCGCAGCTGAGACGACAGATTCTCCTGCACGGGTTCGACACGACCGTTTGGCATTGCGTCGAGCGCGCACGCCGACAGCGCTGGTCCACACGCGTTGGACTGGAAGATGGGTGTCGTCTCGCGAATGGTGAAATAGCCGGCGGCAACGCCGACCTTGTATCAGATGCCCTCAAGATGTTTCGGCTGGCACAACACTAGGCGCCGCCCTTATTTAGGCAGCCGCCCCATCAGGTAGAACTCGTCGTTCGGGCGCATCGAGGTGACGTTGGCCATCCGGTTCGACAGCGCAAAGAACGCCGCGATCGCGGTGATGTCCCAGATGTCGTCGTCGGAGAAACCGTGGCCGGCGACCTCGGCAAAGTCCGCTTCCGAGACCTTGTTGGCCTCCTGGCTGACCTTCATGGCGAAATCGAGCATGGCGCGCTGCCGCGGCGTGATGTCGGCCTTGCGGTAGTTGACCGCGATCTGGTCGGCGATCTCAGGATTCTTGGCGCGGATGCGCAGGATCGCGCCATGGGCGATCACGCAGTAATGGCACTGGTTGGCGCTCGAGGTCGCCACCACGATCATCTCGCGCTCGGCCTTGGTCAGGCCGCCGTCCTTTTCCATCAGCGCATCGTGATAGGCAAAGAAGGCGCGAAACTCGTCGGGACGATAGGCCAGCGACAGGAACACGTTCGGCACGAATCCGGACTTTTCCTGCACCGCCAGAATGCGGGTGCGGATATCGTCCGGCAGTGTGTCGATGGCGGGCGTCGGGAATCGTTTGGCGGCGGGCTGCGTCATGAAGTGGTTCCGGCTGGGCCGCGGGAGGCGGCGATGCTGAACCATATCGCGATTTTGGACGGTGTGGATACCCGGGTTCAGCGCAGCTGATACCCCGGGTTCAGCGCAGCTGATACCCCGGGTTCAGCGCAGCGGCTTCTTCAGCAGCGAGAAGCGATCGGGATCGAGTCCCATCGACGGCTGCAGCATCGGCGCTTCGACCGGCGTCATGATCCGTGCGGCCGGACGATCGCTGATGGAGGGATCGTTGGGGACGTCGCGATGCGAGGTGGCGCCGCGCCAGCGTTCCAGTACGGCGGCAACGAAATGCTGGTCATGGCCGGCGGCAACCGACGGCACCGTGGCAATGGTGGCCTCGCTGCGCGGCAACTGATGCACCGGAACTTCCTTGAAGCGCAGCCGCGTCGGCAGCGCCACGCCTTCGCCGAACGCCAGCACTTCGCGGGTGCCGAGCGAGGGCACGAACGACAGCAGGTTTGCCGCGGCGTCCGACACCGCCGAGCGCAGCAGCGCCTGGTCGCGATCGTTGGCCAGCCGCATCGCAAACAGCGTGTTGCACTGGGAGATGATGGTGGCGTCGAGTTCGGCCGGACGCTGGGTGACGAGGCCGAGATAGACGCCGTATTTACGGCCTTCCTTGGCGATGCGGGAGACCGCCTTGCGCGTCGGGCCAAAGCCGATGTTGCGGTCGGCGGCGGCGTAACGGTGGGCTTCTTCGCAGACGAACAACAAAGGCGACACACCGTCGCTCCAGAGGCCGAAATCGAACGCCATCCGGCACAGCACCGACACCACGGAATCGACCACCTCGGCCGGGAAGCCGGCGAGCTGCATGATGGTCATCGGCCGGCCGTTGGCGGGCAGGCGGAACAGATGGCTGATGACTTCGGCCATGGTGTCGCCGCCGACATTGGCGTTGTCGAACATGAAGGTGTAGCGCGGGTCGTTGCGGACGGTCTCGATGCGCGAGATCAGCTTGTGATAGATGATGCGCGACGAGCGGTTCTCCAGCTTGCCCATGCGCTCGTCGATCAGCGAAATCAGGTCGACCAGGCGGTAGGGCACCGGAGTATCGACGGTGTAGCCGACCGATTTGGGGTCGACGCGCTTCAGCCCGAGCCGGTCTGAATTCTGGTACTGGGTATAGAGGCCCTTGGCCATCGGAATGACCTCGGCGAGAATATCGAGTTCCTCCGGTACGCCGGGACGCCCGGCGAACAGCACGTCGACGATTTCCTCGAAATTGAACAGCCAGAACGGCAGTTTCAGGTTGCGCGGGTTGAGCACCAGCGAGCGGTCGCCGAAGCAGCGGCCATATTCGTTGTGGACGTCGAGCAGGAAGATGCGCAGGTTCGGCCGCGCCCGCAGGATTTCGTTCAGCAGCAGCGAGACGCTGGTCGATTTACCGACGCCGGTCGAACCCAGGATCGCGAAGTGCTTCGATAGCATTTCCTCGACGTCGACATAGGCGATGACGGAGCGGTCCTGCTGCAGGTTGCCGATATTGATCTGGTCCGCGCCGCTTGGCGCATAAACCGTACGAAGGTCCTGGTTGGTGATCAGGTCGACATTGTCACCGATGGTCGGATAGTTGGTGACGCCGCGCTGGAACTTGGGACGGTCATCGCCGAGAATTTCGCCGAGCAGGTCGACCGAGGCGGTCGCGATGTACTCGTCAGAGACGGGCAGGCTCTCGCAGCTTACTTCGGTGATCATGGCAACGATCGTGGAAGAGGCGCAGCGAATGCTGATGAAGCGGCCGACGGTGGCGCGCACCTCCGAAACCGGCATCTGACGTTCCGCCAGAAGCCCGACCCGGGCGAGGGAGCCGCGCACCGAAATTACACGTCCGAAAGATGTCACGGGTTTTGACCTGGCATGTCATTAATTGGGTTCTGGCCCTCATTATGAACAGCCGGGCTAGCGAAACGGTTAAACTGGCGGGGTTCCGCATCCGCTAAATCCGCGGCATCTTGGTCAGGAACCGTTTTGCAACCGCATCGGTTCGGGGCATCAGCGGTCGGTAAGGCCGAGAAATCAGCGCTTTCCGGCATTTGCGCCTGCGCGCGACGCCAGCGCGATTTAATCATTCATTTACCATTTCAAAGGAGAGCGAGGGCGGTGCCGCCGCGCGCCGGTAACTTCCGGCCACGTCGCGCGGATCCGGCCCGGACACCGGCTGCGGTAACCGACTGCTAACCGCAAGTTGTAACGGGCTTTCCATCTGTCCTGCGTAGGAATGATGCAGAGCGCGACCGACGCCGGGCATGGCGGTTGCGTGTCTGGTTGGGTTCCAGACGGTTGGCCGCCACGGCGGATCATTCGCGTGCCAGGGAATATCCGGGTGACCATCGACGACGGCCATCAATTGCCGGAAGGTCCTGCCAGTCCCGCTCTCAGAGCCGGGATCGTCAGGCGAGCCGCGCTTTGCTGCATGCTGCTCGCGGCAGTGGTTTCGGCCGGCGTTGCGATGTCGGCATGGAGCCTGCGCGAACATATCCTGTCCGCGCTTGTCGCCGTTCTCGCGGTCATGGTCGGTCTCTTGCTGCTGCGCCATCGGTTGACCGAGCAGCGGCTGGCTGCGGAGCGGCGCCACCTTGCAATCGCCGTCAACAACATCCCGCAAGGCCTTGTTCTCTATGACGCATCGGCGCGGATCATCATCTGCAACCAGCCCTATATCGAGATGTTCGGGCTGTCGCCGGAGGTGGTCAAGCCCGGCTGCACCATGCAGCGGCTGATCGGTCACCGGAAGGAGACCGGATCCTTTGACGGCGACGTCGATGCGTTCTGCAATGCCATCATTCACAAGGTCGCGCTCGGCAAAGCCACCCGTCAGCTCACCGAAGCGCCGGGCGGCCGGGCGATCGAGATCATCAACCGGCCGCTGAAGGCCGGCGGCTGGGTCGCCACGATCGAGGACATTACCGAGCGCACCCGCGCCGACGAGAAGATCGCGCATCTGGCGCATTACGACGCCTTGACCGATCTGCCGAACCGGCTGCTGTTCCGCGAACGGCTCGAACAGGCGATGAAGGCGGTGCGGCCGGGCGAGCAACTCGCCGTGCTGTATATCGACATCGACGAGTTCAAGAGCGTCAACGATGCGCTCGGCCATCCCGTCGGCGATGAGCTTCTGATCGGCGTGGCGGATCGGCTGCGGAGCTGCCTCAAGGAGTCCGACATCGCGGCCCGCCTCGGCGGCGACGAATTCGCCGTGATTCAGACCGCTATCAAGAGCCAGTCGGAAACCACAGAACTCGTTGACGAAATTCATTCGGCGATCAGACGTCCGTTCGAGTGCGCGGGGAATCTGATCACCACCGATGCCAGTATCGGCATCGCGCTCGCTGCCGGCGACGGTCTCGACCTCGACCAGTTGCTGAGGAACGCGGACCTTGCTTTGTACGGAGCCAAGGGCGACGGACGGCGGACCTACCGTTTCTTCGAGGCCGGCATGGATGCGCGCGCCAAGGCGCGGCGAAGCCTGGAACTCGAACTGCGTCAGGCCATCAGCGACGGCAGCCTCGAGGCCTGGTATCAACCGGTGCTCAATCTGGAGACCAACAGGGTTTCCTCCTGCGAGGCGCTGTTGCGGTGGCGGCATCCCGAACGCGGCATGATCTCGCCCGCGGAATTCATCCCGGTCGCCGAAGAGACCGGCCTGATCAATCAGCTCGGCCACTGGGTGCTCAACACCGCCTGCGCCGAGGCGGTCAACTGGCCGGACGAGGTCCGCGTGGCGGTCAACGTCTCGCCGATTCAGTTCAGAAGCCAGACGCTGGCGCTCAACGTCGCCGCGGCACTGGCGGCCTCGGGCCTTTCCGCCGACCGGCTCGAACTCGAGATCACCGAGGCCGTCCTGATCCGCGATGACGAGGCCGCCCTCGAGGTTCTGCACCAGTTGCGAAAGCTCGGCGTCCGCATCGCGCTCGACGACTTCGGCACCGGCTATTCCTCGCTCAGCTATCTGCAGCGTTTTCCGTTCGACAAGATCAAGATCGATCGCTCTTTCATCCGGGATCTCGCCGGCGGTGGAGCCTCGTCGTCGATCGTCCAGGCCGTCGTCAACATTGCCGCCGCCAGCGACATGATGACGACCGCCGAGGGCGTCGAAACCGAGCAGCAGCGCAATCTCTTGTACATCCTCGGCTGTACCGAAATGCAGGGCTTTCTGTTCAGCCCGGCGATACCGGCGGTGGAGGTCAGGCGGCTATTGCTGTCGCACCGTGGCAAGGCGGTATCGGCGGCTTGAACCGCCGGGTGCGGCTTGCTATCCACGATCCCAGCCATGGCGAAACCCCCGCTGCATCGAAAAACCGTGTCGGCAAGGATCAGCAAGCACAAGGTCGCCGACGGCATTTACCTGCTTCGCTTCAAGACCCAGTACGAACTGACGTCGACCTTCCTCCGCGTGCAGGAATATTACGAGTCGCCGCGGTTTCACGGGCGGATCTTCACGCTCGAACAATTCATGGACTGGTATGCCGCGCAGTACGGCAGCTTCAGCTATTTTGAGGACTGGTCGGGCTTTAACGTGCCTTCGACGGCTTTCCAGCCGTTCTTCGACGGAAAATTCGATCCGCTGACCGAGAAGGAAAAGCGGCTGCTTGGGCTGTTTCGGAACCTGCGCGGACGGTTTTACGTCATCGGCATTTATGAAAGCGGCAGGAAAGGCAGTTTGACCCACGAACTCGCGCACGCGCTGTTCTTTACCGATGCCGCCTATCGGGAAGCCGTGCACGAGGCCATGCGTGGCTACGACACCTCCGCGCTCGAAAAGAAGCTCGTCGAGGCCGGCTACGCCAGGCACGTCGTTCCGGACGAGGTGCAGGCCTATATCGTGGCGCCTTCAGGCGAACTGGGCGCCGTGTCGCGGCCGCTGGAGCCCCTGCGCCGACGGCTGCGTGCGCTGTTCAAACTACATTCCAAAGGGCTATCGATCCCCACATTCAGGTAAACTTCGCCGAGATGTAGTCGATCGTTTGCGGCTGCCGGAAATAATTGCAGTGCCAGACGACATCGCTGGTTCCGAAGTCGTGGGGCGGCGCGGCGAGATTGAGGTGAGGCACGCCCAGGTCCGTCATCGACGCCGTATCGACCACCAGATCGTTTTCGCCGCCAAAGACAGCGTTGGTAGCCTTGTCCGCGGCGACCTCCTTGCGGAAGTATCGCCAGAATCGCCAGCCGGGGTCGGCTGTCTCGAAATTGGATTGCACCGCATAGTAGAAGGGATCGACGGCGCACGGCCCGAGCCGGAGTCGATCGATCTCGTGGTTGTTGCTGACGGCGGATTGCCCCGACAGGCCAGGAATCAGGGAGACCAGGCCATCCACCAGCGGCGTATTGGCGAGCGCACCCGTCACCGACACGACGACCTGGACCAGTTTGCCGCCGACCCAGAGGAACGGGTTGGCTGTGCCGGCGAGTGTCAGCGTTTTCTCGGCGAAGCTTCCGATATTTGTAATCAGGTCCAGCACGTTCTTGAGTTTGTCGGGAGCTGCGAGCGACGTTCCTCTGAGGGGTGATCCCACCAGGACGGCACGGACCGGAGTGGCCGGCAGGATGCTCAGCGATTTGCCAAACCCCTCAAGCCACCACCGCACCACCAGTCCGCCGCGGCTATGCGCAATGACGTCGATCTGTCCGCTTGCGTTTGCAAAGAACCGTCCGAGTTCGAGGGCGTTGACGATTGGGCTTACCGCCAGCGTCGCGTGCTCGAAGAAGACGACATTCTTGTAGGATTTCGCGCCGGTCGTGGCCCGGTTGAGGAAATCAAGCCCTTTCGCGGTGCTTGTGAACTCCCCCAGCATGTTAGTGGCGTTGGAAAAGGTCCCGTGCACGAACAATAGCGTGGGGCCTTCCAGCACCGGCATCGTAGCGGGCTTATCGAGCTGGAAGGTGTTGGCGTTGATCCTGCGTAGGGGCCTCAGTTGCGAACGCAGTAATTCATCGAGAGCGGGATTGAGGGTCTGGTCGATGGCGCCGATGGCCGCACCGACCTTGTTGGGCTTCAGGACTGGAAAAGTCCTGGTCAATATCACCGGGCTTTCCGCCGGTCCGGCGTCCGAAGTCGGGAGCAGGGGCGGCGGCAGTCCCGCGCGCCGTCGCATGCGGCGGCGGCGAAGCCCGATGTCAACGGCAGGAGGCGGACCTTGCGGAATGTCGTCGTGCCAGGAAAGTATCCCGTCCGTTTCGACCAACGAAACCGTCTTGATGGGATTATCTGGTGTATTTGAAGCGCGCCGGCGCCGCCGCCGCAAGCCGGAGACCGAGGTCTTTTCCTCGTCGTAATCCTCATAGAGGCCTTTGAAAATGTCGTCATGCTTGTCCCAGAGGTCGGCATGGGACTGGAAGCGCCCGGGGTCGTCGCCTGCATCTTGCGGCATGTCTGGTCCCGTCATTCGTTGATGATTGGAAGGGGGGTCACCGCCGGATCGGCCGTACGGGCGGCCTGGATGTCGAGCATGCTGTCGAATTCCGCCCGGCTGCGCAGGTTGGCGCGGCCCTCGGTTTGGGCGTCAGCGAAGCTTTTCGCCGCGGTGAGGTAGGTCGCCTCGAGCATGACCAGATGGTTCGTGGTCACGTAGTGCATGACCTCGGCGTAATTCAGCTTGGTGAGGCGCCAGCCATACTGGTCGACATAGGGCATTGCGGTCTCGCGCGCGGCGCGACTACCGATGCCGGGGAGCGCTTGCGGTATGGATCTGACGGAAACGAAATTGTCGTGGGCGCCTTCGGACCGCCAATAACCGACGAACGCATGATCCGTGAGCAGGACCACGACCGGGTAGACGCCGATATACTCGAAGCAGGAGGCCAGCAGCAGGGCAAGGTCGATGCAGGTGCCCGTGTTCGAGGACAGGATATCGGTCGGTGTGCGCAGCCGCTGGGTCGTCCGGGAGTAGGCAGGCGGCGGGTTGATGTACTGAATCCGGTATTCGTTGACGAGCGCGGTCCAGATCGCCTGGATCTGGCTGTCCACGCCCGCAGCTTCTTCCTGATACCCGTCAAAACCTGCCGCCGGATCGTCGATGATACCGACCAGGTATCGCCGCGACGAGTTGATGATCTTGAGGATGGCTGGATCTCTCGGCAACACGAAGGACGGCAGCCACGGGTTTTTCTCGGTATCGTCGAGCCATTCGTCCACCGGAATCAGGGTGACGCGTTGCGTATCCTCGAAGGCCGTCTGTCCGTCGCAGGTGACCTTGACATAGACCGCCGATTGTACGCGTTCGCGCAGCGAGCGGGGAAGGTTTGCGGTCAGCGGAATTTTGACCAGAGGCGCCAGCGCAAGTTGCACCTCATCGAGCACGAGATGGGTGTACCGGTAAGGGTAACTCTCGGCCCCGACGCACAGCTCGACTAGCACGGCGATGTTGGTGAGCTGCCTGTCAACCAGCTTCGTGAGCGTGAGCTTGCTGAGCAATTCCCGGTTATTGTGCAGCAACGAGTAATTCACCTCCGCCTCGACGTTGAAGTCGACATGGAGACGGTCGCTGATCGCTTGGCTGACCATCATCGTGCTCCAGTTCGCTTTTTCTTCGATGCCGGCTTTGCGGTGTTCTTTTTTCGGGCCTCAAATCCGATCATGCTGCTTCCCAGCCAGATCACGATGCCGGTGCCGTGCATGCGGTCGCCGTCCATGCCCTTCCACGCCTCGAGAAAAGCGCCCTGGATAGGGTTGCCGCCGTGGCACCAGGCCCAATAGAAAGCCTGGAAGAATTGCTCGGCAAATTCGTCGTCGATCTCGTCCAGAAACCCGATGGCGGCGTGCGCGCCTTCGCGGACCAGCTCACGCGCGGTCCGCGCCCCAGAATAATACAGGTTCAGCGTGATGACCTGCGGCTTCTTCTTCTTTGAGCCCAGCAGGATCGCCGGCAGGTGGTCGTAACGGATCGGAAATTCACTTTCAGTGTCGCCACGCAGGATCATTCCGTCGTGCAGGATGTCGGATTCGTCGATGACATCGGTCTTGGATTTTTCATCGGGCTTGGTTTTCTCGAAGACATCATAGAATCCGTCGATGAGCCATGCCGCCTGATGCGTATCGACGCCGGTAACGTGGATCGCTTCCCAGTTTTTGGCGGCCACCATCGCCTTCAATTTGCTCAGCGGCAGCGTCGGCGCGATCTCCATCTTGTTGTTCACGGCGGCGCGAATGCGTGTTTCCTCGTCGTCGAATTCGTACTCTTGATCGATCCGCCCCGGTGCGCTCTCGACGAACAGTACTTGCCGCGGCGGGGTCGAGTTGACGTCGACGCCGTTGGAAAAACAACGCGTCACCAGCAGCGGATTGAAGCGGCCGGCATTTCGCGTGGCTGAGGTGAGCAGATATTCCCAGGGGATTTCCGATGCCGCTTCCATCAGCCGGGCCGCCTCGGCCACGTCGGCCTTCGGATCATGCAACTCGACTTCAATATGACCGGCGAGCGCAAATTTCGGCATGTCGGCGGCGCTGACGCCCAGTTTCGTGAGATCGTTGCTGGCCTGTTCCGCGAAATAATCGCGCATGTCGGGGTCGCCCGCCCAGCGTGACCGGACGCGCAGAATGTAGGGCCAGCGTCTCGCGATGTTCAGGATGGCCGGGCCCGCGCTGCTCATCACGACGTGCGTGAGCGGCTCTTCGCCGCCCTCGTGCGCGCGGATCGTGACCAACGGGCGACGGGCAGCCGGGCCGGCGTTCCCGGATCCGGGCGGTGGCGGCGTCGCCGCTTTCTTTGCAGGCTTCCGGACAGGTTTTTGCGCCATCCAAATGGCTCCCGTTTGGGATATTACGGGGGCTCGTGCCCCAAAAAATGTCGTAAAAAATAATGCACGTTAAAGTAGTTTCTGATCTGTAGCAAAAAACTTACGTCACGCAAAGGTATTTGCGGTCGAATTTTGCACGCAAAACGTCGCAGCTATCCGGTCGGCTCGTAAACGGCCGACCTGCCGAGCGTCTCGATCATGTGGTCGGCAAACGTCCTGACGCGGGCGGCGACCTGGCTTACTGCACCTTGATGTTGGCTTCCTTGAGCACCGGCTCCCACTTCATGGCTTCGGCGCGCATGAAGGCGTCGAACTCCGCCGGCGAGTTGCCGACCGGGGTGGCGCCCATCTTCTCCAGGGCGGTGAGCACGAGCGGGTCCTTCAGGGCGGTTGCCAGGTCGGCATTGATCCTGGCGACCAGATCAGGCGCCATGCCGGCGGGCCCCAAAAATCCCCACCAGACCGACGCGTCGTAACCGGGCAGGCCGGATTCCGCTACCGTCGGCACATCCGGCAGCGCCTTCGCGCGTGCGGCGGTGGTCACGGCCAGTGCCCGCACCGCGCCGCCGTCGAGCTGGCCGACGACTTCGGGCAGCGGATTGACGCTCATCGGAATTTCACCCGATATCACGGCGGTGAGGGCCGGTGCGCCGCCCTTGTAAGGAATGGCCAGAATTTTGGTCTTGGCCATGTAGTTGAGCAGCTCGCCGGCGAGATGCGCCGAGGTGCCGTTGCCGGACATGCCGTAGGACAGCGCCTCAGGTTTTTCGCGCGCGGTCGCCAGCAGTTCGCCGAGGTTTTTGACCGGATTGGTCTTCGACACCACGATCGCGAGCGGCGAGGCGGCGACTTCGCTGATCGCGGTAAAGTCCTTGAAGGTGTCGTAGGGCAGTTTTGGATAGAAGAACTGGTTCAATGGATGACCGCTGGCGACCAGGATCAGGGTGTAGCCGTCGGGCGGCGACTGCGTCAGGGCTTGCGAAGCAATGATGCCGCCGGCGCCGGGGCGGTTCTCGATCACCGGCTGCTGGCCCCAGGTTTTCGACAGCGACTGCCCGATGGTGCGCGCCAGCACGTCGACGGCGCCGCCGGCCGCATAGGGCACCAGGATGCGCACCGGCTTGGTCGGAAAGGTCTCCGCGTGGGCGCCGGCGGCGGCGAGCGAAACGATCGTTGCCGCAAGCAGGTTGCGGATGATTTTGCCGTGATGGCGCATACGAAAAAGTCCTTCTGTGTCAGTACGATGATTCAGTCAGTTCAGGCGTCGCATTGAGCGCGCCGATATTCGTTTTGCTACTCCGCCGCGGACGTCACGGCGCCGCGCAGACCGGCCCGCGCGATCGCCGCGCCGACCAGTCCTTCCGACTTCACTTCAAGTGTGAACTGCCGCAGGAACGGCATGCCCTGGTCGCGTCCCTTGGGAACGGCGACGGCGAAGTGCTCGACACCCCAGCGACCGTCGAGCACTTTCGATCCCGGCAGCTTTTCGGCCATCTCGAACAGCGAGGCCTTGTTGGTGGCGTAGGCGTCGAGCGTGCCGGCTGTCATCATTTCGATGCCGGCATCGAAATTGGTCAAGCGAACCACTTCGGCCTTCTTGAACGCGCGGGTCAGGGTCGCCTCCGAGGAGCTTCCCGCCGTGACGCCGACCCGGAGTCCCGCTGCGTCCACATCGGCGACCGTTGCCAGCGCCGACCCCTTCGGGACGAGATAGCCGAGTTCGACGTCCATGAACGGCGGACCGAAATCCATGTCCTTGGCCCGCGCCGCCGACGAACTGTTGGTGAAGGCGACGTCGGCGGTGCCGTCCTTGATCGCGGCGAGGACATCGGCGTTCTTGGAAAACACCACCGGCGCATAGGCGACACCGAGCCGTTTCGCGAGTTCCTTGCCGAGATCGTAACCGACGCCACGCGGACCACCTGACGCCGGATCCGGCAGGATCGAAGTCGGGGTGCCCGTATAGAGCGCGGTCCGCAACACACCCGTCGGCGCCAGGACTGCGCGCGGTTCCGGATCGGCCGCGAGTGCGGGCGCACCGCGTCCGGCCAGCGATGCCGCGACGATCAGAAACGCAACGATGGTACCGCGCATCGGCCAGCTCCCGTGTCCAGATATTTGTTGACCGGACCTTATAATTTGTACAAACGTACAAAACCAGCGCGCGGAAAGCAAATCCCAAAGCAAAGCCCAAAAGCAATCCAATGACGCGAAATCCCAACATGCGAGAAGCGATCTTGAGTGCGGCGGAACTGCTGTTCTCGACCCGCGGCTTTAACGCGGTGTCGATCCGCGACATCGCGCTGGAGGCGGGCGCCAACCCCGGCAGCATCACCTATCACTTCAAGAGCAAGGACGGCCTGCTGCTGGAAATCTACAAGCGGCATTGCGGGCCCATGAACAAGCGCCGCATCGAGTTACTCGTCGCCGCCACGCGGGTGCGCGACGTGCAGGACCGGCTGGAAGCGATCGTGCGCGCCTACGTGCAGCCGGCATTTTCCTCCAGCAGCGATCTTGCCGGCGGTGGCGCGCGGTTCACCCGGCTACGGGCCGTGATGTCGGCGGAGGGCAACGCGGTGGTCGGCCGCATCATCGCCGAGATTTTTGACGACACCACCAACGCCTTCATCGAGGCGATCGGGCACAGCCTGCCGCATCTGCCGCGCACCGCGATCGTCTGGCGATCGCAGTTCCTGCTCGGCGCGCTGTATTACACCCTGGTCAATCCGGAGCGGGTCACGCGGCTGTCGCGCGGCGAAGCCGACGGCGCCGATATGGCGGAGGCGATCGAGCAACTGGTGACGGCGACGGTGGCGTCGTTGCAGGCGCCTGACGTCAATCACTTTCCGGCAGCTGTTTCGAAGCCGGCGAACGCTGCGGCAGCGCCTGCGAAAGCTGTCAGCCGCAAGAACACCCGGACGCCTTCGAGCGCGAAATAAAGCGATCAGCGGACAACATGACGCAGAAGCCCACCATTCCCGGTCCCGATCCCGATACCCGGATTCCGAAATTCGAACTGCCGCCGCTGGCCTGTGACGCGCACACGCACATCTTCGGCCCCGGCGACAAATACCCGTACGCACCGGGGCGGCCCTACACGCCGCCCGATGCGCCGCTGGAAGATTTTCAGGCCCTGCACAAGAAGCTTCGCATCGGCCGCGCCGTCATCGTCAATGCCAGCGTGCACGGCACCGACAACCGGGTGGCGCTGGACGCGATCGCCGTCAGCAAGGGCACCTTTCGCGCCGTCGCCAATATCGACGATACCATCACCGAACGCGGCCTGCGCGAGCTGCACGAGGGCGGCTTTCGCGGTTGCCGATTCAATTTCGTGCGCCATCTCGGCGGCGTGCCCGACATGGCGGTGTTCCACCGCATCGTCGCGATGGTGGCGCCCCTGGGCTGGCACATCGACCTGCATTTCGATGCGATCGATCTGCCCGAGTATGCCGAAATGCTGCAACGACTGCCGGTGCGTTACACCATCGATCACATGGGGCGGGTCAAGGCCTCCGACGGCCTCGATCAGTTGCCGTTCCGGACGCTGATCGACCTGATGACGCGCGACGAGAAATGCTGGGTCAAGGTCTGCGGCTGTGAGCGGGTATCGTCCGGCGGTCCGCCGTTCCACGACGCCGTGCCGTTCGCGCGCCGCATCATCGAGACCGCGCCGGACCGGGTGATCTGGGGAACCGACTGGCCGCATCCCAACGTCAAGGCGATGCCGAACGACGGCGATCTGGTCGATTTGATTCCGCTGTTCGCGCCGGAGCCGGAGCTGCAGCAGAAGATCCTGGTCGACAATCCCGCGCGTCTGTTCGAGTTTTGAGATGACGAGGGTTCCCATGACCAGACGCCACGCATCGCTCGCCGGGTTGGTGGCAGTGGCCGCCGCACTCCTGATGCCGCAACTCGCCTGCGCCCAAAACTATCCGACCCGGCCGATACGGCTGATCCTGCCGTTCGGCCCGGGCGGCGTCGCCGACGTCACGGCGCGGATCGTGACGGAAAAACTCGGCGAAAAACTCGGTCAGCGCTTCATCATCGAGAACATGCCGGGCGCCGGCGGCATCACCGCTGCCCGTGCCGTGCTGTCGTCGCCTCCGGACGGCTACACGCTGGCGCTGTTGAGCAACGGCACCGCGATTTCAGTGTCGCTGTTCAAGAGCCTGAACTTCAATCCGGTGACCGATTTCGCGCCCATATCGAGCATGGGCACTTTCGATTTCATCTTCGTCACCAAATCCGGCTCGCCTTACGGCACGCTGGCGGACTTCATCAAGGCGGCGAAGGCAAAACCGGGCACGCTCAATGTTGGCACCATCAATGTCGGCTCGACCCAGAACCTTGCCGCGCAACTGTTCAAGTCGACCGCCGGCGTCGACGTCACCATCGTGCCGTTTCGCAGCTCGCCCGATGTCCTGATCGCGCTGCTGCGCGGCGATATCCAGATCGCGATCGAGAACTTTACGTCCGTGCAGTCGCACATTGCCGATCACGCGGTGGCCGCGGTCGCATCCTCGGGGCCGGTTCGTACCGGCTTCATGCCCGATGTGCCGACGGTGAAGGAAGCCGGCGGGGGTGACTTCGAGGCGCGGTCCTGGAACGCGATCTTCGCGCCAAAGGGCACGCCACCTGAAATCATCAAGACGCTCAACGCTGCGCTACGCGAGGTGCTCGATGATCCCACGCTGAAACAGCGCGCGCTCGAACTCGGCATCGAAGCCAAGGCCAGTTCGCCCGAAGAAATTTTGGGGCGGCTGAAGGACGATATCGGCAAATGGGCCGACGTGATCGACCGCGCGGGAATAGCGAAGCAGTAACAGGAGGAATTCATGAGCAAGACCGGCCTTGTGGTGACGGCGCATCCCGGTGATTTCGTCTGGCGCGCGGGTGGCGCAATCGCGCTGCACGTCAAGAAGGGCTATCGCATCAAGATCGCCTGCCTGTCGTTCGGCGAGCGCGGCGAGAGCCAGTTCGCCTGGAAGGAGGCGGGCGCGACACTGGAGAAGGTCAAGGCCGGCCGGCGCGACGAGGCGCAGCGCGCGGCGGAGATGCTGGGTGCGGAAATCGAATTCTTCGATGCCGGCGATTACCCGCTGCGGCTGACGGAAGCGCATTTCGACCGCATGGTCGACATCTACCGCGAACTCAATCCATCCTTTGTGCTGACCCATGCACTGGAGGATCCCTATAATTTCGACCACCCCAACGCCGCGCATTTCGCCCAGGAGACCCGGGTGGTGGCGCAGGCAATGGGCCACAAGCCCGGCGCCAAATACACTTATGCCGCGCCGCCGGTATTCCTGTTCGAGCCGCACCAGCCCGAGCAGTGCAATTTCAAGCCGCAGGTGATCCTCAACATCGACGAGGTCTGGGACATCAAGCGCAAGTCGTTCGAGATTCTCGCGGCGCAAAAGCACCTATGGGCCTATTATGAGCGCGTCGCGCTGAACCGCGGCGTGCAGGGCGGCCGAAACTCGGGCAAGGCCATGACCTATGGCGAGGCCTATCAGCGGCTGTTCCCGATGGCGGTGGAGGAGTTGTCGTGATGACGACGCGCTTGCGCACCTTGCTCGGCGATCATCCGGGAACGGCAGCGCTGAAGAGCGGCGCGATCAAGTCCGATTCAGTGGCGTTCGATTTCGTCGACTATTCGCCGGCCCACAAGGGCTTCAAGCCGATGGTGCGCGAGGCGGCGTTCGACGTCTCGGAACTGGCCATCGTGACCTATCTGATGGCGAAGAGCTTTGGCAAGCCGATGGTGCTATTGCCTGACGTGGTGGTGGCGCGGTCCCAACACGGCTACGCGCTGTACAACGCCAAGCACCGCACGCTGAAGCCCGCCGACCTCAACGGCAAGCGCGTCGGCATCCGCTCCTTTACCACCACGACCGGCGCCTGGTTGCGCGGCATCCTTGCCAATGACTATGGCGTCGATCTCGACTCGATCGATTGGGTCACCTTCGAGGACGCCCATGTCGCCGAATTCGAGGACACCACCAAGCGCGCGCCGGCCGGCAAGCAGGTGGTGCAAATGCTGATCGACGGCGAGCTCGATGCCGTGCTCGGCGAGAAGGTCGAGCATCCCGACCTGAAGCCGCTGTTTGCGGATACTGCGGCCGAGGAAAAAGCCTGGTTCGCGAAACACAAAGTCGCGCCGATCAACCATATGGTGGTGGTGAGCCAAAAGTTGTCCGACACCAATCCCGACGCCGTGCGCGAAGTCCACCGGCTGCTTGACGCGTCGGCCGCGGCTGTGCCGGCAGCACCCCGTTTCAATACCGAGGAGATGCGGCGTTCGCTGCAATTGATCATTCACTATTGCACGCAGCAAAAGCTGATTCCGCGCGCGTTCGCCGTCGACGAATTGTTCGACGACGTCACCCGCGCTGTAGTCCGTAGGGTGGGTTAGGCGTAGCCGTAACCCACCGCGGCGCAAAGAAAATGGCGGATTACGCTTCGCCGATCCGCCCTACGAAAGAGGAACGCCAATGACCCCGGAGCCGATCTTCGATCTCGCCCATCTCGGCCACATGGAAATGCTGACGCCGAAGCCGGACGAGAGCCTGAAATTCTTCGTCGACGTTATGGGCATGACGGTCAGTGGCCGCAAGGGCGAGTCGGTCTATCTGCGCGGCTGGGACGACTACGAGCGCTATTCGCTAAAACTGACCGCGTCGAACACCTCGGGCATGGAGCACATGGCGCTGCGCGCGCGCAGCCCGCAGGCGCTGGAGCGTCGTGTGGCTGCGCTGAAAGGCTCCGGCTTCGACATCGGCTGGATCGACGGCGACATGGGGCAGGGGCCGACCTTCCGCTGCCGCGACCCCGATGGACACATCGTCGAGCTTTATTACGAGACCGAATGGTACCAGGCGCCGCCCGAACTCAAGCCGGCGCTGAAGAACCAGGCGCAACGGTTTCCGGCGCGCGGCGTCAATGTGCGCCGGCTCGACCACCTCAACTGCCTCGCGGTCGACATCAAGGCCAACCGTCTCTTCTTCGAGGATTACCTCGGCTTGCGCACCACCGAGCAGATCGTGCTCAACGACGGCTCGGAAGCCGCGATGTGGATGACGATGTCGAACAAGAGCTACGACTTCGCCTACACCCGCGACCATTACGGCAAGAAGGGCCGTTTCCACCACGTTACCTACGCGCTCGACAGCCGCGAGGAGATTCTGCGCGCCGCCGATATCTTTCTCGAGAACGGCGTCCACATTGAGACCGGCCCGCACAAGCACGCGATCCAGCAGACGTTTTTCCTTTACGTCTACGAGCCCGGCGGCAACCGCGTCGAAGTCGCCAACGCCGGCGCGCGCCTGATCCTGGCGCCGGACTGGAAGCCGATCGTGTGGACCGAGGAAGAGCGCAAGAAGGGTCAGGCCTGGGGACTGAAGACGATCGAGTCGTTTCACACCCACGGCACGCCGCCGGTGTGAGGGGCGGGCAGTGACTGATGTGCCTGAATGGCGGATAGCTTGCGGGAGTCCGCTATGCTCCGACAGCGGACCAGGTTCCGCATCCGGATGTGGCTGTAATCCGATGCTCTGCGTTGATTGGCCTCTACCACGCGCCATAGCACGTGAAGTCGTCACCGATCTCGGCCTGGATTGTCTTTGCCGCTGAGATGTCGGAATCGCTGCCAGCCTTGTCACCCTGCTTGAGCTTGGCAAGCCCGCGTCCATAGAGCGCGCTCGCCAGCTTCGGGTCGAAGCGCAGTGCAGAGTTATAGTCATCGATAGCCGCGCCGAATTGACCCATCTTCAGGTAGATAAGTCCACGCGAGTCATACGTCGCGGCGTCGTTCGACCCCGACTGAAGCGCCTTATTGCAATCCTCCAGCGCCGCCTGCAACGCGCCGAGGATGGCTCGGGTCCAACAGCGCCCGTTCCACACGACTCCCAAATTGGGATCAAGACGGATTGCCTCGTCATAATCCCGCGCCGCGCGATCGTACTCATGCTTTTTCAGGTAGGCTCCGGCACGATTGGCGAAGGCTCCGCCGTAGTTTGGATTGAGCTTGATCGCCTCATCGAAAGCGTTAATCGCGAGGTCGTATTCGCCTTTCCTCAGGTAAGCCACGCCGCGGTTGTTGAAGGGCTTGGTGTAAGTTCGATTGAGCCTGATCGATCGATCGAAATCCTGAATGGCGCGGTCGTAATCCTCCTTGGCGGTATAGGCGTTGCCACGATTATTATAGGCGACAGCCAGGGTAGTCGTCTTGCCTTCACCCGCATCGATGAGCGCCGTGCAACCATCAATTCGAGCTTCAGGCGACGTGCGACCTGAGCCGCTACACAATTCAATATTCTTGAGATAGTTATCCTTTGGCTTCGGGTTCTGCGCCAGAGCGGGTGACCCGAGGAGCAGCAAGACGAGAATCGGCGCTACGCCGCCGGTGGTGGTGCGGGCATTTGCACTCATTTCCATGTCAGGCTTCCCGATTTTGGGAATGGGCTGTCGCCGATTTCTGCAAGTCGCTGTTCTGCGCCGGATCCCTGCTTGCGTCGAGAACGGCTTGCGCTCCAGAGATGATGCTAGCACCCTCGACAGATGTTGAGATTGAACTTGTGATCGGTCCTTTGCTCGGGTTGCTGTGCCGTGGATGCAGCTTTCCGTTTCGTAAGCTTGCTCTTGCCCTCTTCAATAAGAGTGGCAAATTTGACGGTCCCATCATCCGATATTTCGATGCGCGGCGTGGTCCCTCGAATCCCCATCGTTGCGACAGGGGTATCGACCTTCATATCGCCGGTCTTCGCAATGCTGCCGGCCACAAAAGTGAATGTTCCCTTCGTTAGGCTGAGCAAGCTCGAATTCGACTTCCCGTTGGGGTCGTACACGAATTCGGTCAAAGTCATGTGGGCGTTGCTCGATAGATTGAACGAGGTGCCATCAGCAAAGTTGATCCCGATCCGGCCATCGGCGCCGGTCTGGACCACGTCGCCCAAATAGACAAGATCCCCAATCTTGGTCTGAACGGCTTGACCGGCGACATTTGCCTGAATGACCACAGCACTCGCATGTTCGATCGTGATCGAACCCATAGCGGTCACAACTTTCCCAATCGGCTTTGAAACAGAATCCTGAACGGCGGGTCGGCCAGAATCGATTTGCGCTTGCCCTCGACAAGGCAAAAGACCGGCTAGCGTGAAAACGAAACTTGCCGCAAATACGCCAAACATATGCGTTCGCATGGTCCCCTCCTGCTCGCGATGATCTTGTTGTGCGACAGGCCGATGGTTGCTAACCGCCGAGCAAGGCCGCAATACCTCAAGCGGAGTACCTCTTCTGGAGACTGGCGTGCTGTCATTGAGACGTAGAAAACTCGGACACCGACAATAGTATATTTTCGTGGGGGCGCATATCGCGGCAGAACGACAGCAATCCTGCCATGTCGTCGTGCGGAACGCGTTTCCTTGCTGTTGCAATTGAAACTGGATCAGGTCGTTTTCGGCGGGCTAGGCTGGAGCTGCGCACCAAGACATTTTGACCGCGTGGCGCTGGCCAAGCCAAGCCAAGGCAAGAAAACGTCGGCACTACTCCGGGCCTGAGCCACTCCGCAGGCGAGGTCGAAGCCAATGTTAGTTGCTTCCGGCGTGGAGTTCGGCGACGCGTGCACGGCCGCTGCGGGCCAGCTTCCCCAAGTGATTGGCAACATTCAGACCGCAATCGGTTGCGGCACCATTAAGCGTCCGGGTGGCGTAGCTGTTCAAGTCATGGTTGGCGATCCTGTTTGCCAGGATGACGTGATCGAGACCGAAGCCGACGGGCGGATCGAAATTCGCTTTGTCGACGGCACGGTGTTCAACTTGTCCCCCGACACGCGCGTGGTGCTAAGCGAATTCGCGCGGGACTCCAACGGCACCTTGCGGTCGGCGCTGTTGGCCGTAACCAGAGGCACCTTCGCCTTCATTGCCGGCCGGCTGGCAATGGCCGGCTCCCTGACGGTGGACACGTCTGTCGGTAGCATTCGCAGCCTGACCCAGGGCGGTGGTATCGGCATGCTGTCGTCGGCGGCACTGATCTTCTCGGCTATGAAGGAGGTCCAGGCCGCGGACTCGAACGTCACGTTCTTGGATGACGACACCATCACCTACAAGGACCTCGAGCATGGCGTATTTGAGCTCATAACCAAGGAGGCGATCCCGCGACACATCATTGTTGAGGATCCCGGAGAGACGGTCGTCTTGAGCAGAAGTGGGTCCTCGGTCAGTGTGAACGAGGTCGCGAATTCCCTCACTCGAATGCAGGAGTTGCGGGCGGCCCAACAGGACGTGCTCGCCAACTTTGCGAAAGGGCTGGGACCAACCGGCTCCAGCACCCCTCCGTTCGTCAATCCGCTGCCGGTGGAGCCGATTAATTTCATTCAGACTGATGCCCTCCACCCGCAAAATTTGCTCCCACCGATAGAGCCGATGATCTTCACGGTTCCTGAGAGCAATATCGTGCGTCTCCCGCCAACCCTGAATGCGTCGACGGGGCCGACCGAAATCGACACGGTAGTGTTTGATAGTTTCACGACCACTAGTGGAATTTTCTCTGCCAGCAGTGCCAACGGTGGCGCCGCACTGACCTTCGGTATCAGCGGGGGCACTGCCGGCAATACGGTACTGGGCGGGGTGACATACGATGTATCGAGCACCGGCCCGTTCGGCACGCTTTACGTTGACAGCACGACCGGCGCCTACACTTTCGCCCCGAACAGCGACGCGATCAATGCGCTGCAGGCGCCGACGACCGAAACCTTCACGATCACGGTGTCGGACGGCACGCTCTCAGCCAGTCAGGCCTTCACGATCAACATCAACGGCGTCAACGATGCGGCCATCATTTCCGGCACCACTACCGGCTCGGCGGTCGAGGCTGGGGGCGTCGCGAATGCCACGGCCCACACACCGACCGCGACGGGCACGCTCACCGACACCGACGTCGACAATCCGCCCAACACTTTCACCGCGGTCACTTCGCCAACGGCAAGCGCGGGTGGCTATGGTACCTTCACGATGACGGCGGCCGGCGTGTGGACCTACACGATCAACGAAGCCAACGGCGCGGTGCAGGCGCTCAATGTCGGCGACGCGCTGACCGACAGCTTCACGGTGACCACGATCGACGGCACCCCACAGGTGGTGACGATCGTCATCCACGGCGCCAACGACGCCGCTATCATTTCCGGTGCCACAACGGGCTCAGTGATCGAGGCTAGCTGTCATAGGCCCGACACGCCGACCGCGACGGGCACGCTCACTGATACCGACGTTGACAATCCACCCAACACCTTCGCGGCGGTCACCTCGCCAACGGCGAGCGCGGGTGGCTACGGCACTTTCACGATGACGACGGCTGGCGTCTGGACCTATAAGCTCGACAACGACAACGGCGCGGTGCAGGCGCTCAACGTTGGCGAGAAGCTGACCGACACTTTCACGGTGACCACGATCGACGGTACCCCACAGGTGGTGACGATCACCATCAACGGAACCAATGACGCCGCCATCATATCCGGCAAGACAACGGGCTCAGTGACCGCGGTTGGCGATGATGACGATGATGCGCCCGGCATGCCGAGAGCGACGGGCAGGCTCACCGACACCGACGTCGACAATCCGCCCAACACCTTTATGCCGGTGAGTTCGCCGACGAAGGGCGATGGCGGCTACGGCACCTTCACTATGACGGCGGCTGGCGTGTGGACCTACACGCTCGACGACACGAACTACGCGGTGCGGGCGCTCGACGCCGACGACAAGCTGACCGACACCTTCACGGTGCACACGATAGACGGCACTGCACAGGTGGTGACCATCACCATCCACGGCGCCAGCGACGATGACCGCGACGATTTCGACCACCTGGTCACGGGGACGCACGTCGTAGCCGATCCGCCGTTCGCCGATGGGATCCCTCAACACGACAGCATCGCGGTAGGAGGTACCGAAGGCCAAATCATTGATGCGGGCGGCACCGCCAGCGGCAGCGGCAAAGCGGACCTTCTCAGTGCAGGCTCCGGCAATGACACGATCAACCGGGCCGGCACGATCAGCGGAGGCTCGGAAATCGATACGATCGACACCAATAGCGGTAACGGTACCCACCTCGGCGGACACGGGCCGGACCCCCTTACAGGCGGCAATGGAAACGACCGCTTCGTTTTTTCGTCCGCAGCGGAGTCCCGGGCGGTCCGGTTCGACACCATCTCCGATTTTAGATCGGGGTTCGGCAGGATGGATTTATCGGCTCTCGGCGCACTGGACTTCGTCATTTTGGCACTGCCCCCTGCGAGCACGTCTGTGCCGGCGCATACCATTGCCTGGCTCTACGACAGCGCGAACAATGAAACCATTGTGTACGTCAATCCGACGGACCAGACCCTGCGCATCGGCGCTTCCAGCCTCCTGGAGATCCATGTACAGGGGGTTGCGACCATTCAGGCGTCGGATTTCGCCCCCGAGCCGACGGTGGCGGCCGTCGCGATGGCCGGTGAACCGGTCGGTCACGAGTCGGCCGCGACGGTGGCAAACGACGCAGCGATCGCCACGATGGCCACCGCCCTTGTTTCGTCCGGCACGACCATCAGTGATGACGCGCACCTCGCCGTCAGCCACTGGACGTGGCATACGACCGAGGAGAAGCTCATCATTAGCAGCTTCGACGAAGGCCGGACGCCCGCGACCGAACACACCGATGACGCGGTCGCTATTCTAAGCGGACACTCAATCGGACCGCTGCGCGGCCTCGCCACGGAGCCGATGAAAAATGACGTCACGTTCGATAAAACGCCGGTGCACGACGGCAACGGAGCCGTGACACCTCCGAGTGGCACGATCAATAATACGGATGTCACCGCGCTGAAGACGCCCGCCGAGCCGTCGCATGTCGAAAATGGCGCGAAGCCGGAGGGCGGAGGCCCACAATCTCACAGTGATGAAAATATAGCTTCTGAAACGAACGACGTCGCCACGGCAAGCCATAAAGTGCATTCGAACGATCATTCCAGATTTGAGGACCATTCGGCATCAAAAGATCATTCCGATTTGAAAGAGCATTCGGAATTGGCCGTGACAGACACCGGCCCGGCTGATGCTGCGGAGACTCACATGCATCGCTCGGAGACAGCCGGCAAGCTCGTGATGGGAGACTCATTCAAATTCAGGGACGAGCTTCCCGGTCATAAAGCTCCAGACGTCATCGACCGGGGGCATGAGGACCACACCCCGACATCGATCGGTCATCACGAAAATTCCGCTGGACATCACGGGCTGCTGGAGATTTCAGAGGCGCAAACAATCGAGCTGTCTCCGTCTGGGCAGCATTCAGCTGACCATTTCAGTATCGATCCGCACCATGCCGGGAGCGTTGTCGTTAGCCATGGGCTGCACGATCTGATCGTGTGACTGACTTGCCGGATTGGGCGAGATTGCTCGGCGGTTTCACGTACACGGCAACCGCGTCGAAGTCGCCAACGCCGGCGCGCGTCTCATTTTGGCGCCGGATTGGAAGCCGATCGTCTGGACCGAGGAAGAGCGCAAGAAGGGCCAGGCCTGGGGACTGAAGACGATCGAGTCGTTTCACACCCACGGCACGCTGCCGGTGTGAGATCTGATCGATTAGGACCGCTTTATTTCTACAGCGACCGAACGTTGCGACGCGTGCGATCTGCTTTCGGCCGCCGCCGCAAAGTTCAACATCATGTCGGAGAAGCGTTCGCCCTGAACCAGGACGTGGTCGCGCAGCCGTCTCGCGGCCAGCTCTTCGTTGCCTTCGCGGATGGCTTCCACGATGCCGGCGTGTTCGGCGAGCGATTGGCCAAGGCGGTTGCGCGCCCTTAGCTGAACGCGGCGATAGGCGCTGAGCCGTTTGTGCAACGTCAACGCCTGCTCGGAAAGGAATGCGTTGCGGCTCGCCCGATAGATGGCTTCGTGAAAACCGCGGTTCACGCCGTAATAGATTTCGGGATCGCCGGTGGCCGCGGCGTCGACGCATGCAAGATGGGCGGCTTCGATCAGTCGGTCGTCCTCGGGAGTTAACCTGCGCGCCGCCAGCGTCCCACACGCGGCCTCAAGTTCGGCCATCGTCTCGAACATCTCGACCAGCCGCTGTGCCGAGAGGACGCTGACCATCGCCCCCCGGCGGGGCCGCATCTCGATGAAGCCCTCGGCGCCCAGTTGCAGCAGCGCTTCCCGGATTGGGGTGCGGGATACTCCGAATCGTGCCGCCAGCGAGAGCTCGTCGAGGTGATCACCCGGGACGAATTCCCCTGCAATAACAGCGTCTTCTATCGCCTGCTTGAGCTTGAAAGCCTGGCTCACAATCTCCTCCGATGCCAAATTATACAAAAAGCTTGACAGATAATGCAATATACTTAATGGCTAGTATTGTATGCAATATAAGAGATTGGAAATGCAATCCAGCTTGCAAACCAGGGAAAGGAAGCCAATGAAAATCTCGCGACGAGCCATTTTGAGCGGTGCGGTCGCGGCGCCGCTGGTCCTGAAATACGGATCCGCCGCCGCGGCGCCGGCATTGAAAATCTCGCACCAGTTTCCGGACGGCAGCGCGGTGCAGGGCGATTTCAGGGACAAGCTTTGCCGCAAGTTCGCCGAGACCATTGCGCAACGGAGCGGTGGGCAACTCACGGCGCAGGTCTATCCGGGTTCGTCGCTGATGAAGACCAACTCGCAGGTTTCCGCCCTGCGAAAGGGCGCGCTGGATTTCAGCCTGATCCCGCTCTCCTATGCCGGCGGCGATCTGCCGGAGTTGAACATCGGTCTGATGCCGGGGCTGGTTCCCACCTACGCCGACGGGCTGGGCTGGAAAGCAAAGCCGATCGGCCAGGAGCTCACGAAACTCCTGGGCGAGAAGGGCATCATCATCGTCACCTGGATCTGGCAGGCGGGCGGCGTCGCCAGTCGTACACGACCACTGGTCGAGCCCGGCGATGCCAAGGGCTTGAAAGTGCGGGGCGGATCCAGGGAAATGGATCTCGTGCTGCAGGCCGCCGGTGCGGCCGTTCTCTCGCTGCCATCCAACGAATTGTATGCGGCGATGCAGACCGGCGCCTGCGATGCGGCGCTGACGTCGTCGACCAGCCTGATTTCCTTCCGCCTCGAGGAACTGGCAAAGCACCTGACGACCGGGCGGGCCAAGAGCTACTGGTTCATGTTCGAACCGTTGCTGATGTCGAAGGCGGTGTTCGACCAGCTTTCGAGCGAACATCGGGACATCATCATGGCGGTCGGCGCCGAACTCGAGGAGTTCGGCAGGGCGGCTGCCGTCGTGGACGACATCAGGGTCGCCGAAGTCTACGAAAAGGCCGGCGCCAAGGTCTACGACCTCGATTCATCGGCCATTCGCGAGTGGCGCGCGATCGCCCGCGATACGGCCTGGAAGGATTACGCCAACAAGAGCGAGAACTGCGCGCGCCTGATGAAGCTGGCGATGGATTCCGGCGCATGACAGCCCAGGAAATTGGAATCCGGGAAGTGCGTGAAACCGGCGCGGGATCCCAATCCCTGATCGGTCTGGCGGAAAGGGCAATGCTGCTGCTCAACGCCATCATCATGGTCGCCGCCTCGGTCGCGCTGCTGTTTGCAGGGCTGGTGCTGAGCTACAGCGTGGCGGCGCGCTATTTCTTCAATGCCGCAACGTACTGGCAGGACGAGGCCGCGGTGTTCCTGCTGGTCGGAAGTACCTTCATGTCGGCGGCTTATGTGCAGTCGAAACGCGGCCATATCGGTATCGAGGCGATCGTCGGCCTGCTGCCGCCACGCGTCAATCGAATTCGGTCCATCGTGGTGGACGTGGTGGGTTTTCTGTTCTGCACGTTCTTTGCGTGGAAATCCTGGACGCTATTCCACGAGGCCTGGGTGGACGGACAGGTTTCATCGTCGACATGGGCGCCACCGCAGTGGATCCCGTATTCCTTCATGGCACTCGGGATGAGCTTGATGTCGGTTCAGATTTTTCTGCAGATCGCGATCGCGCTCGACGGCGGGAGATCCAAATGAACACGCTCACGGTTGGCCTCCTCTATGGTGGCGCCACGCTGACGGTGATGGCTTCCGGCATGCCGATCGCACTCGCGCTCGGCGCGGTGGCCGTTGCCTTCATGTATTTCTTCATGCCGGCCGCGTCGTTGGATACGGTCACGCAGAATGTCTATGAAGAGATGGCTTCGATCACGCTGCTCGCCATCCCGCTCTTCATCCTGAAGGGCGCTGCGATCGGAAAATCCAAGGCCGGACAGGATCTCTATTCGGCGCTGCATGTCTGGATGAACCGCATCCCGGGCGGGCTCGGTATCGCCAACGTATTTGCATGCGCGCTATTTGCGGCAATGGCCGGCTCGTCGCCGGCGACGTGCTCGGCGATCGGTTCGGCCGGCATTCCGGAAATGCGAAAGCGCGGCTATTCGGGCGGATTCGCTGCGGGAATCATTGCTGCGGGAGGCACGCTCGGGATTCTTCTGCCGCCATCGATCACGATGATCCTCTATGCCGTGGCTTCCGAACAGTCGCTCGGCAGATTGTTTCTGGCGGGCATCGGTCCGGGCCTGCTGCTGGTCGCTCTCTTCGCCGGGTATGCCGTGCTCAACTTCAGGCGGGAGCTGGATGCTGCGAAACTGGCCTATGCGGCCAGCGGCACAGAACACGCGATTCTGCGCAGCGAGGATTTTACAGTTGCGCAAAAATTCAGTGCGCTGCCCCGCGTCCTGCCTTTTGTCGTACTGCTGAGCGGCGTGATGTTCGCGCTCTATGGCGGCTACGCGACACCTTCGGAGACTGCGGGCCTTGGCGGGATTCTTGCGCTCATCCTGATTGCCGTCATCTATCAGGCATGGCGGCCATCCGATCTCGCTCCAATTCTAGCGTCCACGCTTCGCGAGTCGACGATGCTGATGCTCATTATCGGCATGTCGCTGCTCTACTCCTATGTGATGAGCTATCTTCACATCAGCCAGTCGGCCGCACAGGCCATCGTCGCCATGCAGCTTTCGAAATGGGTATTGCTGGCTGCCATTCTTGCCCTCGTCATCGTCCTCGGCTTCTTCCTGCCGCCGGTGTCCATCATCCTGATGATGGCCCCGATCATCCTGCCGCCGCTCAAGGACGCTGGATTCGATCTCATCTGGTTCGGCGTCGTGATGACGATCGTAATGGAGATGGGCCTGATTCATCCTCCTGTGGGCCTTAACATCTTCGTCATCCGGAACATTGCACCCGACATCCCGCTGGCTGACGTGATCTGGGGGACCGTTCCGTTCGTGATCCTGATGGCTTTGGCCGTTCTGCTGCTGTGTTTGGTGCCTGGAATTTCAACCGGGTTGCCCGACGTGGTCATGGGAACGGCAACTGCTCGCTGATCGTGGGAGATGTGAATTGACCAAGACAAGTCCGATGACCCGCAGCCTCGGCGGCGCACCCGAATTCCTGAATGGATTGATCGAGACCCTGACCGAGCGGGGAAGGGCGTTATTGCGGCGGAACGGATCGCCCCCTGAACCGGCGCGGCAGGAGCTGGCTGCGATGGGAGAGATGCTGCTGTCCCGCCGGGGCGAGGCCTCCGGGGTCGCGCTTGCGCAAAGTCTGCTGGCCGGCTTTGAGGCGGCGAGCGTTTCCGAGCGCGTGGCCTTTCTGAAATCGCTGGTCGATCGATTTGGACCGGATCGCCGCAAGGTTGAACTCGCAATCGAGGCGCTGCGCGCCGATGAAGGGCGGCAGGCGCTCGACAATCTGCACAGCGCCGCGGAGCCGCGCCGTCAGGAATTGATACGGCGGCTCAATCTGGCGCCGGGCGGAACGACCGCCCTGGTTCAGATGCGCGAACACTTGCTTGGTTATCTCAGGGAGCATCAGGAACTGCAGGCGATCGACGCCGACTTCGTTCACCTCTTCACGTCGTGGTTCAATCGGGGATTTCTCGTGCTGCGGCCGATCGACTGGACGACGCCTGCGAATATCCTCGAAAAGATCATCCGTTACGAGGCCGTTCACGCCATTCGCGACTGGAACGATCTTCGAAACCGCCTGGAGCCCGGCGACCGCCGTTGCTACGGTTTCTTCCACCCTCAGCTTGTCGATGAACCGTTGATCTTCGTCGAGGTTGCCCTGACCAAGGAAATTCCCACTTCCATCGCACCGTTGCTGGACCTGTCTCGTCAGCCGATCGCAGCCGCCGAGGCGACAACGGCTGTCTTCTATTCGATCTCGAATACGCAGAAGGGGTTGGGCGGCGTTTCGTTCGGCAATTTCCTGATCAAGCAGGTGGTGCAGGATCTCACCCGCGAGCTCGCGGGCCTCAAGACTTTCGTCACACTCTCGCCGGTGCCGGGGTTTGCGGCGTGGCTGGCGCGCGAACGCAAGGCGGAGCAGTCGCGCGCGCTCGACGGTACGGCCAAGGAAACGCTCCAGCTCCTCGACACACCGGATTGGCACAAATCCGCTGAAACGGCGGGCGCGTTGCGCGACGTGCTGCTGGCCGCCGGCGCCTTCTATTTTCTAAAGGCCAAGACGCCGACCGGTCGGCCGGTGGATCCGGTTGCGCGCTTCCATCTCGGCAACGGCGCGCGGCTGGAGCGATTGAACTTTCTCGGCGACACCTCGTCAAATGGCCAGAAGCAGTCGCATGGCCTGATGGTGAACTATTTGTATTCGATCGGCGAAATCGAGAAGAACCACGAAGCCTTCGCCGAAAGTGGTCAGGTCGTGGCTTCCGCTGAGGTGCGGCGGACGCTGCGCGCCGACCTGGCGTCCAGCGACCTCGTGCCGGCGCGCTAGGCCCAACTTCACCGACATTTTTACGTCACTCAAAATGGTGCAGCAGGATGAACGCAAACCTCTATGAACGGCTCGTCGGCTCGGTTGATCACGCCGGGCGTACAGCCATCGAAATGCCGGATGGCGAGTGCTATTCCTATCTGGATCTGGTCTCGTTGTCGGCGCGGACCGCCAACGTTCTCGTCGACAGGGGCGTGAAGCCCGGCGATCGGGTGGCTGCCAAGGTCGAGAAGTCCTTCGCGGCCCTGGTGCTCTATCTCGCAACCCTTCGTGCCGGTGCGATCTACCTGCCCCTCAATGTTGCCTATACTGTCGCCGAGACAGCTTACTTCCTGGGCGATGCCGCGCCGTCGCTCATCGTGTGCGATCCGCGTGAGGCGCGGGAGGTCGGGATCATTGCGGCTGGAATTGCGGCGAAGGTCGAAACGCTGGATGGAAGCGGCAAGGGCAGCCTGACCGACGCCGCGTCAGATGCATCGCCTTACTTCGCCTCGGTGCAGCGAGAGTCCGACGATCTTGCCGCCATCCTGTACACATCAGGCACGACGGGGAGGTCGAAGGGCGCCATGTTGACCCACAGCAATTTGCTTTCGAATGCCATGACGCTGAGGGACCAATGGTGCTTCACGTCGGAAGATCGGCTGATCCATGCATTGCCGATCTATCACACTCACGGACTGTTCGTGGCGAGTAACGTCACATTGATATCCGGCGGGACCTTGCTGCTGCTGCCGAAGTTCGACGCCGACCAGATCGTCGGCCTGATGTCCCGTGCGACGGTCCTGATGGGCGTGCCGACGTTTTACGTGCGCTTGCTGCAGCATCTGCATCTCAGTCAGGAGATCACCCGTCACATCAGGTTGTTCGTGTCGGGTTCCGCGCCCCTGCTGGCCGAAACGCACCGGGAATGGATGGCGCGGACTGGCCATGCGATCCTGGAACGGTATGGCATGACCGAAACCAACATGATCACGTCCAACCCTTACATGGGAACGCGAGTCCCGGGCTCGGTCGGTCTGCCGCTCCCGGGCGTCTCCGTGCGTGTGACCAATCCCGATACCGGCTCCGAACTGCCGAGGGGGGAGATCGGCATGATCGAGGTGCGCGGCCCGAACGTCTTCAAGGGCTATTGGCGGATGCCGGAGAAAACCGCGGCCGAATTCCGCGCCGACGGTTTCTTCGTCACAGGAGACCTCGGGAAATTCGACGACAGCAAATATCTCCATATCGTTGGGCGCGGAAAGGATTTGATCATTTCGGGCGGCTTCAACGTCTATCCGAAAGAAATTGAGACAGAGATCGATGCGATACCAGGAATAGCCGAATCCGCAGTGATCGGGATTGCGGATCCTGATTTCGGAGAAGCCGTCACTGCCGTGGTCGTCGCTGACTCGTCCAGTCCCCCGAATGAAGAGATGGTTCTGCGTGTTCTAAAGGACAGACTTGCGAACTATAAGCGACCGAAGCGGGTGCATTTCGTCAACGAGTTGCCTCGAAATACCATGGGCAAGGTCGAGAAGAAATTACTTCGTGATCGGTTCTCAATGTAGGGATGCGGGACCACCGGTCCCCTTTGCCCGTCGCCCTGCGACAACTGGTGCGCAAGACGAACGACGTTTGAGCGTACGGCAAAACCGTGTGGGCCTGCCATCCGTGGCTGATGTCAAGCTGGCGGAGGCGAAGTCGACCCGACCGGGTTTCGATCAGCCTTAATCCGTCAGCGACGGTGACAAAAAGGGAAATCGTCGCCGGGGCGAGCACGGCATAAGCCGTAAAGCCATTGCGTGGCGGATGCGGGAGTGTTTCCGCTGAACCTGTATGCTCGTGCGCGCATCTACAATTCCATTTGCGCACGGGACCGCGGGTGCAGCGTGCGCCCGGCATTCCCTACGCCCTCTCTTTTCGAGGCTGAAATTTTCAAAACCTCGGGCGCAGCGCGCCGCGAGACCGCGTAGGCGTGGGGGAAGACGATCGATCGTTTCACACGCACTGTATTCCGGGCGGTTGCGGCATGAACCAAACGGCGTCAAGATCGCGCCATCGCCGATGGCCCAAGCCATGAAGCACGGAGCCGGTTTTGCCAGATATCTGGGCGCGAAAATCTACCGCCGTTCTGACGCAGGAAGCGGCACAGGCGGCCGGCGACCCCGAAAACCATTCCTTCAAGCGTTCGCTGTCCGCGTTCAATCTCGTGATGCTCGGCATCGGCGGCGTGATCGGGGCGGGCATCTTCATCCTCACCGGGCAGGCGGCCGCCACCAATGCGGGGCCGGCGGTGACGTTGTCGTTTCTGCTCGGCGCCGTGGCCTGCGCGTTTGCAGGTCTTTGTTACGCCGAAATGGCCGCGAGCGTACCGATCAGCGGCAGCGCGTATACCTACGCCTATGCCACGCTCGGCGAGTTGATCGCCTGGATCATCGGCTGGGATCTGATTCTCGAATACGCGGTGGCAGCGGTCGCGGTGGCGGTCGGATGGTCCGCTTATGTCGTCAGCTTCGCCAAAGATTTCGGCATCGAATTGCCGCAGCGGCTGGTGTCTGCGCCGTTCGCCTATGACGCCAATGCCGGGGTCTGGTCGTCGACCGGGGCGATCTTCAACCTGCCGGCGATGTTCGTCATCGTGACGGTTACCGCCTTGCTGGTGGTCGGCATCCGCGAGACCGCGCGGTTCAACGATATCATCGTCGCGGTGAAGTTGATGGTGATCCTGCTGTTCATCGCCTGCGCGGTTTCCTCGGTGACGACGGCGAACTGGGTGACATCGGGCAATCCCGATGGCGCCTTCATTCCGCCGGGCCAGGCCACCGGCGTGTTCGGCTGGTTCGGTGTGGTCCGCGGCGCGGCGATGGTGTTCTTTGCCTATGTCGGTTTCGATGCAGTCTCGACCGCGGCGCAGGAAGCCAAAAAGCCGGAGCGCGACATGCCGATCGGCATCCTCGGCTCGCTCGCCGTTTGCGCCGTGCTCTATATCGCGGTGGCCTTTGTCCTGACCGGTATCGTGCCGTTCGACAAACTGAACGTTCCCGATCCGATGGCGGTCGGCATCGACAAAATCGGCATCGGCTGGCTGTCGCCGCTGATCAAGCTCGGGATCGTGTTGGGGCTGACCTCGGTCATTCTGGTCACGCTGCTCGGGCAGCCGCGGATTTTTCGCGCCATGGCCCATGACGGATTGCTGCCGCCGGCATTCGCCAAAATCCATCCGCGCTTTCGAACGCCGTACATCTCGACCATCGGCGGCGGCATTGTCGTCGCCGTGCTCGCCGGCCTGCTGCCGATCGGCCTGGTCGGCGAACTCGTCAGCATCGGAACGTTGTTTGCGTTTGCCGTGGTCTCGATCGGCACGCTCGCGCTGCGGATCATCGAGCCCGAACTGCCGCGCCCGTTCCGGGCGCCGGCGATCTGGCTGATCGCACCCGCCGGCGCGGCCACGTCGCTGTTTCTGATGCTGGGTCTGCCCGGCGACACCTGGATCAGGCTCGCGGTTTGGCTGTTGGTCGGGCTTGCGATCTATTTTGTGTATGGCGCGAGGCACAGCCGGCTGCGGGGCGGGGAGATGCGCAGCGAATCCTGAATTCAGCCAGCTTGGCCCCGGCTGGTACCCTAGCGCGACCTGCGGGCGGGTTTTGACTTTGCTTTGAACGTCGCGATCACGGCCTCCGCCGTCGCGGTAAACTTGGCACTGGGACCTTTGCTACCGGCCGCCTGACGGCTGACGCGGGCGCCCTCGAGCAGCAGCGTCAGCGTGTCGGCCAGCACTTCGGGCTGCGAGATACCTGCGCGGCGGCAGAGAGAAGCGAGGCGGTTACGGTGACTGGTCTTCAATTCCTCGATGATCCGGCGTCCCGGATGATTGTCCGCGGTCAGTTCGATGGCGGCATTGGCAAGCTCGCAGCCGCGCTCGTCGGATGTCACGCACTCCTCCGCGCAAACCAGCCAGGCCTTCAACTGCGCCTGCATATCGCCCGGATGGTCGCGCTCGAAATCCTGCCACATCTCGTCGACCTCGACGGCAACGCTCTGCAGATAGGCGACAATGAGATCGTCCTTCGAATCGAAGTGGCGATAGAGGGTCATCTTGTTGGTGCCGGCGGCCTCGGCGATCGTCTCGACCCCTACGCCGCGGATACCGTGCCGATGGAACAAATCCCTGGCCGCCAACAGGATTCGTTCGCGTGGCCGCAGGGTGTCGGAATGGGCTTCGGGCATCTGGTTCCCTCAAGGAATATTGATTGTGCCGCCCCGCTTGACCAAGGTGTTACCGGTCGGTAATGTCCGCCGTTACCGACCAGTAACATCTTTCCGCAGTTCGGGTCAAGATCGGGCCGTTTCATGGTTAGCTTCTTTATTCATCGTCCAATCTTCGCGTCGTCGATCGCGGTCATCATGGTCCTGGCCGGGGCCATCTGCTATTTCCTGCTGCCGGTCTCGCAATTTCCCGACATCACGCCGCCCCAGGTCGTGGTCAGCGCGGCCTATCCGGGCGCGAGCGCCCAGGTCGTCGCCGACACCGTGACGACGCCGCTCGAACAGCAGATCAACGGCGTGCAGGGGATGACCTACATGTCGTCCTCGAGTTCCAACGACGGCTCGTCGACAATCACGGTCACGTTCGACGTCGGATATCCCCTGAGCATCGCTGCGGTCGACGTCCAGAACCGCGTGGCGCAGGCCGCCGCCTCGCTGCCTCCCATCGTCAATCAGGGCGGCGTCATCATCAAGAAACAGAACCCGAATTTCGTGCTGATCGTGAACCTGGTTTCGCCGGACGGCTCGGTCGATCCGGTGGCGCTCAGCAACTACGCTTATCTTCAGGTGGTGGACCCGCTGAAACGGGTTCCGGGGGTCGGCGACGTCCAGATCTTCGGTGAGCGGCGCTATTCGATGCGCATCTGGCTCGATCCCGACAAGCTCGCCAAGCTCGGTATCACCGCGGTCGACGTGCAGCAGGCGGTCGCCGAACAGAACGTTCAGGTTGCCGCCGGCAAGATCGGGCAATCCCCGGCGCCTGAAGGCACGCCGTTCGAAATGCAGGTGAATGCGACCGGCCGGCTCAGTGACCCCGAGCAGTTCGGCGACATCGTGGTGCGCTCGGATCCCGCCAGCGGGGCGATCGTCAGGATGAAAGATATTGCCCGCATCGAACTCGGCGCGCTGCAATATTCCTCGACCGCCGTGTTCGGCAAGGATCCGACCGTCGTGCTGGCGGTGTACCAGATGCCGGGTTCGAACGCGCTGGACCTGCAGCAGCACGTCAAGGACAAGATGGAGGAGCTTTCGAAGCGCTTCCCGAAGGGGATCGAATACGGCCTGCATTACGACACCACACGGTTCGTCAAGGCAGCCAAGCGCGACGTCATCATCACGCTGAGCGAGGCGTTGGCCCTCGTCATCCTCGTCGTCTTTATCTTTCTGCAAAACTGGCGCACCACGCTCATCCCCACCATCGCTATTCCGGTCTCGTTGATTGCAACGTTGGCCGTCATGCAGGTGATGGGCTTCTCTCTCAACATGCTGAGCCTGCTCGGCATGGTGCTCGCGATCGGGTTGGTCGTGGACGACGCCATCGTGGTGGTGGAGAACGTCGAACGGCAACTCGAAAACGGTCTGCCGCCGCTGAAGGCGGCGCAGGCCGCCATGGCCGAAGTGACAGGGCCGATCATCGCGACGACCGCCGTGCTGATGGCCGTCTTCGTGCCGGTGGCGTTCATCCCTGGCGTGACCGGACGTCTCTACAATCAGTTCGCGCTGACGGTCGCGATTTCGGTCGGCATCTCCGCGTTCAATTCGCTGACGCTTAGTCCGGCCCTGAGCGCCGCGTTTCTGCGGCACCGGCCCCCGGGCAATTTCGCGCCGTTCCGCTGGTTCAATGCCGGGTTCGATCGTCTCTCGCACGGTTACGCAAAACTGGTGCGGGTGCTGATCGGCTGGCGATGGGCTGTCTTGGCAGTATTCGTTGGCGTTCTGGGGGCAACCTATTTTCTCTCACAGCGCATTCCATCGAGCTTCCTGCCGGTCGAGGATCAGGGCTATTTCTTCGTCGTGATCCAGCTTCCAGACGGCGCTTCGCTGCAACGCACCGACGCGGTTGCTGAAAAGGTGAGGGGAATACTGGAAGGCACGCCGGGGGTCGACATCGTCGGCTCGATCAGCGGCCTCAACTTCCTCACCAACGCGGCCCAATCGAATTCGGCGGTGGAGTTCGGAATTCTCAAGCCTTGGGACGAGCGGCCGGCTTCGCAGACGGCCTCACGCATCGTGGCCGACGTTCGGATGAAGCTGTTGATGGTTCCAGAAGCCTTCGTCCTCAGCTTCGACCCGCCATCGATTCCGGGCCTTGGTGCGACAGGTGGTTTTGAGTTCCAGGTCGAAGACCTGACGGGCAGGGGCAGTTTTGCGCTGAACGAGGCCACACAGGCGCTGATTGCGGAAGCCCGCAAGCAGCCCGAACTGAATCCGATGCAGCTTTTCAGTTCGTTCTCGACCTCGACCCCGCAGTTCAAATACGACCTCGATCGTACCAAGGCAAAATTGCTCGGGCTCAATGTTCCCGACGTCTTCAACACCTTGCAGATATTTTTGGGCTCGCTGTACGTGAACGACTTCAACCTGTTTGGGCGCACCTTCCGCGTGACACTGCAGGCCGACAAGGACTCGCGAGCGGCGGCGACGGATCTTAACCGGCTCTACGTCCGCAACTCCGGTGGCAGCATGGTCCCGTTGAGCACACTGGGCCTGCTCAAGCCGATCGTCGGCCCGGAGACCGTTCCGCACTACAACAACTACGCGTCCGCGCTGGTCAACGGCGGCGCCGCGCCGGGCTACAGCTCGGGGCAGGCGGTTACGGCGATGGAGCGGGCGGCGGCCGTGGCACTGCCGCGCGACTTCGCGTTCGAGTGGACCGGCATCACCTACCAGGAACTGAAAGCAGGATCGATCGCCACGGTCGTGTTCGTGCTGGCGATCGTGTTCGTGTTCCTGATTCTGGCGGCTCAGTATGAGAGCTGGTCGATGCCGTTCATGGTGCTGTTCGCGGTGCCTCTGGCGCTGTTCGGCGCCTTCCTGGCGCTGTTCGTGCGGGGCCTGCAGACCGACGTCTATTCACAGATCGGCTTCGTGATGCTGATCGGACTTTCCGCCAAGAATGCCATTCTGATCGTGGAGTTCGCCAAGCGCCGGCGGCAGGAAGGCTTGAGCATTGTGGACGCTGCGATGGAAGCCGCGCGTCTGCGGCTTCGGCCGATCCTGATGACGGCATTCGCGTTCATCCTCGGCGTCGTTCCGCTGATGATCGCGAGCGGGGCGGGTGCTGCCAGCCGGCAATCCATCGGAACGACCGTTTTCGGCGGCATGCTGGCGGCGACAATCCTGACCCTGCTGTTCGTGCCCGTGTTCTATGCCGCGATCGAAACTTTCCGTGAGCGCGGCCATTCATCCGAAGAATCACATGCTCCCCAGCCCGGCCACGTACCGGCCGAATGAAATCAGGAAATCCCAAGGAAATCTCATGAAAGCCTGGAAAATCTTGCTCGGCAGCGCCGCTGTCGTCTGTGTCGGCGCAGCCATTGCCTCCTACTCGCTCCGTGCCGGGCCGGTGGCCGCCGCGGCGGGGCCATCGGGTCCGCCGGCCATGCCTGTTCCCGTTACGGCCGTCATCAAACGAACGATCCCGGTCTATCTCGAATATTCTGCACGCACGGAATCCATTCGCGAGGTCTCGCTGCAGGCCAAAGTCGCGGGCTACATCCAGTCGCAGCCGACGGTCGATGGCGCCGACGTGAAAGGCGATGAACTGCTGTACAAGATTGACGACCGCGACTATCGGGCGACCCTCGATCAGGCCAAGGCACAGGCGCAGCGAAATGTCGCCGCGCTCGGTTATGCGCGCTCGAACTTCAACCGCGGCGACGAACTGGTGAAGACCGGATTTCTGGCCAAGGACAATTACGATCAGCGTGCCAGCACGCTCGGCCAAAGCGAGGCGTCGGTCGCGATGGATAATGCCGGGGTCCGTTCGGCGGAGATCAATCTGGCCTACACCGAAATTCGCGCGCCGTTTTCGGGACGCCTCGGCCGCAACCGCGCTCCCGTCGGCACGCTGGTCGGCGGATCCGGCTTCACGCTCAACACGCTGGTCCAGCTCGATCCGCTCTATGTGACCTTCAATCCGAGCGAGCGGGATATCGGCGTCATCCAGACGGCGCGCCTTGCCAGCAAGGTGGCTACCAAGGTTTCGCTGCCCGATGATGCCTCGGCGGATTATTCCGGAGAACTCACTTTCGTCGACAACGGGGTCGATCGCACGACGGGAACGATCACGGCGAGAGCAACCGTGCCGAACCCGAAATTCACGCTGCTTCCCGGGCAATACGTCCGCGTCCGCCTGCATGTGCGCGATGAGCCCGATGCTCTCATGGTGCCGCAGGTCGCTCTCGGATCGAGCCAGCTTGGAAAATACGTGTATGTCGTCGGTGAGGGCAACAAGGCCGAGCAGAAGATCGTGACTCTCGGGCCAACGGATGGCGACGCCGTGAGCGTGAAAGGCCTCGTCGAAACGGATCGGGTGATCACAGGCAATCTGCAGAAAATCGGCCCCGGTTCGCCGGTGTCGCCGATCGGCCAGAAGGAGGCTTCTGCGTCGGACGTCAAATGAGGAAACCGCGCGTATTTTTTCGTTGGATGCGACGGGCCTGGCGGCGTTGGTCGACACCGCCATCCGAAACGCGCGCGATTTCATCGATCGACACAAAGGAGTTCACGGACCTGCTCCGCAGCGGACGCGCGGCCGACCTCAAGACGCTGGCGAGAAGGCTGAGTGAGCATGCGGCGTGTTCCAGAACCGGCGTGCGACGCGATCATCCGGCACGAGGTGTAGCCAGTTCGAAAGACCCGCGCGTGAAGAAGTAGGGAAACGCGCTGATATTGCTTTCGAACCTGGACCCAAACGGAAGAAATGGGAACGGACGGCAACTCCGGATAGCTCCTCATTCGACTACGCGGCAGTTTCGGCTCGGGCATTTCGTCGAATGGTTTGCGGCGGTTGACCGAAGGTGCGCAGGAACGCCTGCCGCAAGCGCCTCCGATCTCCGAACCCTGTGTCTCTTGCCACCACATCGATTGGATGGCGCGTCTGCTCCATCATCATTCGTGCCGCTTCGAGCCGAAGATTTTCAATCGCTTTCGCCGGCGATTGCCCCGTTTCAGCGCGGAATGCCCGGCTGAACTGGCGCGGACTTAAGTGCGCTGCGTCCGCCAGTCGCTCCACCGACAAGGGGGTATGAAGATTCTTCTTCGCATAAGCTAACACATTCTGGATGCGGTCGGACTTCGCCTCCAGTTCGAGAAGGGCGGAGTGCTGCGACTGTCCGCCGGCACGGCGATGAAACACGACGAGCTTTTGAGCGATCGCGTGCGCGGCGTCAGCGCCGAGGTCCTTTTCAGCCATCGCCAGCGCAAGATCGATGCCGGCCGTCATGCCGGCCGATGTCCACACGTTCCCGTCGATGATGAAGATACGATCTTCTTCCATCTTAACGTTGGGAAACCGCGCTTGAAGGTCACGCGCATAAAGCCAGTGTGTCGTCGCGCGTTTTCCAGCCAGAAGGCCTGCTTCCGCGAGGATGAAACTACCTGTGCAAATCGACGCGATACGGCGCGACATCTTTGATGCCTTGCGGATAAAGGCGAGCAGGCCAGCAGGGGCGCGCTCAATGATCGACGCCCCGCCGCCCACGATCACCGTGTCGTAGGTCGTTTGGCCGAAGCGCTTTGAGTCAATCACCATCCCCGTCGATGAGCGCACAGGGCCGCCGTGTTCCGAGATGAAATGCATCTCGTAAACCGGTTTGCCGAGCATGACGTTGGCGTACTCAAACACTGAAAGCGCCGCGAAACTCATCGACTGAAAGCCGTCGAAAACGACAAAACCGATGCGCTGCATCCAAATTCTCCGGTCAAAACGGGACGTCCTAAAAACGTAACATATACGTCATTTCGGACAAAAGCTAGTTGCCTTACGTTTCTGGCATCAGCCTTCGGGCGAACCAAAACGAAAGGAAAACAGATGCTTAGCACCAGAAATAACGGCGCCGTACTCATTACCGGTGCTTCGACGGGCATTGGCGCCATCTACGCGGACCGGCTGGCGCGACGCGGTTACGACCTCATTCTTGTTGCCCGCAACGAAGACAAGCTCAACGCCCTCGCAAAGAAGCTGACGACCGAAACTGGTCGCAGCATCGAAGTCGTTGCGGCCGATCTCACCAGGAAGGGCGACCTCGCACGGGTCGAAAAGATTCTGCGCGAGGACGCCAGCATCACCATGCTGGTGAACAATGCCGGCGTCGGCGCGATCAAGCCTTTGCTAGATACCGACGTGAGCAAGTTGGACGAGCTGATCGAACTGAACGTTACGGCGTTGGCTCGCCTCACGTATGCAGCCGCACCGGCCTTCGTGGCTCGTGGAACCGGAACGATCGTCAACATCTCTTCGGTTGTTGGTATCGCGCCGGAATTTTTGAACGGCGTGTACGGGGCCAGCAAGTCTTTCGTCACGGCGTTCAGCCAATCCCTGCAGCATGAATTGGCACCTAAGGGACTGCGTATCCAGGCCGTTCTTCCCGCCGCGACCGCTACGGACTTCTGGGAATTGGCGGGCCGGCATGTCAGCCAGCTTCCGCAGGAGATCGTCATGACTGCAGAAAATCTGGTCGATGCCGCGCTTGTCGGGTTGGATCAAGGCGAAACCGTCACCATCCCTGTTCTGCAGGATAGCGCTGTCTGGGACCGCTACGAGGCGGCGCGTCGCGACATGTTTTCACATCTTCGCGGCACCACACCTTCTCCCCGCTATCGGCTGGCCGAAGCCAAAATTGCCTGACGCATGATCGGCGGTCGGGCATTACGCCCAGCGCCGATTTTTTTCACACAACCCAAAAGGAGACTTCCAATGAACGCTGTCACTTCAAACCAGACTTTTTCCAAAGGAAAAGTCCTCGTTGTGATGTCGGGGGCACATCTGCTCGAAATGCCGGACAATAAGGTCTATGCCACCGGCTACTACCTCAATGAACTCGCGACGCCGTTGCGCGCTCTGATCAAGGCCGGTTACACGCCTGTGTTCGCGAGTCCTAACGGGGATGCACCGACAATGGACGCGAGCTCGAACGATGCCAAATTCTTTGGCAACGACAATGCGAAGCGTATGGAAACGCTCCGATTTATCGATAGCTTTGAAGGGCTGCGTCATCCCCTGAAACTCTCGGATGTCGCAGGTCAGACGCAGAGTTATGCAGCGGTCTTCGTACCCGGCGGTCATGCGCCGATGGTTGACCTCGTCAAAGACAAGGACCTCGGCAAGATCTTGCTGAGCTTCCATGAAACCAGGCGTCCGACGGCGCTGATCTGCCACGGGCCGATGGCGCTGTTGTCCACGCTTCCCCAGACGGAAACGTTCGACAAAGCCTTGAATGCCGGTGACATGGCTTCTCTTCCGGCCTTGGCGCAAGGTTGGCCCTATGCGGGTTACAAGATTGCCGTGTTCTCGAAAGCCGAAGAATTGCAAATCGAACATCCGCAGCTTGGTGGCCGCGCACCTTACTATAACGACGAGGCGCTGAAAGCCGCAGGGGCGCAAATCCAGAATGCGGAGTCGTGGAAGCCGAACGCTGTTGTCGACCGCGAAGTGATTACAGGTCAGCAGCCCTTCTCGGACACGGCTTTCGCCGACGCCTTGATCGCTCAACTGGAAAAAGCTGGCAAATGACGCCGGCCGTGAAGAGGCCTGGGGCTGCTTCGGCAGTCCCAGGCCTTCAACCCAAACACCACTGATCGGATATTCCCATGCCCTATCTGCAACTCGATGTTAACGGACACTATTCGTCTGACGACAAGCGCCGTCTCGCGACCAAAATGAGCGAGACCTATGCGGAGATGATGTCGGTCGATATTCGACGGATCAGCGTCGCTGTCCGCGAATTAGGGGACGGCGGCGTCTGGCGCATCATCGAGGCCGGGACCGAGCCCGTGCCGGTATCCGTCATGATGCTGGACATTCGGCAAGGCCGTCCAGCCGAGTTGCGCATGGCCGTAGCGAAAGCGCTTTGCGCCCATGTCATCGAAATTCTGGGGCTGCGCGAAGACAGGCTCAACGTCGAGTTCACACAGCACAGCGGCGACGAGATGTATCACCCGACCTTAGGCGGCTACAGCCCGGAGTGGCGGCCGGACGAGGTGTCCGGAAAGGCCGAGTAAGGCGACCACTCAGAAAGGCGGTTGGCACTGCGTGTCATCGAACCGGGGCTGGCGCACTCGTTCTGTGCTCCGGATCGCGGGGCCGCTGGCCGCATGGAGGCTGTTGGCTGGGGAACTAGGATTCGAACCTAGACAAACAGAGTCAGAGTCTGTTGTGCTACCGTTACACCATTCCCCAATAATTGCTCAACGATATCAACAAGTTAGGAAGTCGTTCGGGCAATGGTCCGCGGCCGGATCAGGCCTAGCCAGCGAACTGGCGCCCTTCTACCCGCTACCTCCCGCTCTTGGCAAGCGCGCAGGGATGGGCTTGGTGCAAGGGGGCCCGGCAAATCCGCCGTTTTTCGTCGCGCGGCCGGGCGACCGTCAGGGCTGGGAAGATGAGCCGTTCGTTCGAAGAGCTGGATTTCCGCCCGACGCCGATGGGCGCGCTCAGCCTGCGGCGGCGCCGGTCGCCTTCGTCGGGCATCGACGTCTACGAAATCAAGCTCGGCGACGAATACCTGATGTCGAGCCAGTTCACCGCCGCCGAGATCGAATTGGCGCGGCTGGGGCTGGCGGCATTGACGCGCGCCGACCTCGATGTCGTCGTCGGCGGCCTCGGGCTCGGCTATACCGCGCAAGCCGTGCTCGAACATTCCAGCGTGCGGTCGCTGGTCGTGGTCGATGCGCTGCCCGAAGTGATCGAATGGCATGAGCAGGGCCTGCTGCCGCTCGGCAGGCAACTGACCGGCGACCCGCGCTGTCGTCTCGTTCATGGCGACTTCTTCGCGATGACGCAGTCCACCGACGGTTACGATCCCCAAACGCCGCGCCGCCGCTTCGATGCGCTGCTGGTTGATATCGACCACTCGCCGACAAAGCTGCTGCACCCGCGCCACGCCGCGCTGTACGCGAGGGAGGGGCTCTCGCGGCTGGCCGAACATCTGCATCCCGGCGGCGTGTTTGCGCTGTGGTCGAACGATCCACCGGATGAAGCGTTCGAACGCGTGCTGAAGGACGTCTTCGCAACCACGGTTGCACACGTCGTGACGTTCGACGATCTGGCGGGGGAACACATCGCCACCAACACGGTCTATGTTGCCCAAAAAGCCTGAAGGGCCATCCGACTAATTGCCGCGTGCGAGGACGCCGCCGCAACTTGCCCATGCTATCAGGCCATGCGATGCTGACCGCGCTGAAAAACAGGGAAAGCGATGGGCCGTCGTGCCCCAAGCTTATCCAGAGCTCTCAAGAGCCACACACCGGGCGGTACCTCCAGGAGATTCTCAAAATGGCATTCAAACATATCGCTGGATTGATTTCGGCTGCCGCCATCTCGGTCGCGCTGGCAGGCGCGGCTTCGGCGCAGGACAAGACCGTCAAGATCGGCATGATCCTCCCCCTCAGCGGCAACGCCGCCAGCGCCGGCACGCATGGCAAGGCCGCGATCGAAACCGCGGTCGAGATCATCAACACCGGCGGTGCCGGTCTCGGCAATCTGCCGCTCACCAACAATGCAGGCCTCAAGGGCCTCGGCGGCGCCAAGGTCGAGGTCGTGTTCGCCGACAATCAGGGCAGCCCCGCCGTCGGCCAGAATCAGGCGCTTCGTCTGATCACCGAAGAAAAAGTGGTTGCACTGGCTGGCGCCTATCAGTCCGGCATCACGCTGACCGCAAGTGCGATCGCCGAGAAATACGGCATTCCCTTCGTCAACGGCGAGTCGGTTGCTGCCAACCTGACCGAGCGCGGCTTCAAATGGTTCTTCCGCGTGACGCCGGTGGCGTCGGATTTCGCCAAGATCTATCTTGAATTTCTCAAGGACATGAAGGCCGGCGGCATCAAGACCGACAATGTCGCGATCGTCCACGAGAATACCGAGTACGGCACTTCGGTCGCGAGCGTCATCTCCTCGGTCTTCAAGGACAACGGCCTCGCCATCGCGCTGGATATTCCCTATGCCGCCAACACCACCGACGTGCAGAGCCAGGTGTTGCAGCTCAAGGACAAGAAGCCGGATGTGGTGATCATGGTCAGCTACACATCGGATGCGATCCTGTACGCCAAGACCATGCAGGCGCTGGACTACAAGCCGCCGATGATCATCGCCGACAATTCCGGCTTCTCCGATCCGTCGTTCATCAAGACCGCCGGAAAGTTGACGCAGGGACTGTTCAATCGGTCGTCGTTCGCGATCGGGGCGCCGGGAACGCCGACCTACCTGATCAACGAGCTGTACAAGAAGAAGAGCGGCGGTGACGATCTCGACGACACCGCGGCGCGCGAGATGCAGGGCTTCTTCGTGCTGGTCGAGGCGATCGACCGCGCCGGTTCGACCGAGCCCGCCAAGATCCAGGCGGCGCTGAAGGCCACCGACCTCAAGCCCGATCAATTGATCATGGGCTACAAGGGCGTGAAGTTCGACGACAAGGGCCAGAACGTGCTGGCCGCGGGCCTGGTGATCCAGCTGCAGGACGGCGAGAACTACACGCCGGTCTGGCCGAACCAACTGGCCAAGACCGCTCCGGTTTTTCCGTTCAAGGGTTGGTAAGGTCATGAGGCCGGCACCTCAGCGCCGGCCTTGTCTATCCCGTTGCGCCGTGATCGCCAGAGTCCAACCGGCAAGCCGCTGACATGTCCTCCATTCTCGTTCAGGTGATCGTCGGTGGCCTGTTGCTCGGCGCGGTCTACGCGCTGTTTTCATCCGGCCTCACGCTGATCTGGGGCATGATGAACATCGTCAATTTCGCGCATGGCGATTTCGTCATGCTCGGAATGTACACGGCCTTCGTGGTCTGGACGCTGCTCGGCGTCGGGCCGCTGGCCGGCGTGCCGATCGCAGCCCTGGTGCTGGCGACGGTCGGGATCGTGGTCTATTTCGGGCTGATCCGCAGCGTGATGAAGGGGCCGATGCTGGCCCAGATTCTCGTCACCTTCGGGCTGGCGCTGTTGCTGCGCTATTCGGTGTTCTGGGCGTTCGGCGCCAACTTCCTCACTTTGCCGGGAGATCTGGTCGGCGGCACCTATGACGTGCTCGGCATCAAGTTGCAGGCTTCGCGTCTTCTGGCCGGCGTCGTCGCGTTGCTGGTGACGCTTGGACTGCATCTCTTGCTGACGCGCACCTCGTTGGGATCGAAGATGCTCGCGGTTTCCGAGGATGCCACCGCGGCGCAACTGATGGGCATTCGCCCTGACAGCATGCAGGCGATCGCCTGGGCGATCGCGGCCGGCGCAACGGGCCTGGCTGGCGCGCTGATCGCGACCTTCTTCTATATTGCGCCGACCGTCGGCGAGACGCTTGGCATCGTCGCCTTCGTCACGGTGTCGCTCGGCGGTTTCGGCAGCGTGCCGGGCGCGTTGGTCGCGGGGCTGCTGATCGGCGTCATCGAATCCGTGTCGGCCTATTTGATCGGCGGGATCTACAAGGACATCGTGGTGTATTCGCTGTTCCTGTGTTTCCTCTGGTTCAGGCCGCAAGGCTTGATGGGCAAGATGTGATGCGGCGCTTCTTCTGGCCCTCGGTCGCGCTCGCGCTCGTCATCCTCTATCCGCTGGTGTTCACGACGCCGTTCCAGCAGCGGCTCGGCGCGCTGATCCTGCTCTATGCGATCGCGGCCTCGGCCTGGAACATCATCGGCGGTTACGCCGGGCAGGTATCGGTCGGCCATGTCGTGTTCTTTGGCTGCGGCGCCTACGCCTCGATGGCGGCGTATTCGCATTTCGGATTACCGCCGCTGGTCGGCATCCCCGCCGGCATCATCTTCAGCGTGGCGATTGCCGCCGTGGTCGGTGTTCCGACGCTGCGGCTGTCCGGCCATTATTTCAGCATGGCGACGATCGCGGTCGCCGAGCTCGCGCGCCTGATCGTGACCAACACCGATTATCTCGGCGCCGCCGTCGGCCTCAGCGGTCCGACCGTGCCGCGCACGGTGTTGGATCTCTCCTTCATCTCGGCGTTGCCTTATTACTACCTGTTCCTGTCGGTTCTCCTGATCACGCTCGGCATCACCTGGTGGATGACCAACAGCCGGATGGGATTTTACCTGCGCGCGATCAAGGACTCCGAACGCGCGGCGCGTTCGCTCGGTGCGCCGGCGAGCCGGACCAAGCTTTACGCCTATATGCTGAGCGCGGGGCTCACCAGCGTGGCCGGTGCGCTCTATTCGATGATGTTCGGCTTCGTCGATCCGGAGTCCGGCCTCGGCATTCTGATCTCGGTGAAGATGCTGATCATGGCGGCGCTTGGCGGCGCCGGTCTGCTGTTCGGTCCGCTGGTCGGCGCCGCGATCCTGGTGCCGCTGGAGGAAATCTCCAACAATCTGCTCGGCGGCAAGGGCGCAGGCCTCACCTTCGTGGTCTACGGCGCCATCATCGTGATCATCGCCCGGTTCCAGCCCGGCGGCATTCTGGCGCTGATCAACCGTCTCTGGGCCAAACGCAAGCCTGCCGAGAAGCCGGTCGTGCAGGGAGCACCCCATGCTTCTTGAAGCCCGAGACATCACCAAAGCCTTCGGCAGTTTCAAGGCGGTCGACGCCGCCAGCGTCACGCTGGAGCAGGGCGATATTCTCGGCCTGATCGGTCCCAACGGCGCCGGCAAGTCGACCTTGTTCAACTGCCTGACCGGCGATCTGGTTTCGACCTCGGGTCGCGTGCTGTTCGAGGGCCACGACATCACCACGATGACGCCGGAAGCGCGGGCGCAGCTCGGGCTGGCGCGCACCTTCCAGGTGCCGCAGACGTTTGAAGGCATGACGGTGCTGGAGAACGTGATGATCGGCGCGTTCCTGCGCACGCCGCATCGCGCGGAAGCGGAGAGGAAGGCGCGCGCCGTGCTGGAGCGCGTCGGCATGGTCAAATTAGCGGATGCGCCGGCCCGTTCGCTCGGCACGCCCGGCCGCAAGCGGCTGGAGATCGCGCGCGCGCTCGCCACCGAACCAAAAGTTCTGCTGCTCGACGAAGCCATGGCCGGCCTGACCCAGAGCGAGGTGCGGCTTGCGATCGACCTGGTGCGCGACATCCACCGCTCCGGCATCACGCTGGTGATCGTCGAACACATCATGGAAGTGATCATGTCGCTGGCGAGCCGCGTCGTGGTGTTCCACCAGGGCAAGGAAATCGCCCGCGGCAGCCCGCGCGAGGTCACCGCCAATCCGGCCGTGATCGCGGCCTATCTCGGCACCCGCGCCGCCAAGGCCGCTGCCGGTCATACGCCGGTCGAGCTGATGGGCGGACCGGCGACATGACCGGGCCGCTGCTTTCCATCCAGCATCTCGAAGTCCGCTACGGCGACCTGATCGGCGTCTCCGATGTGTCGCTCGACGTGCCCGAGGGCAGCGTGGTGGCACTGCTCGGCTCCAATGGCGGCGGCAAAACCACGGTGCTCAACGCCATCGCCGGACTGATTCCTGTCCATGCCGGGTCGATCCGCTTTGGCGGCGAGGAGATCGGCGGGCAGACGGCGTTTGCGATCGTGCGCAAGCGGCTGGCGCTGTCGCCGGAGGGCTGGCGGCTGTTCGTGCAGCAGAGCGTCGAGAACAATCTGCTGCTCGGCGCGACTCCGCTACGCGACAAGGCGCGCAAGGCTGTGCTGCTGGAACGCGTCTACGAAGTATTTCCGAAACTGAAAGAGCGCCGCAACCAGCGCGCCGGCACCATGTCCGGCGGCGAGCGCCAGATGCTGGCGGTCGGCCGCGCCCTGATGAGCGATCCAAAACTGCTGATGCTGGACGAGCCGTCGCTGGGCCTGGCGCCGGCCGTCGTGGAATCGATGTACGACACATTTCAGCGGCTGCACCGGGAAGGGCTGACCATCCTGCTTGCCGAACAGTCGATCGAACTGGCGCTGGAAGTCTCGGATTTCGCCACCGTGCTGCAAGTCGGCAAGAGCGTGCTGTCCGGCACGGCAGCCGCGCTGGCGCAAGATCCGCAGGTGCAGAAGGCGTATTTGGGCGCGTGACGCTGCGTAGGGCGGATTAGCGAAGCGTAATCCGCCGTTGCGACAAAATTGGTGGGTTACGGTTTCGCCTAACCCACCCTACGATTTCATCTCGGCTTCAAGCAGCAGCAACAAACATCCGCTCAACCGCTCCTTCAACTCCGCATCCCGCAGCGACAACGGTCCGGGATCGTTGAGGATGGCGTTGACCAGCGTGCCGAGCACGACCTGAAAACCGAAAGCGATGGCGCTGCTCTTGGCGGCGCGGCGACCCTTGCCCATGGCCGGCAGCAGGAGAGGGATCGCGCGTTCGGTGTTGGCGCGTGCCAGCGCCTTGAACGGGCTCCAACTGTCCGGCCGGTTGTCGTCATGTTGCAACGCTGCGCGCAGCACGCCCTCATGCGCGCGCATCCAGCCGATGATGCCGCCAACCACCTGGCGGCAAAGGGCTGCGAGGCCGGCGTCATCAGGCGCGGCAACGGCCATTTCCGACACCCGCCGCTCGCCATCGCGCGCGGCCAGCGCCATCAACGCGTTGAAGTAGGCATCCTTGCTCTCGAACCGGCTGTAGAAGGCCCCGACGGTGGCGCCGACCTGCCGGCACAGCGCTTCGATCGACAATTCCGCGAGGCTGTGGCGGCAGAGCATCTCCGCGCCGGCCTCGAGAAGCGCCGCCGTGGTCTCGCGGCTGCGCTTCTGGCGCGACGGGGTGACGCCGGGCAGGTCCAGTTCGGCCGATCGGGACGGCATCGGGATGTTGCATCTCCGCGCGAAATATCCATAATGATAATTCGGATTATGATTTATGGCAAGTCGCCGGGATATGTTCGCAGGCGGCATGGCGTGACCTCAAGGCGGAAACCGGCGGGATCAACCGCGGTCGCGGATGCAACGGGAGCAAGGCATGGCAGCAGGCAGCGCAAAACCATTCGGCGGTGTCATCGACAAGACCGTGGCCGGCTCAAAGCCCTGGTGGCCGGACGCGGCAAAGCCGCCGCAGGGCGCGCCCAACATCCTGGTCGTGCTGTTCGACGATGTCGGCTTTTCCGATTTCGGCTGCTACGGCTCGCCGATCAGGACGCCGACCATCGACAGGCTCGCGGCCGAAGGCCTGCGCTATTCAGGTTTCCATACCACCGCGATGTGCTCGACCACGCGCGCGGCGCTTTTGACCGGACGTAACCATCATTCGGTCGGCGTCGGCTGCCTCGCCAATTTCGATAGCGGCTATCCCGGTTACCGCGGCAAGATCGCGCGCGAAGCGGGCACCTTGGCGGAGATGCTGCGGCCGCACGGCTATCGCAACTACATGGTCGGCAAATGGCACGTCACGCCGCTGACCGAGAGCGGCGCCACCGGGCCGTTCGACGGCTGGCCGCTGGGGCGCGGCTTCGACCGTTTCTACGGTTTTCTCGATGCCGAAACGGATCAGTTCGCACCCGAACTGGTTTCCGACAACACCCATATCGATCCGCCCGGCACGTTTGCCGACGGCTATCACCTGACATCGGATCTGGTCGATCAGGCCATTCGCTTCATCGCCGACCACACCGCCGACCGGCCGGACATTCCCTGGCTGACCTGGCTGGCGCCGGCGGCCTGTCATGCGCCGCATCAAGCGCCGGCGGACCTCATCAAGAGTTACGATGCCAAGTTCGCGCATGGCTGGGGCATCGAGCGCGAGCAGCGCATGGCACGCCAGAAGGCGATGGGGATCGTGCCGCAGGACACCCGGATGCCCGAGCGCAATGACGGCGTCAGGGCCTGGGACAGTTACAGCGCCGACGAGCAGCGCCTGTTCACGCGGCTGCAGTCGGCGTTTGCCGGCATGCTCGATCACGCTGACCAGCATTTGGCGCGGCTGATCGGGTTTCTCGACACCGCCGGGATCCGCGACAACACGTTGATCCTGGTGCTGTCGGACAACGGCGCCAGCCAGGAGGGCGGACCGCTCGGCTTCGTCAATGCGATGGGGCCGTACAATTTCCGTCCCGAGCCGATCGCCGAGAAAATACGGCGGATCGACGATATCGGCGGGCCGGACTCGCACAGCAATTTCCCGCACGGCTGGGCGATGGCGTCGAACACGCCGCTGCGGCGCTACAAGCAGAATACCCATGGCGGTGGCATCCGCGATCCCTTCATCATGAACTGGCCCAACAAAATCGCGGCCAAAGGCGAATTGCGCCATCAGTTCGTGCATGCCTGCGACCTGACGCCGACGTTGCTCGACCTGATCGGCATCACACCGCCGGCGGAAATCGCAGGCGTGGCTCAGATGCCGATGGAGGGGGAGAGTTTCGCGCGTTCGGTGTCGGATCCATCCGCGCCGTCAAAATCCTCGGCGCAATATTTCGAAATGTTCGGCCACCGCGGGGTCTGGCAGAACGGCTGGAAGGCGGTCTCCTTCCATCCGTCGGGAACGCCGTTCGAGAACGACAAGTGGGAACTGTTTCATCTCGACCAGGATTTCTCCGAAACCAACGACCTTGCCTCGGCGGAGCCGGAACGCCTCGAGGCGATGATCAAGCTGTGGTGGAACGAAGCCGAGAAGCACAACGTGCTGCCGCTCGACGACCGTTTCGCGGCCCGCTTTGCGGAAAACGCAGCGCGGTTTCAGGGTGCGCGAAATAAATTCACGTTTCATGCCGGGATGGGCCATGTGCCGACCGACGTCGCGCCCGACGTCCGCAGCCGCAGCTACACCATCGAAGCCCATGTCGAGATCGGTGAAACCGGCGCCGAGGGCGTGCTGATCGCGCACGGCGATATGACGACCGGCTACAGCCTCTACATCAAGGACGGCATGCTGGTGCATGACCTCAACATCGGCGGCGGCCATGAGATCGTGACCTCCACCCGCAAGGTGCCGGCGGGCGCGCGTCGCCTCGGCGTGCATGTCGAACGGCTGGTGCGCAAGGAGGCCCCGGCCAAGGGCGCGCGGACCGGGGTCACCGCCTATACGCTATTGATCGACGGCGAACCCGCGGGCGAAATCCAGACCCAGCTTGGATTCAACAATTTCATCTCCTGGTCCGGCCTCGACATCGGCCGCGACCGCTCCAGCCCGGTCTCGCACTACACCGCGCCGTTCGAATTCACCGGCAAGTTGCTGAAGGTGACGGTCGACATGCATGAGGACCAGAAGCTCGACGGTGACGGCGTCGGGGCCGCGGAAATGGCGCGGCAGTGACGCTGCCGTCATTGCGAGGAGCGAAGCGACGAAGCAATCCATCTATCCGTTATGCCGCGAAATGGATTGCTTCGCTGCGCTCGCAATGACGGTGATAGTGCTGGCGTCCGCCTACTTGATCTTGTCATACGCCGCGGCGAAGTCCGCCAGCGGCATCGGGATCGCGATGACTTCCTTGGCGAGGTTCTGGAACGAGACCTTGAGCTGTTTGCCGGATTTCATCGCCGCCAGCATGTCAGGCGAAATCGGTGCGTTGGTGTAGCAGCCGCGTTGCTCGCAGGTCTGGATCTGCAGGTCCGTGGTCTTGCCATCGTCGACCTGCAGCTTGGCGCCGGCCGGCAGGTTGAGACCGAGCGGCAGTTGAATGATGGCGATCGGCTGATGGGTGTCGCCGGGCACACGGATGTTGATCAGCACGATCAACTGGCCGGTCTTGGTCAGCACGGCGGTTTGCTCGGCGACGCATTCCAGCGGCGCATCGCGGCTGACGCTGGCGCATCGTGCGACCCAGCCGGGAGCGGGCGGCGTGTTTGCCGCGGCGTCGCCTTGAGCGGCAGCGGGCGCCGGTGCCGCCGGCGCGGCAGGCGGGTTCTTGGCCTTGGGCGCCTGGGCGTGGCCCATGCCGGGCAGGGCGGACATCAGGGCGAAAGCGACGGCGAATCTAACGGTGATTTTCACTGAACCGGCTCCAAAATTGGCACACCTTCGGATGTGCCGTCAGCCGGTCAAAGTCAAGCGTTTGAAGGTCAGGACGCTGCCTTCCATGACATAGATATGGTGCGCAAGCCTCTTGCATCAAGGCCACGCTTGCGCCGTACAAGACAGCCCCTTGGTGATGCTGCGAGGTGGCAGATGCGGGTGCGCGAACATGAGATTGTCATAGTCGGAGGCGGTCCAACCGGTCTGATGCTGGCAGGCGAGCTGGCACTGGCGGGCGTCGATGTCGCCGTCATCGAGCGGCGGCCAACCAAGGCCCTCGCCGGTTCACGCGCCGGCGGATTGCATGCGCGCTCGCTCGAAGTGCTCGACCAGCGGGGGATCGTGGAGCGGTTTCTCGCCGAGGGGCAGACCTACCCCAAGGTCGGCTTTCACGTTTCGCTCGATATCAGCGACTTTCCGACACGGCACAACTACCTGCTTGCGCTGCGCCAGGAACGCATCGAACGGCTGCTCGCGGATTGGGTCGAAGAGTTGAACGTGCCGATCCATCGCGGCAGCGACGTGCTGGGCATCGTTCACGACGATGACGGGGTCGATGCTGCGATGACACAGGGCGTAAACTTGCGGGCCGGATGGCTGGTGGGTTGCGACGGCGGACGCAGCACGGTCCGCAAATCGGCAGGCATCGCTTTTCCGGGCTGGGAGGCTTCGACGAGCTGGCTGATCGCCGACGTCAAAATGACGGAGAAGCCGGAACTTGGTTTCCGGGAGGATTCGTCGGGCCGTCACGCCATGGCCTTGCGGGAGGACGGCGAGACGGTGGGGGTGGTCATTGCCGGGCAAGATCCGCGCGCCACGTGTGTGCCGTCGCTGCATGACCTGGCCGGTGCGCTGAAGGCGATCTACGGGACTGATTTTGGCGTGCACGCGCCCACCTGGATGTCGCGCTTCAGCGACGCGGCGCGCCAGGCGGCCGCCTATCGCAACGGACGTGTCCTGCTGGCGGGAGACGCCGCGCACATCCACTCGCCGATGGGCGGACAGGGGCTCAATCTCGGGATCCAGGACGCGGTCAATCTCGGATGGAAGCTGGCGCAGGTCGCGAAGCGGACGTCACCCCCGTCGCTGCTTGATACGTATCAGGCCGAGCGCCACCCGGTCGCGGCGCGCGTCCTTCGCACCACCATGGCGCAGGGCGTCCTGCGCTATCCCGGCGAGCGCACGGCGATCCTGGGCGAATTCGTCTCCGAACTGCTTGCGATGCAGGAACCCCGCAAGCGCTTTGTCGCGATGATGTCCGGCCTGGATATCCGCTACAGTGCTGGCGAAGGTCACCCGCTGCTCGGCCGCCGCATGCCCGATCTGGACATTGTCACTGCCGGCAGGCCGGCGCGTGTCTTCACGCTGCTGCATGAAGCGCGGCCGGTGCTGCTCAACCTCGGGAAATCAGGCTCGCTCGCGATCGACGGATGGAGCGATCGCGTCAAGCTGGTCGACGCCAGGTTTGAAGGCGGATTTGAGCTTCCCGTGATCGGCGTGGTCGAGACGCCTGCCGCCGTCCTGATCCGGCCCGATGGCCACGTGGCGTGGGTTGGAGACGGAGGCTCCAAAGGCCTTCTTGATGCGCTCGGAACCTGGTTCGGCGGGTTAGCCAGACCGGCAGATCTGCTTACTCGGCCGCCTGCTTGACGGCGCCGTGCGCGTCGGCGTGGTCGTCGTCGCCTGGTGGCGACGACCGGCCCCAACCCGCAAACGCGCTCGAAAGCCGGTCGAGATAGAGGTACACGACGGGCGTCGTGAACAGCGTCAGCGCCTGGCTGACGATCAGGCCGCCGACCATGGCATAACCCAGCGGCTGGCGGATTTCCGAACCGGTACCGGTGCCGAGCATCAACGGCACGCCGCCGAGCAGGGCTGCCATCGTCGTCATCATGATCGGGCGGAATCGCAGCAGCGCCGCCTTGCGGATCGCGGCCTCGGGCGCCAGGCGTTCGTCGCGTTCGGCCGAGATCGCGAAGTCGACCATCATGATGCCGTTCTTCTTCACGATGCCGATCAGAAGCACGATGCCGATCAGCGCGATCAGGCTGAAATCGAATCCGAACAGCATCAGGATCGCCAGCGCGCCGACGCCGGCCGATGGCAGCGTCGACAGGATCGTGATCGGGTGGATGTAGCTCTCGTAGAGAATGCCGAGGATCAGGTACACGACCACCAGCGCCGCGAGAATCAGCAGCGGCACGGTGCCGAGCGACTGCTGGAACGCCTGCGCGGTGCCCTGGAAGCTCGAATTGAGCGTCGTCGGCGCGCCAAGTTCGACCATCGCCTTCTGCACGGCGTTGGTTGCCTGGCCGAGCGCCACGCCCTGTCCGAGGTTGAAGCTGATGGTGATGGCCGGGAACTGGCCCTGATGGCTGATCGACAGCGGCCGTACCGGGACGCTGGTCCAGGTCGCGAAGGTCGACAACGGCACCTGATCGCCCGTGGTCGGCGACTTCACATAGATCTTGTTCAGCGTGTCGAGACTGCCCTGCAATTCCGGCAGCACTTCGAGGATGACGTGATAGCTGTTGAGCTGCGTGAAGTACTGCGTCACCTGACGCTGGCCGAACGCGTCATACAGCGTGTCGTCGATCAGTTGCGGCTGGATGCCGTAGCGCGAGGCGGTGTCGCGGTTGATCTTCAGCTCGAGCGTGGTGCCCTTGGTCTGCTGGTCGGTGGCGACGTCGCGAAGCTCCGGCAGCGTCTGCATCTTGGTCAGGATCTTCGGCGCCCACGTATTCAGTTCGCCAAGATCGGCGTCCTGCAGCGTGAACTCGAACTGGGTTCGCGTCGGCCGGCCGCCGAGCCGGACGTCCTGGGCGGCCTGCATATAGAGCCGGGCGCCTTCGACCTTTTCGAGCTTGGGACGCAGCCGGGCGATGATCTGCTGCGCACTCGCCTTGCGCTCGTTGCGCGGCTTCAGCGTAATGAACAGGTTGCCGTTGTTGCCGGCGCGGCCGCTGCCGCCGATCGCCATCGCGACGGTGGCGACGTCGGGATCGGCCTGCACGATCTTGCCGAGCTCTTCCTGGTGCCGCTTCATGTCGGCGAAGGAGATGTCCTGGTTGGCTTCCGAGGTAGCGGTGATGAGGCCGTTGTCCTGCTGCGGGAAGAAGCCCTTGGGAATGACCACGAACAGATAGACCGACAGCCCGAGCGTGGCGAAGAAGATCATCAGCGTCGTGAACTTCCAGCGCAGCGCGAGGTCGAGCCCGCGCTCATAGCCGCGTAGCATCGCGTCGAACGCGCTTTCGCTCCACTGGTAGAACCGGCCGTGTTTGGTCTCGCCATGCGCGCGCAGGAAACGTGAGGCCATCATCGGCGTCAGCGTCAGCGCCACGATCATCGATACGAAAATCGTCATCGCCAGCGTGACCGCGAATTCGCGGAACAGCCGTCCGATGATGCCGCCCATCAGCAGCAGCGGGATCAGCACCGCGACCAGCGAGACGCTGATCGAGACGATGGTAAAGCCGATTTCCTGGGCGCCCTTGAAGGCGGCGGCCATCGGCTTCTCGCCTTCCTCGATATAGCGGGTAATGTTTTCCAGCATCACGATGGCGTCGTCGACCACGAAGCCGACGGCGATGGTCAGCGCCATCAGCGACAGATTGTCGAGCGTATAGCCGAACACCCACATCAGCGCGCAGGCGCCGAGCAGCGCCAGCGGCACCGTGACGGTCGGGATGACGGTGGCCCAGAAACTGCGCAGGAAGACGAAGATTACCATCACCACCAGCGCGATGGTCAGAAGCAGGGTGAATTGCACGTCCTCGACGGCGGCGCGGATGGTCTGGGTGCGGTCGCTGATGAGCTCGATCTTGATGGCCGGCGGGATCGCCGCCACCAGCCGCGGCAGCGTCGCCTTGATCTTGTCGACGGTGTCGATGACGTTGGCGCCCGGTTGCTTGAACACCACGAGGAACACGCCGCGCTTGCCGTTGGCCCATGCCGCCTGCTTGGCGTCTTCCGGACCGGTGACGGCCTGGCCGATATCCTTGATCCGGAGCGGGCCGCCGTTGCGATAGGCGATGATGACGTCGTTCCAGTCCTTCGAGTCGAGCAACTGGTCGTTGGCGTAGATGGTATAGGCGCGGGTATCGCCGTCGATATTGCCCTTCGGGCTGTCGACGGTCGTGATCGCGATCGCGGCGCGCACGTCTTCCAGCGACAGGCCCTTGGCGACGAGCTTGGCCGGATCGATCTGGACCCGGATCGCGGGTTTCTGCTGGCCGCCGATGATGACCTGGGCGACGCCGGAGATCTGGCTGATCTGCTGCGCAAGCTGGGCGTCGACGGCATCGCTGACGGTGGTCAGCGGCAATGTGTCCGACGTTGCCGACAGCAGCAGGATCGGCGAATCCGCCGGATTGACCTTGCGATAGGTCGGCGGCGAGGGGAGGTTTTTCGGCAACTGGCCGCCGGCGGCGTTAATCGCGGCCTGGACGTCGTTGGCGGCGGCATCGATCGAGCGGTTGAGATCGAACTGGATCGTGACCGCGGCGGTGCCGAGGTAGCTGGTGGAGGTCATCTGCGCGACGCCGGGAATCTGGGCGAGCTGACGTTCCAGCGGCTGCGCCACCGACGAGGCCATGGTTTCCGGGCTGCCGCCCGGCAGCGAGGCCGCGACCTGGATGGTCGGGAAGTCGACCTGCGGCAGCGGCGCCACCGGCAGCAGCGGATAGGCGACGAGGCCGACGAACAGAATCCCCGCCATCATCAGCGAGGTGCCGATCGGATAGCGAATGAAGGGTGCGGAGATTCCCTCGCTCATTCCTGTGTGACCTTGGCCTGGGCCGGATCTGAACTCGCGACCGCGGTGGAGACCAGCGTGCCGGGCTGCACCTTGTACTGGCCGGCCGTGATCACCTGCTCGCCGGGCGACAGTCCCTCATCGACCACCGAACGTCCGTCGATCGACCGCGTCGACTTGATCTTGCGCAGTTCGGCCTTGTTCTCGGGCGTGACCGCAAAAGCATAAAGGCCGTCGGTACCATGTTGGATGGCATCGTCGGGCACCACGGTGGCATCCTTCAAGGTTGTGATCAGGAGCCGAGTCGAAACCGACTGTCCCGGCCACAGCGCATGGTCCTTGTTGTCAAACACCGCCTTGAGCCGAATAGTCCCGCTGGTCGTATCGACCTGGTTGTTGATCAGCGACAGCGTTCCCGTCGACAGCACACGCTTGCCGTCGGTGGAGAGCGCGATGGTCTTCGGCGGGGAGGCGGCCAGCGCTGCCTTGATGTCCGGCAACTGGTCTTCGGGGGCGGTAAAGATCACGGCGATCGGCTCGATCTGGGCAATGGACACGATGCCGGTCTGGGTCGCGGCGTTGACGATATTGCCGATGTCGACCTGGCGGAGGCCGACGACGCCGGAGATCGGCGCCTTGACGGTGGCGTAGTCGAGCTGGGTTTGCGCGTTGTAAATCGCGGCTGCGTCGGCCTGAATCTGCGCCGTCAACTGGGCGACGGTGGAGCGCTGGGTGTCGGTCTGCTGCCGGGTCGCGAATTCGCCGAGCTTGGTATAGCGCTGCAGGTCGAGATTGGCGTTGGCGAGATTGGCTTCGTCCTGCGCCTTCTTGGCTGTGGCCTGGTCCAGCGCTGCCTGGAACGGCCGCGGATCGATCTCGACCAGCGTGTCGCCTTCCTTGACGAACTGGCCTTCCTGGAAGGCGATCTTGTTGATCTGGCCGTCGACGCGGGTGCGGACCACCACGGTGTTGAAACCCTGCACGGTGCCGAGGCCGGTCAGGAAGACCGGAAAGTCCGCCTTTTCGACCGGAGCGATCTTGACGGGGACAGCGGTGCGGACCGGGGCGCGCTTCTGGGCGTCAGCCTGCGCCGACGCCTCCTGACCGTAATATTTTTGCCAACCAAAATAACCCAGCCCGGCGACGGCCGCGGCCATTAGCACCCAGCTTATCGTTCGCGACTTGGACATGAAGGCTCATAAGTTCCAGAAATAACAAATGGGTCCTCAAAACGGTTCCCCACTTGGTCCGGATATAATATGCGTGCACTTAATGTGTAAACACACTATAGCTTGAGGATTCCTAAACAATTGGAAAGGTTTGGGACCCTCGCCAGCGGACCGCTTTGACCCTGATATGTCGCTCGATCTCAAACGCCAGTTCATCGCACAACTTGTCGAAAGTTCGCGCCTGCTGCGCAACTATATCGATAACCGCGCCAAATCGCGCGGCACGACGCGGGCGCAGTGGATCGTGCTGTTTCGGCTGCGCCAGCAGGAAGGCCTGTCGCAGGTCGATCTTGCCGAAGTTCTCGAGTTGCAGCCGATCTCGCTGGTGCGGCTGCTCGATCGTCTGGTCGAACACGGACTGCTGGAGCGCCGACCCGATCCGAAGGATCGCCGCGCCAACCGGTTATTCCTGACCGGTGCCGGCCGCCGGCTGGTTGACGATCTCGACAGCCTGCGCGACGCGATTGCTTCGGATGTTTTGCGCGACATTCCCGGCGAGGCGATCCGGACCAGCCTCGATACGCTGGTCGAGGTCAAGGAACGCATCAAGAGTCTCGGCGAGTCTCCCGATCATATCGCCGTCAAGTAAGCGGCTCTCACGAAAGACGTTGCGCGGAGCGGCGCGCTCGCGCCTGACGAGTGCCAGCATCGCCGGCATGGACCACCGATCGCGTCAACCGCATCGCGCAATCCAACGTCGATCAACTGCGTTTGCGGACGAAGCCGCGGCGCGGCGATCGACGGGCTGCTAAAATCGCCTGATGCAGGTAACGCCCGATTTAACGGTATTTCCCGGGGCTGTTTAGAACGCTTTGAAACTACAGATTAGAATCGTTTTGATCTGGATGAATTCAAGAATCTCCGCGCCGTATTCGCGTTGACCGCTCTTTGCACGCTCATTACCAAGCCATCGGGCTAACTCGTCGCGCATCAAAATGACACGCGATCGAATTTTGGTTTGGGGCACGCAGTGACAAAAAGAAACGCACAGAAGAATCGAATCAACCTGTTCGCCAGGGCGGCATTGCTTTCCGTCAGTTGCACGGCGCTAGGCCTGTTGAGCGACATTGCCCCGGTCCGCGCGCAGTCCTCCGATAATCAAAAACAACTTCCGGCGATCGAAGTGTTGTCGCCACAGCAGGCCAAACGGCGCACCGCCGGCGTTCCCACGGCGCAGCGCGCCAGCCGCGGTGCGCAACGCCGAGCTCAGGCTGCGCGTGCGCCCGAACCGCAGGCCGCGCCGAAGACCTTTGGAGTTTCGCAGGACGCGCGCACCGGCACCGTCGGCGTGTATGCCAACAGCACCTCGAGCGCGACCAAGACCAACACGCCATTGGTCAACATCCCGCAGTCGGTCGCCGTCGTGACCAAGGACTTCATCCGCGACCAGAGTTTTCAGAGCGTCACCGACGTGACGCGCTACGTGCCGGGTGTCGCGATACACCAGGGCGAAGGCAATCGCGACGAGCTCGTCATTCGTGGCGTCGATTCCAGCGCCAATTTCTTCGTCAACGGCTTTCGCGACGACGTGCAGTATTTCCGCGACCTCTACAACACCCAGAGCCTCGAGATCCTGAAGGGGCCGAGCGCGCTGATCTTCGGGCGCGGTGCCGGCGGCGGGCTGGTCAATCGCACGCTGAAGGAAGCCGACGGCACGCGGGTTTACGAAGCCACCATGCAGACCGGATCGTATGGCGACCGCCGCGTTTCGCTCGATGCCGGACAGGCGGTCAATGAAAACGTCGCTGTGCGCCTTAATGCTTTTTACGAAGGCAGCGATACGTTCCGCGACTACGGCCATCTGGAGCGCTATGGCATCAATCCGACGGTGACGCTGAAGCCGAGCGACGACACCAAGGTCAAGCTGAGCTACGAATTCTTTCACGACTTCCGTCTGGAAGATCGCGGCAATCCCTCCCAGGGGATCGTCGGCGGCGCGACCCGGTTCAATCCGACCACGCCGTTCGCGCCGAACGGTGACCTCACCAAGTTCTTCGGCAGTCCGCTCTACAACAGCGCCAAGGTCGAGGTGCAGACCGGCATGGCCGTCATCGAGCATGATTTCGGCAACGGGCTGACCGTCAGGAACGGGTCGATCTATTCCGACTACAACCGCGGATACCGCAACGTCTATCCGGGCGGCACCGGCGCCCCGGCCTCGGCCGGGGGCGGCGCGGTGACGCCGGACCAGACCCAGCTGGCGCTGAACGCGTATCAGAACTACACGCCGCGTGAGAACGCATTCAATCAGACCGATTTCACCTACAAGACCGTCACGGGTCCGATCCGCCACACCGTAGCCTTCGGCACCGAGTTTGGCCGCCAGACCGGCCTGTCGCAGCGCGATTCCGGCTTCTTTCCGGACAACGGCAACAAGTCGTTCGTGATCGTCAATCCGTTCGACGCGGCCTATCTCGGCCCGGTCAACTTCAATCACATCTCAACCGACGCCAACAGCAAATACCGGCTCAATATCGCCTCGGGCTATGTCCAGGACCAGATCGAGCTGACACGCTGGCTGCAGTTCCTGGTCGGCGCCCGTTACGACAGTTTCGATATGACCGCCCTCGACCTCAACGCCAACATCCAGCGCAACCGGGTCGACGAAAAGATTTCGCCGCGCGCGGCGGTGATCGTGAAGCCGATCGACAGCCTGTCGCTGTACACGGCATGGAGCACTTCCTACCTGCCGGCATCCGGCGACCAGTTCAGCACGCTGAGCACCGGCACCCTGATCCTGCAGCCGCAGAAGTTCGATAACACCGAAATCGGGGCGAAGTGGAACATTAATCCCAAGCTGCTGTTCACGGCCGCGGCCTACGAACTCATTCGCACCAACGTGCCGATCGCCAATCCAAACGGCGACGGAACTTTCTTCCCGAGCGGCGCGCACAAGATCCGCGGGTTTGAAACGGCCCTGACCGGCTACGTGACGCCCGAATGGCAGTCCTCGTTCGGCTATGCCTACACCGATGCGCGCGTCACCAGCGACACGTCGACGACCATCGTTGCCGGCAATCGCGTGCAGCTCGTGCCCTACAACCAGTTCTCGCTGTGGAACAAGTACCAGTTCAATCCGACCTGGGCAGCGTCGCTCGGCGTGATCTATTTCTCGGATTCCTTCGCTTCGTCCGACGACACGGTGCGGCTGCCCGGGTTCGTCCGCGTCGATGCCGCGGTCTATGCCAAGATCGACGAAATGTGGCGGGTGCAGCTCAACGTCGAGAACCTCTTCAACAAGGGCTACTGGGCGACGGCCGACAGCAACAACAACATCTCGCCCGGCCAGCCGCGGACGTTCCGCCTGACCGCGATCGCGAAATTCTAACGGTTCGGAACAGGCGGAGGAGGCCACCTGAAACTGATGATGCCGATGCCGTGAGCGGGGGTATTTGCGCCTTTTTTCGAGCGCCGGAGCGTGTTACGGCATGGCGCTCCCGCGATCTGACTGAGGCTTGGACGTCGGATTGGGCTATGGTTTGGGCTTGTTCGGCGAATTGACCTGGCGATGATCCGCCGAGCGGCAGCTACCGAGGCGAAGGAAGAGTGCGGCAATGTTTAGAATGGTTCTTAAATTGCTGGCTGGCGCGGCGATCCTCGTCGCTGCCTCCGCCGCCGTCGCTCAACAGCGCGCCACTGTTCCCTCACCACCGGCACCGGCGACGATCAGTCAGCCGGCCGTAGCGGCGCCGTCGCCGGCCGTCGCTCCCGCGCAGGCGCCAGCCGCCGCAGCCCCGGACGCCGCGGCGCGGCCGCCCGAGCGGGAAGGCAGGCTGTTGAAAGCGGCCGCGGTTGAGCTGCGCGAATTCTCGCCGTGGTCGATGTTCCTGTCGGCGGATGTGGTGGTCAAGGCGGTCATGGTCGGCCTTGCCTTTGCGTCGCTGGTCACCTGGACGATCTTTATTGCGAAGATGATCGAACTGTCGGTCGTGCAGCGCAACCTGCGCGCGGCGCTCGGCAAGATCGCCGACGCCCGGTCGCTGGCGGAAGCGCAATTCGCGCTGGGCTCGAAGGGTAGCGTGCTGTTTTCGTTGCTGGCAGCGGCGATGCGCGAAGCGCGGATGTCGGCCGGAATTTCCAGCGACACCGGCATCAAGGAACGCGCCGCGTCGAGTTTTGGCGAAATCGTGCGCGCCGAGGCGCGACGGATTCGGCTCGGCATGGGATTGCTGGCGACCATCGGCGCGACGTCGCCTTTCGTCGGACTGTTCGGCACCGTCTGGGGCATCATGAACAGTTTTATAGGCATTTCGAAATCGCAGACCACGAACCTGGCCGTGGTGGCGCCCGGTATCGCCGAGGCGCTGCTCGCCACCGCGATCGGCCTCGTTGCGGCGATCCCGGCCGTGATCTTCTACAATCACTTCGCACGCCTCACCAAAGGCTACATGGAGCAGGTCGGCCGCGCCTCCGGCGCCGCGGGCCGGTTGCTGTCGCGCGATCTCGACCGCACCCATGTCAGCTCGGTCGGCGGTTCGCATTCCCGCGCAGCGGCGGAGTAGCCGATGGGTGCGTCGCTCGCCGACACTGATCTCGATGACGACGACGATTTTGCGGAATCGCACGAGATCAATGTCACGCCGTTCATCGACGTCATTCTCGTCCTGCTGATCATCTTCATGGTGGCGGCGCCGCTGTCGACCGTCGACCTGCCGATCGACCTGCCGACATCGACCGCGAGCCCGCAGAAGAAGCCGGACAAGCCGACCTATGTCAGCATCAAGCCGGACCTCGCGGTTGCGATCGGGGAGAACCTGGTCAAGCGGGTCGATCTGGTGCGATCGCTCGATGCGATGGCCGACGTCAGCAAGGATCGCCCGGTCTTCCTGCGCGCCGACCGCGCCGTGCCCTATGGCGAACTGATGGACGTGCTCGAGATCCTGCGCGCCGGCGGCTATTCCAAGATCAAGCTGGTGGCGCTCGAAGGCGTTCCGGATGCGGCGGCGGCGCAAGCGGCGCCGGCCAAGCCGTGAGCGGGCTCGACGAACAGAAGCCCCCGCGGCGGCTCTGGGTCTTTGCCGCTGTCACCGCGCTCGTGCTGCATGCCGGCGGCGCGGCATTGGCCATCGCGCATCTGCAAACCGATGAACCCGAGGATTCCCTCGGCGCCAATGCGATCGAAGTGGGGCTCGAACTGGCGTCGGTGCGTCGCGAGGCGACCGACCTGCCGCCGGGGCCGGACACCGATGCTTCGGCCGCGTCGCCGCAACTTGCCGAGCAGAAGGCCGAGGTCAAGGACACCGAGCTGCCGCAGGACAAGCCGACCGAAACCGACGAAGCGGATCGGGTGGTGACGCCGAACGAGTCGAAGAAGCCCAGGGAAGACGACCCGAAAATCGCCGCGGTCCAGACACAGGCCTCTACCGAATCCGTCGCGGCCGAAGCCACGGCCACGCCAAGCTCGGACGCCATCCCGGAAGGCACGCGTTCGGTCGCTCCCGCGATCGGGGCCGGGGAATCCGCGCAACGTGTGCGCGCGACCTGGCAAAAGGAACTGGTGGCGCATCTCGACAAGCACAAGCGCTACCCGTCGGAACGCCAGCAGAAAGCCGCCGAAATTTACGTCCGCTTCACGCTCGACCGGCTCGGCCATGTGCTGGCGACGTCGATCGAGAGGAGTTCAGGCGATGCCGTGTTCGATGAAGCGGCGCTCGCGATGGTGCGGCGATCCGATCCGGTGCCGGCGCCGCCACCGTTGATCGCGGACGACGGCTTGAGTTTTACCGTGCCGGTGATCTTCCGCGTCAAGGGCGGCAAGGGGTGAGGATTCCATATCCTTTGTCATGCCCGGGCTTGTCCCGGGCATCCACGTCTTTCTTTTGCAGCCAGCGAAGACGTGGATGGCCGGGACAAGCCCGGCCATGACGGCTGATGCTTTACGGCGTTGTTCAAAATAAAAAATGCCGGCGATCGCTCGCCGGCATTTTGCTTGATTGCGCCTTGTAAACCTCAGCTCTTCTTCAACAGCGGGCAGACGCTCTTGTCGAGTGGGATGAAAGCTTCCTCGGCCGGGATGGTGGCGATGAGCTTGTAGTAATCCCAGGGATACTTCGATTCTTCGGGCTTCTTCACCTCGAACAGATAGGCCGGGTGGATCTTGCGGCCGTCGGCGCGGATCGAGCCCTTGCCGAACAAGGGATCGTCGGTCGGCATTTCCTTCATCTTGGCGACCACGGCGCGGCCGTCATGCGGATTGCCGCCGAGCGCTTCCAGCGCCTTGAAGTAATGGATCAGCGAGGAATAGACGCCGGCCTGGACCATGGTCGGGGGCTGCTTCTTGAACTTCTCGTTGAAGCGCTTGGTGAAGGCGCGGGTGCCGTCGTTCATGTCCCAGTAGAAGGTCTCGGTGAAGTTCAGGCCCTGGGACACCTTCAATCCGAGCGAGTGCACGTCGGTGATGAACAGCAGCATGCCCGCGAGCTTCTGGCCGCCGGCCACGATGCCGAACTCCGCCGCCTGCTTGATCGCGTTGGTGGTGTCGCCGCCGGCATTGGCAAGGCCGATGATCTTGGCCTTGGAGCTTTGCGCCTGCAGCAGGAACGAGGAGAAGTCGGCATTGTTGAGCGGATGCTTGACGCCGCCGACCACCTTGCCGCCATTGGCGGTGACGACGGCTGCGGTATCGCGCTCCAGCGCATGACCGAAGGCGTAGTCCGCAGTCAGGAAGAACCAGCTATCGCCGCCGGATTTCACCAGCGCCTTGCCGGTGCCGTTGGCGAGCATCCAGGTGTCGTAGACCCAGTGCACGGTGTTGGGCGAACACTGCGCGCCGGTGAGGTCGGACGAAGCCGAGCCGGAGTTCAGGTTGACGACGTTTTTCTCTTTCGCAAGGTTGGCAATGGCGAGGCCGACGCCGGAAGAGGCGAGATCGACGAACACGTCGACCTTCTCGACATCGATCCACTGCTTGCCGATATTGGTGCCGACGTCGGGCTTGTTCTGGTGATCGGCCTGGATCAGGTCGATCTTCCAGCCCTTGGCGAGCAGCCCGGAATCCTCGATCGCCATCTGGGCGGCAACCGTCGAGCCGGGGCCGCCGATGTCCTGGTAAAGGCCCGACTGGTCGCCCAGGCTTCCGACCTTGACGACCTTGTCCATGGTTTGAGCAAGCGCGTTGCCTGATAACACCAGGCTCGTCGTCATGATCAAGGCTGCGAGTGATCGCTTCATTTCCCCTCCAAGGATTTTTGAGTATTTCGCTGAATTTAAGCGGTCATTATGCCCGGCATTCAGCCTGCCGCCTAGCCGTTGCGACCAATGGCCCAGGGGCGGATATTCCGCTGTGGGGGAATTTGGCAGGACGGGCCGGTACGGGGAGGGAGGGCGGCCGGTGTGCTCACCGCTGAACCCGTATGCTCGTGGGCGCATCTTGTTATGCATCATCCCTGCGAGACCGCGGGTGCAGCGCGCACCCGGTCTTCCCCGCCCTCTATGTTTTGAGGGCAAACGAAATGCAAAACTTCGGGCTCGCGCCGCGAGAATGCGAAGTCGTATCCATCGGCCGTCATTGCGAGGAGCGAAGCGACGAAGCAATCCATTCTTTCTTTACGCCGCAAGATGGATTGCTTCGCTCCGCTCGCAATGACGGGAATCAGGAGGCGGGTGAGGGCCGGTCCCTCGGCTAGCGCCAGTAAAAGCGGATCCCGACATACACCACGCACAGGCAGGCGAAGATCAGCGCCACCGGCAGTCGCGGCTTCGACGCTTGGCCGGAGGCGGCGGGCTTTGGTTTCGGCGCCGGCCGGCGGAAGGCGGTGACGTTGCCGGGTTCGGGAGCCGCCTCGCTCGCACGCGCGGGGATCTCGGGAGCAGCACCGGTGCCGCCCATCTCGGCGTAGTAACTCCGGTACATGACCTGGATGGTGGCCTCGGAAGCGTCGGCGTCCGTCATCTTGCCGAGCATCTGCTTGTAGTCGACCAGAAAATTCTGCGCTTCAGCGGGCAGAGCGGAGGCGCCATTGAGCTTGGCCAGCATTTTCCAGGTCGCAAAGTCCGCCCTGGCACGGGTATCCGCGCGTCGTGCGATCAACATGTCGGCAGCTTTTATCGCCATGGCCCCGAGCCGATTCCTTCCCGTACGGTTTCTATCTCCGGTTTATTAGGCGTTGCCGGTGAGGAAGAGAAGCGCGCCGATCACATAGCCGGTAAGTGTCCGCAGTATCGCCGAAATAACATCAAGATTTAGGCCGAGCTGCGTTCCCGCCATCGGCAGCAGGATCAACAGGCCGATCAGGATCAGCATCCCATAGGGTTCCAGCCGGGATAGCGGGTAAGCCAAAAACCTTGGCAGCAGTCCGACCGCCACCCGTCCGCCGTCCAGCGGCGGGATCGGCAGCATGTTGAAGATCGCCAGCACGATATTGATCAGGAACGCGTTTTTGAGGTTGTCCGCGGTCCATTTCGCGGCTTCGGCGGGGACGAAGGGCAGGGCATGGAACGCAAACGCTGCTGCCAGCGCCAGGATGATGTTGGTGACGGGGCCGGCCAGCGCCACCCAGACCATGTCGAGCCGGGGGTGGTTCAGATTACGGAAATTCACCGGAACCGGTTTCGCATAGCCGAACAGGAACGGCGAATGCGACAGCAGCAGAATGCCCGGCAGGATCAGGGTACCAAAGGGATCGATGTGCCTGAGCGGGTTGAAGCTGACCCGGCCAAGTTGAAAGGCCGTGTTGTCGCCAAGGCGGTGGGCGACGAAGCCGTGGGCGGCCTCGTGAAAGGTGATGGCAATGACGAGCGGGAGCACCCAGACCGAGACGTCATATAATGAGATGTTCAATTGCTGGGTCCGCTCGGTTCAAAGGATTGGGGCAAGGCTAGCACGAATTGGCTGAGTGGGAGTTGACGGTCGAATGGCGGTTTAGTCCAGCGCGGCAAATCCTCGATGGCTGGGTCGATACCGCCCGGTTACGGGATTGTGTCGACTCCGAATGCTCTCGTTAAGGTTGTTTTAGATGGCTTGCGGGCAAATATTGGTTGCCGGCGAGCACGACCGGCCAAGAGCCCTGGGAACGGCGATGAATCTGGATGGATCGATCTCCACGGACGGCGACCGTTCCGCCACTGCCTCCAAGCGATGGTTCACCGATGCCGCAGGCCGCACGATCTACTATCCTTACGGCGCGGCGTACAGCGGCTACATCGTAACCGAGGCCGCGCGCGAACGGGCGATCCGCGCCGCCGACCAGCGCTTTGAGGATATTTCCAAACCATTCGCACCCTATACATACGGGCTGCTTCTGGCGGTCACCTGCATCTATTACTATTTTTCAAGCAGTCATCCGCTCCTTGCCTGCGCGGCCTTTCCGGCTGCTCTCGTGCTGGCTGGACTGATCGCGTGGCTGGCTCGGCGCTCGATGATTGTGCCACTGCTCGCCGGACTGGACCGCGCCCCTGCAGCAGATCCGTCCGGCCGTAAACCTCTCTACCGGGCAGCGTATGTGCTGCTGGCTCTCAGCGGTTTGATCGCCCTGGTGCTGCATCTCTACGATCTGCGCGTCGCCACGATCGCGGCCGATAGCACGACGGTCGACTTCTATCCCGATATTTCAGGGGGCCTGCTAAACGCCGGTATTTTCGGTCTGCTGTTGTTGGGCGCTATCGCCGGTATGAGGAAGGCCAAGACCTGCCGTGTCAGAGCGACGGCTGCCGTCTTGGTGCTTGCCGTTCTTGCGCTGATCCCAGCGATCGAGGTCGCGGAAAATTTCTACAATCCGCAGCCCCGAATCGTTCTGGAGGATGTAACGCTCTCTTGCAGATGGAAATTGCTTTGGTTCGACGTAACCAGCGTGAGCTTGCGTTCCGGCAGCCGTGGTCGGCAGTATGCGCGGGTCGAATATGCGGTCAGCCATACGGCGTTCGGAGATGTGACGCGAACCCAAGACTGCGAAATCGATGGCCTGACTGTCGACTACACCGAGGTCTACGACGCCATACGCAAGAGATGGCAGGTGGCGGTGCAAGGTCAGCCCGCGATCGACTCGATGGCGGACAAGCCAACGACGATCCTGCGCGAGAAGCTGAGGCGGATTCCGTTGGGAACAAGCCGTGAGGAAGTCACGGCCATATTGGGCGAGCCCATCGCGACGTATCCTCTCGGCTTCGGTCAGGTTCAACTCTATCCGCTAGACCATGCGGGGAAACCTTCAGGCTTGACGCCGGAAGCGTGGCGCGTGGTCGCGGTCTTTTTCGATGAAAGGCATTGGGTCGATCGGCTTGCAGCCTATCGGCTGAACAACGGGAAAATTGTAGACGACGTCAGTCACGAAACGCTTGCGACCAACTCCGACTATTACGCATTGTCGGTCGTGTTGCTCGATCCGCTCCGGTCGACATCGGCGCAAGCCAAAAAGTAACTTGATAGCATCGCTACCGCTACAGAGCCGTCTCTTGATATTGCCGCAGGCCATCGTCAATCCGCACCCACGCGATCTTTTCCGAAACCCAGATGTGCTCGGTCGGCGCAAAGGCGTTGCGGTCGTCAAAGGTGGCGAGCGCGACGCCGACGGCGGTGCCGTTGGTGCGTCTCGAAAACAGCCGGGTACCACAGGCCTTGCAGAACACGCGCTCTACCGCGGCTGACGACGGATAGAACGCGGTCTCGCCCTCGATCGTCAGCGCGCGCGGCTCAAACAGCGCGCGGGCGTAGAACGGCGAGCCCATCGCCTTCTGGCACGTGCGGCAATGGCAGATGCGGACATTGACCGGCTCGCCGTCGGTCCTGAACCGCACCGCGCCGCACAGGCATCCACCTTCCCGGACGGTCCCCATGTCGTCAATACGTCGCGCGGCCGCCGGAAATGTCGAACACCGCGCCGGTCGAGAACGCGCAATCTTCCGACGCCAGCCAGGCCACCATCGCCGCGAGCTCTTCGACCAGCACGAAGCGCGCCTTCGGGATCTTCGACAGCATGAAGTCGATATGGGTTTGCGTCAGTTGGTCGAAGATCGCGGTCTTCGCGGCCGCGGGGGTCACCGCGTTGACGAGGATGTCGTGCTGCGCGAGCTCCTTGCCGAGCGATTTGGTCAGCGCGATCACGCCGGCTTTCGAGGCCGAATAATGCGCGGCGTTGGGGTTGCCCTCCTTGCCGGCGATGGAAGCGATATTGACGATGCGGCCGTATTTCTGTTTCAGCATCGCCGGCACCACCGCCTTGCAGCAGATGAACGGGCCGTCGAGATTGATGCTCATCACCTTGCGCCATTCGGCAAGGTCGGTTTCCCACACCGTCTTGTTGATGCCGGCGATGCCGGCATTGTTGACGAGGATGTCGATCTTGCCGAGCGCCTTCAGCGTCGCGTCAGTGGTCTGCTGAACTGCGGCGAGGTCGGAGACGTCGACCTTGTAGGCGGAAACGTTGGGTCCGATCTCCTTGGCGGTCCTTTCCGCGAACGGCAGGTCGTGATCCCAAATCGCGACCTTGGCGCCGGAGGCGACGAAGCGTTCGGTGATGGCGCGGCCAAAACCCTGGGCGCCACCGGTGACGACGGCGCAGCGGCCGTTCAGATCGATCTTGTTCATGTGATGATTTCCTTGAGCTTACAGCGTCCAGCCGCCGTCGATGATGTGGGCAACGCCGGTGGTGAACGCGCTTTCGTTGCTGGCGAGATAGACCGCGAGCATCGCGATTTCCTCGGCGGTACCGAGGCGTCCCATCGGCTGCCGCGCGATGAACATCTCGCGGCCGCTGGGGCCCGCGGCCGCGGCGCGGTCCAGCATCGACGGCGTCTCGATGGTGCCGGGGCAGATGCAGTTGCAGCGCACGCCCTTGGTGATGAAGTCGGCGGCGACCGCGCGGGTCAGCGCCGCGACCGCGGCCTTGGTGGCGCCGTAGACGTAGCGGTTGGGCGCCGCCTTGAACACGCCGGCGGCTGAGGAGATGTTGACGATCGAACCGCCGCCGTTTTCCAACATGCCCGGCAGGAACGAGCGGATCGTGCGGTGCATCGACTTGACGTTGAGGTCGAACGAAAAATCCCAGTCCTCGTCCGAGCATTCCAGCACGGTGCCATGGTGCACGAAGCCGGCGGCGTTGAGCAGGATGTCGGTCTTGCCGGCGCGCTTGGCCATCGCGGCCACCGCCGCGCTGTCGCGGGCATCGAGTTTTGCCACTTCGGCAATGCCCTCGCTCTTTAGCGCCGCAAGCTTGCTCTCGTCGATGTCGGTAGCGAATACGGTGGCGCCCTCGCGTGCAAACGCCACCGCGCAGGCGCGGCCAATTCCAACGGCGGCAGCGGTGACGAACGCACGCTTGCCCTTCAGGCGGTCTGACATGGTCTTCTCCTTGTTTTTTCTTTCGTCATTGCGAGGAGCGAAGCGACGAAGCAATCCAGTCCTTGGCTAGACTCTGGATTGCTTCGCTCCGCTCGCAATGACGGGGGTTACCTAATGATTATCGCGAGCCACACCGACGCGGCCTGCGATGTCCTGGTAGCGCGTCGCCAGCTCCATGCAGGCGCCGGTGGACTGTTGTCCGACCGTCGAACGATAAAGCTCCTGCCATGGCGTTTGGTGCGCGGGATAGCCGAAACCACCCTTGGCCTTCAGATCGGCGTGACGTTTCGCAACCTCCGCATCCGAAATGAGGATGTTGGCCGAACCCTTGTTGAGGTCGATGCGGACCTTGTCGCCGGTCTTGAGGATCGCCAGCCCACCGTCGGCGGCGGCCTCCGGCGAGGCATTGAGGATCGAGGGCGAGCCCGAGGTGCCGGACTGCCGGCCGTCGCCGATGCAGGGCAGCGAGAGGATGCCGCGTTTGATCAAAGCCGTCGGCGGCTGCATGTTGACGACCTCGGCGCCACCGGGATAGCCGATCGGCCCGGTGCCGCGGACGAACAGGATGCAGTGCTCGTCGATATTGAGCGCGGGATCGTCGATCCGGTGGTGATAATCCTCCGGCCCCTCGAACACGATGGCGCGGCCCTCGAACGCGTTCGGGTCCTTGGGGTTGATGAGGTAGCGGTCGCGGAACTCCTTGGAGATCACGCTGGTCTTCATGATCGCGGAATCGAACAGATTGCCGCGCAAGACGAGGAAGCCGGCGTCCTTCACCAGCGGCTTGTCGTAGCTCCAGATCACGTCGCCGTCGGGCTTCGGCGCCTCGCGGCAATTGTCGCCCATGGTGTGGCCGTTGACCGTCAGGGCGTCTTCATGGATCAGTTTGTGCGCCATCAATTCGCGCACCACCGCCGGTACGCCGCCGGCACGGTGATATTCCTCGCCGAGATAGAATCCCGCCGGCTGCATGTTCACCAGCAGCGGAATCTCGTGGCCGTGCTTCTGCCAGTCGTCGATCGACAACTCCACGCCAATATGCCGGGCCAGCGCGTTGATATGGATCGGTGCGTTGGTCGAACCGCCGATCGCCGAATTGACGACGATGCAGTTCTCGAACGCCTTGCGGGTCAGGATATCGGAAGGCTTCAAGTCCTCCCAGACCATGTCGACGATGCGCAGGCCGGTCTCGTAGGCGATCTGGCCGCGCTCACGATAGGGCGCGGGGATCGCCGCACATCCCGGCAAAGACATCCCGAGCGCCTCGGCCAGGGAATTCATCGTCGAGGCGGTGCCCATGGTGTTGCAGTGGCCGACCGACGGGGCAGAGGAGGCCACGATGTCGATGAACTGGTTGTAGTCGATCTCGCCGGCGGCCAGCCGCTCGCGGGCCTTCCACACCACCGTGCCGGAACCCGTGCGCTCGCCATTGAACCAGCCGTTCAGCATCGGCCCGCCCGAGAGCACGATCGCCGGCATGTTGACGGTCGCCGCCGCCATCAGGCAGGCCGGCGTCGTCTTGTCGCAGCCAGTGGTCAGCACCACGCCATCGAGGGGATAGCCGAACAGGATTTCGACCAGGCCGAGATAAGCGAGATTGCGGTCAAGCGCCGCGGTCGGGCGCTTGCCGGTCTCCTGGATCGGGTGGGTCGGGAATTCCATCGCGATGCCGCCGGCGGCACGAATGCCTTCGCGCACCCGATGCGCCAGTTCCAGATGGTGGCGGTTGCACGGTGACAAGTCGTTGCCGGTCTGCGCGATGCCGATGATGGGCTTGCCGGACTGCAATTCCTCGCGGGTCAGGCCGTAATTGAGGTAGCGCTCGAGATAGAGTGCGGTCATTCCCGGGTTATGCGGATTATTGAACCACTCCAGCGAGCGAAGTTTTCGGCCTTTGCCGTTGGTCTTGTTATCGGTTTTTTTCATTGGTTCCTCCCGCACTGCAAACTGAAGAGAGCTCAGATCCCTGCGGCGGTTCGCAGCATGCTTAGAATTTCGGCCGCTGCAAATGCAAGGCTCGCCGCAATCTTAGTTCGACCGAAAAGGTAGCGCTACCATTTTCTGATCGTCATCTATCCCGGCGCCGCGTCCCGCACCATCAAATGTCCTGCGCGGTCGAACTTTCGCGCACCATGAGTTGAAAACCGAGGTCGAGCACCGGCACTTCGGGGCGGCGTCCCTCGATGGCGTCGATCACCATGGTGACGGCGTGCCGGCCCATTTCATACCGGTTGGTGCGCACGCTGGTCAGCGACGGGACGGCGGATGCCATGAATTCGAGATCGTTGAAGCCGACAATGGCGAGATCTCGCGGAACCGAAATCCGGCGGCGCTGGCATTCGAAGAGTACACCGAGCGCGAGGTCGTCGTTGACGCAGAACACGGCGTCGATATCAGGTGTTTGCGCAACAAGGTCGGCGAACAGCGTGCCACCGAGCGTGACCGTGGTTGGCACCGACGTGGTGACGACCAGATTAGGGTCGAACAGCGAGGCCGCCTTCATGGCGTCGCGATAGCCTTCGAACCGCCGCTGCACGCGCGGGTCCATGCGCGCGCCGAGAAATCCGATCCGCCGGCGGCCTTGCGCGAGGATATGTGAAATCGCCGCAGAACTCGCGTCATAGTGCGAGAAGCCGACCATCATGTCGACCGGCTCGTCGCCGATTTCCATGATCTGCGTGACCGGGCAATTCATCGACTCCAGGATGGCGCGGGAATCTGCGGTCTGGTTGATACCGGTCACGATCAATCCCGCCGGCTTCTGGGCGCGAAACAGCTGCAACAGCTTCTCTTCCTGCAGGATGCTGTAGCGGGTGTTGGCGAGCTGAATGCTGTAACGGCTGCCTTCGAGGGAATCATAAATCCCGCGCAACACGTCGGCGAAGACGTTGTTGGTGAGCGAGGGGATGACGACGCCGATCACTTCGGTGCGGTGCGAGGCCAGCGCGCGTGCCGCCAGATTGGGCACGTAACCGAGTTCCTTCACCGCGCTGTCGACCCGCTCGCGCTTGGCTACCGACAACGCTTCGGGATTTCTGAAAAACCGCGATGCCGTGATCGGACTGACGCCAGCAAGCTTGGCGACCTCGGTAAGGCGTATTTTGCCAGACTTCGTCGATTTCCGTCCCATGCATCGCTCTTATCACAATGCATTAGACGATTGAACAATTATTGACAGCGCTACCATCGGATTGCTAAAAACCCTCAAACTGCTGATGATAGCGCCGTTGAATTCGACCGGTCGCTAGAAGTCGAAAAGACAGCATGGCGTCACCTTCGGTGCATGCGCCAGAAAACATAAAATGAGGGGAGTGGATTCCGATGTCGTCGGTACAGATTCGCGACGTGCGAAAGTCGTTCGGCAATTTTGAAGTATTGCACGGCGTGTCGATTCCGATCGAGGACGGCGAGTTCGTCGTGCTGGTCGGCCCCTCCGGCTGCGGCAAGTCGACCTTGCTGCGGATGCTCGCCGGCCTGGAAAACATCACTTCGGGCACGATTTCGATCGGCGAACGCGTCGTCAACAATGTCCAGCCCAAAGAGCGCGACATTGCGATGGTGTTCCAGAACTACGCGCTCTATCCGCACATGACCGTCGCCGACAACATGGGCTTCTCGCTCAAGCTGCGTGGCGCCAGCACCGACGAAATCTCCAAGGGCGTCAGCCGCGCGGCGGAAATCCTGGCGCTGACGCCGCTGCTCGAGCGCTATCCCCGCCAATTGTCGGGCGGTCAACGCCAGCGCGTCGCCATGGGCCGCGCCATCGTGCGCGATCCGCAGGTGTTTTTGTTCGACGAGCCGCTGTCCAATCTCGATGCCAAGCTGCGCGTCGCGATGCGCACCGAGATCAAGGAACTGCACCAGCGGCTGCGGACGACGACGGTCTACGTCACCCACGACCAGATCGAGGCCATGACCATGGCCGACAAGATCGTGGTGATGCATGACGGCATTGTCGAGCAGATGGGCTCGCCGCTTGAGCTCTACGATACGCCCGCCAACCAGTTCGTGGCGGGCTTCATCGGTTCGCCGGCGATGAACTTCCTGAAAGGCAAAGTGAAGGTCAACGGCAGCGCGTTCTTCGAAGGTCCGAACGGCGTCAAGCTGCCGCTGGCGTCTGCGCCCGCCAATTCCGACGGCCATCCGGCCGTCTACGGCGTGCGTCCCGAGCATTTCACCATCGCCGATGACGGCGCCGAAGCCGAGATCGTTGTGGTCGAGCCGACCGGTTCGGAAACCCAGGTCTTCGCCAAGCTCGGCGGCGAGCAGGTGGTCGCCGTGTTCCGCGAGCGGCATCAATTCAGTCCGGGCGACAAGGTCCGGCTCAAGCCGGATCCGTCGCTCGTGCATCTGTTCGACGAGGCAACGGGCAAGCGACTGAATGCCTGAGCAATAAATCAAAAAATAATTCCAAAAAATAATCAACCGGAGGATGGACCATGAATGAGTTTACTCGCCGCTCTCTGCTTCAGGGTGGCACTGCGCTCGCAGCCGCGGGCGCATTGACCGGGCCGGCGCTGCTCGAATTCGCCAAAGCCTGGGCGCAGACCTCGCCCTGGAAGGCGGAGGCGGGCGCCAAGCTGACCGTGATGCGCTGGAAGCGATTCGTGCCGGCGGAAGACGACGCGTTCAACGCGATGGTCGCGGCGTTTAAAGCTGCGACCGGCACCGACATGAACGTGTTCTCGGAGTCGTTCGAGGACGTGCAGCCGAAGGCCTCCGTGGCCGCCAACACCGGCTCCGGCATCGATATGGCGTGGGGCCTGCACACGCTGCCGCAGCTGTTCCCGACCAAAGTGCTGAAGATGAACGACGTTGCCGACTACCTCGGCAAGAAATACGGCGGCTGGACCGAAGCTGCCGCCAAGACCTGCAAGCTTGGCGACGACTGGCTCGGCATCCCCGTCGCCACCATCGGCGGCTACATGACCTACCGCAAGTCGGCGCTCGACAAGGCCGGCTTCAAGGAATTCCCGGCGGACTTCCCGGGCTTTCTTGCGATGTGCAAGGCGCTGAAGGCCAACAACACCCCGGCGGGTTTTGCACTCGGTCACGCCACCGGCGACGCCAATGGCTGGCTGCACTGGATCCTGTGGGGTCACAACGCCTGGACCGTCGACAAGGACGACAAGGTCATCATCAATTCGCCGGAAACCGCCAAGGCGCTGGAATATTGCAAGCAGCTTTCGGATGCCTTCATTCCCGGCGTGGCTTCCTGGAACGACGGTTCGAACAACAAGGCGTTTTTGGCCGGCGAACTGTTCTGCACCTCCAACGGCATCTCGATCTATGTCGCGGCCAAGGACGATCCGAAGATGAAGGATCTCGCCGAGGACACCTACCACGCGCTGTATCCGGTTGGGCCGATCGGAAAGCCGACCGAATTGCAGCTTGCGGTTCCGATCCTTGCCTTCAACTTCACCAAGTATCCCAATGCGGCGAAGGCGTTTGCCGCCTTCATGCTGGAGAAGGAGAACTACGAGAAGTGGCTGTCGGGCGCGCGGGGCTATCTGACCCATACGCTCAACGCCTACGACTCGGCTCCGGTGTGGACCGCCGATCCGAAGAACCAGGTGTTCAGCCAGGCCAGCAAGCGCGCCCTGCCGGCTTCCGGCATCGGCACGCCCGGCGAGAAGGCGGCGACCGCGATCGCCGACTTCATCGTGGTCGACATGTTCGCCAACTACTGCACCGGATCGAAGGATGCCAAGACGGCGATGTCGGAAGCCGAACGGCAACTGAAGCGCATCTATCGCTGATAAAACCGGAGCGGACGGCGGGTGACCGCCGTCCGCTCCTTCGCATTTTCAATCGGGACACCGCTCATGGCCGACATCGCGCTCCAACCACGGATAGCCAAGCCGCAGATCCGCGAGGCCACCAGGTGGGACCTGATCAAGACCAACCGCAACTGGCTCGGTTTCTGGTTCATGGTGCCGGCGATGGGGTTCCTGATCTTCTTCCTGGCCTATCCGCTGGGACTGGGCATCTGGATTTCGTTCACGGACGCCAAGATCGGGCGGCCCGGCCAGTTCATCGGTGTCGAGAACTACGAGTGGCTCTGGGATGACTCGATCTTCTGGCTCTCGGTGTTCAACACGCTGCTCTATACGTTCATCGCGAGTGCGATCAAGTTTGCGATCGGTCTCTATCTTGCGCTGCTGTTGAACGAGAACATGCCGTTCAAGGCGATGCTGCGGGCGCTGGTGCTGATTCCCTTCATCGTGCCGACCGTGCTGTCGGCGCTGGCCTTCTGGTGGATCTTCGATTCCCAGTTCTCGATCATCTCCTGGTCGCTCAAGCACATGGGGCTGATCGACTACAACATCAATTTCCTTGGCGACAGGACATGGGCCCGGGCCTGCGTGATCTTCGCCAACATCTGGCGCGGTGTTCCGTTCGTCGCGATTACCCTGCTGGCCGGCCTGCAGACGGTGCAGCCCTCGCTCTATGAGGCGGCGACGCTGGACGGTGCGAGCCGGTGGGAGTTGTTCCGCTATATCACCTATCCGCTGCTGACGCCGATCATCGCGGTCGTGATGACGTTCTCGGTGCTGTTCACCTTCACCGATTTCCAGTTGATCTGGGCGATGACGCGGGGCGGTCCTGTCAATGCCACGCATCTGATGGCGACCCTGTCGTATCAGCGCGCGATCATCGCGGGACAATTGGGCGAGGGCGCCGCAATTTCCAGTGCGATGATTCCGTTCCTTTTGGCCGCGATCATGGTGTCGTGGTTCGGTTTGCAGCGTAGGAAGTGGCAGCAGGGTGAAAACAATGACTGATCTTCCTGCGACCCAGAAGCCGGTCGATCTCAAGGCCATCCTGTCGACGCCGTCGCGGATCGATAACAGCGAGGGCATGAGCTATCTGCAGTCGCTGCCGCGCCGGCTGGTAACACTCTATCTGCCGCTGTCGATCATCGTGTTCGTCCTGCTGTTCCCGTTCTACTGGATGGGACTGACGGCGATCAAACCGGACGAGCAGTTGATCGATCTCGAAACGTTCAGCCCGTTCTGGACCTGGAATCCGACGTTCAAGCACATCCACAAGCTGCTGTTCGAGAGCTACTATCCGCACTGGCTCTGGAACACGATGTACGTCGCGGTCTGCGCCACCATCCTGTCGATCGCAGCCTCCGTGCTGGCCGCCTATGCGATTGTTCGGCTGCGCTACAAGGGCGCGCAGTGGGTCGGCGGTCTGATCTTCCTGTCCTATCTGGTGCCGCCCTCGATCCTGTTCATTCCGCTGGCCACCGTCGTGTTCCAGTACGGCCTGTTCGACTCGCCGATGGCCTTGATCCTCACCTATCCGACCATCCTGATTCCGTTCTCGACCTGGCTGTTGATGGGCTACTTCAAGACCATCCCGTTCGAGCTGGAGGAATGCGCGCTGATCGACGGCGCCAGCCGCTGGCAGATCCTGATCAAGATCGTGCTGCCGCTGGCGATCCCGGGCCTGATCTCGGCCTTCATCTTCTGCTTCACGCTGTGCTGGAACGAGTTCATCTATGCGCTGACGTTCCTGCAATCGACCTCGAACAAGACGGTGCCGGTCGCGATCGTCAACGAGTTCGTCGACGGCGACGTCTATCGCTGGGGTTCGCTGATGGCCGGCGCGCTGGCCGGTTCGCTGCCGCTGGTTATCCTTTACGCCTTCTTCGTTGAGCATTATGTGTCGGCGATGACGGGAGCCGTGAAGGAGTGAGCGCCTGGGCCCAGGTCTAACCAAGTCTAATAAGAACGTTCAAAAAGGAGACGGGTCTTGCACATTCTGATTCTGGGCGCCGCCGGCATGGTTGGTCGCAAACTGACCGAACGGCTGCTGCGCGACGGGCGCTTGGGCAAGCACGACATCTCCCGCATGACCCTGCAGGACGTGGTGGCGCCGACCAAGCCCGCCAATGCGTCGATTCCGATCACGGTGGTGGCTTCCGACTTTGCCGATGCCGGTGCGGCGGCGCCGCTGATCGCCCACCGGCCTGACGTGATCTTCCATCTCGCCGCGATCGTCTCGGGCGAAGCCGAAGCCGAATTCGACAAGGGCTACCGGATCAATCTCGACGGCACGCGATATCTGATCGATGCCATCCGCGCCGTTGGCGGCGGCTACAAGCCCCGGCTGGTGTTTACGTCCTCGATCGCGGTGTTCGGCGCACCGTTCCCGGAAAAGATCGGCGACGAGTTCTTCCATACGCCGCTGACGAGCTATGGCACGCAGAAGTCGATCTGCGAGCTGCTGATCAACGATTATACCCGCAAGCGCCTGCTCGACGGCATCAGCATCCGCCTGCCGACGATCTGCGTGCGGCCGGGCAAACCGAACAAGGCGGCGTCGGGCTTCTTCTCCAACATCATGCGCGAGCCGCTGGCCGGCGAGGAGGCGGTGCTGCCGGTCTCCGACGACGTACGGCACTGGCACGCCTCGCCGAAATCGGCGGTCGGCTTTCTGGTTCACGCCGGCACCATGGACCTCGACACCATGGGCGCGCGGCGCAATCTCAGCATGCCCGGGATGTCGGTGACCGTCGGCGAGCAGATCGCAGCCCTTGATCGCGTCGCCGGCAAGAACGTCACCGCGCGCATCAAGCGGGTGCCGGATCCGACCATCATCGGTATCGTCGGCGGCTGGCCGCGCGATTTCGTCACCGACCGCGCGCTCAAGCTCGGCTTCACCACGGCCGAAAAGACCTTCGACGACATCATCCGGATTCACATCGAGGATGAACTCGGCGGCAAGTTCGCGGCCTGAGGTGACGTCACGCTCGTTTTCGCGGATGCAGTCATGACCAAAGTTGCATGCATCGGCGAATGCATGATCGAGTTGAAACAGGCCGGCAGCGGCCTGTTTTCGCGCGGTTATGGCGGCGACACGCTCAATACCGCCGTCTATCTGGCCCGGCTTGGCGCCGGCGTCGACTACATCACTGCGCTCGGCGACGATCCGCTCAGCGACGAGATGATCACCGGCTGGGCAGCGGAAGGCGTCGGCACCGGACAGGTGTTGCGGCTGCGCGGCAAGCTGCCGGGCCTCTATCTGATCGAGACCGATGCGAGCGGCGAGCGGCGGTTCTTCCACTGGCGCGACAGCGCCGCGGCGCGCAGCCTGATGGATTTGCCGGAGACCGATGCGATCCTGAATTCGCTGGCGAGCTATGACGTCGTCTATCTCTCGGCGATCACGCTGTCGCTGTACGGCGACAAGGGGCGTGAGCGGCTGTTTACGGCGCTGAAACGCGCGCGCGAGAGCGGGGCGCGTTTTGCCTTCGATACCAATTTCCGCGCCCGCGGCTGGCCCGATCTCGACGTCGCGCGCCGCGTCTTTCAGCGTGCTTTTGAGATCGCCGACATCGTGCTGGCCTCGACCGAGGATCTGCTGCCGCTCTATCCCGGCGAAAGCCATGAAGCGCTGCTGGCGCGCATTCCCGGCGGCGAGGTGGTGCTGAAGCTGTCCGAACCCGCCAGCATCCTGCGGATTGCGGTGACTTCGTACCGGATCAAGGCCGAGCCCGTCGCAGCGCCCGTGGTCGATACCACGGCGGCGGGTGATAGCTTTGCCGCGGCGTATGTGGCTGCGCGGCTGGCCGGAGCCGAGCCGATGGAGGCCGCACGCGCCGGCCACCATCTGGCTGGTGTTGTGGTATGCCATCCCGGCGCCATCATCCCGAAAGCGGCGATGCCGGCAAAATTGATTTCAGGATTCACCAGGGCTTCCCCATGACCGCAGCATCCAGGCAGCAAAAACTCGCCGACCTCTTCAAGGCGGCGACCGTGATCCCGGTGCTCACCATCGAGCGGCGGGAAGACGCGGTGCCGCTGGCCAAGGCGCTGGTCGCCGGCGGCGTCCGCGTCCTCGAAGTCACCTTGCGAACGCCGGTCGCGATCGAGGCGGCCAAGGCCATGATTGCGGAGGTGCCGGACGCCATCGTCGGTATCGGCACCATCCTCAACGCCGACGATCTCGCGCGGGCGAAAGCGCTCGGCGCCGTCTTCGGCATCAGCCCGGGCGGTACGCCGGAGCTGTTGAGGGCCGCGGCCGGAGAAGACCTGCCGTTCGCGCCGGGGATCGCGACCGCGTCCGAACTGATGCAGGCGCTGGCGCACGGCTTTGACATCGTCAAATTCTTCCCGGCCGAGCAGTCCGGCGGTATCAAGGCACTGCGGGCGCTGGCAGGGCCGTTTCCGAACATCCGGGTCTGCCCGACCGGCGGCATCGGCGAGGCCAATGCGGCGGCCTGGCTGGCCGAGCCGAATGTGCTGGCGGTCGGCGGTTCCTGGCTGTGCCCGCCGGCGGATATCCGCGCCGGCAACTGGGCCGGCATTTCAGCCATGTGCGCGCGGGCCATGAAATTGCTGAAACCGGCGTAGCGCGTGCGCGGATGTAGCCCGGTGCGACGAGCTTAAGGTTTTCGATCACGAATACAGGCCTTCAAATCGTCGGTGGTGGCTTGGTCCTTTTTTGGACTGGGCATACCGCAGGCTTGCAGAAGGTAGGCATCCACGCGCGGCGTCGAACCAACCCCGTTCTGGAGATAGGAGAGCAGGTCAGCGTACATAGCGAGGCCGTAGTCGTATTGCAGATATTGCGAACTGCGATGCGCCCGGCGTGACCGAAGCCGCAGGATGTCCGAGTCGTCATAACCGTAATTCCGGACGATTCCCTCGGCGAACGCGATCGTGTCTGGTTCGTCGCTCGCGCAACTTTCACGCAGGAAGATTTTCAAAGTCGCATCGGTGGTGGCGGTGAAGCGAACATTGTCGATCTCTGTTTTCAACCTTGCGACCGGCAGAAGCGCGGCCTGTTCGGCCATCGCTTCCTCGATGAAGATCGGCCAAACCTGACGTTCGATGGACGTGGCGGCTCCGTCCCAGGCGGCTCCTTCCACGGCGGCGTGTGAGTTTTGATCGATCGCATGCTTTATCTCGTGCATGATGGTCGACGTGAGGCTGGCGAGATTCCAGGCGGTCCCGAGCGAAAGATTGACCCGGCCGGTGACGGTAAATTGGCTGTCCCCCGTCGGCTGGATAACCGGTTCGGCCGGAATAAGCGCGGCGATGTCGACACGATAGCCACCGTATTCGCGCTTGATGAAACCGCGTATCTTGTTCCACATATCGAGGAGTTGCGCCTTGTCAGCGTCCCTTACCGTTTGGCCGGGGGAATAGCCGCCGCCGACGGTAGGTTGCCTTGCAATCGTATCGTTGACCTTTTTTGACGCCGCAGTCGTCCCTGTGACCTCATCCAGGGTGGCAAGCAGCGTATCCATCATCTTTGCGGGCCGCGTTTCACGCCGCAGCTTGTCGGCGACCTGTGCCCGTTGCGCAGCGGTCAGATCGGCGGAGCCGTCGGGGAACAGCCGTTCCAGAGTGAGGATCCCGACTTGCCGCGTGGTCACGAGCCGTTGTGCGATGCTGCCCTCAAACAGTTTTGCGTAGGACTGCATGGTTTCTGAACCATCAGCGTTCGAAATTTGGCCCGCCGTGAATGCATCCCAATAGGCGGCGCGCTGGACAGGTGAGAAGATCGTGCAGCGTTTGCTTTTCTCGGGCAGGACCAGCGTGCGTGTCCTATAGAGGCTGCCCAGTTTGAGAACGTTGGTGGTCAGAGCATCCGACATTCCCTGCTTGGCAAGCCACGTCCGGTTGAATTCGCTTTCGTAGTCAAACTCGAACGCGTCCAGCGTGCCGACATTCACCTCCCTGAATTCGGTGAACATCGACGCGTTATGCGCTTCAAGGAAAGCCGTGTCGCTCGGGAACGGGCGAAGCTCGGCTGGAAGGGCATACAGGCTGCTATAGCCGATCTCGCCGCTTAGCCCGACAGCGGGCTTGTCAAAATACTTTCCGGCCCTCGTGGTGAAATAGGATTTGGCGCGCAGTTTCGTTTCCAGCGAAGTGAGGTTCTGGTCCGGAATTTTCCGCAAGCCATCCTCTGTCTGTTGCGACCACACGGTCATGGACTTGAAGTGCTCGTGATCGGTGATCTGCAATTCCTTCACCGGCATGCCATCCCATGCTTTGAATTCGGGATGATTTTGCAGCATGAATCCACGATCATCGGTGATCGTCACATAAAGCCGGATCAGCATGCGCTTGAGATCGGCATTCGTGACGTCACGCGACATCGCGAACCCGACCGGCAGTTCCGAAGCAAAGGTGATGCTGAGGACGCGGTCGATATTCTCGGTCATCGCCGGCGTCGGCGCGGAGAACAGGATATCTGCTTTCTGCTGCAGTCTCGATAGTCCCCAGGACTGGCGATCCACGGAAAGAATTGCGGATGCGCGCTTCTGAAAATTCGCCTGCAAATCTGGGGGGAGGTCTTGCCAGTTGGCGTTCTCGGGTACGAGCGAAAGCAATTGCTCGATCGTGGGAATATCATTGGCCAGGTCCTCGCTGCGAATGCCGGAAGCTGAACAAGCAACAACGACCAGCGCTCCAGCCAATGCCAAGAAACGTGCGTGCATGTCGGTCCCCAAAAACCTGTGACGAGGACGTTGACGTGATCCGGGCGACGGCCCGAAATTGGCGTGATTTGGTCCGCGCCTCAAAACGATGAAACGAAAGAACGTCTGAGCGAACAATTGCGACGTGGTCGATCAAATCCTTAGTGGAACAATCATAAGTAGAATATTTGCGCGGGCAAGCATTCGGCTGCTTGCTGTCAGTGGGTCTCGAGTCCCGCCGGCTGCGAATATAGGATAAACGGCCCGACCGGCATAACCGCCATGTGTGAGTGGGCTGTGAAATCGGCGTGAATTCCGCCCGCCGATAGGCTACAAAGCCGATCGAAACCAGATCAGGGAGAACGATCATGACGGCCAGCATCGTGGGATGGGCGCATACGCCATTCGGCAAGTTCGACGCGGAAACCGTTGAAAGCCTGGTGGTGAAGGTTGCGACCGAAGCACTGGCGGACGCCGGCATCTCCGCAGGCGATGTCGACGAAATCGTGCTCGGGCATTTCAACGCCGGCTTCTCGCCGCAGGATTTTACCGCCTCGCTGGTATTGCAGGCCGATCCGGCCCTGCGCTTCAAGCCGACGACGCGGGTCGAGAATGCCTGCGCCACCGGTTCGGCCGCGGTGCATCAGGGCATCCGGGCGATCGCGGCCGGTGCCGCCAAGATCGTGCTGGTGGTCGGCGTCGAACAGATGACACGGACGCCGGCAGCCGAGATCGGCCGCAACCTGTTGAAGGCGTCCTATCTGCCTGAAGACGGCGACACCGTCGGCGGTTTTGCTGGCGTGTTCGGCAAGATCGCGCAGAACTATTTCCAGAAATACGGCGACCAGTCGGATGCGCTGGCGATGATTGCAGCCAAGAACCACAAGAACGGCGTCGCCAACCCCTATGCGCAGATGCGCAAGGATTTCGGCTACGAGTTCTGCCGCACCGAAAGCGAGAAGAACCCGTTCGTTGCCGGTCCCTTGAAGCGCACCGATTGCTCGCTGGTGTCGGACGGCGCGGCGGCGCTGGTGCTGACGGATTCGGAGACCGCCAAGACGATGGGCAAGGCGGTGAACGTCCGCGCCACCGCGCATGCGCAGGATTTCCTGCCGATGTCGAAGCGCGACATCCTGCAGTTCGAAGGCTGCACGGTGGCCTGGCAGCGGGCGCTGGCGCAGGCCGGAGTGACGCTGTCCGATCTCTCCTTCGTCGAAACCCACGACTGCTTCACCGTCGCCGAACTGATCGAATATGAAGCGATGGGCCTGACGCCGCGCGGGCAGGGCGCACGCGCCATCAAGGAAGGCTGGACCCAGAAGGACGGCAAGCTGCCGGTCAATCCGTCCGGCGGGTTGAAGGCCAAGGGTCATCCGATCGGCGCCACCGGCGTCTCCATGCACGTGATGAGCGCGATGCAGCTCGTCGGCCAGGCGCCCGAGGGCATGCAGCTCAAGAACGCCAAACTCGCCGGCATCTTCAACATGGGCGGCGCCGCGGTAGCGAATTACGTCTCGGTGTTGGAACCGGCGAAGTAACCGGGGGTTGGATAGGGTGGCGACGGCACGCTTGCGCCGTGCCACCGTATGGTCCGGCAAGTTCCTGGAGGACGCTTCATGAGCAACGAAAGCTCGCTGTCATTGCCCGAACTCAACGACCGGATTGCCATCCTTCAGGGCAACATCAGGCAGCTTGTCGAACAGGGCGCCGGGGCCTCCGGTGAACGAAACGAAGAGCGTGTCGCTGACCGCCTCAGCGCGCAGAATGAAGAACTCGAGCGGCTGATCAAAGAGCGCGATAGCAGGTCGAAGTAGTCGTTGGCGTCCCGGCGAAGACCGGACGACGGCCCGACGCATACGCCTGATGCCCTTGATCTTCCCGAAAACCTCCCGTTACTAGACCGGAACGACAACATCCGGGAGCTAAAACGGCCATGGGACCGCTAAGGGGCGTCAAGGTCATCGACATGACGACCGTGCTGATGGGGCCCTATGCCACCCAGATGCTCGGCGATTACGGCGCCGACGTCGTCAAGGTGGAATCGCTCGATGGCGACGTGACGCGGCAGATCGGGCCGACCCGCCATCCCGGCATGGGACCGGTGTTCCTCAACACCAACCGCAGCAAGCGCTCGATCTGCCTCGATCTGAAAAAGCCGGCCGGGCGCGACGCCGTGCTGCGGCTGATCGAGACCGCCGACGTGCTGGTCTACAATGTGCGCCCGCAAGCGATGGCGCGGCTGCAACTCGGCTACGACGTGGTGTCTGATATCAATCCGCGGCTGATCTATGCCGGCGTGTTCGGTTTCGGCCAGGACGGGCCCTATGCCGCAAAACCCGCTTACGACGACCTGATCCAGGGCGCCACCGCGCTGCCGGCGCTGATGGCGCAGACTTCCGATGGCGTGCCGCGCTATGTTCCAAACGCTTTGGTCGACCGCATCGTCGGCCTCACCGCGGTTGGCGCGATCTGCGCCAGTCTGGTCGATCGTAACAGCACCGGGCGCGGCCAGCGGGTCGACATCCCGATGTTCGAAACCATGGCCGGTTTCGTGATGGGCGACCACATGGGCGGGCTGACCTATGAGCCGCCGCTCGACAAGGGCGGCTATGCGCGGCATCTGTCGCCGGACCGGCGGCCCTACAAGACCTCCGACGGCTACATCTGCGTGATCGTCTACAACGACAAGCAGTGGCAGAATTTCTTCGCTGCGACGGGCCGCGAAGACCTGCGCACCAATCCGAAATTTGCGACCTTTGCCGGCCGCGCCGTCAATATCGATGTCGTCTATGCCGAACTGGCGCGCATTCTGGAAACCAAGACCACGGCCGAATGGAGCGACATCCTCGAGAAGGCGGATGTACCTGTCATGCCGATGCACGATCTCGAAAGCCTGCTGCAAGATCCGCACATCGTCGCCACCGATTTCTTTCCCGTGATCGATCATCCGACCGAGGGGCGCATTCGCAACATGAGGCCTTCGGCGAGGTTTTCGGAAACGCCGGTGGAAACAAACAGGCTGGCGCCGCGCCTCAGCGAGAACAGCGCAGAAATCCTTGGGGAAGCCGGCTTCACGCCTGAGGAAATCGCGGCACTGGTTCGTGACGGCGTGACCAAAGCGATACCTAACACATAGGACGGATCAGATGGATTTCGCGCTCTCGGCCAACCAGGAATCGATCCGCGATGCGGTTGGCAAAATCTGTTCGCGCTTCGACGACGCCTATTGGCTGAAGAAGGACAAGGAAGGCGGCTATCCCGCCGACTTCCACCGCGCGCTGGCCGATGCCGGCTGGCTCGGCATCTGCATTCCGGAAGAGTACGGCGGCTCCGGCCTCGGTATCACCGACGCCGCGATCATGATGCGGACGATCGCGCAATCCGGCGCCGGCATGTCGGGTGCTTCCGCCGTGCACATGAATGTGTTCGGGCTCAATCCGGTGGTCGTGTTCGGCACCAAGGAACAGTGCACGCGCATGCTGCCGCCGATCGTCGACGGCCGCGACAAGTCCTGCTTCGCGGTCACCGAGCCCAATACCGGGCTCAACACCACGCAGCTGAAAACTCGCGCCGTGCGCCAGGGCGACAAATACGTCGTCAACGGCCAGAAGGTCTGGATTTCCACCGCCCAGGTCGCCAACAAGATTCTGCTGCTGGCGCGCACCACGCCGCTGGAAGAGGTCAAGACCCCGACGCAGGGCTTGAGCCTGTTCTACACCGACTTCGACAAGAAGCGCGTCACCGTGCACGAGATCGAGAAGATGGGCCGCAAGCCCGTCGACTCCAACGAACTGTTCTTCGAGAACTTCGAGATCCCGGTCGAGGATCGCCTCGGCGAGGAAGGCCGCGGTTTCGAATATATCCTGCACGGCATGAATCCGGAGCGCATCCTGATCGCAGCGGAAGCCGTGGGCCTCGGCCAGATCGCGCTGTCCAAGGCGTCCGCCTATGCCAAGAACCGCATCGTGTTCAACCGGCCGATCGGCATGAACCAGGCCATCCAGCATCCGCTGGCGAAAAACTGGATGGAGCTGGAAGCCGCCTGGCTGATGGTGCTCTCGGCCGGCTGGCAATACGACAACGGTATGCCCTGCGGGCCGGCGGCCAATGCCGCGAAATATCTTGCGGCGGAGGCCGGCTTCCACGCCTGCGAACAGGCCATCATGACCCATGGCGGTTTTGGTTACGCCAAGGAATATCACGTCGAGCGTTACCTGCGCGAATCCCTGATCCCGCGCATCGCCCCGATCAGCCCCCAGCTCATTCTCAGCTTCATTGCCGAGCGGGTGCTGGGTCTGCCGAAGTCGTATTGAGGATGGGCAGAACTTGCCAGCTGTCATTCCGGGGCGATGCGAAGCATCGAACCCGGAATCTCGAGATTCCTCGGGGTGCAATTGCACCCCTGAGGTCTGGTCCTTCGGACCATCCCGGAATGACGACGGGAGCGGTAACACCATGAGCTTCATCACCGGCGTCGGGCTGACGTCCTATGGCAAGCACGAAGGCTCGTCCTCGCTCGATCTCATGAGCAAGGCGGCCGAGCTTGCGGTATCAGATGCCGGGCTGAAGCGATCCGAGATCGACGGCATCTTGTGCGGCTATTCGACGGTGTCGCCGCATATCATGCTGGCAACCGTGTTCGCCGAGCACTTTGGAATCCAGCCGTCCTACGCGCATGCGGTGCAGGTCGGCGGCGCTACGGGTCTGGCGATGACCATGCTGGCGCATCATCTGGTCGAGGCCGGCGTGGTCAGGCACGTGCTGGTGGTCGGTGGCGAGAACCGCCTCACGGGCCAGAGCCGCGACGCCTCGATCCAGGCGCTGGCGCAGGTCGGCCATCCCGATTACGAGGTGACACTGGGGCCGACGATCCCGGCCTATTACGGCCTCGTCGCATCCCGCTACATGCATGAATATGGCGTGACGCAAGAAGACCTCGCCGAATTCGCGGTGCTGATGCGGTCCCACGCCTTGACCCATCCCGGCGCGCAATTCCGCGAGGCGATTACCGTCGCCGACGTCATGGCTTCAAAGCCGGTGGCGATGCCGCTGAAGCTGCTGGATTGCTGCCCGGTGTCGGACGGCGGTGCGGCGTTCGTGATCAGCCGCGAGCGAACCGGAGAGGCCGGCGTTCAGGTGCGCGGCTGTGCGCAGGCGCATACGCATCAGCATGTCACGGCGGCGCCCGCCTTGAGCGAGCTCGGCGCCGAGATCGCGATCGCCAAGGCCAAGGCTATCTCCGGTCTCGCGATTTCGGATGTTCGCTACGCCGCGGTCTACGACAGCTTTACCATTACGCTGGCGATGCTGCTGGAAGACTTAGGGCTAGCCGGACGCGGCGAGGCCGCAGCAAAGGTAAGATCAGGTCATTTCGGCCGCGACGGCGCGATGCCGCTCAATACCCATGGCGGACTTCTGAGCTACGGCCATTGCGGCGTCGGCGGCGCGATGGCGCATCTGGTCGAGACGCATTTGCAGATGACGGATCGAGCCGGCAATCGCCAGGTCCGCGACGCCTCGATCGCGCTGTTGCACGGCGACGGTGGCGTGCTGTCGTCCCATGTCAGCATGTTCCTGGAGCGCGTGCGATGAGCGACAGACTCGCGGACTGGACCAAGGGCGTCGAAGCGATCGTCTATCAATCCTGCGGCGCCTGCGGCAAGGTGCAGTATTTCCGCCGCAGCTTCTGCGCCGCCTGCGGTGCGCCGGAGCCGGCCGAAAAGCGCGCCAGCGGGGCAGGGACGGTCTATGCGACCTCGCTGGTCTGCCGTGCCGCGACGCCGGAAACCCGGGCGCACGTTCCCTACAACATCGTGCTGGTCGACACCGCCGAAGGCTTTCGCATGATGGCCCATGGCGACAACGACCTCGCCATCGGCGATGCCGTCATCGCGCGATATCAACCGTTCGCGGGCAGGCTGGTGCCGTACTTCGCGAAGGCGAAGTAACGGCTTGCGAAGCAACGCAGCGATCCAGAACTACGCGGAACAAAAGGTCTGGATTGCTTCGTCGCGTTTAGATTTGCGACAACTGATATCACCGAACGTAGAAGACGAAGCTGGCGATGACGAGCATTGCCGTCACCGCCAGCGTCTGCGCGAGCGCTTCCGAGGCTGCCCTTTTGGTGGCTTCCTTCATGTCCAACTCCCTAGACCTGGGCATGGCTCATCGCTGCGCGAAACGCGCGCAGACAAACGGCCAGTGATTTTTACTCGGAACACCCCGCGACGAGTATCCGCTTTGATGAGTCCCCACTCAGCGAATATCGACCGTCTCAAAATCGACCAGCAATAAGGCGGCAATTTGGCCCGCGCGCAGCCGGTTTGTGCACGCGGGAAGGAGTTTTCTGGAAACAATCGTTTAGAGCTTGCGCGCCCGTTTGAGGCCGTCGAGCTGCGCCGGGATCGCGGCGGGATCCGTCACCGGATAGGAACAGAACGTCGCCGTGCAGGCGAATGCCGCGGGTCCGTCGGGGAAATCCGGATAGTCGACGTCGATATTGGCGAGCTTGCCCTCGCGCTTGTCCCACCATTCCGCGCGCTTGTTGACCAGGGGGTAGGCGAGCGCTGCCTTGAACAAGGCGGCGGAGCGGGGATCGTCCTTGGCGCCGACGATGGTGATGTGAACGGGTTCGTTGCGCAGCTCATCCTCGGCGAGCAGCACGTCGGGCAGGAAGCCGAACGCATCGAGGATCGGCGGCGACGTCAGATAGCCCATGCCGGCCTCGGCGGTCTCCCGGTATTTGGCTTCGCCGGTGTAGGATGAGAGCAGGCTGAACATCCGCACCGCCGTGACATTGTCCTCGCGCTGTTTGATCGGCTTTGTGATCTGCTTGGCCTCCGGGGAGGCGGAGGCCACAAAGCCGCCGGTGGTGGGATCGATGAACGTTTTGGCGATGAAGTCGGCGGTCGCCTGTGCCTGGACCAGCCATTCGCGCTCGCCGGTCGAGCGGTGCAGCGCCAGCAGCGCCTTCGCCATTTCGATATTGTCGGCGAGATAAGGCCCGCCTTTGTCCTGCTCGGCATGCCGGAAGCCTCCATCAGGCATGGCGCGGTTGGCCAGCGCCCAGCGCGCGCCGCTGACCGCGAGATCGCGCGCCTCGGTGATGCCGGTCGCGTCGTAATAAGCGAGCAACGCGGCAATCGCCTGCGCGGTCTCGCGTGCATATTGCCGCCGGTCCACACCGGGCTCACCCTCGCTCATGCCGTACGATGCGTAGAAGCCGCCGCCGGTCGCGGCCATCGTGTTCTTGAGAAAGCCATAGATGCGATCGGCGGCCTGCCGATAGGCCGGATCGCCGTACATGATCGATGCGCGTGCGAACGCCGAAAGCCCGGCCTCCTGCGCAAACATCGGAAATTCGCGGGCAGGCTCCGACCAGTCGGGCTTCAGGTTGACCTGGTTCATGGCGCCGGTGGCGTTGTCGACCATGGTCGAGGCCATCAGTGTCAGCACGCGCTTGATCCGCGCCTCGTTCTTCGTGTCGCCCTGGCGTGCACGCTGCAGCGCCCATGTCAGCATCGGCCCGTCGACAAATTTGGATTTGCTCCAGCCGCCGTTTTGTTCGTCCCAGGCCTGATCGATGAAGGCCAGAATCTCGTTGCGCTGCGCTTCGGTCAAACCCGTGGCCAGCGTGCGCTCGCGTTCGGCCCCGCCGGCGTCGGGATAGACCACGGGCGAGGGGTCCTCGATCGTGGCAGTGAGGATCGGGTTGAAGAACTGCGGCGAGTAGAAACCGCGCAGCTTGACGATTTCGGTGCCGTCGGGCGCGAAGATGATGGTGGCGGGCCAGCCCCACCGTTCGTAGCGCTGCGAAATATCCGGCCGGCTGTCCTGGTCGACATAGACAGGGATGAACTTGTCCTTGAGGATCCCGCGCGTCTCGGCGTTCGACCAGGTCTCCTGATTCATCACGTGGCACCAGCGGCACCACCAGGCCTGCAGCGACATGATTACGAATTTCTTCTCGCGCGCGGCCCTGGCAAAGGTCGCGTCGCTCCACTCGCTCCAGAAACCGTCGGCGTTGTCGATCGGCGCCGCACGGGCAACACCGGCGAGCGACAGTGTGAGGATCAGCGCGAGGATACGAATCATGGCGTTTCCCAAGGTGTTCGTGACGCGGAATATTGCAGGTCGATAGACCATCTAAAACACACGGGGCCGTGAGTTATTCCGGTAGCCCACCGGTTCCACACAATGGGTTGATCCGCCCCTTGCCGCGGGGCATGATCCGGCCGCTAAAAATCATAAAAACCAAAGAAAACCTCGACAAACACCCAAGGTGATGAATGGCCCGTATCGACTACAGCGATCCCGCGAAAGCCAGCGACCGCACCCGCGAAATTCTCGCAAGAACCGCAACGCCAACATCTTCCGGATGATGGCGCATTCGCCGAGCTATTTCGAACAATATTGCCGGTTGGGCGGGGCGATCCGCAACAAGGGTGAGCTGGATCCGGTCGTGCGCGAGCTTGCGATCACCCGCACCGGCATCCTGTGCGAGGCGCCGTATGAGATCGTTGCCCACAAGCGGATCGGCAAGAATGTCGGCGTCACCGACGAGCAGAACGCGGCGCTGGAGAACTGGCAGTCGGCAAAATGCTTCGACGAGGTGCAGCGCGCGGCGCTCGCCTTTGCCGACGAGATCGTCAAGCTGCCCAAGCCGACGGACGCGACCTTCAACGCGATTGCGTCCAGGTTGACGCCGGGCGCGCTGGTCGAGCTTCAGCTCTCGGTCGGCTTTTACATCATGACGTCAAAGTTCCTGGAAACCTTTGCCATCGACCTGCAGCCGGTGACGGAAGTGATTTCATAGACGGTCAGCGGTCGGGTGAGAGATGAGCAACGAGGACTTTGAGGCTTCCGTGCGTGCGGCCATCGCGCGCTTACATGCGGCAATGGCCAAGGTCGCGAACGGTGACGTCTCCGAGATCAAGGCGCTCTATTCACACAGCGACGACGCAACCAGTTTCTACGGCTGGGGCGGCTATGAGAAGGGATGGCAGGCGGTTTCGCAGCGCTGGGACTGGGCCGGCGCCCAGTTCAAGGGCGGCACGGTCCGTCACGAGAACGTCTCTACGGTGATCACACCTGAACTGTTCTATGTGACCGACATCGAGACCTTCGAGAACCAGCGCGTCGCCGAAACCGAAGGCATCACCGGCTGGTCCAACCGGGTGACGCATATTTTTCGTAAAGAGAACGGCGAATGGCGTCTGCTTCACCGCCACGGCAACCGGCTGGAATCGCAATACCAGCCGTCGACCAGACTTGCGAAATGAATGCGGGGCGGTGGCGTTAGCGGGAGCTGCGTTGGGTCATGAGCAACGGATGGGAACAGTCGGCGCAGGCGTGGATCGATTCCATCGGCGAGCGGGGCGATTGGGCACGCGAGCACGTGCTCGATCCGGTCATGCTCGAGCGCATCGGGACTGGCCGGTTCTCCAACGCGCTCGATGTTGGCTGCGGTGAGGGTCGCTTCTGCAGAATGCTGAAGTCCACCGGCGTGAACGTGGTCGGAATCGAGCCGACCCCGCAACTGCTCGAGACCGCCAGCCGGCGCGATCCTGCCGGCGATTATCGATCCGGCCGCGCCGAGCGGCTCGAATTCGAATCCGCCAGCTTCGATCTGGTGGTCAGCTATCTCACGCTGCTCGATATCGCCGATTTCAGGACCGCGGTCAGTGAAATGACGAGGGTGTTGAAGCCAGGCGGTTCGCTTTTGATCGCCAATCTCACCGGTTTTGCCTCGGCCGGCGCCGCGCAGGGCTGGGTGAGGGATACAGACGGCCGGCCGCTGCATTTCCCGGTCGACAATTATCTGGAAGAAGCGGCGTTCTGGTTTCAATGGGCCGGGATACGCATTGAAAACTGGCATCGACCGCTGGCGGCCTACATGGAAACGTTCCTGAAGTGCGGCCTGCAGCTCACGTTCTTCTCGGAGCCGGACTCGGTGTCCGGCGACCAGGCGCATAGAGAGCGCTTTCGGCGCGTGCCATGGTTCGTCGTGATGGAATGGCAACGCCCAGCCATTGTTTGATGCGAAATTTAGCGGCCGGGCCCGTATCGCCGCAGCGCTTCCAGCGTCAGTCCTTTGCCGACCGCACCAAAGATGTCGCCCTCGACGATGCGCGCTGATGGCACCGCCTTGGTGATCGCCTTGCGGACATGGGCGAGCTTCACCGAGCCGCCGGTCAGGAACACGGCGTCGATGTCACCGGCGGCGAGCCGCGCCTGGGTGAGGCAGTTCTTGATGCGGGCTGCAATGCGGTCGGCTAGTTGTTTGGTATGGCTGACAAGGTCGGGGCGGCCGATGGCGGCACCCAGGCCCGGCGCCACCCACTCCAGCGGGATATCGGCCTGGCGCTTTTCGGACAGCGCGATCTTGGCGTCCTCGACTTCCATCGCCAGCGTATGGCCGCGCTGTTCGTGGACCACGCGGATCAGCCGATCGAGCAGCTCGGGCTCAGTGGCCTCGTGCCGGACCTGACGGATATCGGCAATCACGCGCGGCTCGTACATGCGGTTGATGTTCGACCAGGTCGCGAGGTCGTGGAAATAGCTCGAGGGCACGTCGAGCCCGGCGCGCTTCATGGCGCTGCCGAAACCGAACAGCGGCATGACAGCACCGAGGCTGAGCTGACGGTCGAAATCGGTGCCGCCGATGCGCACGCCGTCGTTGGCAAGAATGTCGGCGACGCGGTCCGCCTTGCCATGGCGCTCCGGGCCCAAGCGAACGATCGAAAAATCCGACGTGCCGCCGCCGATATCGGCGATCAGCGCCACTTCTTCCGATCCGATCTGGCGCTCGTATTCGAGTGCGGCTGCGATCGGTTCGAACTGGAAGGTGACCTGATCGAAGCCGATGCCGCGGGCGATCACGCGCAGGGTTTCTTCCGCCTTGCGGTCGGAGTCCGGCGCATTGTCGACGAAGTGCACCGGACGGCCGTGGACGACGTCGCGGAGTTCGCTGCCCATCGTCTGTTCGGCGCGGCGTTTCACCGCGCCGAGGTAATAGGCGATCACATCCCGGAAGCTGACCCGTTCGCGGCCCAGCCGGGTGGTTTCGTCGATCAGCGAGGTGCCGAGCACTGATTTGAGGCTCCGCATCAGCCGGCCGGGAGCCCCCTCGACATAGGCATCCACGGCCCTGCGGCCGATCAGCACGGCGCCGTCCACCTCGTAGAAGATCGCGCTGGGAATCGTGCTCTCGCCGTCCTCCAGCGCCACCAGGACCGGCGCATGGTCTTCGATGGTGCCGAGCGTCGTGTTCGACGTTCCGAAATCTAGGCCGCAGATGGACATGGGAGCTCCAGGAGGAGCGTCCGTTTACACATTACGGTGCCATCGATCCACCTTTATCTCGTTATGTCATGGCAGGGCGTTGTTATTGCCTGCCAAATTGCCACCGATGTCCATCCACAGATCAATTTGTTTGGCGTGACGGCTTGATGAAATAATCGGCGATGGTCCATAAGCGGCGTCCGGCGGCAGGCGATTCACCGGCCGCAACGGTTCAGGAAAGAGTTTGCGTGGCAAATATCAATCGACAGATCGCAGAAGAACTCGGCGTCCGCGAGCAGCAGATCAACGCGACGGTGGAACTGCTCGACGGCGGCGCCACCGTTCCGTTCGTGGCGCGCTATCGCAAGGAAATCACCGGCGGTCTCGATGACGCGCAACTGCGCACGCTGGAAGAGCGGCTGACCTATTTGCGCGAACTCGAAGAGCGCCGCGTTGCGATCCTCAATTCGGTGCGCGAACAAGGCAAGCTCGACGCCGCGTTGGAAGCCGCGATCATGGCCGCCGACAGCAAGGGGCGTTTGGAAGACATCTATCTGCCGTTCAAGCCGAAGCGCCGCACCAAGGCCGAGATCGCCAGGGAGGCCGGCCTCGAACCGTTGTCCGAACTGCTGCTGACCCAGCCGCAGAACGATCCGCAAGTGGTGGCCGCCGGGTTCGTCGACGCCGAAAAGCAGGTGGCGGATGTCGCTGCAGCGCTCGAAGGCGCGCGCGCCATCCTGGTGGAGCGCTTTGCAGAAGACGCCGATTTGATCGGGCGCTTGCGCGAGCAGATGTGGTCGGACGGACTGATGGCCGCGACGGTGCGCAAGGGCAAGAAAACCGAGGGCGAGAAGTTCAAGGACTATTTCGAATTCTCGCAGTCGCTGAGCAAATTGCCGTCGCACCGTATCCTCGCGATGTTCCGCGGCGAGAAGGAAGAAGTCCTCGAACTGCAGATTATGCCGGATGCGCAGCCGCCGTCGACCGGCGCCAGTCCGCCGAGCTCGTATGAGCTCAAGATCATGCAGCGCTTTGCCATTACCGATCAGGGCCGTCCAGGCGACCGCTGGCTGATCGACACCGCGCGCTGGGCGTGGCGCACCAAGATCCAGGTGCATCTCAACATCGACCTGCGGATGCGGCTATGGACATCAGCGGAGACCGAAGGCGTTCGCGTGTTTGCCTCCAACCTGCGCGACCTGCTGCTGGCGGCTCCCGCCGGCGCCCGCGTCACCATGGGGCTCGATCCCGGCTATCGCTCCGGCGTCAAGGTCGCGGTGGTCGATGCGACCGGCAAGGTGGTGGCGACCACGGCGATCTATCCGCATGAACCACAAAAGAGGTGGGACGAAGCGCTGGCGACGCTGGGCAAGCTCGCGGTCGCCCACAAGGTCGACCTGATCGCGATCGGCAACGGCACGGCGTCGCGCGAGACCGACAAGCTGGCGACAGAATTGGTCAAGCTGCTGCCCGACCTGAAAATGTCGAAGATCGTGGTGTCGGAAGCCGGCGCGTCGGTTTATTCAGCCTCGGCCTTCGCGTCGGAGGAATTGCCCGAACTCGACGTCACCCTGCGCGGCGCGGTGTCGATCGCGCGGCGTCTGCAGGATCCGCTGGCCGAACTGGTCAAGATCGATCCGAAGGCGATCGGCGTCGGGCAATATCAGCACGACCTCGGCGAGACCAAGCTGGCGCGCTCGCTGGATGCCGTGGTCGAGGACTGCGTCAACGCGGTCGGCGTCGACGCCAATACGGCGTCCGCGCCGCTGCTGGCGCGGGTGTCGGGCATCGGTCTCGGGCTGGCGCAGAGCATCGTGCAGCACCGCGACGCCAACGGGCCGTTCAAATCACGCAAGGCGCTGAAGGAAGTGCCGCGGCTCGGGCCGAAGGCGTTCGAGCAGTGCGCGGGCTTCCTGCGCATCAACGATGGCGAGGACCCGCTCGATACCTCCGGCGTGCACCCGGAAGCCTATCCGGTGGTGCGACGGATTCTCGAGGCGACCAAGAGCGACATCAAGGCGCTGATCGGCAATGCCGAGATCGTGCGCCAGTTGAAGCCGCAGACCTTCGTCGACGACACCTTCGGCCTGCCGACCGTGACCGACATCCTGCGCGAACTGGAAAAGCCCGGCCGTGACCCGCGCCCGGCCTTCAAAGCCGCGGTGTTCAAGGAAGGCGTCGAGGAGATCAAGGATCTCAAGCGCGGCATGATCCTCGAAGGCACGGTTACCAACGTCGCGGCGTTCGGCGCCTTCGTGGATATCGGGGTGCATCAGGACGGGCTGGTGCACGTCTCGGCGATGTCAAAAACCTTCATCAAGGATCCGCGCGAGGTGGTGAAGCCGGGCGACATCGTCAAGGTCAAGGTTTTGGAGATCGAGGTCGCCCGCAAGCGCATCGCACTGACGCTGCGGCTGGATGACGAGATCGGCGCCAAGGGCGCCAAGCCTGCGGCGGCAGACCGGCAGCGCGAGTTTTCCAAGGCGTCGATGACGTCGCAGGCGCCGCGCAAGCCGCAGGAACAGCCCGGCGGCGCGCTCGCCGAGGCGCTGCGCCGCGCCGCCGAGAAGAACGGGCGGGGCACGCGCTAAGGCGGGATGAGATCAGGTTGGCGGCGACGCCGGGCCTTTTTTTGCGCCGCATTCTACTTTGCATGGGGTTGTTTTCGCGATTTTGTGTCTGGCCCCACGCTTTAGCTCGACGTCAGCAGGTTCACCTTGGCGTTGGCGAGGATCAGGCGGTCGGCCAGCAGTTGTGCGAGATTGCGCATGATCCGCTCGCCGGCGCGCGGGTGCTGTTTTCGGAAACGTTCGAAATCGCGCAGCGGGATTTCGTAGGCGGTTGCCGTCATGTCGGCAACCACGTCGGCGGACCGGCGCGGCTCCAGAAGCGCCATCTCGCCGAACGGCATTCCGGCCGTCAGCGTCGCCAGCCGGATGCCGTCGGGCAGGGTGACATGCACCACGCCGCTTCGGAGAAAGAACAGCGAGTTGGCCTCATCGCCGGTCGCGATGATTTTCTCGGAGGCTTGATAGTGTCTGATCGACGCGAGTGAGGAGAGGTCAGTCAGTTCCTCGTCGGTCAGTCCGTCCAGCAGCAACTGCTCCGACAGTTCGGTGGCTTCGAGGAAATCGATCGCGCCGCCGTGGCGGTAGACCACCTGGTCTTCCGCCCATTCGATCGCGGCGTCGAGCAGGAAGTAGTTGCGGATGTTGCTAAGACCCTCGGTCCATTCCGCGATCATCTTCCATTCCGGTGAGGCGCGCTTGATGCCGGACAGGATTACGGTGACATGATAGGCCGCGAGTTCACGGAATTCCTCGGCGAACAGCCGCGCGCCGGCGGGGGTGACGGAGGCGACACGGCGCAGGTCGAAAATCACGAATTGCGGACGCGGCTTGTCCGCCAGCGCGCGCGAGACATAGTCGACGCTGGACAGCGACAGCGCGCCGACCAGTTCATAGACCAGCACGTCCTGATGATGCGCGGCGAGGATGTTCTGCTCGTGCGGACGGCGGCTGCGCCGCGACGGGCTCTTGCCCATGTTGTAGTCGGCAATGATGCTGTTGCGGGCGTCGTCGCTGCGGTTGAGCATGTGCAGCGTGTAATGCGACGACAGCGCCTCGCAGACCTTGATGCCGCGCACGCTGTTGCCGTGCTTGTCGAGTTTCGGCGAATAGCTGCCGAGCCCGAGCCGGGCCGGTAATGCCGCCAAAATGCCGCCGCCGACGCCGCTCTTGGCGGGAATGCCGACGCGGTAGATCCATTCGCCGGCATAGTCGTACATGCCCGACGACGTCATCACCGATAGCGTCCGCGAAATCGCATAGGGCGTCATCACCTGTTCGCCGGTCACCGGATTGACGCCGCGGTTGGCCAGCGTCGCCGCCATCACGGCGATGTCACGCGCGGTGACCAGCACCGCGCATTGCCGGAAATAGGCTTCCAGCACCGAGGTGACGTTGTCCTTGATCACGGCGTTGGTGCGCAGGAGATAGCCGATCGCCCGGTTGCGGTCTCCGGTGGCGCTCTCGGAGGCGTAGACGGCGTCATCGACGTCGAGGTCACGTCCGGCAAAGCGTCCCAGTGCCTGCCGGATATATTCGAACGCGCCGTCACCCTTGGCCTCGTGGATCAGCCCGGTGCAGGCGATGGCGCCGGCATTGACCATGGCGTTGAAGGGGTGGTTCTCGGCGTTGAGGCGGATCGAATTGAAGGGGTCACCCGACGGCTCGACGCCGATGGCGCTTTCCACCCTTGCGGCACCCAGCGTGTCCAACGCCAGCGCGAACACGAACGGCTTTGACATGGACTGGATCGTGAAGGGAATCTGGGTGTCGCCGACCTCGTAGACGTGACCGTCGAGGGTAGCGAGGCTGATGCCAAAATGGGCAGGGTCGGCCTTGCCGAGTTCAGGGATGTAGTCGGCGACGGTGCCGCCGGTCTCCTGCAGGAAGTCCGTGTGGCACGCGTTCAGGAACCGCAGCAAAGGCGGTTTCGAGCTGGTCCAGGCCGGGGCGCCGGTGGGCGATACTTTCATCGCCACCGTTTTGCAACGCAATCAGGGAACGCGCAACTGGCTCGCGACCAGCGTCTGGCGGCGGACACGAAGTTCATCAGCCGAACGCCCAATGTTTCGTCAGACGAAACTTTTGATGGCCGGGATCATGTCATCGCGCCATGGCGATGACAACGTCCGCACCGTTTCAAAGCCGCAAATGCGGCCGATCCGCTACCGGACAGATTGTCGCGCGTCAGAAGGTGGGTGGTGAAGTTCTAGGCGTCGACGATCGCGACGACCTGTCCTTCGGCGATGACGTCGTCGAGTTTGACCAGAATTGCCTTGATTTTCCCCGCGGTCGTCGAGGTGACCGGGATTTCCATCTTCATCGCTTCGACGAAGGCAATCTCGTCGCCGTCATCGACGCTGGCGCCGTTCTCGACCGCAAGCGCGCAGACGCGGCCGGCCACTTCGGTGACGATCTTGATATCTGGCATTCCAATCTCCCGGGACCGTCTGACGGACAAATTTTCATCGCCAACGGCTTTTTGTTTGTGGCGGCAGATTGCCTGAGGTAGCTTGATCTGCAAGTGGAATTTTATTCCGCATGACGGAATGAGGCCAACGCATGGGAAGACGCTCGGAACGGCTCAGCAAACAGGGAATGCTCGCCAGCGATCTGGCAGGCGATGGCGATGTGATTCAGGTGGTGTCGCGGGCCTTCGATGTCCTGCGCTGCTTCGAGGGTCATGAAGCCCGGCTCGGCAATCTCGAAATTTCCAATCGCTGCGGGCTGCCGCGGTCGACGGTGTCGCGGCTGACGCACACGCTGACGCGGATGGGACAACTGGTCTATCTGCCACGCGATCAGAAATACCGCATCGGCCCGAGTGCGGTGGCGATGAGCACGTCGATGATGAAGGGGTTGCAGCTTCGCAACCTGATCCGGCTGCGGCTGCAGGATGTCGCCGAGCAACTGCCGGGCACCGTCGGCTTCGTCATCCCTGATCGCTTTCACTTGGTCTATCTCGAATTCGCGCGCGCGGCGAACGCGCTCGGCCTGCACGAGACCACCGGCAGCCGCATAGCGATGGCGAGCACGGCGGCGGGCCATGCCTATACCGCGGCGCTCGATGTCGACGTGGGCGATGCCTTGATCGCGGAAATGGAGCGCGAGATCCCGGAAAGCGCCAAGCTGTTGAAGCCGCGCATCGAGGGCAACCGCCGTCATCTGCGCGAACACGGCTATGTCGTGGCCTGCGGGCTGTGGAGCCCGCACATCAACGGGCTCGCGGTCCCGGTGTGGTCGCCGCAATATCAGACCTATGTGGTGGCGACGATCGGATTGCTGTCCGTGATGTTCGACGAGAAGCGGCTGCACCGCGAAGTGGCGCCGCCGATGCGCGAACTGGCGGCTGCGATCGGCGGCCTGCTTGAAGGCGCTGACGGCGATATCTTCTCTAGCCGGCTGGAACGCAAGCCACTTGCGGTCTCGACCCCGAACAAAATCAATAACAATAAAATCATCCGAACGGAGGAGACGAATGAACTGGAAGCCGGAACTCGACGACCTCGCCCGGCGCGAAGCGTTCGCGCGCGAGATGGGAGGCGTTGACAAGGTCAAGCGTCAGCATGACCAGGGCCGGCTCACCGTTCGCGAACGCATCGACAAACTGGTCGATCAAAAAAGCTTTCACGAGGTCGGTGCGGTCTCCGGCATCGGCGAATACGACGAAAACAACGAACTCAAGCACCTGACGCCGGCGAACTGCGTGTTCGGCCGCGGCAAGATCGACGACCGCACCGTGGTGGTGGTCGGCGACGATTTCACCGTGCGCGGCGGCTCGGCCGATGCCTCGATTTCGACCAAGCCGCTGATGGCCGAGGAGATGGCGCATGATTTCCGCCTGCCGATCATCCGCGTGATCGAAGGCTCCGGCGGCGGCGGTTCGGTCAAGACCATCGAAACCCGGGGGGCAGCCAATCTGCCGGGCGGCGTCGGCGGCACGCGGGCATACTGGTTCACGACAGGGAACATGGCGCGGGTGCCGGTGGTCGGTCTTGGCCTCGGTTCGGTCGCGGGCCTGGGCGCCGCGCGGCTGGCGGCAAGTCATTATTCGATCATGACCAGAAGCTCGGCGATGTTCGTTGCCGGCCCGCCGGTGGTGAAGCGGCTCGGTCAGGATCTGACCAAGCAGGAACTCGGCGGCGCCGACATCCAGACCCGCGCCGGCGGCGTCGACGATGCCGTCGACACCGAAGAGGAGGCGTTCGCGCGCGCGCGACGCTTCCTGTCCTACCTGCCGTCCTCGGTGTTCGACCTGCCGCCGACCACGCCCTGCAACGACGATCCGGAACGTGCGGAGGAATCGTTGATGAAGGCGGTGCCGCGCAACCGCCGCCAGGTCTACAAGATGCGCCCGATCATCGACGCCGTCGTCGACAAGGGTTCGTTCTTCGAAGTGAATGCCAATTTCGGCCGCCCGATGATCACCGGGCTGGCGCGCCTGGAAGGCCGCGCAGTGATGTTGCTCGCCAGCGATCCCTTCCATTATGGCGGCTCGTGGACGGCGGACGCCTGCGACAAGGTGATACGCTGGGTCGACTTCGCCGAGACCTTCCATCTGCCGGTGGTCTATCTGATGGATTGCCCGGGTTTCATGATCGGGCTTGAAGCCGAGAAGTCGGCGACCATCCGCCACGGCGTGCGCGCGATGGCCGCCGTCAACCAGAGCACCGTGCCCTGGTGCACGATTATCGTGCGCAATGCTTTTGGTGTTGCTGGTGTCGTGCACCAGCCGGCGAACCGCTACTCGATGCGCTATGCGTGGCCGTCGGCCTATTGGGGGTCGCTGCCGCTGGAAGGCGGCATCGAGGCTGCCTACCGCGCCGACATCGACGGCTCGGACGATCCGGCAGCAAAGCTGAAAGAGATCGAGGACCGCCTCAGCAAGCTGCGCTCGCCTTTCCGCTCGGCCGAAAAGTTCTGGGTCGAGGAAGTGATCGATCCCCGCAAGACCCGTTCGCTGCTGTGCGAATTCGCGCGGCTGGCGGAGCCGGTGCGCACGCCGGGGCCGGCGACGAATATGTCGATACGGCCGTAAGCACACGCACGCACCCGTCATTGCGAGGAGCGCAGCGACGAAGCAATCCATCTCTCCGCAAGCCGCGGCATGGATTACTTCGCTCCGCTCGCAATGACGGCGGCGGGACCGTGCCTCACGCCGGCTCGTTCTCGCTGTCAGCCCCTCATTCTGAATGTGATGCCGTTGTCAGCGATCGCAGCAAAACCAAGGCGCTCATAGAGTCGGCGCGCAGGATTGTTCTTGAGGACTCTGAGCACGATCTTCTTGTCCGTCGATCTCCAGGCGACAAGCAGGTTGCCGAGCACCTCTGATCCGATGCCTGATCCCTGATATTGAGGCGAAACGTAAAACTTCTGCAGTCGTATCTCGGCCGGCAATTCAGCGACCTGGAGCCAGCCGACATCGTTCCCTTCAACTGAAATGATTGATACTTCGTCGAGCTTCCATTGTGCCGCGAAGGTTGCCCTCTGTTCTTGCTCGTCCCACGTGACGAGTTCCTGCACATAGGGCTGCATCGTCAGCAGGTAGAGGCGCAAAGCAAAATCGTAATGTTCTGCCTCTGCCTGCCGAAGGATGATCTGCCTTGCCATGCGGGGAGGATAACACCAGCGCTTTCGGGCGACGAGCCGATCTATCCGCCTGGGTCGCGCCCTAGGCGGGCGCGACAGCCGGTTTTGGTGCCGGCCGGGAGACCGTAATCACGAGCAGAGATGCGACGATGCAGAGCGCGCCGGCAACAAAGAACGCCGGCACGTAGCTCGCAAGCAGTGTTCGCGACAGCCCGGCGCCGAAGGCTGCGGTGCCCGCGCCCAACTGATGGCCGGCAAAAATCCAGCCGAACACCATGTTGGCGCGTTCGGGTCCGAACCGCTGCGCCGTGAGCCGCACCGTCGGCGGCACCGTGGCGATCCAGTCGAGCCCGTAGAACATGGCGAATACCGACAGCCCATAGAACGAGAAGTCGGTGAAGGGGAGGAACAGCAGCGACAGTCCGCGCAGGCCGTAGTACCAGGACAACAGATAGCGGTTGTCATAGCGGTCCGACAGCCAGCCGGAGATGATGGTGCCGAAGAAATCGAAGATGCCCATCGCGGCGAGCAGGCTTGCCGCCTGCACCTGCGGAATGCCGTAGTCGAGGCACATCGGAATCAGGTGCACCTGGATCAGGCCGTTGGTGCTGGCGCCGCAGATGAAGAAGGTCGCAAACAGCACCCAGAACACGCTCGACTTCGAAGCATCGCGCAGCGTGCCGAGAGCAGCTGCCACGATCGGCGCGTTATTCGGCGGCGGCGCCGGCAGCGGCTCTGTGCCTTCATCGCCGAACGGCCGCAGACCGAGATCGCTCGGCCGGTCGCGCATGATCATGAGCACGGCGAAGGCCGCCACGCCGAGCATCACGCAGACCAGTCCCAGCGCAATTCGCCAGCCATAATGATCGGTCAGTGTCGCCAGTAGCGGCAGGAACGCCAGTTGCCCGGTCGCGACGCTGGCGGTGAGAATGCCGACCACAAGGCCACGCCGCGCCACGAACCAGCGCGCGGCGATGGTGGCGCCCAGCACCAAAGCGGTCATGCCGGTACCGATGCCGATCACGACGCCCCACAGCAGCATCAGGTGCCAGACTTTTGTCATCGCCAGTGACGCGACGAGGCCGGATACCACGACCAGCAAAGCCGACAGCGTGACGTTGCGCAGGCCGTAGCGGTTCAGCAAAGCGGCGGCGAACGGGGCCATCAGTCCGAACAGGATGAAGCGGATCGACAGCGCGGAGGAAATCTCCGCGGAGGTCCAGCCGAATTCCTTCTGCAGCGGCACGATGAACACGCCGGGCGCACCGACGGTGCCCGCGGTGATCAGGGCGGTGAGGAAGGTCACGGCGACCATCGCCCAACCGTAGTGGATATTGCGGCGGGCGAGGGCGGCTGACAGCCAGTTCGAGATCATTGAGCCTCAGTGGGGTTCGCAGGAAGTTCTATCCGGAAGTTGTCTTGGCGGTTTCTTGGCAGCTTTCCGGGATTGCATCTTCGAGAGTTGCTTGGGATTTTCTTGGGAATTCTTGCTGATTTGGCCTGACCGGCACATTATGGCGCAAGGGAAGTACGGCTGAAATGCCGTACTTCCCTCATTTCAGGACATTTTGAAGTCAGTGCACGATTCGCTCCACGGCGATCGCCGTGGCCTCGCCGCCGCCGATGCAGAGCGCGGCGACGCCGCGCTTCAGGTTCTTTGCTTCCAGCGCATGCAGCAGCGTCACGATCAGACGCGCGCCGGTAGCGCCGATGGGGTGGCCGAGTGCGCAGGCGCCACCATGGACGTTAAGCTTGTCCCGGGGAATTCCGAGGTCCTTCTGCGCCGCCATCGCCACCACGGCAAAGGCCTCGTTGATCTCGAACAGATCGACGTCGCCGACGTTCCAGCCGACCTTGTCCAAGAGCTTGCGAATCGCCGGGATCGGCGCGGTCGTGAACCACTGCGGTTCCTGGCTGTGGGTGGCGTGGCCCTTGATCTCGGCCAGGGCCGGCAGGCCCTCGCGATCGACCAGCGAGCGCTTGGCTAGGATCAGCGCCGCAGCGCCGTCGGCGTTGGCGGAGGAGGCGGCCGGCGTAATCGTGCCGTTGGCGCGGAACGCCGCCTTCAATCCGGGAATTTTGGCGGGATCGACCTTCAGCGGATGCTCGTCATTGGCGATAATGCGCGGCCCGGCTTTCTCGGTCAGCGTGATCGGCGCGATCTCGGCCCGGAACGCGCCGCCTTCGACCGCCTGGCGCGCCCGGGTCAGCGTTTCCATCGCATAGGCGTCCTGGTCCGCACGGGTGAACTGGTAGGCCTCCGCGGTGGCCTCGCCGAAATCGCCCATCGAGCGGCCGGTTTCATAGGCGTCTTCCAGTCCGTCCATCATCATGTGGTCGATGATGCGGTCATGACCGGCGCGATAGCCGGAGCGGGCCTTCGCCAAGAGATACGGCGCGTTCGACATGCTCTCCATGCCGCCGGACAGCACGATATTGGCGGAGCCCGCGTTGATGATGTCGTGGGCCAGCATCGTCGCCTTCATGCCGGAGCCGCAGACCTTGTTGATCGTGGTGGCGCCGGTGGCATCCGGCAATTTGGCGCCGCGCGCCGCCTGGCGGGCCGGCGCCTGACCCTGTCCGGCCGGCAGCACGTTGCCCATGAACACCTCGTCGATCCGCTCCGGCGCCAGTTTGGCCCGCTCCAATGCGGCGCCGATGACGTGGGAGCCGAGCTTGTGGGCGGCAAGCGGCGAAAGAGCGCCCATGAAGCGGCCGAGGGGCGTGCGGGCGGCGGAGACGATGACGACGGGATCGGAAGTGGCGGTCATGGTGAATCTCCCGGATGGGCATGAGAGTTGGATTATGATCATCATATAATGCGCTGCAAAAATTGCAACGGGACCATCCCATCAAAAAGAGAGAATCACTCCATGAGAAAAGTTCGCGTTCGGATGAGCTGAATTGATCCGACCTCGAGCAGGCGGTGAATTACCGCTTGCGGTCCAAAAATCCCTGCATCAGCCGCTGCGGCTCGCCGGTCAGGAAGGATTGCCCGAACACGCCGACGCTCAGATTGACGGATTCCGTCAGCGGCAGCTCTTCCCATTGCCGCAGCAGCGCTTTCTGCGAGCGCAGCGCTTGCGGACCGCATTCGAGCAGCGCCTTGACCGTGTGCTCGACCGCGGCATCGAGGCCGCCTTGCGGCGCGACCTTGTCGATGAGGCCCCAGGCGAGCGCCGTCGGCGCGTCGATATTCTCGGCCGTCATCACCAGCCAGCGGGCGCGACCCCAGCCGATCAGGCGCGGCAAGAGCGCGGCGTGGATCACCGAGGGGATACCGACGCGGACCTCCGGCATGCCGAACATGGCGTCGTGCGCCGCGATCCGGAAATCGCAGGCGGCGGCGACTTCCAGCCCGCCGCCGAGGCACCAGCCGGGCAGTCGCGCGATCACGGGCGCCGGAAATTGCCGTACCGCTTCGCAGAGGTCGCGCAGCCGGGTGATGAAGGCCTCCGCGGACTTCTGGTCGAGTTTTGCCATTTCCTTGATGTCGGCGCCGCCGATCATGCTCTTTTCGCTCTGGCCGGCCAGGATCACGGCACGGATGTCGGGATCCGCGGCGAGCTTCTCGAACCCTTCGCGCACGCCATTGATGACCGCGGAGGAGAGAATGTTGAGCGAGCCGGCATTGCAGATCGTCAGGCGAACGACGCCTCTGGCGTCGCGGTCGACGCTGCAATGGGGATTGAGCATTTCCATCTGATTTTCTCAGGGCTTGTTGGGGACGGTTGACCCCACTTCCCGGACATTGCGCCGGCTTGTCAAGGGTGGGTGAGCTGCCGGTTGCGAGGCGGCCAACGCATGTGTAATATTCTGACCGTCATTTAAAAGGAGCTGTCATGACCGTTACCGAAGCCGTCGACCTGTTCTCATCCGACAAGCGCCGGGAGCGCGTGGTCGACTGGCAGGCGCCGGGACCGGCAGCAAAAGCCGCGGCCGGGATGTCGGGTCTGCAGGCGATGCGCGCGATCCGCGACGGCCTGCTGCCGGAGCCGCCGATGGCCCGGCTGATCGACTTCCGGCTTCGCATCGCCGAACCGGGCCGGATCGTGATGGAACTTCAGCCGCATGAGAGCCTGGAAAATACCATCGGGCTGCTGCACGGCGCGACTGCAGCGGCGCTGCTGGATACCGCCATGGGTTGTGCGATCTCGACCATGCTGCCGGCCGGACAGGGCGCGGTCACGCTCGACCTCAAGCTGACCTATCTGCGGCCGCTGTCGGTGCGGTCGGGCATCATCATGGCCGAAGGCAAACTGATAAAACTCGGCCGCCAGACCAGCTACACCGAGGGCTTTGTCCACGACGATTCCGGGAATCTTGCGGTGCATGCAACCGCGACCTTTTCCATGATCGGCGAGGCGGCGGCGAAATAGATGCAGCTTTTTCGGCGCACAACTGCTATTATATGACTGGAAACATCCAATAGGACGGCCGATGCGCTATTCGAAAGAGCACAAGCAGGAGACCCACACCCGGATCGTGAAGAAGGCCTCGGTGCGGCTTCGCGAAAAGGGCGCGCATGGCATCGGCGTCGCCGACCTGATGAAGGAGGCCGGCCTGACCCATGGCGGCTTCTACGCGCATTTCGACTCGCGCGAGGCGCTGGTGATCGAGGCCTTTGCCTATGCGATGGACCGCGCCAACGAGCGCTGGCGCAAGGTCGCCGAGCAGACGCCGCCGGAAAAACGTCTCGCCACCATCGTCGAGAGCTATCTGACGACCGTTCACCGCGACGACCCCGGCCACGGCTGCGCGGTGCCGACCTTGGGCGCCGAGATCGCCCGCGAAAGCCTCAAGACGCGCAAGGCCTTTGCCGGCAAGCTGGAACAGATGATCGACATGATGGCCGATCAGATCCTCGACGTGCCGCGCAAGACCGCGCGCAAGCAGGCGATGGCGACGCTCGCCACCATGATGGGCACGCTGGTGATGTCGCGCATTGCCGGGACCGGGGAATTCTCCGACGAGATCTTGACGTCGGGGCGGGAAGCGGTGCTGGAGCGGCCGGCGGTGAAGCCGGTCGCGAAGAAGGCCCGCGCGAAGGTGAATTGAGGGCAAGCTCTATCTTCCGTCATTGCGAGGAGCAAAGCGACGAAGCAATCCATCTTGCCGCATAGGAAGACTGGATTGCTTCGCTTCGCTCGCAATGACGGGAGGGCCCATTCACCGCCCGCTGAACAACGCCCGCTCGCCTTCCACCGTCTCATAGATGTAATCCGCGACCGCCCTTATTCGCGCCAGATCCTTGCTGTCGGCGTGCATCAACAGCCAGAACGTCCGCGAGATCGTCACTTCGTCCGGCAGCACCGGCCGCAATTCGGGATGCGCCGTCGCCATGAAGTGCGGCAGCACCGCGATGCCGAAGCCGGCGATGGTGGCGTTGAGCTGTGCGATCAGGTTGGCGCTGCGGAACTTGGCGGAAATCTTCGGCGAGACCTGCGGCAGGTAATCCAGTTCCGGCGTGAACAGCAGCTCCTCGATATAGCCGACGAAGCGGTGCCCGGGCAGGTCGCTACGGCCTGTGATCGCGGGCGCGCGATCGAGATAGGCGGGCGCGGCATAGAGCCCGAGGCTGTAATCGAGCAGCTTGCGCCCGACGATCCGGCCTTCCTTCGGCATGGTCAGGCTGATCGCAATATCGGCCTCGCGCTTCGAGAGGCTGAACAGCCGTGCGGTCGCGACCAGTTGAAGATCGAGATCGGGATACCGTTCGGTGAATTTCAGCAGCCGCGAGGCCAGGAAGTGGCTGCCAAAACCGTCGGGCGCGCCGATCCGGACCGTACCGGTCAGATGCGCACGCGAGCCGCCGACCGCCTCCTGGTTGGCGACAATCGTGGATTCCATCGCCTCCGCGCTGTCGGCGACGCGCTGGCCCGCTTCGGTCAGGAGATAGCCGGTCTTGCGCCGATCAAACAGTTTTGCCGAGAGATGCCGTTCCAGCCGGTCGACACGCCGGATCACTGTGGCATGATCGACCCCGAGCTGTTTTGCGGCAGCCGAGACCGATCCGCCGCGCACGATGGCGAGCACGAAACGGAAGTCGTCCCAGTCGAGGGTATCGCCGCCTTGGGTCTTGCCGCCTTGATCCAGCATTTCCGCACATCTATGGTGCAATTTATCGGACTTGTATCCTAAGAAATGCGGGTCAAAAAGGGCTCCAAAGCAATCCGAGCCGGATTTAGGGAGAATACGCATGCGTTCCATCGGGCATTTCATCGGCGGCAAAGAGGTCAAGGGCACGTCGGGCCGCACCGCCGACGTTTTCGAGCCGATGACCGGCGACGTTCAGGCCAAGGTGGCGCTGGCGTCCAAGGCCGAGCTTCGTGCCGCCGTGGAGAACGCCAGGGACGCGCAGGTCGAGTGGGCCAATACCAATCCGCAGCGCCGCGCCCGCGTCATGATGAAGTTCCTCGAACTGGCGCAGCGCGACTACGACAAGCTCGCCGACGTGCTGGCGCGGGAGCACGGCAAGACCGTGCCCGACGCCAAGGGCGACATCCAGCGCGGCCTGGAGGTGGTCGAATTCGCCTGCGGCATCCCGCATCTGATGAAGGGCGAATACACCGAAGGCGCCGGCCCCGGCATCGACATCTATTCGATGCGGCAACCGCTCGGCGTCGTCGCCGGCATCACCCCGTTCAATTTCCCGGCGATGATCCCGATGTGGAAGTTCGCGCCTGCGATTGCCTGCGGCAACGCGTTTATCCTGAAGCCCTCGGAGCGTGATCCTGGCGTGCCGATGATGCTGGCCGCTTTGATGATCGAGGCCGGCCTGCCGCCCGGCATCCTCAACGTCGTCAACGGCGACAAGGAAGCAGTCGACGCCATCCTCGACGATCCCGATATCAAGGCGGTCGGTTTCGTCGGCTCCTCGCCGATCGCGCAATATATCTACGAGCGCGCCGCGGCGACCGGCAAGCGCGCGCAGTGTTTTGGCGGCGCCAAGAACCACGCCGTCATTATGCCGGATGCCGACATGGACCAGACCGTCGACGCACTGATCGGCGCTGGCTACGGCTCGGCCGGCGAGCGCTGCATGGCGATATCGGTCGCAGTGCCCGTCGGCAAGACCACCGCCGACCGGCTGATGGAAAAGCTGATTCCGCGCGTCGAGTCCTTGAAGATCGGCACCTCGATCGACCCGTCGGCCGATTACGGCCCGCTGGTGACAAAAGAGGCGCTCAACCGCGTCAGGAATTACGTCGACATCGGCATCAAGGAAGGCGCCACGCTCGCGGTCGACGGCCGCGGCTTCAAAATGCAGGGCTATGAGAACGGCTTCTACATGGGCGGCTGCCTGTTCGACAACGTCACCAAGGACATGCGCATCTACAAGGAAGAGATCTTTGGGCCGGTGCTCTCGGTGGTGCGCGCCCACGACTACAAGGAAGCGCTGGCACTGCCGTCGGACCACGACTACGGCAACGGTGTTGCGATCTTCACCCGCGACGGCGATGCCGCGCGCGATTTCGCCGCCAAGGTCAATGTCGGCATGGTCGGCATCAACGTGCCGATCCCGGTGCCGATCGCGTACTACACCTTTGGCGGCTGGAAGAAGTCCGGCTTTGGCGATCTCAACCAGCACGGCCCGGATTCGATCCGCTTCTACACCAAGACCAAGACCATCACCTCGCGCTGGCCGTCGGGTGTAAAGGAAGGCGCAGAGTTCTCGATACCGACGATGAACTAGCGCGTCATAGCCGGGCGCCGACATGCAGTTCGCTCTCAACGAGGACCAGGTTGCGGTTCGCGATATGGCGCGGGAATTCGCCGCGGAAAAAATCGCGCCGCATGCGCTGCGCTGGGACGAGGAGAAGCACTTTCCCGTCGATGTGATGCGGGAGGCCGCCAAGCTCGGCATGGGCGGCATTTACATCAAGGACGACGTCGGCGGCTCGGCGATGACGCGGTTCGACGCCGCGCTGATCTTCGAGGCGCTGGCGCGGGGCTGCCCGACGGTGTCGGCGTTCATCTCGATCCACAACATGGCGTCGTGGATGATCGACGGCTTCGGCAACGGCGCCCAGCGCCAGAAGTGGCTGCCAAAGCTCTGCACCATGGAGTATCTGGCGAGCTATTGCCTGACCGAGCCGGGCTCGGGATCTGACGCGGCGGCGCTGCGCAGCCGCGCGGTGCGCGACGGCGATCATTATGTGCTCAACGGCCAGAAGCAGTTCATCTCCGGCGCCGGCGGGGGCGATCTCTATGTCGTGATGGTGCGGACCGGCGCCGACGGCCCCGGCGGCATCTCGGCGCTGGTAGTCCCCGCCGACACGCCCGGCGTTTCGTTCGGCGCCAACGAGCGCAAGATGGGCTGGAACGCGCAGCCGACCCGCGCCGTGATTTTCGAGAACGCCCGCGTGCCCGTTGAAAATCGCCTCGGCGACGAGGGTATCGGTTTCAAGATCGCGATGGCCGGCCTCGACGGCGGCCGCATCAACATCGCGGCATGCTCGCTCGGCGGCGCGCAATGCGCGCTGGAAAAATCGCTGGCTTACATGAAGGAGCGCAAGGCGTTCGGCAAGCGGCTCGACGAATTCCAGGCGCTGCAGTTCCGTCTCGCCGACATGGCAACCGAGCTCGAAGCGGCGCGAACCTTTGTGTGGCGCGCGGCGGCCGCGCTCGACCGCAAGGATGCGGACGCGACCATGCTGTGCGCCATGGCCAAACGCTTTGGCACCGACGTCGGCTTTGAGGTCGCCAACCAGGCGCTGCAGCTTCACGGCGGTTACGGCTATCTCAGCGAATACGGCATCGAAAAAATCGTGCGGGACCTGCGCGTGCACCAGATCCTGGAAGGAACCAACGAAATCATGCGGCTGATCGTTTCGCGAAAGTTGATCGAGGGCGCACGATGACGGCGACCGCCACCGTTGCGGATACCGAGGGCGATCTGATCGCGCGGCGCGAAGGCGCCTGCGGTGTCATCCGCCTCAACCGGCCCAAGGCGATCAATGCCGTGACACTGGAGATGTTTCGCGACATCGACAAGGCGCTCGATGCATTCGAGGTCGATCCCGCGGTGAGCGTGATCCTGCTGGAAGGCGCCGGCGAACGCGGGCTGTGCGCTGGCGGCGACATCCGCGCGCTCTGGGAGAGCTCGAAGGTCAAGGGTGATCTCGGCAAGATCCTGTGGCGCGAGGAATACATCCTCAACGCCCGCATCAAGAAATTCGCCAAACCCTACGTGTCGTTCATGGACGGCATCGTGATGGGCGGCGGCGTCGGTCTGTCCGCTCACTCGAGCCATCGTATCGTGACCGAAAAGACCAAGCTCGCAATGCCCGAAGTCGGTCTCGGCTTCTTTCCAGATGTCGGCGGCACCTTCTTGCTGTCGCGTTCGCCCGGAGAGATTGGCACTTATTTCGGATTGACCGGCCAGACCATGAACGGTCCCGATGCGATCCATGCCCGCTTTGCCGATGCGGTGGTGCCGGCGGCCAAACTGCCCGAGTTACGCGACGCGCTGACCAAGGTTCGTGCCGGGGTCACGGCAGCAGAAGTCACCGCCTTGATCGATGGCTTTGCGACCGGCGCCACCGCGGGTCCTGTGGCAGCGATGCAGGCAAAGATCGACGGCTGGTTCGCGCATGACCGGATGCAGGACATCGTCACAGCGCTTCACAGCGATGGCTCGGAACTGGCGCAGGCAACGCTGAAGACGCTGAACGAGAAATCGCCGCGCGGCATGGTGGTGACGCTAAAGCTGCTGCGGCTGGCGCGCACCGCGCGCACGCTCGAGGAATGCCTGGTGCGCGAATATCGCGCCGCGCTGGAAGTGTTTGCCAGCGACGATTTCCGCGAGGGCGTGCGCGCCGCCGTGATCGACAAGGACCGCAATCCGACCTGGTCGCCGCCGCGCATCGAAGACGTCACGCCTGAGATGGTGGCACCGTATTTCGCCGACATCGGCGCCGACGAGTTGAAATTCAGCTGATCAAATCAAAAACGTTCCTAGCGGAGGATTCGAGATGGCACATATCGCATTCATTGGCCTCGGCAACATGGGCGGGCCGATGGCGGCCAACCTGGTCAAGGCCGGCCACAAGGTGACGGCGTTCGATCTGGTCGCCGCCTCGCGGGATCAGGCCAAGACCGATGGCGCTGCGATCGGCGAAAGCGCGGTCGGTTCAGTCAAGGGCGCCGATGTCGTCGTCACGATGTTGCCGGCCGGCAAGCATGTGCTGTCGGTCTGGGGCGAGGTGATCCCGGCGATGAGCAAGGGCACGCTGATCATCGATTGCTCGACCATCGACGTCGAAAGCGCCAAGCAGGCGCATGTGCTGGCGGCCAAGCACGGCATGCTCTCGGTCGACGCGCCGGTTTCGGGCGGAACCGGCGGCGCCAAGGGCGCGACGCTGACCTTCATGTGCGGCGGCGACGACAAGGCCTTTGCGGCGGCGAAGCCGGTGCTGGAGAACATGGGCAAGAAGATCGTGCATTGCGGCGGCGCCGGTGCCGGGCAGGCGGCCAAGATCTGCAACAACATGATCTTGGGAATCTCCATGATCGGCGTTGGCGAGGCGTTTGCGCTCGCTGAAAAGCTCGGCCTGTCGCATCAGGCGCTATTCGACGTCGCTTCGACCTCGTCGGGCCAGTGCTGGGCGCTGACCTCCTATTGCCCGGTCCCGGGCCCGGTGCCGGCGTCTCCGGCCAATAACGGCTATAAACCCGGCTTCGCCTCCAATCTCATGGTGAAAGACCTGACCCTGGCGCAGGATGCGGCCAAGGCCGCGGGTGCCGCGACCCCGCTGGGCAAGCACGCCCAGGAAATCTATAAGGCGTTCGACGCTGCCGGCCATGGCGGGGTGGATTTTTCCGGGATTATCCAGCACGTTCGGAGTCTGGCCGGGAAATAATAGGCGACGGAGACTTGATGACGACCTTCCAGGAAGCGCGCGCGTTTCTGCTCAAGCACCGTACCGACTATGATGCGGCCGTGAAGGGGTTTCGCTGGCCCGATCCGGTTCCGTTCAACTGGGCGCTGGACTGGTTCGATGCCGAACTGGCCAGCAATGCCGAAAGCAAAGACCGTACGGCGCTGTGGATTGTCGATGCAGCCAGCGACAAGCAGACCAAGCTGTCATTCGCGACGTTGTCCCGCCGCTCCAACCAGGTGGCAAACTTCCTGCGCGCGCAGGGACTGAAGCGCGGCGATCATCTGCTGTTGCTGCTCGGCAATGTCGTGCCGTTGTGGGAGACCATGCTGGCGGCGATCAAGCTCGGCGTCGTCGTGATCCCCGCGACCACGCTTCTGACGCCCGATGAACTGCGCGACCGGCTCGATCGCGGCCGGGCCAAGGTGGTGGTGGCCTCGCAGGACCAGGTCGCGAAATTCACGAGCCTTGGTGGCGACAAACTCATTCGCATCGTGGTGGGTGCGTCGTCGAAGCATGACGGTTGGCTGCCGTTCGAGGACGCCTCAAGCGCGTCCGAAGCCTTCGCAGCCGATGGGCCGACCAACGCCGACGATCCGATGCTGCTCTATTTCACCTCGGGCACGACGGCGAAACCAAAGCTGGTGCTGCACAGCCAGCGCAGTTATCCCGTCGGCGGACTGTCGACGATGTTCTGGCTGGGCTTGCAGCCCGGCGACGTGCACCTGAACATTTCATCGCCGGGCTGGGCCAAGCACGCCTGGAGCTGTTTTTTCGCGCCGTGGAATGCAGGTGCTGCCGTGTTCGTGGTCAACCAGCCGCGCTTCGACGCCAAGGCGCTGCTCGCGACCGTCGGCCGCTGCGGCGTCACCACGCTGTGCGCGCCGCCGACGGTGTGGCGACTGTTCATCCAGGAGCGGCTGGCGGATTTCAAGGTGAGCTTGCGCGAAGTCTGCGGCGCCGGTGAACCGCTCAATCCGGAAGTGATCGATCAGGTGAAGGCCGCGTGGGGATTGACGATCCGCGACGGCTACGGCCAGACCGAAACCACAGCACTTGCCGGCAATTCGCCGGGCCAGAAGGTCAAGGTCGGTTCGATGGGCCGGCCGCTGCCAGGCTACCGCGTTCAGATCACCGACAATGACGGCCACATCACCAAGGAGGGCGAGGTCACGCTGGTGCTCGGCGCCGACCGCCCGGCGGGCCTGATGCAGGGCTATCAGGGCGACGACGGCAAACTCAGCGGCGCCGACGGCGATCTCTACCGCAGCGGCGATGTGGTGTTTGCCGACGACGAGGGCTACCTGACCTTCGTCGGCCGCTCCGACGACGTGTTCAAGTCGTCCGACTATCGCATCAGCCCGTTCGAACTGGAAAGCGTGCTGCTCGAACACGAAGCGGTTGCGGAAGCCGCCGTCGTGCCGAGCCCGGATCCGATCAGGCTCGCGGTCCCGAAGGCCTATGTGCTGCTGGTGGCGGAGGTGGCGCGTTCGCCGGAAACGGCGCTATCGATCTTCCAGCACCTGCACACGAGGCTGGCGCCGTTCAAGCGCATCCGCCGGATCGAGCTGGTGACGGAACTGCCGAAGACGATTTCGGGAAAAATCCGCCGCGTGCAGCTGCGCCGGCTGGAACATGATAATGTCAGAGACGATGCGTTGCGCGGACAGGAGTTCCGCGAAGAAGAATTCCCGGAGCTGCAGAAGGTGCGGACGGCCGGGTCCGAGAGTTGAAGAGAGAACTAATCAATGAATGAAGTCTGGAAGAAGCCGCCGGTCTCGCTGGAGGCCTATCAGGCCATGGTCGGCAAGGAGATCGGCGTGTCGTCATGGCATTTGCTCGATCAGAACCGGATCAACGTCTATGCCGACGTGATCGAGGATCATCAGTTCATCCATGTCGATCCGGAGCGGGCCAAGCGGGAAACCGCGTTCGGCAACACCATCGCGCACGGCTTTCTGACGATGTCGCTGATGTCGATCATGTCCTACGAGGTGATGCCGGTCATCGAAGGCACCGCGATGGGCGTGAACTACGGCTTTGACAAGCTGCGCTTCCTCTCGCCGGTGCGCGCCGGCTCGCGCGTCCGTGGTCGCTTTACGCTGGCAGAGGCAAAACTGCGCAAGCCGAAGGAACTGCAGTCCCGCACCAACGTCACCGTCGAGATCGAGGGCGAGGACAAGCCGGCTTTGGTCGCCGACTGGATCGGGTTGATTTATTTCGACTAAGCTTTGCTCGTCATGGCCGGGCTTGACCCGGCCATCCATCCTTGTTCAAAAGCTTCCCTGTTTTGACGGATGCCCGGGTCAAGCCCGGGCATGACAAGTATCCGGGAAATAATCATGGCAATCAGGTTTGACGGACGCGTCGCTATCGTTACCGGCGCGGGCAATGGTCTGGGACGGGCGCATGCGCTGGGGCTGGCCAGCCGCGGCGCCAAGGTAGTCGTCAACGATTTCGGCGGCGCCCGCGACGGCACCGGCGGATCGCTGTCGCCGGCCGAGGCCGTGGTCGAGGAGATCCGCAAAGCCGGCGGCACCGCGATGGCCGACGGCGCCGACGTCTCGAAGTTCGCACAAGTCACCGCGATGGTCGAGCGCGCCACCAAGGAGTGGGGCAGCGTCGATATGTTGTGCGCCAATGCCGGCATCCTGCGCGACAAGTCGTTTGCGAAAATGGATGTCGCCGACTTTGCCAAGGTGCTCGATGTCCATCTCGTCGGCACGTTCTACTGTTGTAAGGCGGTTTGGGACGGCATGCGCGAGCGCAATTACGGCCGTATCGTACTGACGACGTCGTCATCGGGCCTGTTCGGCAATTTCGGCCAGGCCAACTACGGCGCGGCCAAGGCCGGCATGGTCGGTCTGATGAACGTGCTGGCCGAGGAAGGTCGCAAGAACAACATCCGCGTCAACACCATCTCGCCGACGGCGGCAACCCGCATGACCGAGGAATTGCTGCCGCCGCAGGCGCTGGCCTTGATGCGCCCGGAGGCGATCACGCCTGCGGTAGAATTTCTGCTCAGCGAAGACGCGCCGACCCGCACCATCATGGGCGCGGGCGCCGGCTCGTTCGCGGTGATCAAGATCATCGAGACCGAGGGTGTCAATCTGGCCCAATCCGACTGGACGCCGGATGCGATCGCCGCGCATTTCGCCGAGATCAGCGACATGTCCAAGGCGAAAGCGTTGCAGGGCGCGTTCGAGCAGACGCAGAAGTATGTGGCGCAGGCCGCAGCAAGGGCGGGGATCAAGCTTTAAGGGAGCCGTCATTCCGGGCGATGCGAAGCATCGAACCCGGAAGTTCGAGATTCCGGGTTCACGCGAAGACGCGTGCCCCGGAATGACGTAAACCGGTGCCCATGTCACCACCTCCCAAAACCATCGCCATCCTTGGCGCAGGCCCCGCCGGCCTGATGGCCGCCGAGGTGCTCGCGCGGGGCGGTGCCGCCGTCACCGTCTACGACGCGATGCCATCCGTCGGCCGCAAGTTCCTGATGGCGGGACGAGGCGGGCTGAACCTGACCCATAGCGAGCCGTTGCCGCAATTCCTTGCACGGTACCGCGAGGCCGCGCCGCATCTTCAGGCTGCGGTCGACGCATTCCCGCCGAATGCCTTGCGCGACTGGAGCGAAGCGCTGGGGCAGGAGACCTTCGTCGGTTCCAGCGGACGCGTGTTTCCAAAAGCGTTCAAGGCATCGCCCTTGCTGCGCGCATGGCTGCGGCGGCTGGATTCGATGGGCGTAAAATTGGCGCTGCGTCACCGCTGGACCGGCTGGGGCGAAAACGGCCATCTCCGCTTTCAAACGCCGGACGGACCGCGCACCGCCGAGGCCGACGCCACCGTGCTGGCGCTCGGCGGCGCGAGCTGGCCGCGGTTGGGATCGGATGGGTCGTGGGCGGAAACGCTCGCGGCGAAAGGTTTCAAGATATCCCGGCTCCGGCCGGCCAATTCCGGCTTCACCGTCGCCTGGTCGGAGATCTTTCGCGACCGCTTCGAAGGGCAGCCGCTCAAGGGTGTGGCGCTGACATCAGGCCTGAACACCGTGCGCGGCGAGGCCATCGTTACCCGCACCGGCATCGAAGGTGGAGCGATCTATGCGCTGTCGGCCGATTTGCGCGAGGCGATCGACAGTTCGGGGGCGGCAACCCTGCACATCGCCCTGCGGCCCGATCTTGAGGCGAACGACTTGATCGCGAAGCTTTCAGCGCCGAAGGGAAAACAATCGCTCTCCAACTTCCTGCGCAAGGCCGCAGGCCTGTCGCCGGTTGCCATCGGATTGCTGCAGGAAGCGGCGAAGGCTGCCGGCGTGTCGCTATCGTTGCTGTCTCCCGCGGATCTTGCGCGGCTGATCAACGCCGTCCCGATCGAACTCACCGGCACAGCCCCGATCGCGCGCGCGATCTCGACCGCGGGCGGGATCGTGTTCGACGAGCTCGATCCCGATTACATGCTTCGCCGCTTGCCCGGCGTGTTCGTGGCCGGCGAGATGCTCGATTGGGAAGCGCCGACCGGCGGTTATCTGCTGCAGGCCTCGTTCGCGACAGGTGCGGCGGCGGGGCGGGGGGCTCTCAAATGGTTGAGTCACGAAACCTAACCCCGTCATTGCGAGCGTAGCGAAGCAATCCATCGCGCCGCAAAAAGAAAGAATGGATTGCTTCGCTACGCTCGCAATGACGGCTGTGAGACCTAGCGCAACTTCCCCCGCGCTGCGACCGGAAGCACGCCCACGATCTCGTCACCGCGCACCATCAGCACTTCGTCCATCATGTTGACGACGACGCAGACGTGGTTGGGCACGATCCGCACGACGTCGCCGACGACGGGCCGCGTATTGCTGCGGGCGAGGTCGAGAAAACCGTGCTCCTCGGCGAAACGCGCGATCTTGGCCTCGGGATGTTCCAGAATGAGTCCGTGGCCGTCGAGGCCGCCGCCGGTGTCCGAGGTCAGCGTCTTGGAGCCTGCATCGAGAATGCCGCGGTCGGGGCCAGCGCGGCTGACCACGGTAGAATAGATGTTCAGCGCGCAATCATCCCAGTCGGCGACGCCGGCCGCGACCTGCATGCGGTCGTTGTAGATGTAAGTGCCGGGCCGGTGCTCGGTGGCCCCCTTCAGCTTGCCGACGTTTTTCAGGTTCGGCGTGCCGCCGGTCGAGACGATGGTGGCGTCGAGGCCGTGGGCGCGGACGCCGGCCAACGCCTCGTCGAAGAACTTCTGTGCGTCGGCCCAACCGGTCTCGGTCGGGTACAGCATGAAGCCCGCGAAGACCAATCCCTTGGACGCCGCGATCTCGCGCGCCAGCGCGATGGCCTCAGTGGGTGTTTCGACGCCGGCGCGCTTGCGCCCGGTGTCGCATTCGACCACCACAGACAAAGGTCGGCCTGAGACCGCAGCTGCCTGGGGCAGACCTGCGATGACCGTCGAATTATCGGCAGCGACGGTCATGTTGGCCTTGCCCTGCAACGCGCCGAGCCGGGCCATCTTTTCCTCGCCGATCAGGTTGTAGCTGATCAGGATGTCGTCGATCCCGGCATCTGCCATGATCTCGGCTTCGCCGAGCTTCTGGCAGGTGATGCCTTTGGCGCCGGCCGCAATCTGCATCTGCGCCAGCAGTGGGCTCTTGTGGGTCTTGATATGCGGCCGGTTGGCGACCCCGGCGGCATCGCAGGCCGCCTGGATGCGGGCGATGTTGCGCTCGACCCGGTCCATGTCGATCACGGCGGCCGGCGTGCCGTATTCTCGGGCGATTTTGGCGGCGAGGGATGTGGTCATCGGGAAGTCCTATTTCTTGCGCGTGTTCTGATCGCAAAACCGGTGCCCACTGCGGAACACGCGCTATGCCTGCTCGATCTCTTCACGCAGCACTTCAAGTTCCAGCCAGCGGTTTTCGGCTTCTTCCATGTCTTTCTGGGCCTTGCCGATCGCGGCCGAAGTCGCGTCGAACTTCTTGCGATCCTTGGCGTAAAGATTTGGATCGTCAAGAAAGCGCTGCAGCTTGGCGATTTCGGCCTGCAGCTTGGCGATGGTCTTCGGTAGCGTTTCCAGCGCGTGCTTCTCGTTGAAGTTGAGGCGGCGCCTGGAAGTGCCTGATGACGGGGTGCCTTTCGGCTTCTTAGCATCCTCGGCCGATGCCGCGAGCACGGTCTCGCGCTTCAGGTCGGCGCGGCGCTGCGCCAGCATGTCGGTGTAGCCGCCGGCATATTCGATCCAGCGCCCTTGGCCCTCGGGCACGATCACGGATGTCACCACGCGGTCGAGGAAGTCGCGGTCATGGCTGATCAGCATCACCGTGCCCTCGTAATCTCCGAGCATTTCCTCAAGCACGTCGAGGGTTTCGAGATCGAGGTCGTTGGTCGGTTCGTCCAGCACCAGGAGGTTCGAAGGCTTTGCCAGCGAGCGGGCCAGCATCACCCGGCCGCGCTCGCCGCCGGACAGCACTTCCAGCGGCGTCCGCATCTGTTCCTGCGCGAACAGAAAGTCCTTCATGTAGCTGACGACGTGCTTGGGCTTGCCGCCGACCATGACATGGTCGCCACGGCCGCCGGTCAGGGCTTCCGCGAGGGTCGATTTGGGATCGAGGCTTTCGCGGTGCTGGTCCAGCGTCGCCATTTCGATATTGGCCCCTAACCGGATGGTACCTGAGTCAGGCTCGCTGCCGCCGGTCAGCATCTCGATCAGCGTGGTCTTGCCGGCGCCGTTGGGGCCGACGATGCCGATGCGGTCGCCGCGCTGAACCCGGATCGAGAAATTATCGACGATCTTGCGCTCGCCATAGGCCTTGCTGATGTTCTTGGCCTCGATCACCAGCTTGCCGGATTTGTCGGCTTCGGCGGCGGCGAGGCTGGCATTGCCGGTGGCGCCGCGATAGGTGCGGCGCTGGTCGCGCAATTCATGCAGGTTGCCGAGCCGTTTGACGTTGCGCTTGCGGCGGCCGGAGACGCCGTAACGCAGCCAGTGTTCCTCGTTGACGATCTTGCGGTCGAGCTTGTGCTGGTCGCGCTCTTCCTCAGCCAGCACCTCGTCGCGCCAGGACTCGAACGCGCTAAATCCGCGATCGATCTGGCGGATCTGGCCGCGATCGAGCCAGGCGGTCTGGCGCGACAGGTTGGAAAGAAAGCGGCGGTCATGGCTGATGATCACCAGCGCACAGCGGCGGCTTTCCAGTTCGCCTTCCAGCCATTCGATGGTCGGTAGATCCAGATGGTTGGTCGGCTCGTCCAGCAGCAGAATGTCGGGCGAGGGTGCCAGCACCCGCGCCAGCGCGGCGCGGCGGGCCTCGCCGCCGGAGACATGCGCGGGGTCCTCGTTGCCGGTCAGGCCCAATTGCTCGACCAGATAGCGCGCCTGGTAATGGTCGTCGCCGGGGCCGAGCCCGGCCTCGACATAGGCCAGTGTCGTCTTATGCTCGCCGAAATCCGGCTCCTGCGGCAGATAGCGGATGGTGGCGCCAGGCTGCACGAAGCGGCTGCCGCCGTCGGGCTCGACGAGGCCCGCCGCGATCTTCAGCAGCGTCGATTTGCCGGAGCCGTTGCGACCGATCAGGCAGACCCGCTCGCCCGAGGACACGGATAATTCGACGCCGGACAACAGCGGCGTGCCGCCAAACGTCAGGCGGATATCTTTCAACTGGATCAGCGGCGGCGCCATGCTCTCACTTCAATTCTGGTTCGGCGCGGGCTGTTCGGCGCGCTGGCGCTGGATCCGGCGAATGGTCTGGTCGAGCGTCGACAGAAACGCCGAACGGTCGCGGGGCGAGTAGGACTTCGGGCCACCGGTAACTTCGCCGGAGGAGCGCAAATCCGTCATCAGGTTGCGCACCGCCAAGGTCATGCCGATCGATTGTTCCGTGAACGGCTTGCCGTTCGGCGCGATCACTTCTGCACCTGATTTCACGCAGCGGCTGGCGAGCGGGATATCCGAGGTGATGACGATGTCGCCCTTGTGCGCGCGCTCCGCGATCCAGTCGTCGGCGGCATCCATGCCGGAACCGGCGGCGATACGCTCGATCAGCGGATCCTGCGGCACGCGGATGAAATTGCCCGCAACCACGCTGACCGGCAGGCCGTGCCGGATCGCGACGCGATAGATCTCGTCTTTCACCGGGCAGGCGTCGGCATCGACATAGATGCGGGTCAGGTTAGCGTCAGGCGGCATGAGGGGTGGATTCGGTCCAAATTCCGTTTCGCGGGTGGTACTCTATCGGGTCGGGAATTGCGAGGGAAACAGCGGCGGGAACATGCTTGCCATGGCACATTCTTCGCGTACGATAACCTTAGGAAATAACAACAAAATCAGAGGAAACCTGAGGACATGACCAGCTACCGCGTCACCGCCTACAACACCTCGAAATTATCCGAAAACAAGATCCACGACGATGCCGTGGCGCGCCGGTTCGGCTTCTCGGGCGGCCTCGTCCCCGGCGTCGACGTTTTCGCCTACATGACCCATCTGCCGGTCGAAAAATGGGGCCGCGCCTTCCTCGAGCGCGGGCTGATGGACGCGCGCTTCGTCAAGCCGGTCTATGATGGCGAAGTCGCCGAACTCACCGGCAGCGAAAGCGGCGGCATCCTCTCGATCGAGGTCCATAGCCGCGACGGGCTCTGCGCCACCGGCACGGCGTCGTTTCCGTCGTCCGCGCCCGGCTTCTCTCTTGCAGATTTCACCGAAGTCGCACCGGTCGCCGAGCGCCATCCGGTCAATGCCGGCTCGTACGAAGTCGGCAAATGGCTTGGCACGCTGCCGCGCGACTGGGCCGGCGATGCGGCACGCGAATATCTCGCCGATATCCGGGAAACCGATCCGATCTACGCGCGCGAAGGCCTCGGCCATCCCGGCCTGCTGCAGCGGGTGATGAACAAGGTGCTGGTCGACAACGCCATCCTGGGGCCGTGGATTCACGTCGGCAGCAAGATGCAGTTGCTCTCGGCCGCCAACGCCGGCGACGTCATCACGGCGCGCGCGAAAGTGACCGGCAATTACGACAAGAAGGGCCATCGCTTCGTCGAACTCGACGCGCTGGTTGTGGCTAACGGCAAGACGCCGCTGGCGCATTGCCACCACATCGCGATCTACCAGCCGCGCGAACAGGCCGCGGCGTAAGCTCATGCCCATCACCATCGATTATTACGTCAGCCTCAACTCGCCCTGGACTTATCTCGGCAGCGCACCGTTCGCCGAGATCGCGCGGCGTCATGGCGCGACCGTCAACGTCAAGCCGGCCAAGTTCGGGCCGATCTTCGAACAGACCGGCGGGCTGCCGCTGCCGAAGCGTTCGCCGCAGCGGCAGGCCTACCGCCTGATGGATTTGAAGCGCTGGCGCGAGGTAAGGGAACGGCCGCTCAATCTCGAGCCCAGGCATTTCCCCTGCGACGACATCCCCGCGACGCGGCTTGTCATCGCGGCCAAGCTGCAGGGCAAGGACGCCCACCTTCTGTCGCTGGAGTTCGGCCGCGCGCTATGGGAGCGCGAGGAGAAGCTTGGCGATCCCGCCACCATCGCCTCGGCGGCCGAGCGCGCCGGCCTCGACGCCGCGGCCTTGCGCGCCGCCGGTCCATCGGATGCAGAGCTCGACGCGCTGCTCGATCAATACACCCAGGAAGCCGTGAAAGCCGGCGTGTTCGGCGCGCCGAGCTATGTGCTGCCGTCGGGTGAAATTTTTTGGGGCCAGGACCGGCTGGAGCTGTTGGACCGGGCGTTGAAGATGGCGGCGTGAACCTTGTTATTGCCGGGCATAGCCGTCTGAAGGACGGCGTCGCTTCCGCTCGCCTGTGACCCGGCAATCCATCTCCAACCCGTCATACCCGCGAAGGCGGGTATCCAGTACGCCGCGGCCTATCGGTTCTACAATGAGCGTCTCTGGAATACTGGGTCGCCCGGTCAAGCCGGGCGATGACAGCTGTATTTGTGGCGTCTAGTGAAGCTCACGCCGCCTTCGTCTTCTTCGCGTCCTGGATCGCACGCCAGACCCGTTCCGGCGTCAGCGGCATCTCGATCTGCTTGATGCCGTACTCCGACAGCGCATCGAGAACCGCATTGACGATGCAGACCAGGCTGCCGGCGCAGCCGGCTTCGCCGCAGCCCTTGGTGCCCAGCGGATTGGTTTTGGCGGGCGAGGGGTGGTCGCCGACTTCCATCAGCGGAATGTCCTCGGCGCGCGGCATCGCGTAGTCCATGAACGAGCCGGTGATCGGCTGGCCGCTCTCGTCGTAGCTGACTTCCTCCATCAGCGCCTGGCCGATGCCTTGCGCGACGCCGCCATGCAATTGGCCGGCGACGATCATCGGGTTGACGACGGTGCCGAAATCGTTGACCGCGAAGTAGCGCACGATCCGGGTCACGCCGGTTTCAGGATCGATCTCGACTTCCGCGACATGGCAGCCGTTCGGGAACGTCGACGGCGTATCCTTGGTAGCATGGTCGACGTCGAGCGAGGACGGCGTGCCTTCCGGCATCTTGCCGTCACGCAGGCGCTGCGCCAGTTCCATGATGCCGATCGAGCGGTCGGTGCCGGCGATGGTGAAGCGGCCGCCGGCGAATTCGATGTCGCCCTCGGAAGCCTCCATCAGATGAGCTGCCGCCTGCTTGCCCTTTGCGACCACCAGCGCGGAGGATTCGACGATCGCCTGTCCCGTGGCGGTGATCGAGCGCGAGCCGCCGGTGCCGTTGCCGAAGCGCACGAGGTCGCTGTCACCCTGTTCGAGCGTGATCTTCTCGAAGGGCACGCCGAGCTGCGCCGACAGCACCTGCGCGAACGGCGTGGCGTGGCCCTGGCCGTAATCCAGCGTACCGGTGGTCAGCTTCACCGAACCATCCGGCTCGAACGTGATCTTGCCGAGTTCGCCGCTCGGGGGAGCGGTGACTTCCAGATAGGAGCCGACTGCGATGCCGCGCAGCTTGCCGTTCTTTTTGCTTTCCTTCTTGCGCCTGGCAAAATTGGCGTGGTCGGATATCTCCAGCGCCTTGTTGAACACCCCGGCGAAGTCGCCGCTGTCATAGGTGACGCCGGAGGCGGCCGCGAACGGCAATTGCGCCGGCTTGATGAAGTTGCGCTTGCGCAAGGTGAGGCGGTTGATGCCCATCTCGTCGGCGGCGCGGTCGATCAGCCGCTCCATGTAGTAATTGGCTTCCGGCCGGCCGGCGCCGCGATAGGCGCCCATCAGCGTGGTGTTGGTCAGCACGGTCTTGATATCGACGCCGAGCAACGGCGTGCGGTAGACGCTGGCGAGGTTCTTGCCGGTGTTGAGCGACAGCGGGCCCGGCGCCACGCCGGTGATGTAGGCGCCAAGATTGCCGTAACCTTCGAGGCGCACCGCCAGGAACTTGCCTTCGGCATCGAGCGCGAGCTCGGCGTGGATCAACTGCGCGCGGCCCTGGCTGTCGGACAGAAAACTGGTCGACCGCTCGTCGGTCCACTTCACCGGACGGTCCAGCGCCCGCGCGGCGTGCGCGATGCAGGCGTATTCGGGATAGTGCATGTTCTTCATGCCAAAGGAGCCACCGACATTGGCGGTGAGAATGCGTACCTTGTCGGTGGGCACGTTCAGGATTTTGGCAAAGCCGGCCTTGTTGCCGGCAACGCCCTGGGTCGGCACCTGGACCGTGAAGCGCTCGCTGGCCTTGTCATAGGCGGCAAGTGCGACGCGCGGCTCCATCGAGACCACGGCGACGCGGGTGTTGACGATATCGAGTTTTGTCACATGCGCGGCGGTTGCGAAGGCGGCATCGATTTTCGCGCTGTCGCCATAGTGATAGTCGAGCGCGACGTTGTTGGGGATGTGGTCGTAAAGCTGCGGCGCGCCCGGCTTGGCGGCTTCCGCAGCATCGGTGACGGCGGGAAGCGGCTCGATGTCGAGTTCGACGGCTTCGGCGGCGTCGCGCGCCTGCGCCAGCGTCTCGGCGACGACAAAGGCAACGGGATCGCCGACGAAGCGCACCTTGTCGGTCGCCAGCGCCGGACGGTTGGTCTGCAGCAGCGGCGAGCCGTCGCGGCTCTTCAGCGGCAGGCCGCAAGTGAAGGGGTTATAGCCCGCGGCCGCGAGGTCGGCGCCGGTCCAGGCGCCGAGCACGCCGGGCATTGCTTTCGCGGCCGTCGTGTCGATGCCCTTGATAATGCCGTGGGCATGGCTGGAGCGGACCATCCAGCAGTAGGCCTGGCCGGGAAGGGAGAAATCGTCGGTGTATTTGCCCTTGCCGCGGACCAGCGTGTCGTCTTCCTTGCGGCGCACCGGCTGGCCGACGCCATATTTTTGCAGTGCAATAGCGTTTTCGAGAGATGACGGTGAGGTATGATCTTGCATCGAAAAACACCTGAAATGCTTGGATTTTCGCTGATATCGCGGGCTCCCGCTCAAATAACGCACCGCGTCCCCAGCGACAACGCCTGATTAGGCATAGTCCTATGTGATGGCTTGTTGCTTACCCCCTTGGCGCTGCTAAAGTTTCCGTGAACGGTAATTCTTCGGCGGCTGGTCTAAACGGCCGTGGAAAGACAATTTTGATGAACGAGGATCCGCGGCTTCGCGAAGGCCTTTCGGCCCGAAGCCCGCCAGGGTCGGCTGCGGTGGACGTCGCAAACGGCGTTTACGCCGCACTCGACCTTGGCACCAACAATTGCCGGCTCCTGATCGCCAGTCCCGCGGGCGACGGGTTTCGCGTCGTCGACTCGTTCTCGCGCATCATCCGGCTGGGCGAGGGCATCGCCGCGACCGGTTCCATCAGCGAAGCGGCGATCGACCGCGCCATCGCGGCGCTCTCTATCTGCAGCGACAAGATCCGCTACCGCAAGGCCAAACGCCTGCGGCTGATCGCGACCGAAGCCTGCCGCGCCGCCGACAATGCCGAAAGCTTCCGGGCGAGGGTGGCGAGTGAGACCGGCATCAAGCTGGAGGTGATCAATCGCGAGACCGAGGCGACGCTGGCTGTCATCGGCTGCTCGCCGCTGCTTGACCCCAGAGGGCGCGGCGCCATCCTTTTCGACATCGGTGGCGGCTCGACCGAACTGGTGCGGATCGAGCGCGACCCTGAGGCGAATGCGCCGCCGCGGATCAAGGCATGGATGTCGATCCCGCTCGGCGTCGTCACGCTGGCCGAGCATTTTGGCGGCCGGGACGTCAGCGCGGATTCCTATGCGCGCATGGTGGCCGAGGTCGCTCAATATGTCGCGCCGTTCGCGGCCGAGCACGCCCGTGATATCAGCGACATGCACATGCTGGGCACCTCGGGCACGGTGACGACGCTGGCCGGCGTCCATCTCAACCTGATGCGCTACGACCGCAGGCGGATCGACGGCGTCTGGATGAACAATTCGGACGTCACGGCTGTGATCACGCGGCTGCTCGGCATGAGCTACCAGGAGCGCGCCGACAACAGTTGCATCAGCATCGAGCGCGCCGATCTGGTGCTGGCCGGCTGCGCCATTCTCGACGCCATCCGCGATGCCTTTCCGCTGCCGCGGCTGCGCGTCGCCGACCGCGGCCTGCGCGAGGGCATGCTGGTCGAGATGATGCGCGAGGACGGCGCGCTCAGGGCGTGCTAAGCGACTGCTGAGTCATTCCGGGGCGCGAAGCGAACCCGGAATCTCGAGGTTCCGGGTTCGATGCTCCGCATCGCCCCGGAACGACAACTGGGACCAAGATGGCAAAAGACACCACCGGACGGCTGCACGTTACGGTCAAGAGCGGCGGCAAGCGCAAGCTGTCGTCAAAGCTCTGGCTGGAGCGCCAGCTCAACGACCCCTATGTGGCGCAAGCCAAGAAGGACGGCTGGCGCTCGCGCGCGGCCTACAAGCTGATCGAGATCGACGACAAGTATCACTTCCTCAAGCAGGGCATTTCGGTGGTCGACCTCGGCGCCGCGCCCGGCGGCTGGAGCCAGGTCGCGGCCAAGCGTATCGGTAGGCCTAACGGCAAGGGCAAGATCGTCGCGATCGATCTGTTGGAAATGCCGGAAGTACCCGGCGTCGAGTTTGCGCAGCTCGACTTTCTGGCTGACGCCGCGCCGGAAAAACTGATCGCGATGATGGGCACCCGCGCCGACGTCGTGATGTCCGACATGGCCGCCAACACCACCGGCCACCGCAAGACCGACCAGCTCCGCATCATCGGCCTGGTCGAGAGCGCGGCTGCCTTTGCCTGCGACGTGCTCAATCCCGGCGGAACGTTTCTGGCAAAGGTGTTTCAAAGCGGCGCCGAAGGCGAGTTGCTGGCGCAATTGAAGCGCGATTTCGCAACCGTTCGCCACGTCAAGCCGGCTTCGAGCCGGGCAGACTCGTCGGAACGTTACGTGCTGGCGTCGGGATTTCGCGGCGCGCAAAAGGCCGTGTAGGGCTATCGTCATCGTGGCCGTCGGGGAGTATTGTGTTGCTTCCGAGGGCTCTGCGGTCTCGGGAGGCCATGCTTGGAGATCAGCCGAGCGATACCCCACGCCACGCTTCGTGGTGTCGTGCGCGCATTCGAAGAACGGCGGGCAAGCCTCGGGTCGGCCGTGCTCAGCTGGCCGGTAGCTGCACGCCCTCACCAAATCCTCGATGTCCACCTGGCCGATCCGTATCGGGTGCGGCTCGATGGCGGTCCGGCGAAAACCGTGTCGGATACGATCGTCGTAGGGCCGCAGACCTATCGCCGCGCCCAGCTCTATCTGTCCGGCGAGATTCACGTCTTCATGATCCTGTTTCAGCCCGCCGGCCTTAACCGGCTGGTCGGTATCGACATGACTGCACTGGTCAACCAGGATCCATCGGCTTCCGAGATTCTCGGCGCGGGCGCGTCGGTGCTCGATAGCGCGATACGCCGCGCAGCGGACTTCCAGTCGCGCGTGGCCGCGGCCGAACGATGGATCGGCATCGCGATGCAGGAGCGCGGGCCAGAAGAGGCGATCGGCTATGCATCGCGACTGTTGATCGCAACACGAGGTCGCGTCCGCATTGACGATCTCGTCGAGCGATCTGATCTCGGAGCGCGTCAGTTTCAGCGCCGTTTCGCGACCCAGGTAGGGCTGACGCCCAAGCTCTATGCGCGGACCATCCGGTTTGACCGTGCGCTGGTCGCCCGCCGCAAAGCTCCGCAACGGCCGTGGACCGACATCGTCCACGAAGTCGGCTACTTCGACCAGGCGCATTTCGTGCGGGAATGTCACGCTCTGGCCGGCCTGCCGCCAAGCGCGTTCGTCGGCGACTGGGACAACATTTTTTTCCCGGCGGAAGTCTGAAATATACAAGCGCCTGTCCGAGCACTCCACGCATGATCGCTTCGATGCAGCGATTAGGGATGGCGATGGTTTCGGTTGACGATGCGACGGGCTCGAAAGTTCGAGCCGTACTGGATAGTTGGGAAGCGACCTGGAATGCGGCCGACATGACGGCCATGTGGCGGCTTGCGATCGATGATGTTCATTGGATCAATATCGTCGGGATGCATTGGCGCGGTAAGGCGGAAGTCAAGGCTGCGTTTCAGGCCTATTTCGACCTGATGTTCAAAGGGCGGTCAGCCAAGCTCGACGAGGTCGAGAGTGTCGAGGCGCTGCCCGGAGGCGCGGTTGTCGCTGTGGTCCGTTGGTCGATGGGAGGGTTCCGACAGCCCGACGGGGTCATGAGGCCGCCCGGCAAAGACCGGATGTCGCTGGTCATGGTACCGCGCGGTGACGGCCTTGCCATCGCGCACGTCGCAAACATTACGATCGATCCGGCCGCGGCGCAGTTTGACCCAATCAAGCATTAAGTCAGCCAATGCACAGGACCGAGCCGGCGCTTGATGCCCGCGTCATCAGCAGCTGATCGCGGGTGTCGTCGGTACTTTCGCTGCTGGCCCTTGAAGGCGCGGTCACACTGGCAGCCGACGTCACCGCGGGCTTACTCTCTCCATAAAGGTAGAGAGCCGTCACGACAGCGTGACCGCTTCGATTCTTTAGCGCCTATTAACAAAAGTGTCAGCAGGATTTGGCCGACCTGGCTGTAATGTCAGGTGATATGTCTGCGCAAATAGCCGCAGGTTCCGATTTACCCCAGCCGCTGATCGCGCGCATCCTCGGTGCCTTCGCCGGCGGCGATCGCTGCCGCCTTGGCGGCACCCTTGCGGCTGGAAATCTCGACCGCCTTGCGGCCCGAAATCTCGTGGCCGGCATCGTCGGGCATTTGCCAGAAGAAATAGGCCGATGTGGCCGAGATGATCGAGACCACGAGGAACGCCGGCGCAAACATGCTGGCGTCGAGTTCGGTGACGTGATGGTACAGCATGGTCGATTCCACCGAGAAGGCGCCCACCGCGACGCCGGCGGAAATCGCCAGTTGCTGGTTGACGCTGACCAGCGTGGTGGCGCGGCTCATCTGGGCCGGTTCGACCTCGGCATAGGCGACGGTGGTGATCGCGGTGAATTGCAGCGAGCGGAAGAAGCCGCCGACCACGAGGATGATGAAAATCAGCATCAGCGGCGTCGTCACCGTGAACAAGGCGCAGGCCGCGAGAAACACCGAACTGACCACGGCGTTGATCGTCATCAGGTTGCGGAAGCCGAAGGTGCGGATGATGCGCGCGGCCAGCGTCTTCATCCCCATCGCGCCGACGGCGGAAGAGAACGTCACCAGGCCGGACTGGAACGGCGACAGGCCGAAGCCGACCTGCATCAACAACGGCAGCAGGAACGGCAGCGCGCCGATACCGAGCCGGAACAGAAAGCCGCCGATGATGGCGGCCCGCATCGTCGACAGCCGCAGCAGCGAAAAATCCAGCACCGGCGATCCCGTTCGCCGCGCATGCATGACATACAGTGTCATCGAGATCGATCCGACGGCGACCAGGCCTGCAATGATCGACCACGGCAACAGATTGAGCCCGGCGACCGAAAGGCCGAAGGCAAGGCCGGCGAGGCCAACGCCCGCCAGCAACAGCCCGTAGAGATCGAACCGCTCCGGATCTTCGCTGCGGATCGGATCGATATACTTCATCGCCAGGAAGATGCCGAGCAGGCCGATCGGAATGTTGATCAGGAAAATCCAGTGCCATGAGAAATAGGTGGTGATGAAACCGCCGAGCGGCGGACCGATCACGGGTCCGATCAGCGCCGGCACCGTCACCCAGGTCATGGCATTGACGAGCGCGCTCTTGTCGATCGAGCGCAGCAGCACCAGCCGGCCGACCGGCGTCATCATCGCCCCGCCCATGCCCTGCAGGATGCGGGCGATCACGAAATGGGTGACCGATTGCGACAGCGCGCAGCCGATCGATCCCACCATGAACACCGCGATGGCGATCGCAAACACCATGCGCGCGCCGAACCGGTCGGCGGTCCAGCCGCTGGCGGGAATGAACACGGCCAGCGACAGCAGATAGGAGGTGATCGCGAGCTTGAGCGTCAGCGGGCTGGTGCCGATATCCGCCGCGATCGCCGGCAACGAGGTCGCAATGACTGTCGAGTCCATGTTCTCCATGAACAGGGCGGTCGCGACGATCAGCGGGATCAGGCGTTGTTTGTCCATCGGGATTCGCAAGGAGGCGGGTGAGGCGCTGTATCACCCCCGTGTCGCGCAAGCTATTGCGGAACCGGACATACCACCTAAATCCTGAGCGACGCCGCCGGAGACCGCGCCATGATCTATGTCCTCGCTGCCTTGCTGCCGCCGCTCGGCCTGCTCCTGAACGGGCAGCCGTTTTCGGCGATTTTCAACGTGATTCTGATCGTGTTTTGCCTGGTTTTCGGCCTGATTTTCCACGTCCTGCTGCTGGTGCCGTCGGCGCATGCGCTCATCGCCGTTCACATGAGGCGGGAAGATCGCCGGCACCGGGAGGTGGTGGAGGCGATCCGCCAGCACGGGCCGCCGCCGGGGTATCAGCGCTAAACCCTGCACTGGCTTTCATCGCGTTTTCGAGCGAAGTGGGTGCCGGTTCGCGTGAAGAAAACGCGTCAAAACAAGAGGCTAGAGCCCGGTTCTGATTTCTAATCAGAACCGAAAAGGCTCCAGAAAACAGGCTTTTCGCGAAAAGCCTGTGCATGGCTGGCAAACGCTTTGATTCGGCGAATTGCCATGCTATCGACCACCGTCAACCCCACCGATGGGCTTCGATTCGACGGCGATGCCGGTAGCATCGCCGAAGGCGGCGTTCATCCCAAGATAATATCGCGGCGGAAGGCCGCCGAAAGGAGTTGGCAATGGCGCAGGGACTTCAGGATATCCGCGAAGCGTACACGTTTGACGACGTGCTGCTGAAGCCAGGTCCCTCGGACGTTCTGCCAGGTCAGGTCGATATCCGCTCCCGCGCCACCCGCGAGATTCCGCTCAACATTCCGATCATCGCATCCGCGATGGACACCGTCACCGAAGCGCGCATGGCAATCGCGATGGCGCAGGCCGGCGGCGTCGGCGTCATCCACCGCAATTTCGATCCTGAAGGCCAGGCGGCGCAGGTGCGGCAGGTCAAGAAATACGAATCCGGCATGGTGGTGAACCCGCTGACCATCAGTCCGGATGCCATGCTTTCTGACGCGACGGCGTTGATGCATGACCATGGATTTTCCGGCATTCCGGTGGTGACCGGAGGCAGCAAGGGCGTCCCCGGCAAGCTGGTCGGCATTCTCACTAACCGCGACGTGCGCTTCGCCACCGATCCCAAGCAGAAAATCTCGGAGCTGATGACGCATGAAAACCTCGTCACGGTGCGCGAAGGCGTCAGCCAGGACGAGGCCAAGCGGATGCTGCACCAGCACCGCATCGAAAAGTTGCTCGTCGTCGACGACCAGTATCGCTGCGTCGGCCTGATCACCGTCAAGGACATGGAAAAGGCGGTCGCGCATCCCTTGGCCTGCAAGGATGCGCAGGGCCGCTTGCGCGTCGCGGCGGCGACAACCGTCGGCGACGGCGGCTTTGAACGCACCGAACTGCTGATCGATGCCGGTGTCGATCTGGTTGTCGTCGATACCTCGCACGGCCATTCGTCGCATGTGCTGGAAGCGGTCAATCGCATCAAGCGGCTCTCCAACGCCGTGCAGGTGATCGCCGGAAATATCGCAACGAAAGAAGGCGCGCAGGCGCTGATCGATGCGGGCGCGGATGCGATCAAGGTCGGCATCGGCCCGGGCTCGATCTGCACCACCCGCATCGTCGCCGGTGTCGGCGTGCCGCAGCTCACCGCGATCATGGACGCGGTCGAGGCCGCGAAGAAGTCGGACATTCCCGTGATTGCGGATGGCGGCATCAAATATTCAGGCGATCTCGCCAAGGCGCTCGCCGCCGGCGCCGACATCGCCATGGTCGGCTCGCTCCTGGCCGGCACCGACGAAACGCCCGGCGAAGTGTTTCTGTGGCAGGGCCGCTCCTACAAGGCCTATCGCGGCATGGGCTCGGTCGGCGCGATGGCGCGCGGCTCGGCCGACCGCTACTTCCAGCAGGACATCAAGGACACGCTGAAGCTGGTGCCTGAAGGCATCGAGGGCCAGGTGCCGTACAAAGGCCCGGTCGGCAATGTCATGCATCAGCTTGCGGGCGGTCTCCGCGCCGCGATGGGCTATGTCGGCGCTCGCAACCTCGCCGAATTCCACGAGAAGGCCCAGTTCGTCCGCATCACCGGCGCGGGCTTGCGCGAAAGCCACGTCCACGACGTGACGATCACCCGCGAAAGCCCGAATTACCCGGGCGGGGTGTAAGTCGCTTCCACGGCGCGGAATTCACTGCCGTCATTGCCTGCAACAAACGCGAAGCGTTGTGCAAGGGAGCAAAGCGACGAAGCAATCCATTCCGCGGCTTGCGGAGGCATGGATTGCTTCGCTACGCTCGCAGTGACGAAATAATATAAAAACCAGAGGAAACAGCCATGTCTCAAGGCAAACGCATTGTTCTCGCCGCTCGTCCCAAGGGCGAGCCGAAGCTGTCCGATTTCCGCCTCGAGGATTGCCCGGTGCCGACACCCGGCGCCGGCGAAGTCCTGCTGCGGACCATCTGGCTGTCGCTCGATCCCTACATGCGCGGCCGCATGAGCGACGGGCCATCCTATGCCGCACCGGTGCCGGTCGACGGCGTAATGGAAGGCGGCACCGTCAGCGAAGTGATCGCGTCGAACAATCCTGCCTTTGCCAAGGGCGATGTGGTGCTGTCGCGTGCCGGCTGGCAGACGCATGCGATTTCGGACGGCAAGGGACTGACGAAGATCGATCCCAAGATCGCGCCGGTCTCGACCGCGGTCGGCGTACTCGGCATGCCCGGCATGACGGCCTACACGGGCCTGCTCGATATCGGCCAACCCAAGTCCGGCGAGACCGTCGTCGTCGCCGCGGCCTCCGGCGCTGTCGGTTCGGCGGTCGGCCAGATCGCGCGGATCAAGGGCGCGCGGGCGGTCGGCATCGCCGGCGGCAAGGACAAGTGCGACTACGTGAAGAAGGAGCTCGGGTTCGACGATTGCCTCGATCACCGCGATCCTCAGCTCGCGGCGAAACTGAAAGAGGCCTGCCCGAAAGGCATCGACGTCTATTTTGAAAATGTCGGCGGCGCGGTGTTCGAGGCGGTATTCCCGTTGCTGAATGCGTTCGCGCGCATTCCGGTGTGCGGCCTGATCGCGGAATACAATAACTTCGGCGAAACCAGTCCGAAATGGGCCGGCGCGATGATGCGCAGCGTGCTGACCAAGCGCCTCACCATCCGCGGCTTTATCGTCTCTGACTTCGCCGCGCGTTATGCTGACTTCCTGCGCGACATGTCGGGCTGGGTCCGCGAGGGCAAGGTCAAGCACAAGGAGTTCGTCACCGAAGGGCTCGACAGCGCGCCCGCGGCGTTCATGGGCCTGTTGAAGGGCGCCAACTTCGGCAAGCAACTGGTGCGGGTCGGGCCGGACAATGCGTAGAGCCCAGAAAACATCTCGGAGAAGATGAGCCATGGCAGGGATTCTTGAAGGCAAGGTCGCGCTCGTCACCGGCGGCGCGTCGGGGATTGGGCAGGCGACCGCTGTGGTGATGGCGCGCGAGGGCGCCGTTGTCGCGGTCACCGACCGCGCCGAGGCGGATGCCGCGGCGACGGTGGCGCTGATCAATGCCGCCGGCGGGCAGGCGATTGCGATCGGCGGCGACGTCACGCGCGAAGCCGATGTCGCCGCGATGGTGGCGCGCACGGTCGCAGCCTTCGGGCGGATCGATTGCGCGTTCAACAATGCCGGCATTGCGCCACGCGCCGTCGGTCCCGCCGGCCAGCGCATTCACGAGCTCAGCCAGGAATCGTTCGATCGTATGCTCGCCGTCAACCTGACTGGCGTGTTTCTGTGTCTCAAGCACGAAGTCACCCAGATGCTGTCGCAGGGCAAGGGCGGCGCGATCGTCAACACCGCCTCGATCGCCGGCCTGGTTGGGCTTGCCACCTCGTCGCATTACGTCGCGGCCAAGCACGGCGTGGTCGGACTGACCAAGAGTGCGGCGCTCGAATACGCCCTCGACGGCATCCGCGTGAACTGCGTCAATCCCGGCTACATCACCACGCCAATGACCAGGGAGACCGTCGAAGAGCGCGGCGATGAAATTCTCGCCAAGGTGCCGATGCGGCGGATGGGCGTGCCGACCGAAATCGCGGAAGCCGTGGCCTGGATGTGTTCCGACAAGGCCTCGTTCATGACCGGTGCCGCACATGCGATCGACGGCGGCTACTACGCCGCCTGAGGCGGCGATCCTGTTGAAGGGCGCGAAATTCGGCAAGCAACTGGTGCGGGTCGGGCCGACAAGGCGTGAGCCTCAGCGCGCTCATCGATGACTGCTTTCGACGCAAAAACGCCCGATCAAAGCCTCACTTCCGATCTGATGACGCCCGATGCCTTATTGCATGGGATGTCGCGGCTGTTTGCCGCCGCGAGGTGGCGCACGGCTGATCTGTTGCTGTACCAAAACGGGAGAGAGCATCAGCTTCGATGCTTCGGGATAAAGACGATCATGAACATGCGCGACATGCCGACGATTGTCGGGATGCCGCGGCATATTGTTGGCGATCGATGTTGCACTTCGGCATCGACGAATCTTTAAATCGAAAGACGGCGTCCGGCTTATTGCTGCGCCAACCGACCAACCTAAAATACCTCGATCAGGATAACCGCCGCTCGAACCCTCAACGTCGCGCATGAACACTCAGCATTCGGAACCAGGAACCAAACGCCCCATATTTGGGCAACGAAAAATCGCGCCTCGCGTTTTGGTTGTCGATGGAAAGAATCACAATCGCACCTTTCTCATCGAGATTCTCGAGGAACTGGGCTTCATTTCCAGCGAATGCGCGAGTTCCGCTGAGCTGACTGCCGTACTTGACGCTGCGCCGGATATTATCGTTCTCGGAATGTCGGGTGATGGCATCGAGCTCGACAAAATTTTAGGGATTCTTGCTGCAAACGAGTTCGGCGGGTGGGTGCTTTCCATCGGCCCGCGGGACTCGACCCTTCTCACCGCTGTGCGGCAACTTGGCAATGAGCTGGGCATTGCAATGCTGCCGACGTTGCCGACGCCCTTCAGCGCCGAAGCGCTGCGCGACAGCCTCTCCATGTTTCTTCCTCAGGGAGCAAGACCCCGCCCGGTCGTCGACGTAGCAGAAGCGCTAAAGCTGGACTGGTTCGAATTGTGGTATCAGCACAAAATCGACGCCCATTCGCTCGCTCCGCGCGGCGCCGAGGCACTTGTCCGCATGCGCCATCCCACCTGGGGAATTGTTTCGCCCGCAGATTTCATCCCCGATTGCAGGGATCCGAGCTTCCGCGGATTTTCGGAGCTGGTGATCAACCGCGCCCTGGAAGATTGGCACTATTTCCTCGGGCAGCAAGGCCCGATCGGAATCTCGATTAACTTGCCGGTCGCCTTTCTTGGGGATCAATCGGCGGTCGCAGAGATGTGCCTGAAAATGCCGAAGCATCCGGCGTTCGGCGGATTGCTCATCGAAATTGGCTGCGAAGATGTCTTGCGTCATCGTGATATGGTGCTGGAAATTGCTCAACGACTGAGGTTTCGAAACATCGCGATCTCGATTGACGACGTTGGCGCCGACTGGCCGGCCCTGGCGGCGTTCGATATCTTTCCCTTCATTGAACTCAAGGTTGATCGGCAATTCATCAACGGCTGCGCGGATGACCGGCTGAAACAAATCGTGTGTCGTGGAATCCTCGATCTCGCAGATTACCATGGTGTGCGGACAGTCGCGAAGGGTGTCGAAACCCGTGCTGATTTCTGCGCAATCCACGATATGGGTTTTGACCAGGTCCAGGGGTTCCTGTTCGGCAAGCCGTTGAGCGCCAGGAAATTCGCGCGGGCGGCCCTCACGCGCTCTTCACTGATCACGCAAAATTAGAGCGGGGCATGGTTGCCGTTGTCGGCGGTCAGGACGTCGGCTAGGGCGATCTGTCGGCCGTCCGACGTGGAGGTAGCTCCGACCCTCAGCTTTTCGACGCCTTGAGCACGTCGTCGAGATCGATATCGATCTGGCCCTGTGCCTTGACGTGACGAACCTCAAAACTGTCGGACGCAAACCGATACTCGACCAGCCCGCATTCCTTGATGCCGATCAGCTCCTGCCGCGCTTCCGAAATCTTGAAGGCGGCCGACGGCGCCCAGACGTGGCGGGTGTGGCCAAACGTGAAGTCGCGGCGCTGGTGAACGTGGCCTGACGCGATCAGCCGCAGGTTGACCTTGCCCAACATCTCGATCAGTTGCTGGCGCCGGGGCTGCGGCACGTAGCGGATCGCGGAAGACTCAAGCTCGGGATCGCCGGGCGTGTTGAGAAACAGCGGCTTGTGGATGAACAGCGCCACCGGCTTGCCGTTCACACGTCCGAGTTCTGACGCGAGCCAGTCGAATTGCTCGGCCTCGCTTTCGATCCCGGTGTTCATGATCAGCGAGTTCAGTCCGATGAAGCACCAGCCGGCCTCCTCGAAGCGCCAGCGGTCCTCGCCGATCACGTCGATGAAATTCTGCCGCAGCGGCTCGGTCGCCGGATGTGGCGGCACCGGGCCGATCGCGGTCGGGTTGTCGCCGAGGTCGTGATTGCCGGGAAGATAGCGGCAGGGCACCGGCAGCGCCTCATGCAGCGACTTGGCGAATTCGAGATCCTTCCGGCTGGTCGGGCCGTCGAACGAGAGATCGCCGCTGTTGACCACGATGTCCGGCCGCGTCGCGTCGATATGCGCGCGGACGTGATCGAAATTGTCGGTCAGCAGTTGCAGACGGCGGGCGAGGTGGGTATCCGAAATTTGCGTCAGGCGGAACTGGGTCATGCAATATTCCTTTTGGTCTCCTGCTATCAAAATTTGAAATCGAAACGATGACGAAATTGAAAATCGTGTCACATCATACTTAGTTTCATACTTAGTTATCATCCCCGCCTTGTACGCAATTGCGCACGAGGCGGGTGATGACAACTCGCCTCGTTGACAATCAACCCAACGTCCGTTGCCAGAACGCCAGCATATCCGCGCGAAACAATTCGCTCTCGCCGGCGCGGCTGCCGATCTTGGCGCCCTTGCGGCCGTAACCGGCCGTCAGCGCGTAGACCATCAGGTCGCGATCACTGAGCTTGCTGTCGGCGACATCGCGCAGCGGATGGATGAAGGCGCCGCTATCATCGAGGTACACCGTCGGCGCAGCGGGGGAGACCGAGGCTTCCGCGACGTTGACGATGTCGGTGCCGCGATCAAAGCTGTGCTGCGCGCCGCCGATCAGCCGCATCGCGATCGAGCCGCCGGCAAGACGGATCGCCTGGCAATGGCCCTGCACCTGCATCGGTGAGCACCATTCGTCGGCATCGCCCATGACAACGCGAATCTGGGTTTCGCCAACCCGCGGATCGAGAAACTGGTGACCGCTCCAGGGATAGGCGGCGAGCACCGCCTTGAGCCCGGCGCCTTCGCCCAGCACGGCATCGGCGAAGCGGCGCGCGGCGGCTGTCATCACGGCGGATCCGCCGCGGCTGTGGCCCTGTGCGCCGATCCTGTTGGCATCGATCTGCGGATGGCCGGCCAAAATCTTCCACGCCGCCAGCACGTCATAGGCGCTGGATGCGAATGAAAACTGGGTCTGGTTGGCGACGGTGGAAGTAACATCGCGCGCGCCAAAGCTGTCGAGCACGAAGGTGGCGAAGCCGTCATCCGTCAGTGTCTCGGCATGGGCGAGATGCGATGGGGCGACGCCGAGGCTACCCGGCACCACCAGGACCAGCGGCAATTTTCCGCCGCGTTGACGCTTGTCAACGGATGGCAGGAAGAGCTTGCCGTCGATGGTCAATTTGGAGAGGCCGGCGGCGTTGCTGACGACGTCGAAGTAGTTGAGCGGATTGGCGGAGGGAATGTCGAGATTCTGTCCCTTGCTGCCATGCGCAAAGACAATGTCCTGATCGCGAAACCGCAAGGCGTTATCCCCTGTCATGGCGGCCGCTTGAATGCGGCGATTGATGTCGGGGATAATCTGCAACGCGCCGCGTTCGGCGTCCAGCCGCGATGCTTGCTTAAAAGATTTCAGAGCACGCGATAGCGGATCGCGAAGGCGTCATGGATCGCGGGCGTGGCGTCGCCTTTCGCAGCCGTCACGCCGTCGGCGAGATGCCACGGGCCGTAGCGGTCGGAGCGCGTCGGGCTGGCCGGCAGCCGCAGCTTGAACCGGCACTGGCTGTCGCCGGAGAGGTTGAGCACCACGAAGCGTTCAGCGGTGCGGTAGTCGAGCGTCACGGTGCCCTTCAGGATATTGCGGCCGTCGGCGGTCGGAACCAGTGTGTCGTCGACTTGCGCGAGTTTTTGATTCCGGTCGGTTTGCAGTTCCACCTGCGTATCGCTAACTGCCGAGAGCGCGGCCTTCGGTAGCCGGATTTCGAACTCGACCGCAGGCTTGGTCGGATTGATGCCAAGATAGGCCAGCGCCGCGTTCCGCATGTCCGAAATCACGAAGGCGAGCAGCACCAGCACGGCGGAGGCGGCGAGGCCGTGCTTCACGAGATCGCGCCGGCTGCGGTAGCCGCTGCGGAAATAGATCGACAACCCGATCGCAACCGCCAGCGCCGCGGCCACGCCGGATAGCGCCGACATGATCATGCCGAGCCCGCCGTCCGGGCTGTCGTCGAACAGGCCGGTCCCGGTGCCTAGGATTTTCAGCAATGAGGCGACGGAATCGGCGGGCAGTTCGGCGACACGGGCGGCACTTGCCAGGATCGGGGAGGTGATGTTCATCGAGCCATCTCGCGGGGGCGTCTTGGAGCCGGTTTGCGGCCGGAACCTCTGGAACTCTCGATAATTGGTCACTTGAGGCCGGATTGTGGTTCATGACCCGCATCAAGGCTGATTTGTCAGCGGGCGGCCTGACGGCTAAGAGCTTGTTCTGGCGCGGCCTTAGGGGGGATTCTCATGTCGGTTCAAATGGTTTTGCTGCCGGTATTCGTTCTGGTCGGGCTTGCCTTCTTTTTGCTGTTGGGAATGGCCGCCGGCCGTGGCCGGGCGCTGAAGGGCGGAGAGACCAACCCCAGGGACGTCGCACAGGGGCAGGCGAAATGGCCGGCACGGACGGCGCAAATCGGCGATTGCTTCTCCAACCAGTTCGAAATACCGGTCCTGTTCTACATCCTGATCGCGCTGGCGCTGCCGTTGCGCCACGCCGACCTCTTCATCGTGCTGATGTCCTGGGTGTTCGTGGTGCTGCGGTTCATCCACGCCGGGATATTCGTCACCTCCAACAACGTCCAGCAGCGCGGCATGGTTTGGTTTGCCGGCGTGCTGGTGCTGCTGGCGATGTGGATCTACTTCGCGCTGAAAATCCTGCTGTTGATCTGAAAGCCCTGAATGACTCCCGCCGCCCGGCTGTCCGCAGCCATCGAACTGATCGAGACCATCGACGCCCAGCGCGTTCCCGCGGCGAAGGTGCTGAAGGAGTGGGGCACCGCGCACCGCTTTGCCGGATCCGGCGACCGCGCCGCCATCGCCGGCCTGATCTGGGACGTGCTGCGCCGGCGCGCCTCGAGCGCGTGGATCATGGATGCCGATACGCCGCGCGCGCGCGTGCTCGGCATGCTCAAGCTCGAGCGCGGCATGGATGCCGACGCAATCTCAAATCTTTGCCATGGCGACCGCTTTGCCCCGGAGCCGCTGAGCGCCGGCGAACGCGCCGCGCTGACCTCGCGGACGCTGGATGAGGCGCCGCCGCACATCGCCGGCGACTATCCGGAATGGCTGGACCCGCATCTGGCCAACGTCTTCGGCGACGATCGCGTGGCGGAAGCCACCGCGATGGCGAGCCGGGCGCCGCTCGACCTCCGTGTCAACACGCTGAAGTCCAATCGCGACAAGGTGTTGCCGCGGCTTTCGCATCTCGGCACCGAGCCGACGCCGTGGTCGCCGATCGGCCTGCGCATCGAACTCGGCGCCGACGCCCGCAACCCCGGCATCCATGCCGAGGAAGACTTTATTAAAGGCGCGATCGAGGTCCAGGACGAGGGTTCGCAGTTGGCAGCCTTGCTGTCCGGCGCCAAACCCGGCGAGCAGGTGATCGATCTCTGCGCCGGCGCCGGCGGCAAGACGCTGGCATTGGCGGCGATGATGCAGGGCAAGGGCCGGCTTATTGCGACCGATCACGACAAGCGCCAGCTCGCCCCGATCTACGAGCGGCTGTCGCGCGCCGGCATCCATAATGCCGATGTCCGCGCCCCGAAGGGCGACGCCGATCCGCTCGCCGACATCAGGGCCTCCGCCGATCTGGTGCTGATCGACGCGCCCTGTACCGGCACCGGCACCTGGCGCCGCAACCCCGACGCCAAATGGCGGATGCGCCCCGGCGCGCTGGAAGTGCGCTTGAAGGACCAGGCCGAAGTGCTTGATCGCGCGAGCGCGCTGGTGAAGCCGGGCGGCCGCATCGCTTACGTGACGTGCTCGGTACTCCCGGCCGAAAATGGCGAGCAGATCCGGGCGTTCATGGCGCGGCATCCCGAATTTTCTGTGGTGCCGCCGGAGCAGACGGCGAGCGTGCTGTGGGATAAGGCCGAGGATTTTGCGAAAGCAGCGCTGCAGTCCGCGGAAGGCTGGCTGATGACGCCGCGCAGGACGGGGACGGACGGGTTTTTCGTCAGCGTGTTGAAGAAGGCTTAAGGAACGCCGTCATTCCGGGGCGCGTCGAAGACGCGAACTACGGTGCGCAATTGCGCACCTGAGAATCTCGAACTTCTCCGATGCGCAATTGCGCATCGTAGTTCGATGCTTTGCATCGCCCCGGAACGACGGTGCAAAATTTTCCCCGTCATTGCGAGGAGCGCAGCGACGAAGCAATCCAGCTTTCTTCGTGCCGCAAAGATGGATTGCTTCGCTTCGCTCGCAATGACGGCGTTGGGCATCTCATCCCGCCAGATGGTTCGCCGACCCCTGCTTGATCTTCCCCGCCGCATCGAGCCGCAGATACTCGCAAATCTTCGCCCCGCGCTCGTTCTGGTAAAACACCACGATGCTGTCCGGGCTCACATACGTATCGATCAGCTCAAACCGCAGGTTCGCAATCATCGACAACGCCTTGCTCCAGTAGGCGCGGACATTCTCCTTGCCGCGCAGCGTCCCTGAGGCGTCGAAGCCGAGTGCGGGGATCTTGTCCGATGTCATCTCGAAGTCGTCGGAATAGAGCGCCAGCATCCGCTCCAGATCGTGCGAGTTCCAGGCGGCGATCCAGTCCCGCCCGAGCGCGGCGAGATGCGTTGGTTCGTGATGCGACGACGGCATTGGTTTCCTCCATTCTGCCTCTGGGACAAATTAGGTCAATAATACTGACCTAATTGCGTCTGTCCATCCCCTGCAGAAGAATGTGGGCCGCCCGTTTGCCGCGGTTGCGAGAGGGCGTCCCGTCGCGTAATTCCTCTCCATGACAGCAGCACAGCCCTCAGCTAAGTCGACGCCAACACTGGCCTCGGCGCATGACAAGATTCTGATCGTCGATTTCGGCAGTCAGGTGACGCAACTGATCGCGCGCCGGGTGCGCGAGGAGGGCGTCTATTCGGAAATCGTGCCGTTCCAGAAGGCGGAGCAAGCCTTCAAGGAAATGAAGCCGAAAGCCGTGATCCTCTCCGGCGGACCGGAGTCGGTGCACGAGGCCGGCTCGCCGCGCGCGCCGCAGGCGATCTTCGATTCCGGCGTGCCTGTGCTCGGCATCTGCTACGGCCAGATGACCATGGCCGCCCAGCTCGGCGGCGAAGTCGAGGGCGGCCACCACCGCGAATTCGGCCGCGCCGATGTCGAGGTCAAGGCGGCCAGCAACCTGTTCGAGTCCACCTGGGGCATCGGCGAAAAGCATCCGGTGTGGATGAGCCATGGCGATCGCATCACCAAGATGCCGCCGGGCTTCACGGTGGCGGGCGTTTCGCCGAATGCGCCGTTCGCGGTGATCCAGGACGAGAAGCGCAGATATTACGGCCTGATGTTCCACCCCGAAGTGGTGCACACGCCCGACGGCGCCAAACTGATCCGCAATTTCGTCCGCAAGGTCGCCGGCCTCACCGGCGACTGGACCATGCGCGCGTTTCGTGAAGAGGCGATCGAAAAAATCCGCGCCCAGGTAGGCTCGGGCAGGGTGATCTGCGGCCTCTCCGGCGGCGTCGATTCCGCGGTTGCCGCGGTGCTGATCCATGAAGCCGTCGGCGACCAGCTCACCTGCGTGTTCGTCGATCACGGCATGCTGCGGCTCGACGAGGCCAAGACCGTCGTCGACCTGTTCCGGCACCACTACAATATTCCGCTGGTGCATGTGGACGCCTCGAAGCAGTTCCTCGGCGAGCTCGCTGGGGTCACCGACCCCGAAGTGAAGCGCAAGACCATCGGCCGCCTGTTCATCGACGTGTTCGACGCGGAAGCGAAGAAAATCGGCGGCGCGGATTTCCTGGCGCAGGGCACGCTCTATCCCGATGTGATCGAGAGCGTCTCCTTCACCGGCGGCCCGTCGGTGACCATCAAGTCGCACCACAATGTCGGCGGCCTTCCTGATCGCATGAACATGAAGCTGGTCGAACCGTTGCGCGAACTGTTCAAGGACGAAGTCCGCGTGCTCGGGCGCGAACTCGGCCTGCCCGAGATTTTCGTCGGCCGCCATCCGTTCCCCGGCCCGGGCCTCGCCATCCGCTGCCCCGGCGACATCACAAAGGAAAAGCTCGACATCCTCCGCAACGCCGACGCGGTTTATATCGATCAAATCCGAAAAGCCGGCCTCTACGACCAGATCTGGCAGGCCTTCGCCGTGCTGCTGCCGGTGAAAACCGTCGGCGTCATGGGCGACGGCCGCACCTACGAATACGTCGTAGGTCTCCGCGCCGTCACCTCCACCGACGGCATGACCGCCGACTTCTACGCCTTCGACATGAAATTCCTCGGCGAGACCGCAACGCGGATCATCAACGAGGTCAAGGGCGTGAACCGGGTGGTGTACGACGTGACGTCGAAGCCGCCGGGGACGATTGAGTGGGAGTAGGGGGCTAGGCGGCCATCGCGCCATCGGGGATCCCTGACCCGAAAAGCGGCTGTTCCCGCCGCGCGCTCTGAATGTCGAGCAAGAAAATTTCCAGGACGATGTCGATTTCCGACAAGCTCGCTCGTTGTCCAGATGAGACGCCAAAAGGGCCGGCTCAGACAGGGAGACAACGATGCGGGTTATGGTGTTCGGGAAAGCCATCTCGGAAAGCATATCGGCATGACGCAAACCACTCACCTTTCATGTATCTGCGGACAAACTCGCCTTGCCGTCGAGGGAACGCCCATCCTTGCCGCCGAATGCTGTTGCACAAGTTGCCGGACTGCAGGCGGCAGGCTGGAAGCCTTGCCCGGCGCACCGAAAATCGTGGAGCCAAATGGCTCGACTCAATTGATTCTCTATCGCAAGGATCGCGTCCATTTTGACAAGGGCGCCGAACTGCTGAGAGAGCATCGGCTCACACCGCAATCTGCAACCCGCCGTGTGGTCGCCATCTGTTGCAATACACCGATTTTCCTGGAGTTCACGAAAGGGCATTGGCTAAGTCTTTATGGATATCTTTGGTCTCCAGAAACGCGACCTCGTATTGAAATGCGCACAATGACGAGTGACGCGCTTCCAGGAGTGAACCTCTCCAACGATATTCCAAACCCCAAACGTCATACCTTCTCTTTCTTCGTCAAGCTGCTGTCTGCCTGGCCCGCAATGGGTTTCAGCGTTCCGAAGATTACATTCGTGAAGGGAGAGATCGATGACTAAGCAGCTCGTAGGGTGGATTAGCCGAAGGCGTAATCCACCGCTTTGCTTCAGAATTTGGTGGCGGCGGGTTACGCTTCGCTAATCCGCCCTACGGGCTACATGGCGCCAGCGAAGGATTTGACGGCGGGCGGGTGACGACGCGCAGTATTAATTATGCGTAATGTGTAACAAAGAGGGGAAAGCGAACGTCCACGAGGAAGTAGGTGTACGCAAGAGGAATACGTCATGGATAACGATCTTCGCTCGATGCAGATGAACCGGCGCGCATTCGTAGGCATCGCAGCCGCAGCAGCCGCAAGCACGCTTCTCCCGCGCAGTGCCATTGCCCAACCGCTGCCGAAGGCAAAAAACGTCGTGCTCGTCCACGGGCTGTTTGCCGACGGATCATGCTGGTCCGAGGTGATCCCGCGCCTGCAGGCCAAGGGGCTCAACGTCACCGCCGTGCAAAACCCGCTGACGACGTTGCCGGAGGCGGTGGCATCGGCGGAGAAGGTGCTGGCGCGGCAGGACGGGCCGACCGTGCTGGTCGGGCATTCCTTTTCCGGCATGATCGTCACCGAAGCCGGCATGCATCCGAACGTCTCGGCGCTGGTCTATGTGGCTGCGCGGGCGCCGGATGCCGGCGAGGATTACACGGCGTTGGCCAAGACCTATCCGACGCCGCCGGCGTCGGCGGGCATCGTGTTCGACGGAGATGAAGGACGCCTGAGCGAGGCCGCGTTCCTGCGCGATTTCGCCGGCGACTTGCCGGAAGCAAAAGCGAAGGTTCTGTATGCGGTCCAGCAGCCGTTTCAGAAAGCGCTTCTCACCGGCAAGACCACGCAAGCGGCCTGGCGATCGAAGCCGAGCTGGTATGCCGTCTCCTCCGAGGACCGCACCATCAATCCGGATCTCGAACGCTTCATGGCCAAGCGCATGGGCGCGACCACCATCGAGGTGAAGGCGAGCCATCTCGCGCTGATCTCGCAGCCGGATGCGATCGCTGGTCTGATCCTCAAGGCAGCCGGGCAGGGGTAGCGCTTGTGGGGTGGGTTAGCGCAGCGTAACCCACCAACTTCGTGCGGCACGGCTAGTACCGCGGTGGGTTACGGCTTCGCCTAACCCACCCTACGAATTCGCAAACATCACGCTCCGCCGCGCACCGCGGCCTCGATCTTGGCAACGTCGATCTTGCGCATCGGCATCATCGCCGCGAATGCGCGCTTGGCCACGTCGCCGCCTTTGGCCATCGCGTCGGTCAGGACGCGCGGGGTGATCTGCCACGACAGGCCCCACTTGTCCTTGCACCAGCCGCAGGAGCTCTCGGTGCCGCCGTTGCCGACGATGGCGTTCCAGTAGCGGTCGGTCTCTTCCTGGGTCTCGGTGGAGATCACGAAGGAAAAGGCTTCGCTATGCTTGAAGATGTCCCCGCCGTTCAGTCCGAGACACGGCGTGCCGCACACGGTGAACTCGACCATCAGCGGATCGCCTTCCTTGCCGCCGGGATAGTCCGACGGTGAGCGATGCACCGCCTTGACCGCGCTGTCGGGAAAGGTTTTGGCATAAAAGCGCGCGGCTTCTTCGGCGTCGTGGTTGTACCACAGGCAGATCGTGGTCTTGCTCATCCTTGTTCTCCTTCATTTGTGCCGACTTTGGCGCCCCCCGTCGGCGCCGGTGCTCGGCTCGGGCCCTCACAGGACGAACGTGCCGTGGCGGATCCGACATGGTCACGGCAGGAAAATTGGTTTCACCCCCGCGACACTTTCTCGAACCGCTTGATCAGCCGCTCGCGTTTCAGGCGCGACAGCCGCTTGATCCAGAACAGGCCGTTGAGCTGGTCGATCTCGTGCTGGTGACACACCGCGCGCAGGCCTTGCGATTCCTCGGTATGCGCGTTGCCGTCAATGTCCTGATAGCTGATCCGGATTTTCGCGTGACGCTGGATGTCGTCATTGACGCCGGGCATCGAGACGCTGCCTTCCTGGTGCAGGATCATGTCAGGCGAAGCCCAGGCGATCTCCGGATTGACATAGGTCCGCGCGCCGTTGACGGGATCGAGGTCGAGCACCACGACCCGAAGCGAGATGCCGATATGCGGCGCGGTGATGCCGATACCGGGCGCGGCGTGCAGGGTCTCGAGCAGGTCGGCCGCGAGTTCGCGCAGCGCGCCGTCGAACGCGGTCACGGGCTGCGCCGGGAGCGTGAGCCGGGGGTCGGGATATCTGACGATGGGGCGGATGGTCATGATCTCTGTCGCAGGGGGGTGGCTCCGGTGATTATTGCAAATATCCGACCACGAGGCGGGTGGCCTCGTCGACCAGCGTTCCGACCGTTTCATCTGAGAGCATGTCGGCGTGGTGCAAGACCGCCGTATGGGCCAGCGCCTCGATCGATGTGACGCAGACAAAGGTCGCAAATCCCGGATCGAGCGCGCGAAGTTCATTGCTGCGGCTCTCGAGATAGGCCCTGAACAGGGCATAGGTCTGGCGGTTGAAGGCCTCCACATTTTCGAGGCGTCCGGTGCGCGGAATTTGTTCTGCAAGGACGCGATGCAGCTTGGGGTCGATGCAATGCGCCGCGATCGCCACGGTCACGAGGCTGCGTATCGCTTGCTCGATCGGCAGCGTGCCGATCTCCGCCAGTGTGCCGCCGACGACCTGCATGATTTCCTGATTGTGACGCTCGATCACGGCGGCAACCAGCGCTTCCTTGCCAGGGTAATACTGGTACAGCGAGCCGACGCTCACGCCCGCCACTTCGGCGATCCGGTTGGTGCTGGCCTTGTCGAAACCTTCCCTCACCAGAATGCGAGCGGTCGCTTCGACCAGCGCGTCGACCGTCGCGCGCGAGCGCTCCTGAGAGGCGTGCTTCCTGGGTTTCGTACGCGGCTTCCGCGCCATGTCCTGCGTTCCCGAATGCGAGTATGGAATATGAGCTATCACTCATATTATATCGCAGGCGTCGGCGAATGGACAGATGCCATTGCGCGCCGGGCTGACAGAGACTCGCACCAGGCAGGATATGACCATGAGCGTTGGGAAGATGTCGTCGATACCGCAGCTTCAAGCGGATGAAGGCGTGCGGCCGGGCGATGCCGGGCCGAGCTGGCAGAGCCGCTGCATCAATGCGGTGCTACGGCTGCTTCCGATCAAGAAGGAGCTGGCATCCGCCGCGGCCGCGCAGGAGCACGTGCGCAAATTGGCATTGCGGCCGGCCTCTTACAAACCGACGGGTCTCGGCCGCGGCGTCGAGGTGACTTTGAAAAATGTGGCGGGATGGCCGGTCTACACTACGGCGCGGTCCGGCAATCCCGGCGCCGGCAACACCGTCGTGTTTCTGCACGGCGGCGGATTTATCAACGAGATCGTTCGCGCCCATTGGCGCTTCGTGGCTTATTTGACCCGCCACGCCGGCGTCCGTTGCGTCGTTCCGATCTATCCGCTGGCTCCCGGCGCTACCGCCAAGGATCTCGTGCCGGCCACGGGCGAGTTGTTGCGGAAGGTTCTGGAAGATGCAGGGTCGGCTGATGTCACGGTGATCGGCAATTCGGCGGGCGCCGGATTGGGGCTGGCGGCGGCCCAATGGTTGCGCGACTCCGGATATCCGCAACCGAACCGGCTGGTGCTGATCTCGCCCGGGGTGAATGCGGCGGTGAACCGGCCGGAGCAGGTCGCGATTGCCGCACGTGATCCGATCCAGGACATTCCGGGTATCATCGAAGCGGGACGTCTCTATGCCGGCAAGCTGGATATCGAGCATCCCTATGTCAGTCCGTTGCATGGCGATTTCCACGGGCTGGCGCCGATGATCGTGTTCTCCGGCACGCTCGACCTTCTCTATCCCGACAGCGTCGAGCTGGCCGCCAAGGCGCGCGCGGCGGGTGTGCCGGTCGAGCTTCATCTGCGACGGGGCCAGCCGCACAATTATGCGGGAATGCCGACGCCCGAAGGCCGGCAGGCGCGGGCGATCATCCTGCGCGCCGTTGCCAAGGCACCGACGTGATCGTTGTCACACGAGGCCCCGCTAATCGCGTCTGACCGGAAAAATGCGCTAACATGGGTCGGACCGGACCGGGTTGCGAAAAATATTCCGAGAAGGGCGCTCCAACCTGTCGGTTCCGCCCGATCCCGTTCGTCTTGCATCCAGAACGATGCATGGGAGACCAGGAATGGAAAATTCTCGCTATCGCTGGGTGATCGTCGCGGCCGGCGGCTTGCTCGGCTGTGTCGCGATCGGCGGCATGTTCTCGCTGCCGGTGTTTTTGCAGCCGATCGCGCGGGATACCGGCTGGTCCGTGACAGGCGTATCCAGCGCCATGACGATCGGCTTTCTGGCGATGGCCTTCACCAGCATGATCTGGGGCACGCTGTCGGACCGGTTCGGGCCGCTGCCGGTGGTGCTATCAGGCTCGGTCATGCTGGCGACGAGCCTCGGGCTTGCAAGCCTCGCAACCTCGCTGGTCGCGTTCCAGTTCATCTTCGGACTGATGGTCGGCGCCTCCTGTGCAGCGATCTTTGCGCCGATGATGGCGACCGTCACCGGCTGGTTCGACACCCATCGCAGTCTGGCGGTATCGCTGGTCTCGGCCGGCATGGGCATAGCGCCGATGACGATGGCGCCGTTCGCCGCCTGGCTGGTGTCGCAGCATCACTGGCGCACCTCGATGCAGCTGGTGGCGCTGGTCGTCGCACTCATCATGATCCCGGTCTCGCTGTTGGTGCGCCGCGCGCCGGCGCTTGCGAATCCGGCGTCCGTGCCGTCGGACGATCCGGCGCAGGCGGAGATGACACTCGGACAGGCGCTGCGCTCGCCGCAATTCGTCATCCTGCTGCTGACCAACTTCTTCTGCTGCGCCACCCATTCGGGGCCGATCATTCACACCGTCAGCTACGCCATCAGTTGCGGCATTCCGCTGGTCGCCGCCGTCACCATCTACAGCCTTGAGGGTTTTGCCGGGCTGGGCGGGCGCATCGCCTTCGGCCTGTTAGGCGATCGCTTCGGCGCCAAGCGCGTGCTGGTGCTCGGTTTGCTGGCGCAGGCGTTCGGCGCGCTCGGTTATGTCTTCGTGCGCGAGCTCGCCGCGTTCTACGCGGTCGCCGCACTGTTCGGCTTCATCTATGCCGGCACCATGCCGCTCTATGCGGCGCTCGCCCGCGAAAACTTTCCGCTGCGGATGATGGGCACCGTGATCGGCGGCACCGCGATGGCGGGCAGCCTCGGCATGGCGACCGGTCCGCTCGCCGGCGGCCTGATCTACGATACGTTTGCGAGCTACACGTGGCTCTATGTCGGCTCCTGGATCATGGGCCTCGGCGCGTTCTTCATCGCCATGACATTCCGCCCGGTGCCGAAGCTGCTGCCGGCGCCGGCGCCGGTGCCGGCGTGATGCCGTCACTTCACCAGGGTCAGCGCGGGCTTGCCTTTCTCGAGGACATAGGTCGCAAGCTCGCTCGCCTTGACGCTGCCGACGTTCTTGGCCGCATGGATCGTTCCGGCGGGGATGAAGAGAACGTCGCCGGCTTTCAGCGTGGCCGGCGGCTTGCCCTCGATCTCGTATTCCAGCGTGCCTTCGAGGACGTAGATGATCTCTTCGCCCGGATGGGTGTGGCGGCCGAAGGCTGCACCCGGCGCAAAGTCAACGCGCACCTGGAACGCCTCGTGGCCGGGAATGCCGAGATCATGCCGCTGCAGATCGGTTCGCGTGATGCCCGCCGGCTGGGCCCGCGCGACGTGGAACGCCGAAGCCCCTCCCAACATCAGCACCGCGATCGCCAAAGCACGCGCGGTCCTCATCAACATATCGCTCATGTCTGCTCCCTTCGGTTTCCGCGCCTCACGTTGTGCCGCCGCTCACTGCGGCAGTGCCTCGCCGGCCTGCTCCTTGACGATATAGTCGGCGTACCAGTCCGGCCAGTTCGTGTCGTGCGCGCCACCAGTGCGCTTCTCGTGTTCGCCATGCGCGGCGGCGGCACGGCGGAGCGCAGCGGCAAGATCGGTCGGCGAACCAAAATTCGTGTCCGCCTCAACGCGGCCGGCCAATCGCGCCGTGATTTCCTGCAACAGCCAGCCATTGCCGTCGGGATCGCTGAACGAGGCGAACGAACGGTAGCTGCCGTGTTCCGGATCGGCGCCGCGGACCCGAACCCGCCCGGAAATATAGGGCTCGTCGGTGCCGGCGTGCACCTCGCCGGCGCCATGAAACACCTCGCTCACATCGACCCCGCGCGCAACCAGTGCAGCGCGGGCGGCCTCGATATCGGACACGATCAGGTAAAGGCCCCGCGCCGAGCCGGGCGCCGCCGACGTGACGTTGTTGCCGAAGATGACGGAGGCATTGGAGCCCGGTGGCGTGAACTGAATCACGCGCCAGCCGTCAGCGGAAGCAAAGTCGGCATCCAGCCGCCAGCCGAGTTTTTGGTAGAACGCCTTGGCGCGATCGACGTCGGAGACGGGGATGACGACGATCTCGAGTTTCATATCGATCCTCGCCGTCTTCTTGAGATCACTCATGGGTCTCTCCTTGATGTCTGTGCCGGGGACGGCGACTTCAGGCGCCGCGCAGGCCAGATGGAATGCCGCAAACCTAGATTGCTGCGATCTCCGGGCGAATATCTGTCCTTCGTCAGACACTCTTTCGCTCCGCGAGCGAATGCACCGGCAAGGGAGCGCAACCACGAAGTCGTGATATGAATTAGCGTTGACTAATGAATTAGCTCGAGCTAATGGTTCTCCATGATCGAAGCCGCCCCCATTAATGCCGTCATGCGCGCACTTGCCGATCCGACCCGGCGGGCGCTGTTCGAGCGCGTCGTCGGCGCGCATGAAATCACGGTGGCGGAGCTGACAAAAGGCAGCGGGGTGACGCAGGGCGCCATCTCGCAGCACCTCAAATCGTTGAAGCAGGCCGGCCTCGTCGCCGAACGACCTGAGGGCCGAAACGTTTATTACCGTGCCGCGCCGGAGGGGCTCGCCCCGTTGTTCGACTGGATGAGCCACTACGCGCTGTTCTGGAACGACCGCTTCGCCAACCTGCGCACGCTTCTGAAGGAGATCGATCCATGAGTGACGCCGCGTTACAGTCCGACACCCAGGAGTCCGCCACGCAAGACATCGTGGTCGAGGCCAACCTCCCGCACGCGCCGGAGGCGATCTGGAAGGCGCTGACGACAGGCGAGCTGATTGCCCGCTGGCTGCAGATGCAGCCGACCGGCTTTGAGGCAGTGAAGGGCAAGCAGTTCACCTATCAAACCACAGCGGCCGGGGCCTGGGATGGCGTCATCCGTTGCGAGGTGCTCGAAGCCGTTCCGCATCAACGCTTGGTCTATTCCTGGAAGGGCGGGCACGAGTCCAACATCGGTTACGGCTCGCTGCTCGACACCGTCGTGACCTGGACGCTGCAACGGATCGAACGCGGGACGCGGCTTCGCATGGAGCATTCCGGCTTCGTGCTGCCGAAGAACGACAGCGCCTACAAGAACATGAGCGGCGGCTGGAAGAAGGTCGTCCCGCGCGTCGGCGAGATCGCCGGCGAACAGGGCTGACGCCGCTCTCAATACGAACGCAAATTTCCAAGGGGCAGGGGCCCAGCACGTGATGCCGGTTCGGCAGATGCCGAGCCATGTCTGCAATCGACCAAGCAACCAAGAGGTCAGTCATGAAGTTGAACGTCGTATCTGCCAACGAATGGGAAGCTGCACGCCAGGAACTGCTGGTGAAGGAAAAGGCGCTCACGCGCGCCCGCGACGCCATGGCCGCCGAGCGCCGGCGGATGCCGTGGATGGACGTGGAAAAGAACTACGTGTTCGAGGGTCCGCAGGGCAAAGCGAGCCTGCGGGATCTGTTCGAAGGCCGCCGCCAGTTGATCGTCTATCGCGCCTTCTTCGAGCCCGGCGTGCACGGCTGGCCCGAGCAGGCCTGCCGCGGCTGCTCCATGGTCGCCGACCAGGTCGCCCACCTCGCGCATCTGAACGCGCGCGACACCACGCTGGTATTTGTCTCGCGCGCGCCGCAGGCCGACATCATCAGCCTCAAGGCGCGGATGGGCTGGGAGATGCCGTGGTACACCGTCACCGACAGTTTTGATGCCGACTTCGGCGTCGGCGAGTGGCACGGCACCAACGCGTTCATCCGCGACGGCGACCGTGTCTTCCGCACCTATTTCATCAAGAGCCGCGGCGACGAAGCGCTGGGAAGCACCTGGAGCTATCTCGACATGACCGCGCTCGGCCGCCAGGAGGCGTGGGAAGAATCGCCCGCGGGTTATCCGCAGACTCCTCCGTACAAATGGTGGAATTGGCACGACAGCTACGTCCCCGGTGCTGCGCCCGACCAGCGCTGGGTCGAAGTCTCCGATGCCGGCGAAGTCGCCATGCGGAAACAGGCGAGCTGACGGGCAGGCGCGGCCATGAGCCTTCAGCAGGGCCCCGTCGCACGGCCGCGCCGGCTATGGCTCGAAGCAGGCGTGGACCGCTGGCTGTCGCTGGCGGCCGCGCCGACCTTCGCCGTCATGGCGCTGCTGTCGGCCATTCCCGGAGGCGGGGCACTCGAGGAATTCTGTTCGAGCGCAGGCGCGTCCCCGCTCGGCGGCATGATCCCGATGTATCTCTTGATGAGCGCCTTTCATTCGGCGCCGTGGTTGAGATTGATCGCAAACACCTGGCGAAATTTGTCGAAGGAAACGATACATGAGTAAAGCCTATACCGGCGGCTGCACCTGCGGCGCGATCCGCTATTCCATTTCTTCCGAACCTGTTTTCATGAATCACTGTCAGTGCCGCGACTGCCAGCGCAACAGCGGCGCCGGGCACGGATCCTTTCTGACCTTCGCCGGGCGCGGCGACGTCAAACTCAGCGGAGACGCCAAACAGCGGGACATCGTCGCCGACAGCGGCAACGTCAAGACATCAGGCTTCTGCCCGACCTGCGGCGCGCCGGTCTGCCTGACGTTTGCGGCGATGCCCGACCTTTTCACCGTGACGGCCGCAAGCCTCGATGATCCCGCCCGTTTCCGGCCGCAGGCGGTGACGTACGCCGTGCGTGGCCACACCTGGGATCATCTCGATCCAGCCGTGCCGAAGTTCGACAAGATGCCGCCGGCGGGGTGATGCGGCGGGAATCGTAGGATGGGTGGAGCGAAGCGATACCCATCGCTTGCGCGCGGTATTGATGGGTTTCGCTGCGCTCAACCCATCCTGCAATTGATTACCGCGCCGCCACCTTGCCTGGCGTCTTCTTCGCCGGTGTCTCGCTTCCCGCCAGCGCCATCACCGAAACCGAAACCACGCGGTCGATAATCCCCTGGACGTCGTTGAGGTCGCATTGCCCCTCCGACAGCTTGGTCAGCCGCTCCTTCTCGCGGATGGTGTGGTGCGACATCGCCAGCGCGAAATTCAGGCCCCAGTAAAGATCGACGTCGTCACGGCCGGGCATCGCGCGACGCATCGCGGCGATGAATTTTCGCAAGTGGTCGACCTCGCGGTTCTTGATGCGGCGGATCGGCGGCACCGATTCGATCGAGGCGCGGATCATGAACCGCGCAGCGGTCGAGCCTTCGCTGCTGGGGCCGAGGCAGCCGCGTAGAGTTGGCCCCACCAGCGCGCGGAAGATCTGCTCGATCGGCGCGCGGCCGCCGCCGTTCTCCTCGGCGGCCTTCAACTCGTTGAGGCGCTCGCGGTTGGTGGCAAGGCTGCGGGTGACGAACAGTTCGGCGATCAGTTCGTCCTTGGAGCCGAAATGATAATTCACCGCCGCGAGGTTGACGTTGGCCTCGGCAACGATGTCGCGCAGCGTCACGTCGCCGAAGCCGCGGTCGGCGTAAAGCCGTTCGGCGGCGGCGAGGATCGCGGATCGGGTCTGATCGCTCGGCATGTCCAGCCCCCATTTGGGGAGTTGCATTTCAAACGTGTGTATGAAACTATCGTTTGAAGGGCCGGAAAAGTCAATGCACGTTTGCGAGCGTGCGGCGTTTCCGGCTCAACCCGTCATGTCCGTCAGCCGCGAACCGCAAAACATCTTGCGGGGCCTGCGCGGCGGGCGGACAGTGCGATCCAACAATTCCAGAAGCGAGAGACGAGGAGCGTCCCATGAACTTCGATATGTCAGACCGCCAGAAAGAATGGCTCGAGCGTGTGCAGGCGTTCATGAAGGCGCATGTCCGTCCCGCGGTGCCGATTTACGACAAGCAGGATGCGGAGGGACCGCGCTGGAAGGTGATCCCGATCCTCGAAGACCTGAAAAAGAAGGCGAAGGCCGAAGGCCTCTGGAACATGTTCATGCCGCCGAATTCGCATGAAGATGACGAATTCCGCGGCGCGGGATTGACCAACCTCGAATATGCGATGCTGTCGGAAGAGATGGGTCGTATTTCCTGGGCCTCGGAAGTCTTCAACTGTTCCGCACCCGATACCGGCAACATGGAGGTGTTCATCCGCTACGGCTCCAAGGAGCAGAAGAGGAAGTGGCTGCGTCCGCTGATGGACGGCGAAATCCGCTCCGCCTTCCTGATGACGGAACCTGCCGTGGCATCGTCTGATGCGACCAATATCGAAACCCGCATCGAGAAGGATGGCGACCATTACGTCATCAACGGCCGCAAATGGTGGTCGTCCGGTGTCGGCGATCCCCGCTGCAAGATCGCGATTCTGATGGGCAAGACCGATCCGAAGGCCGCCAAGCACCAGGCGCAGTCGCAGATCCTGGTGCCGCTCGATACCCCCGGCATCAAGGTGGAGAAGATGCTGCCGGTGTTCGGCTACGACGATGCGCCGCACGGCCATGCTCAGGTGCTGCTCGAGAACGTCCGGGTGCCGAAGGAGAATATCCTGCTCGGCGAGGGCCGTGGCTTCGAGATCGCACAGGGCCGTCTCGGCCCGGGCCGGATCCATCACTGCATGCGCACCATCGGCAAGGCCGAAGAGGCACTGGAGAAGATGGTGCGCCGGTTGTCGTCGCGTACCGCCTTCGGCAAGAAGATCATCGAGCATTCGATCTGGGAACAGCGCATCGGCGAAGCGCGCGCCGATATCGAGATGAATCGCCTCTTGTGCCTCAAGGCCGCCGACATGATGGACAAGGTCGGCAACAAGACCGCGCAGGCCGAGATCGCGATGATCAAGGTCACGGCCCCCAACATGGCGCTGAAGATCATCGACAACGCCATCCAGGCCTATGGCGGCGCCGGCGTTTCCGACGAGGCCGGCCTGGCCAAGGACTATGCCCATATCCGCACGCTGCGGTTGGCGGATGGTCCGGACGAGGTGCACAATCGCGCCATTGCCAGACTTGAACTTCGGAAGTATGCAAACTGACGTCACTCAAACGAACGGGAGCAGCGATGCCTGCTCCCGGCCGTCATTCCGGGGCGATGCGACAGCATCGAACCCGGAATCTCGAACTTCCGGGTCTGGTCCTTCGGACCATCCCGGAATGACGGAATAAAAAGATGTAAGGGAGCGTCATCGTGGCCGACGGCGTCAGGAAAGACGAAGAGTTTTCAGGCACCAAGGAAGTCGAGGAGCGTCATCGCATCGATGAAACGCACCTCGACGCCTGGATGAAGGAAAATGTCGAAGGCTATCAGGGGCCGCCGACCGTCCTGCAGTTCAAGGGCGGCCAGTCCAACCCGACCTACAAGATCGAAACGCCCGGCCGGTCCTACGTGATGCGCCGCAAGCCGTTCGGCAAACTGCTGCCGTCGGCGCACGCGGTCGACCGCGAGTTCCGCGTCATCGCAGCGCTGGGCAAGCAGGGTTTTCCGGTCGCGAAAGCCTATGCGCTGTGCACCGACGACGGCGTGATCGGTTCAGCGTTCTACATCATGTCGATGGAAGAGGGCCGGGTGTTCTGGGATCCGTCGCTGCCGAGCCAGACGCCGGAACACCGCCGCAAGATTTTTACCAGCAAGATCGAGACGCTGGCCAAACTCCACGTCTACGATCCCGAGAAAATCGGGCTCGGCGATTTCGGCAAGCCCGGCAATTATTTCGCGCGCCAGGTCGATCGCTGGACCAAGCAGTATCGCGCCTCCGAAACCCAGCACATTCCGGAATTCGAAAAACTCGCGGAGTGGCTGCCGAAGACCGTGCCGGCGCAGGCGCGCGCCTCGGTGGTCCACGGCGACTACCGGCTCGACAACATGATTTTCCACGCCACGGAACCGCGCGTGCAGGCGGTGCTGGACTGGGAATTGTCGACGCTGGGCGATCCCATGGCCGACTTCACCTATCTCTTGATGCAGTGGACCATGCCGGGTCTCGCCAATGTCGATATCAAGGCGCTCGGCATCCCAAGCCTGGAAGAGGCCGCCCAGATCTACTGCAACGTCACCGGCAGCGCCGTGCCCGACCTGAACTGGTACTTTGCCTATAACCTGTTCCGTCTCGCCGGCATCACCCAGGGCATTGCGGGCCGCGTTCGCGATGGCACCGCGGCCAACGCCAAGGCGCTGGAGTCGGCGGCGCGCACCGTGCCGCTGTCGAAGGCGTCATGGGAATACGCCCAAAAAGCCGGCGCGACCTGAGCCCAAACGCGTGTCTCGCACGCGATACGGCGCGCGCCGCGCGCCACGATCGTAAGGTGGGCAAAGGCGCTCTTCGCGCCGTGCCCACCATCTCTCCCGATCGTTGCTGTCAATGGTGGGCACGCTTTCGCTTTGCCCACCCTACGATCCACCGGAAGCTGAATTGCCGCTGTCTCCGAATCTGTGCGGAAGCCTGTTGATGGCCGTTGCCATGGCCGGCTTCACGATGAACGACTCCATCACCAAGCTGATGTCGTCGCAGATGAACTTCGGCGAGGTGATGCTGGTGCGCGGCCTGTTCGCGATCGTGCTGATCGGCGCGCTCGCGGTCCATCAGCGCGCGATACGTCCGCTGCAGACGCTGTTCGTCAAACCGGTCGCGTTGCGCATCGTCGGTGAGGTCTGCGGCACCGTGTCGTTCCTGGCGGCGATCTCGCATTTGCCGCTCGCCAATACTTCCGCCATCATGCAGTCGTTGCCGCTGGCGATTACGCTCGGTGCTGCGCTGACGCTTCGCGAGCCGGTCGGCTGGCGGCGCTGGTCGGCGATCGTGGCCGGCTTCATCGGCGTGCTCATCATCGTCCGGCCGGGCGTCGCCGGCTTCAACCAGTTCACGCTGCTGGCGCTGGTGTCGGTGCTGTTCTGCAGCCTGCGCGATCTCGCCACCAAGCGAATTCCTTCGCACATCCCCTCGCTGTTCATCACGCTGTTGACGACCATCACGGTGACGACGGCGGGCGCCGTCATTCTCATTCCGCTCGGCGGCTGGACGCAGCCCTCGGCGCACGCGGTCGGTTTGCTGGCACTCGCCGCGGTGCTGGTGCTGATCGGCTATCAATGCGTCATCATGGCGCTGCGATCCGGCGATATCTCCGCGATCGCGCCGTTTCGCTACACCGCGCTGCTATGGGCCTTGCTGCTTGGCTATCTCGTGTTCGGCGACGTGCCCGACACCATGATGGTAACGGGCGCCTCGATCATCGTCGCCTCCGGCCTCTACGCCTTCTACCGCGAACGCATCCGCCACCGCGAAGTGGCGGCGAGTGCCTCCGGCCTGCCGCCCGACGGGTTGTGAACCGCATCCGCGCGCTGTTGTTGTCAGGGATGGATCGGGCTGGAAGGGCACAACGGTGATACCGTCAAGTGCGGCAACCGGTAACGAGGAAGGATGCGCGCTCGAATTTACTCCCGCTTTTGGTGGCCCAACGGACATCGCAAGACTTGCCGCCGGGTCACGGCGGAAGCTTTCGACCCTGAACGGACATCCGGCCTCGAAAAAGGCACCTCTTGTCACGATAAGGACCCCTTATTCTCAAACCATGGACACTGAGGTCCGAGATGACTGACGCTCCTTCTGAAAATTCCCCGTCTGCTTCCTCGATCCCCGCCGACGATCCGGGCCGCGTCCTAACGGTAGCCGATCCCGACGGGGCCGGTGTGCCGCATATCTCGGTAGCCGGCGGCACGTACACAATCCTAGTGTCTGGCGCGCAGACCGCGGGACGCTATTGCCTCGTCGACATGCTGGTGCCCGCGGGCGGTGGACCCCCGCCGCATCGTCACGACTTCGAGGAAATGTTTTCGCTGCTCGAAGGCGAACTCGAGTTCACTTTTCGCGGAAAGTCGCACACCGTACGAGCGGGATCGACCGTCAACGTTCCGGCCAACGCCCCGCACGCGTTCAAGAACGTGTCCGGCAAGGCGGCCCGCATGCTCTGCATGTGTACACCAGCGGGACAGGATGAATTCTTTCTGGCGGTCGGATTTCCCGTCGAAAGCCGTACATCACCACCGCCGAAGCCGACCCCGGAAGAGATCGCCGAGAAGGGAAAATTGATCGCGGCCCTGCTGCCGAAATATCGCACCGAGATGGTAAAGATGTGAGGCGCGCCCGACTGATTGAAGGCGATGAATGCAAGAGGACCGTCGCTTAATCGAGTCAGATGTTCCGCTTCTGGCACATCACGTCAAATCGCTGCGCCGCGGAAGTCGGTCGCTCCGGGGCAAAAGCGGGCTCTGGCGCGCCCGCTCACCGCGCATCCGGTGGGGCTGTCGGCGCCGCGTTGGTCTCCTGCGTCACCACGCGCTGCTCGCTCTTCGCCGCCACCGCGGTTTCGCCGCCAAAGCGTACGCGGTAGACCGGCAAATTCTCCATCACCCGCTGGACATAGTTGCGCGTTTCGGAGAGCGGGATGCGCTCGACCCAGTCGACCGGATCGACCTTGGGATCCCTGGGATCGCCGAACGCCGCGAGCCACTCCCGGACGCGGCCCCGGCCGGCGTTGTAGCCGGCAAAGGTCATGATGTGGTTGCCCTTGTATTCCGATAGCAGTGCGGAGAGCTCGCCGGCGCCCATTTGCGTGTTGTAGACCGGATCGGAAACCATCCGGTCCCAGTCGTAGCTGACCTTGAAACGTTTGGCGGTGTCGCGGCCTGCTTCCGGGGTGATCTGCATCAGGCCGACCGCATTGGCCGACGACCGGTCGCGCTGGTCGAAGGCGCTCTCGGTACGCGCCACCGAATAGATGACGCTACGCTCGATGGCCGGGGCGATCTGGGTATGTTGCGGAATTCCGATGATCGGGAACGCGTAATGGTCAAGCGCCAGCCCGCGGCCGAGCGCCGGCTTGCCGACTTGCAGCATCGCGCGGGCGTCGTTGCGGCGGCCGGTGAGTTCGCCGAGTGCTTCGAGCACGGCCACGTCGGCGCTCTGTTCGCCGAGGTCGGCGACGAAATACAGCACAACGTCGCGCTCGCCGATCTCGTAAAGCATCTCCGCGGCGCGCACCCGTTCATCCACCAGCGCGGCACCGTCGGCGGAGGCGAGCGTGGGCGAGGGGGCTCGCAATTCGATTTGGTCACGCCCGAGCCTGGCGCGCGCAAGCTGCCCGTAATAGGCGGTCGGATAGCGTGCGGCCGTTTCATAGCCGGCCTTCATCGCATCCGTGTCGCCAAGCGCTTCGGCGGCGCGCCCGCGCCAGTAATTCGCCCGCGCCAGCACGATCGGATTGGCAGCACCCTCGTCGATATGGGCGAAATGCTCCCGCGCAGTGGCGGGTTCGTCGAGGTAGCGCAGCGCGATCCAGCCGCACATGAAATGGACGTCGGCCCGATAGTATTCGTTGTCCGGCGCCGCGGCCGGGCGGATGACCTGATAGGCCGTCAGGAACTTGCCCTGGTCCATCAGCTTGCGCGCCAGCGAGCGCCGCTCGCGCCACCATTGATCGGTGTCCTGCTGCGCCATGGTGTCGGGCGCCGCGGCCAGCATCACGCGGGCTGCGTCGTCGATCTTGTTCTGGGCGAGCATCCACTGGATGCGGCACAGGGTGTAGCCGAGATCCCCGCGCGCCTCGGTCGCGACGGCGTCGAGCATATCCAGCGCCTTGTCCGACTTGCCCCGGACCGCGGCGCAGGCCTTCACGATCGCGGGTGCGTCGCCGCCGAGCAGCTTGGCGGCGCGCATGGCGCCCGCGCTGTCCTTGGCGCCGATCCGCCTGTCCATGCGCGCCCGGTGGTCTTCATTGGTGAGGAGGTCGCGGAACATTTCCAGCGCCTCGGCCTCAACGCGATCGGATAATTCCTCCGACCGCCACGCATCGCGCACCAGCCGGCGCGCACGATCGCGATCGCCCTCGCCAAGCAGGATGCGTGCGAGCGCCAGTTTGCCCCGGGCGCTGATCGGCTGGTCGCCCGTGAAGCCGCGAACCCTGGCGGCGTCGCTGCGTTCCTGCCACAGGCGGGCCTCAGCCCGTCGCCGCAGCAATGCCGCACTCGGCCATTCCGGGTTGGCGGCGATGAACGCGGCATAGCGGCTGAAACCCGCCGTGGTCTCCGAGTGGCGCAGGATGAACCATTCGACGAGTTTCTGCGCCGCCGGGTCCGCGATCCTGTCCCGCGTGGCGGTCGCCTCGTCGGTTTTGGCCTTGCGCGCGAGATCGATCGCTTCCTTGACCAGCGCCAGGTCGCCGGTCAGCGTCGGCTCTTTGCGGGCAGGCTCATCTTTCGATCGCTTCGATTTGCGTTCGGCATCGGCATGCTTCGCGTGCCGGCGTTTTTCGACAGCAGCGCTGCGTTGAGGGCGAGCCTCCTTGGGTTCTGGTGTCTTCTTCGCCTCGTGCGTCTTCCTGCCGGGCGGCTGCGTGGCATCGGTTCGCGCCGCCGCCTCCGTCGATAGGAGGGCCAGCGCGGTGACAGCGAAGAGACAGGACAGCGAACGGAAGCAAGGCTTCATTGCTTGGTCCTCTTGCGAATCACTTTTCAGATGATCGCACGCCATGCGTGCGGCATGAGCCGCCCAAAAGCTAGCACGCCTCCGATCAAGCAATTGTCGCATTGTGGCAACACCGCGCGTGAAACCTGCGGCGAATCTTGGCTATTTCGTGTTCGGCGACCCACCCTACGAGATCGTTGCCGCGAGATGGCTGAGTGTGAGCGCGGGTTGATTTGCCCGACGGGCAAGCGAAATCGTCGCGCGCTGCCTGCGACAAAGTAACCCGACGGGCAAATCACCAAAACCTGTCCAGCCCTTCGCGCAAAAATATTTCCGTTGAGCCGTCGGGCAAATCAACTCCATAACTTCCGCCATCCTGTCCCACCAGAGCAACTGTGCTGAAGTAAACCGGCGATCGGCCGGGTCTCAAGGCTGGTGCGGGGCGCGCCCCGCCTTCGGCGGCTTACGGCCTTGACCCCGTCCGCTCTCCGGTCTGTTGGCTTGGCATGCGCTCGGTCATCGACCGAGCGCGGTGAGGTGCGCTCGCTCAGTTCAGTGCGTAACGGCTGGGATCCCATTTCTGCCGTCGTGCGATCATGATGTTGAGGATGACGATGAGCTTGCGCATGCAGGCGACAAGCACCACTTTCGGCTTCTTTCCCTTGGCAATCAGGCGGTCGTAGAAGGCCTTGAGCACCGGGTTGTTCTGCGTGGCTGCGCCGAGGCAGGGCATGTAGATGGCGTTGCGGACCCAGCGGCGGCCACCCTTGATATGACGCTCACCGCGCCGATGGCCGCTATCGTCGTCGTACGGGGCGGCGCCTAATAACGCACCGGCGATCTTGTTGCTCACCTGCCCAAGCTCCGGCATCCCCGCAATGAGGTTGGCGGAGGTCGTTTCGGCGAGGCCCGGCACGCTCTCGATGATCTCGGCACGCTCGGCAAGGTGTGGCGAGGCCTTGATCTTGGCCGCAATTGCCGCCTCGAGCTTGGCAATTTCACTGACCAGATTCTTCAAGACGCGGGCATGCGTTTTCTGAACCAGTCCTGGTGCAGCATGCTCGTTTTGGCTTTGCAAGCGCGTCTTGAGATCACCCAGACCGATGCGCGCTTTCACCAGCGCCAGCAACTCCTCGCGTGCGGCATCGTGGGTCTGGCTCGGCGCCTCGGTAAATATCTCGGCGAACCAGGCGATCATCTCCGCGTCGATCACATCGTTCTTTGCCAGCCGGCCGGCCGATAGCGCGAAGCTGCGGACGCGTTTGGGGTCGACGATCCGCACCTCGACACCGGCCTGGCGCAGTAGCTTGGCCCAGTCACGCTCGTAACCGCCGCTCGCCTCCATCACAGCCCTGGTTGCCTTGTACTTGCGAAGCCAGGCCACCAGCTTGCGGTGGCCTTGTCCCGTGTTCGGACAGACCTGACGCAATGACAGCGAGCGAATGCACGCATCCACCTTGTCCTTTGCCACATCGATGCCCACGACAATGCGATCATCTTGTGCCATCATCCACTCCCTTCCTTGCTCGGTACGGGCTCGAAGCCCTTGCAACTGTTCGGGTTGAGGAAGACGCCGGAGCTGTCCCTCGCTCTGGTACAGGCTCTGTCGCCTTTGGGGCGTACGGGCTCAGTTCCAGCAACGGGCGGTTGGTCCGCAACCGCCCGTTCGCTCATTCTGCCAAATTTTTTGGACACAAGGGGCGTTGGCGATCGTCGCAAACGAGGGGCAGGGAGCGATGGACGTGAGATCGCGACTGACGAGCGCGGTTCTTGCGTACGGTGAAATCGTTTGGGTCCGACGCCCCGATGCAGGCGTCAAGTTCGGAGGCGGCCAACGCTGCCCGAGAGCGATGGTGTCACGAAAAGCAGGGTCACCAGGACGACTACGTATAAGCCGTAAAGCCATTGCGCAGGGAAGGCCGGAGGCTCTCCGCTGAACCTGTATGCTCATGTGCAGCATATTCTTGTGCAACATCGCACATGAGACCGCGGGTGCAGCGCGCATCTGGTCTTCCCTGCGCCCTCTGATTTCGAGGGCAAGGTTTTCTTGCAAAACTCCGGGCAGATGATGCCGCGAGAATAATTTTCGCTGTCATCGTCCGCCTTGTGCGCAATTGCGCACTGGGGCGGACGATCCAGTATTCCAGAGACGCTCTTGATTGAATCGAGAGGCCGCGGCGTACTGGATCCCCCGCATGCGCGGGGGATGACGGGTGAGGGTGGCGCCGCTATCTCATTCGTCATTGCGAGCGAAGCGAAGCAATCCAGCTTGTCGCGAAAAGAAAGACTGGATTGCTTCGGCGCTTCGCCCCTTGCACAAACGCTTTGCGTTTGTTGCAGGCAATGACGACCGGCCTAAATCGGCTTTCCCGCATACGGCATCGACGCCGTCAACCCGCCATCGACCGGGATCGCCTGGCCGTTGACATAGGACGCGTCGTCGCTCGCCAGAAACAATCCCATCGCCGCGAGTTCGTGCGGCTGGCCGGGGCGCTTCAACGGATTGAGCTGGCCGATCTTGTCCTGGGTGCCGCGTTCCTTGGCGCGGTCGAACACCGGCTTGGTCATGCCGGTCTCGATCAGGCCGGGGCAGACCGCATTGATGCGGACGCCGGTGCCGGACAGCGAGTAGGCGGTGGTCTGCACCAGGCTGATGACGCCGGCCTTGCTGGCGCCGTAGGGATGTCCACTGGCGCCGGCCTTGAGTCCCGCGACCGACGCCGTGCAGACAATCGAGCCGGACTTCTGCTTGATCATGTGCGGCATCGAATGCTTGATCGCGAGGAACGGCCCGATCAGGTTGATGCGCAGCACTTCCTGCCAATGCTCGACAGTCTGGTCGGGGATCGGCACCAGCCCGCCGGAGACGCCGGCGTTGGCCCAGATCGCATCGAGCCTGCCATATTTGGACACCGCCTTGTCGATGAAGGCTTTGACGTCGGCTTCCGAACCGGCATCCGCCATTACGGCCTCGACCGTGCCGCCGGCATCGCTGACCAGCTTGGCGGTTTCCTTCACGCCTTCGGCACGATCGACGATAACAAGTTTGGCGCCTTCCCTGGCGAACAACACCGACGCGGCGCGCCCGATACCGCTGCCGGCGCCGGTGATGATGACGGATTTGCCTTCGAGGCGGCCCATGAATCTCTCCCTTTAAGCGTATGTTGTCGGAGCTTCCGCCATGCGGAATTCAAACAAGATTTCAAACGATGAAGTCACTTGAGACGTCGCGTGCTCTGACGTACAGCGACAGCGAACAGTATTGAAGGGCCTTGACGATGTCCAATACCGACAAATCAGTTGCGGCTCCGAAAGCGGGTGTGGTCACGACGCGGTGGTGGTGGGTGCGCCACGCGCCGGTCCGCGAGGACAACGGCTGCATCTACGGCCAAAAGGATCTCGGCTGCGATACCAGCGACCGCGTGGTGTTCGACGCGGTCGGGAAAATCCTGCCGCGCAACGCTTCCTGGTATGCAAGCACGCTGAAGCGCACGCATCAGACCGCCGACGCGATCTGGGCCGCCGGTTTCCCCAAGCCGGCGTCGATGCCGCATGTGAAAGATTTCGCGGAACAACATCTCGGGGAGTGGCAGGGCATGAACCGGGCCGCGTTCCTCGCCAGCCGTCCGGCCGGCAGCCACTGGTTTGCCGCGATCGACGAAGCCGCACCCGGCGGCGAGAGTTTCATGGATCTCTATAACCGCACCTGCGGCGCGATCGTGCGCATCAACGCCGAGCAGGCGGGCAGGGACGTGATCGTCGTAGCACACGGCGGCACGATCAAGGCCGCCGTCGGTCTGGCGCTCGGCGGCCAGCCGGAAAGGGGGCTGGTGTTCGACATCGACAATTGCTCGGTGACGCGGCTCGATCATATCGCCAGCGACGGACACTCTGGCTGGCGGCTGCCGATGGTCAACCAGCAGCCGTGGATCGCGGATGCTTCGCACAACGCCATGCATCAGCCGGCGGGACCGGAGATTGCGCCTTCCAAGCTCGCTTGAGTTTGGCCGCGGTTGTCGAAGGCTGCAAAGGCTGCTTAGTTCGCAAAGACTGCTTATTTAAAAAGCGAAAAACCAAAACCGGCGCGGAGCTGGATCAACATCGGGAGAGAGACATGACCTTGTTCGATATGTCGGGAAAAGTTGCCGTCATCACCGGCTCGACGCGCGGTATCGGCCGCGCCATCGCCGAACGCATGGCCGAGCACGGCGCCAAGGTGGTGGTCTCCTCGCGCAAGCAGGACGTCTGCGACCAGGTCACCAAGGAGATCAACGAAAAGTTCGGCAAGGGAACGGCGGTCGCGATCGCGGCCAATATTTCCAGCAAGGAAAACCTGCAGAACCTCGTCAACGAATCCAAGCGCGCCTTCGGCAAGATCGACGTGCTGGTCTGCAACGCCGCGTCGAATCCTTACTATGGTCCGCTCGGTGGCATTTCGGACGATCAGTTCCGCAAGATTCTCGACAACAACATCGTCGCCAACAACTGGCTGATCAGCATGGTGGTGCCTGACATGATCGAGCGCAAGGACGGCTCGATCGTGATTGTGTCCTCGATCGGCGGCCTCAAGGGTTCGACCGTGCTCGGCGCCTACGCGATTTCGAAAGCGGCCGACATGCAGCTCGCCCGCAACCTCGCCTGCGAATACGGCAAGGACAACATCCGCGTGAACTGCATCGCGCCCGGCCTGATCAAGACCGATTTCGCCAAGGCGCTTTGGGACAATCCGGATACGCTGAAGGCGTCGACGGCGCGCTCGCCGCTGCTGCGCATCGGCATCCCCGACGAGATCGCGGGCGCTGCGGTGTTCATGGGATCCGCGGCCGGCGACTTCATGACCGGGCAGACCATCGTGATCGATGGCGGGGCTACGATTAGCTGAGGCGCAGCGCAGCCGCGACTTCGGTGTCATCACCCGCGAAGGCGGGTGATCCAGTAAACACCAGCGTCTCGATCATGATTGATGTCACGGCGTACTGGATGCCCCGCCTTCGCGGGGCATGACAGTGCTGGGCGGTGAAACGCTTCGCCTCACTCCACCGCCGCGTACACCAGATCCCGCAGCACCGCGCGAAGATATTCGCGCTGGCCGGGGCCCTGCATCATGAACACGCAAAACAGCTCCTCAGTGGGATCGATGAAGAAGAACGTTCCGGCCATTCCGCTCCAGAAGAACTGACCGCGCGAACCCGAGAACGGCGCCATGCCGTCGTGGGTTCGGACCGCGAAGCCCAAACCAAAACCATGACCGGCCGGCATCAGGGGCGAGTCGACCTTGACGTGGGGCCCGAGGTGGTCGGACGCCATCAGTTGCAGCGTCTTGCGGCCGACGATCCTGGTGCCGTCGAGCGAGCCGCCGTTGAGCAGCATCTGGCTGAAGCGCGCATAGTCCATCGTGGTCGAGACCAGTCCGCCGCCGCCGGATTCCATCACCGGCTTTTCCAGCATGTTGAAGAGCTGCACCTTCTCGCCGGTCCAGGGATCGGTCGGGAACGGTTCGGCGAGGCGGGCGGCGTTGGCCTCGGGGGTGTGGAACGCGGTCTCGGACATCTGCAGCGGCGTCAGGATGCGCTCGGTCAGGAACGCGCCGAGCGACTTGCCGGAGACGACCTCGATGAGGCGGCCGAGCACGTCGGTCGAGCGGCTGTAGTTCCAGGCCTCGCCGGGCTGGCAGACCAGCGGCATGCCGGCGATGATCGTGGCGTGTTCGGCATTGCTGATCTTGCGGCTGCGCAGCCGCGACTCCTTGTAGATCTGCTGGACGAGACCGTTGCCGGTGTGGTCGTAGGTCAGGCCCGAGGTGTGGCGCAGCAGGTCCTGGATCGTTGCCTGCCGTTTCACCGGGACGAGCTCGAGCTTGCCGTTGTTCTCGATGCCGACCTTCTGGTCGGCAAATTCCGGAATGAACTTGGCGACGGGATCATTGAGGATGAAGTGGCCGTCCTCGACCAGCATCATGATGCCGATCGAGACGATCGGCTTGGTCATCGAGAAGATGCGGAACAGGCTGTCGTGCGTCATCGGCGCCGAAGCCGCCGGGCTCTGCCGGCCGATCGCATCGAACCAGCCGATCTGGCCGCGGCGGGCCACCATCACCGTCGCACCGGGCAGGGTTCCCTTGTCGACCTCGCGCTTGAAGGCATCCGACATCCGCTGCAGGCGGATGGCCGAGAGCCCGAGCGCTTCCGGCTTGGCGTGGGGCAGGGAGGGGGTCTGCGGAGCGGTTGTTGGCCGGGCGGCGGTCTGGGCGTTCATGGTCTCTCCCGTTGCTCTTGTTGCTTATGAGGGAGGAAATTGACGCAGAAGCCGGGGCTTGGATAGGGGGTCTTGATGCCGGTGACAGCGCTTCACCCTTGCAATCGGGGCATGGCCTATGCTTGAAACGGCGCGAACTTGGGATAGATTCCAAGTCTCTGTAGGGGTGTAGCTCAGTTGGTAGAGTACCGGTCTCCAAAACCGGTTGTCGCAGGTTCGAGCCCTGCCGCCCCTGCCAATCAAATCTCCGGGTTAATCAGAGGCTTGGCCTGATTTTCGGACCCGATCCTTAAGTCGATTACGACACTAGCTGAAGAACGCCGCGACCACCGCCATGTCAGAGGCCGCAGCCTCGTGGCCACGCAGGGTCGCGTCGATCACCCGCCGGCACGCATCGACCGTGAGGGTGTCGCCTAGGTCGTTCGCCGCGTCGAGAACAGTCCAGACGGTATCGGCCGGAGATGCTTCCTGAACAGGTTGGGCTTGGCTGAGCGCCATGGTCGTCTCATGTCCCGTCAATATTGAGCGAAGACGCGCTTCGCGCCTTCGTTGGAACCCCGAGCCTGCCCACAAATTTTTAAGAACGCGCGTGCGCGCTCACTCGGATTTGAGACACCGCGTTAACTGGCGTTAACCAGTTGGGTTCGCGGGGCCCGGGTGACGTTCCTAATCCTCGTCGTCCTGTGGCGGTGGCGGTGGCAGGCGCTTGCGCGAGCCCCTCGGCGGTGGCGGCGGTGGCGGCGGCGGCGCGGCTTCCTGCGGCGGAAAGAACACATCGTAACAGGGCGGACTCAACCGTGGCCCGCTGGCGCGAAGGCAGGCCTCGACGCTTGTTGGGTCGAGCAAGTAGGCGCCGCAGAGCCGCATCGCGTCCGGCGTGCAGGCTTCACGCTGTTCGGGAGTTCCCTGATTGCTTTGAGCGAAAGAGGAAATCGGGATCACGAGGAAAAATGTCGCTGCGGCAAGACCGCAGCAAATGCGAGACGACGCCATTATTATTTCCTGCCCGTTGCGGGGATCCCCGGCCGCGGATCAGGCGATAAATCTGCGTCAACAAATTGGCGGTTCCACTGCCCTGGGACCTGCAAATATCGCCTGGACGGTTGCCTCCAAATTAGGCTGCAACCGTCCGGACCGATCACGGAGACGCGATGATGCTATTTAACCAGCGGGCAGCCGCCGTCCTTCATTGGCCGAAAAGCCTGATCGCCGGGCACTTCCGCCAGCACCTTGTAATAATCCCACGGCGCCTTGGACTCTTCCGGTTTCTTGACCTCGAGCAGGAACATGCTGTGGACCATGCGACCGTCCTCGCGCAGGAAACCGTTGTCGGTGAAGGCGTCGCGAACCGGCGTTGACCGCATCTTCTCCAGCACCGGCTTGGTGTCCCTTGTGCCGGCCGCCTTGACGGCGTTGAGATAGTGCAGCGTGGCGCTGTAGGTGGCGGCCTGGTTCATCGTCGGCATCCGCTTCATGCGTTCGAAGAAGCGTTTGCCGAAGGCGCGGGTGCGGTCGTTGAGATCCCAATAATAGGCCTCGGTGATGATCAGGCCCTGCGCCAGCTTCAGCCCGAGGCTGTGAATGTCCGAGATGAACATCACGATCCCGGCGAGGTTCTGGCCGCCGGCGACGATGCCGAATTCCGACGCCTGCTTGATGGTGTTGATGGTGTCGGCGCCGCCATTGGCAAGGCCGATGATTTTCGCCTTCGAGGCCTGCGCCTGCAGCAGGAACGACGAGAAATCCGCGTTGTTGAGCGGGGCGCGGGCGCTGCCGAGCACCTTGCCGCCGGCGGCGCGGACCACGTCGCCGGTGTCGCGTTCGATCGAATGGCCGAACAGATAGTCGGCGGTGATGAAGAACCAGCTATCGCCGCCGTTCTTGACGATGGCGCTGCCGACCGTGTGGGCATTGGCGTAGGTGTCGTAGGTCCAGTGCGCGGTATAAGGCGAGCAGGATTTTCCGGTGATGTCGGAACTGGCCGCATCGGTGACGATCATGATCTTTTCGAACTGCTTCGACATCTCCATGCCGGCGAGCGCCGTCGCTGACGTCGGCATGTCGATGATCATGTCGACGGCTTCGTTCTCGTACCATTTGCGGGCCAGGGAGGCTGCGACATCGGCCTTGTTCTGCGGGTCGGCCGTGATCAGCTCGATCGGCTTGCCGAACATGGTGCCGCCGAACTCCTCGATCGCCATTTTGGTGGCTTCGACATTGCCCGGGCCGCCGATATCCGCATAAACCGAGGAGAAATCGCCGAGCAGGCCGATCTTGAGCGGGGCGGGTTGCTGGGCCGTGGCCGGCCCGGCCAGGGCGGTGGTGAGGCCGATGGCCGCAAAAGTTGCCAGTTTCTTGGCGATATTCATGGTCGCTCCCGAGTGTTTTTGTGGTTATTCGGGGAGCATGACCGCGCGAGGTAGCCGCTGCAAGTGGGCCGAAGCTGCCACATGAAGCCACAGTGCCGGGTTCGGCTTCCGCTCTAAGACGTTGATATCCCTTGGGGCGACGTTACGAAGCGAAGGCCTTCAATTGCCCGCGGACCTTGACCTTTTGCCCGACTGGCAGTAGATACCCGCCACCTGCTGCCGGCCCGTTAAAACGGATATCCGGCGCGGCTTTAAATTCCCCCGAACAATCGAGCCCGCTTGGCGGCTCATCCTTCGAGAGAGGGCTGGGCGCTAGAGGGCTGTTCGGATTCACGTAAATCAAACATCGTCTCGTTGAGACGCGGATTACCAAACGATGGCTTTCAGCCCGTTCAAATTCCTGCAGGAAGTACGCTCGGAGACCGCCAAGGTCACCTGGCCGACGCGCCGCGAAACCACGATCACCACCATCATGGTGTTCGTGATGGTGGCGCTGGCTTCGATCTTCTTCTTCGCATCGGATCAGATCATTCGTTATCTCGTCACCTTGCTGCTGGGCGTCCACTGATGAGCACCGGGACCCAAACCATGGACAAGCGCTGGTATATCGTTCACGCCTATTCGAACTTCGAAAAGAAGGTTTCGGAGTCGATCCGCGAGCAGGCCAAGCAGCGCGGGCTTGAGGACCTGTTCGAGCAGGTGCTGGTGCCGACCGAAAAGGTCACCGAGGTGCGCCGCGGCCGCAAGATCGACGCCGAGCGAAAATTCTTCCCGGGCTACGTGCTGGTGAAGATGAAGCTGACCGACGAGGCGTTTCATCTGATCAAGAACACCCCGAAGGTGACGGGTTTCCTCGGCGCCGAAAACAAGCCGATGCCGATCTCCGAAGCCGAAGCGATGCGGATCCTGCACCAGGTGCAGGAAGGCGTTGAGCGTCCGAAGGCGTCGGTGTCGTTCGAAATCGGCGAGAACGTCCGCGTGGCCGATGGTCCGTTCGCGTCGTTCTCCGGCGTGGTTGAGGAAATTGACGAGGCGCGTTCGCGCGTGAAGGTCGCGGTGTCGATCTTCGGCCGTGCGACCCCGGTCGAACTGGAATTCGGTCAGGTCGAGAAGGTCTGAACGAAAGCGCGGAGCGCGTCTCCGTGTGGCGAAAGCGCGAAGCACGTCTTCGCGTAAACTAGGACGTGGGAGGAAGAGGGTGGTCGCCAACCGCTCTCGATCCGAACCACGAAACCTGAAACCGCCGGCTGCGGCCGGCACAACAGGAGTGATTAAATGGCAAAGAAAGTGACCGGATACCTGAAATTGCAGGTGCCGGCCGGTGCGGCGAATCCTTCGCCCCCGATCGGTCCCGCGCTTGGTCAGCGCGGTCTCAACATCATGGAATTCTGCAAGGCGTTCAATGCCCAGACGCAGAAGGAAGAGAAGAACACCCCGATTCCGGTGGTGATCACGATCTACGCCGATCGTTCGTTCACCTTCGAGATGAAGACCCCCCCGATGTCGTTCTTCCTCAAGCAGGCCGCCAAGATCCAGTCCGGTTCGAAAGCCCCGGGCCGCGACAAGGCCGGCGCGGTGACCAAGGCGCAGGTGCGCGAAATCGCCGAGAAGAAGATGAAGGATCTCAATTGCGACTCGATCGAGTCGGCCATGAAGATGGTCGAGGGCTCTGCCCGTTCGATGGGTCTGGAAGTGGCGGGGTAACGGGTCATGGCAATCGGAAAACGTTTGAGCAAGGCCCGCGAGGGCGTCGATCGCGAGCACCTTTATCCGCTCGCGGAAGCCATCAAGATGGTCAAGGAACGCGCCAAGTCGAAGTTCGACGAGACGATCGAGATCTCGATCAATCTCGGCGTCGATCCGCGTCACGCCGACCAGATGGTTCGTGGCGTCGTCAATCTGCCGAACGGCACCGGCCGCACGCTGCGCGTCGGCGTGTTCGCCCGTGGCGCCAAGGCTGACGAAGCCCGCGCTGCCGGTGCTGACGTCGTCGGCGCCGAAGACCTGGTCGAGAAGGTGCAGGGCGGTGCGATCGACTTCGATCGTTGTATCGCAACCCCCGACATGATGCCGCTGGTCGGCCGCCTCGGTAAGGTGCTCGGCCCGCGCGGCATGATGCCGAACCCGAAGATCGGCACCGTGACGATGGACGTCGCCACCGCCGTGAAGGGCGCCAAGGGCGGCTCGGTCGAGTTTCGCGTCGAGAAGGCCGGCATCGTGCAGGCCGGCATCGGCAAGGCCTCGTTCACCGAAGAGAAGCTGGTCCAGAACGTCAAGGCGCTCGCGGATGCGGTCTCCAAGGCGAAGCCGGCCGGTTCCAAGGGCACCTACATCCAGCGCGTGGCGGTCTCCTCCACCATGGGTCCGGGCGTCAAGGTCGAGCCGGGTACGATCCTCGGCTAAGGCCGTTGCCGATCTTCGGCTAACGTCCTCGCGTTACCAATGAATATAAAGGGCGGAACCGGGAGACCGGTTCCGCCCTTTGCGTTTGGCGCGCGCTTTGCGTAATCGTCGCGGTGCCGGAGTTAGCAAGAAAGAACAACAATGCCCGATAAGGTGCTGGTCTATTCGCGGTTCCCCAAAGCCCAGATGGTGCGGTTCGGCGAGCGCTTCGAACTGATAGACGCCGCGGGCAAGCGGTTGAATGACGTTTTCACCGCCGAGCAACTCTCCGGTATTCGCGCGGTTCTCACCGCAGGCGGATCACCCTTCAGCGCGGAGACCATGGACCTGCTGCCGAAGCTCGGCGCCATCGTCTGCTACGGCACCGGTTATGACGGCATCGATCTGGCGGCGGCCGCCAAACGCGGCATCGCCGTAGGCAATAGCCCAGGGGCGAATGCGGCCTCCGTTGCCGACATCGCCATGATCCTGATGCTGGCGGTCACCCGGCGCTTACTGGTTGCCGACGACTATGTGCGGAGCGGAAGCTGGTCCGGCGCCAAACCTTCGCCGGCAATGCGGCCGCAAGCCGGCATGCCCGGCCGCAAGATCGGCGTCTACGGCATGGGTGAAATCGGCCGCAAGATTGCCGCGCGCGTCGCCGCCTTTGAAACCGAAGTCGGATATCACAGCCGCAGCAAGCACAACGTGCCATACCAGTATTTTCCGACGCTGGAAGCGCTGGCCGAATGGTGCAGCGTGCTTGTCATCGCGGTGCGGGCAGGGGCGGATACCGAGCACGTCGTCAACGCGAATATCCTGCAAAAGCTCGGCAAGGACGGTTACGTCGTCAATATCGCCCGCGGTTCGGTCATTGACGAGCCTGCGCTGATCGCGGCGTTGACCGATGGGACCATCGCCGGCGCCGGTCTCGACGTCTTCGCCAAGGAGCCGCACGCGCCGGGCGCGCTGACGGCGTTGCCGAATGTGGTGCTGAGCCCGCATCTCGGCGGCCATACGCTGGAATCGCACGTGGCGATGCAGGACTGCGTGATCGCTAACATTGAGGCGTTTTTTGTCGGCAAACCGCTGCCTTATGCGGTGACGTCAGGCTGAAGGTGCCGGAGCTTGTCGGGATTGCGCACGATATAGATGGCGGCGATCCGCTCGCCGTCGATCGCCATGCTGACGGCGTGGTCGAGCTCGCCGTCGAGATAGAGCAGGGCGCCGAAGGCCCCGTTGATTATCGCCGGTTCGATGCGGATATCGTGCCCGGCATTCTTGGCGGTCACGCCGATGAAGAAGCGGGCGATCTTGTCGGCGCCCATGATCGGGTTGAGTGCAGCCGTCTTGCGGCCGCCGCCGTCGGTGATCGCAACCGCATCCTCGCACAGCAATTCGGCCAGACGCGCCACATTGCCGCTGGTCGCCGCTTCGCTGAAAGCCATAAGTAGGCGGGCGTGATTGTCCGGCGTCGCCGCGGGCGTTGGGCGTTCGTCGCGCACCGCGCGGCGGGCCCGGGTCGCCAGTTGCCGGCAAGCCGCCTCGGAGCGGTCGAGCATGGACGCGACCTCGGAAAACGGCGTGTCGAAGACGTCGTGCAGCAGGAACGCGGCACGCTCCATCGGCGACAGCCGGTCGAGCGCCAATAGCAAGGCAAACGAAAGGTCGTCGGCCAGCTCCGTCGCCGCGTCGGCCGAAAGACCTTCGGCGTCGCAGACCGGCTCCGGCAGCCACGGCCCGACATAGACTTCGCGCTGGGTCCTGGCGCTCTTCAGCCGGTCGAGGCAAAGCCGGGTCACGATGGTGACTAGAAAGGCCTCAGGGTTCTGAACGCCTTCCGCGCCGGCGAAGCGCAGATAGGCATCCTGCACGATGTCTTCGGCGTCGCTGCGGCTGCCGAGCATGCGATAGGCGAGCCCGAGCAGGCGCCCGCGATGGGGCGCCAACGGATCGGCGTCAGGCGGCCTGTTTGATGACATCGACATGGTGTCCGTCCACGGTGACCCTGCGACACTCCTTGGCATAGCCGAGCCCCGCCTTCACCATCGGGAACATCCGGCCCATCTGCAGCGCCATCGTCAAATCGATAACGCCTTTTGGGCCCCATTGGGCGCGAACGGCATCACAAAATTCCCCGTCCTCGGCCGACCGGCGCACCACAGCGTTGGCAAACCTGAAGGCGAGGCGGGTGGTGTCGTGCATCGCGCGCGGATCACGGCGCAGGACCGCCTCGATCTGGTCCTTCGACATGCCGGCTTCCAGCGCCATGTCGACGCACAACTGCGCGCAGGGTCCGCAGTCCTCCGCCAGGGCGCCGACGATCTTGGCCGCGAAGCTGGCTTCGACCGGAACCACTTCGCGATGGCTCGACGCCTTCATCAGGGACGCGAATTTGAAGAATGCGGCCGGCGACTCGCTCAGCATCATCTCCAGATAGCTGGTGTCGTAACCGTAACGTTTGGCCGTTGCGCGCAGCATGCGGCGCGCGATCCAACTACGCATGGGATTCTCCTTGAGTTGGGAAAGCGGAATAAAGCGCGAGGGCCGACGGCAGGACGATTGCGACAAGGTCGAACCCCGCCTGGTGGTCGTGTCCGCCGATGATCGCGACCAGATGAATCAGGGCGTGGGCGGCGAGGAAGCCGGCGCCTGCGACCGCGGCGGGCCAGTATCGCGGCCGCCAGGCCCGCGCGGCGAGGGCGAGGCCGGCGACCAGGAACGCTACGCCAATGTCCTGGACGAAATGCGGGTTGAACGGCCCGGTTTCGGAGACGCCGGGAACGCTGGCGTACCAGAACGGACCGGCGACGAGCATCGTCAGCCCATTGAAGAGGGTGGGGATGGCGAGAATGGCTGCTATCAAGCGCTGCATGGGAATGGGAACCTCCTGCAGCCCCAGACGAGCGAGGCGGTCCCGGTGTGACAGCCCGGACCGAAAAAGTTTGAACCCCCTTTGTTCCCAGCGGTCTTTGTTCCCAAGCCGTCTTTGTTTCCAACCCTCTTTGTTCCCGTGTCCGCCGCGGCCTGAATTTTGCTTTTCAAGCCGGATAGGACTTGGCAAGCCGGTCAAGACTCGGTAGATAACCGCTTCCGGGCGTGCTGGCCGTTGCTGGCACGTCTGTGCTCGCATTCCGAAAACCCGATACGGTAGGAGATCATTCCTTTCAAGACATCCGCTTTGGATTGCTCGAAAGGAAGGGGATCCGTCGTCCCGGTGGAATGAGAGCAGGGGCTTTCCGTTCGCGGATCGCCTCGATCCTGTCCGAGACTGCAGGCGCCCGCGCGAAACGAAAGTTTTTCAACGGCTTAATCGCATGGCCTGCATAGACGGGTGAAGACCGAATTTCGCTTTGCGCTGCTTGCTGCGGCGTTGGTTGATTTGGTTCGAACCTCGACACCCCGCGCCATCTGGTTCGGGAGGGCAGGCTTTTCAAATGTCGTCTTGCCCGACGTGTCCGTGGACGGTGTCCAGAGGTCAGGTTTTGGGTGAGACGATGGGTGCAACCCGGCGGTCTCGCTCTCGCGAAGGCCGCCAACCGGAGAGAGCTTGCTGTGGAAAGAGCGGCAAAAAAGGACGCGGTTGAGGCGTTGAACGGGGTCTTTAAGGCCACGAGCGTCGCAGTCGTCGCCCACTATTCCGGCCTCACCGTGGTCCAGATGCAGAAGCTGCGCATGCAGATGAAGCAGGCGGGCGCGTCGGTGAAGGTCTCGAAGAACCGTCTCGCCAAAATTGCTCTTGAAGGCACGGATGTCGTTGCCATCGGTTCCCTGCTGAAGGGACCGACCGTGATCGCCACTTCTGACGATCCGGTAGCGGCGCCGAAGGTTGCCGTCGAATTCGCCAAGACGAACGAACAGTTCGTCATTCTCGGCGGCTCGATGGGTAAAACCGTCCTGGATGTGAACGGTGTGAAGGCACTTGCCTCGCTGCCGTCACTCGATGAACTGCGCGCGAAGATTGTCGGCCTCCTGGTGGCGCCGGCGACCAAGATCGCTCAGCTCTCGACAGCGCCCGCGGCCAAGCTCGCGCGCGTCATTCAGGCCTATGCCTCAAAGAGCGAAGCGGCCTGACCCTTCGCAATTCAAACCTGGTTCGAACCAATACGTTTAAGGAAACAGATCAATGGCTGACTTACAGAAAATCGTCGACGACCTCTCGAGCCTGACCGTGCTCGAAGCTGCCGAGCTCGCAAAGCTCCTTGAAGAAAAGTGGGGCGTGTCCGCCGCTGCCGCCGTTGCGGTTGCCGGTCCGGCCGGTGGTGGCGCTGCCGCCGCTGCAGTTGAAGAAAAGACCGAATTCACGGTCATGCTGGCTGCGGCCGGCGACAAGAAGATCGAAGTCATTAAGGAAGTCCGCGCCATCACCGGCCTGGGCCTCAAGGAAGCCAAGGACCTCGTCGAAGGCGCGCCCAAGGCTGTCAAGGAAGGCGTGAACAAGGACGAAGCCGAGAAGCTCAAGGCCCAGCTCGAAAAGGCCGGCGCCAAGGTTGAGCTGAAGTAACGCAAGTTACTTCGGCGAAATCCGGGTCTTGCTTGTCAGATTTGGCGAGCGTAGCGAGACCCGGGATCTCTCTGTCCAGACTCAGTGCGATGGGGTAACCCAGCGCACAGCGTACACAAAAAAGTGTGGGGATTCGCGGGGTTAGCCCCTCGAATCTCCACGAATCCCGCCCCATATCGGGGCGGCAGCAGGAAAACACGGTAGGCGTTGGGGACGGCAGGGTCCTTGGCGTAAGCCGTTGGGAGACAGTCAAATTTCGGGCTTTTTCAGTCCGTGAAGCGGCAAGTTGTGACGGGCGGGTGCAGGCATGCGCCCCGCGCGTCGTTTTGCGTTTTGAAGGTCTAGAGAACGGATTCAGGAGTTAATTCCTGAAATTGGGCTTTGTTCCTTTTGAGCGATTCGAAATTCAACCCGGGGGCGGCGGCAGTCGCGCTTCGGATGGTTCGCCCATCAGGGCGGCGAAAATGAGAGGCCACGATGGCGCAGCAGACATTCACCGGTCGCAAACGCATTCGCAAGTTCTTCGGACACATCAAGGAAGTCGCCGAGATGCCGAACCTCATCGAGGTTCAGAAGGCGTCCTACGACCAGTTCCTGATGGTTGACGAACCCCCGGGCGGGCGGCTGGACGAGGGCCTGCAGGCGGTGTTCCGCTCGGTGTTCCCGATTTCGGATTTCTCGGGCACCTCGATGCTGGAATTTGTCCGCTACGAATTCGAGCCGCCGAAGTATGACGTCGACGAGTGCCGCCAGCGCGGCATGACCTATGCTGCGCCGCTGAAGGTGACGCTGCGCCTGATCGTGTTCGATATCGACGAGGAAACCGGCGCCAAGTCCGTCAAGGACATCAAGGAGCAGGACGTCTACATGGGCGATATCCCGCTCATGACCATGAACGGCACCTTCGTCGTCAACGGCACCGAGCGCGTCATCGTTTCGCAGATGCACCGTTCGCCGGGCGTGTTCTTCGACCACGACAAGGGCAAGACCCATTCGTCCGGCAAGCTGTTGTTTGCCGCGCGCGTGATTCCGTATCGCGGTTCCTGGCTCGACATCGAGTTCGACGCCAAGGACATCGTGTTCGCGCGCATCGATCGCCGCCGCAAGATTCCCGTGACCTCGCTGATGTACGCGCTCGGTCTCGACGGCGAGACGATCCTGTCCACCTTCTACAAGAAGATCTCCTACAAGCGCGGCAAGGAAGGCTGGCGCGTGCCGTTCGACGCCAACCGTTTCCGCGGCTACTCGACCGTCAACGACCTGATCGACGCCGATACCGGCAAGGTCGTGCTCGAGGCCGGCAAGAAGCTCACCGTGCGCGGTGCGCGTCAGATGCAGGAAAAGGGCCTCAAGGCGCTGCGCATGACCGACGAAGAGTTGGTCGGCAACTACCTGGCCGAGGACCTCGTCAACCCGAAGACCGGTGAAATCTACGCCGAGGCCGGCGAGGAGCTCACCGAGAAGTCGCTGAAGGCGCTCAACGAGCAGGGCTACAAGGAACTGCCGCTGCTCGACATCGACCACGTCAATGTCGGCGCCTATATCCGCAACACGCTGCATGCCGACAAGAACATGACGCGTGAAGACGCGCTGTTCGACATCTACCGCGTGATGCGTCCCGGCGAGCCGCCGACCATCGACTCGGCCCAGACCATGTTCCAGTCGCTGTTCTTCGACAGTGAGCGCTACGACCTGTCCGCGGTCGGCCGCGTCAAGATGAACATGCGCCTCGAACTCGACGCGCCCGACACCCATCGCACGCTGCGCAAGGAAGACATCCTGGCCGTCATCAAGACGCTGGTCGACCTGCGCGACGGCAAGGGCGAGATCGACGACATCGACCATCTCGGCAACCGCCGGGTGCGTTCGGTCGGCGAACTGATGGAAAACCAGTACCGCATCGGCCTCTTGCGCATGGAGCGCGCGATCAAGGAGCGGATGTCCAGTGTCGATATCGACACCGTGATGCCGCAGGACCTGATCAACGCCAAGCCGGCGGCCGCCGCGGTGCGCGAGTTCTTCGGCTCGTCGCAGCTGTCGCAGTTCATGGACCAGACCAACCCGCTGTCGGAAATCACCCACAAGCGCCGTCTCTCGGCGCTTGGACCGGGCGGTCTGACCCGCGAGCGCGCCGGCTTCGAGGTGCGCGACGTGCATCCGACGCATTACGGCCGTATCTGCCCCATCGAAACGCCGGAAGGCCCGAACATCGGCCTGATCAACTCGCTGGCGACGTTCGCGCGCGTCAACAAGTACGGCTTCGTCGAAACGCCCTATCGCAAGATCAAGGATGGCCGCGTCACCGACGAGGTCGTGTACCTCTCGGCGATGGAAGAGGGCCGGTATCGCGTCGCGCAGGCCAACGTGCCGCTCGATGCCAAGGGCCGCTTCACCGAAGACCTGATCGTCTGCCGTCACGCCGGCGAAGTGCTGCCGATCACGCCGGACAAGGTCGACTACATGGACGTGTCGCCGAAGCAGCTGGTTTCGGTCGCCGCGGCGCTGATCCCGTTCCTCGAGAACGACGACGCCAACCGCGCGCTGATGGGCTCGAACATGCAGCGCCAGGCGGTGCCGCTGGTTCGCGCCGAGGCGCCGTTCGTCGGTACCGGCATGGAAGGCGTGGTTGCCCGTGACTCGGGTGCCGCGATCGCGGCGCGCCGTTCCGGCGTGATCGACCAGATCGACGCCACCCGCGTCGTCATCCGCGCCACCGAAGATCTCGATCCCACCAAGTCGGGCGTCGATATCTACCGGCTGATGAAGTACCAGCGTTCCAACCAGTCGACCTGCATCAACCAGCGTCCGCTGGTGAAGGTCGGCGACGTCGTCAAGAAGGGCGACATCATCGCCGACGGTCCCTCGACCGATCTCGGCGAACTCGCGCTCGGCCGCAACGTGCTGGTCGCGTTCATGCCGTGGAACGGCTACAACTTCGAAGACTCGATCCTGCTCTCCGAGCGGATCGTGAAGGACGACGTCTTCACCTCGATCCACATCGAGGAGTTCGAGGTGATGGCCCGCGACACCAAGCTCGGCCCTGAGGAAATCACCCGCGACATTCCGAACGTTTCGGAAGAAGCGCTGAAGAACCTCGACGAAGCCGGCATCGTCTACATCGGCGCCGAAGTCCGCGCCGGCGACATCCTGGTCGGCAAGATCACGCCAAAGGGCGAAAGCCCGATGACGCCGGAAGAAAAGCTCTTGCGCGCCATCTTCGGCGAAAAGGCTTCCGACGTCCGCGATACCTCGCTCCGCGTGCCCCCCGGCGTGCAGGGCACGATCGTGGAAGTGCGCGTGTTCAACCGGCACGGCGTCGACAAGGACGAGCGTGCGTTGGCGATCGAGCGGGAAGAGATCGAGCGTCTGGCCAAGGACCGTGACGACGAACAGGCCATCCTGGATCGTAACGTCTACGGCCGTCTCGCGGAGCTCTTGGAAAACCGCCAGGGCGTCGCGGGTCCCAAGGGCTTCAAGAAGGACACCAAGATCACGCGCGCCGTGCTCGACGAGCATCCGCGGTCGCAGTGGTGGATGTTTGCATCCCCCAACGACAAGCTGATGACCGAAATCGAGGCGATGCGGAAGCAGTACGACGAATCGAAGAAGGGCCTTGAACAGCGCTTCCTCGACAAGGTCGAAAAGCTGCAGCGTGGCGACGAACTTCCGCCCGGCGTGATGAAGATGGTCAAGGTCTTCGTCGCGGTGAAGCGCAAGATCCAGCCCGGCGACAAGATGGCCGGCCGTCACGGCAACAAGGGCGTCGTGTCCAAGATCGTTCCGATCGAGGACATGCCGTTCCTCGAGGACGGCACCCATGCCGACATCGTGCTCAATCCGCTCGGCGTGCCTTCGCGCATGAACGTCGGACAGATTCTGGAAACGCATCTTGGCTGGGCCTGCGCAGGCATGGGCAAGAAGATCGGCCAGACCATCGACGCCTACTATCAGAGGCAGGATCTCAAGCCGTTGCGCGAGACCCTGAAGAAGATCTACGGCGACGATGAAACCATCAAGACGATGAACGACAGCGAGTTGATGGAGCTTGGCCGCAACCTGAGCCACGGCGTGCCGATCGCGACGCCGGTGTTCGACGGCGCCAAGGAAGCCGACATCGAGGAGATGCTGAAGCTCGCGGGCTTCGACGCCTCCGGCCAGTCGACCGTCTTTGACGGCCGCACCGGCGACACCTTCGACCGCAAGGTGACGGTGGGCTACATCTACATGCTGAAGCTGCACCATCTGGTCGACGACAAGATCCATGCGCGTTCGATCGGTCCGTACTCGCTCGTTACCCAGCAGCCGCTGGGCGGCAAGGCGCAGTTCGGTGGACAGCGTTTCGGCGAAATGGAGGTGTGGGCGCTGGAAGCTTACGGCGCGGCCTACACGCTGCAGGAAATGCTGACCGTGAAGTCGGACGACGTCGCCGGCCGTACCAAGGTGTACGAGGCGATCGTTCGCGGCGACGACACGTTCGAGGCCGGTATCCCGGAATCGTTCAACGTGCTGGTCAAGGAAATGCGCTCGCTCGGCCTCAACGTCGACCTGCACAATTCCAAGGTCGGCCCGACCCCGACGTCAGAGGCTGCCGAGTAACGCCTAAAGATTCCTGTCCGGCGCAAAGCGCGAATTCTTTCGCGAGTTTGTGCCGGACATTCGCGCTTCTCCCGGACGTTGAGAAAAGCGCGCGCGACCCAAGAATTTCGAATTTGCTGCCGGTGACGATCGGCACGCGAGGAGAAGACGATGAACCAAGAAATTATGAATCTCTTCAATCCGACGACGCCGGCCCAGGTCTTCGACCAGATCCGGATCTCGATTGCGTCCCCGGAAAAGATTCTGTCCTGGTCCTACGGCGAGATCAAGAAGCCGGAGACCATCAACTACCGCACCTTCAAGCCGGAGCGCGACGGCCTGTTCTGCGCCCGCATCTTCGGGCCGATCAAGGACTACGAGTGCCTGTGCGGCAAGTACAAGCGGATGAAGTACAAGGGCATCATCTGCGAAAAGTGCTCGGTCGAAGTGACGCTGTCGCGCGTTCGTCGCGAGCGCATGGGCCATATCGAACTGGCCGCGCCGGTCGCGCACATCTGGTTCCTGAAGTCGCTGCCGTCGCGCATCGGCCTCTTGCTCGACATGACGCTGAAGGATCTCGAGCGGATTCTCTATTTTGAATACTACGTCGTGCTGGAGCCGGGTCTGACCGCGCTGAAGGACCGTCAGCTCCTGTCGGAAGACGAGTATCTGAAGGCGCAGGACGAATACGGCCAGGACAGCTTCACCGCCATGATCGGCGCCGAGGCGATCCGCGAGCTGTTGAAGGGACTGGAGCTCGAAAAGCTCGAGGCGTCGCTGCGCGTCGAGATGCAGGAGACCGAGTCCGACATCAAGCACAAGAAGCTCGCCAAGCGCCTGAAGATCGTCGAAGCGTTCCGCTATTCCGGCAACAAGCCGGAGTGGATGATCCTGACCGTGGTGCCGGTGATTCCGCCGGACCTGCGTCCGCTGGTGCCGCTCGACGGCGGCCGCTTTGCGACCTCCGACCTCAACGACCTCTACCGCCGCGTCATCAACCGCAACAACCGCCTGAAGCGGCTGATGGAGCTGCGCGCGCCGGACATCATCATCCGCAACGAAAAGCGCATGCTGCAGGAGGCCGTCGACGCACTGTTCGACAACGGCCGCCGCGGCCGCGTCATCACCGGCGCCAACAAGCGTCCGCTGAAGTCGCTGGCCGACATGCTCAAGGGCAAGCAGGGCCGCTTCCGGCAGAACCTGCTCGGCAAGCGCGTCGACTATTCGGGCCGTTCGGTGATCGTGGTCGGTCCCGAACTGCGGCTGCATCAGTGCGGCCTGCCGAAGAAGATGGCGCTCGAACTGTTCAAGCCGTTCATCTATTCGCGGCTCGACGCCAAGGGTCTGTCGACCACGGTGAAGCAGGCGAAGAAGCTCGTTGAAAAAGAACGTCCCGAGGTCTGGGACATTCTCGACGAGGTGATCCGCGAGCATCCCGTGCTGCTGAATCGCGCGCCGACGCTGCATCGCCTCGGCATTCAGGCGTTCGAGCCAGTGCTTATCGAAGGCAAGGCGATCCAGCTGCATCCGCTGGTTTGCGCCGCGTTCAACGCCGACTTCGACGGCGACCAGATGGCCGTGCACGTTCCGCTGTCGCTGGAAGCGCAGCTGGAAGCGCGCGTTCTGATGATGTCGACCAACAACATCCTGCATCCCGCGAACGGTCAGCCGATCATCGTGCCGTCGCAGGACATCGTGCTCGGCCTCTATTACGTGTCGATCATGCGCGAAGGCCTGCCCGGCGAGGGCAAGATCTTCGGCGAGATGGCCGAACTCGAGCATGCCCTGCATTCGAAGGTCATCCACCTCCACACCAAGATCAAGTACCGTTGGAACGGCATGGACGAGACCGGCAAGATCTCGCGCCGCTGGATCGAAACCACCGCGGGCCGCGTCATGCTCGGCAACCTGCTGCCGAGCTCGACCAAGATTTCGTACGACATCATCAACAAGCTGATGACCAAGCGCGAAATCTCCGGCGTGATCGACCAGGTCTACCGTCACTGCGGTCAGAAGGAGACGGTGATCTTCTGCGACCGCATCATGGCGCTCGGCTTCTACAACGCGTTCAAGGCCGGCATCTCGTTCGGCAAGGACGACATGGTCGTGCCGCACTCGAAGTGGAAGATCGTCGACACTACCCGTACGCTGGCGAAGGATTTCGAGCAGCAGTACAACGACGGTCTGATCACCCATGGCGAGAAGTACAACAAGGTGGTCGACGCCTGGTCGAAGGCGACGGAAGAAATCGCCAAGGAGATGATGAAGGAAATCTCCTCGACCAAGAAGACGCCGAAGGGCGCCGACGCCGACATCAACTCGATCTACATGATGGCGCATTCCGGTGCGCGCGGTTCGCCGGCGCAGATGCGCCAGCTCGCCGGCATGCGCGGCCTGATGGCCAAGCCGTCGGGTGAGATCATCGAAACGCCGATCATTTCCAACTTCAAGGAAGGTCTGTCGGTGCTCGAATACTTCAACTCGACCCACGGCGCCCGCAAGGGCCTCGCGGACACCGCGTTGAAGACCGCGAACTCGGGCTACCTGACCCGCCGTCTGGTCGACGTGGCGCAGGACTGCATCATCACGCAGGACGATTGCGGCACCAAGCTCGGCATCAAGATGCGCGCCATCATCGATGCCGGCACGGTGGTTGCGTCGCTGGCGTCGCGTATTCTCGGCCGTACCAACGGCGAGGACCTGCGCGATCCGGTGACCAACAAGGTCGTGGTCAAGCGCGGCACGCTGATGGAAGAGACGCATGTCGACGCCATCCAGCAGGCCGGCATCCAGGAAGTGAAGATCCGTTCGGCCCTGACCTGCGAACTGGTCAACGGCATCTGCGGCAAGTGCTACGGCCGCGATCTGGCCCGCGGCACCCCGGTCAACCACGGTGAAGCGGTCGGCGTCATCGCCGCCCAGTCGATCGGTGAGCCCGGCACGCAGCTGACGATGCGCACGTTCCACATCGGTGGCGCGGCGCAGATCAACGAGCAGTCGTTCATCGAGTCGAACTTCGACGGCAAGGTGATCATCCGCAACAAGGCCATCGCCAAGAACAGCGAAGGCCACATGGTCGCGATGGTCCGCAACATGGTGATTGCGATCAGCGATGCGGACGGCACCGAGCGTGCGACCCACCGCATTCAGTACGGCGCGCGCATGCACGTCGACGAAGGCGATATGGTCAAGCGCGGCCAGCGTATCGCGGAATGGGATCCGTACAGCCGTCCGGTGCTGACCGAAGTCGAAGGCGTCATCGGGTTCGAGGACCTGGTCGAAGGGCAGTCGATCTCGGAAACGCTCGACGAATCCACCGGCATCGCCAAGCGCGTCGTCATCGACTGGCGCGCGTCGCGCGGTGGCGGGGACCTGCGTCCCGCGATCGTGATCAAGGGCAAGGATGGCAAGGTGCTGAAGCTCGCCCGTGGCGGCGATGCCCGGTACATGCTGTCGGTCGACGCCATTCTGTCGGTTGATACCGGCGCGAAGGTGAAGTCCGGCGACATCCTGGCGCGTATCTCCACCGAGAGCGCCAAGACCCGCGACATCACCGGCGGTCTGCCGCGTGTTGCCGAACTGTTCGAGGCCCGCAAGCCAAAGGACGCGGCGATCATCGCGGAAATCGCCGGCACCATCCGCTTCGGCCGCGACTACAAGAACAAGCGCCGCATCTCGATCGAGCCGCTGGACAAGACCGAGGAGACCAGGGAGTACCTGATCCCGAAGGGCAAGCACATCCATCTGCAGGACGGCGACATCGTCGAAAAGGGCGATTTCATCGTCGAAGGCAATCCGGCGCCGCACGACATTCTGGCGATCAAGGGCATCGAGGAACTCGCTGCCTATCTGGTCAACGAAATCCAGGAGGTCTATCGGCTGCAGGGCGTGCTCATCAACGACAAGCACATCGAGGTGATTGTCCGTCAGATGCTGCAGAAGGTCGAAGTCACCGACCAGGGCGAGACCGACATGATCTCGGGCGAGCAGGTCGACAAGATCGAGTTCGACGTGATCAACGCGAAGGCCAAGGAAGAGGGCAAGAAGCCCGCCACGGGAACGCCGGTTCTGCTCGGCATCACCAAGGCGAGCCTGCAGACCCGCTCGTTCTTCTCGGCGGCCTCGTTCCAGGAGACCACCCGCGTGCTCACCGAAGCCGCCGTCAACGGCAAGGTGGACCCGCTGGAAGGCCTCAAGGAGAACGTCATTGTCGGCCGGCTGATCCCGGCGGGAACCGGTGCCTCGATGGCGAAGATCCGCGAAGTCGCGGTCAAGCGCGACAAGCTGATTCTCGACGAACGCGAGAAGCAAGCGACGATCGTGCCGACCGCTCCGGAAGCCGAACCGCTGGCGCTGCCGCCTGCCGAATAGGCATCGCGAATATATGCTTTGAAAAGAAAAAGGCCGGCGAAAGCCGGCCTTTTTGCTGCTTTGTTTCATTGCTGCGATGCAGGGACCTGCTTTGTTCATCTTCCCTTCAGAGTGAAAAGCGCTTTTGCTAAGGTGACTTAGACCGGGCGCTTCGCGGCGCGGCCGAACGACTTACGGAACACATATGCTCGACCTTGCAATCGTTGGCGGCGGCCCCGGGGGGCTGATGAGCGCCTGGTACCTGAAGAAGAAGCTTGGCGACCTCTGCCGCATCACGATCTACGAGGCGTCGAACCGCGTCGGCGGCAAGATCGTGACGCGCAAGTTTGATTCCGCGCCGGCGATGTACGAGGCCGGCGTCGCCGAGATCTACGATTACTCGATGACCGGTCCCGATCCGCTGCGCGAGCTGATCCAGCATTTCGGCCTGCAGACGATTCCGATGGACGCCGAGCAGGTGCAACTCGACGGCGTACTCCTCGAAGACGTCCCCGGCATGCGCCGCAAATACGGCGCGAAAACCGCGGCCGCGATCGAGACGTTCCGCAAACGCTGCGCCGACATGGTGTCGCCGATCGAATATTATGAAGGCGTCGGCGCCCATGACAACGAGCATCCCTGGGCCTACCTGACCTGCGAGCAGGTGCTCGACAAGGAAGTCACCGATCCCACCGCCAAGCGTTTCTTCAAGGTGATGGCGCGCTCGGATATCGCCACCGAGAGCCACAACACCAACGGGCTCAACGCGCTGAAGAACTTCGTGATGGACGTCGACGGCTATATCGGCCTGTACTCGATCCAGAACGGCAACGAGCAGTTGATCGAAGGCCTGCGCTCCGAGGTCGAAGCCGATATCCAGCTCAACCACCGGGTGCTCAAGGTCGGCAAGACCACGGCCGGCCGCTACCAGCTCAACATGATGAACGGCAAGGGGCCGGAGACGCGCGACTTCGACCTGGTGCTGGTGTGCCTGCCGCACTCGTGGTTGGCGACGATGCGCTGGGACGGTGAAGAGCTGCGCAAGTCGATGGTCAAGCACGTCGCCTATTTCGACCGGCCGGCGCATTACCTGCGCGTCTCGATCCTGTTCGACGAGCCGTTCTGGGGCGAGCAGATCCCCGGCGCCTGGTTCATGTCGGAAGCCTTCGGCGGTTGCTGCGTCTACAACGAAGGCGCGCGTCACGACGTCGGCAAGCACGGCGTCCTGAACTGGCTGATCGCCGGCTCCGACGCATTGGCTTTTGCTAATCTCAGCGATCAGGAACTGATCGACGCCGCGCTGAAGTCGCTGCCGACCACGTTCGGCAACGCCCGCGGCCATTTCATGGAAGGCAAGATCCACCGCTGGCTGTCGTCGGTGAATGCGCTGCCGGGTGGCATGCCGGTGCGGGACGTCATGACCAATCACCGCCCCGAGCCGAAGGAGCATCCGGGGATAGTCGTGGTCGGCGACTACCTGTTCGATTCCACGCTGAACGGTCTGCTCGACTCCTCCGATGCCGCCACCGATATCGTTCTCACCGAGATGATGCGGTTGCGCCGCGCCCGGGCGCAGCAGGACACGGCGTTGTCCGACAAGATCGACCGCGGCTATTTCGAGAACTACCGCGGCGTCGGACCCTACAGCGAGGTCTGGAGCCAGTTTACCGACCCCGCTTACCTGGCGGATATGGTCAAGATCGTCTGGAATAGGGCCAAGGGCTACAAGCTCCTGGTGGCGGGCTCGGCCAGCGGCGAACTGGTCGGCGCGCTGCGCGAGCGCGGGATCGATGCCTGGGGTATCGAAAACAACCGCGCGATCCATGCCAGCACGCCGAAGGCGCTGAAGAACTTCAACAAGCTCGGCTCGATCACGGATATGCCGTTCAAGGACGGCGAATTCGACTTCGTGTTCGAGACCAGCCTGTGTCATCTGGCGGATAAGCAGGTGCTGCAGGCGATCCGCGAACTGAACCGCGTGGTGAAGAGGGGCCTCGTGTTCGGATCGGTGACTTCGGACATGGCGCCGGGCGTGATCGATCGTTACGACCTCCTGCGCGGGGTAAAGAAGCTCGGCACCTGGTGGGAATGGTCGGAATTGTTCTTCAGTAACGGGTTCGACCTCTCGATGCATCGCCGCGATTGCACCGATGCGCTGTGGGCCGCGACGCTGGCGGCGCACAAGGGGCCGGGCCAGTGGTACGCCGACGCCGACAGTCTGCGCTACTCGTTCTTCGACAAGGTGAAATCGGACGACTGACCGGCCGGCAATCGGCCCGGTCGGCGGCTCCAATTGCCTTGCCAATTGTTTTGCCGAATGGGTCCCGATCGCATAGGATCGCCGCGGTAGCGTCCAGGAAAGTGTCCAACGCTATCGCGTTCGATTTGCGGTCAAGCCGGCCGTGCAGCATCGGTTGGTTTCATGGCGCCAAAGCCTCCTTCTCCGGATGACCGGAATCCCGCGTCGGCGGACGATCCTGAGCTCGAGAAGAAGCTCGCGGCCGAGCCCGGTGCGGCAAGCCCGGTTGCCGGCGGCAAGGCTGCCGCTGCGCCGCCGGACGATGACGACGAAGGTGATGAGGACGACGAGCTGGAGCTCGACGACGATGAAGACGACGAGGACCTCGTCGTCTTTACCGCCAAGGAAGCCGCCGGCGCGCTCTCGACGATCTACGCCTTCGTCAAGCCGATCCTGATCAACTACAAGAAGCTCCTGGCCTTCGTCGGTTTCGGCGTTCTGGTCGAGACGCTGTTCAACGTCTTCATGCCGTTGAGCCTGAAGTTCCTGATCGACGACGCGCTCGGCGAGGAAGACTTTCAGGCGCTGTACAAGATCCTCGGCGTGCTGGCGGTCGCCGGTATCGTCACCTCGATCGTCGCGGTCTGGTACGAGCGCTGGGACGCGCGGCTGGCGGCCAGCGTGATTGCGGACGTGCGATCGCGGCTGTTCGAGCACGTCCAGAACCTGCCGTCGGCGTATTTTGCCCGCACCAAGCGCGGCGAGATCCTGTCGCGGTTCTCGATCGACCTGTCGGCCTTCGAAGGCTCGATCAAGAGTTTTGCCAACAGCGCGGCGCTGCCGCTCTTCGAGTTGATCGCCGGCATCGTCCTGATGCTGTTCCTGAACTGGCAGCTCGCGGCGGTGGCGCTGTTGGTGTTTCCGATTACCCTGATCGGCCCGCGGATCCTGACGCCGAAGGCGGTGCAGGCGAACTACGAGCAGAAGCTGAACGAGTCGGCGCTGCTCGGCATGGTGCAGGAAAACGTGGCGGCGCAGGCGGTGGTCAAGGCGTTCAGCCTGCAGCGCCGCACGCTCGGCTGGTTCACCATGCGCAACCAGGATGTGCGCATCAAGACCGCCTCCGCCGTATTCCTGTCGACCATGGTGGAGCGCACCGTCACCATCTCGGTATTGTTGCTGCACCTCGTGGTGCTCGCGATCGGCGCCTATCTGGCCACCAAGGGCCAGATCACCATCGGCACCTTCGTCACCTTCGAGAGCGCATTCTGGGAGGTGTCCTACAACATCGCCCATCTGATGCATTTCATTCCGGTGTCGATCCAGTCGGCGGCGGCGGTGCGTCATATCCAGGAACTGCTCGACGAGCCGACCCGCGGCGCCGACCGTCCGGGCGCGCCGGACCTGCCGCGGATCACCAACGACATCAGCTTCGAGCGTGTGACCTTCGCCTACGATGGCAGCCAGACGCCGGTGCTCGATAATCTCACCCTCAAGCTCAACGCCGGCAAGCGTATCGCGATCGTCGGCCCTTCGGGCTCTGGCAAGAGCACGTTGCTCAACCTGATCCTGCGGCTCTACGTGCCCGATGAGGGTCGCGTCACCATCGACGGCGTCGACATTCGCCGGGTGACGCGCGAATCGCTGCGCCGGGGCATGGCGGTCGTGTTCCAGGAGAACATGCTGTTCAACATGTCGATCCGCGAAAACATCCGGCTCGGCAAGGAAGGCGCCAGCGACGAAGAGGTCACCGAAGCCGCGCGCAAGGCCGAGATCCACCGCTACATCATGAGCCTGCCGCAGAAATACGACACCCCGGTCGGCGAGCGCGGCGACACACTGTCGGGCGGCCAGCGCCAGCGCATTGCGATCGCGCGCGCGATCATCCGTAATCCGTCGGTTCTGCTGCTCGACGAGGCCACATCCGCGCTCGACCAGACCACGGAAGCCGCGATCAACCGTACGCTGCTGAAGGTGGCGGAAGGACGCACCATGATCTGGTCGACCCACCGCCTGACGTCGGTGGTCGAGATGGACGAGATCATCGTGATTTCAGGCGGCAAGGCGATCGAGCGCGGCTCGCATGCAAAACTGCTCGCCGCCAATGGCGTCTACCGCAAGCTCTGGGACGACCAGGGTCATACGCCGCACAATGCGGCCGCTCTCGCCGATGATGACGACGAGGACGAGGATGAAGAAGACGACGATGAGGATGAGGAAGACGAGAAGAAGTGAGCGCGGGCTTCGCTACGGCTGAAAGCCTCTTGTTCGACTTGCAGCCTCACGCCAGCCGGCCGTGCCTCGGCTGTCCGCTCAGCACGGTGTGGCGTTCCGCCGATCCCGCCGAAAATCCCTTTCGGACGGTCCGCAGCGTACCTTGAGCGAGCCTTACCAGGAAACGGGCCCAGCGTTGGGCGCGCCAGGACAGTCCGTTGTCGGTCGACAACGAGCGAAGGTGGTAGGCCTTCGCCCGGCTCCGGTCCTCGCAGGCCTGTTTCTCGGGATCGTCGTAGAACTGGGCGATCTTTTGCGCGTCCATGCCTTCGCTCCTGAGCCATTGCGGGATGTAGACGTTGCATAGACGTCCGACGTCGGTGAACACTTTTGTCGTGCCGGTTCCGGCGGCGGGGCAGGAAGTGGAGAAGGCATCGCCGACCAGCACGATGCCGGGCTGCAGATAGCCGCTGTTGGTACAAAGGTCCGCCGGGCGGATCTTGATCGGCCCGCTCACCTTGAAGTCACCCATCATTCGCTGAAGTCGCGGCATCAAAGCGCGCATCGCGGCCTCGGGCGCCTTACGAAACTGCGGCAACCAGGGGTCGGTCATGTCGCGATAGACCATGAAATTCGCCCGCATCTTGCCGCCAATCGGGAAGACGGAGAGGTAGGCCATGCGCGCACCCGCGCGTCTCGGCCAATAGGTCAGCGCCGGAAAGTCGAAAGCCGCGCAGCCGACCGGCTCGACATCGAAGCCGAGCGTGATCGAATGGCAGGAACTGATGACCTGGCGCTCGATGCCGAGCATGGTGCGCAGACCGATATTGAGCCCGTTGGCGAGCACGACCAGCCGCGCCGAAATCTGTTCGCCGTTCGACAGCGTAACCTGCTGCCGTTCGTCGCTGTTGGAAATGCCTGACACCTTGGTGAAGATGGTTTCCACGCTGGGCGGAATCTGCGCGCGCATGGTGTTGACCAGCGTGTCGTACATGATGCCGTGCTGGTCGCTGGGCTTCTTGGCGACCACATAGCCGAAGCGGGCTTCCCAGACTTCGCCGTCGAGCGTGGTTGCCCGCAGCGTCGGCTCGGCAAGCCCGGTCTTGCGCAGCAGATCGAGCTGGTCGCCGCCGAGCTTCTCGCAGCGCAGTTCCGGCGGATAGGCCGGATGAGGATCGATCAGCAGCGCCGATACGCCGGCACGCCCCAGCATGGCTGCGGCGGTCGAGCCGGCCAGACCTCCGCCGACGATGGCAACGTCCGTATACCGCATGGCTTTGCCCTGGATCGTGAACCCCTATCAATGACCCCCAATGGCAAAGAAATCCTGAAAAAACCTGTCAGGATCGGGCTTATTGCCATCGAGTCAGCTAGGGTCGCGCTTAACCGAAAAGCAAGCGGGAGCGACCACCATCGCCACCTCGCGGCGCCGGTCGAGGCATTTGTTTCTAATGATTTCTGTGACGATCGATCCACCAGGCCTGGACGTCGGCCCGCGCTGGGACGACCTGGTTCGACGTGCGTCATCGAACGTCTTCATGAATCCGGCCGCGTTGAAGGCGGTCTCTGACACCGGCTTCGCCACGATCCTGATGATGCTGGCCTGGGAGCAGGGCGCCGAGCCGCGCAAGCTCGTCGGCCTCTGGGCGCTGCAATTGCGCAAGACCGCGCCGCTGCTGCCGGCGGTGCTGGAAGCGCTGCCTTACAACTATGCTTTCCTTTCCAGTCCAGTCGTCGATCCCGCGTTTGCCGACGAGGTGATCCCGGCGTTTTTCGCCGCGATCGAAAGCAGCGCGGAGTTGCCGAACGTCGTCAGCCTGAAATCATTCGACGCCGAGTATCCAAGCCATGCCGCGATGCTGAAGGTGTTTTCGCTGCGCGGCATCGAACCGCTGATGGTGTCCGAAACGGCGCGGCCGTTCGTGACGCGCGAGTTCGGCGTCAAGCGATCGGGATCGACGCGCAAGAAACTGCGCCAGGACTGGAACAGATTGTCCTCGCTCGGCGTCGTCGACGTCATGAACAGCCGCACTCCTGCAGACGTCGAGCAAGCGTTTGAAACTTTCCTGGCCATGGAGAAAGCAAGCTGGAAGGGCGAGCAGGGCACCGCGTTGCTGTCCGACTCCCATGATGCCGCTTTCGTCAGGCGTTTGCTGCACAATCTGGCGGCGCGGCGCGATGCGTCGGTGGCGCTGCTGCGGGTCGACGGCGCCGCCATTGCTGCGCAGGTGCTGATGTATTGCGGGTCGACGGCCTATACCTGGAAGACCGCCTACGACGCCAAGTTCAGCAAATACTCGCCGGGGGCGCTGCTGGTGGATCGTGTAACGGAAGAGCTGTTTGCCGGCCCGGACATCCAGGCGATCAATTCCTGCGCGGCGGAAGACAGCTTTATGGGCCAGCTGTGGGCCGGACGCCGCGGCATGGTCGACATGCTCTTCGATATCGGGCCGCGCAAATCGCTGGGCTACCGGATCGAAGCCGGCCGGTTGCTCGGCTACGAACGCCTGCGAAAGCTGCGCAATCGCTTGCGGCAACGGCTCTCGCCGCCGCGCCCAAAGGCTGCATTGACCGCGTCGTGATCGCGGTCAAGCCGACGGGGACATTGAAGATGCGGCCGCCGCGCTGGGGCGGGGTTTCGATGCGCCGCGGAGGCGGTTGCGCACCCGCCGCAACGTGCCCTGGCTGAGCCATACCAGGAAACGGGCCCAGCGCTCGGCCTGCCAGTAGGGGCCGTTGTCCATCGTCACCTTGCGGAAACTGAACGACTGCGCCAACGACCAGGCGTCGCAGGCCTGCTTGACCGGATCGTCGTAGAACGACGCGAGCTTGTCTTCGCCCATGCCCTCCGTGGCAAGCCAGCGGGGGATGTGGACGTTGCAGAGCTGGGTGACGTCGGTCAGCACCTTGTCGGTCCCGGTGCCGGTCACGGGGCAGGTGGCTGCGAAGGCGTCTCCGACCAGAACGATGCCGGCCTTGCGATATCCCGTGGAGACATAGAGATCGACCGGCCGGATCCTGACGTCGCCGGCAACGCCGTACTCGCCGGTGATCCGGCGCAGCCTCGGCAAAGCGGCATTCATGGTCTCGACCGGCTTGTGGCGCATCTCGCGCAGCCAGGGATCGTCGGCCTCGCGATAGGTGAAGAGGTTGGCGCGCATGGCGTTGCCGACCGGAAACAGCGTCAGATAGGGGATGCGGTCGCTGGTCCGCTCGGAAAAGTAGGTCATCGCCGGAAAATCGAACGCGGGCCGTCCGACCGGGACCAGGTCGAAGCCGATCGAGATCGAATGGCAGGCGCTCGTGATCTGGCGTTCGATGCCGAGGCCGCGGCGCAGCCCGACATTCAATCCGTTGGCAAGCACAGCTAGCCTGACCGAAATGGTCTCGCCGTTCGAAAGCGTGAGCGTCTGACGCTCGCGGCTTGCCGCGATATCCGTGACCTTGGCGTAAACCCGTTCGGCAGGATGCGGGATTTCAGCCCGGATCGCCTTGACGAGATTCTCGTAGCTGATGCCGAATTGGCGGCTCGGCCGCTTGTCGAGGAGATAGCCGAATCGGGCGATCCAGTTTTCGCCGTCATGGGTTGTCGAGCGGAGCACCGAATCGGCGATGCCGGTCCTGAAAAAACGCTCAAGCTGCGCATCGCCGCTCAATTTTTCGACGCGGAAGTCGAACGGATAGACCTCGTGCGGATCGATCAGCACCGTCGCAATCCCGGCGCGTCCCAGCATGGCGGCTGCGGTCGAACCCGCCAGGCCGCCGCCGATGATCGCAACGTCGGTGTACTTCATCGAAAATCCCGATCTGAAACCGCCATCTTTGCGCCCGGAAAGGGTAAAAAAGGCTTAGCCCGGGGGTGGGAGCCGATCCGGGAGCCCGGAGAAGGGCAATTTTTATATATTACCCGGATATAATTAGCCAAGAATCGGGCGAGCCGATCGCATGGCCGACAGGCCGCGTCTTGCGATTTGGCGGCTTCGCCGGCTCGCACGAAACGTCGAAACTGCAGACGCCATAGGCATTTCTCGCGGTGTCGTTTCGCTTGACTTAGCCATGCTCCGCTTATAGAAGACCCCCACTTCACGACAGGCGGTGAGCGTCGCCAGCGTCGGAACGGAACACCCTTTCAAATCCTTGCGGACTGATACGGGCACCAACCTCGACGAATGCCGCTCAAACGCTGTCGATTATATAGCTAGGCAATGCCAGTGCGATTTTAGTTCTCTCGAGCCCGTGCTCTTGAGAGTTAATCGGATGCATGACCTCGGTAGCGGACCGAACAGCGAACGCTGATCGGTCTTCATTCGCGGTCCTCTGTGGCGTCGAAGCGCTTTCCGCTCAGCAATGGGTGGTTGGCGTGATTTCGTTTTGCGTGGGTCTTTTTCTCACGTCGAGCGGCCGAACGGGACGGCTAGTTCCGAGAAGAATTTGCGAAGCCATTCAGGGTTTCGCGCGAACTAAAGGGTGAAGGCTGACATGCCGACGATCAACCAACTGATCGCAAGTCCGCGTACGGTGCAGAAGTCGCGCAAGAAGGTGCCGGCGCTGCAACAGTCGCCGCAGAAGCGCGGCGTTTGCACGCGCGTCTACACCACGACCCCGAAGAAGCCGAACTCGGCGCTTCGTAAGGTCGCCAAGGTGCGCCTGACCAACGGCTTCGAAGTGATCGGCTACATCCCGGGTGAAGGCCATAACCTTCAGGAGCACTCGGTGGTGATGATCCGCGGCGGCCGCGTCAAGGATTTGCCCGGCGTGCGCTACCACATCCTCCGCGGCGTCCTCGATACCCAGGGCGTCAAGAACCGTAAGCAGCGTCGTTCGAAGTACGGCGCGAAGCGTCCGAAGTAAGCGGGAACAGATCAGATGTCTCGTCGCCATTCTGCTGAAAAGCGTGAAGTGAACCCGGATCCGAAGTTCGGGAACATCATCATTACGAAGTTCATGAATTCGATCATGTACGACGGCAAGAAGTCCGCCGCCGAAACCATCGTCTACGGCGCGCTGTCGATGATCGAAGCCAAGACCAAGCAGGGCCCGCTGACGGTGTTCGAGCAGGCGCTGGAAAACGTCATGCCGACCATCGAAGTGCGTTCGCGCCGCGTCGGTGGTGCGACCTACCAGGTGCCGGTTGAAGTGCGTTCGGTTCGCCGTCAGGCGCTGGGCATTCGCTGGATCATCACCGCAGCTCGCGATCGCAACGAAAAGACGATGACGGAGCGGCTCTCTGCCGAGCTGCTTGATGCGTCGAATGGCCGGGGTAACGCCGTCAAGAAGCGTGAAGATGTGCATCGGATGGCGGAAGCCAACCGCGCCTTCTCGCACTATCGCTGGTAACGGCGAAACACGGATTTTAAGGAACAGCCCATGCCCCGCGTTCATGCCATAGAGAACTACCGCAATTTCGGTATCATGGCGCATATCGATGCCGGCAAGACCACGACCACCGAGCGCATCCTCTATTACACCGGCAAGAGCCACAAAATCGGCGAAGTGCACGAAGGTGCCGCGACGATGGATTGGATGGAGCAGGAGCAGGAGCGCGGCATCACCATCACGTCGGCTGCGACGACCGCGTTCTGGGAAGGCAAGCGTCTCAACATCATCGACACTCCCGGCCACGTCGACTTCACCATCGAAGTCGAGCGTTCGCTGCGCGTGCTCGACGGCGCCGTGTGCGTGCTCGATTCCAACCAGGGCGTTGAGCCGCAGACCGAGACCGTCTGGCGTCAGGGCGACAAGTACAAGGTTCCGCGCATCGTCTTCGCCAACAAGATGGATAAGACCGGCGCCGACTTCTACAAGTGCATGCAGGATATCGTCGACCGCCTCGGCGCCAAGCCGATTGCGATCCAGCTTCCGATCGGCTCCGAGAATAACTTCAAGGGCCTGGTCGATCTCGTCCGCATGAAGGGCGTGGTCTGGGAAGAAGAGAAGCTCGACGCCAAGTTCGTCGACATCGATATCCCTGCCGATATGGTCGAGAAGGCCAAGGAATACCGCGAGAAGCTGCTGGAAGCCGCCGTCGAACTCGATGACGAAGTGCTTTCCGCTTACCTCGACGGCAAGGAGCCCGATGAAGCGACGTTGAAGCGCATGATCCGCAAGGCTGTGCTGACCGGCGCATTCTTCCCGGTGCTGTGCGGCTCGGCGTTCAAGAACAAGGGCGTGCAGCCGCTGCTCGACGCGGTCGTTGACTATCTGCCGTCGCCGGTCGACGTGCCCGCCATCAAGGGCGTCGATGAAGACGGCAACGAAGTCGTTCGTCTTCCGAACGACAAGGAGCCGCTGGCTCTGTTGGCGTTCAAGATCATGGACGACCCGTTCGTCGGCACCATCACCTTCTGCCGTATTTATTCCGGCACGCTTTTGTCGGGCACCGGCGTCATCAATTCGACGCGCGACCGCAAGGAGCGCATCGGCCGCATGCTGCTGATGCATGCGAACAACCGCGAAGACATCAAGGAAGCCTATGCCGGCGACATCGTGGCGCTGGCTGGCCTGAAGGAAGCGCGCACCGGTGACACGCTGTGCGATCCCGACAAGCCGGTGATCCTGGAAAAGATGGAATTCCCGGAGCCCGTGATCGAAATCGCGATCGAGCCGAAGTCGAAGGCCGACCAGGAAAAGCTCGGCGTCGCATTGGCGAAGCTCGCTGCGGAAGATCCGTCGTTCCGGGTGTCGACCGACCAGGAGTCCGGCCAGACCATTCTCAAGGGCATGGGCGAACTCCATCTCGACATCAAGGTCGACATTCTTCGCCGCACCTACAAGGTCGATGCCAACATCGGCGCGCCGCAAGTGGCGTTCCGTGAGCGCGTCACCAAGCGCGCCGAAGTCAAGTACACGCACAAGAAGCAGACCGGTGGTACCGGTCAGTTCGCCGAAGTGTCGATCATCGTGGAGCCGAACGAGCCCGGCAAGGGCTACGAGTTCGAATCCAAGATCGTCGGCGGCGCGGTGCCGAAGGAATACATCCCCGGCGTCGAAAAAGGTCTCAACAGCGTCATGGGCTCCGGCGTCGTCGCCGGCTTCCCGGTGGTGGACGTCAAGGTGCAGCTGGTCGACGGCAAGTATCACGACGTCGACTCGTCGGCGCTGGCCTTCGAAATCGCATCGCGCGCGGCATTCCGCGAAGCGCTGCAGAAGGGCAAGTCTGTTCTGCTCGAGCCGATCATGAAGGTCGAAGTGGTGACCCCGGAAGACTATACCGGTTCCGTCATCGGCGATCTGAATTCGCGGCGCGGCCAGATCCAGGGCCAGGACATGCGCGGCAACGCCAACGTCATCAACGCGATGGTGCCGCTCATGAACATGTTCGGTTACGTGAATAACCTGCGCTCGATGAGCCAGGGACGCGCGACCTTTACGATGCAATTCGACCACTACGCTGAAGCGCCGGCTAACGTGTCGGCTGAAGTCCAAAAGAAGTTTGCCTGATTGTCGTTGGTTCGAAACTAACGACTGAACGGAGAGTCAAATGGCTAAAGCAAAGTTTGAACGTAATAAACCGCACTGCAACATCGGAACCATCGGTCACGTCGACCATGGCAAGACATCGCTGACCGCAGCGATTACCAAGGTGCTGGCTGAAACCGGCGGTGCGACGTTCACGGCGTACGACCAGATCGACAAGGCGCCCGAAGAAAAGGCGCGCGGCATCACGATCTCGACCGCCCACGTCGAGTACGAAACTGCCAACCGGCACTATGCCCACGTCGATTGCCCGGGCCACGCCGACTACGTGAAGAACATGATCACCGGCGCCGCGCAGATGGACGGCGGCATTCTGGTGGTGTCGGCCGCCGACGGCCCGATGCCGCAGACCCGCGAGCACATCCTGCTTGCCCGTCAGGTCGGTGTTCCCGCGCTGGTCGTGTTCCTGAACAAGTGCGACATGGTCGATGATCCGGAACTGCTCGAACTGGTCGAGATGGAAGTCCGCGAACTGCTCTCGAAGTACGACTTCCCGGGCGACACCATTCCGATCATCAAGGGTTCGGCGCTCGCCGCTCTCGACGACAGCAACAAGACGCTCGGCCACGATGCCGTGCTGGCGCTGATGAAGGCCGTGGATGAAAGCATTCCGCAGCCGGCTCGCCCGATCGACCAGCCGTTCCTGATGCCGGTCGAAGACGTGTTCTCGATCTCGGGTCGCGGCACCGTCGTCACCGGCCGTGTCGAACGCGGCATCGTCAAGGTCGGCGAGGAAATCGAAATCGTCGGTCTGCGCGATACCCAGAAGACCATCGTCACCGGCGTCGAAATGTTCCGCAAGCTGCTCGATCAGGGCCAGGCCGGCGACAACATCGGTGCGCTGCTCCGTGGTACCAAGCGCGAGGAAGTCGAGCGTGGCCAGGTGCTGTGCAAGCCGGGTTCGGTCAAGCCGCACACCAAGTTCAAGGCTGAGGCCTACATTCTGACCAAGGAAGAGGGCGGTCGTCACACCCCGTTCTTCACCAACTATCGGCCCCAGTTCTACTTCCGCACCACCGACGTGACCGGTGTCGTGCATCTGCCCGAAGGCACCGAAATGGTGATGCCGGGCGACAACATCGCGATGGAAGTGCACCTGATCGTGCCGATCGCGATGGAAGAAAAGCTGCGTTTCGCGATCCGCGAAGGCGGCCGCACCGTTGGTTCGGGCGTCGTCTCCAGCATCATCGAGTAACAAGCGAATAGGAATGGCGAGTGGCGAGTGGACTGATCCATTCGCTATTCGCTACTCGCCACTCACTAAGAAAGACAAACGGCATGAACGGCCAAAATATTCGCATCCGTCTCAAGGCGTTCGACCATCGAATTCTCGATACGTCGACCCGCGAGATCGTGAACACGGCGAAACGTACCGGTGCCCAGGTTCGCGGACCCATTCCGCTGCCGACCCGCATCGAGAAGTTCACCGTCAACCGTTCGCCGCACGTGGACAAGAAGAGCCGTGAGCAATTCGAGATGCGCACCCACAAGCGCCTTCTCGATATTGTCGACCCGACCCCGCAGACCGTCGACGCTTTGATGAAGCTCGACCTGGCCGCCGGTGTCGACGTCGAGATCAAGCTCTAAATTTTCAGATCGTCCGAAGTTAGCGGACAGAAAGAACAGGAAGCACGCCGATGCGCTCCGGAGTGATCGCACAAAAGGTCGGGATGACGCGGGTCTTTACGGAGACCGGCGAACATATCCCTGTGACCGTGCTGAAGCTGGGCAATTGCCAGGTTCTGGGCCACCGCACGACCGAGAAGAACGGTTACGTTGCGCTGCAGCTCGGCTCCGGCACCCGCAAGACCGTCTATCTGCCGAAGGCAGAGCGCGGCCAGTTCGCGGTGTCCAAGGTCGAGCCCAAGCGGAAGGTCACCGAGTTCCGCGTGTCGCAGGACGCGCTGATCCCGGTTGGCGCCGAGATCCAGGCAGACCATTTCGTCGTCGGCCAGTTCGTCGACGTCACCGGCACCTCGGTCGGTAAGGGTTTTGCCGGCGGCATGAAGCGCTGGAATTTCGGCGGTCTGCGCGCCACCCACGGCGTGTCGGTGTCGCATCGTTCGATCGGTTCGACCGGCGGACGTCAGGATCCCGGCAAGACCTTCAAGAACAAGAAGATGCCCGGTCACATGGGTGTCGATCGCATCACCACGCTCAATCTGCGTGTTGTGCAGACCGACGTCGAGCGCGGCCTGATCCTCGTCGAAGGCGCCGTTCCCGGCTCCAAGGGCGGATGGATTGCGGTGCGCGACGCCGTCAAGAAGCCGCTGCCGAAGGAAGCGCCGAAGCCCGGCAAGTTCAGGGTTGTCGGTGGTGAGCAGGCCCAGGCGCCGGCCGAGCAGGAGGGCGCGTGAGATGGAACTGAAAGTCACCACCCTTGAAGGCAAGGAAGCCGGCTCCGTCCAGCTTTCCGACGCCATTTTCGGTCTCGAGCCGCGCAAGGACATCATCCAGCGCTGCGTCAACTGGCAGCTCGCCAAGCGTCAGGCCGGCACCCATAAGACGCAGGGCCGTGCGGATGTCTGGCGCACTGGCAAGAAGATGTACAAGCAGAAGGGCACCGGCGGTGCTCGTCACGGTTCGGCCCGCGTGCCGCAGTTCCGCGGCGGTGGTCGTGCGTTCGGCCCGGTCGTGCGTTCGCATGCGTTCGCGCTGCCGAAGAAGGTCCGTGCACTCGCGCTGCGCCATGCGCTCTCGGCGAAAGCCAAGGACGGCGGCCTGATCGTGATCGACTCCGCGACGCTGGAAGCTGCCAAGACCAAGGCGCTGATGGGGCATTTCTCGGGTCTCGGCCTGACCAATGCGCTGATCATCGACGGCGCCGAGCTGCACGCCGGTTTCGCGACCGCTGCGCGCAACATTCCGAACATCGACGTGCTGCCGATCCAGGGCATCAACGTCTATGACATCCTGCGCCGTCACAAGCTGGTGCTGACCAAGTCGGCCGTCGATGCGCTGGAGGCGCGCTTCAAATGAAGAATATCGATCCGCGCCATTACGACGTGATCGTGGCACCCGTCGTCACCGAAAAGGCGACGGTTGCGTCCGAGCACAACAAGGTCGTGTTCAGGGTCGCCGCCAAGGCGACCAAGCCGCAAATCAAGGAAGCCGTCGAGAAGCTGTTCGACGTCAAGGTGAAGAGCGTGAACACGCTGGTGCGCAAGGGCAAGACCAAGGTGTTCCGCGGCAATTTCGGTTCGCAGTCGGACGTGAAGCGAGCGATCGTGACCCTCGAAGAGGGCCACCGCATCGACGTCACGACCGGGCTATAAGGCGATATAGCGATGGCATTGAAAAAATTTAATCCGACGACGCCGGGCCAGCGACAGCTGGTGATGGTTGACCGTTCGGCGCTCTACAAGGGCAAGCCGGTCAAGTCGTTGACCGAAGGCAAGATCAGCAATGGCGGCCGTAACAATACCGGCCGTATCACGGTTCGCTTCCGCGGCGGTGGCCACAAGAAGGCGTACCGCATGGTCGACTTCAAGCGGAACAAGGTCGACGTGCCTGCCGTGGTCGAGCGGCTGGAATACGATCCGAACCGCACCGCGTTCATCGCCCTGATCAAGTATCAGGACGGCGAGCAAGCCTATATCCTGGCGCCGCAGCGCCTGGCCGTTGGCGACTCGATCGTTGCCGGCAACTACGTCGACGTGAAGCCGGGCAATGTCATGCCGCTCGGCAACATGCCGGTCGGCACCATCGTCCACAACATCGAGATGAAGATCGGCAAGGGTGGCCAGATCGCGCGCTCGGCGGGCACCTACGCCCAGATCGTCGGCCGCGACCAGGACTACGTCATCATGCGCCTGAACTCGGGCGAGCAGCGTCTGGTGCACGGCCGTTGCCGCGGCACCATCGGTGCGGTGTCGAACCCCGATCACATGAACATCTCGATCGGCAAGGCCGGCCGTACTCGCTGGCTCGGCTGGCGTCCGCATAACCGCGGCGTCGTCATGAACCCGATCGACCATCCGCACGGCGGCGGCGAAGGCCGCACCTCGGGCGGCCGCCACCCGGTTACACCGTGGGGCAAGCCGACCAAGGGCAAGAAGACCCGTTCGAATAAGTCGACCAACAGATTCATTCTCCTCAGCCGCCACAAGCGGAAGAAGTAAGGAACGCCGGACATGGTTCGTTCAGTCTGGAAAGGCCCGTTCGTCGAGGGTTCTCTGCTCAAGAAGGCAGATGCCGCCCGCGCGTCCGGTCGCCACGACGTCATCAAGATCTGGAGCCGCCGCTCGACCATCCTGCCGCAGTTCGTCGGCCTGGTCTTCGGTGTCTACAACGGCCAGAAGCATGTGCCGGTATCGGTCAACGAGGAAATGGTGGGTCACAAGTTCGGCGAGTTCTCGCCGACCCGTACCTTCCATGGCCATTCTGGCGACAAGAAAGCCAAGAAGGCTTGAGGAATAGACGATGAGCAAACCAAAGCGCGAACGTAGCCTCGCGGAAAACGAGGCCAAGGCGGTTGCCCGGATGCTGCGCGTCAGCCCGCAGAAGCTCAATCTTGTCGCGCAGTTGATCCGCGGCCGGAAGGCTTCGGCAGCGCTTGCCGACTTGCAGTTCTCGCGCAAGCGGATCGCTGTCGACGTCAAGAAGTGCCTGGAATCGGCGATCGCCAACGCCGAGAACAACCACGACCTCGAAGTCGACGATCTCGTCGTCGCCGAGGCCCATGTCGGCAACGGTATCGTGATGAAGCGTTTTGCACCGCGCGGCCGTGGCCGTTCGGGCCGTGTGTATAAACCGTTCTCGCACCTGACCATCGTGGTTCGTCAGGTCGAGGCCGAGGCTGGCGCTTAAGGGCGCGGGAGAAGACGATGGGTCAAAAAATCAATCCAATCGGACTGCGTCTCGGCATCAACCGTACGTGGGATTCCCGTTGGTTCGCCGGCAAGAACGAATACGGCAAGTTGCTGCATGAAGACGTCAAGATCCGCGAGATCCTGCACAAGGAGCTCAAGCAGGCGGCTGTTGCCCGCATCGTGATCGAGCGTCCGCACAAGAAGTGCCGCGTGACGATCCACTCGGCGCGTCCGGGTGTCGTGATCGGCAAGAAGGGCGCCGACATCGACAAGCTGCGCAAGCGGGTTGCCGATATCACGGCTTCCGACGTCGTCATCAACATCGTCGAAATCCGCAAGCCCGAACTCGACGCCACCCTGGTCGCCGAATCGATCGCGCAGCAGCTCGAGCGCCGCGTCGCGTTCCGCCGCGCGATGAAGCGGGCGGTGCAGTCGGCGATGCGTCTTGGCGCCGAAGGCATTCGTATCAACTGCTCGGGCCGTCTCGGCGGCGCCGAAATCGCGCGCATGGAATGGTATCGCGAAGGTCGCGTGCCGTTGCACACGCTGCGCGCCGACATCGACTATGGCGTGGCGACCGCGTTCACCACGTTCGGCACCTGCGGCGTCAAGGTCTGGATCTTCAAGGGCGAAATCCTCGAGCACGATCCGATGGCCCAGGACAAGAAGATGGCCGAAGGCGACAATACCCGGCCGCGCCGCGACGCGGCGTGAGACACAGAAAAGGTTTGAGGGCGTAAGCCATGATGCAACCAAAGAAAACGAAGTTCCGGAAGGCGCATAAGGGCCGTATCCACGGCGTTGCGACTTCGGGCGCGACGCTGTCGTTCGGTCAGTTCGGCCTGAAGGCGATGGCGCCAGAGCGCATCACCGCCCGTCAGATCGAAGCCGCACGCCGCGCGCTCACCCGTCACATGAAGCGCGCCGGCCGCGTCTGGATCCGGATCTTCCCGGACCTGCCGGTGTCGAAGAAGCCCGCCGAAGTCCGCATGGGTTCCGGCAAGGGTACGCCGGAATTGTGGGTGGCGCGGGTCAAGCCCGGCCGCGTGATTTTCGAGATCGACGGCGTCACGGTGCAGACCGCGAAGGAAGCGCTCTCGCTCGCCGCCGCCAAGCTGCCGATCAAGACGCGCTTCGTCGCGCGCATTGCGGAGTGATTGACATGGCCGAGATGAAAACCGCCGACATTCGCGCGATGAGCGACGATCAGAGGGACGACGCCGTCCTCAATCTGAAGAAAGAGCGTTTCAACCTGCGCTTCCAGCGCGCCACCGGGCAGCTGGAAAACACCTCGCGGCTGCGTGAAGCCCGTCGCGATATCGCCCGCATCAAGACCATCGCCGCGCAAACGCGCGCGAAGAAGAAGTAAGAGGCCTGATATGCCGAAACGAACCCTTCAGGGCGTGGTCGTGAGCGACAAGCAAGCCAAGACAGTGGTGGTGCGGGTCGACCGCCGCTTCACCCATCCGATCTACAAGAAGACGATCCGTCGCTCCAAGAACTATCACGCGCACGACGAGAACAACGAGTTCAAGCCGGGCGACATGGTGTGGATCGAGGAAAGCAAGCCGATCTCGAAGTTGAAGCGCTGGACGGTTGTCCGGGGCGAGCAGAAGAAAACGGCCTGAGACTCCTTCGACTCTGTCGAAGCGAATTTCGGGAAAATTTTAGGCGCGATCTAGCGCATCAGAAAGAGGACGAGGTGCATCAATGATTCAGATGCAGACCAACCTCGACGTGGCCGATAATTCAGGCGCACGCCGTGTCATGTGCATCAAGGTGCTCGGGGGCTCCAAGCGCCGCTATGCCACCGTGGGTGACGTTATTGTCGTGTCGATCAAGGAAGCGATTCCGCGCGGCAAGGTGAAGAAGGGCGACGTGATGAAGGCCGTCGTGGTGCGAGTCCGCAAGGACATCCGCCGCGCCGACGGTTCGGTCATCCGCTTCGACCGCAACGCCGCCGTGCTGATCAACAATCAGTCGGAGCCGGTCGGCACCCGTATCTTCGGGCCGGTGCCGCGCGAGCTTCGCGCCAAGAACCACATGAAAATCATTTCGCTTGCGCCGGAGGTGCTGTGATGGCTGCCAAGATCCGGAAAGGTGACAAGGTCATCGTGCTGAACGGCCGCGACAAGGGCCGCACCGGCGAAGTATTCGAGGTCCGCCCCGCCGACAACAAGGCGCTGGTGCGTGGCGTCAACCTGGTGAAGCGTCACCAGAAGCAGACCCAGGCCCAGGAAGGCGGCATCGTCTCCAAGGAGGCGCCGATCCACCTGTCCAACATCGCGTATGTCGGCAAGGACGGCAAACCGACCCGCGTGGGCTTCAAGATTCAGGCTGATGGCAAGAAGGTTCGCATTGCCAAGAGCTCGGGAGCAGAGATCGATGGCTGATACCGCTTACGTGCCGCGCCTGCGCGCGGAGTACGACCAGAGCATTCGCGGCAAGCTGACCGAACAGTTCGGCTATGCCAACGTCATGCAGGTGCCGCGCCTGGACAAAGTCGTGCTCAACATGGGCGTCGGCGAGGCCGTCAACGACCGCAAAAAGGCCGAGACCGCCGCCAATGACCTGGCGCTGATCGCCGGCCAGAAGGCCATCGTGACCTATTCGCGGGTTGCGATCGCGACCTTCAAGCTGCGTGAAAACCAGCCGATCGGCTGCAAGGTCACGCTGCGCAAGGCCAAGATGTACGAGTTCATCGATCGCCTGGTGAACGTGGCTCTGCCGCGCGTCCGCGACTTCCGCGGCCTCAACCCGAAGAGCTTCGACGGCCGCGGCAACTATTCGCTCGGCATCAAGGAGCACATCATTTTCCCCGAAATCGACTTCGACAAGGTCGCGGGCGAAGCGTGGGGCATGGACATCACCGTTTGCACCACGGCGACGACCGACGACGAGGCGCGTGCCTTGTTGACCGCTTTCAATTTCCCGTTCCGGCAGTGAGACGCAGTTAAAGCCTCTCAAACGCGGAAACCCAGGAGCCAAGCATGGCAAAGAAAAGTTCGATCGAGAAGAACAACCGGCGCAAGCGGATGACCAAGAATGCCGCTCCGGCGCGCGCGCGGCTGAAGGCGATCATCGCCGACAAGACCAAGCCGATGGAAGAGCGGTTCGCCGCGACCCTGAAGCTGTCCGAGATGCCGCGTAATTCGTCGGCCACCCGGATTCGCAACCGTTGCGAACTGACCGGTCGTCCGCGTTCGGTCTATCGCAAGAACAAGCTCAGCCGCATCGCGCTGCGTGAACTCGGCTCCAAGGGCCTGGTTCCCGGGCTCGTGAAGTCGAGCTGGTAAGGGAGGGTCGTCAGATGTCAACGCACGATCCGATCAGCGATCTCATCACCCGCATCCGCAACGCGCAGATGCGTTCCAAGTCCAAGGTCTCGACCCCGGGCTCGAAGATGCGCGCCAGCGTGCTCGAAGTGCTGAAGAGCGAAGGCTACATCCGTGGCTACGCCAGCGTCGAGCATTCGTCCGGCCGCAGCGAGCTCGAGATCGAGCTGAAGTATTTCGACGGCGAGCCCGTCATTCGCGAGATCGAGCGCGTCTCCAAGCCGGGCCGTCGGGTTTACGCCTCGGTGAAGAACCTGCCGCGCGTCAACAACGGTCTCGGTATTTCGGTTTTGTCGACACCAAAGGGAATCATGGCTGACCACGAAGCGCGCGACGCGAACGTGGGCGGCGAAATTCTCTTCACGGTGTTCTGAGGAAGGAAATAAGCCATGTCACGTGTTGGCAAACGGCCTGTGGCGATCCCGTCCGGTGTGACGGCGAACGTCGAAGGGCAGACCGTCAAGATGAAGGGGCCGAAGGGCCAGCTTCAGTTCGTCGTGCATGACGACGTTGAAGTGAAGTTCGAGGACGGCGCGGTCAAGGTCGCGCCGCGGCTGAAGACCAACCGCGCCCAGGCCATGTACGGCACCGCGCGCGCGCAGGTCGCCAACCTGGTCGAAGGCGTCACCAAGGGTTTCGAGAAGAAGCTCGAGATCACCGGCGTCGGTTACCGCGCCGCGCTGCAGGGCAAGAACCTGCAGCTCGCGCTCGGCTACAGCCATGATGTCGTCTACGCGATCCCGGAAGGCATCACCATCGTGGTGCCGAAGCCGACCGAAATCACGATCACGGGCACCGACTCGCAGCGTGTCGGTCAGGTCGCGGCCGAGATCCGCTCGTACCGTCCGCCGGAGCCCTACAAGGGCAAGGGCGTGAAGTACGCCAACGAATTCATCTTCCGCAAGGAAGGCAAGAAGAAGTAACGGAGCCGGTCATGTCACTCAAGGTAACGAATGCCCGGCGCAAGCAGCGAGTCCGCAACTCGCTGCGCCGGTCCGCCAACGGACGCCCGCGTCTGTCGGTATTCCGTTCGTCGAAGCACATCTACGCCCAGGTCATCGACGACCTGAAGGGCGAGACGCTGGCTTCCGCGTCGTCGCTGGAAAAGGCGATGCGCGAGACCGGCAACACCGGCGCCAACATCGATGCGGCCAAGGCCGTCGGCAAGCTGCTGGCGGAACGCGCCGTCAAGAACGGCGTCAAGGAAGTGGTTTTCGACCGCGGCAACTATCTCTATCACGGGCGCGTCAAGGCGCTTGCGGATGCTGCCCGCGAGAGCGGATTGAGCTTCTAAGGTTTTGGAATTGAACGGACACAACGACAAAGACGCAAGTCTTTCAAGGATTGGAAAACACCATGGCAGGTGAACGCGAACGCGGCGGCGGCGGCCACAGGGGCGGTCGGGAAGAGCGCGACAGCGAGTTCGTCGACAAGCTCGTCCACATCAATCGTGTGGCGAAGGTCGTCAAGGGCGGCAAGCGCTTCGGCTTTGCAGCACTGGTCGTGATCGGCGACCAGAAGGGTCGGGTCGGTTTCGGCCACGGCAAGGCGCGCGAAGTTCCCGAGGCGATCCGCAAGGCGACCGAGTCGGCCAAGCGCAACCTGACGCGCGTCGCTTTGCGCGAAGGCCGCACGCTGCATCACGATATCGCCGGCCGCCACGGTGCGGGGCGCGTCTATCTGCGTGCAGCGCCGGCCGGTACCGGCATCATCGCCGGCGGCCCGATGCGCGCGGTGTTCGAAACGCTCGGTATCCAGGACGTGGTGGCGAAGTCGATCGGCTCGTCGAACCCCTACAACATGGTTCGCGCCACCTTCGACGCGCTGAAGCATCAGGATTCGCCGCGTTCGGTGGCGGCACGCCGCAACATCAAGGTGTCCACGCTGCAGTCGCGCCGCATCGGCGGCGATGCCGAAGTGGTGGCGGAATAACAGCACGCGCGAACAGCGCTTTCGGAGTTATGACGATGGCCAAGGCCGCAAAGATGATCAAGGTCGAGCAGACCGGCAGCGCAATCCGCCGCCATCACTCGCAGCGTGCGACGCTGATCGGCCTCAAGCTCAACAAGATCGGTCGTGTGACCGAGTTGCAGGACACCCCTGCGATTCGCGGCATGATCGCCAAGGTTCAACATCTCGTTCGCGTCGTCGACGAGAAATAAGCTGGGCGCATGATCCCGAAAATGGGGACCGGTTTTCGGTCAAGATCATGCTCCAAGGATAAAGGAACGAAACGATGAAGCTCAGCGATATCGCCGACAACGCCGGCTCGCGCAAAAAGCGTATGCGCGTCGGCCGTGGCATCGGTTCAGGCAAGGGCAAGACTGCGGGCCGTGGCGGCAAGGGCCAGACCGCGCGTTCGGGCGTGCGCATCAAGGGCTTCGAGGGCGGCCAGATGCCGCTGCATCGTCGTCTGCCGAAGCGTGGCTTCAACAACATCTCCCGGCAGGACTTCGCCGAGATCAATCTCGACCGGCTGCAGGAAGCCGTCGACGCCAAGCTGGTCGACGCCAAGGACACCGTGACCATCGAATCGCTGGTCAAGGCCGGCGTGGTGCGCCGCCCCAAGGACGGCCTGCGGCTGCTCGGCCGTGGCGAGCTCAAGTCCAAGCTCACCATCGAAGCCCATGGCGCCTCGAAGCCCGCGATCGCGGCGGTCGAGAAGGCCGGCGGATCGGTGAAGATCCTGGCGCCCGCCAAGAAGCAAGACGGCGAGGCGGCGTAACATCTGCGTCATCGCCCGCTTCCCGCGGGCGATATGTCCAAGAGAACAATGGACTTATCGAAGCCGAGCACCAAATAATGTCCGGCGTCTGCCGATTGCCCCGCGGGGGCAGCGGCGTTGAGGGGCGGCGGGAGAAAGTCTGAACATGGTCTCAGCAGCAGAACAGCTTGCAGCAAACCTCAATTTCTCTGCGCTCGGCAAGGCCGACGAACTGAAGAAGCGCATCTGGTTCACACTGGGTGCGCTGCTTGTTTATCGGCTCGGCACCTACATTCCGCTGCCCGGCATCGATCCGGCGATCTGGGAACAGGTGTTCCGCTCGCAGGCCGGCGGCATCCTCGGCATGTTCAACATGTTCGCCGGCGGCGGCATCCACCGCATGGCGATCTTTGCGCTGAACATCATGCCGTACATCTCGGCATCGATCATCATCCAGCTCTTGACCACGGTGTCGCCGCAGCTCGAGGCGCTGAAGAAGGAAGGCGAGTCCGGCCGCAAGACGCTGAACCAGTACACCCGCTACCTCACGGTGATTCTCGCCGCGTTCCAGTCCTACGGTATCGCCGTCGGCCTCGAAGGCGCCGGCAACGTCGTCAGCGACCCCGGCCTGTTCTTCCGCATCTCGACCGCGGTCACGCTGACCGGCGGCACAATGTTCCTGATGTGGCTCGGCGAGCAGATCACCTCGCGCGGCATCGGCAACGGCATCTCGCTGATCATTCTCTCCGGCATCGTCGCCGAACTGCCTTCGGCGCTCGCCAACATGCTCGAACTGGGCCGCCAGGGCGCGCTGTCGACCGGGCTCATCCTGATCGTGATCGTGATGGCGGTCGCCGTGATCGCCTTCATCGTGTTCATGGAACGCGCCCAGCGCCGGCTTTTGATCCAGTATCCGAAGCGCCAGGTCGGCAACAAAATGTTCGAGGGCCAGTCCTCGCATCTGCCGCTCAAGCTCAACACCTCGGGCGTGATCCCGCCGATCTTCGCCTCGTCGCTGTTGCTGCTGCCGACCACCGTCGCCAACTTCAACGCCGGCAAGGGCCCGGAATGGTTCCAGTGGATCACGACCCAGCTCGGCCACGGCCGTCCGCTGTTCCTGTTCCTCTACCTGGCGTTGATCGTGTTCTTCGCGTTCTTCTACACCGCGATCGTGTTCAACCCGACCGAGACCGCTGACAACCTGAAGAAGCACGGCGGCTTCATTCCCGGCATCCGCCCGGGCGAGCGCACCGCCGAATATATCGACTACGTGCTGTCGCGTGTGACGGTATTGGGTGCGATCTATCTGGCGATCGTCTGTCTGATTCCCGAAATTCTGATTTCCTACGCCTCGGTGCCGTTCTACTTTGGCGGGACCTCGCTTCTGATCGTCGTCAGCGTGACGATGGATACGGTGGCGCAGGTGCAGGGCTATCTCCTCGCCCATCAGTATGAAGGGCTGATCAGGAAGTCCAAGCTCAGGGGCCGCCGCCGCTGATCGGCGGCGTCCGGGACCGGCCTTAAGATCGGTCTGAAATTCAAACAGGGGTGTGCGGGTTTACGCTCACCAAGCCGGGGGGCGAAACGTCATGAGATTGATCCTGTTGGGACCGCCCGGTGCGGGCAAGGGGACCCAGGCGCAACGGCTGGTCCAGAAGTACAACATTGTCCAGCTTTCGACCGGCGAAATGTTGCGCGCTGCGGTTGCAGCCGAGACGCCAATCGGCCTGCAGGCCAAGGACATCATGGCCAGCGGCGCGCTGGTGCCGGACGAGATCGTGGTCGGCATCATTTCCGATCGCCTCGACCAGCCCGACATGAAGAACGGCTTCATCCTCGACGGCTTTCCGCGCACGGTGCCGCAGGCGGCCGCCCTCGATGACCTCCTGAGGAGGAAGCACATGAAGCTCGACGCCGTGGTCGAGCTGCGCGTCAACGAGAGCGCGCTGCTCAACCGCGTCGAGACCCGCGTCGCCGAGATGCGCGCCCGCGGCGAGGAAGTGCGAATCGATGACACGCCGGAAGTGCTGTCCAAGCGCTTGGCGAGCTACCGGACGCTGACCGAGCCGCTGATTCACTATTATTCGGAGCGGCGGAAGCTGTTGACGGTCGACGGCATGATGACCATCGAGCACGTCACCCGCGAGATCAACCGGATCCTTTCCGCGATCGGGGCGGTGGAACCCAAGGTGGCGGCCCCGGCGAAGGCCGCCAGGCCGGCGGCCAAAAAGGTAGCCAAAACCGCCAAGAAGTCCGCCAAAGCGGCCCCAAAGGCCGGGAAAGCGGCCTCCAGGGTCACCAAAAAGGCAGCCAAGAAGGCCGCCCCCGCCGCCAGGTCCAAGGCCGCCAAGAAGGCCAAAAAAGCAGCAAAAAAGACGGCCAAAAGGGCCGTTCGGCGGCCAGCGAAAAAGGTCACGAAAAAGCGAGCTAAACGCTAGGGACGGTTGACGAAACCGTCTTGAATCCTTTAATAAGCCCCGCATCCAAGTCGGATAGTTATTTGACGATGCCGGGCCCCGAAGAAGATGAGGGGAAGGGCGTCGTGTTCGCGTTTGCGGATACCTGCCCGAGTTAGCACAGAACATAGTCCGGTCCGCGAGGGATCGGCGACAGGAGAGAAGTCCGTGGCCCGTATTGCCGGCGTGAATATCCCGACCAACAAGCGCGTTCTGATCGCGCTCCAGTACATCCATGGTATCGGCCAGAAGAATGCTGCCGAGATCGTCGAGAAGGTGAAGATCCCGCTGGATCGTCGCGTCAGCCAGCTGAGCGACCAGGAAGTCCTGCAGATCCGCGAAGTGATCGACCGCGACTATCTGGTCGAGGGCGACCTTCGCCGTGAAGTCGGCATCAACATCAAGCGTCTGATGGACCTCGGCTGCTATCGCGGCCTGCGTCATCGCCGCGGTCTGCCGGTGCGTGGTCAGCGTACCCACACCAACGCGCGTACGCGCAAGGGCCCGGCCAAGTCGATCGCCGGCAAGAAGAAGTAAATTCAGCGAATAGCGAATGGGGAGTAGCGAATAGAACTATTCGCTATTCGCCACTAACCATTCGCCGATTAGGTGTAGCCGCTGGCATTACGGCGGCGTTTGAGATCACAGGAAAGGTTTTGGAATGGGCAAGGACGCCACCCGCATTCGCCGCCGCGAACGCAAGAACATCGCCTCCGGCATCGCGCACGTGAATTCGTCGTTCAACAACACGACCATCACCATCACCGACGCGCAGGGCAACACCATTGCCTGGTCGTCGGCCGGCACGATGGGTTTCAAGGGCTCGCGCAAGTCGACCCCTTATGCCGCGCAGGTTGCGGCCGAAGACGTTTCCAAGAAGGCGCAGGAACACGGCATGCGCACGCTGGAAGTGGAAGTTGCCGGCCCCGGTTCGGGCCGTGAGTCGGCGCTTCGCGCGCTGCAGGCGGCGGGCTTCACCGTCACATCGATCCGTGACGTGACGACGATCCCGCACAATGGCTGCCGTCCGCGCAAGCGTCGGCGCGTTTGATATTCGATCGCGGGCGGGGACGTTCCGCCCGCCGATCGGTTTTGGAATTTTGACTGCCGCGGACTGATCCGCGATCTCCAACGCCAGTGATCTGGACGCAGATCGACTGGCCCATGGGTGACAAAGTGACGATCCAGAAAAATTGGCAAGAACTGATTCGACCGAACAAGCTGCAGGTCACGCCGGGCACCGACGCGGCCCGTTTTGCAACCGTCGTCGCCGAGCCGCTCGAGCGCGGCTTCGGCCAGACGCTCGGCAACGCGCTGCGCCGCATTCTTCTCTCGTCGCTGCAAGGTGCAGCGGTGCAGTCGGTGCACATCGACGGCGTGCTGCACGAGTTCTCCTCGATCGCGGGCGTTCGTGAGGACGTCACCGACATCGTGCTCAACATCAAGGACATCTCGATCAAGATGCAGGGCGAAGGCCCCAAGCGCATGGTCGTCAAGAAGTCCGGTCCGGGCGTCGTCACCGCCGGTGACATCCAGACCGTCGGCGACGTCGTGGTGCTCAATCCCGACCTGCAGATCTGCACCCTCGACGAGGGCGCGGAAATCCGCATGGAATTCACCGTTGCTTCCGGCAAGGGTTATGTCGCCGCCGAGCGTAACCGTCCTGAGGACGCGCCGATCGGCCTGATCCCGGTCGACAGCCTGTTCTCGCCCGTGCGCAAGGTCTCCTACAAGGTCGAGAACACCCGCGAGGGCCAGATCCTCGACTACGACAAGCTGACCATGACGATCGAGACCAACGGCGCGATCACGCCGGAAGACTCGGTGGCCTATGCCGCCCGCATCCTGCAGGACCAGCTCAACGTGTTCGTGAACTTCGAAGAGCCGCGCAAGGAAGTGGCGCAGGAGATCATTCCCGATCTCGCGTTCAACCCGGCGTTCCTCAAGAAGGTCGACGAGCTCGAACTGTCGGTGCGTTCGGCAAACTGCCTGAAGAACGACAACATCGTCTACATCGGCGATCTCGTGCAGAAGTCGGAAGCGGAAATGCTCCGTACCCCGAACTTCGGCCGCAAGTCGCTGAACGAGATCAAGGAAGTGCTGGCCCAGATGGGTCTGCATCTCGGCATGGAAGTGCCCGGTTGGCCGCCGGAGAACATCGACGAGTTGGCCAAGCGCTTCGAAGACCACTACTGAGTTTTGTCATTCCGGGGCGATGCGCGAGCATCGAACCCGGAATCTCGAACTTCCGGGTCTGGTCCTGCGGACCATCCCGGAATGACTGGGGCGAACGCAGGCAGCCCACCTGAGCAACATGTCCGACGAACCGTCGCGACGAAGTAATCAAGGATTAATCCAATGCGTCACGGCAAGGTTCATCGCAAGCTCAACCGCACCGCGGAACATCGCAAGGCGATGTTCGCCAACATGTGCGCCGCGCTGATCAAGCACGAGCAGATCGTCACCACGCTGCCGAAGGCCAAGGAATTGCGCCCGATCGTCGAGAAGCTGGTGACCCTCGGCAAGAAGGGCGGTCTCGCCATGCGCCGCCAGGCGATCAGCGAGATGCGCGACCTCGACCAGGTTCGCAAGCTGTTCGACGTGCTGGCGACCCGCTACAAGGACCGCCAGGGCGGCTATACCCGCATCATCAAGGCCGGCTTCCGCTACGGCGACAACGCCCCGATGGCGGTGATCGAATTCGTCGACCGCGACGTCGATGCCAAGGGCCTCGATTCCGGCCCGGTGCAGGAAAAGGCCTCGGAAGCGGCGTAAGCCTTTCGCAAGGTTTGAATTTCAAAAGCGGCGCCTCCGGGCGCCGCTTTTTTGTTTGCGACGAAGCCCATAGCGTTTTCAAGCGAAGCGGGTACCGGTTCGCGTGAAGAAAACGCGTCAAAAATAAAGAGCCCAAGAATGATCGGCCCGACCATCAACCTGCACGGCATCGAGTTCCGCCCCGTGCTGCCGCAGGCCGCGTCATAGGCGATCACCTCGGAGTGAGGTACGATTGCGAGACTGACGATTGCCATCGCGGCAGGCGCTCACGATATCTCCCTCAGCATTGAAGGAGAACTTTATGAATATCGATCTTTCCGGAAAGACCGCGCTGGTAACCGGATCCACCGCCGGTATCGGCCATGCGATCGCCAAAGGCCTGGCCGCGACGGGGGCCGATGTCGTGCTCAACGGGCGGACCAAAGCCAAGGTGGATGCGGCCGTGGCTGCGCTCGCCAAGGAGGTGCCGGATGGCAAGGTTCGCGGGGTCGCGGCCGACGTCTCGACCGCCGCCGGATGCCAGGCGTTGCTGGCGGCGCTGCCGGAAGTCGATATCCTCATCAACAATGCCGGGATATTCGAGCCCAAGGGATTCCTCGATATTCCAGATGAAGACTGGAGCCGCTTCTTCGAGGTCAATGTGATGTCGGGAGTGCGGCTGGCGCGCGCTTATCTGCCCGGGATGCTCAAGCGCAACTGGGGCCGCATCGTCTTCATCTCTTCGGAATCGGCGCTGAACATCCCGAAGGAGATGATTCATTACGGCATGACCAAGACCGCGCAACTGGCCGTCGCGCGTGGCCTCGCCGAGATGACCCGCGGCACCGCGGTGACGGTCAACTCGGTACTACCGGGGCCTACGATGTCGGAGGGCGTCGAAACCTTCGTCAAGGATCTCGCCAGACAGAACGGCCAGTCGGTGGAGGAGGCGGCTGCGAATTTCGTCAAGCAGCACCGTCCGAGCTCGCTGCTGCAGCGTTTTGCCAGCGTCGAGGAGATCGCGAGCATGGTCGTTTACGTCAGCTCGAAGCAAGCTTCCGCCACCAATGGCGCCGCACTTCGTGCCGAAGGCGGCATCATTCAGACGATTGCGTGAGGTTGGCGATGTCGGCCTATGTGATTTCCGAAGTTGACGTGAAGGATGCGGCGGGCTTCGAGGCCTATCGCACCATCGCCGCGAAAGCGATTGCGCAGTATGGCGGACGCTATCTCGTCCGTGGCGGTGCTGCGAACGCGGCCGAGGGCGGGCCATCGCCGAAGAACATCATCGTGCTCGAATTTCCGTCGATGGAGAAATTGCGCGAGTGGTATGCCTCGCCGGAATACGCCGAGGCACTGAAGCACCGGCGCACCGCGCTGGACCGCCGCTTGATCTTTGTTGAGGGCGTATTGCCGGCTTGAGTCTTGTCAGTTTCGTAGGGTGGGCAAAGCGTTAGCGTGCCCACCATTCAAGCCGCCATCGGGATAGATGGTGGGCACGGCGCATGCGCGCCTTTGCCCACCCTACGATCCGTTACCACCCCTCCAGCACGATCTTGCCGCGCGACTTGCCGCTCTCCAACAGCGCATGGGCGCGCTTCAGGTTGGCGGCATTGATGGTCCCGAATGTCTGGTCGAGCGTGGTGCGCAGCACGCCCTTGTCGATGAGGTCGGCGACGTCGTTGAGCAGGTTATGCTGCGCGATCATGTCCGGCGTCTGGAACGACGAGCGCGTGAACATCGATTCCCAGTGCACCGAGATCGCCTTGCCCTTGAAGGCGCTCATGGTGAACTCTGGCGGATCGTCGATCAGGCCGAATTTGCCCTGCGGCGCCATGAAATCCGCGATCGCCTTGTAATGCTGGTCGGTGAAGGTGAGGCTGGCGACCAGCGCCACTGGCGGCAGTTTCAGTTTCTCGATCTGCTCCTTCATCGGCTTGCCGTGATCGATCACCGCATGCGCCCCGAGGTCGAGGCACCATTTTTGCGAGTCCGGCCGCGTCGCTGTCGCGACCACGGTGAGCCCGGTGAGGCGGCGTGCAAGCTGGATCAGGATCGAGCCGACGCCACCGGCGCCGCCGGTGACCAGAAGCGTGCGCGGATCGACGCTTTTGCCGGGCACGGCGCCGAGCCGATCGAACAGCAGTTCCCACGCGGTGATCGAGGTCAGCGGCAAAGCTGCGGCCTGCGCAAACGACAGCGACTTCGGCTTGCGGCCTGTGATGCGCTCGTCGACCAGATGGAATTCCGAATTGGTGCCCTGGCGCAGGATCGAGCCGGCGTAGAACACTTCGTCGCCCGGCTTGAACAGCGTGACGTCGGGTCCGACCGCATCGACCACGCCGGCGGCGTCGTAACCGAGGATCTTGGTTTCGCCCTCGGGCGGGGCGGCGCGCTTGCGGACCTTGTAGTCGACCGGGTTGGCCGAGATCGCCTTCACGGCGACGCGGATGTCGCGCCCCTTCGGCTCCGGTTTGGCGGTCTCGAAATCGATCAGCGAATCCGCATCCTCAACTGGGAGCGATTTTTTGTATCCGACAGCTTTCATGCCTGTGTCTCCTGCCTTCTCAAAACGTTGGCTGCTTAACTGTCCTGCTGGTGCTAGATTGGCAAGTACTGTAAATTTGGGGAACTAGTCCCTGTTTGGATACTATTGGGAAAATGCCCATGAAACGGAAGAATTTTGCCCATCGGCCCGGCTGCGCGGTCGAGGCTACGCTCGATCTGATCGATGGCAAGTGGAAGGGCGTGATCCTGTTTCACCTGCAGGCCGGTACCCAGCGGTTTGGGGAGTTGCGGCGGCGGATGCCAGGGATTACCCAGCGCATGCTGACCAAGCAGCTTCGCGCGCTCGAGGAGGACAAACTCGTGATCCGCAAGGTCTATGCCGAGGTGCCGCCGCGGGTCGAATATACGCTATCGGACATCGGCGAGAGCCTGCGTCCCGTGATCGACACGCTGCGGGCCTGGGGCGAGGGCCATCAGGAAAGGCTATCCTGTGCGCCGGCGCCCGACGTCATCAGCGCGGCCGATCGCGCCGCTTAGAGCATGATCCGGAAAAGTGGGTGCCGGTTTTCCGAATAAGATCATGCGCCAAAAAAAGGATAGAATGGGATGCCTATTCGAAGACAAAGGCATCTCATTCGCGATCGTGTTTCACTTTGTCTTCTCTCGTTGCGGCCCCGCATTTATATCTGGGGCCATCAATTCCAGGATTTTCGCATGAATTTGATTCGCTCGTTCGCCCTGCTGCTGGTCGCCGCCGTCGTTGTAACGCCGGCGTTGGCGCAGGACCGTCGCGTTCCATCCTCGGGCGCCGAGCTGCGGCTGTCCTACGCGCCGATCGTGCAGCGCGTGCAGCCGGCGGTGGTCAACGTCTACGCCGCCAAGACGGTGCAGAACCGCAACCCGCTGCTGGACGATCCGATCTTCCGCCGCTTCTTCGGCGTGCCCGGCCAGCAGCCCGAGCAGATGCAGCGCTCGCTCGGATCCGGCGTGATGGTCGACGCCTCCGGCCTCGTCGTCACCAACAACCACGTCATCGAAGGCGCCGACCAGGTGAAAGTATCGCTCGCCGACAAGCGCGAATTCGAGGCCGAGATCGTGCTGAAGGACAGCCGCACCGATCTCGCGGTGTTGCGCCTCAAGGACACCAAAGACAAGTTCGCGACGCTCGACTTCGCCAATTCGGATGAATTGCTGGTCGGCGACGTCGTGCTCGCGATCGGCAACCCGTTCGGCGTCGGCCAGACTGTGACCCACGGCATCATCTCGGCGCTGGCGCGCACGCAGGTCGGGATCACCGACTACCAGTTCTTTATTCAGACCGATGCCGCGATCAATCCCGGCAATTCCGGCGGTGCGCTGGTCGACATGACCGGCAAGCTCGCCGGCATCAACACCGCGATCTTCTCGCGCTCCGGCGGTTCGCAGGGCATCGGCTTTGCCATTCCGGCCAACATGGTGCGCGTCGTCGTGGCCTCCGCCAAGGGCGGCGGCAAGGCAGTGAAGCGGCCGTGGCTGGGCGCGCGGCTGCAGGCAGTGACGCCTGAAATCGCCGAGACGCTGGGGCTGAAGCTGCCGAACGGGGCTCTCGTCGCCAATGTCGCGCCGAACAGTCCAGCGGCGCGTGCCGGCCTGAAACTGTCCGACCTGATCGTCGCGATCGAGGGGCAGGCGATCGACGATCCCAACGCGTTCGACTATCGCTTCGCCACGCGTCCGCTGGGCGGCAACGCCCAGATCGACGTGCAGCGCGGCGGCAAGACCGTGAAGCTGACGGTACCGCTGGAAACCGCGCCCGATACCAACCGCGACGAAATCACGCTCTCCGCGCGCTCGCCGTTCCAGGGCGCCAAGGTCGCCAATATTTCGCCGGCGGTCGCCGACGAGCTGCATCTGGATTCCCAGACCGAGGGCGTCGTGGTTATTGATCTCGAAGATGGCGGCACCGCCGCCAGCGTCGGATTCCAGAAAGGCGATATCATTCTGGCGGTCAACAACACCAAGATCGCCAAGACCAGCGATCTCGACAAGGCGTCGAAAGTGGCGTCGAGGCTCTGGCGCATCACCGTGGTGCGCGGCGGCCAGCAGATCAACGTGACGCTGGGCGGATGAGCCCGAAACAGCCCCGCGAAGCGGCCAACCTCTTCGCCGCGGCGGGGATGGAGCAGGACGCGCCGCGGCCGTTGCCGGACCGGCTGCGCCCGCAGGCGCTGTCCGATGTCGTCGGCCAGGATCACATTCTCGGCCCCGACGGCGCGCTGACGCGGATGCTGGCGACGCGCACGCTGGGTTCGCTGGTGTTCTGGGGACCGCCCGGCACCGGCAAGACCACGGTGGCGCGGCTGCTGGCGGATGCCACCGAACTGCATTTCGAGCAGATCTCGGCGGTGTTTTCCGGCGTCGCCGACCTGAAAAAGGTGTTTGACGCCGCGCGTGCCCGCCGCGAGATGGGCAAGGGCACGTTGCTGTTCGTCGACGAGGTGCATCGTTTCAACCGGGCGCAGCAGGACTCGTTTCTGCCTGTGATGGAAGACGGCACCGTGGTGCTGGTCGGTGCCACCACCGAGAATCCGTCGTTCGAGCTCAACGCCGCTTTGCTGTCGCGGGCGCGGGTGCTGGTGTTTCATTCGCTCGATCCGCTCGCAGTCGAAAAACTCTACGCCCATGCCGAAAAGGTCCAGGGCAAAAAGCTGCCACTCGATGCGGAAGCGCGCGCCGTGCTGGTGCGGATGGCCGACGGCGACGGCCGTGCCGCGTTGACCTTGGCCGAAGAAGTCTGGCGCGCCGCGCGCAAGGACGAAGTGTTCAACGCCGAGCAGTTGCAGGACATCCTGCAGCGCCGGGCGCCGATCTACGACAAATCCGCCGACGGCCATTACAACCTGATTTCGGCGCTGCATAAATCGGTGCGCGGCTCCGATCCCGATGCGGCGCTGTATTACCTCGCGCGCATGATGGATGCCGGCGAGGACCCGCTGTTTCTCGCCCGTCGCGTGGTGCGGATGGCAGTCGAGGACATTGGCCTTGCCGATCCGCAGGCGCTGGTGATCTGCAACGCCGCCAAGGACGCCTATGATTTTCTCGGCCATCCCGAAGGCGAACTGGCGATCGCGCAGGCGGTGATCTACCTCGCCACCGCGCCGAAATCCAACGCCGCCTACAAGGCGTTTGGGGCGGCGATGCGCGCGGCCAAGGAGGGCGGTTCGCTGCTGCCGCCAAAACACATTCTGAACTCGCCGACCAAGCTGATGAAGCAGGAAGGCTATGGCGGCGGCTACGAATACGACCACGATGCGCCGGATGCGTTCTCCGGCCAGGATTACTTCCCGGAAGCGCTGGGGCGGCAGACGTTTTACGATCCGCCCGACCGCGGTTTTGAGCGCGAAATCCGAAGAAGGCTGGATTACTGGGCGAAGCTGCGGAAAGAGCGGACGCAGAAGTAGCGGATATGAGTGGTGGGAATTTCGCTAGTCCCAATTGCAAACCGTATTGGTCTCAAGTTGAAAATCTGCAACGTTCGCCGCGCGTTCGCCCATGCATGCATAGAAGCTCGCCTGAAAGGTTTCCCACCCTCCCGCTCCTTCAGTGAGAATTAGGACAGCGGTAGTTGTTGCTGCAGCCGTAATTGCGCAATTCCTGACCATATCTTCGATATCGGTATCGATGTCGGCTTTTATATAACCGTGGAATTCTTGCGGTCCTGTCCGGACGGTGGGACTCGGAGTGCCGAAGATTCCGTCATTGTTCCATTCCACTTCTGAACAAGGCACAAGGTTCAACCAGCCGTGCCAGAGCTCTATTTCTTCAGCGTAAACCACAGTTGGGATGCAAAAAATCGCAGCGACGATCAAATGCAGTAGCTTGGCCCGTCGGCTTAAAATCATACATTCAGCTCCTGCGGAGGCTGCTGAGTATAGTAGAATAAAAATACAATCTAAAAATGTGTCACGCGAAAGTCAAGCAACCAGACTGTGGTGTGGTGTGGGCGGCCACATGCGAGAATAGTTCGTCTTCGCAAATATATCGCTGCGCTAACGCGCCACTACTTCCCCGTCTTCACAAACTCCAAAATCTCATGCGTCAGCCGCGTATCGGCGGTATTGATCGAATACACTTCCGAGATGTGGCTGTGCTGCGGCAGCATGAACGCATGGGCGCAGCCGATCGCGCGCTTGCAGCTTGCCTGCTTCAACAGTTCGTACTGTTCGACGAAGCGGGGCGGGTCGAGTTCGGCTGATGTGATCATCAGCGGGATCTTTGTCGCCAGCAGGCCCTGCAGCGAGGATCGCTCGGCATAGCGCGAGGGATCGGAGCCGAAATAGGTGATCTCGGCATCGCCGACCGGCGAGGCCGTCAGGTCGTAAATGCCTGACACCATGACGGCGCCGGCCAGACCGCCGCCTTTCACATTGTGAAATTCGGGATGCGAGACGTAATTGGCGACGTGAACCGCGCCGGCGGATTGCCCGACGAGGTAGATGCGGCCGGGATCGCCACCGCGCTCGCCGATCTTGTCGGATACCCATTGCACCACGGCGCCGAGATCCTCGGCGCCTGCCGGGTAGGGTGACTGCGGCGCCAGCCGGTAGGTGGCGTTGACGCCGACAAAGCCGCTCTTCACCGCCCACAGCATGATGTTGTCGTAGAACGGGGTGCCGGGATTGCGCTTGTTGCCGGCGACGAAGCCGCCGCCATGGATGTAGATCAGCACCGGCCGCGCGGCCGAAGTCGTCTCCGGCGTGAAGACGTCGAGCAGGTGCCGCTCAGCCGGGCCGTATTTGACGTCGCGCTCGGTCTTGACGCCCGTATACGGCTCCTTCTGCTGCATCGGGGCGTAAAGCGCCGCGGTTTTTGGCGGGTCGATGACGCGGCCGATTTCGAGGATTTTCCAGGCCAGATCCTCCGGCATCGGGGTCTCTGCAAAGGCCGTGCTTGCCGTCAGCGCCGCCACCACCGCCAGGACTGTTTTCGCCAGCGCCATCCCTCGCCTCCATGTTTTCTGTCTGTTTGGGCCAGGATGACCGATGTCAGGGCCAAAAGGTACTGATTTCACCGTGACGATTCGCGGCATTTGGGCTACCCAACGGCTTAGATCCTTTAGTTTTGATGCGTTTTCTTCCCGCGAACCGCTACGCATTTCGCTCGAAAACGCTTTTGCCGGAGCCGCACCCATCATGAGCCGTCGCGTCAAAAAACCTCTCCGCCCGGCGGGTGATCGCCCCAAGGGCGCGCGTCCGTATCGGGGCTCGCAGGCCGAGCGGCCGCCGCACCGGACCGGTGGCAAGGCGCCGCCGCGCCATCCGGTCGCCGCCCCCCGTGCGCCAAAGCCCTTTGTGGCGGAGCCCGAGAAGGTCGTCGTCGAGCCGCCGCCGTTGCCGACAAAAGTCCAGACCGTGGTGGTGACGGCGGACGAGAACAACATGCGGGTCGATCGCTTTCTCGAGGCGCGTTTTCCCGGGCTGTCGTTCTCCCATATCCAGCGCATCGTCCGGAAGGGCGAACTGCGCGTCAACGGCAAGCGCGCCGACAGCAAGGACCGGATCGAGGAGGGGCAGAGCATTCGGATTCCGCCGCTGAAACTCGATACGCCGAAGGCCGCGGGCCAGCTCTCGGAAGCCGGCGCCAAGACGCTGCAGGCGCTCAAGGACATGATCCTGTTCGAGGACGCCGACGTCATGGTGCTGAACAAGCCCGCAGGCCTGGCGGTGCAGGGCGGCTCCGGCATTACCCGCAACGTCGACGACATGCTGGAAGTGATGCGCGACGCCAAGGGGCAAAAACCGCGGCTGGTGCACCGGCTCGACAAGGAAACCGCAGGCTGCCTGCTGATTGCCAAGACCCGCTTCGCGGCGACCGCGATGACCGGTTCGTTCCGCCATCGCTCGGCGCGCAAGATCTACTGGGCGCTGGTGGCGGGCGTGCCGAAGCCGAAGCAGGGCCGCATCTCGACGTATCTTGCGAAGGAAGAGAGCGAAGACGACACCATCATGCGGATCGCCAAGCACGGCGACGAGGGCGCGAGCCACGCGGTCACGTACTACGCCGTGGTCGAAACCTCCGCCCAAAAGCTCGCCTGGGTGTCGCTGAAGCCGGTGACCGGGCGAACCCATCAGTTGCGCGCGCATATGGCGCATATCGATCACGCCATCATCGGCGATCCCAAATATTTCAACAAGGAGAACTGGGATTTGCCGGGCGGCCTGCAGAACCGCCTGCATCTGTTGGCGCGCCGGATCGTGATCCCGCATCCCCGCGGCGGCTTTATCGACGCGTCCGCGCCGCTGCCGCCGCACATGCTGCAGTCCTGGAACCTGCTTGGGCTCGAAGCCGACCGGTTCGATCCGATCGAGAACGCGCCGGAGGAATAGCGGGTCGTCAGATCGTTTTTCGTCATGCCCGGCCTTGTGCCGGGCATCCACGTCTTTGCAGGTTCGCAGGCAAACAAAGACGTGGATGGCCGGGACAAGCCCGGCCATGACGAGGGGGAAGAAGCGCAATAACTGTCAAACCCGGTACGCCATCATCGGCTATCGCTTGGCCCAAGGTTTTTTGACCCGATCATCGGGTGAAATTCGAGGGCTTTGCGAATGATCCGTCATCTTCTGCGCGCCGCGCTCTTTCTGTTCCTGATCGGTCAGACGTGCGCCACCGCCAACGCGCAAACGGTCGCGCTGACCGGCGGCAGCATCTACGCCTCGCCGGAGGCTGCACCGATCGCCGATGCGGTCGTTGTTGTTTCCAAGGGCGTCATCACCGCGATCGGCAGCCGCAGCGAGGTCCAGATCCCCGCGGACGCCCGTGTCATCGATTGCACCGGCAAGACCATCGTCGCCGGCTTCTGGAACAGCCATGTCCACTTCACGGAAGCCGTGTGGAGAAATGCCGGTAGCGCGCCGGCGGCTGCGCTCGAAGCGCACATGCAGGAAATGCTGACACGTTGGGGTTTTACCAGCGTATGGGACCTCGGCTCCGACCCGGATGACGGCTTGCCGCTGCGCCGCCGCGTCAATTCAGGCGAAGTGCCGGGCCCGAACATCTTCTTTGCCGGCAACATGTTCCCGAAAGGCGGTCATCCCGTCTACATCCCGCGCGAGGTCCCGCTGCCGGAAGTCTCGACCCCCGAGGAGGCGGCGAAACTGTCGCGCGGCTACCTCGCCATGGGCCTCGATGGCATCAAGCTGTTCACCGGCGCCTTCATGGGTGACAAACCCGTCGTCAACATGGAGCCCGCGGTGGCGAAGGCTGCGGTCGACGTCGCGCATGGCCAGGGCAAGCCGGTATTCGCCCATCCGCAAAACAAGGCCGGCGTGGACACCGTGATCGAGGCCGGCGTCGATGTGCTCGCCCACACCGCGCCCAGTCAATCCGGCTACACGCCGGAGCAACTCGCGCGCTTCAAATCGCAGAATACCGCGCTGGTTCCGACGCTCTCGCTATTCACCACCGTGGTCCTCGACCCCGGCGTGACCGCGCGTATCGTCGCGGCCGCGGTCGGCCAGCTCAAGCAGTTTTCGGACAATGGAGGGGTCGTGCTGTTTGGCACCGACATCGGTTTCATCAAGCTCTACGACACCTCGACCGAATATGAGCTGATGCACCGCGCGCTGTCGGAGAGGCAGGTGCTGGCCTCGCTGACCACCAACCCGGCCACCTATTTCAAGGCGGCGAAGAAGGGCAGGGTCGAGAGGGGGTTCGACGCCGATCTCGCGGTACTCGATGGCGATCCCATCGCCGACGTCCATAACCTCGCCAAGGTCGCCTACACCATCCGTGCGGGGCAGGTGATCTACCAGAAGCCCTGACGGGCAACTCTTGCTCTCCGTCATGCCCGGGCTTGTCCCGGGCATCCACGTCTTCACTACGCTGGCCAAGCAAGACGTGGATGGCCGGGACATAGGCGAGCGGAAGCGACGCCGTCCTTCAGACGGCTATGCCCGGCCATGACAGGCAAGACTCTCAGCGCCGGAACTGGTCCAGAAACATCCGCAACGAGTCGTGCGGGCTTTCGACGTCCGAAATCACCCAGCCGTCGGGCGCATTGACGACGATAAAATTCAGGGTGATGGCCCGGCCATGGTTGGCGAAGCTGACGGCGACATAGGTCTTGTCGAACTGCTTGCGCAGGATCGCGGTCGAAACCGGGCCCAGCTTCCAGGTCGGGCTTTGCACCAGAAAGTCGTAGGGCTGATCCCGCGGGGCGGTCCAGGCGTTGCGCAGGCCTGGATCGAAGAACTGGCGCGCGGTCTCGCCGTCGCGCGGCAGCCCCCTGGAGAGCTCGGCGGCGCCATTGCCGTAGTAGGCATAGACGTTGCGGATCAGCGATTCCGGCGAGCGGAACCCGGCCTTGGCCGGCGTGACCCCAAGACAGCCCCCAAGACAGGCCGCGAAAGCGAGAATCAGAAGACGCTTCAACGGCTTCATCGGCTTTCTTTGCACCCACCGATATCGTATTGTAACACCTAGATTATCACTATCTTCCGGAAGCCGAAAACCGCATGCGTGAACTATTCGATGAAGTCGCCGGCCAATCTCCGTTCGATCCGGAGGAGGCGGTCCGGCGCGCCACGCGCACGCCGCAGCGCAAGCGCTTTTACAAGGCCGCCGGCTTTGCCGAGGCGGAGGGCGGCTTTGCCGTCACCCTCGACGGCAAGCCGATCCGCACGCCTTCCGGCCGCCACGTCGTCGCACCTCACCGCGGGATCGCCGAGGCGATCGCCGCGGAATGGGAGGCGCAGGTCGAGACCATCGATCCCCTGACCATGCCGTTGACGCGCTTTGCCAACAGCGTTGCCGAAGTCGGCGACCGCACCGATGCGGTGGCCGACGACGCCGCGAAATATCTCGGCACCGACCTCTTGTTCTACCGCGCCGGCCATCCCGAAGCGCTGGTGGCCAGGGAGGCCGCGCATTGGGACCCGGTGCTGTCCTGGGCGGCGAACGAGCTCGGGGCCCATTTCATTCTCTCCGAGGGCATCGTGCATGTCACCCAGCCGAAGCAGGCGATCAAGGCGGCGCGGGCGATGTTTCCGGCCGACCCCTGGCAGGTCGCAGCCCTCCATGTGGTGACGACCCTGACCGGTTCGGCGCTGCTGGCGCTGGCGCTGCTGCACGGGGTGCTGGACCAGGAGCAGGTCTGGGCCGCCGCTTATGTCGACGAAGACTGGAACATCGAAAAATGGGGCCTCGACGAGGAAGTCGCGGCCCGCCGCGCCGCGCGTCTGGTCGATTTCAGGGCCGCGGCGACCATCCTGAAGGCGCTGAAGGGCTGATTAGCTTGCTGGGTTAACGAGAGGTTTACGCCGCCGGGGTAGGTTTCGGGCTTCAAGTTCTGGACTTCAGATTCCGGATCTGGCCGAGACCTCGAGACATGGCGATTTCGATCAATCCCGTGAATCCCGTGACTGCCGCCCAACAGGTTGGCGGCGTGGCGCCGGAGCTCGTGTTGCAGCCGGGCAGCGTGGTCAACGCCCAGGTCCTGCAGATTCTCTCCGCCGATCTGGTGCGGATCGCGATCGCCAACCTCACGATCGACGTCGGTACGCAAATTCCGCTGCAGCAGGGACAGGCGCTGCAACTGGCGGTCTCGAACACCAGCGACGGCATCCGCCTCGCGCTGGTCGGGCAGGGCGGCGATGCGGCCGGTGCCTCGCCGGATGCCGTGACGCTGTCACCTGATGTGCAGGTCGATGCCGCCAATCGTCCGACCATCGTCGCGCCAAAGAGCGTGCTGACGCCGGTCGAGCGCGCGGCGGTGTCGGCGGCGGCGCAGAGCGCGGCCACCGAACAGAACAGTCTCGCGCCGTTGTTTGCCAATCTCGGCGCCGCGGCATCCTCAGGCAATCTGCCGCCGAAACTGCAGCAGGCGATTGCGCAGGTGCTGGCGCAGCAGACCAGCCTCGATCAAAACCTCGACGGCGGCGACATCAAAACGGCGTTTCAGAAATCAGGCATCTTGCTGGAGGCTTCGCTGGCGTCCGGTTCGGTTCCGCCATCAGGCGCGCCCGACCTGAAGGCCGCGCTGATCGTGCTGCGTCAGACGCTGCAAACGGCGCTCGGCACCAGTGCTGCGGTCACAGCGCCGACGGCGTCGGTTGCGGCGCAGGCGGCGACGCAAACCGCTTCGGCGGCGCCGAGTGTTGCGCCGTCAAGTGTTACGTCGTCAGGTCTTGCGCCGTCTTCACTCGAACTCGATGTCCAGGAAATACTGCTGCCGCAGGCGCGCCTGGCTGTAGCTGAGGATCTCGTGCAAACCGCTGTCGGCGGCCGCAGCGCGCTGGCGGCGGCCCTGCACGCCGGACCGACCGCAGGCGCGACCTTGAACCTGTTGCAGGAAGCGCTGCAGGAACTCGGCAATCCGGCGCGGCTTGCCGCCACGCTGAAGGACATCCGTGACGGCGACGTCACCATCCATACCAATACGCCGCCGCCGCCGTTCCGCGGCTCGGCACCGACACCGCAGCCGATCGCTTCACCCTCGATTGCGCCTGATGCGCCGCTCTCGACCACTGCGCACCATCTGCTCGACAACACCGATGCCGCGATCGCGCGGCAAACCCTGCTGCAGGTCGCCTCGCTGCCAGACCGTATCGACGCCGCGGGGCCGCGCATCGACACCACGGCGCCAAACTGGAATTTCGAGATTCCGTTCGTGACGCCGCAGGGCACGGCGATGGCGCAGTTCGAGATTTCCCGCGACGGCGGCGGCGAAGGCGTCGAGGCCGCCAAGCGGGTGTGGCGGGCGCGCTTCTCGATCGACGTCGAACCGTCAGGCCCGATCCATGCGCAGATTTCGCTGGTCGGTGACAAGACCTCGGTGCGGATGTGGGCGGAACGGCCCGCGACCGCGGCACAGCTGCGCGCCGGTGCCCCGCAACTGAGCAAGCAGCTCAGCCGCGCCGAACTTCAACCCGGCGACATCGTGATCCGCGACGGTAACCCGCCCCAGGCAGCCCCCGCACGCGCCGGGCATTTTCTGGACCGCGCGCTATGAGCGTCGATGTCAGGAATCAGCTCGCGGTCGCGCTGCATTATGACAAGACCGGTGCGCCGCGGGTCACCGCCAAGGGCAAGGGCGTCATCGGCGCCAAGATCATCGAAATCGCCAAACAGCACGACATCCCGATCGAAGAGAACGAGGTGCTGGCGGGCGCCTTGTCCAATGTCGAACTCGGCGATGAAATCCCGGCGGACCTGTACAAGGCGGTGGCCGAAGTCCTGATTTTCGTGCTTCGGCTGTCGGGCAAAATCCGCTAGAAACCCGTCCAATCCAGCCCTCGCTGTCATCGTATTACCACGATGCCGTCCACATCGTTCCCACGCCATTCAACCAGCCCGGATACCAACCCGTGATCCATCGTCGCCATGCGCTCGGTCTGTTTGCCGCCGCCAGCCTGTTGCCGTCGCGTAGCTTTGCCAACGTCTCCTACCAGCGCAGCGAATTTCGCGAGGATCTCGCCAAGCGGTTTTTCGATCTCGGCACCGAGGGCACCTTCGTCGGCTACAAGGTCGACGACTACCTGATCATCGCCAGCGACAAGGTGCGCTCGGGCGAGGCCAAGCTGCCGGCCTCGACCTTCAAGATTCCGAATTCGATCATTGCGCTGGAAACCGGCGTGGTCGCCGATCCCGACAAGGACGTTTTCAAGTGGGACGGCGTGACCCGCAGCATCGAAGCCTGGAACAAGGACCACACCTTGCGCTCGGCGATCGCGGTCTCCGCGGTGCCGGTCTATCAGGAGATCGCCCGCCGCATTGGCGCCGAGCGGATGCAGAAATATGTCGACCTGCTTGACTACGGCAACCGCGACATCGGCGGCGGCATCGACCAGTTCTGGCTGACCGGCAATATGCGCATCGACCCGATCCAGCAGGTCGATTTTGTCGATCGCCTGCGGCGCGGCGTGCTGCCGGTTTCCAAGCGCAGCCAGGATCTGGTGGGGGACATTTTGCCGGTGACGAAAGTCGGCGACGCCACCATCCGCGCCAAGAGCGGTCTCTTGGGCGCGGAGGTCGGCAAGCCTTCGCTCGGCTGGATGGTCGGTTGGGCCGAGAAGGGCAGCCAGCAGACCGTGTTCGCGATGAACATGGATGTGCGCGATCCCAGCCAGATCCCGGCGCGCATGACGGTGACGCAGCAGTGCCTCACCGATATCGTGGCGATCTGACGGGCTGACCTGCACTTCGCCTCTCCCGCTTGCGGGGGAGGCCGACGCGCTCGAAGAGCGAGGCGGGTGGGGGCTCTCTCCACGGAGGGAATCTCGATGCGGAGGCACCCCCACCCCAACCCTCCCCCGCAAGCGGGAGAGGGAGCGCAGTGCCGATGTCGCCGCATCTTGGATCTCATATGCGATTGCCTAGCTGGCGCGCGGGAGCGAGCTGAACTAGCATTTCCTCACAAGAACAAACGGAGGAAATCATGCCCGCATCGTCGCTCTGGATGTCGTCTCTCGTGGTCGCGGCCGCCGGCGGCTGGTTTGCCGCCACGATGTTTGCGGCTCCCGCCACCAGCAAGGAGCCGCGCTTCCCGCAGCTCACCATGGATCAGCTCGACGAGAAGCAGAAGCCGCTCGGCGAGCAGATCATGAAGGTCTCCAGCGTCGGCCTCGGCGGGCCGTATAATCCGATGATCCGCAGCCCGGTGCTGGGCCAGCGGCTGTACGATCTGTTCTATTACCTGCGCTGGCAGACCTCGGTGCCGACCAAGCTCAACGAGTTCGCGATCCTGGTGATCGGCCGGCAATGGCGCTCGCAGGTCGAATGGTTTGCGCATGCGCCGCTGGCGGCCAAGGCCGGGCTGTCGGCCGACATCATCGCTGACCTCAAGGCCGGCAAGCGTCCGTCCGGCATGGCCGAGGACGAGGCGCTGGTTTACGATTTCGTCACTGAACTGACGACCACGCAAAAGGTCTCCGACGAAACCTATGCGAGGGCCAAGAAGGTGTTCAACGATCAGCAGATCGTCGATCTCACCGCGGTCGCCGGTAACTACGTCATGGTAGCGATGCTGCTGGCGATGGCGGAAGAGACTGTCCCTCCCGGCAAGGAGCCGCCGTTCAAGGTCGGGGAGAAGTAGGGGCTCGGAATTCTCCAAGTCGTCATGCCCGGGCTTGACCCGGGCATCCACGTTCTTCGATCGCCAGAAGTAAGTCGTGGATGGCCGGGTCAAGCCCGGCCATGACGAGATGGGGTTGCCTCATCCCAGCTTGAACAGCGCCTGCAAAAACTCGCTCACGGCCTTGCGCGCTTCCATCGCAGTGGCCGGATTGCCGCCGACATGCGGGCCGAGTTCGATGCAGGCATCCTTGTAGCTGAACGGCGCTTGCGTATCGGCGTTCATCAGGACGCCGCCTTCGCCTTCTTTCAAATGACAATTGCGCGCGGTCTGCGCGCCTGACGATACCGACGTGGTGTTGGTGCCGAGCAGGCCGGAATCGAAGCCATGCGGCGAGTCCGGATATTCGGTCAGCGTCACGTCGCGCTTGGCGTCCTGCAGCCGCGCCAGATAGGCCTTGCAGCTTGCGACGGGATTGTAATCGTCGGGCGTGCCGTGAAAGATCCGGATCGGTGCGGCGGCGACCTCGGTGTCTGACGCGTAGGTGGTCGAACAGTCCGGATAGAACGGGATGTAGCCGGCGAATGTTGCGCCCGACTTGTTCCAGAGCTTGTGGAAGCGGTCGAGGCTGGCATAGAGCGCGGCCTGGCCGCCGCGGGAGAATCCCATCAGCACGATGCGGTCGGGATCGACCCGCGGATGCTTCGCCAGGATTTCCAGCGAGCGGTAGATGTCGACGATCAGGTTGAGCCGGCCGAGCAGGGCCTGGTTGGGGCCGACCACCGTCAGCCCGCGGCCGGAAAAACCGTCGATCACGAAGGTCGAAATCCCCATCGCGTTGAACTGATGCACCCAGGCTTCAATGGTCGAACTGACGCCGCTCGAGCCGTGCATCAGCACCACCACCGGCAGCTTGCCGGTGCCCTGCGCGACGCGGAATTCGCCGGCGACGGTGACCGGCTTGCCGTTGGCGTCGCCGGACAGGAACTGCTGGTCGGAGATGGTCAGCGACGGGATCGCGTAGATCTCGACGCGGGCGGCCATCTCCTTGGGAATCGATTGCGCGTTGGTCTCGATGCAGGTGAGCCAAACGCCGGTGCAAAAGATCGCCGCCGTGACGGCGACGCGCCAGTCTGCCTGCATCGTTTCCCCCAAAAGCGGCTGTTATTGAATCCCGTCAGCCTTTGGAGAGAGTACAGCAAGCAGCCAATCGGCTGTCAATTCGGCTGCTTCCCGATCCGCCCTAGATGGGTAAACCCGAAACCGGCGGCGTATTTCAAACCATAGCCGAGCATGCGGTCGAAGCCGATATGGGCCAGCCAGATCATCGCGATCGAGAGCACCAGCGGCGAAGAGGCGGCAAATCCGAACGTCATCATCGCCATCGGCGCCAGGTAGCTGTGGGCGGCATTGTAGATCATGGCGCCGAACTTGGGTCCGGCGAGATAGGCTGCAAAGCTGAGGTCGGGCGCGAGGAACAGGATGGCATAGATCCACCACGATCCGTCCCAGACCCCGTACAGCAGCGTCATCCCCGCAAACAGCGCCAGCCCCTCCAGCCGGAGCAGCGTTCGCACGCCGCCGGAGGCGGCGCCCGGGCCTTCGGTGGCCCGGCCTTCGGTGCCCGGGCCGATAGTGCCCGGGCCGACAGTGCCCGTCGTGTCGGCGTTTGCAGTATCGGTCATGAAGTCCCCTTCAGGTCAGGCAGCGGATATAAGGGCCGCGGGGCGGCGGTACCAGATGCCGGGAGGGGTGTTTCCGGTTCGGAAAAGGCCGTGTTAGAAGGCCCTCAAATCGGTAGCCAAGACGGGCGGAAGCAGATGAAAGATATTTTGGACACCCTCGAAGAACGGCGCGCCGGCGCCAAGCTCGGCGGCGGCGAAAAGCGCATCGAGGCGCAGCACGCCCGCGGCAAGCTGACCGCGCGGGAGCGCATCGAGCTCTTGCTCGACAAGGGCTCGTTCGAGGAATTCGACATGTTCGTCGAGCACCGCTCCACCGAATTCGGCATGGAGAAGAACAAGATCCCCGGCGACGGCGTCGTCACCGGCTGGGGCACCGTCAACGGCCGCAAGACTTTTGTGTTCGCCAAGGATTTTACCGTGTTCGGCGGCTCGCTGTCCGAGACCCACGCGCTGAAGATCACCAAACTGCAGGACATGGCGATGAAGGCGCGGGCGCCGATCATCGGGCTCTATGACGCCGGCGGCGCGCGCATCCAGGAAGGTGTCGCCGCGCTGGCGGGCTATTCCTATGTGTTCCGCCGCAACGTCATTGCATCCGGCGTGATCCCGCAGATCTCCGTCATCATGGGTCCCTGCGCCGGCGGCGACGTCTATTCGCCTGCCATGACCGACTTCATCTTCATGGTGAAGAACACGAGCTACATGTTCGTCACCGGCCCCGACGTGGTCAAGACCGTCACCAACGAAGTCGTGACCGCCGAAGAACTCGGCGGCGCCTCGGTGCACGCGACGCGCTCCTCGATCGCCGACGGCGCCTTCGAGAACGACGTCGAGACGCTGTTGCAGATGCGCCGGCTGATCGATTTCCTGCCGTCCAACAACACCGACGGCGTGCCGGAATGGCCGAGCTTCGACGACATCGAACGCGTCGACATGTCGCTGGATACGCTGATCCCCGACAATCCGAACAAGCCCTACGACATGAAGGAGCTGATCCTGAAAGTCGTGGACGAGGGCGACTTCTTCGAGATTTCGGAGACCTTTGCCAGGAACATCGTCACCGGTTTCGGCCGCATCGCCGGCCGCACCGTCGGCTTCGTCGCCAACCAGCCGATGGTGCTGGCGGGCGTGCTCGATAGCGATGCCTCGCGCAAGGCGGCGCGCTTCGTGCGTTTCTGCGACGCCTTCAACATTCCGATCGTGACGTTTGTGGACGTGCCGGGCTTCCTGCCGGGCACCGCGCAGGAATACGGCGGCCTGATCAAGCACGGCGCCAAACTGCTGTTCGCCTATTCGCAGTGCACGGTGCCGCTCGTCACCGTCATCACCCGCAAGGCCTATGGCGGCGCGTTCGACGTGATGGCGTCAAAGGAAATCGGCGCCGACATGAACTACGCCTGGCCGACCGCGCAGATCGCCGTGATGGGCGCGAAGGGCGCGGTGGAGATCATCTTCCGCAGCGACATCGGCGACTCCGATGCGATCGCCGCGCGCACCAAGGAATACGAGGACCGTTTCCTGTCACCGTTCATCGCCGCCGAACGCGGCTATCTCGACGACGTCATCATGCCGCACTCGACCCGCAAGCGCATCGCCCGCGCGCTGGCGATGCTGAAAGACAAGCATGTCGAGATCCCGATGAAGAAGCACGACAATTTGCCGTTGTGAGATTCTGCGACGCGCCAGCTTCGTAGGGTGGGTTAGGCGAAGCCGTAACCCACCGAAGTCTTGCCGCGCGGACGGCTCAGCCGGTGGGTTACGCCTTCGGCTAACCCACCCTACGAAGCTGCAAAGCCGGCAATGATCGAGATCACCAGCGCGTAGCCTGCGCGGTCCGCTCCGTCGTGCCTTTCAAACATTCGCGCGCGGCCTCGATCTGCGCATCGGTTGCGCCGTGACTTCGCGCCCACATTTCTGCTGCCGAAGCCGAATACTTTGCCACGTAAACCCGGACCATCGCGCAGGACATGCGCTGCACGACGCCTCGTTCGGCAAGCGCTTCGGATGGTGGTGAAAGAGATAACGTCAGCGCAACAGCGCCAATTCCACGCAACAGCATGGTGCCCCCGTTAGTATCGATGTGAATTACCCCGGAGGCAGAGAATCAGAGTTCGTTCTGATCCGCAAATTAAACTGACGCGCAGAACGAGCTGTCACCAGGAATTGGTGTAACGGCGCGCCAATCGAAGAGTCGCTGAAAAAGTTCCTGCATGGAACTCATCGGGACCAATCGCAGATCGTGACTTTGGTGGGTTACGCCTTCCGCCTTCGCTCTACGAGCTACGGCGGACAAGTCGGCTGACCCACCCTACGAAGCGTTCACTGCCCCAGCTTCGCCAGCGTCCCCAGCTTGGCCGCTTCGATCGAGCGTGCTGCATCCTCTTCCAACAGCAATCGTTCCGCGACGGCACGCGCGGCCTCGCGCTTCACCGCCGCGACATACGCCGCATCATCCGCATAGCGCGCCTCGATCGACGGCCGTGGGTCGTTGGCGTCTTTCCTTGCGGCTTCCGTCGGCGCGAACGGCAACACCGCGCCTTGCAATGGATAGAACGCGGTGGGGCCGTAACCTGCGGCGCGGGGATTCCAGCCGGTATAGGTCGCTCGCGGAACCGCCAGCGCCAGCAGGTGCACGCCTGCGATCGCCATGCCGTCGGTGTCCGCGCGCGGCACGAACACGGGGTAGCCGCCGATCTCCTTGGGTGGCAGCACGCTCTGGTCGGAGAATTCAGCCGTCGTGTATCTCGCGGCATAGGGCAGGCCGGGGATGTTCGAGGGCACCGCGCCTTCGGCCGGCACCAGCGTGCCCTGGGCGCGCATCGGTACGCGGCTGGCGGGCGGGGTGACGCCGTCGCGGATCCAACTGTCGAGATCGGACAGCAGCGCCCGCATCGGCGCACCCGAATGCATCGGGTTCTGCGGCAGCGCCATCGCGGGCACGGCGTGCATGCGGTCGTTGGGTCCGGCGAAATGCGGCGTGCCCGCGATCATGTAGGCGCGGACATTGTCGGGGAGGTCGAGGTGATTGCCCTGCAAGTCGGTCACCAGTAGCGAGGCATGCGAGGCCCACCATTCGTGCTCGCTGTCGGTCTGCATCACCTTCGGGCAGGTGGCGTTCAGCGAACAGCGGCGCAGCAGACCGTCGGTGCGGCCGGTGAGGGGATCGCTCAAGCTCGCATAGGTGAACGGGAACAGGTCGGCCTGCCAGGCCGGGTCCTGTGGGTGGCGCGGGTTGCGGCCGGGCTGGCCGAACCGCAGGTTGGTCGCCATTCGCCGTGTGCCCGCGATATGCGGCATCAGCCCGTCGAACACGACGCGGCCTTCGGTGTCTTCGTTGAAACCGAGATAGAGGAAGTCGCGCAGGAATCGCCCGGACTGCGAGACGCCGAAGCCGATCGCGCGGTTGACCTGCGGGTTCAGCCCTGCGAGCAGAGGATTGGCGGAACTGCGGTCGTGCCGCAGGAAACTTGCGACGTCGCGCACGGCTGCGAACGATAGGCCCAGCAGCGCCGGATCGCGCGCCGTATACGTGACTTCATAGAGCGCGCCGGCATCGAAACCCTCCGGCCGCGTGATCTCGACCGTGGTCGGATCGACCAGCCGCACCGCAAGTTTTGCCGGCGTCCGCCGCGGATCCGCCCAGGCGGCGCGGACGGTGACGGCAAGGTTGGCCGGATCCGCCGCCGGCCAGGTCAGCGTGGCGCGCGCCGGGCTGGTGGTGTTGTCGAACACGAATTCTTCGCGAACCGGTCCGGTGACGCCTTTCAGCACCGGTGCGGCCAGCGCCATCTGCCCCGGCTTGGACGGAATGTCGGCCTGCCAGCCGACCCAGACCATCGTAAAACCCTGGCGGTGCAGGAAGCCGATGCCGGCATCGTCGGCGGCCTCGGCGCGGTTGGCGCCGGGCTGAGCGGAGTCGTCGAATAGCTGCGGCGCGAGTTTCCGGCCGCGGTTCGGCACTTCGAGCAGCAGCGTGCCGTTGCCATGGGTGGGGTCGGCCGGGCGCAGGATCACGACGTCGGCGGTGGCTTCGACCCGCCCGTCCGCGTTGCGCCGCGCCAGGGCAATATCGGCGATGACGGCGTTGCGGTCGTCGGCCGGATCGAGCGCGATGGTGGCCCGTGCGGTGATCCGCTCGTAAGGCCCGACCTCGCCAAAACTGCGGCCCGCGAAGGCCGGCACGCGTTCGAGTACATCGAACTTGACGACCTGCGCCGCTAGCGCGGTTGGGAAAGTGCAGGCTGCGGCGATGACGAAAGCCACGATCTTGCGCATGGGCCTGCTTCCTCCCGGGTGACGCCGGAAGGTTTGCCCCTCCTTGTGCGTTAGTTTCGTCTCTGCCCGATTTTAGGCAGCATTGCCGTTATTGTCGATCAGGCCGCGCGTCGCGCCGGACGCAGGGCAGCTGTGTCACCCGAATTTCTCAGCAAGGGGAGCTTGCGCCATGTCTACCCTGTTCGCCTTCCTGCATCACCTCGCGGCCTTTACGCTGGTAGCGGCGCTGGCGGTGGAGTTCACGCTGATCCGGCAGGAACTGACGCTGGCCTCGGCGCGGCGGCTGCAGGTCACGGACATGGTGCTCGGCATCGCCGCCGGCTTCCTGTTGATCGTAGGTCTTTGCCGGGTGTTCTTCTTCGAGAAGGGCTCCGACTATTATTTCCACAGCCATGCTTTCCTTGCGAAATTCTCGATCTTCATCGTGGTCGGGCTGTTGTCTGTGATCCCGACCGTCGAATTTCTGTCATGGAACAAGCCGCTGCGGGATGGGCAGGTGCCTAAGGTCAGCGCCAAGCAGCTACGGCTGGTGACCGTGATCATTCATGGCGAGCTGTTCGCGATCGCCCTCATCCTGCTCTGCGCCGCGATCATGGCGCGGGGCGGCTGGGTGTGAGGCGTTGCCGGGTGCCAATTTCAGCCCCGCGTCACCCTTCCGCCTGCGCGGGCGGTCGTATATGAGAGAATTGCTCAACTTGACGGTGGTTTGGTCCAAAATCGCGACCTGACGCTTGGTATTCAACCGGAGATGGCATGGCAATTCGATTGACGACGGTGCGATCCACGGTGGCGATGCGGCGTTGGGTTCCTCTCGCGATTGTGATGCTCGGGACTTCAGCTGCGCTGACCGCCGTCGCTCAAGCGAAACCGCCGCGCCCGGCGGCCCCCGTCGAGGCCACCGCGCCACGCGAGGCCGGTGAGCCGATCATGGCGATCGTCTCGATCAAGAGCCAGAAGGTGACATTCTACGACGCCGACGGCTGGATCCTGCGCGCGCCGGTCTCGACCGGCACCACCGGACGGGAGACGCCGGCCGGCGTCTTCGCCCTGATCGAGAAGGACAAGGACCACCATTCGAGCCTCTATGACGATGCCTGGATGCCGAACATGCAGCGCATCACCTGGAACGGTGTCGCGTTGCACGGCGGTCCGCTGCCCGGCTATGCGGCCTCGCACGGTTGCGTGCGGATGCCGTTCGGCTTTGCGGAAAAACTGTTCGACAAGACCCATATCGGCATGCGGGTGATCATTTCACCTGAGGACGCCGAGCCGGTCGAGTTCTCGCATCCGTCGCTGTTCGTGCCGAAGCCGGACGTGATCGCGGCAGCTCCTGCCAAGGCCGAGGCGCTGCCGCGCGAGGCGGCGGAGGCTGCCAAGGCGGCCGACGAGGCGAAGAAAGCGGCCGCGACGGCGACGCGCGAGACCGCCACGCTGACCGCGTCGTTGAAGAAGCTGGAAGGGCTCAAGAAGCGCGCTGATGCCGAGGCCGCCTATGCCGACAAGGCACTCGCCGCCGCCAAGACCGACCAGGCGAAGGCAAAGGCCGAGGAGTTCAAGGAGAAGGCAGAGGCCAAGGCTACCGAGGCGGGGACACAGCTCGACACGGCCAGGAACGATTCAAAGGCGAAGCTCGATGCTCTCGCTGCAGCCAAGGATGCGGTCAAGACGACCCAGGCCAAGAAGGCCGAGACTGCCAAGGCGGCGCTCGACGCCAGGCTCGCGATGGAGCCGGTATCGGTCTACGTCAGCCGCTCGACGCAAAAACTTTACGTGCGGCGTAACACCCACAAGCCGGCGCCGGACGGCGGCGGCGAGGTGTTCGATACCACCATCGAGCTTCCCATCACGATCCGCGACCCCAACAAGCCGATCGGCACGCACATCTTTACCGCGATGGCGAAGAACGACGCCGGCCTGCGCTGGAGCGTCGTCACCATCGACCACGGCGACGAAGCCAAGGACGCGCTCGACCGCATCACCATGCCGCAGGAGATCCTCGACCGCATCGCGCCTACGGCCGTGCCACGATCCTCGATCGTGATTTCGGACGAGCCGCTGAGCAGCGAGACCAACTATCGCACCGAGTTCGTCGCAGTCCTGAGCAACCAGCCCCAGGGCGGCTTCATCACGCGCAAGCCCACGGCCAACGTCCTCGTTGCGGACGACGGCAGCAACGACGGCTGGGGCTTCTTTTTCGGGCGCAGTCCGGAACCGCAGCCTGTGAATCCGCGGCAGCGGGGCGGCCAGCAATACTATCGTCAGGTGCAACCGCAGCCGTACTATCAGCGGCAATGGCAGCCGGGCTGGTAGCACATCGTCGGAGACTACTTCCGCCTTCGCTCGTTGAGCTACGGCGGACGAGTCGCCTGCGCGCGCAATCAAAAATTCATGTCGCGCGCTGCGACAAAATGGCGCGACGGGCAAATCACCAAAAGTCTGTCCAGCCCTTCGGATAAAAATATTTCTGTTGAGCCGTCGGGCAAATCAGTCGTTTAACTCCGCTTGTCTCCCGCGACGAGAGGGGCGCTCGCGATCGTCACGACGTGCGGTGAGATGCGGTGGACGCAGGGTCACGACTGACGAGCGTGGCTTTCGCGTACGGCGAAATCGTTTGGGTCCGACGCCCCGGTGCTGGCGTCAAGTCGGTGGAAGCGAAAGCTGAGGTCGATGATGGTGGCAAGAAAGCCGGTCACCAGGACGAACTCGTATAAGCCGTAAAGCCATTGCGCAGGGAAGGCCGGAGGCTCTCCGCTGAACCTGTATGCTCGTGTGCAGCATTCTTACTAACATGGCACGCGAGACCGCGGGTGCAGCGCGCATCCGGTCTTCCCTGCGCCCTCTATTTTCGAGGGCCAAGGTTTCTAGCAAAACTCCGGGCGCTATGCGCCGCGAGATCGCGAAGCCGTATTCAGAGCTATCAACGTCATTGCGAGGAGCGAAGCGACGCGGCAATCCATTTCGCCGCACAAAGAAAGACTGGATTGCTTCGCTTCGCTCGCAATGACGGGGAGATTTTGGTGCCCGGTCATCTGACGGCGGCCACGACGTCGTTAGAGAACGAACATCGTCAATTGATAAAGCGCATAGGCGACTTCGAAGCCGACCAGAACCAGGGCTGCGATCATCAAATAAAAGCTGAAATGCATGAAGGGCTTGAAACCAAATAATTTCGCGACCTGCGCCGACCTTGCGCCAAGGACGCCAACCAAATTCACTGCGTGTCGGGACACGCGAGCGTCCGGCGATACGGCCGTATGCAACTGGGAACAGAGGGCCTCCGCCGCCGCGGAAGCGTCCCGTCCGTTCAGATGCCTTGTCAGATGCCCTGGAAAATCTTGATTCCCCACAGCACCACGACGATGGCCGATACCAGCGTGGCCGCCGTCAACACACTCTCTAAGGAAGCTACTCTCATGACACTCTCCGCTTCCTACCCCGCTCAGCGGTCTAAATGATTCGGCGATTCCGCGGCAATCGTGCGGTTACGATTGCCTTAATGTCGTTGACGATTGTGGTTTGCAGGCCACATATCTCCGTAAGTTCCCGTATGAAGTTCGTGATATCAAGAGTTCCGCACTGATACCGCTCCAAAAACAACAAGAGGAAACTCCATGGCACGCGTGCGCTGCATCACTGAAATGGGCATGGGCGTCGATGTTCACGGCAAGGACGCCACCAAGGCCGCCAAGCGCGCCGTCTCCGACGCTATCAGACATTCCAGCCTCGGTTTCTTCCGCATGCTGGGCAAGACCGCCAAGGACATGTTCGTCGACGTCACCATCGCCGTGCCCGATCCGAGCCTGGTCGATACCGCTGCGGTCGCCAAGGAACTGCCCTACGGCACCATCACCGTCACGGCCGTGAAGGGCGGGCTGGAAATTCCCGCCGAAACCGGCGGTGACTCCGTCGTCATTGCCAACGCCGCCGTCATCGTCAGCCTCGACGACGGCAGGTAAGCATGATCCGGAAAAGTGGACACCGGTTTTCCGAAAAAGATCATGCTCAAAATAAACTAGCCGTCCATCACAACGAGATCGTGAGCCCATCATGACAGAAGACAGCAGTGCCTATTGGAAGCGATCGCGGGTCGAACTGCGCGCCGCCGGCTTCGATCCCGACCGCGCCGCGCAGACCAGCGCGGTGGTGACGATCGCCAGCGCCTGGACCAACGCCCATCGCTGCAACAACCGCGTCCGCACCATCAGCGATCTGCTCATAGAAATTCTGGCCGAGCGCGGCGGGCAGGGCCTGGTCGTCGGCGCACCCGCGGTGTCTGATGCGTTGACCCAGGGCACGCCGACGGCGGGCTACAGTCTCGCGTCCCGCGACGTCGTCGCCGACTGTTTCGAGATCGGCCACTACGCCCACCATGGCGACGCCATGATCGTGATTTCCGGCTGCGACAAGACCGGCGCCGCGGCGCTGATGCCGCTGGCGCGGACCAATGCCTTCGGGCTCGTGCTCTATCCCGGCACCAGTTCGCCGGGGAGCGTCTCCTTCGGCGCCTGGGCCAGCAAGGGTAATAATCTCACGATCATGGATTATGCTGAGGCGCGCGCCGCCAACGAGTCCGGCCGCATTCCCGAGGCGGAATTGCTCGAAGTCGAGCGCAACGTGATGCCGGGCAGCGGCACCTGCGGGGCAATGTTCACGGCCAACACCATGAGCACGATTGCGGAAGCGATCGGCATGATGTTGCCGCGCGGCGCCTCGCATCCCGCCGACTACAACGCCCGCAGCGATATCCATGCCGACGTCCGCGCCCAGGCGCGCGCCTCGGTCGATGCGCTCTATCGATTGATGGAAGCCGGTATCCGGCCGCGCGACATCATGACCGAACGCGCTTTCGAGAATGCGATCACGACCGTCTACGCAATGGGCGGCTCGACCAACATGTACCTGCATCTGCTGGCGGTCGCCCGCGAGGCGCAGGTGCCGATCGGAATCGAGCGCATCCAGCAAATCGGCGAGCGGGTGCCGCTACTGGCCAATCTGCAACCGCACGGCCCGTTCGCGATGGGCAGCCTGCATGCGATCGGCGGCGTGCCGGTCGTGATGAAGGAACTGCTGCGCGCCGGCCTGCTGCATGGCGACGTCATGACGGTGACCGGCAAGACGCTGGCGGAAAATCTCGCCGCGGTTCCGACGCTGGACCAGATGGCACCCCAGCAGATCGTGCTCCCGGTGGAAAAGCCGATCGCGCCGCCCAACAATCACATCAGCGTTCTGAAGGGCAATCTGGCGCCGGAGAGTTGCCTGCTGAAACTGTCGGGCAAGGTGCTCGAAAAGGGCCAGTTCCGCGGCACCGCGCGCGTGTTCGAATCCGAGGCCGGGACCATGGCGGCGATCCGCGCCGGCGACATCAAGCCGGGCAATGTCATCGTGGTCCGCAATGTCGGCCCGGTCGGCGGGCCCGGCATGCCCGAAATGGTGATGCTGACGATTCAGTTGCAGGGGCGGGGCCTCGGCGAGGATGTCGCGCTGATCACCGACGGCCGCTTTTCCGGCGTCTCGCACGGCATTCTGATCGGCCATGTCTCGCCGGAAGCGGCGCGGGGCGGTCCGATCGCGGCGGTGCGCGACGGCGACGTCATCGTGATCGATCCCGGCGCCCGCACCGTGAACCTCGAAGTGCCAGCGGAAGAAATTGCCCGGCGCATGGCCGATTGGCGCGAGCCGAATTCCGTCAAGCAGGTGCGCAGGGGATCGGTGCACGACAAATACATCCGGCTAGTGTCGTCGGCGCATTACGGCTGCGTGCTGTGACGGGGCGGGCGTAGAGTTTTCCATGCCGCATCCGCTCGATCATCCGATCTGGACCGCGTTGACGACCCGGCAACAGGCGCTGGCCGAAGGCGGCGACGAGGCACGGCGCTATCCCACCGCGATCACGCCGTTCGCGGACATGCCGGAACTATCGCCGCGCGGGTTTGCAAGCCTCGGCGCGATGATGCTGGGCTCCGAGATCGCGGTGCTGTTCACGCCCGACCCCGTGACGGTGCCGGCCGAATTCAAGATGCTGCTGGCCGAGCCAGGCGAGCAGATGATCGGGACGCCGGCCGACGTTCCGGCAGGCGATGTCGACATTCTCACGCTCGGCGTTGCCGACGTTCCCGACATGATGGCGTTGACCGCGCTGACAAAACCCGGTCCGTTCAGCGCGCGCACGCACGAACTCGGGACCTTCCTCGGCATCCGCGTCGGCGGCGAACTGGTTGCGATGGCTGGCGAGCGCATGAAGCCCGCCGATTACACCGAGATGACGGCGGTCTGTGTCCATCCGGCGCACCGCGGCCACGGCTACGGGCAAATCCTGCTGTCTGCGATTTCCCGTCAGATTACGGCGCGCGGCGAAATCCCGTTCCTGCATGTCTTCACCAGCAACGCCTCAGCCATCGCGCTCTATCGCCGCCAGAGCATGGAAATCCGACGTCGGTTTCATGTGACGGTGTTGCAGAAGCAGGTGTGATTGGACGGGCGTTATATCAGAGAAAATTACAACCCATACTTGTCGCAATTATTCGTTCATGATATGTTCTATCTATGGACGCGTATTCAAGCAGCAATGATGCCCGGTTGTTTCTCGCAGCCATTCCCGACGCGGCCACCGCGGCTCGAATCCACCAGTTGGCCGGCGTTCTCAAGGGCGCTCACCGATTCAGCGGCAAACCGATCGAACCCGAGCGCCTGCACGTTTCGTTGTTCTTTCTAAGCGGTTTGCCGCAGCAGGAAATCCGGGAGGCATGCGCAGCTGCTGCGGACGTGCGGATCAAACCGTTCGAGGTTTCGTTCGACCGCACCGCGAGCTTTCGCGGCAAGCGTGGCAGTCGCCCGTTTGTGTTGGTCGGAGATAAGGGTCTTCAGCCGCTGACGTCATTTCGTCGAATGCTCGGCGATGCGATGCTGCGAAGAGGTCTGAGGTGGGTGACGAACACCAATTTCACACCTCATGTCACGCTGCTCTATGACGCCCGTAGCGTGGAAGAGTATCCGATCGAGCCGATCTCCTGGACCGTGAACGAGTTTGTGCTCATTCAAAGCCTGAGCGGCCATGATTATCTGGCGCGGTGGCCGCTGGAGGCGCGAGCTGTTGCGTGATCTCCGCCATCGAGCTGAAGAAGTGCGTCGGCTCCGCCGCCTGCAACGCGGCAGGAAAGGCATAACCCCAGCCGACCGCACCCGAGGCCATGCCGGCGGCGCGCGCGGCTTCGATGTCGCGGATCTCGTCGCCGATGCAGATGGTGTCCGCGGGTCTGGTTCCGAAGTGGCGTGCCACGCGCCGGAATTTGCTGTGCTTGCCGAAGATCGTGGCGCCGCAGTCGAAGCGGGAGATCAGGCCTGCGGTGAGGCCGAGTACGCGACGGACGGATTCCTCGCTATCGGAGCTGACGATGGCGGTCTGGATGCCGAGGCGCTGCAGGTCGGCGAGCAATGTCGCAACGCCATCGAACAGCGATATCTCGCCGGCCGCGGCGAGCTTGCGCTTTCGCATGTCGCTGACGATCGCCGGCAGCCGCCACATCGGCACATTGAGCCGCGTCATGATCTGCCGGGCGGACATCATGCGCAGTCCCTCGATCTCGTCAGCGCCAACCGGCGCCAGAGCGAACCGCGCGATCATGTCCTGAAAGGAGGCGCGCAACCACGGCAGCGAGTTCGCCAGTGTGCCGTCGAAGTCGAAAATCGCGAGGCGATAGCGGGGCATTTGAAATCGGCGGCTCTACGTGTCGTCGCCGAAATAGGCCGGCTTGCCGGTGGTCCAGGTCTCGCCCCACAGTTGCCCGCCGCCATCCACCGTCAGCATTTCACCGGTGACGAATTTGCCAGACGGGGCGGCGAAATAGACGCAGGCCTCGGCCACGTCGAACGTCGTTCCGGTCCGCATCATCGGGTTGGAGCGGGGGTAGGCGGCGCGGGCTTCCGGCGAATAGACGTTCCAGCCCTCGGTCTCGATCACCCCGGGCGCCACGCAGTTCACCCGGATGCCGAGCGGCGCCCATTCGACGGCGACCGCGCGCGACAGGCCGATCACGCCGCTGCGCGCCGCGATGGTGTGCGCGATGCCATAGAGCCCATGCGTGGTGACGACCACGATGTTGACGATGCTGCCGGGGTGCTTGTGGTCGCGCCAGCGCTGCGCCGCCGCCTGCATCATGTACCAGGTGCCGTTCAGATTGGTGTTGATGACGGCGTTCCAGCCCTTCACCGAAAAGTCGATCGCGGCCTGCGGAAATTGCCCGCCGGCGCTGTTGATCAGGTGGTCGATGCGCCCATGCGCGGCCCAGACGGCGTCGAACAGCGCGTTGACTGCGTCGGGTTCGCGGATATCAGCGAGGTAGGCGGACGCCTTGAAATCGCGGCCGGCCATTTCAGTGACCAGCGCGTCGAGCCTGGCTTGATTGCGCCCGACGACGGCGACATGCGCGCCCAAGCGTGCGAACAGCCAGGCAATCGCCCGTCCGATGCCGCCGGCGCCGCCGGATATGACGACCACCCGGTCCTTCAGCGCATCGCTTGCGAAAACCGTCGGATGAACCGCGAGCTCCGCGTCGGTCAGGCCGAGTTTCGCAGCCGCTGGATCATCAGTCATGGACAGGGTCAACCCTTGTTATGTGCGGCATCAGCCGTACATTAACCGCGACACAGAAACCAAGCAAAGAACGAGTTTGAATGTCCGATCTCTCCGCTTTCCCGATCACCAAACGCTGGCCCGCCAAACATCCCGACCGCCTTCAGCTCTATTCGTTGCCGACTCCGAACGGCGTCAAGGTCTCGATCATGCTGGAAGAGATCGGGCTGCCTTACGAGGTGCACCTGGTCGACTTCAATAAGGACGACCAGAAGACGCCGGAATTTCTGTCGTTGAACCCGAACGGCAAGATCCCCGCAATCGTCGATCCGGATGGACCGGGCGGCAAGCCGTTGGGGCTGTTCGAGTCCGGGGCGATTCTGCAATATCTCGCCGAGAAGACCGGCAAGCTGTTGCCGGCGGATCCCGCGCGGCGGTACCAGGCCATCCAGTGGCTGCACTTTCAGATGGGCGGCATCGGGCCGATGTTCGGTCAGGTCGGCTTCTTCCACAAATTCGCCGGCAAGGACTATGACGACAAGCGGCCGCTGGAGCGCTATGTCGCGGAGTCGAAGCGCTTGCTCGGCGTGCTGGAGACCTGGCTTGCCGGGCGGCAGTGGATCATGGACGACGAATACAGCATCGCCGACATTTCGATGCTGGGCTGGGTACGCAATCTGATCGGCTTCTACGGCGCGCGCGAATTGGTCGCGTTCGATACGCTCAAGCACGTCCCTGTATGGCTGGAGCGCGGCCTGGCGAGGCCGGCGGTGCAGCGTGGGCTCGATATTCCCAAGCGTCCCTAGAGCGTTTTCAAGCGAAGTGGCCCCCGGTTCGCGTTAAGAAAACGCGTCAAACAAAAGAATAGAACCCGGTTCTGATTTCATCAGAACCGGGTTCTAGGACGCGTGCCTGAGCAGTTCGTAGACAACAGGGTTATCGGCGCAGGCACTGAGGCCGCATTCCAGCAGCGTCGTCGCCACGTTGGCCGCCGTCAGCGCGATGGCGGCGACAAAGCCGATCAGCGCCCAGCTATAGTAATGATAACCCAGCAGCGCCGAACCGTAGCCGGTGTCGCCGGGCAGGATGTGCAGCAGCACCTGCCGTGTCGATGCGACCGCGCCGGCCACCGCCGCCAGCAGCGATATCGCATAATGGCTGGGGCGCGGGCCGAAGCGGATGTTGAGGATCGGCCCGACGGCGAGCGTCGCAAACAGGATGCGCTGCAATAGACACAGCGGGCAGGGCAGTTCGTGCAGCATGAACTGCGCCGCAAAGGCCGCCGCCAGCACCAGCGCGACCGCGTAGAGGCTGAGGGCATTGAGCGTGACGGCGCGCGTCTGGGTCATGGATTCCTCAGAACGACAGCTTCAGCGTATCGGTAGCGTGGTGCAGATAGGTTGCAACGCACGCGATCAGGACGGCGGCGAACAGGCCAAGCGCCCACGGCCGCGGACCGCGCCAGGCGGCCAGCATCACGACGGCGACGGCGAGAAACAACAGGGTGAATTCCATATCCGGTCCGGCAGCGAATGATGCCTCAGTCTATGATAGATTCGACGCGCAGCCACACGAATTTGATTGTCCGCACGCGTCTCGCTATTCCATGATAGGCGAAATTCAAAGATCCGGTCGGGGTGTCCCATGACAGCAGAAACGATCCGCCCCGCCGTCCGTCATCAGCCGTGGTACAAGATTCTTTACATTCAGGTCCTGATCGCGATCGGGCTCGGCGTTCTGATCGGCCGGTTCTATCCGGATCTGGGCAAGGAGCTGAAGCCGCTCGGCGACGGGTTCATCGCCTTGATCAAGATGATGATTGCGCCGGTGATCTTCTGCACCGTCGTGCATGGCATCTCGTCGATGGGCGATCTGAAGCGGGTCGGCCGGGTCGGACTAAAGGCCCTGATCTATTTCGAGGCGGTCTCGACGGTGGCGCTTGCCATCGGCCTGATCGTCGGCGAAGTGCTGCAGCCCGGTCACGGCTTCAACATCGATCCGGCGACGATCGACCCCAAATCGGTGGCGACCTATGTCACCAAGGCCAAGGAAGAAGGCATCGTCGCTCATTTGCTCGGGATCATTCCCGACAGCTACTTCGGCGCGCTCGCCCGCGGCGACCTGCTGCAGGTCCTGCTGGTGTCGATCCTCTCGGGCTTTGCCGTGGCGTTCCTTGGCAAGGCCGGCGAGCCGATTTCCCATGCCGTCGACCAGGCCGCCAAGATGTTCTTCCGCATCATCCGCATGATCGTTCGCCTGGCGCCGTTGGGCGCTTTCGGCGCGATGGCGTTCACCGTCGGCGCCTATGGCCTCAATTCGCTGTGGAACCTGATCGCGCTGATCGCGACCTTCTATCTCACCAGCATTCTGTTCGTGTTGATCGTGCTGGGTTCGATTGCGCGGCTTTCGGGATTCTCGATCATTCGCTTCATCCTCTACATCAAGGATGAGCTGCTGATCGTGCTCGGAACCTCGTCCTCGGAAACCGTGCTGCCACAGATGATCCAGAAAATGGAGCATCTCGGCGCGTCGCGGCCGGTGGTCGGTCTCGTCATTCCTACCGGCTACAGTTTCAATCTCGACGGCACCAACATCTACATGACGCTGGCGACGCTGTTCCTGGCGCAGGCGACCAATACCCATCTGACGATCTGGCAGGAACTCGGCATTCTCGGCATCGCCATCATCACCTCGAAAGGCGCTTCCGGCGTCACCGGCGCGGGCTTCATCACGCTGGCGGCGACGCTCTCGATCGTGCCTGACATACCGATCCAGTCGATCGCCATTCTGGTCGGCATCGACAAGTTCATGAGCGAATGCCGCGCGCTGACCAATCTGATCGGCAACGGCGTTGCCTGCATTGTCATCAGCCGCTCGGAGGGCGAACTGGACAAGGACATGCTGCACGAAGCCATGGCGCATCCGATCGAATTGGGCGAAGCCCTCGAGCCGGGTGCGGCGTAGACGGCGCCGAGACGCCGTCTCGCGGTTTGCGCTCGTTGCCCGGAGTGCGCTACGGGTGCTCCTCCCGTTTCCTCGGCCCGCTCGAGGCCTTCAGTTCCGCGATACGCGACGGGCTGACGGAGGTCGACGCGTACTGGTTCTGGGTGGATTGCTGGGCGGCGGTCTTCGGTCTGCCCTTCGAGGCAAAGTAATGTTCGAGATGCTTTGCGATCTGCGTCTTCATGAACTGCTTGGCCTGCGCCGGATCCTGGATGTCCTGGGTGCGTAGCGGATTGCGTTGTTCTGGGTGCGGGTCGAGGTGCACGGTTCCGTTGAGAACTTCCCGGGCCATCGGATCCAGCGGCTGCGGCTGGACTGGAGCTGCGACGTCGGGCGTAGTGGTTCGCCAGGTGTGCGTGCCATCATCGACGAGATATTTGGCCGTCAGCTTGGCGGCGTTGGCATCGCGCTTGGTCAGGAAGCCGCCGGGCAATTGCAGGGCGTCAATGATCGAGCCGGGGATGGTCGAGTGGCTATAGACCGTCGAATCGACGCCGGGCTTGAACCAGGGCGAGATCAATATTGCGGGGACGCGCAACCCGAGCCGTTTGAAGTCGAACGGAACGAGAAACGACGGGTCCGCGGTGCCGTCGATGCCGTCGGGTGACACCGTCGCCGGCGGCGGCACATGGTCGAAATAACCGCCATGTTCGTCGAACACGATGATCAGCAGGGTCTTCTTCCAGACGGCGGGCTGCGAGCGCAGGGCTCCATAAACGTCGGCCACCAGCTTTTCGGCCGGCCGCACGTCGGCAGGGGCATGCATGCTGTTGGTGGGATGCTGCGGCGAGTTGATAAAGGCCGGCGTAATGAACGAGTAGGTCGCGAGCTTGTCGCCGGCGACGTCGCTGACGAAGTTGCCTTCGAACGGGACGTGATTGGTCTCGTTCTTCTGGAGGTAGGGGTACAGTTCGAGGATGTCGTCCTGGTCGTGATAGTAACTGCGCCACGACCGCGACGGATCGGCATTGATGCGATCATAGAGCGTCTTGCAGTTGAATTTCGGCTTCCAGTCGGCGTTATAGGTATAGCCCTGCGAGGTTGCCGCATGCACGTAAGCGCGGTTGGGCATGGTCGGGCCCGGCACGTCGGCGAACCAGCGGTCGCACAGCACGAAGTTCTTTGCCAAAGTGGACAGTACGGGGAGCTGCACCGGATCGAAGGCGTTCATCACCTGCTGCAATTCGCTCGTCGTCGGCTCGCGTTTCAGGTCGTAGGCGAGGGAGGTTTTGAAGGACGCAACGAAGCCGTTCAGTGGCGGCGTCGCGGCTGCAACGGCTGCGCTCGGCTTGGTGACGCCGAACAGTTGCTCGTTGGTCTGCTTGAGGCTGTGCGACGGGCCTTGCCCGATGGCGGTGTAGTCACCGCCCTTGCTGGATTTGAATGTCCCGCTGCTGGTGTCGCCGGGCTTCAGATAATTGACGCCGCCTTTTTTCGAGAGTCCGTCGCCAATCCCGAGGTATCCGAACAGGTGGTCAAAGGATCGATTTTCCAGCATCAGCACGACAAAGTGGTCGAAGAGCAGTTTGGTCATGAAAGCCTCCAAATGCCAGGGCAGCGGTTGCAGGATCAGGGCCGCGGGCTGCGCAGCGGGGATCGATGTGATATCGAGGCCGGCAAATACTTTCTGAGTGAACTATCAAAGGTTGAAAAGAAGGAAGATACATCCGAAGGCCACGTCATTCAAGTACGGGGTTCGTCCCCGGTGGCCGGAGTCGGCGAAATAATCAGCAACAATCAAATCTCTCGATGGGGGGCGGGCGCGCGATGACGATCACGATCTACGGTATCAAGAACTGTGACACCATGAAGAAGGCCCGTGCCTGGCTCGATGGCCACGGCATCGCCTACGACTTTCACGACTACAAGACCGCAGGCATTGCCAAGGACAAGCTCAAGCAGTGGTCCGACGAACTTGGCTGGGAAACATTGCTCAACCGCGCCGGCACCACCTTTCGCAAGCTGCCCGATAGCGACAAGGAAGGTCTCAACGAGCGCAAGGCGCTGGCGCTGATGGCGGCGCAACCGTCGATGATCAAGCGTCCGGTGCTCGACGTCGGCGGAAAATTGCTGGCCGGATTCAAGCCGGAGATTTATGCAAAGGAAGTGCCGTCGAAGTCGGGCAGCCGCAAAGCCTAGAGCGTTTTCGAGCGAAGAGAAAACGCGTCAAAGCAAGAAACCAGAGCCCGGGTCTGATTCAATCAGAACCGATAAGGCTCTAGTCGAGTTCGACGACTTCATCGGAGGCGCTCGGGTTTGCCCGGGCCGAGGCGGCGTCGCGATCGATGACCGCGCTGACCAGGGTCACCGGCAGCGCCTTGGGCTGCAGGCCCATCAGGTTGTTGATCTTGAAGCCGCCCTCGATGCTGATGCTCTTGTAGGAGCCGACGATCTGCTCGACAGCCTCGCCGCCGCCGAACGGCAGCAACAGCCGCTCATAGGATACGTCCTTGCCGTCCTCGTCCTGCACCATCGAGATCGAGTAGGCCGGCCGCTTGTGCGCCAGGCAGGTGCGGTACAGCGTCATCACATTGGCATATCGCGCCGGCCCGATGGCTTCGTCGAGAAAGCGGTTGGTTCGCTTCGACGGCTCGACGTGCTCGTTGCCGTAAATGGCGGTCAGCCTTGCGCCTTCCTGGGTGATCCGGAAGCGCGCCTCGTCGCCCTGGCCGACGACGTCGAATCCCATCATGTCGGCGAGTTCGTCGGCGACGCGGTCCGGCTGGAAATCATGGAGCAGGGGCAACGGGCGATGCCTGGCCGCGGCGCGCAGCCACGTGTTCAGCAGATAGCGCTGCCGGATCGATCGGACCACCGAGGGGTCGGAACCGGCAAATGCCATCGCCTTCAACCGAATTCGAGCACGTCGCCCGACGGAATGCGGCCGGGGACGCGATGGAAGAGCTCGCGGTCGATGATGGTGCGAAGCTTGGGTATCGGCAGTTGGTCGCTTCCGCGCATCAGGTTCCTGATCTCGAAGCCGCCATCCTCGCTGATGGTCTTCAGCGATGCGATGATGTGGGTGACGCCGTCGCTTTCCGAGAACGGCAAAAGCAGCCGCTCATACGCAACGATTCGCCCGTAGACGTCATCGATATTGGCGATGGTATAGGCGGGCAGGCGGCGCGCGATGCATTCGTAGTAGACCGGCATCACGATCGGCGCGAGCCTGGCGCCGAGATACTCGTCGAGGTAGCGGCCCTTGCCGGAGCTGCCATAGGCGCTCGACATTCGGGTGCCGTCACTCTGGATCGTCAGGCGCGGTGGCTGTTGGCGCGCATCGACGGTGCAGTAGACGAGGTCGGGTTGTTCTTCCTCGATTCGCTCCGGTTGATATTCATCGATGTGCGGCAGCGACTGGTTGCGGGCATAAAGCCGCAGCCAGGTGTTCAGCAGGTCGCGCTGCTTGATCGATTTGACGACCGACGGTTGGGCGCTTTCAAATTCCAAGGCCGCAATCCTTGCCCATGTAAATCGCGTGATCATCCGCCCGAGGCGGAAATATTCTATGAAAGCGGCGGATCTCAGCAAAACACCGTTAACGATGACTTTCCGGCGCGGACCGGTTAGCCGAAAGCCGCTGGCGGATCGACCAAACCGGCCGGTGGCGCAATTCGACTTTTGGCGGGCTCGGAACCGGGGCGTACCCCCGCCCGTGCCCTGCTTTCCACCTTGCCTAATCCCCGCCGTTGACGGCATATTCCGGCCCGGAGGCGGCAGGCTCGGGACAGTTTCCAAGAACGTCCAGGAGAGCCTGCGCGACAGGGAAAAATTGGCCACGCGCGAGGGGACTTCGCGGCTGGGCCGATGGGGGAAATTTGTTTGGCTGATGAGTTCATTCTCGAAACCCACGGATTGACCAAGGAATTCGCGGGTTTCTTTGCCGTTCGCGACGTTGCCCTCAAGGTGCGCCGCGGCAGCATTCATGCGTTGATCGGGCCCAACGGCGCCGGCAAGACGACGTGCTTCAATCTTCTGACCAAGTTCCTGAAGCCCTCGGCAGGCCAGATCCTGTACAAGGGCAAGGACATCACCGCGATGGCGCCGGCGGATGTGGCCCGCCTCGGCCTGGTGCGTTCGTTCCAGATCTCGGCGGTGTTTCCGCACCTGACGGCGCTGGAGAACGTACGGGTCGCATTGCAGCGCCAGCACGGCTCTTCGTTCGACTTCTGGCGCTCCAAGACCGTGCTCGACCGTTTCAACGGCCGCGCTCATGAGCTGCTGAACGACGTGGGCCTGAGCGAATTTTCCAACACGCCGGCCGTCGAGATGCCCTATGGGCGCAAGCGCGCGCTTGAAATTGCGACGACGCTGGCGCTCGACCCGGAAATGATGCTGCTCGACGAGCCGATGGCCGGCATGGGTCACGAGGACATCGACAAGGTCGCGGCGCTGATCAAGCGAATTTCGGCGAAGTACACCATCCTGATGGTCGAGCATAATCTGAACGTGGTGGCCAACCTCTCCGACACCATCACGGTATTGACGCGCGGCCAGGTGCTGGCGGAAGGCAATTACGCCGAACTGTCCAAGGACGAACGCGTCAAGGAAGCCTATCTGGGGGCCGGTCATGACTGATTTGAAAATGGCCGAGGCCGCAACCAAACCCGCGGGCACACAGGTTCTTTCGGTTCAGGATCTGCAAGCCTGGTACGGCGAATCCCACATTCTTCACGGCGTCAATTTCAATGTGAACGCCGGCGAAGTGGTCACGTTGCTCGGCCGCAACGGCGCCGGCAAGACCACGACGCTGAAATCGATCATGGGGATCATCGGCAAGCGCACCGGCTCGATCCGCTTCGACAACCAGGACATCATCCGCACCTCGTCCGACAGGATTGCGCGGATGGGGATTGCCTTCTGTCCGGAGGAGCGCGGTATTTTCGCCAGCCTCGACGTGCGCGAAAACCTGTTGCTGCCGCCGATCGTGCGCTCCGGCGGGCTGTCGCTCGACCAGATTTTTGATCTTTTCCCGAACCTCAAGGAGCGCCTGAACAGCCAAGGCACAAAACTTTCGGGCGGCGAACAGCAGATGCTGGCGATCGCCAGGATCCTGCGCACCGGCGCGCGCTTCCTGATGCTGGACGAGCCGACCGAGGGGCTGGCGCCCGTCATCATCCAGCAGATCGGCCACACCATCGCGCGGCTGAAGTCGGAAGGTTTCACGATCCTCCTGGTCGAGCAGAATTTCCGCTTCGCCTCGACGGTCGCTGATCGCTACTACATCGTCGAGCACGGCAAGGTGATCGACGGATTTGCCAATTCCGAGCTGTCGTCCAACATGGACAAGCTCCACACCTATCTCGGCGTCTGATCCGCACAACGCCCGCAAGCAGTTTTTACGGAGAAAAGTATGAAACATCGTATTTCAACCCTTATCCTCGGCACCGCCCTGGCATTGGCCGCGAATGGCGGCGCTCTGGCGCAGGACAAGGCCATCAAGGTCGGCGTCCTCACCGACAATTCCGGGCTTTATTCCGATCTCGGCGGCGCCGGCTCGACGCTGGCGGCGCAGATGGCGATCGAAGACTCCGGGATGGCAGCCAAAGGCTGGAAGATCGACCTGATTTCGGCCGACCATCAGAACAAGCCGGACATCGCCACCACCATCGCGCGCCAATGGATCGACGTCGAGAAGGTCGACGTCCTGATGGACGTGCTCAATTCCGGCGTTGCCCTTGCGGTCAATAACGTCGTGAAGGAAAAAAACAGTGTGATGATCAACTCGGGCGCCGCGAGTTCCGATCTCACCAACGCCCAGTGCACGCCGAATACGGTTCACTGGACCTACGATACCTACATGCTGGCCCACAGCACCGGTGCGGCGCTGGTCAAGGCCGGTGGCGACACCTGGTACTTCCTCACGGCCGATTACGCCTTCGGCGCGGCGCTTGAGCGCGACACCACGGCCGTCGTCCTCGCCTCCGGCGGCAAGGTGGTCGGTAGCGTGAAACATCCGCTCAATTCATCGGACTTCTCGTCCTTCCTGCTGCAGGCCCAGGCGTCGAAGGCCAAGATCATCGGCATGGCCAACGCCGGCGGCGACACCACCAACACGATCAAGCAGGCTGCCGAATTCGGCATCGTCTCGGGTGGGCAGAAGCTCGCGGGATTGCTGCTGTTCATCAGTGACGTGCACTCGCTTGGTCTGAACGTCGCGCAGGGCCTCAACCTGAGTTCGACGTTCTATTGGGACATGAACGATCAGACCCGGGCGTTCTCCAAGCGCTTCGCCGATCGCATGAAGACCAAGGCGATGCCGACAATGGTGCAGGCGGGCGTCTATTCCGGGCTGCTGCATTATTTCAAGGCGCTCGACGCCCTCGGCGGCAATCCGCATGACGGTGCCAAGGAGGTCGCGAAGATGAAGGAGCTTCCGACCGACGATGCGCTGTTCGGCAAGGGCAGCATTCAGCCGAACGGCCGGGCGCTTCATCCGGCCTACCTGTTCGAGGTCAAGAAGCCGTCCGAATCCAAGGGGCCGTGGGACTATTACAAGCTGATCGGAACCACCCCGGCGGACCAGGCGTTCAGGCCGCTTTCGGAAAGTGCGTGTCCGCTTCTGAAGAAGTAGTGGCGAAGCCCCGTCGGTGGTGTGCCGCCGGATGTCGCCGGTCAAGCGAATGGACGATGTGAGATAAATTCATGCAAGCTCTTTACGCACAGCTTTTGGTGGGACTGATCAACGGATCGTTCTACGCGCTGCTCAGTCTCGGGCTCGCCGTGATCTTCGGCATGCTCAACATCATCAATTTCGCCCATGGCGCCGTCTACATGATGGGCGCGTTCGTCGCGTATTTCCTTCTGAGCCTGGGCGGCCTCGGCTACTGGTGGGCGCTGATCATCGCGCCCATCGTGGTCGGCATCTTCGGCATGATCCTGGAACGAACCATGCTGCAGTGGCTGTCGGGTCTCGACCACCTCTATGGCCTGCTGCTGACCTTCGGCATGGCGCTGATCATTCAGGGCGTGTTCCAGAATTACTTCGGCTCGTCGGGTCTGCCTTACGCGATCCCCGATGAACTGAAGGGCGGCATGAATCTCGGCTTCATGTTCCTGCCGATCTACCGCGGCTGGGTCGTGATCTTCTCGCTGATCGTCTGCATTGCCACCTGGTACCTGATCGAGCGGACCCGGCTTGGCGCTTACTTGCGCGCCGCGACGGAAAACCCGACTTTGGTGCGCGCGTTCGGCGTCAACGTGCCGCGGATGATCACGCTGACCTACGGGCTCGGCGTCGGTCTCGCGGCGCTGGCCGGCGTGTTGTCCGCACCGATCAACCAGGTCCGGCCGCTGATGGGCGCCGATCTGATCATTGTGGTGTTCGCGGTGGTGGTGATCGGCGGCATGGGGTCGATCATGGGCTCGATCATCACGGGCTTTGCGCTCGGCGTGATCGAGGGACTGACCAAATACTTTTATCCCGAGGCTTCCAACACCGTGGTCTTCGTCCTGATGGTGCTGGTGTTGCTGGTGAAGCCAACGGGACTGACCGGACGGGCGGCCTGACATGAGCGCATTGACTGACGACACACTCCCGGTAACGCCGCGCGCGCTGCGCGACGAGATGATCGTGTTCGCCTTGATGGCGGTGCTGCTGGGTGTCGTGCCCTGGACCGGCATCTATCCGTTCTTCGTGATGCAGGCGTTGTGCTTTGCGCTGCTGGCCTGCGCATTCAATTTGCTGATCGGCTATGGCGGTCTGCTTTCATTCGGCCATGCGATGTTTCTCGGCACCGCGGGCTATGTCTGCGCGCATGCGCTGAAGGTCTGGGGACTGTCCCCCGAACTCGGCATCCTGGCCGGCACCGCGGGTGCGGCGGCGCTCGGCGTCATCACCGGACTGGTCGCGATCCGCCGCCAGGGCATCTACTTCTCGATGATCACGCTGGCGCTGTCGCAGCTTTTGTATTTCATCTATCTGCAGACCCCGTTCACCCACGGCGAAGACGGCATTCAGGGCATCCCGCAGGGCCACTTGTTCGGGATTTTCGACCTCTCCAAGCCGATCGTGCTCTATTACGTGGTGCTGGCCGGCTTCCTCGGCGGATTCCTGCTGATCTATCGCACAATCAACTCGCCGTTCGGCGAGGTGCTGAAAGCGATCCGCGAGAACGAGCCGCGCGCGGTCTCGCTGGGTTACAAGACCGACCAGTACAAGCTGGTGGCCTATATCCTGTCCGGAACCATCGCGGGTTTTGCCGGTTCGCTAAAAGTGTTCGTGGCGCAGAACGCCTCGCTCACCGACGTGCACTGGTCGATGTCCGGTGAAATCGTGCTGATGACCCTGGTCGGCGGCTTGGGGACCGTGTTTGGTCCGGTGGTCGGCGCCTTCGTCATCATCGCCATGCAGCAATATCTGGCAGGTTTCGGCCAGTGGGTGACGGTGATCCAAGGCGGGATCTTCGTGGCCTGCGTGCTGATGTTCCGCCGCGGCGTGATCGGCGAGATCGCGCATTTTTTCCGACGATCGCTCTAAACCAACCGGTTTTGGCGGCTTTTTCGGCCCCACAAAGCGGTGGATGACCGGGTTCCCGGGACCTGCCGTGGCGCGCTTTGCTCTCGAATGGTCTATGACAGTTTTGTGACGGGTCGCCCGGCGGCCCTGCCAGAACGATGGATTGTTGCCGATGCTGATGCGCTGGTTTCGTGCCTTCCTGCCCAAGGAAGAGCGGTTTTTCGAGCTGTTTGACCGCCATGCCCAGACCGTCGTGCAGGGCGCAACGGCATTGCAGGACATGCTGCGCGGCGGCGACGAGACGCCGGTGTTCTGCCAGCGCGTCAACCAGTTCGAGAACGAGGCCGACGGCATCACCCGCGAAGTGCTGACCGCCGTCCGCCGCACCTTCATCACCCCATTCGACCGCGTCGACATCAAGAACCTGATCACCTCGATGGATGATGCCATCGACCAGATGCAGCAGACCGCAAAGGCGGTGGTGCTGTTCGAGGTCCGCACCTTCGAGCCGCCGATGCGCGAGATCGGAACCTTGCTGGTCGAATGCGCCAACCTGGTCGGCCGCGCGTTGCCGCTGATGCAGTCGATCGGCGAAAACGTCGCGATGCTGACCGCGATCACCGAAGAACTCGGCAAGCTGGAAGGCCGCGTCGACGACCTCCACGATATCGGGCTGAAGGAGCTGTTCCTCAAGCATCGCAATGCCAACGCCATGGATTTCGTGGTCGGCGCCGAAATCTACAAGCACCTCGAAAAGGTTGCGGACCGGTTCGACGACGTCGCCAACGAGATCAACAGTATCGTCATCGAACAGGTATAGGGCAGGGCCGCGCAGTGGACGCCACGCTTGGTCTTCCGATTCTGACCGGATTAATTGCGGTCGCGTTGCTGTTCGACTTCCTCAACGGGTTGCACGACGCCGCCAATTCGATTGCGACGATCGTGTCGACGCGGGTATTGCGTCCGCAATATGCGGTGGTCTGGGCGGCGTTCTTCAATTTCGTCGCGTTTGCGGTGTTCGGGCTCCACGTCGCCAACACCATCGGTACCGGGATCATCGAGCCCAGCATCGTCGATGCGCAGGTGATCTTCGGCGCGCTGGTCGGCGCCATCGTTTGGAACCTGATCACCTGGGCGCTCGGCATTCCCTCGAGCAGTTCGCATGCCCTGATCGGCGGCCTGGTCGGCGCCGGCATGGCGAAGGCGGGTTTCTCGGCTGCGGTCTGGAGCGGGCTCACCAAGACGCTGCTGGCGATCGTGCTGTCGCCGCTGGTCGGTTTCCTGCTGGCGCTGGTGCTGGTGGCGATCGTGTCCTGGCTGTCGGTGCGTTCGACGCCGTTCGCAGTCGACCGCGCCTTTCGCATCCTGCAATTCGTCTCGGCCTCGCTCTATTCGCTGGGCCATGGTGGCAACGACGCGCAAAAGACCATGGGCATCATCGCCGTGCTGTTGTATTCGCAGGGCCATCTTGGCGACCATTTCGAAATTCCGTTCTGGGTGGTGATGGCGTGCCAGACCGCGATGGCGCTGGGCACCCTGATGGGCGGCTGGCGGATCGTGCGTACTATGGGGCTGCGGATCACCAAGCTGACGCCGATGCAGGGCTTTTGCGCGGAAACCGGCGGTGCCGCGACCCTGTTCATGGCCACCTATCTCGGGGTTCCCGTATCCACCACCCACACCATTACCGGCGCCATCGTCGGCGTCGGCGCGGCGCGGCGGGTCTCCGCGGTGCGCTGGAACGTGGCGAGTTCGATCGTCTATGCCTGGGTGATCACCATTCCAGCCTCTGCTATGGTGGCCGCAGCGGCCTATTGGGCGGTGACCTTTCTGCGCTGATCAGGTGACCAGCTTGAGCCCCACGATGCCGGCAACGATCAGACCGATGCTCGCCAGGCGAAGCCCGGAAGCCGGTTCGCCGAACAGGAAGATGCCGAGTATCGCCGTTCCCACAGCGCCGATCCCGGTCCATACCGCATAGGCGGTTCCGATCGACAATGTTTTCAGCGCCAATCCGAGCAGGAGCACGCTTCCGGCCATGGCCGCGAGCGTCAGGACCGACGGGGTCAGCCGCGTAAAGCCTTCGGTGTATTTCAGGCCGACGGCCCAGCAGATTTCCAGCAGACCAGCGGCAAACAACACAGCCCACGCCATGACGAACCCTTCATTTACAGGCAGGGTCGTCCCCGCGGATGATGTGCTGATCGGAAGGCCGTCCTTCCGCCCCGGATATGGGGCTTGCACCGGCATGGCGCAATTGCCAAATCACCCTTGATTGCGCCGGTTTTCCCTGCCAAACGCTCGCTTCATGTCCGACATCGCTGTTCCCATCGAATCGCCGTCCCGGTCGCCGCTTTCAGACGAAGTGGCGCGGCGGCGGACCTTTGCCATCATTTCGCATCCTGACGCCGGCAAGACCACGCTGACTGAAAAGCTGCTGCTGTTCGGCGGCGCCATCAACCTGGCCGGCCAGGTCAAGGCCAAGGGCGAACGGCGCAATACCCGCTCCGACTGGATGAAGATCGAGCGCGAGCGCGGCATCTCGGTCGTGACCTCGGTGATGACGTTCGAATTCCAGGACCTCGTCTTCAACCTCCTGGACACACCGGGCCATGAGGACTTTTCGGAAGATACTTACCGGACGCTGACTGCGGTCGACTCCGCGGTCATGGTGATCGACGCCGCCAAGGGCATCGAGGCGCGCACCCGAAAACTGTTCGAGGTGTGCCGGTTGCGCGACATCCCGATCATTACCTTCATCAACAAGATGGACCGCGAGAGCCGCGATACCTTCGATCTCTTGGACGAGATCGAAAAGACGCTGGCGCTCGACACCACGCCGATGACCTGGCCGGTCGGCCGCGGCCGCGACTTCCTCGGCACCTATGACGTCATCAATGGCGGCGTGCGGCTGCTGGAAGGCGGCGGCGCCAAGACTGGTGCTGCGCAACAGATCGACATCGCCGAACTCGCCGGCCGCAACGCCAATCTCGACGTCGCCGAGATCAAGGACGAGCTGGCGCTGGTGTCGGAAGCCTGCAAGCCGTTTGACCTCGCGGCATTTCGCGAAGGCCATCTGACGCCGGTCTATTTCGGCAGCGCGCTGCGCAATTTCGGCGTCGGCGATTTGCTGGAAGGTCTCGGCAAGTTCGCGCCGCCGCCGCGTGCGCAGGATTCCAACCTGCGCAAGGTCGAGGCCGCCGAGCCGCGCATGAGCGCCTTCGTGTTCAAGATCCAGGCCAACATGGATCCGAACCACCGCGACCGCATCGCATTCGCGCGGCTGTGCTCGGGCAAGCTCGTTCGCGGCATGAAGGCGAAGCTGGTGCGCACCGGCAAGAACATGTCGCTGTCGTCGCCGCAATTCTTCTTCGCCCAGGATCGCTCGGTGGCGGACGAGGCGTTTGCCGGCGACGTCGTCGGCATTCCCAACCACGGCACCTTGCGGATCGGCGATACGCTGACCGAGGGCGAGGACATCACCTTCGTCGGCGTTCCCTCCTTTGCGCCGGAAATCGTTCGCCGCGTCCGCCTAACCGATGCGATGAAGGCCAAGAAGCTGAAAGAAGCGCTGCAGCAGATGTCGGAAGAGGGCGTGGTGCAGGTGTTCCGGCCGCGCGACGGCGCGCCGGCGCTGGTCGGCGTCGTCGGCCCGCTGCAGCTCGACGTGCTCAAGGCCCGGCTCGACGCGGAATATTCGCTGCCGGTGGAATTCGAAGTTTCGGAATTCCAGCTGGCGCGCTGGATTTCCTCCGACGACCGCAAGAAGCTCGACGCCTTCGTTGCCGCCAACAATTCCGGCATCGCCGACGACGTCGACGGCGACCCGGTCTTCATGGCCAAGAACGAATTCTATCTCGGCTACACCCGCGAGCGCGCCGAGGGCATCAATTTTTCGAACGTCAAGGACGTGAAGAAAAAGGCGTAGGCGAGGGCACACTGCCCGCCCCAATTCCAGTACGCCGCGGCCTCTCCATAAATCACTGATGTCTCTGGAATACTGGGTCGCCCGCCCAGTGCGCAATTGCGCACAAGGCGGGCGATGACAGTTGTGGGTTGGGCCAGCCTCATCCCACTCATGCATCCAGTGGATGCCTCCATGCGCAGCCCGCCGAATCAAGCCTCTTGCGCGGCTCCGTGTCATCCTAAAATATCCACTGGATGCTTTAACAAAAAGGGAGGCACCCATGACTGATCTTGCGACTTATTCCCGTTCCGGCCCCGTCAGCACCATCTTGATGGATGACGGCAAGGCGAATGTGATGTCGGTTGCGATGCTGAACGCGCTGCATGCGGCGTTCGACCAGGCCGAAAGAGACAAGACCGTCGTGATCCTGAAAGCGCGGGGAAAGCACTTTTCCGGCGGGTTCGATCTCGGCGTTTTCGCCAAGGGCAGCGCCGAGGATCAATATCGGATGATGAAGGCGGGCGCCGAACTGGCGCTGCGTATCCTGTCGTTTCCGACGCCTGTTGTGGCCGCCTGCCAGGGCAATGCGTTCCCGATGGGCGCCTTCCTGATCATGTCCAGCGATCACCGTATTGCCACCGAAGGCAATTACCGGATCGGCATGAACGAGGTTGCGATCGGGCTGACCGTGCCGCGGTTTGCGATCGAGATCGCGCGGCAGCGGCTGACGCCGGCCTATTTCTCCAGGGTGGTGATGACGGCGGAAATGTTCGGCCCGGTGGAGGCCGTCACCGCCGGGTTCTTCGACCGGGTGGTGCCGGCGGAGGCGTTGGATCGAAGTGCCGAGGAGGCAGCCCAGGCGCTTGCCACGCTCAACATGGCGGGCCATGCCGCCACCAAGGCGCGGGCGCGCGGCGCGGTCATCAAGATGATCCGCGCCATGATCGACGAGGATATTACGCCGCAGTACGGCAATGATCGCGTTGCCAGCCGGGCTTCGGCCTGAGTGAGGAAGGCGTCATCGCCCGGTGGCGTTACGGCGGCTAGCTTTGTATGAAGGGATATGACCGCAAAACCGCGCCGGGCGACCTACCGCCATGGCAACCTGAAGTCCGAAGCCCTGAAGGCCGCCACCCGCCTGGTGGCCACATCAGGCCATGAACGGCTGAGCTTGCGCGAGGTCGCGGATGCCGTCGGCGTCGCGCATCGCTCGCTGTACAATCATTTCGCCGACCGCGAGGCGCTGCTCGATGCGGTCGCGGCCGATGCCTACACCAGGCTCGCGGCGATCCTGGTCAAGGCGAAGACCCCTGACGATTACACCGCGAAATATGTCCGGTTCGCGCTGGCCAACCGCGCGCTCTATGCGCTGATGACGAGCCGCCCGCATGCCACCATGAAGCACAATCCGCCGCTGCAGCAGGCCGTCCACAAGGTCATTACCGAGGCGATGCGGATCTTCTGCCAGGACATCAAGACCCCGGCCGAGCGGCGCCGCGCCGTGATGAAGGTCTATATCACCCTGTATGGCGGCATTTCGCTCTACGCCACCGGGGTGCTCGACCAACCGAGCGAGAAGGCGCTGATCGCGGAACTCTCCGCCATGAACGCCCGGCCATGAACCCGGTCATATGAACGCGAGGATGTGAACGCCATCAGCCTTGATGCCGACCAACGCACGGATCAAGTTCAGCACCGATAAGGCCTGGACCCACCAGCAAGGGACCATCGCATGTTCTGGCGCGCCATCATCTGCCTGATCGCCCTGTATGTCGGAGTGGGTCCGGCCGCTGCCCGGCCGCGCCATATCGATGCCACGCCGTTTTCGCCTGCACCCTGCAGCGTGCTCGATAACCGGCCATGCACGCCGTCGTTTTGCAGCGTGTTCAACCACGGGCCGTGCATTCCCGAGATCGATTATCCCTATGGCGAAAACCTGCAACTGACGATCGAGGCCGTGCCGCCGCAGGATCAGGCCGCGAAATATCAAAAGCCCGACCACGATCTCGACACCATCGGCGACCTGTTTGCAGCACTGCGTTCCTGCTGGACGCCGCCGGCGGCCGATAGTGCGCGCGAGGGCATGCAGATGTCAGTGCGGTTCAGCTTCCGGCGATCGGGCGAGATCATCGCCGCGCCGCGCCTGACCTATTCCACCGCCGGGGTTTCCGCGGATACCCGCGCCACTTACCTCAAGGCCATCAACGCCTCGCTGGACGGCTGCATGCCCCTGAAATTCACCGGCGGCCTCGGCGGCGCGCTGGCCGGGCGGCCGATCGCGATCCGCTATGTCGACAATCGCGAGCTGGGCAAACAGTCCGGCACCCCCTGATCCCTGCGGCTTAATCCACCACCGTTTCGCGGCGCGTTACGTAAGCCCTCCCTAGAGGACGGCAATGGGGTAACGTGCATTTTCGCGCATTGCGGGCCGAGCCCCTAAAGTGATACGCGGTTAGCCGGAAACGGGCTGCACACGGGGATGGACGTCATGGGACTGCTGGTGATGATCCTGGGCCTGATCCTGTTTTTGGGCGTCCATACGCTCACCACGCAGCGCGATCTGCGCGCGCGGTTTGTCACCTCGATGGGCGAGGGCGGCTACAAGATTTTCTACGCGCTGGTTTCGCTCGCCGGCTTGGCGCTGATCGCCTGGGGTTTTGCCGAGTATCGCGCAACCGGCTGGATCGATGTCTGGAATCCGCCGAAGGCGTTCAAGCATATCACTGTCGCGCTGATGCTGCCGGCGGTCATTCTGGTGGTCGCCTCCTATCTCCGTGGCCGCATCTATACGACGCTGAAACATCCGATGCTGGCGGGCGTCAAGTTGTGGGCGGCGGCGCATCTGCTCGCCAATGGCGATCTCGGCTCGATCATTCTGTTCGGCTCGTTCCTGGCGTGGGCGGTGTTCGACCGCATCTCGCTCAAACATCGCCCCGACGCCGGCGCCCCGCCGATTCCGGTCGGCGGTCCCGCCAACGACCTGATCGCGATCGCGGTCGGCGTCGTGGCCTATCTGGCGCTCGCCTTCGCGTTCCACCCGGTCGTGATCGGCGTCCCCGTGTTCGGAGTCTGACATGTCGGTTCAGTCGGCCATCAAGCGCAAAACTGCGCCGGATATTCGTGCGCGCAAGAACGGCGAGCCGATCGTGATGCTGACCTCCTACCACGCCCATACTGCGTCGCTGGTCGATCGCTATTGCGACGTCATCCTGGTCGGCGATTCCCTCGGCAATGTCATGCACGGCTTTGAGACCACGGTGCCGGTGACGCTCGAGATGATGATCCTGCAGGGCCGTGCCGTCATGCGCGGCTCGCTGCATGCGCTTGTGGTGGTCGACATGCCGTTCGGCTCCTACGAGGCGTCGAAAGAGCAGGCGTTCCATTCCGCGGTGCGGATCCTGAAGGAGACCCATTGCGGCGCGGTGAAGCTGGAAGGCGGGGCGCGGATGGCGGAGACCATCGCGTTCCTGTCCGAGCGTGGCGTCCCCGTGATGGGCCATATCGGACTGACGCCGCAATCGATCAACACGCTGGGCTCGTTTCGCGCGCAGGGCCGCGACGAAGCGAGCTGGGAGCCGATCCTGAACGACGCGCGCGCGATCTCGGAAGCCGGCGCGTTTTCGGTCGTGATCGAGGCGGTCGCCGAGCCGCTGGCGCGCAAGATCACCGAAACGATCGCCATCCCCACCATCGGTATCGGCGCCAGTGCCGCCTGTGACGGCCAGGTGCTGGTGCTGGAAGACATGCTGGGGCTGTCGCCGCGGACCCCGAAATTCGTCCGCCGTTACGGCAATCTCGGACCCGCGATCGAAGCGGCCATCGAAGGTTACGCCACCGACGTCCGCTCGCGGGCTTTCCCGGGGCCGGAGCATGTCTACGAGATGAAGAAGAGCTGAAGAGGGCCGCCATGGACTGGTCGCAGCACTCCATTCCCTTGATGCGGCTCGAGGCGCGCTTCGGCGATCGCATGGTCCCAGCGTTTTGCGAGCGGCCGAAAAGCATCTGGGGAATGGTGGCCGATGCCGCAGCCGGCAATCCCGACGGCGAGGCGCTGGTCTGCGGTGGCAGGCGGATGAACTGGCAGGAGGTCGCGCAGCGATCCCAGGCGATCGCGGCCGGATTCGGCAAACTCGGACTGCAGCGCGGCGACCGGGTCGCGGTGCTGCTCGGCAACCGCATCGAATTCGTGCTGACGATGTTCGCCGCGGCCCATGCCGGTCTGGTGACCGTGCTACTTTCCACCCGGCAGCAAAAGCCCGAGATCGCTTATGTCTTGACCGATTGCGGCGCAAAGCTCCTGATCCACGAGGCCGCACTGGCCGGGCGCGTGCCCGATGCGCGCGACGTTCCCGATCTGGCGTTTCGTATCGCCGTCGACGACGATCCAAAAGCCTCGCGCTTTTCCGAACTCGCCGATCACGCACCGGCGGCGACGCCGGTCGAGGTCGGCGAAGAAGATACCGCGATGATCCTCTACACCTCGGGCACGACAGGTAAGCCCAAGGGCGCGATGCTGGCGCATTGCACCATCATTCATTCCTCGATGGTGTTCGTGTCGTGTCTCAAGCTGACCGCGACCGATCGCTCGATCGCCGCCGTGCCGCTCGGACATGTCACCGGCGTCGTTGCCAACATCACGACCATGCTGCGCTGTGCCGGTGCGCTGATCATCATGCCGGAGTTCAAGGCCGCGGAGTATCTGAAGGTCGCCGCGCGCGAGCGTGTCACCTACACCGTGATGGTGCCGGCGATGTACAATCTCTGCCTGCTGCAGCCCGATTTCGACAGCTACGACCTGTCGAGCTGGCGGATCGGCGGTTTCGGCGGCGCGCCGATGCCGGTCGCGACGATCGAACGGCTGGACGCCAGAATTCCCGGCCTCAAGCTGATCAATTGCTACGGCGCGACCGAGACCACGTCGCCCTCGACCATGATGCCCGGCGAATTGACCGCAAGCCATATCGACAGCGTCGGATTGCCCTGTCCGGGTACGGAAATCATCGCCATGAGTGCGGACGGGCATCAGTTGCCATCAGGCGAAATCGGCGAGCTCTGGATTCGCAGCGCGTCGGTCATCAAAGGCTACTGGAACAATCCGAAGGCGACGGCGGAGAGTTTTACGGCCGGCTTCTGGCATTCGGGCGATCTCGGTTCGGTGGATGCCGAGAATTTCGTTCGCGTGTTCGACCGCCAGAAGGACATGATCAACCGCGGCGGCCTGAAGATTTACTCCGCCGAGGTCGAGTCGGTGCTTTCAGGCCATCCCGCGGTGGTCGAGAGTGCGATCATCGCCAAACCATGCCCGGTGCTGGGCGAGCGGGTGCATGCCGTCGTGGTGACTCGCAATCCCGTCGGCGTCGATGTGCTGCGCGCGTGGTGCGCCGAGCGGCTGTCGGATTACAAGGTGCCGGAGACCATCGATCTCACGTCAGATCCGCTGCCGCGCAATGCCAACGGCAAGGTGATGAAGCGGCAGTTGCGGGACGCGTGGGCGGCGCGGGCGTAGAGGATCGCCACCGGCCGATGCGCATCAAATTCCTCGGGAATGTCGATCGATCACCACTGCATCGGGATGGGACACGATCGTCATGAACCAGACGAGGCTTCCAGCCAGCGCCCAAAATGTATCCCAGTAAACCCAGTTCATGACCATGCTTGGGTCCCACCCTGGTGGCCTGCTTTGGTTACGCTTGACGCCCTGCTGACGAACTCCTGCAGGTAAGCAGGTACATCGTGTCCTTCGATGTCGCAGCGACAGCAAATTTCCTGCGCCACAAATTTCGAGAGGTCGTCGCTCCAGTGTTCGATCGTATTGAAAGCCAATACCTCGATTGGGTCACAGAATTGTCCCGCAAGAAGGTCGGAAATGACAGTCTCGATGTCCGTCCGCTCAACGTTCCCAGCGATATCATCTGGTGCATGTGGTCTGGGCGCTTCTACAACAACATAGATGGTTTGATCGGCCCCGAAGGGGACATTGGGTAGAAATCCGTGCATTGCCTCTACTCCAGCGAATGCGGATTCAAGCGAATGGCGGCGCGAAAGTTCCCGGGCGCGATGACATTTCAACGGTTGCGGCCCGCAGTGACATCCGCCGCGCTACGCCTCTCGGGAAGGCGTCAGAGCTTCGGCGCGCTGCCCTTGGGCGCCGTCTTATCGTTGTGGTCGGCCGCGATGGCCTCGTTGTCGATCGCGGTGGCGCTGACGACGAGTTTGGTATCGAGCAGCGTGAATTGCGCGATCCCGACCCGGTCCGGCGGGGTGCCCGGTATCAGTTGTACGCTCAATACGCCGTCGCAATTGGCGCCCTTGGCCTCGTCAAACATGGCGCTCAGCGTCTTCGCCTTGGCCTGTGCGCGCTTGACGACGGCCACGCAACTGCCGCGGACGGTCTCGCCGTTGAGCTTGACCGCGGCGCGCGGATCGAGCGGCTTGTCGATGGCGTCGATCGCGGCCGCTTCCTTGTATTTGGTGCCGGAGGAAATCACCGAGCCCGAGCGGTAGATGTAATAGAGGTGCTGATCGCCGACGATGGTGGGCGCGCCGTATTTGCCCATGATCTCCTTGATCATGTCGGCTTTTGCCGGCTGCTGGTCCGGCGCGAAGGTCAGGTTGCGGGCGATGAAATAGGCGCGATTGCCGCTCGCTGGTGCGGAAAAGCTGCCCGACAGCAACTCGCCGGTCTGCTTGGGGCCAGCGGGGAGATTGAAATTCACAGCGGCGACGAAGCTGGCGCCGGCGTCGCCGAGTTTCTGTTGCTGGACGTCGACCTTGGCGTCGGCATGCCCCTTGAAACGCGTCTCGAAGGCGGCGCGCGCGGATTCAGCCGTCGCGTCCGTGGAGACGCCCAGGATGTCGGGCCGCAGTTTCCCGGTGAACGCGGTCTCGGGTGATTTTGGTTTGGCGTCGGAGGCCAGCGATGCCGCGGGCAGGGCGGCCGGCCCCATGGCGAAAATGAGAAACAGGGCACGGCGAAGCATGAACCACCCCAGAAAACAAAATGAAACCAAGGAATAATAGGGCGCGATTACGTCAAGTTTTGAACGGCGATGTCAACATTCTCAGAACATTCTGCAGGGGACGGCGTGACACCGGCCCTTAAGCCGGACCGTTAACGCTTTGATCCGGCTCGCTTTGCCTTGCCACCGCCATATCGTTAGGGTAACGCCGCCGCCATGCGGGGATTGGGCGCGTGGCGTAGCTCACATGATCGCGTTTCCCCAGGGGATGGGATAGCCTTAAGTGTCTGAATTATTTGACGAAGTAGACGAGGATGTCCGCCGCGACCAGCTCAAGAAGCTGTGGGAGCAATACTCGATTTATATCATCGCGGGCGCGCTGTTGATTGTCGCGTCTGTGGGCGGCTGGCGTGGCTACCAGTACGTGGAAGCCAAGAGGGCCGCCGAGGCTGGCGCTGCCTTCGACAAGGCTGTGGAGCTCTCTGAGGCCAACAAGCACACCGAGGCCGAAGCGGGCTTCGCCGAACTGGTCGCCAAGGGGCCGGCTGGATACCGCGTGCTGGCCCGGCTACGCATGGCGGCTGAAGTTGCCAACCGCGATCCGGCGGCGGCCGCAAAGATGTTCGACGAGATTACCGCCGACCGCAGCGTCGGCGCTGCCGAGCAGGACCTGGCGCGGATTCGCGCGGCCCAGTTGCTGCTGGAAACCACGACCTATCCCAACATGAAAGCGCGCCTCGAGGCTGCCGCAGCACCGGGCGCGACGTTCCGCCATACCGCGCGCGAGCTGCTGGCGCTGTCGGCCTGGCGTGCCAACGACGCCGCGGCGGCGCGGCAATGGCTTGATCTGATTGCCAATGACGGCGAGACGCCGCCAAGCCTGCGCTCGCGTGCCGAGGCGCTGCAGGCCCTGCTGCCGCCGGTCGCCAAAAGCTGACGAGACTGAACGAGAACCGCCCATGCGCCGTCCGCAACGTTTGATCGCAGCCACCGTCCTCGTCGCGCTTTCCAGCGCGCTGGCGGGCTGCGGCAGCATGGGCAATTTCGATCCGTCCGATTTGCTCGACTTCCTCGACACCAAGAAGAAGCTGCCGGGCGACCGCAAGCCGGTTTTCCCCGAGGGTGTGCCGGGCCTCGAGCAGGGTGTGCCGAAGGATCTCTACAAGGGCTCCCGCCAGATCGACGATCAGAATCCGCAGGTGGCTACCGCTCCGGCCGCGCCGCCGCCGGAAGAGCCGAAGTCGAAGCGGGGCGCCAAATCGAAGGGCAAGCCGACCGCTGTTAGCCCCGCGCCGGCTGCTGAGCCCGCCGCGGCTGCCGACCCCGAGGAAGAGGGCAGCACCGCCGCCGCGCCGCCGGCGCCCAAGCCCAAGAAGATCGTGCGCAAGCGCACCACCGCGCCGCCGTCGGATACCCCCGCCGCGCAGTCGACCGCGCCTGCCGCGCAACAATCCGCCGCCCCGTTCCCGGCTCCGGTGCCGAGCGGCACGTTCACGCGCTGAGTTTCATTTTTTCATCGATTGACACGCCCTTCAGAAAAGGGCGTTAGGATCATTTATGTCGTTCACGATTGCCATCATCGGCCGGCCCAATGTCGGAAAATCGACGCTGTTCAATCGGCTGGTCGGGCAGAAGCTCGCGCTGGTCGATAACGAACCCGGCGTGACCCGCGACCGCCGCGAGGGCGAGGGGCGTCTCGGCGATCTCGAATTCACGTTGATCGACACCGCAGGCCTCGACGAGGGCGCCAAGGGCTCGCTGACCGCGCGGATGCAGGAGCAAACCGAAGTCGCGATTGGCCTGGCCGACGCGCTGATGTTCGTGTTCGACGCCCGCGCCGGCCTGACGCCGAACGATCGCGCCTTCGCCGATTTCGCCCGCCGCGCCAACAAGCCGGTGGTGCTGGTCGCCAACAAGAGCGAGGGCAAGCACGGCGAACTCGGCGCCATGGAATCCTACGCGCTGGGCCTGGGCGATCCGATCCAGATTTCGGCCGAGCATGGCGAAGGCCTGAGCGATCTCTACGACGCGCTGCGGGTCTTGATGCCCGAGCCGGTCGAAGCGGAGGAGTTCGACGACGACGACATCATCGAAACCGATGAGGAAATCGCGCAACGTCCGATCCGCGTCGCCATCGTCGGCCGGCCCAATGCCGGCAAGTCGACGCTGATCAATCATCTGCTCGGCGAGGAACGGCTCCTGACCAGCCCCGAGGCCGGCACCACGCGCGATTCCATTTCCGTGGAGATTACCTGGCAGGGCCGTGAATTCCGCGTGTTCGACACCGCCGGATTGCGGCGTCGTTCGCGGATCGAGGAGAAGCTGGAAAAGCTTTCGGTTGCCGATGCGCTGCGCGCGGTGCGCTTTGCCGAAGTCGTCGTGCTGATGATGGACTCGCAGAACCGGTTCGAGGAGCAGGACCTGCGGATCGCCGACCTGATCGAGCGCGAGGGCCGCGCGCTGGTGCTGGCGGTCAACAAATGGGATTTGATGGAGAAGAAAGGCAGCCTGATTTCGGCGCTTCGCATCGATACCGATCATTTGTTGCCGCAGGTGAAGGGCGCGCCCGTCGTCGCCGTTTCGGGCCTGATGGGCGAGGGCATCGATCGGCTGATGACCGCGATCGAACAGGCCTATGCGGTGTGGAACAAGCGCGTGCCGACGGCCACCCTCAATCGCTGGTTCGAGCAGGCGGTCGACGCCAATCCGCCGCCCGCGGTGTCGGGCCGCCGGCTGAAGCTGAACTACATCACCCAGGCCAAGGCGCGGCCGCCGAGCTTCATCCTGTTCTGCTCGCGCGCCGATGCGGTGCCGACATCCTACCTGCGCTACCTCACCAACAGCATGCGCGAGGCGTTCGAGCTGCCGGGAACGCCGGTGCGGATTTCGCTGCGTGAGAAGGCCAATCCGTTCGCCCACAAGCGCAAGCGGCCGTCATGAGCGAACAGGCGTCCGCGCCCGCCGCCGACATGCCGCCGGTGCGCAACGCCGCGGCCGCCTTCATTTTCGTCACCATCCTGCTCGACATGCTGGCGCTGGGCCTGATCATTCCGGTGCTGCCGAAGCTGGTGGAGAGCTTTGTCGACAACGATACCGCGAGTGCGGCGCGGATCTTCGGACTGTTCGGCACCGCGTGGGCGCTGATGCAGTTCCTGTTCTCGCCGATCCTCGGTGCGCTGTCGGACCGGTTCGGCCGCAGGCCGGTGGTGCTGCTGTCGAATTTCGGGCTGGCGCTGGACTACGTGCTGATGGCGCTGGCGCCGTCGCTGACCTGGCTGTTCATCGGCCGGGTAATCTCAGGCATCACCTCGGCCAGCATCTCGACCGCTTTCGCCTACATCGCCGACGTGACGCCGCCGGAGCGGCGCGCCGCAGTGTTCGGCAAGATCGGCGCGGCATTCGGCGCCGGGTTCATCCTGGGGCCGGCGCTCGGCGGTCTGCTCGGCGGTATGGATCCGCGGCTGCCGTTCTGGATCGCCGCAGGCCTGAGTTTTACCAACACGCTGTACGGCTGGCTGATCCTGCCGGAATCGCTGCCCGCGGAGCGGCGTTCGCCGTTTCGCTGGAAGAGCGCCAATCCGCTTGGGGCATTGCATCTGCTGCGCTCCAACCGGATTCTCGCCGGACTGTCGCTGGCGAATTTTTTTGGCCAGGTCGCCCATGTGGTGCTGCCCTCGACCTTCGTGCTCTACGCCACCTATCGATATGGCTGGGGCACGGCCACCGTTGGGCTGACGCTGGCGCTGGTCGGCGTCTGCTCCATGGTGGTGCAGGGCGCAGGCGTCGGCCCGATCGTCAAACGCTTCGGCGAGCGACGTACGCTGTTGGTTGGGCTGGCTGCCGGAGCGCTCGGGTTTTTCATCTATGGGGCGGCCCCGACCGGGGAGTTGTTCTGGGTCGGCATCCCCGTGATGTCGCTCTGGGGCGTCGCCGGTGCGGCGATCCAGGCGCTGACCACGCAAATGGTGGCGCCGGACCAGCAGGGCCAGTTGCAGGGCGCTACGAATAGCGTGAACAGCATCGCCCAGCTTGTCGGGCCGTTTCTGTTCACGCTGACCTTCGCTTATTTCATCAGCGGCAGCGCGCCGCTGAAATTGCCGGGCGCACCGTTCCTGCTGGCGGCGGCCCTGCTGCTGCTGGCGCTGCTGATCGCGTGGCGCACGCTTTCGATCGCGAAGGCCCGCTAGCTAGTCTGTCGCGGGCACCGAATGATGTTCGTGCGTGACGCGCCAGTCGCCGTCGACCTTGCGCAGTCCGATAGTCAGCCTGAACAGGAGCCCGCTATCGGTGTTGGACACGCACCGCATGGTAGCGACGGCGAAGGCGACTTCGTCGCCGGCCGTGATCGTGAGTTCCTCGATGTCGAAGGCTTGCCCCGATGTGCGGCAACTGAAGAACAGATCCCACGTTTTCTTGTACTCATCCAGTCCGCGTGACTGGAACGGCGGCGGAACGTCGAACATCACGATGTCGCGGTCGTGGTGGGCAAGAATGCCGGGGAGATCGTGGCGGCGGACCGCGTCCGCCCACGCTTCGACAAGCGCCTTGATTTGAATTTCAGCCGCCTGGCTCTGCTGCATCATGGCGCTCGCTCCGAATGTCTGCTGATTGGCATCCCCAGGACGAATGGACGAACGCCGATCCGACACGCGGAGCAGATTTTTTCGGGCCGCAGGTCGCGGAGGCGACAGGGTGGCAACCTGGATGGAAGGGTGGGCATACGCTGACGCGCTTTTGCCCACCCGATGTTCGGGCTACACCATTACTTCTTCACCAGCGGACACTCGCTGGCCTCAAGCGGCTTGGCGGCGTCCTCCGGTGAGATCGTGGCGATCAGCTTGTAATAATCCCACGGGCCTTTCGATTCTTCCGGCTTCTTCACTTCGAACAGATAGGCCGGGATGATGCGGCGGCCGTCGGCGCGGAGCGGACCTTTGCCAAACAGCGGATCGTCGGTCGGCAGCTCCTTCATCTTGGCCACGACCTTGGCGCCGTCATGCGGATTGCCGCCGAGCGCTTCCAGCGCTTTGAGGTAGTGCAAAATGGCCGCGTAGTTGCCAGCTTGAGTCATCGACGGCTTGGCATGATTGGCCGCCTTTTCCTGAAAACGCGCTGACCACGCACGAGTCTGATCGTTCAGATCCCAGTAGAAGGATTCGGTGAAGGTCAGGCCCTGCGCGGTTTTCAAGCCGAGCGAGTGCACGTCATTGATGAACAGCAGCAGCGCGGCGAGCTTCTGGCCGCCGGCGACGATGCCGAACTCGGCGGCCTGCTTGATCGCGTTGGTGGTGTCGCCGCCGGCGTTCGCGAGGCCGATGATCTTGGCCTTCGACGATTGCGCTTGCAGCAGGAAGGACGAGAAATCCGAGGTGTTGAGCGGATGCTTGACGCCGCCCAGCACCTTGCCGCCGTTGGCGGTGACGACCGCGGTGGTGTCGCGCTCCAGTGCCGCACCGAACGCGTAATCGGCGGTCAGGAAGAACCAGCTGTCGCCGCCGGCCTTGGTCAGCGCCTTGCCGGTGCCGGTGGCCAGCATGTAGGTATCGTAGGTGTAGGAGACGGTGTTCGGTGTGCAGGCCTTGCCGGTCAGATCGGCGCTGGCCGCGCCCGAGTTGAGCAGGATTGCGTTCTTTTCCTTGACGAGATTGCTGACAGCGAGCGCCACGCCGGAGTTCGGCGTATCCGAGACGACATCCACCTTCTCGGTGTCGATCCATTGCCGCGCGATGTTGACGCCGACATCAGGCTTGTTCTGGTGATCGCCGCTCAACACGTCGATTTTCCAGCCCTTGGCGCGCAGGCCGGAATCCTCGACGGCCATGTTGATTGCGGTCACGGCACCCGGACCGTTGATGTCGGCATAGAGGCTCGACATGTCGGTGAGCACGCCGATCTTGGCGGTCTTGTCCTGGGCGTAAGCCGGGGCGGCGAGGCCGACGCCGGCGACAGTGAGCAACGCGGCAAGGCGCCGCGCATTAATTGTATTCATCGATTTCCTCCATCAGGGGTAGCCGGGCGGCTCTCTTGGCGGAGCCGTCCCGGCGTTGAACTGGGGGCTGTCTAGTGAATCCCGGCGCCCCCGGCAATCCGCCTATCGTAGCGCGTCTGACGTCAGCTTGAACTTCTGGATGCGCTTGCCGGTATCGACCTCGCCGGTATAGAGGCTGCCCTTGGCATCCACCGCCATGGTGTGGACCCAGTGGAATTGACCGGCGCTGCGGCCGTTGCTGCCGAAATGGCCGGCCACGCTGCCGTCCTCGCGCTTCAGCACCCGGATTTCGTTGTTGGCGCCGTCGGCGCTCAACAGCCAGGTCTGCTTCGGATCGGGCCAGATCACGACGTCCCAGACTGCGCCGTTGGCGAGCGTATTCTTCTCGTAGAACCACTCTTTGACGAAGGTGCCGTCCTTCTTGAAGACCTGGATACGGTTGTTGGTGCGGTCGCAGACATAGACCAGTCCGTCATTGGCAACCTTCACGCAATGCACGGGATTGCCGAACTGCTGCGCCACCGGCGCCTTCGGATCGTAAGGCGGCTGCTTGTCGTCAACAGGCGGCTTGCCATAGGCGCCCCAGTACCGCTTGTAGGCGCCGGTGGTGGCATCGAACACGATGACGCGCCGGTTGCCGTAACCGTCGGCGACGTAGACTTCGTTGGCGTCCTTGTCGACGGTGACCTCGGCGGGCCTGCCGAGCTGGGTGGTGTCGTTGCTTCCCTTGGCGGGTGCGATCTTGCCGATCTGCAGCACGAACTTGCCGTCGGGCGTGAACTTGAGGATCTGGCTGTCGTCGTTGGCGTTGCCGGTCAGCCAGACAAATCCGCCGCTGACTTCGATGCCGTGTTCGTTGCCGAACCACTGATAGCCTTCGCCGGGGCCGCCCCACGAACGCAGCAGATTGCCGTCGGCATCGAACTCCAGCACCGGTGGCGCCGGGACGCAGCATTTGGTGCGCGTCGGGGTGAGCGCCGCGGCCTTCTCGTCGTCGGTCAGCGAGCGCGGACGCTGAAACACCCAGATGTGTCCCTCCGCGTCTGATGTGATGCCGCCGACCTGTCCCATGATCCAGTTGTTCGGCAGCGCCTTCGGCCAGGATGCGTCAACGGCGAAGGTCGGGACGTCGCCGGCCTGCGCGCTGCGCATCGACAGCGGCGCGCCGATCAGCACGACAGCGGCGGCACAGGCGGCGATGGTTTTGGTGAAATGCTGGATGGCGGGTATCGAGCGCGCGCGATGTTGCATCGGCATGGGTTGCTCCCTTGATTTTTCTGACGGGTTTTTTCCCGCTTGGCGTGCAGTCAATCGTGGGGAGGGGCGCAAGTCAACGGTTTGCCCGTTTGCCGTCATTGCGACGTAACCGCTGTCATTCCGGGGCGATGCGAAGCATCGAACCCGGAAGTTCGAGATTCCGGGTTCGCCGCGTTGCGGCGCCCCGGAATGACGGCGGATAGATACGACTTCACTGTCTCGCAGCATGCTTTGCCCGAGTTTTTCCATTTCATCTGCCCTCCGAAACATAGAGGGCGCAGGGAAGACCGGGTGCGCGCCGCACCCGCGGTCTTGCGTGCGATAGTTGCAACAAAATGGCGCACGCAAGCATACAGGTTTGGCGGAGGCATCCGGCCTTCCCTGCGCAATGGCTTTACGGCTTATACGAGATCGTCCTGGTGACCCTGCTTTTTGTGACACCATCGCTCTCGGGCAGCGTTGGCCGCCTTCGAACTTGACGCCTGCATCGGGGCGTCGGACCCAAACGATTTCACCGTACGCAAATGCCACGCTCGTCAGTCGTAGCCTCGCGTCCACCGCATCTCTCCGCACGTCGTGACGATCGCGAGCGCCCCTTGTGTCGGCAAAAACTGGCAGAATGTGCGAACGGGCGGTTGAATCAGAACCGCCCGTTGCTGGAACTGAGCCCGTTACGCCCCAAAGCGGCAGAGCCTGTATGAGAGCGAGGGACAGCTCCGGTGTCTTCCTCAACCCGAACAGTTGCAAGGGCCGTTGAGCCCGTACCGAGCAAGGAAGGGAGTGGATGATGGCACAAAATGGTCTCGTTGTCGTCGGCATCGATGTAGCAAAGGACAAGGTCGATGCGTGCATTCGCGAGTTGGCGCTGCGGCAGACGTATCCGAGCACTGCCCAGGGTCATCGCAAGCTGGTTGCCTGGCTTCGCAAGCACAAGGTGAACAGGGCGGTGATGGAGGCCAGCGGCGGCTATGAGCGCGATTGGGGGAAGGTGCTCCGCCTGGCCGGCATCGCCGTACGGATCGTCGACCCCAAGCGAGTCCGCAGCTTTGCGCAGTCGGCCGGACGCCTGGCCAAGAACGATACGATTGATGCAGAGATGATCGCTTGGTTCGCAGAGACGTTCAGCGAGGCGCCGGGCCAAGTGCACGATGCCGCGCGCGAAGAGCTGCAGGCGCTGGTGAAAGCTCGTCTCAATCTGGTCGATCTCAAGATACGACTGGAAGCTCAAAACGAGCATGCTGCACCAGGACAGGCTCGGAAAGCGCGGACCCGTATCTTGAAGAGCTTGCTCGAGGAAATTGCCAAGCTCGAAGTCGCGATCTCGGCCCAGGTCAGGGCCACACCTCATCTTGCCGAACGCGCCGAGATCGTCGAGAGCGTGCCGGGCTTTGCCGAAACGAGCTCAGCGAACCTCATTGCTGGAATGCCGGAGCTTGGGCAAGTGAGCGACGAGATCGCCGCGGCGTTGTTAGGCGTTGCCCCTTATGACGATGATAGCGGAAAGCGCCGCGGCGAACGCCACATCAAGGGCGGCCGCCGTTGGGTCCGAAACGCCCTCTACATGCCGTGCCTCGGCGCGGCCACACAGAACAATCCTGTCTTCAAGGCCTACTATCAACGGCTACTTGCCAAGGGGAAGGAGCCGAAGGTTGCGCTCGTCGCCTGCATGCGAAAGCTGATCATCATCCTCAACACAATGATCGCACGCCGGCAGAAATGGGATCCCAGCCGTTACGCACTGAATTGAGCGAGCGCACTTCACCGCGCTCGGTCCTCGACCGAGCGCATGCCTAGCCAACAGACCGGGGGAGCGGACGGCGTCAAGGCCGTAAGCCGCCGAAGGCGGGGGCGCGCCTCGCGCCAGCCTTGAGGCCAGCCGATCACCGGTCTACTTCAGCACAGTTGCTCTCATCGCGGGAGACGGGCGGAGTTAGACAACTGATTTGCCCGACGGCTCAACAGAAATATTTTTGCGCGAAGGGCTGGACAGACTTTTGGTGATTTGCCCGTCGGGCTACTTTGTCGCAGGTGCTGCCGCAAGATTTCGCTTGCGCCGGTGGTGAAGCAGTTTGCGGGATCGTAGCCCGCATGAGCGAAGCGATATGCGGGGGGGCCGGTTATTCAATTACGATACCGGATGTTGCTTCGTTCATCCGGGCTGCGCTCGCCAAGGATAATCAAGTGCACCGTCACTGATTGGTAAGTGGCCCAAGACCGAAGAGGCGTAAGAAGCATGCGCCCGACCATACGAGCCCGCCAAGAGCGACTTCCATTTTCTTGATTCCACCGCCAAGGAAGGTTCGGTCATCGGCTGGATCGAAAAAAGCGGGTGTGTTTTTTTCAAATACGAGATGTCCAATCCAAGACAGGAGGAAGGCAATCACGATAAGTCCTCCTCCGATCAGAGGACGCCAGAAAAGACTGATGATGCCGATCGCCGCGATCGTATGCGCGACGTGATGAATGCGCCGGTTTGCTGAATCGCGATGCGCAGATTCGTAAAAATTGAGAAAGCCGCTGCCTGATTTTGAATTGGTCATGGACTCTCCTTGGAGCGTTATAACCGTCCTCTTCTCGCGCACATCCTCGCAGAGGGGAGTTCGAGCAGGAGCGAAAATGGAAGGCACCAACAAACACGATACGTATAGTATCGAATTATCGGAAAGTCAATACGGTGCGTATCGTAGTTGTCGCGCGCCGACACAGACGCTATGAGTTAGTATTAATGACCGGAGGTCGCAGCGTGTCGCCAAGCGCAACCAGAAGACCGAGACAACGGCCAACACGCGATATGACGAGAGCGACCGTCCTGCTTGCCGCGGAGGCCGTCTTTGTCGAATTTGGCTTTCATCGCGCAACGATCGAGCTGATCGCAGAACGAGCCGGTTTTACGAAAGGTGCGGTATATTCCAGCTTCGCCAACAAGGATGAGATATTTCTTGAGCTATTCAGGGTCCGAGTAAAACAGCGTGCCGCCATTGTTGCGACCGCGGTTGCACGTGAAACCGACGTTGCGGCGAAACCGCGGGCGCTTGGCGAGGCGCTGACGCTCCTTGCGAAGAAAGACCCGCACTGGACGCCTCTGCTGATGGAATTCTGGATCCATGCGCTTCGTGAGCCGGGACTGAGGCAGGCGCTGGCGGATGTACGCAATCAGCTGCGAAACGCCGTCTCCGAGGGCTTCGCCAAATCACCGCGCTCGCGAGGCAAAGCTGACTTGAGCGCCGACGCATTGGCGACGATCGTCTTCGCCCTGTCGAACGGATTGGCCATGGAATGGGCCACCGATCCCCGGGCGACCGATCCCGAAATATTGCCGACTGTACTCGAACGGCTTCTTTCTGGAACGTAACTCCGTCCGGTTAGGGTGACAGCTCGTAGCAACCATTAAAGCTAAGCATCTTTTTCGATCCACGGGGTACCGCGTTGAACGACGGTGTTGGCGTAGATCAGGAGCTTGCGGGCGCAGGCGATGAGTGCGGCGTTATGATGCTTTCCGGATGCTATTAGGCGTGCGTAGAGCATGGTGAGGGCCTTGTTCCACCGGAACACTGCTGGGAGGGCTGCCGCGAACAGGGAGCGCCGCAAGCGAGCTCGGCCGCCGGCGATGTGGCGTTGCCCTTTTTGCTGCCCGCTGTCGTTGTCGAAGGGAGCAAGTCCGGCGAGGGCTGCGGCTTCCTCCCGGCTCACGCGACCAAGCTCGGGCATACGGATAATGATTGCCAGTGCAGTCCGCTCACCGATTCCAGGAATACTGAGCACCAGATCAAAGCGAGCGGCGAGATCGGGGTGAGAGCGTAATTGCTTGGCAATGTAACGAACCTGGGCGAGCCGTCGCGCGTTCCATCGAGCAATTTCGCCAAGAACCATTCGCCGCAACCGAGGCTCGTGGATATGTTCCAGCCGGGTCTTGAAGCGCCTGAGATCCTCATCGATTTGATCGAGGAAAGTCAGATTTTCAGCCAATTCAGCCAGACGTGAATCTGGCGTAGTCTTCGGCGGATCGAGCGTTGCTGTGCAAGCCGCGATCAAGACCGCGTCGAGCGCATCGTTCTTGGCGCGGCACAGATGCACCCGGCCAAACGCCTTGACCTGGATCGGCTGCAGCACCAGCACGGTAAAGCCTGCCTCGCGTAAATGCTCCACCACACCACGTTCATACCCGCCGGTCGCCTCGATGCCGACGCGCGTCACGCCGGCCTTGGCTAGGTAACCGGCAAGGGCTCGCCAGCCAGGCAAGACGTTTGCGACCTGCCAACGCTCGGCACGATCGTGAACTGCGATGTCCAGTTTGGACTTGGACGTATCGATTCCAGCCGTCGTTATGATAATCTGTGTCATCTTCGTCGACCCTGCCTTGTGAAGCGAACCAAGTTGTTCCGGCAACCATCCGGGTCCGATGAAGGTGCTGACGACGATCTCGCTACGGAGCAGCCAAAAGTGGCTCTGGATGGGTACGATCCGATCGCCAGCGGCCTGCCGCGGATTGCCGTCCGTGGCAGGCCATTCCTTTCGGAACACACCGACAATAATCGATTTTGCTATTACAAGGATGGGTTGAGCCTCGCGAAACCCATCATTCTTGCATCGACCGAAATGATGGGTTTCGCTGCGCTCAACCCATCCTTGTAATAGCGCAATCGGTTATCGTCGGCCTGTTCCGAAAGGAATGGCCTGCCGTGGACGGCCATCCACGGCAGGCCGCTGGCGATCGGATCGAACCCATCCTGAGCAGTTTGTGGCTGCCCCGTAGCGTGATCGCGCCAGCACCTTCATCGGACCCGGATGGTTGCCGGAACAACTTGGTTCGCTTCACAAGGCGGGGTCGACGAAGATGACACAGACTATCATAACGACGGCTGGAATCGATACATCCAAGGCCAAACTGGACGTTGCTGTTCATGATCGGTCCGAGCGCTGGCAGGTTGCCAATGCTTTACCTGGCTGGCGCGCCTTGGCGGCCAACCTGTCCAAAGCCGGCGTGACGCGCGTCGGGATCGAGGCGACGGGCGGCTATGAACGCGGTGTGGTGGAGTATTTGCGCAAGGCGGGCTTCACCGTGCTGGTGCTGCAGCCGACCCAGGTCAAGGCTTTTGGCCGGGTCCATCTGCGTCGCGCCAAGAACGATGCGCTCGATGCGTTCTTGATCGCGGCTTGCACAGCGACACTCGATCAGCCGAAGACTGCGCCAGATCCTCGACTGGCACAACTGGCTGGATATCTGACCTTTCTCGAACAGATCGAGGAAGACATCGCGCGTCACAAGACCCGGCTCGAACATATCGACGAACCTGGCCTGCGGCGCATTGTTAACAGCGACATCGTCCGGCTGAAGGCACGACGGGCCGCGCAGATACGCGACATTGCCAAGCGACTTCGCGCCAGTGACGATCTTGCCATGCGACTCAATCTGGTGCTGAGCATTCCCGGCATCGGAGAACGCACGGCGCTGGCGCTTCTGATCCGCATGCCCGAGCTTGGGCAAGTCAGCCGCGAGGAAGCTGCAGCCTTGGCCGGCCTGGCTCCCTTCGACGACGACAGCGGAAAACATAAAGGCCTACGTCGCATAGCTGGCGGGCGAAGTCGCCTACGCCGCTCCCTGTTCGCGGCTGCCCTCCCAGCGGCCTTCCGCTGGAACAAGGCACTCGTCGCGCTCTATGCCCGCCTGACGGCCGCTGGAAAGGCCCACACCGCAGCGCTCATCGCTTGCGCCCGAAAGCTCCTGATCTACGCCAACACCGTGGTCCAGCGCGGTACGCCGTGGACCGAAAAAGCCGCCTAGCTCTTAATGGTTGCTACGAAATGCCGTCGTCATTGCGAGGGAAGCGAAGCAATCCATGCTTCAGCAGCGAAGAACTGGATTGCTTCGTCGCTTCGCTCCTCGCAATGACGGCGAACGCCTACGCCGGCGCGCGGAAACTCATCAACGTCCGCGTCTTGAAGTCGTAGAACTTGCCGGTCGAGTCCCAGCTAGGCGCGCACATCGGCACGATGAATTCGGCGGCCTGCTCCGGCGTGTCCAGGGTCGCCGGATCTTCGCCGGGAAACATCGTGGCGCGCATGCGGGTGCGGATCGGGCCGGGGTTGAACAGGTTGACGCGCATCCTGGTGCTCGCGGTTTCTTCCGCCCAGACCCGCACCAGGGCTTCGAGGGCGGCCTTCGAGGCGGCGTAGGGGCCGATATAGGCGGGGGCTTTGTTGGCGGCGCCTGAGGTGACGAACACGGCGCGGCCGGCGTCGGACTGTTTCAGCAACGGCTCCATACAGCGGACCAACTGAAAATTGGCGGTCACGTTGACGGCCATGACGTCATTCCACGGCTTCACCTCGATATGGCCGAGCGGCGAGGAGGGGCCGGCGACGCCGGCGTTGCCGACGAGAATGTCGATCTTGCCGTGGCGCTCGTGCAGCGCGGCGCCGAGCCGCGCGATGCCGTCATAGTCAGTGAGGTTGAGCGGCACCAGCGTGGCGCTGCCGCCGTCTTTGCGGATCTCGTCGTCGAGTTCTTCCAGGCCGCCTTGCGTGCGCGCCACGGCAACGACATGCGCGCCGGCTTTGGCGAGTGCCACGGCGGTGGCACGGCCGATGCCGCGTGAGGCGCCGGTGACGACGGCGATGCGGGAAGCGAAGGGTTTGGTCATGGTAACAGCTTGCTCCGTCATGCCCGGGCTTGTCCCGGGCATCCACGTTCTTTGCGGCGGGGTATTACAGACGTGGATGGCCGGGACAAGCCCGGCCATGACGTGAAATTATTGATCTGAGCCGGTGGCTATGGGTCCCTGCGCCCGTGCGCAATTGCGCACTAGGCAGGGACGACAGCTAGCTCGCCTCCGCCAGCAGCGACAATTGCCGGGGCTGCGGTTCAACCTGGGTCTGGTCGGTGAGGTGGGTCGGATAGGCGCCCGTAAAGCAGTGATCCGAGAATTTCGGACTGGCGGGATCGCGGCCGGGTTCACCCATGGCGCGGTACATGCCGTCGATCGACAGGAACGCCAGCGAATCCGCGCCGATGATCTCGCGCATTTCCTCCAGCGAATGGGTCGCGGCCAGCAGTCCGCCACGGTCCGGCAGGTCGATGCCGTAATAGTCGGGATACAGGATCGGCGGCGAGGCGAGGCGGAAGTGCACTTCGCGCGCGCCGGCATCGCGCATCATGCGGACGATCTTCTTCGACGTGGTGCCGCGCACCAGGGAGTCGTCGATCAGCATGATGCGCTTGCCTTCGATCGCAGCGCGGTTGGCCGAATGCTTCATGCGCACGCCGAGTTCGCGCACGCTCTGGGTCGGCTGAATGAAGGTGCGGCCAACATAGTGGTTGCGGATGATGCCGAGTTCGAACGGCACACCGGAATGCTGGCTGTAGCCGAGGGCGGCGGGCACGCCGGAATCCGGCACCGGCACCACGACGTCGATATCGACATGGCTTTCACGCGCCAACTGTGCGCCGAAGGCCTTGCGGACATCGTAGACCGAGCGGCCGCCGACGATCGAATCCGGCCGCGAGAAGTAGATGTATTCGAAGATGCAGGGCCGCGGCGGTTTTGGCGGGAACGGCTTGTGGGTGCTGGCGCCGTGTTCGTCGAACACGACGATCTCGCCGGGTTCGACATCGCGGACATATTTGGCGCCGATCATGTCGAGCGCGCAGGTTTCCGAAGTCAGGATCGGGCGGCCGTCGAGGTCGCCGAGCACCAGCGGGCGGATGCCGAGCGGGTCGCGGGCGCCGATCAGCTTCTTGTTGGTCAGCGACACCAGCGCGTAGGCGCCCTCGATGGCGCGCAGCGATTCGATGAAGCGGTCGATGAAGCGGCTGCGCTTGGACTGCGCCACCAGGTGCAGGATCACCTCGGTGTCGGTGGTCGACTGCATCATGGCGCCGTTCTTCACCAGTTCGCGGCGCAAGGTCAGGCCGTTGGTGAGATTGCCGTTATGGCCGACCGCGAAGCCGCCGGCATTGAGCTCGGCGAACAGCGGCTGCACGTTGCGCAGGATGGTGGCGCCTGTCGTGGAGTAGCGGACATGGCCGACGGCGGCGTTACCGGGCAGACGCTCGATCACTTCGCGGCGGGAGAAGGTGTCGCCGACCAGGCCGAGGCGGCGTTCCGAATGGAAGCGGGCGCCGTCGAAGGTGACGATGCCGGCGGCTTCCTGGCCGCGGTGCTGGAGGGCGTGGAGGCCGAGTGCGGTGATCGCGGCAGCTTCCGGGTGGCCGTAAATGCCGAACACGCCGCACTCCTCGCGGAGCGTGTCGCCTTCGAGGTCGTCCTGTAGTTCGATGCCGAGATTCAGATCAGGTTTAGAGTCAGACTGGTGGGCGGGATCGGAAGGGTTCTGCATCTCGTCCATCGCGCCTCTCTTCTGGCCAGAATTATTTGCCCGCGGGTTTCTCGATCAGCTTTTTAAGGCTGTCACGGGCAGGTTTACTGTAGCCATCACCGGACGCAGGGGCTGCCTGGTCGGTGTCAGTTTGATCGTCTTCAGGTTTATTCTTCTTGAATCTCTTTAAGATGGTGTTCTCGGGGTCATCAGGCAAGAGCGACATTAACCAATCGCCGGTTCCCTGCAGCACCACCCGGGACTTGGCCCCGGTAATCCAGTCGGGCCGCTGCTTGTCCGGAACCAGCCAGACGAAGAACTGGTAGGCCACCACCACGATCAGAAGGCCGCGGCCGAGCCCGAACAGGAACCCGAGCGTGCGGTCCAGCGCACCGATCCGGGAATCCAGGATCATGTCCGAAATCCGCACCGTGATGATCGACACCACGATCAGGGTACCGATGAAGGTGCCGGCCACCACCACGACGGAGGCGACGGTGTCGTTGTTGAAATAGGTTTTTGCGGTCGGCAGCAGCTTGGCGAAGGCGTAAAGCGTGACCAGCGCCGCAGCGCCCCAGGCCGCGATCGACAGGATTTCGCGCATGAAGCCGCGCACCAGGGCAAGCAGCCCCGAAATCAGCATCACTCCAAGCAGGACGAGATCGAGTATCGTTATCGGCATCGGCTGGTCAGGTCCGCTCGTAGGTTCTCAAGCAGCGAATCGGCATGTTCAGGACGTCCTAGGTGACGGGCATAAGGTATATCCCGCAAGGCCGGATATCGCGCCATCCCGCTCGCCCTTCGCGCGCGTTGTATAGCGGCGAGGGCGGGGCGCGTCACGCCGCTTTAGCCGTTCTCGCGCCGGAATCGCGCCGGTGTGGCATTTTTCTCAGCAGCCCCCTCGCGGTTGGCCTCCTTATTCGCTCTGGGTGTTCCGCGGGCCGCGATATCAGCGACCAGGCTGGTCAGCCCGCCGACGGTGTTCAGCACCAGACCGGCATCGCCGCCGACGTCGCCGCGCGTCGATTCGGGCAGCACGGCGCGGCCAAAACCGAGTTTGGCGGCTTCTTTCAGCCGGGCCGAGGTTTGCGCCACCGGCCGGACCGCACCCGACAGCGAAATCTCGCCGAAATAGACCGCGTCCGTCGGCAGCGGCGCATTCACCAGCGAGGACACCAGGGCCGCGGCGGCGGCAAGATCGGCCGCAGGCTCCTGGATCCGCAGGCCACCGGCCACGTTCAGGTAGACGTCATAGCCTGACAGTTTCACCCCGCAATGGGCTTCCAGCACCGCCAACACCATGGCCAGCCGGCTGGTGTCCCAGCCCACCACGGCGCGGCGGGGGGTGCCGAGCGTGGTCGGCGCCACCAAGGCCTGCAATTCGACCAGCACCGGGCGGGTGCCCTCGATGCCGGCGAATACCGCGGTACCCGGGCTGCCGAGATCGCGCTCGGACAGGAACAGCTCGGAGGGGTTGGAGACCTCGCGCAGGCCGAGGCCGGTCATTTCGAACACGCCGATCTCGTCGGTCGGGCCGAACCGGTTCTTCATCGCGCGCAGGATACGAAAATGCTGCGAACCTTCGCCCTCGAATGACAGCACGGCGTCGACCATGTGTTCGACGACGCGGGGACCGGCGATCTGGCCATCCTTGGTGACGTGGCCGACCAGAATGATCGCGGCACCTGATTTCTTGGCGAAACGAATGAGCGCCTGCGCCGAGGCGCGAACCTGCGTCACCGTGCCCGGCGCTGATTCCACCGTATCGGTCCACATGGTCTGGATCGAATCGATCACGATCAGGCGCGGCACCGCGCCTTCCGACAGGGTCGAGACGATGTCCTCGACCGAGGTTTCGGCGGCCAGTTGCACCGGCGCGTCGGCGAGCCCCAGCCGCTCGGCGCGCAAACGAACCTGCGCCACGGCCTCTTCGCCGGAAATGTAAACCACGCGATGGCCGGCGCGGGCCATCAGGCTGGTAGCCTGCGTGAGCAAGGTCGATTTGCCGATGCCGGGATCGCCGCCGACCAAGAGCACCGAGCCGCGGACAAAGCCGCCGCCGGTGACGCGATCGAGCTCGCCCATGCCGGACGAGAGGCGCGGAGCGTCGGTGCTCTTGCCGGTGAGGCTTTCGAGCGCAAAGGTCCGCCCCTTGCGCTTGCTGCGGATCGACACCGGCATCGAGGTGGCGCCGGTCGTATCCTCTTCGGAGAGCGTGTTCCACTCGCCGCAGGACTCGCACTTGCCCTGCCAGCGGTTATACGCCGCGCCGCAGTTCTGGCAGACAAAAGAAAGGGTGGATTTGGCCATGGAGGGGTGAGTCGCTCTTTACCGGTAAAACCCTGATAGCATAGAAACTCTCAAAATGTTCCTAATTTGTTCTTTGTCACCGTTTGGGTGCTGTGCTGTTTCGGCCTCATTCGAAAATCGCAGTGGCCTCATTTGAATTGTTAATGATTCAGCAGGGGTGAGCTGTATTGACCAGATGCCGTCCTCCGGACGTGTCAGACTGTCTCCGTCACCGCCCCAGCCATTGGCATCCATCGGTGATGAGAACGCCAAGCCGCGCTCCCGCCTTCCTACAAGGAACGGAGCAGTGCTATGCAGCAGCGACGCCATCTCAAGCTATCTCAGCCTCTGGAACAGCGCCTTGCAGAGGAGGCACACCGCCTGCGTGAGCAGGCCAAATTGCTTCCACTTGGTGCGGTTCGCGAAGCGACAATCCGCAAGGCCCGACAGGCCGAGACCGGATCGCACATGAGCGAATGGCTGCGATCACCCGGCCTGCAGCCGCCCCGCTGAAAATGCTTACGCTGGTGGCGATATTGGCCGGACCTATCGTGGTGACGACAATCGTGACGATTGTCGTCTTCGAGATCAAGGACGCATGGGACCGTAACCGCCAGATGAAGTAGGGCCTCTCAGACGGCCCATTCTATCCGGCCGGGTTCTCGTATGAAGGCTTGGAATAGACGGGTACGGTACCAATCTCCCGTCCCGCATCGTTGATTATTGCGACGCGGCGCTCTGGATCATCCTCTGGCTTATCGAGGGAAACACCGACGGCCAATACCATTGCCCGAATGATTGCATCAGTATCGTCGTCACAAACAAAGCCTATTGAATCAAAAAGCCGGTGGCCGTCCTTCACAACAAAAAAGTATCTGGGCATGGGCAACCTCCGGATTGCCAAGCCCCCATAACCAAGATTGTTCCGGAGTAAGGCCGCCTCAGTTGGCGGCCTCTTTGTTTTGGCAAGATACAGAGTCAATTGCACCGGCTCTTACCCATAGTGCAATGCCACTCTATCTCGTAGTTCCTTGATCGTTGAGCACGTTTTGCTCATGCCAATGATCTCGTAACAGCGCGACACAAGTTTTCTTGCGCCCAAATTTTCCGTGATGCTTGGTACTGGCCTGTTTTAACCCCTAGTGGCCCAGTTTGATTTTGGCGGTGGCCTGGTTTGAATTTTGGAACCCGGGCCGCGCCATTCTCGTTGACCAGCAACGCAACCACGACTGGGTGCCATCATGTGGTGGGAACTAGTAGCGTTGGTAACTGCAACCGTATTGATCCCGAGCATTGCAATAATCGCCCTTTTCCATCTCGGGATACTGAAGCGGGTCGAAGACCTCGCGCCCCGGGTTGACGATGGTGCGGCCTCGCAAGATCGAAAGACGCCGAAGTAAGGTCGGGTGCTGTCCGTATTTGACCCCAAGTGGGGCCGCCCGCCTTGCTCTAAAATTCAGACGGCCCCTGCCAGCCATATCAATCGTCCTGCCCCATTGGCAGTGGCCATAGCCAGCCCACGAAACACAAGCAAACCGATTTGAAAGTCTTACGACAAAGGCCGCCTCAGTTGGCTGCTCCGCACGGAAAGCGAAGACCCGGCAACTATGCCGGGCCGAACGCAAGTATACTCTGTTGAGAAGAAAGTGAAATTTTGAGGCAATGCCTGGTAGCCGTCTATCCGGGGCAATACCGTCAACCTGCCTGACAGAAAGGGCGCCGCAGTTGGCGGCCTCTTTCAACAAGCACTTCAATCGGATCAACCCCTTGAATTTGATGCTCGCAGCAAATTGCGAGGAGATGGCCTTGCCGTCGTAAGCCGATGGCACTGCCTCTGGAGGGACGTTCGTCGCTTCGCGTCAAACAAAAGCGCAATCGCGTAAAGCGCGCGAGCTGATCAGAAAACGACAATGCCCGGGATCGCAATCCCGGGCATTGTCGCTTGCAGATGAATCTCAGCTCTACTTGATCGACACGAACGGCACCGAAGAGCCCGGCACCATCGTGGTCGGCAGCACGCCGTTCCAGCGTTCGGCCTGGACCAGCGTCACCAGGTTCGGGTTGTTGCCGAGCGCCTTGCCGCGTGCCTCGATGGCGGCGGCTTCGGCTTCGCCCGTGATCTTGATGTTGGAGGCCTTGGCTTCGCCGTTCAGGCGGGTGGCTTCGGCGTTGGCCTGCGCCTCGGCGCGGACCGCGTTGGCTTTCGCCGTGGCCTGCGTCACCGTGATCTGGGCCTGGACTTTTTCGCGCTCGGCGTTCTGCTGCAGTTTCTGCACTTCAACTTCCGCCAGCATGCGCTGCTCGATCGAATGCAGGTAGGTCTGGCTGAACTCGATGTTCTCGAGCTGGACGCTCTCGATGATGATCATCGGATCGTTGTTCAGCGTCGCGGTGATGGCGTCCTTGATCGCGCTGTTCAGCTGACCGCGCTCCTGGATGGCTCTCACGGCGGTGTAGCGGCCGAACACGACCTTGACCTGCTGGTTGACGACCGGGCTGACGACCTGGTTGACCGCGGTCTGCAGTGCGCCGAACCTCGCGTAGAGGTCCGAGACTTTTTCCGGCGCCGCACGCAGGGTGACGCTGATCTTCAGGTCGGCCGGCTGCTGGTCGAACGAGTAGGAGTTCATCTTGTCCCAGGTAAAGGTCGTGGTCTTGACGCTGACCTTCTCGACGGTGTCCATCAGCGGGACCTTGAAGCCGAGGCCCGGCTGGGCGGTGCCGACCACCGCGCCATAGCGCAGCAGCACGCCGCGCTCGGTCTGATCGACGGTGTACCAGCTACCCGCGGCAATGATCACGGCAATAGCGACGGCGACGATGGCGCCAATAATTCCCCGGTTCATCTTGGTCTCTCCAGGCTTGGGGCGGTTGAAATACCTCACCAGCCAATATCTGTGGTCACTAACCGAAATGATGTGACTCGCGTCACTTCGTCGGGCTTTCGCCACGATTGGTTCAGATCGATCGGATGGGTTCAGGGAAATTTTATGAAAATGCTACGGACCACAGCAAGGACAGACCGGCTGTCGCAAGTCCCGGGACGCACCGGCAGTGCGACGCGCGCGCCGCGGGGCGTTAGGTCAGCGACTACCGAACGGTCACTGCTGACAGCATGCTGGCAGCAGGCCCCGGTTATCAGCTTGCATCGGGATCAACCGGCGAGGAGCCAATCGTGCCAATCAAGGGAAGCTGCCATTGCGGCCAGACGCAATTCGAGGTGAGCGAGGCGCCGGCCGGCGTGACCCGTTGCACCTGTTCGCTGTGCGCCAAGCGCGGCGCGCTGTGGGCCTACTACACGCCGGCGCAATTTCGCCTGACGTCGCCGCCTGAAAACGTCGCGACCTATCGCTGGGGCAGCCGTACCGTCAAACATCATTTCTGCGCCAGTTGCGGCTGCGGCACCTATTCGGAATCGCCGGACTGGTCGACCGGCAAGCCGGACTTCGACAATCCGAAGGTCGGCATCAATGCGCGGCTGTTCGACGAATTCGATCTCGATGCGGTGCCGGTAACCGTCATCGACGGCAAGAACCTGTGGTGATGATGCGGTCATCTTCGCTGCAACGCGGTCATGGCCGGGTACCGGCTGACGGCTGCGGCGAAAGCTGTTATGATCGCCGCAAAATAACACCGGGAGGATTGCCATGGACGCCGTGACGCCGCAGCGCGCGACCGCAGACACCCATTCCCATCTGGTTCGCCCCGACGGCATGGAATGGCAGAAGACCCGCTTTCCCGGCTGCGAAGCCAAGACGCTGCTGTTCGATAAGAAGACCGGGCTGATGACCGCGCTGATGCGTTTTGCGCCGGGTGCGGTACTGCCCGACCACGAGCACGTCAACATCGAGCAGACCTATGTGCTCGAAGGCTCGCTGGTCGACAAGGAAGGGCCGGCCCAGGGTATCGAATGCAAGGCCGGCGAATTCATCTGGCGCGAGGAAGGCAGCCGCCATGTCGCCTGGTGTCCGCAGGGTGGGCTGATGCTCGCGATCTTCCAGGTCCCGAACAAGTTCTTCGAGGCCGACGGGCGGGTCATCGACGCCGCGGGCGAGGATTGGGACGCCGCCTGGGGTCACACCGGCAAGGGCTGATTTTTCGGATTTGCCCCCGATCATTGTTGCGGAATCTTTGCCGCGCCGATCACCTGTTTCCAGCGCGTGATCTCGGAGGCGATCATGGTCCGCATCTCCTCGCGCGAGGTGCCGCGGACTTCGTTGCCCATGGCTTCCAATTTGCCTTTGACTTCCGGCAACTCGAGCACGGCCCGCACTTCGCGGTTGAGCCTCTCGACCACAGGTGCAGGCACGCCTTTGCTGGTGGCAATGCCGAGCCATGACCGGACCTCGTAATCCCTGACGGTCGCGGCGACCGGCGGCACGGCGGGGATCGAGAACCAGGGTTTTGCGCTGGTGACGCCGAGGCCATGGATCGTGCCGGCCGCAAGCTGCGGGGCTGATATCGTCAGCGTGTCGATCATGATATCGATCTGGCCGCCCAGGAGGTCGTTGATCGGGCCGCCACCACCTTTGTAGGGCACATGGATCATCTTGATGCCGGCCATCGACGACAGCAGCTCACCGGCCAGATGCTGGGTCGATCCGACGCCGACCGAGCTGTAGGTCAGCGTATCCGGCTTGGCTTTTGCTTCCTTGATCACATCCGCCAGCGTCTGAAACCGCGAGCCCGTCTTGACCGCGACGACGAGCGGAAAGAACACCGTGGTCGAGATCATCTGAAAATCGTCGACCGGATCGAACGGCAGCGTCTTGTACATCGCCCCCGATACCGCATGGGCGCCGGTCAGCATGATCAAGGTATAGCCATCGGGTGCGGCCTTGGCGACGCGGTCGGACGCGATGTTGCCGCCGGCGCCGGGACGGCCCTCGACGATGACGGGCTTGCCGAGCCGCCGGGACAGGCCATCCGCCACGATCCGGGCGATCGTATCCGCGTTGCCGCCGGCGCCAAATCCATGCGTCAGCGTAATGGCGCGGGAAGGGTAGTCCTCGTCGGCGCGGGCGCCCACACTCGCAACGGCAGAAAACAGGGCTGCGACCGCAGCGATCGTTCTGAAGAATTTCACGCGCATTCCTCCCCCGACGTGTTTTGCAGTTTCATAGCAGACGTTGGTTCGCATGGCGAAACAAACCCGCTCATGCTGCGGCATTTTGCGCGTGCAGGAAGTTTCATGCCGTGCTTCATTTTGCGCGAGAGCGATTGAAGTCGCCGATAGATTTGCAGGGAGATCGACCATGCCAGGGGACAGGATCGACCGTCGTCGCGCGCTCGCTTTGCTTGGCGCAGCACCTTTGTTTCCCCGCCTCGCATGGGCGCAACAGAGTTGGCCGGCGCGCTCGGTGCGTTATGTGCTCGGCTTCGCCGCGGGCGGCGCCACCGACAGTCTGTCACGCGTGTTCTGCCAGAAGATGAGCGCGCTGACCGGCCAGCAATTCGTCGTCGAGAATCGTGTCGGCGCCGGCGGCGTGATCGCCAACGATGCCGTCGCCAAATCCACCCCGGACGGTTACACCGTCGGCATGGGCGGCATCGCCAACAACGTGATCGCGATCGGCACCTATGCGAAACTGCCTTACCGGCCGGCTGATGATTTCACCTTCATCAGCGGCCTGTGGCAGTTGCCGAACATCCTGGTGGCCGCCAAAGACTTTCCCGCATCGAACGCCAAGGATCTGCTCGCATTGCTCAAGCAAAATCCGGGCAAGTACAATTACGCCTCGGCCGGCATCGGCACCACGCTGCATCTCTCCGGCGAGATGATGAAGAGCATGGCCGGCGTCGATGTGCAGCATATTCCCTACAAGGGCGGCAATCCCGCGCTGATGGACCTGTTGGCCGGGCGGGTGAACATGCTGTTCGACAATCTGCCGGGCTCGCTGTCCGCTGTGCGCGAAGGCTCGGTCAAGCCGATCGCCGTGACCGGGCGGACGCGGAGCCCGGCTCTCCCTGATACGCCGGCGATGGCCGAACTGCTGCCGGGCTACGAGATGACGTCATGGGCCGCGTTGTGCGGTCCGGCCGGGGTGCCGGCGGACATGATCGCGCAGATCAACGGACAGACGCTGAAGGCGCTAGGCGATCCGGATCTGAAGCGACGCTTCGAAGAACTCGGCGCCACCGCATGGCCGACATCGCCCGCAGAACTGATCGCATTCCGCGCCAGCGAAGAAGCGCGTTTGCTGCCGCTCATCAAGGCGGCGGGCATTGTGCCGCAATAACTTCACTTCAACACGATCCACGCCGGCGCGTGATCGCTGGCGCCTTCTTCGCCGCGGACCTGGCGGTCGACGCCGGCCTTGAGCAGGCGCGGCGCGACGGCCGGGCTCAGCAAGAGATGATCGAGCCGCAATCCGGCATCGCGTGGCCAGCGGTTGCGCTTGTAGTCCCAGAACGTGAACATCGGCTTGGTCGGATGCAGGGCGCGGATCGCATCAGTCCAACCTTGGTCCACCAGCGTCTTGAACGCGGCGCGGCTCTTCGGCTGGATCAGCGCATCCTTGTCCCATGACTTCGTCGGATAGATATCCAACTCGGTCGGCGCGACATTGTAGTCGCCCGCCAGCACCACGGGGACATCCTGCTTCAACAGCTTGGCGGCGTGCGCGCGCAGCCGCTTGAACCAGTCGAGTTTGTAGTCGAATTTCGGCCCCGGCTGCGGGTTGCCGTTCGGTAGATAGATGCTGGTGAGGATCAGGCCGTTGACGGCGGCTTCGATATAGCGGGCCTCGTGATCGTCGCGGTCGCCGGGCAGGGCGGTGCGGGTCAACACCGGCTCGGCGTTGCGCGCCAGAATGGCGACGCCGTTCCAGGTCTTCTGGCCCTGCCACACCGCGCCGTAACCGGCTTTTTCGAACGCCGCGGCGGGAAAGTCGGCGTCGGTCGATTTCAGCTCCTGCAAGCTTACTGCGTCCGGCTTCGCCGTGCGCAGCCAGGCCAGCAGGTTCGGCAGGCGCCGGTTGACGTTGTTGATGTTGAAGGTAGCGATCTTCATGCGCGCATGTGACCGCAGATCTCGTTATCCCGCTAGGCCGTGAACCCATAAATCTGCCGGCGGAAGGCCCGCCCCGGTCCGCAGTGCCCCGATAGCGGACCAAGTTCTGCATCGCAGCGAAACGTCGCGGTGTGCCATAGGCGGACGTCAGCAGTGCCACATCTTGCGACCCTGCACGTGAGGTTTTTCCCGCATCGACTTCTGTATCTCAGCCGACCCGTGATCAAGAAAACGCGATTGCCGCTGCTGCTAACCGCCGCAATCTCAACCCTCCCATATGCGCCTCTCCAATCACGACATGGCTCGCCGGTACAGAAGTGGCCCTGCCTTGCCGTGAACCCATGCAATGTCTGCCTCATCGAGACAGATGGCAAAACCGCCAAACATTTGCGTGATCGGGAAATATCCAGACTCCAATCTCGATCTTCCTTTCAGAAGCGGACATGCCTCCGCTAGCGCGAGGCTCAATCAAGGAAGTGAACGATGAAGATCACATACCTTCTGGCGGCGCTATTGCTTGTGCCATCTTTCGCGACCCAAGCCACGACTCCTGTGCGAACCGACAAAAGCAGCAATCGAGCGCATGTCGGCACTCGACCGGCAGTTGGCAGTCGGTTGCAGGGATACAGGATCGAAGGCCGCGAGATCGTAGCTCCTCCCTGGAGCTTCGCCTGCATGAACGACCAAGGCCCACAACAATGTGACGAGCCCATGTGGGTCTATGGGAGCCCCGACTACCTCGCGCAATTTAAGAATGCATTCTGACATTGACCCGCGCGTGGAGCCACACGAGGACGAAAACATGAAACTCACGACAATAGCATTAGCCTCTGCCGTCGCGCTCTCGAGTACGTTCGCGCTTGCAAACACGGTTCGTCATAAGCCGAGCGTCAGGACCTACCACTTGCATAGGGATATACCGCTGGTCAGATCAGGTTCTTCGCACCCGAATTACGGCAAACCAAACGGTCCAACCAGCGTGTCCGCGGGCGGATTGATGTGGAACGGAAGGAGCGCCTCCGAGTGGGGCGGCTAGGGAGACGTCGGAATTGGCCAACCTGATTGAAGGTCGCCAAGTCGTCGTGAAGCGCGAATGTCTCCCTTGGGTCATTCGCTACCGAGTCGGATTGGCAGCAAGTCCGGCCATGTCCGCTATCGCGCCGAGAGCGGAAGTAAATGCAGGGCCCTAGCGGTCCTGCGGCCAGCCAGATCGATTCTCTATCGCGCGCGCAACCCGATCGAACGGCTGCTTATCAACATCAAGGTCGGAGTGTCGCGACCCGATAGGATAAACTCGCGGCAAAATATTTGATCTTAGGGCGCGTACTCAAAAATCTTCGTCGATGTCCGGCTCGCCCCGACACCAACCACCTTTGTGCAACCGCAGCAAATGTCGCGATGGGCCAGAAGCGGATATGCCATCCATCAAAACAGCGTCAGCGCCAAACGTCCGGTGTTTGTCAAATGATCGCAACGGTAGATGGCAAAGCCTTCGCGGCTGTCGAGCCACGCATAGTAGAACAGGCCGAGGACTCGTCTGTTGGCGACATAGGGCCGAAAATTAGCCCGCGTTTCGTTGACCAGAGCGATCTGATTGGTCTCATGAGGAGGACAGGACGTATCGTGATTGGGGATACCCCACTCAGTGATCCAGCAAGGCTTGCCACCTCGGCTATCTGACGGCCGGCACTCCGCGAGAACGTACTTCTGTAATCGATTGCGGCGTCCCGCGACGGCAGTCGGATTTCCCGGGTCATTCGTCCAAGGGTAGGTATGAACGCCGTAAACGTCGACGAGTTCATCGAGACCGTTCGCGCGCATGAAGTCCAGCGTTGCGACAGCACCGACAGCGTCCAGCCGCGCCGTTCGCGGTGCCTCCGGAGCTTCGTTGAACACCAGGCCTGCGCTGACGATCGGCGCATGTTGGTTCAGCTTCGACCGGGCGCGAACTTCCTTGATCACCTTGAGCAGCTTAAGATATTGCAGATAACCCTTGGCGACCTGTTGTGCCTCCGGATCACGCGAAAGGTTCTCGAGGGTGAACTCTCTAGATCGGGTCGGGTTCTCAGCCGGCAAGCTGAAATCTGCGTTGAACATGGCGGAATTGATTTCATTTCCCAATTCGAACCCCGCGAGCTTAACGCCGGCGGCCTCGAGTTTTTCGAGCAGCGGTTCGAAGTACTTGCGGAACTGATCCGGATCTGCAGCGGACAACGGAGGTCCGCCCCATACGCCGAAGGCATTGGGCCATGGTCGGCTGGGTGCACCCGGCCGGTATTGTAGTTGGACCAGCCATTCGATCTGGATCCCCTGCGCTTGGGCGCGCCGGGCAAAATCTATTCCCTTCTCATCGGGCGTAATGCCCGACCGGATAAAATGAACGTTGGCTGCGTGCAATTGCGCGAGGATTGCATTCTGCTGGTCGACGCTCAGTGAACCCACCGACGCGTTCACGCCGACAACCGCGTCGGTCGCCTGGGCCAATAACGGATGGAATCCGAGAAACGCATAAAGAACGGATGCGAAGGCAACAATTCCGCCGCTGAAGCTTTTCATTCGGCCGGCCCCATGTTCGCATTCTCCTTCGTAGTCGAGAAATAGATGCGGCGACATGAACCGGTTGTGAACGCTCTGGCTCAACCAAAAGCACGGAGTGGACCCGGATCAGGGAGCTTGCCATGAAGAACGGCGCGTGGGCCAACATCCCGCCGAAAAGCAACCGCAGCAATCCGATCTGCTTCAGCCCCTATCTCTACCGCGCTCGCAACCGGGTCGAGCGGTTCTTCAACAGGATCAAACAATGTCGTCGGATAGCGACGCGCTATGACAGGCTTGCTGCCAACTACCTTGCCTTCGTTCAACTCGCGTCAATCAGGCTATGGCTGCGCCTTAATGAGTCCGCATCCTAGCTAGTTCTTCGTAGCTACAATTTCGATCTCTACCAGCATCGCCGGGTGCACCAAATCGCAAATGACGAGCGTGGACGCTGGGCGTACCTCGCCCATCACTTCCAGGAAAACGGCGCGATACGCGGAAACGTAATTTCGATCGACAACATAACCGGTGACCTTAACCACGTCGGTCAACGTCATTCCGGCCTCATTGAGCAGGACCTCGATTTGCGTCCAGGCCTTCCGCGCCTGGATTTCGAAGTCTCCGGTCACGTCGCCCTGACCGGCGACGTAGAGTGTGGGACCGGGAACCTCAACCAAGACCGCTTGACTGAAGTGTGCGAAGCGCCTGACACCCTCCGGATCGAGCTTTCGTACCGCCACTGCACGCTCCTGTTTGCACACAAAAGGGCGCCCGCCGGCCATGTTTGGCTGATCGCATCCCCGCAGACTAACGAATTACCTAGGGTAGGCTCAGTAGACAAGTCGAGACATTCTTGAACCGCACTTGACATTTTTCATCGTCCCATTCGTTCGTCTGAGAGACCGGGGACATGCGCTATTCCAGATTGACCGTCGACGGGTCATGTTCTTACAGAATCAAGCCGCCGTTTTCGACCTCCCTGCACGTTGGTCCGGGAAAATTCGGAGTGCTACGTCGTCAAGGACACCAACGTGCGTAACCTTGGCGTGGCTTTATTGCCGCGACGACGCGCAGCGCTACAGTTTCGGCGTTGGCAAGCTTTCGTCGGATGAAGCGCGCCGGACTAGCCGTCACCATCAAGGCACGATGGATTTGCGAACAGGCGCATCAGCAGTTGAAAGAAAAACTCGGACTTGATCACTTCGAGGGACGATCCTGGCAAGGTCTTCATCGTCACGCATTGATGACCATGATCGCCTACGCCTTCCTGCAACATCGTCACCTCACACAAGTGGGGCGAAAAAAGAATCAACGGACCGCCGCCTCAGCCTAGCCTGCCGGCCGTACGCCACGCCATCGTCGATCTCATTCTTCGACCACTATCTCAGCAATGCCCACACTGCCGAAGACGAAGCCGTGAAAAACAGTGGCGTGGGTAAATCTGCCAAAGTAGTGCTAGTTCGATGGAGAGGCAGGATCTGCCGGAGCAGGCACCGCAGCGGCGGGCTCCTTCGCCGGTACCTCGCCGCCTTTGTAGATCCGCGCATAGCGCTTGCCGAGACTGGTCAGCACCTCGTAGCCGATGGTGCCGAAGTGATGGGCGAGTTCGTCGACCGTGATGCCTTCGCCGATCAGCGTCACCATATGACCGCGGCGCGCCGCGTTCTTCTCGATATCGGTGATATCGACCGCGATCAGGTCCATCGAAACCCGTCCCGCGATCGGGCAGCGCTTGCCGGCTACCACGACCTCGGCGCCGCGGGTGCCGTCATTGGCGCTGGCGGCGCGGAAATAGCCGTCGGCATAGCCGGCCGACACCAGCGCGATCCGGGTCGGCCGCCGCGCGGTCCAGGTGCCGCCATAGCCGACGGTTTCGCCGCGCTCGACATTGCGCACCTGGACGATACGGGCCTTCAGCTCGACGACCGGCTGCATCGGATTGTCGGACTCGGGTGTGGGGTTGATGCCATAGAGCGCCGCCCCCGGCCGCACCAGATCGAACTGGAACTGGGCGCCCAAGAACACGCCGGAAGAATTCGACAGCGATGCCGGCACGCCCGAGAACAGGCTGGCGATTTCGCGGAAGGTCGTGAGCTGCCTGGCATTGAGCGGATTGTTGAGCAGTTCGGCGGAGGCGAGGTGGCTCATCACGAGCGTGATGCCGTGGTCGCCGGCATTGATGCGGGGGATAATGCCCTGCGCCTCGGCAACCGTGAGGCCGAGCCGGTTCATACCGGTGTCGATGTGAATGGCAGCGCCGCCCGACCAGCCGGAGCGGCGGCAGAATACGTCCCATTCCGCGAGTTCGTTGAGGTCGCCGATGACGGGTTTGCAGTCGATCGCGGCGTAGCTGTCGCCGGTGTTCTGGAAGAAGCCGTCGAGCGTATAGATCGCGGCCGCCGGCACCGCTGATCGGACCACGCGCGCTTCGTCGAGGGTGGCTGTGAAAAATGTCTTGCAGCCGGCATTGGCAAGCGCGCGCGCGACCTGGTCGGCGCCGCAGCCATAGGCGTCGGCCTTCACCACGCCGGCACATTCGGCGGGAACCGCCGTCTTCTCGAGCTTGCGCCAGTTGGCGACGATGGCGTCGAGGTCGACCGTCAGCACACCGATCGCGCTGGCGAGCGCTGCGGCCTGGTTGGCCTCGGGCGAGAGCAGGGTGCTCGGCGGGATGGATTTGGGGTCAGAGGCGATGTTCATGCCGCATTTTACGCGGGCCCCTGCGGCGGTTCAACCGCGTAGCCGCCTCAATAGAGGTTGCGGTCCGGCAAATTGCCGTCATGCGCCAGGTCGCTGAATCGCGTGAACTGGCCCTCGAACTGGACTTCCACCGTGCCGGTGGGGCCGTGGCGCTGCTTGCCGATGATGATTTCGGCCTTGCCGTGCACCAGCGACATATCGAGCTGCCACTTTTCGTATTCGGGGGTCCCGATCCGGGGCTCCTTGTTGGCGAGGTAATATTCCTCGCGATACACGAAGATGACGACGTCGGCGTCCTGTTCGATCGAGCCGGATTCACGCAGGTCGGCCAGTTGCGGGCGCTTGTCGTCGCGGTTTTCGACCTGACGCGAGAGCTGCGACAGCGCGATGATCGGGACGTTCAGCTCCTTCGCCAGCGCCTTGAGGTTGGTGGTGATCTCGGTGACTTCCTGCACGCGGTTGTCGGAACGCTTGCCCGATCCCGACAGCAGCTGGATGTAGTCGATCACGATCATGTCGAGACCCTTCTGCCGCTTCAGCCGGCGCGCACGCGCGGTCAGCTGGGAGATCGACAGGCCGCCGGTTTCGTCGACATAGAGCGGCAGCGATTGCAGCTCGATCGAATAGTCGCGGATCTTCTCGAAGTCGGATTCGGTGATGCCGCCGCGGCGGATCATGCTGGAGGCGATGCTGGTCTGCTCGGCGAGAATACGCGTGGCGAGCTGTTCGGCCGACATTTCGCAGGAGAAGAACCCGACGATGCCGCCGTTGACCGATTTCATGGTGCCGTCGGGCTGCACCTCGGCGCGATGCGCCTTGGCGATGTTATAGGCGATATTGGTCGCCAGTGCGGTCTTGCCCATGCCGGGGCGGCCGGCGACTATGATCAAGTCGGATGCCTGCAGCCCGCCCATCTTGGTGTCGAGGTCGCGCAGGCCGGTGGCGATACCGGACAGGCTGCCGTCGCGCTGGAACGCCTTGGCCGCCATGTCGACGGCCACCGTGAGCGCCTGCGAAAAGCGCTGGAAGCCGCCGTCATACCGGCCGGATTCCGCCAGTTCATAAAGCTGGCGCTCGGCATCCTCGATCTGCGCACGCGGCGCAAAATCAACCGGTGCATCGAAGGCGACATTGACCATGTCCTCGCCGATCCGGATCAGGTCGCGGCGCAGCGCCATGTCGTAGATCGTCCGGCCGTAGTCCTGCGCGTTGATGATCGTGGTCGCCTCGGCCGCGACGCGGGCGAGGTACTGGCCGACCGTCATGCCGCCGATATCGGTATCGGCCGGCAGGAACGTCTTCAGCGTGACGGGGGTGGCGACCTTGCCCATCCGGATCAGGCTGCCGGCGGTTTCATAAATGGTCTGATGCAGCGGCTCGAAGAAATGCTTCGGCTCCAGGAAGTCCGAAACCCGGTAGAACGCGTCGTTATTGACCAGGATGGCGCCCAGCAGGCTCTGTTCCGCTTCGATATTGTGCGGTGCGCTCCGATAGGCCGGAGTTCCCGCGTCGGGAGCAAGCTTGAGGACGTTCGAATCAGTCATGGCCATAGTGTGTGATGTTCTTCGGATTTTTGGCTTTTGTCAGGATTCTCGTACGGGGCGGCGATAAGGCGCTCCCTCTGTGCAATCCGAAAGTCCGAGTAGGCCTTATGCCCGATTCACACAATGCGATTTGTGAATCGCGACCGCGCTTGCGCATTCCGCTTGACGGGGATTGGCCGGAACCAGCCGGCGTCGGGAGTCGCAGCCGAAGCGCATTCGATAAAATGCCATATAAAATCTTGGGGGCGCCTGAACCTAATCGCCACAAGGATGGACTTAATCCAAGGGCGCAGGTGTGTCCGGGCCGCGATCTTAAGCGTTGATCAAATCAGAATGAGATAGATCAAGGCGATCAGGGCAGCAGCTACGCCAGTTGCGATCAAGGCGTAGTCGGTCCTGAGGTCGGCTTTCGGATCGACCGATGGGTAGGTTTTCTCGGGCATGCCGGGAGGTCTACGCCAGACCGCCAGGGGGCTCTGTGAACTGGATCACATCAGTCCGTATTTCTTCGGGGCACGGTGGTGCACCAGGGAACCGGGCGGAAATCGGGAACGGACCGGCGGTTGTTGGGTTGGTAACGGCGACGGACTTGGACGGTCAGGAGACACCATGGGTCAGGCACTCCAAACGTGGCGGTCGGGAAGCGAACAGCGCGCATGGCTGTCGTTGCTGATCGATACCTTTGAGGAGGTGTCGCGCCCTGAACTGCGGACTGTTCCCTGCGACAGCCATGTGCTTGCCGCCCTGCGCGCGCAGCTTGCTTGTCCGGCAGGTGTCTACGGGCCGTACGGCTCGCCCTACGGCCTGCGGCACTGAAACATCCGCCTTTATCAACTCATTCGCCTGCCAATTGCAGCCGTGGTTGCTTGCGGCTCTCGATTCCGCGCAGCTTGGCTTCTTCACGCGCGATGTAGTCGCGGGTGATCGGCACAACGCCCTGGCGCTTGGTGAGCTGGATCTGGAAATTCATCAGATTTTGCTTGCGGAACGACATTTCCGAACCCGCCAGATAAAACTCCCACATGCGCGCAAAGCGCTCGTCGTATAGCCGCACGGCCTCTTCCCGCCGCGCCATGAAGCGTTCGCGCCAGGCCTTCAGCGTTTCCGCATAATGCAGCCTGAGGATCTCGATGTCGCATACCAGCAGGCCGGCGCGCTCGATCGCGGGAAGGACCTCGGAGACGGCGGGAATATAACCGCCCGGAAAAATATACTTGGTGATCCAGGGGCTGGTCACGTCGGGGCCGGTCGAGCGGCCGATCGAATGCAGCACCATCACGCCGTCGTCGCTGAGAAGCTCGGCGCATCGCCGAAAGAATTTTTCGTAGAAACCGACGCCGACATGCTCGAACATGCCCACTGACACGATCCGGTCGAATTGGCCAGGAATATCGCGGTAGTCGCTGAGGAGAAATCGAGCCGATCCAGTCAGGCGCTTCTCCTCGGCGCGGGCATTCGCAGCCTGCAACTGTTCGGTCGAGAGCGTGATGCCGGTAACGTCGGCGCCGGTCATTTCGGCGAGATAGAGGCCCAGGCCGCCCCAGCCGGAGCCGATATCGAGGACGCGGTTGCCGGGCCCCATCAGCAGCTTGGCGGCAAGGTGGCGCTTCTTGGCGAGTTGGGCATCGTCGAGCGTGGTATCCGGCGCATCAAAATAGGCGCAGCTATATTGCCGGTCGGCGTCGAGAAAGAGCGAATAGAGCCGCCCGTCCAGATCATAATGATGAGCGACATTGTCTCGCGCGCGGCCGCGCCAGTTGAATTGCCCGATATGCCGGCCGAAATAGCGCAGCCACCACTGTAGCCCGGCCCAGCGCGGCACCATGTCGGGCTGATCGAGCAGGATTTCGAGCGCATCCGCGATCGAGCCGTTCTCGACCACAAACGTGCCGTCCATATAGGCTTCGCCGAGCGCCAGTTCCGGATTGAGCAGGATCCGGCGCTGGGTCCGTTCGCTCAGGAACCTGGCCTCGACCGGCCGGCCGGTGCCGTCGCCGCAGGTAAAGCGGGCCCCGCTCGCGGCCGTGAACGTCATCGAGCCGCGGCGAATGAACTGACCCAGGAAATAACGCAACAAACGATCCATGGAAGCACCAATGGAACGACCTGTCATTACACCTGACGCACTGTGGAAAGTATGGTTCCAATGTACATCAACAAGATCATAATTGTGATTATTTTGGTGGGTTAGTGCATTGTCCTCAAAGCAGATATTCCCAATTCGCGCGATCACGCATATGCGTCATAAGTGCGCTTCCATTCGCGCGATAATCGGCTAAAAGGTGACCGCCGCCGGCCGCGCTGTGTGACGCTGGCCGCGATTCCAATTCTGGAGAAGCAGGGAATGTTGAGCCGAGCGCTCAGTTTAGCGACGGTGACGCTTCTGATCGGCTGTTTTGCGGCGGGATCTGCGCACGCACAGGCGACCAACCTCGAAGCCGGCAAGAGCCCCTCCCAGATTTTCGCCGGTACCTGCAATGCCTGCCACAAGAGCCCGCGCGGCCTCCTGAAGTCGGTGCCGGCGTCGTCGCTGCCGGGGTTCCTGCGCCAGCATTATACGACCTCCAGCGACATGGCCTCGGTGTTGGCTTCCTTCCTGGTTTCGAATGGCGCCACCGATACCCGCTACCAGGCCAAGGATGCCCCGAAGCAGGATCCGTCCAAGAAGCCGGACGGCAGGCAGGAAGCGAAGCAGGACGGAAGGCCCGAAACCAAGCCGGAGCAACTCGACCGCTTTGGCCGCAGGCTGCATCCATCCGCGCCGGCGCAAGAGGCCTCGAAACCTGGTGCCGCAAAACCTGACGCTGATGGACTGGCGCCGCAAGGCGAGGGCGGAAGACCCGGCCGCGACGCCAAGCGACTGGCGCGTCCGGGACAGACACCCGAAGGGGCCAAGCCCGAGGATGGTCAGACACCGGCGCAGGCAGCGAGCGACGGCAAGTCGGGCGGCAAGCAGAGGCTGGGCAAGCGCGGCAGGCCCGGCGCCGAAGAGCCGAAGACGGACGAGGCCAAAGGCAACGCCGCCAAGGACGATGCCGGCAAGACCGAGACCGCCAAAACCGAGTCTGGCAAGACTGAAACCGGCAAGACTGAAACCGGCAAGACTGAAACCGGCAAGGCTGAAACCGGCAGCGATGCAGGCAAGGGCGAGGACAAGCCCGATTCAGGCAAAGAGGCAGCCAAACCTGCCAGTGAAGGCAAGTCCGAGACGGCCAAATCTGAAACCGCGAAGATCGACGCATCAAAGGAAAGCGGCGGTGAGCCGAAGTCGCTGCGGCCTGATCCGGTTCCGGCGGTCACACCTGCGCCCGCGGGAGGATCCTCGACCACTGCCGGCGGCACGCCTGAGCCTGCGGTGAGTCCGTCTGCGCCAGCCCCGGCCGCAGTCCCACCGCCTGCACCTGTGGCCGTGACGGCGTCAGCTCCGCCCCCGCCGGCAGCCCCCGCGGGTCCGCCCGCGCCGCCGATCTCCCAATAAATTTCGTGACGGGGCCGACGGTCGTCGGCTTCGCTTGACTGCGACTAGAGTGATACTCTAGTAAGATGCTGAGTAGAGTATTGCTCTAGCTGATAGCGATGATCCGGTGCGGATTCAGGGACGGATGCGGTGACCACGGCGCGCGAGGATTTGCTGGCGGCGGGATTGGCGGTGTTCGACCGCGACGGCTTTGAGGGCGCGACGGTTGCCGCGATCCGAACCCGTGCGCGGGCTTCCAACGGCAGCTTCTTTCACTTCTTCGGATCGAAGAAGGAATTGGCCGGCACCCTGTTTCTGGAAATCCTCGGCCGCTATCACGCCTCCGTCCTTGCGGCGATCGGCGAAACCTGCGGCGCGCAGGAGGGGGTGCGGCGGCTGATCCATGCGCATCTCGACTGGGTCGTGAACAACAGGCGGGAAGCGCGGTATCTATTTGAGATTTCCCGCAGCGAATGGACCGAAGAGGTCCGCGGTGCGCAACGTGAGCAGAATTCGCGGCTGGCGGAAGCCGTCGAGCGATGGCGGGCGCCGCTGCTTGCGCGCGGCGAATTGCTGCCGATGACGGCAACGCTGTTCTTCAGCCAGATCATCGGGCCGGCGCAGATTTTCTGCCGCGCGTGGCTGTCGGGCCGCGACCGCGCCGATCCAAGAGACCAGATCGACACCCTGATCGCCTGCGCCATCCGTGCGGTGGTCGTGCCGGATGCAGGCAACGAGCCGGGAGAAAAATAATGACGTCAACGACCGACCCTGATTTCACTCCGATCGAAACCCGCATTCGCGACAATGTCGGCCGGCAGGGCTTTATGCGCCATATCGGCGCGGAACTGTCCGAATTGACGCGCGGCTCGTGCACGCTCGAGGTCGACCGCCGGCCGGAGCTGTTGCAGCAACACGGGCTGTTCCACGGCGGCGTCACCGCTTTCCTGGTCGACAATGCCACGACGATCGCGGCGGCGACGTCGCGCGGGCAGTCGGCGCTGACGGCGGAATTCAAATTGAATCTGTTGTCGCCGGCGGCCGGCGAACGCCTGATCTGCCGGGCGCGCGTGATCAAGCCGGGGCGTCAGGTCGCCGTCGTCGCGGCCGACGTGTTCTGCATCACTGATGGCGTCGAGAAACACACCGCGACCGCACTGGCGTCGATCGCGATGCTCGACGAGAAGGCGGCCGCCAGGATCGCAGGCTGAAAAATTTCAAGCCCGGCCTGAGGGGCCGGGCTTGAGGGTCGTCACGAAGCGTTACAGCATAGAATGCTTTTACTCGGTCTCGGCCGCCGGTGCCGCATCGTCGTGCTGGGCTTCCGGATCGAAGAACTCGCCGGCGGCGGCGAGCGCCTCGGCGGCGGCGTCCTGGTCTTCCTGGCGGGTCGAGATGTCTTCGCCGCGGTTGATGCGCTCGGCTTCATCGGCGCTGCGCGCCACGGTGACGCTGACGCTGACCTCGACTTCGGGATGCACGGCGATCGAGATCGTGTGCTTGCCGATGGTCTTGACCGGCGCGTCGAGCAGCACCTGGCTGCGGCTGATGGTGACGCCATCGGCCTCGAACGAGGCGATGATGTCGCGCACGCTGACCGAACCGAACAACTGGCCGGTTTCGGAGGCCTGACGCAGCACGACGACGTTGCGGCCGTTGATCTTCTCCGCGACCTTGGTCGCTTCGCCCTTGGCCTTGATGTTGTTGGCCTCGAGTTCGGCCTTCATGCCGTCGAACTTGGAGCGGTTGTCGGCGGTGGCGCGCAGCGCCTTGCCGCGCTTGAGCAGAAAGTTACGGGCAAACCCGTCCTTGACGCGGACGACTTCGCCCATCTGGCCGAGCTTGGCGACGCGTTCCAGCAAAATGACTTCCATTTTCGTTCTCCTTTGATGTGATCGATGTTTGGTTTCAGTGGATGGTGGAATTCTCAGGAAGCGGGCAAGGGTGGTGGCTGCTTGCTGCGCAGATAGCGTTCACGAAATCCGAACACGGCGTCGGCAAGGCCGAGTGCAACCATCGCCAGCACCGGCCAGCCGAACACCACGACGATGGCGTAGGTGCAGGACAGCCAGATCGCGCGGCTCTTCAGCGCCAGCGTCAGCGTGTGCAGGACGGCAAAACCGGTAAAGGCGTAGGCCATCATCAGTGCCGTGGTCGCGATCTGCGCAAACAGGGCGGCAAGTCCGCCGATGAAACAGAAAGCCAGCGCGACCGACAGCACCACCAGCGTCATCGGCGGCAGTTGGGCGGTTCGAAGATCCGGCCAGGGCCGGTGCAGCCGGCCTGAGGTCGCCGCGATCTTGCCGGCAAGCCAGAGGTTGAGAGATAGCGTCATCATCGAGACGATCGCCGCCGCCGGCGGCGCGATGAGAGCGATCGCTGCCACCCAACGTTCGACATCGCCCGAAGAGGCGGCATCGCGGGGGCCGAGAATCCGCAACAGCCCGCGGCGCAGTGTGCCGGTGATGGCTTCCGCATCGGTGCCGAGTGTCAGCAACGCCGCCATGGTCGTCAGCGCGGCAAAGGCTGCGATCCAGAGCAGGATGCGGCCAACCGGATACCATTCGAGCGCGGGGGCAGCCGGCGCGGCGCCGATCGCGGGCGCGGCGTTGGCGATCGGCCGGCCGAGCAGCGCGAGATGGCCGAGCCACCAGGCCGGCAGTGCGACGGTGAGGGCAAAGGCTGCGCAGTAGGGCAGGCCGAACATCGCGCCGAGACCGGAGGCGGCGGCAATGCCGCCGAGCGTGGCCGCGAGCGGTCCCCATCCGAGCGCCGTCACCATCAGCGGCAGCGGCGACAGATAGAACAGCACGAGCGAGATCAGTGCGCCCGAAATGATCGAGGCGAACATCAGCGCCGACGCAGAGCCGGCCGCAAGCGCAATGAGGATAACTGCGATCATCAGCTGTCCCGCTCCTTTCGAGCGGTTAGAGGTCGTTCGACCCCAACCATCGGCGACCGGACGACCCGGAAGCCTCTTGAAGAATGCGGTCCGCGGCGTAAGCGCCGCGGACCAAAGTAGTTTAGCGAATAACGTAGGGCAGCAGGCCGAGGAACCGCGAGCGCTTGATGGCGCGGGCGAGTTCACGCTGCTTCTTGGCGGAGACGGCGGTGATGCGGCTCGGCACGATCTTGCCGCGCTCGGAGACGTAACGCATCAGCAGCTTGGAATCCTTGTAGTCGATCTTCGGCGCATTCGGACCCGTGAACGGGCAGGTCTTGCGGCGACGGAAAAACGGACGGCGTGCACCAGCTTCAGCCATGATTCTTACTCCTCAACCGCTGCGGTGGTTGCTTCGTCGTCACGCGGCCGACGCGGGCCACGGTCGCCGCGGAAGCCGCCACCTTCGCCACCCCGGAAACCGCCTTCGCGATCGCCACGGAAGCCGCCTTCACGGTCGCCGCGGAAGCCGCCGCCACGATCGTCACGTTCGCGATCGCGATCGGCCTTGCGCATCATCGCCGAGGGACCTTCCTCGTGCTCTTCGACGCGGACGGTGAGATAACGGATCACGTCTTCGCTGATCCGCTCCTGCCGCTCGATCTCGGTGACCGCGGAAGAGGGAGCATCGATGTTCATCAGAACGAAATGCGCCTTGCGATTCTTGTTCATGCGATAGGTGAGCGAACGCACGCCCCAGTTTTCCATCTTCACGACCTTGCCGCCGAGACCTTCGACGATGCCGGTCATCTGGGTGGTCAGTTCTTCGACCTGCTGGGTGCTCGCATCCTGACGCGCGAGAAAAACATGCTCATAAAGAGGCATGGGTGTCCTTTCCTGTGTTAGCGCGGTTCCAGGCGGCAAGCCCTTCGAGACCTCCGGAAAGGACTCGATAATGCTCAGAAGGCGGAAGCACGGGACGACGGGCCGACTGGCCCTGCCACATCAACATCGCCGAAAGGTGAGATTGCTGAGACCGTCCGTTCAGCTCCCGGCCGGGATCCACGGATGCGCGGGTTATAAGGATTTTGGGCTCGCTGGCAAGCGTTGATGCCTGACTTGGCGGGGTTTCTGGCCGGATGGCTGCCCCGCCGGGACAGCGCAGGGGATAGCACAGGCCCTCGATTGACATATTTGTTTGTATATCATACAAATAAAGATCGAGAGGGCAAAATGGCTCCCAAATCCGTCCAATCCGCTCCCGAAGCGTCCAGCAGCGATCCCAAGCATGCTGCCCGCGCCACCCGTTCTGCCGGGCGCGAGATGCGCTCGCGCCTGCTCGACGGCGCCAGCCGGCTGTTCAGGGAGCAGGGGCTCGCCGGCACCTCGATCTCGGATATCGCAGCCGCTGCCGACGCTTTCCCGAGCCAGATCACCTATTACTTCCGCACCAAGGAAGCGCTGTTCGTCGAAGCCGCCTGCCGCGACATGCTGTATGTGGCGCGCGCGGCGGAGCAGGCGGCGCTGCAGGTGCATACGCCGCGGGATTACACCCGCGCGCTGGTCGAGAGCGTGACGGCGACCGATTCGGTGGCATTCTTCGCCGAGGCGCTGACCCTGACGCGCCGCCGCCAGGATCTCGCGCCGCTGGTCGAGCGCACCATCGAGCGGTTGCACGGCGAGGGGCTGCGCGCCTATTCGAACCAGATCGAACGGCACGGTTGGAGCACCTTGCGCGATCCTGACGCGACTTCGCGGCGGTTCTGGGCGATCGCGATCGGTGTGATGGTCGAGGGCTATGCGATGGGCCGCTCGGCCGAGGAGCTTTGCGCCGAGATGCTGCGCGTGCTGGGCGAGCAGGCGACGACAAGCAAGGCCGGCGACCGCGCGCGCCTGCGCGTCGTCGATGACAACAATGCATCCGTTTCAGCGCCACCCGGCGGGGAGACTTCATCATGACCGCGCTTCGCATGCGGGCCCGCGATTTTCTGACCGAGGATCAACTGATCGCCGTGCGCGAGCGTTCGACGTGGAAAGGCGTGGCGATGATCGCGCACGTCTGGGTGCTGATATTGGGCTCGATCGCACTGGTGGCGTGGTGGCCGAATCCGCTGACGTTCGTTCTGGCGGTCGGCATCATCGGTTCGCGCCAACTTGGATTGGCGATCCTGATGCATGACGGCGCGCATGGCTGTCTGTCGGCGGACGAGAAGGTCAATCTGACGCTGAGCCAGTGGTTCTGCGCCTATCCGGTTTTCGCCGAGACGCGGGCCTATCGTCGCTATCATCTGCAGCATCATGCGAAGACGCAGCAGGAAGACGACCCTGATCTCGTCCTGTCGGCGCCGTTCCCGATCACCGGGATGAGCTACCGCCGCAAATTCCTGCGCGATATCACCGGACAGACCGGTTATCAGCAGCGCAAGGCGCAATGGCTCAATGCGCTCGGACCGAAAGAGTGGCCGCTGGCGCAGCGCGCCGCGCATTTCTGGGAGAAGCTCGGCCCGCAATGTGCCGTCAACGCTGTGCTGTTCGCGGGTCTCGCCGCCGCCGGCGTCTGGTGGGCCTATCCGCTGCTATGGCTGTTGCCGCTCGTCACCTGGCAGATGGTGATCACCCGCATCCGCAACATCGCCGAGCACGCGGTGGTGCCCGACAGCGCCGATCCCTTGCGCAATACCCGCACCACCCAGGCCAATTTCCTCGAGCGGCTGTTTATCGCGCCGTATTACGTCAACTATCACCTCGAGCATCATCTGCTGTTCTATGTGCCCTGCTACAACCTGCCGCTGGTGCACCGCATCCTGAGCCAGAGCCGGCATGCGGAGCGCATGGAAGTGCAGCCGAATTACGCCACCGTGCTGCGGCTGGCGACGGCGAAGCCGAATCTCGAGGATCGCCCCGGGCAGTTGGCGAGCAGCGCACGCCGCGCGCGGGCCGGCGCAGAGGTCGGCAGCGACCAGGCGGCGGGCGGCTTCTAGTTGCTCAGCCGGTGGCCTGGACCGGCCCAGTCATCCCGCAGCACCGCTTGACATCCCGGCCCCCGTCAGTGTCTTACGGCCTCTTCTTGATGAGGGAGCGCCGATGACGGCTGCATTTACATTTCCGGGGCAGGGATCCCAGGCGGTCGGCATGGGCAAGGCCCTGGCGGAGGCCTTTCCGGCCGCACGGGCAGTATTCGACGAGGTCGATGCGGCGCTCGGCGAGAAGCTGACGGCGATCATCTGGGAAGGCCCGGCCGAAACCCTCCAGCTCACCGAAAACGCCCAACCGGCCCTGATGGCGGTCTCGCTCGCGACATTGCGCGTGCTGGAGACCGAAGCGGGCTTTTCGGTCGGGCGGGATGCCGCTTATGTCGCGGGCCATTCGCTTGGCGAATATTCGGCGCTGGCCGCCGCCGGCAGCCTCAGCATCAGCGACACCGCGCGCCTGCTGCGCATCCGTGGGTTGGCCATGCAGAAGGCAGTACCGGTCGGCGCCGGTGCGATGGCAGCACTACTCGGGCTCGACTACGAGGCCGCCGTGGCGGTTGCCGCCGAAGCCGCGGAGGGACAGGTCTGCCAGGCCGCCAACGACAATGGCGGCGGGCAGGTGGTGGTGTCCGGCGACAAGGCTGCGGTGGAGCGCGCGCTCGAGATCGCCAAGACCAAGGGCGCCAAGCGGGCGATGCTGCTGCCGGTGTCGGCGCCGTTCCATTGCAAGCTGATGCAGCCGGCCGCCGACGCGATGGCAAAGGCATTGGCGGACGTGACGATCAAGGCGCCGGCCTCGCCGCTGGTGTCGAACGTGCTGGCGTCAGCGATCACCGATCCCGACGAGATCCGCCGCCGGCTGGTCGAACAGGTCACCGGCACCGTGCGCTGGCGCGAGTCGGTCGCCTACATGGCGGCCCACGGCGTCACCAGGTTCTTCGAGATCGGCGCCGGCAAGGTGTTGAGCGGGCTGGTCAAGCGCATCGCCGATGGGGCGGTCGGCGTGTCCATAAGCGGGCCGGGCGACATTGCCGCCGCCAAGGACGCATTGGCTGCATCGGCGTAAAGTGCGGTTAAGGAGATTATGATGTTCGATTTGACGGGCAGGACGGCACTGGTGACCGGCGCGACCGGCGGCATCGGCGGGGCGATCGCGCTGGCCCTGCACAAGCAGGGCGCCACGGTTGCGATTTCCGGAACCCGGCGCGAAGTGCTGGATTCTTTCGCCGGCCAACTGGGCGAGCGCGTCCATGTGCTGCCATGCAACCTTTCCGACAGTGCCGAGGTCGAGGCGCTGGTGCCCGCGGCGGAAGCAGCGTTAGGGCAGGTTGACATCCTGATCGCCAACGCCGGCATCACGCGTGACAATTTATTTGTGCAGTTGCGCGACGAGGACTGGGACGACGTCATCAAGGTCAACCTGACCGCGACGTTCCGATTGGCCCGCGCCGCAACCAAATTGATGATGCGCAAACGCTTCGGCCGCATCATCGCGATCACCTCGATCGTAGGCGTCACCGGCAACCCCGGCCAGGCCAACTACACCGCCTCGAAGGCCGGAATCATCGGTCTGATCAAGACGCTGGGCGCGGAATATGCCAAGCGCAACGTCACCGCCAATTGCATCGCGCCGGGATTCATCAAGACGCCGATGACCGACGCGCTCAACGACAAGCAGCGTGAGGCCATCCTGGCCAAGGTTCCTGCCGCACGGCTGGGGACGCCGGAGGACATTGCTGCAGCCGCGGTCTATCTGGCTTCGAACGAGGCCGCTTACGTCACCGGCCAGACGATTCACGTCAACGGCGGAATGGCCATGATTTGAGCGATTTACCGGCCCGGCCGATGCGGCGAAAGGCCGTTTCGGGCGGTTGGGCGAGGTTTGTAGTCAAGGTGAGGGAAGTATGATAACCGAACCCCCGACGGATGGGCAAAGAAGGCCATTGCAGGATATTGAAACCCTGTATATTGGCGTGGCGACGCCTGCCGTTCGCCGGGCTTTGTCGGCTACCACCGGGCCGAATCAAGACTATGCGCGATAGCGAAGGAAGTTTAACGACCACGATGGCTCGTAGCGTCTCTGTAGCGTCTTGGGTCGGGTCCATTGGAACAAGCACGAGGTTGAACGATGAGTGAGATTGGCGAGCGGGTTAAGAAGATTGTTGTCGAACATCTCGGTGTTGAGCCGGACAAGGTGGTCGACGCTGCAAGTTTCATCGACGACCTCGGCGCCGACAGCCTCGACACGGTCGAGCTTGTGATGGCATTTGAAGAAGAGTTCGGTTGCGAAATTCCCGATGACGCCGCCGAGACGATTTTGACCGTCGGCGACGCGACCAAGTTTCTCGAAAAGAACGCGAAAAGCTGACGTCCCGGGCGCGGTGCAATAGAGCCGGACGGACCGTTGTTGAACGGTCCCCCGGTTTCTTGTTTTGGGCCGCCAGTTTCGGGCTGGAGTTTTTGACATGAGACGGGTTGTCGTCACGGGGCTGGGCATGGTTACGCCGCTCGGCTGCGGCGTTGACACAACGTGGGCGCGTATTCTCAACGGCGACAGCGGCGCCAGGAAGATCGAGACGTTTGAAGTCGCCGATCTCTCCAGCCAGATCGCCTGTGTGATTCCGCGTGGCGACGGCTCCGACGGTACGTTCAATCCCGACCAGTGGATGGAGCCAAAGGACCAGCGCAAGGTCGACGACTTCATCATCTTTGCGATGGCGGCCGCGCGCCAGGCGCTCGACGATGCCGGCTGGCATCCGGAGTCCGAGGCGGACAAATGCGCGACCGGCACCCTGATCGGTTCCGGCATCGGCGGCCTGTCCGGCATTGCCGACACCGCGCTGCTCTTGAAGGAACGCGGCCCGCGCAAGGTCTCGCCGTTCTTCATTCCAGGCCGGCTGATCAATCTTGCTTCCGGCTATGTCTCGATCGAGCACGGCCTCAAGGGACCCAATCATTCCGTGGTGACGGCCTGTTCGACCGGCGCGCACGCGATCGGCGACGCCTCCCGGCTGATTGTGCTCGGCGACGCCGACGTCATGGTCGCAGGTGGAACCGAATCGCCGATCTGCCGGCTGGCGATGGCGGGCTTTTGCGCCGCGCGCGCGCTCTCGACCGGCTTCAACGAGACGCCGGAAAGGGCTTCGCGCCCCTATGACAAGGATCGCGACGGCTTCGTGATGGGCGAGGGCGCCGGCATCGTGGTGCTCGAGGAATACGAGCACGCGAAAAACCGTGGCGCGAAGATCTACGCCGAAGTGGTCGGCTACGGCCTGTCGGGCGACGCCTATCACATCACGTCGCCGGCGCCGGATGGCGACGGCGCTTTCCGCAGCATGAGCGCGGCGCTGAAGCGCGCCGGCATCGCTGCGTCGGATATCGACTATATCAACGCGCACGGCACGTCGACGCAGATCGGCGACGAGATCGAGCTCGGCGCGGTGGAACGGCTGCTCGGCAACGCCGCCTCGAAGGTGGCGATGTCGTCGACCAAATCTTCGACCGGGCATCTGCTGGGCGCTGCCGGCGCCATCGAGGCGATCTTCAGCATCCTTGCGATTCGCGACAACATCGTTCCGCCCACCATCAATCTGGAAAATCCGTCGGTGGAAACCGCGATCGATCTGGTGCCGCTGACGGCGCGCAAGCGCGAGATCGACGTCGCGCTGTCCAATTCCTTCGGTTTCGGGGGTACCAACGCCTCCGTGATCGTGCGGCGCGTGATTGACTAGCAAGTGTTTAGATCGACTCCACCGTTTTGCCGTATTCGGCGATGACTTCTAAGTGCGGGCGTATGCTATTGGCTGGGCAGATTTGTCAGGCCACGATTGAACCGGCAGGATTCAGGTTGCATCGATGAGTGAGAGGCCGCCCATTTCACCACGGAGCCCGCGCGCTGCGCTGGAGCCCGAGCAGGTGCCGCCGCCGCCGAAGCGGTCGGAGCGCGCCCGCAATCCCTTCGTGGTGATAGGCAATGCCATCATCACCATCCTGATCATCCTGATGATCGGTGCGGGAACTGCGTATTATTACGGACGGCAGCTCCTGGAAACGCCGGGCCCGCTCGGGGAAGACAAGGTCGTCAACATTCCCGCGCGTGCCGGCAAGCGCGACATCGCGGACGCCCTGCAGCGCGAGGGCGTGATCAACGTCAATCCGTGGGCGTTCATCGGCGGCGTGTTTGCGCTGAAGGCGAGTTCCGATCTCAAGCCCGGCGAATATGAGTTCAGGAAGAACGCCAGCCTGCGCGACGTCATTGCCACCATGGTCGAAGGCAAGGTGGTGCAGCACGCCGTCACCATTCCCGAAGGCCTGACCTCGGAACAGATCGTGGCGCGGCTCACCGACAACGACATCTTCGCAGGCAGCGTGCGCGAGCTGCCGCGTGAGGGCACGCTGCTGCCCGAGACCTACAAGTTCCCGCGCGGCACCACGCGCGATCAGGTGATCCAGCGGATGCAGCAGACCCAGAAGCGGGTGCTTGCGGAGATCTGGGAACGCCGCAATCCGGACGTTCCCGTCAAGTCGCCGGAAGCGCTGGTCACGCTGGCTTCGATCATCGAAAAGGAAACCGGCAAGGCCGACGAACGCAGCCGCGTTGCCGCGGTATACGTCAACCGGCTGCGCCAGAAGATGAAGCTGCAGTCCGATCCGACCATCATCTACGGCCTGGTCGGCGGCAAGGGTACGCTGGGCCGGCCGATCAAGCGCTCGGAGATCACGCAGCCGTCGCCCTACAACACCTATGTGATCGACGGTCTGCCGCCGGGCCCGATCGCCAATCCCGGCCGCGCCTCGCTGGAAGCGGCCGCCAACCCGGCGCGCACGCGCGACCTGTTCTTCGTTGCCGACGGCACCGGCGGTCATAGCTTCACCGAAACCTACGACCAGCATCAGAAGAACGTCGCCAAGCTCAGGGCGCTCGAAAAGCAGATCCAGAACGACACCGTCGAACCCGCCGACGACGCGCCGCCGCCGGCGGCCGCAGCGGGGGCGGCCGCCGATACCAATCCGACCGCGGCGACGCCAAAGCCTGCCGCGCCGAAGAAGCCCGCGCGTCCTGCGGCGCCCGCCGCTGCACCGGCCCGTCAGGGCGCGGCGCAATCGACCACAACGCCGCCGGTGGTTCAGCGTTGATACCCTCGCCGCGGATTGGAACCTAATTCCACTTTGGCGGAAATCGTTTTAAGCTCGCCAGGTTCTTGGCGAGTCCCGCCCAGCGAGTCCCGCACCCCGCCTTTCGGAGAGATTGACGCAATGGCGCTATCGAGCATGACCGGTTTTGCCCGGAGCCACGGCGCCAGCGGTCCCTACACGTTCGAATGGGAATTGAAGTCGGTCAATGCCAAGGGCTTTGACCTGCGGCTGCGGCTGCCGCCGGGATGGGACGAACTCGAGGCCCTGGCCAAGAAGCGCGCCGGCGAGGTGCTCTCGCGTGGCACGGTGTACGCCAACCTCAACGTCAAGCGCGCCAATGCGGTCTCGACGGTGCGCATCAACGAGGACGTGCTGGCCTCGATCGTGAAGGTGGCCGGCGTGCTCGCCGGCAAGATCGATGCGGTGGCGCCGAGCATCGACGGTCTGCTGGGCCTCAAGGGTGTCATCGAGGTCGTTGAACCCGAGAGCGACGAGACCGAAGAGAAGGCGGCAAAGGAAGCCGCGGCTCTGGCATTCGAGCAGGCGCTCTCCAACCTGGTCGAGATGCGCCGACGCGAGGGTGCGACGCTCGGGCAAATTCTGGCCCAGCGCATGGACGAGATCGAGAAGCTGGCGAAGAAGGCCGAGGCCGCACCGGGCCGCAAGCCCGAGGCGATCAAGGCGCGCCTGGCCGAGCAGATCGCGGCGCTGCTGGAGACCTCCGATCGTTTTGATCAGGATCGGCTCAATCAGGAAGCGATCATGATCGCGACCAAGGCCGACATCCGCGAGGAGCTCGACCGCATCGCCTCGCATGTCGCCCAGGCGCGCGAAATGATCCGCAAGGGCGGACCGGTCGGGCGGCGGCTCGATTTCCTCGCGCAGGAATTCAACCGCGAGGTCAACACCTGTTGCTCCAAATCGAACGATCTGGAATTGACCCAGACCGGGCTCGAGATGAAAAACGTGGTCGAGCAGTTTCGCGAACAGGTCCAGAATCTGGAGTGACCGATGACGGCTGTTGGCTTCGACGGGGTGGAACGCCGTGGACTGATGTTCGTGCTGTCGTCGCCGTCAGGCGCGGGCAAGACCACGCTGTCGCGCATGTTGATCGAGCGCTCGCCGGGCCTGAAGATGTCGGTCTCGGCGACCACGCGGCCGATGCGGCCGGGTGAGGTCGACGGCCGCGATTATTTCTTCGTCGACAAACCCAAATTCGAGGCGATGGCCGACAAGGGCGAACTGCTCGAATGGGCCACCGTGTTCGACAATCGCTACGGCACGCCGCGCGCGCCGGTCGAGAGCGCGCTGACGGCCGGGCAGGACGTGCTGTTCGATATCGACTGGCAGGGCACGCAGCAACTGCGGGAAAAGGCCTCCACCGACGTCGTCAGCGTGTTCATCCTGCCGCCGTCGGCCGCCGATCTCGAGAAGCGGCTGCATACCCGGGCCCAGGACTCGGACGAGGTCATTCGCGGGCGCATGGATCGCGCCAGCCACGAGCTCAGCCATTGGGCCGAATACGATTACATCATCGTCAATCAGAGCGTCGACGAGGCTTTTGCCGAAGTGCAGTCGATCCTCAAGGCCGAGCGGCTCAAGCGTGTCCGCCGCACCGGCCTGACCGAGTTCGTTCGCGGCCTGCAGCGCCAGCTGGAAAAGTAACTGCTTTCTCTCACGTCAGTTCTGCGCGCTTCGCGCCAGCCGCGACAGCATTTCCGTGACGCGTCGCTGCGGATCGTCCGGCGCGCGTGGATCGTGGGGTTCGTCACGGCGCCACATCGGAACGTCCTCATCAGGCAGCATCGACGGCGAAGGACGTTCATGGTGAATCGAATCCCAGATCGCGCGGCGCTCGCGGCGAATCTCACGATGGCGCGCCCGTGCCCGCGCGCGGCCGAACCGGTAGACCAGGCTCGCGGTGATGCCCGCCAGCGCCAGCGCGCCGGCCATCACCAGAAACAGCATCTGCATCGACGCCGGCTGCTTGGCCATCGATGAGTCGGCTGCGGCAAGTGCGACCGGCGCCGGTGCGGGCGGAGGTGCCGCCTGACTGTTGTCCGGCGGTGCGGCCTCGGGTTCGGCGGCAGCGGTACGCAAAGTGTTGGACGAACTCATCCCGGAGGAATCCGGCCAGCGCGTCGCGACCGTCGACGACGACATCGTTGTATCGGGGGCGATGGCGGCCGGGCTGTTTTGGAACGGGCTATTCTGAAACGCAGGCGCGGGCGCCATGCCGACGGTCCGCGGTTCGGCAACGGCGGCCGGTTCCTGTTCGACGCGCTGTTGCGCGGAGGTCAGTTCGGCATGCGCGTTCGCGACCGATTTTCGCACCGCCGGGCGCGCCGGAGGAGGGGCCGGATCCGCCGCCGCTTCGTCGGTGGAGTCCTGCGGCGCGGCGCGTGCGCTCTTGTCGTTCTCGTCGCGTAGATACCAGCACTGGCGCTTGGTGCCGCGTTCAAGCCGATAGTACCAATGGCTGCCCGCGGGTGTCTTGTCTTTCGGAGCCGTCAGGCAGTTGTCTGCGGCGGCTTGTGCGCGGACATTCGTCACAGAGGTGAAACTGGCTGCTGTCAGAATGCTGGCGAACAGAGCCGCGACGAATTTCGCTGAGCGGTTTGACATCGATATCCCCGGTAATGACGCGACGCTTGACGCCGCAAATCTCGTTAAAGACTTGGGTGGCAATGAGCCGCAATTCCGGAGCAGATGGGGTATAATTAGGGCCTGCGCGCCGCCTCACATGGGGCAGGCCGCTGCCACAGGAATAGTGCTGAAAATCACTGTTTGGACGCGGTCCAGCGTCCGGTACATCCATCGGATCGCACGAAGGAACCTGAGCCAGTTTTCCCTGAGAAGCGGCCGGTGCTGGTCCAGCTCAAACCTGAGGCGGATCCGCTGGTCCGCGTTGAGCCATTGGAGCTGACCTGACCCGAACTCAATTCGCCCGAAAGATTGCTGCCGGAGATGACAAATCGATCGGTGCTACTGCCGCAGGGTGTGCCCACGGCAACGGCAATCCAGGCGCCGTCGAAATTGCCGCCTCCGCCTCCACCTCCACTTCCACTGCCACCTCCTCCGCTCTTCCGCGATGCGCGGCGCGGCTCTTCCGGCTCGGATTTACTCTTTCGTGCAGGTTTTTCGCTCTCCACCGCGCGCGGGGTCTGACGTGAGCCGGACAGCGATTTTTCGTCGTTGCCGATGCTGCCGCCCGTGCTGCCGGATTGCGCGCAGGCAAAGCCGGTTCCGAACGCGACTGAAATCAACAAAGAGAGCAGGCTAATCCTGATCGAACGTTGAGCGGTATTTTGCATGGTGCTTCCAATTTCTTGAAAAAAATCTAGCGGCCGGACCCGTCGGCACAGACCGCACCAATCACGCGGCAAGATTTGCCAGTCTTGCCGCACTCGTCAAGCGCGGCCTCCCTGGCGCGGTCGACGGTTTCGCGCTGGACCAGCGACCAGGATTTGCCGGAAATCGCGAAAGCGCCGCACCGCTTGCCGTAGAAGCTCAATTCTTTCGGACATTTGCTGGCGCCACAACTGTTTTGCGCATCATCGACTGCGGCCCGACGCGACGTGTGATTCCACGACATTCCCCACTTGTCGCCGTCGGGGTTGTAGACGATCGACGCCCACGGTTTCAGATCATCCAGTTTTCGCAGCCGCGTCAGCACGCCTTCGGTCGCTTCACCGGTCGGCGTCATGCTGCTTTTCTCCTGAAACTTGCTGATCGCAAGCCGCATGCCGTTCTTGCTGTCGAGCGGTTCCGGATCGAAATTGTGCTCGTAAAGCCGGTCGCTCAATTCGCGTAACAGCACGGTATCCCTGATCGAAATCCGGTCCGGATCCGGACGCAACGAGGAGGCGAGGTTCGGTTCGGGCGGCGGCGTGACCGCGACCTGCGGCGATGCGGGCGCGGCTGCCGGCGCCACGAAATAGAAGGTGCCGTCGATCGGCGAGGAGGACACCCACGGCTGCTGCGAGCCGCCGGTCTCGCGCTTCACCGCGAGGCCGACCTGATTGAAGGTCTGGAAGATATCGAGCCCGGCCTGCCTGATCGTCGATGCCAGCGCCTTGGTGTAGGGGCTGTGGCCGTCGCTGCCGTCCTGCGCCACATTGCCGGGCTGCGTTGCGTAGGAGATCAGCGTGCCTTCCGGCGCGCGCATCTGGGCAAGGCCGCCGTCGGAGGCGCGCAATCCGCGCGCGCCGAACGGATTGTTCCGGCAGGCGTCAAGGATAACCATGTTGAGCCGGGTGCCCGAACCCTGCATCTGGCGCAGCACGAGGTTGACGTCGACCATCTGAAAATCGACATCCGCCTCGCGCGTCGGATTGGCACTGACCGGCACGAGATAATTGGAGCCGGAGACCTGAACGCCGTGGCCGGCATAATAGAACAGCGCGACGTCGGCGCCCTGAACCTGCCGGCCGAAATTCTGCACGGCGGTATCCATGGCCGGCTTGTCGAGATCGAGCTGGGCACGGCCGCCGATCAGGGTGAAGCCGAGGCCTGCCAGTGTTTCGGCCATCAGCACAGCGTCGCTGCGGGGATTGTCCAGCCGGGTCACGTTTTGATAGGCGGAATTGCCGATGACCAACGCGACGCGCTTTTCGGCCGCAGCGGGTGAGGCGAGCGCCAGCGACAACAACAGCGCCGGCGCCCAAAACCCGAAGATCTTACCGCCGAGAGCTCCGCGCATCCCTGATGCATCCTCGTCATGCGATGGCGGCAGACTATCAGCACCCGGCCGGTCCGAAAAGCGCCGGCAGGGCGTTCGGGCTGCGACCTAGTCGCTTCCGAGCACGCTAGTTGCTCTCGAGCACGTCGCTGAACAGCACGTAGCGCTCGCCGTTGAATCGGACCAGCCGCATCTGCTTGATCGGCCGCAGGTCGGTCGGCGTGGTCTTGAGCCGAATGCCCGGCAGCAGCAATGGCAGTTCCATGTCGAGATGGGACGCCTGCTTCATGATGTTCTCGCGCGTCAGATTGTCGCCGCACTGCTTGAGCAGTGCGACCACCGCGAAACCGATATTGTAGCCATAGGGCGCGTAGTAGTCGCTCTTGTTGATGCGCGGATTGTACTTGTCCATCCACACGTTCCAGGCCTTCATCGCGGGATCGTTGGCCCATTGCGGATCGGCCGGGTCTTTCTGATAGGCCGCCGAGATGATGCCCTTGGCCGCCTCGAAGCCGGCCGGCTTGATCGCGCCCGCGATCGAGGAGCCGACGCTGGAAACGAATTCCTGCGGATGCCAGTCAATATCATAGGCCTTGCGTATGGCTTGGGCGGAGAATTTCGGCACCGAGACGATGAAGAAGACGTCCGCGCCGGAAGCCTTCAGCGTGACCACCTGGGAATCGACGGTAGGGTCGCTGGTATTGTAGGTCTGCGACGACACGATCATCGTCGACGCCTTGTCGCCGAGCCCGCGCTTGAATCCCAACAGGTAGTCGCGGCCGAGATCGTCGTTCTGCGACAGGATGCCGATCTTCGCATTGGGCATGTTCGACAGAATGTAGTGGGCGTAGATCTCGCCTTCGGACGCATAATGCGGCGTCCAGCTCATCGTCCACGGAAAATGCTCGGGATCGTTGAAGACGGTGGCGCCGGTGCCGATGAAGAGATGCGGCACGCCCTTCTGGTTGATGTATTTGTACACCGCCATGTTGGTCGCGGTGCCGACGGGATTGACGAGGAACGATACTTCGTCGCTTTCGATCAGCCTGCGGATTTGCTCCACCGTCTTGGGCGGGCTGTAGGCGTCGTCGAGGCTGATGTAATTGATCTTGCGGCCGTTGACGCCGCCTTGTTCGTTGATCATTTCGAAATAGGCGGTGGCGGAGATTGCACCTGCCGCATAGGCGGAGGCGGGGCCGCTATAGGGCGTCGTGGTGCCGATCTTGATTTCGGTATCGGTAACGCCGGGGCCGTAGCGCTTCTGCGCCAGCGCGGGCGCGGTCAGCAGGGCGAGCACCAGTGCCGCGCCAGCGACAAGCTTCGAAACAGTTCCGGAAGCCATCAGCGTCTCCCTCTGTCAATCGCGAAGCGTTGAGCTTTCCCGGCTCCGGTCGTGCCGAAGCCGGGTGCTCTATTCTTTTGAAGCTTTTCCTTTCTCGAAATTTTCGAGAATGTCGTGTTCGGAGGGCTCCGCGTCAGTTCTTCAACACGATACGTCCAACTACTTTGCCGGCCCGCAGCTCTTCGATCCATTTCTGGACGTCGGCCATCGGCTCTTCCTTCATCGGCGTCGGTTTGATCTTACCGGCGCGTGCCAGCGACATCAACTCCTTGGCCTCTTCGAGCGTTCCGACCATGAAGCCCTCGATGGTCATGCGCTTGTAGACCCATTGCACCATCGGCAGGCTGAAATTGCCGCCCATCAGGCCGGAGACCACGATCTTGCCGCCGCGCGCCACCACCGACACCGCAAAGGCCATCGATTTCTCGTTGCCGGCAAAGTCGACGATCTCGTCAAAGCCGCCTTCGGTCTCCTTGATCATCCGCTTGACGACATCGGGCTCGCTGGGATCGTAGGCCACGGCCGCACCGTTCGCGAGCGCGGACTCGCGCGCGGCGGGACTGAGATCCGCCACCGCGATCTTCTGCTTGAACATCGCCTGCGCGAACGAAAGCCCCATCATGCCGACGCCGCCGAGGCCGATCAGTAGCAGATTGCGCTGCCGCGGACGATCGACCAGCCGCTTCAGCGCGCCATAGGCGGTGACGCCGGAGCACATCAGGGTCGCCGCCTGGTTGACCGGCAGCGGATCGTAGTCGAGCAGATATTTGGCGTCCGGCACCAGCACGTGGCTGGCGAAGCCACCGTCGATGGAGACGCCGAGGAAGCGCTGCTTGACGCAAAGGTTTTCGTCGCCGCTGGCGCAGTCGCGGCACTGGCCGCAGCCGATCCAGGGAAACACGGCCTGCTTCTTTCCGATCAGGTCCTTCGGGGCGTCGGGGCCGACTTCCTCAACGACACCGGCGATCTCGTGACCGAGCGTGAACGGCAGCGTCATGCCGCGCGTGGTATCGAGCTTCTTGCCGCCACCCAGATCAGCATAGCCGTCCTGGATGTGCAGGTCGGAGTGACAGAGGCCGCAGCGCTCGATGCGGACGAGAACTTCGCGTCCTTGCGGTTTCGGCGTGTCGACAATGGTTTCGCACAAAGGCGCGTCGAATTTGACCAGCGACTGGCGACGCATCAGCGCCATGGCATTTCTCCTTGGGGATGGCTTTTTGGAAGGCGGATGTTCAGGAAGGTTGCGGTTTTGTCTTGCGTATATTGGTCAATTCGCGGGCCATGGCAACAAAGCCGGAGACCGCGATCGTCTCGGCGCGGCGGGTGGCTTCGACCCCTGCGGCGGCCGCCAGCAGTGCCGGATCGACCGAAAGCGATTTGAGGCTCTGCCGCAGCATTTTCCGGCGCTGGCCGAAGGCCGCAGCCGCCACCTGCTCGAGCGCGCGGCGGTCGCACGGCTCTGGTACCGCGCGCGGCACCAGCCGCACCACCGAGGAGGTGACCTTGGGCTGCGGCACGAAGGCGGCAGGCGAAATGTCGAACAGGATCTTGGTTTCCGCGCGCCAGTTGGCGAGCACCGCGAGCCGGCCATAGGCCTCGTCGTTTTCGTGGGCGACGATCCGCTCGGCGACCTCGCGCTGGAACATCAGCACCATGATGTCATACCAGGGCGGCCACGGATCGATCGAGAGCCAGTCCACCAGCAAAGCGGTGGCGATATTGTAGGGCAGGTTGGCGACGATCTTGGCCCGCTCGCCGCCGAGCATCGGACGCGGATCGAAATGCTGCGCGTCGGCGTGCACGATCTCGAGCCGGCCGGGATAGCGTTTGGCGATATAGTCGAGCGGCGCCAGCGCCCGCTCGTCGCGCTCGACCGCGATGACGCGTTTGGCCCCGAGCGCCAGCAGCGCCCGCGTCAGCCCGCCGGGACCGGGGCCGATCTCGATCACGGTGGCGCCTTCCAGCGGACCGGCGGCGCGCGCGATCCGTGCCGTGAGGTTGAGGTCGAGCAGGAAGTTCTGGCCCAGCGACTTGCGCGCCGAAAGGGAGTGTTCGCGGATGACGTCGCGCAGCGGCGGCAGATCGTCGATCGCGCTCATGCCGATCCGGTGGTGGCCATGCGCGCGGCGAGCCGCAGCGCCGCGACGAGGCTCGACGGGTTGGCCTTGCCGGTGCCGGCAATGTCGAACGCCGTGCCATGGTCCGGCGAGGTGCGGATGAACGGCAACCCCAGCGTGACGTTGACGGCGTCCTCGAACGCAATCGTCTTGATCGGGATCAGTGCCTGATCGTGGTACATGCAGATCGCGCAGTCATAGGTTTTTCGCGCGGCGGCGTGGAACATGGTGTCCGCCGGCAGCGGTCCCCGCGCGTCGATGCCGTCGCGGCGCAGGATCTCGATCGCCGGCGTAACGATGGTGATGTCCTCGGTGCCGAGCGAGCCGTCTTCGCCGGCATGCGGGTTGAGGCCGGAGACGGCCAGCCGCGGCGAAGCCAAGCCAAAGCGCGCCTTGAGGTCTGCTACCGCAATGCGCGCGGTCGACACGATCAACTCGGTCGTGAGATCGGCGAGCGCGTCGCGCAGCGAGACATGGATCGTTACCGGGATGACGGCGAGCGTCGGCGACCACAGCATCATCACCGGCTGCGGGGCAGCGCCGCCGTTGGCCGCAAGCTCGGCGAGGAATTCGGTGTGGCCGGGATGACGGAAGCCGGCGCGGTAGAGCACGCTCTTGGCGATCGGGTTGGTCACGACCGCGCTCGCTTGTCCGGCCCGGACATGGTCGACCGCGTGCCTGATAGAGGCGAGCGCGGCGTTGGCGCTGGTCGTGTCCGGCAGCCCGGGCCCCGCCGTCGCGCTTTCGCCGGTGGCGACCACCGGGAGCGCGTTGGCAAAGGTTACGCGCGCGTCCTCAGGGCCGACATCGGCGAGTTCGACCTTCAGTCCGAGGATCTTTGCGCGCTCGGCGAAGAAGCCGCGATCGCCGAGCAGGTAGAATGGCGGGAGGTCCAGTTCGCGGCGCCGCAGCCAGGCTTCGAGGGCGATATCGGGGCCGATGCCCGCGGGCTCGCCTGATGTCAGCGCAAGAGGCTTTGGCATCAGCGGTATTCGATCATCGCGGCCCTGCGGACTTCGTCGAGATAGTCCTTCGACTTCTTCTCGTATTTCTGCTGGTACATCTTGTCGCGGATTTCGCGCTTCTTCGGCGAATCGATCTTGGTCGCCTTCCTGTCGCACAGCGCCACCATCTCCACGCCCTGCTTGGTAACCTCGGGCGGGGTCAGATGGCCGATCGGTGTCTTGTCGAGTAGTTCGCGAAGCGGAACCGGAAGGTCAGCGGAGGTTTTGGTGACGGAGTCGCGGATTGCGGCATTCTGCATCGACTTGAAGTAGGCATTGGCCTGTTCGCAGGTCGTGACGCGTTCGCGCAGGTTCTCCGCTTCCTTCTTTCGCAATTCGATCGCCGTTGGCGCCGAACCGCGCGGCACGATCAGGACGATCGGCTGCATCTTGTATTCGAACGCCTCGGTCTGGACCGCCTCGCCACCTTCCTGGGCCACGGCGGCGACGTCCTTCTCGCCGACCTGCAGGCTTTCCTTGTAGCGGCCGCGCACCAGGCTGGTCCAAACCATTTCGGCCTTGAGGCGGGCCTTCAGGGTCTCGGGCCGGATGCCCTGGGCCTCCAGCGTTTTCGACAGTTGGTCGCCCGAAATCCGCATCCGCGAAGCCATTCCCGTAAAGAGCTCATCGACGTCGCTCGAAGAGGGGTCAACGCCGAACTTCTTGGCTTCCTTGATCTTGACCTTCTCATTGATCAGTTCGTTGATCACGTCCTGTCGCTGCGACTGCTGGTGGGTCGTCAGGAAATTCAGCTTGGTGCGCTGGTCGATATCGTAGTTGGTGATGGGTTCGCCGTTGACCATCACGGCGACGGTCTGGGCTGCGAGCGGCGAGGCGCCCGATGTCAGGAGCCCGAGCACGATCGCGCAACCGGCGATCAGCGACCACAGGCGATGATGGGAGGGCTTTGAGGTCGTCATGGTCATGTCAGCCGTATCAACCAGTTTGATTCCAGCGATGCGACGGGGTTTCTCCCGCACGGTCCCGGCCACGCGCTATTGAACTCCGCCGCCGGCGGCCGTTGAAGTCGATGTCGCAATGGTTCGCAGGCCAATCTGGAACATGAACGCGTGAGAGAGCACAGGGGCGGTAACGCCGGTGGAATAGTTGTAGGACGTCACGTAGTTGGCGGCCAACACGAAGCAGTCGTCCACGTAGCCGGCGCCGACGATGTACTGGTTGATCTTGTTGGCCTCAAGGTCCCAGCGCGCCGAGCCTGACACCACCCAGTTCGCCGCCACCTTGACCGACGCTGAGCCGAGCAGGCCCTCGCGCCGGGTCAAGTATCCGAGTTCCGGTTGCGCGGCATAATTGCCGTACATCAGGCCGACCGACCAACGGTCGAACGCCGCGCGGCCCTCGGCCTCGAAGCGGTTGATGTTGAGCGTGCCTTCATCCATACGCGTGCGCACGCTGAACGTATAAGTCCGGTTCGGCGAGTAATTGACGCGGGCGACGTAGTCGGATCGCGCGTTCTGCAGCCCGGAGTCGACACCGGTATTGGTCGCATCCGCGACCGCAAACGAGTTCAAGCCGAACAACTGGTAGGACTGTCCGAACAACACGTTGATGCTGCCGCCGCGATCGAACTGCGTGGTCGCCTGCACGCCGACATTGGCGCGGCCGCCGCCTTCGACACGGTCATAGCCCGAGAACTTGTCGACCGAGAACAGGTTGCTGGCGTCGAACACCATGCTCTGCGCGTCTTCGTTGGGGAGCTTGCCGGCGTAGGTTTCATTGGGACGGATGATGATCTGCGCGATCGGTTCGATCGTGGTGGAGCCCCACGGCTGAACGTTGATGAAGGGATAGCGATATTCGAGGCCGACGGTCGGCATCAGGCGCAGCGCGTTGGTATCGCCTACGGGCAGGAAGTTCGAGACGCCGGGCTGGTTGGAGATCGAGGCGTTGATGGCGTCGGCGCGCAGGATCGCAAACGGCGTCCAGATTTCGCCCGCGGAATCGGTGAACGACCGCCGCCACTGTGCTTCAGCCGTGAACCGCGTGTAGGTGCCGGGCATGCCGCGCAGCAGGCATTGCGAGGGTATCCGGGCCATCGGATCGGCCGACGCCGTCAGGCACAGACCATTGGTGTTGGCCAGCGTCGTGATCGGATCGAACGCCGCGGTCGAGCGCGTCAGGCTGGTGAAATTGGTCTTGTAGCTGAATTCGCCGCCGAAGATCGGGCTGTTGAGCACGTTGCTGTAGTCGACCACGGGATGAACGACCGGGACGTAGCTCTGGTTACCGGAGTAGCTCAAATAGTAGATCGTGCGGGCGTCGAAGAAGCTGCGACTGCCGACGCCGGTCAGATAAAGCTGCGAGATCGCTTCGGTCGGCAGAGTGAGGAACGATTGCAGTGGATCGCGATACTGCGCCAGCCGGTAGTCGGTCATGAAGGCGTAGTCGGAAAGCGCCACGCCTTCCCAGCCCCAGGTCCATTTGTCGTTCAGTGCGAACTGACCCTTGGTATCGATGCCGCCACGGAACTGGCGGTCACCGGGCAGACCGGCATAGGCCGACGGGTTGAGCTGGTCGATGCCATAGGCGCGGATCTGGTAGGCGCCGTCGATCAGGCGCTGGCGGAACTCGCCCTGGAACAGCACGCCTTGCCTGGAGGTGATGCGCGGGCTGAAGGTCGCGTCATAGTCCGGCGCGATTGCCCAGTAGAACGGAGTTTCGATACCGACGCCGTAGGCCGTAACGGTGCTGAAACCGGGCATCAGGAAGCCGGTCTTGCGCTTCACGGTCGGATCGGGCGTCGAGAAATACGGCAGATAGGCCATCGGCACGCCGAAGAACTCGAGCTGCGCGTTTTCGAAGTACAGCATCTTGTCGGTCTGGTCGTGGATGATGCGTGCACCCTTGACCTGCCACAATGGCGGTTTCTTCGGATCGTCCTTGCAGGGCGCGCAGGCGGTATAGACGCCGTTTTCGAACACGGTGTAATTGCCGCTGGAACGGTCGGCGCGGGTCGCCGCCATCCGCGTCGCGTCGGCGGTGTCGACGCGCAGCGAGTCGACGAAACCGTCACGGTAGTCGTCGCTGAGATCCATGATGTTGGCGTAGGTGACCTTGCCCTCGGCGTCGGTCAGGCGAATGTTGCCCTCGGCGTGCAGGCGCTTGGTCTTCTGGTCGTAGATGACCTTGTCGGCCTCGATGCTGGTGCCGTTGTAGAACATCTGCACGTTGCCGACCGCCGACACGCGCTGGTTATTGTAGTCGTAGTCCACCTCGGTCGCCTGCACGAGCATCTGCCCGTCGTTCTTGGCAGGCCGTGGCGGCGGCTTGGGCGGCCGCGGATTGTAGGTAAAGGACTGCGCTTGAGCCGGCACCGTCAGGGCAAGCTCGATCGCTCCGGCGAAAACCAGACCAGCGAGCAGGGCGATCACGGGGGCGCTGACGGCAGCCACGCGGGTTCGTTTGCGGCGCAGCAAGGTGCGCCGCCCGAACGCGGGCGACCTCAACTGGAGGGCGGCGACAACGGCCACTACCCGTCCTCCTGGTACAGCAAGGCCAAAAAGCCGGTGAGGCCACCCACACAGACGGGCAACCACGCCGCAGCGATCGGATGCATCAACTCAGCCTTGCTCAAATCCTCGGTAACTTTCGACAAAACGTAGAGCAGAAAGCCTGCACCCACGCCACTCAAAACCATCTTTTGCACGCCGCCCATCCGGAAGAAGCGCAAGCTGACGGAAGCCGCCAACATGACCATTGCAGCCAGCAAAAACGGCTGTGCGATGAGCTTATGGTACTGCAGACGGTACCCCGCGGTCGCGAAGCCCGAGCTCTCGGACGAACGGATGTAGGTCGGTAGTTGCCAAAAGGACACGGTCTCGGGGGTCGAGAAGCTGTTGCGGACCTGGGCCGGTGTCAGAGCAGTGGTAAGATAGTAGGTGTCCTGGTCAATCGGCGGCTTGTCGAGGGAGAATCTGCGTACCGATTTGAACGCCCAGCGGCCTTCCTCGAGGGAGGCTTCGCGGGCTTCGATTCGCTCCTTGAACTGGAGGTCGGTATCGAACCGGAACACGGTCAGACCGGTCAGCCGGACGCCCTGCTGTTCGCTACGGGCGGCATTGATGATCGACTGGCCGTCGCTGTTGATCTGGTTGAGCCAGAAGCCCGCGGCATCCTGGATGCCGCCGCCCGGCGCCGAGCCGAACAGTTCGGCCTCCATCCGCTTGGAGAGTTCGCGCAGGTTCGCCGACATCGGATTATAGGCGGTGGTCGCGATGATCCCGAGCAGGATCGCGCTGCCGAGCGCCGGCGCAATGAACTGCCAGGCCGAAACGCCGGCGGCGCGCGCGACCACCAGTTCGAGCCGTCGCGACAGCGCCAGATAGCAGGTCATGGCGCCGACCAGAACGCAGAACGGCATCAGCTTTTCGAGCAGTTGCGGCACCCGGAACAGCGACGTCTCCGCCACCGTGACTGCGGAAGCCGACACCAGCCCTGAAGTCTTGCGGACCATCTCGATGTAGTCGACCAGCACAAGCAATACGAAAATGCTCGCGAACACGCCCACCGCCGAGACCAGGAAGCGGCCGGCGAAATAGCGCCCAAGCGTATTGGTCATCATGCTCATGCGGCGACCGGCCGTCCGAACAACCGCGCGATGCGCGCGTTCGATCTGTTGATGGCCTCGATCAGCGCCGCCGGCGGTTCCACCACGATGCCGCCGATGATCATCCACAGCCCGACGGCGATGGCGGCGATCAGCATCGAATACTGGAACAGGGCGGCGGCAGGCGTCTTCACCGTCATGACCGAACAGGCGAATCCCGCCATGCGCAGGCCGAACACCGCGAAAATCGATCCGCCGATCGAAAAATTGCGACTCTGGCGCGTGGTGCGCGGCGTGCCCAGAAACGCAAAGGTCAGGATAGCGAATGCAAAGGGATAGACCGGCGAGAGCAACCGGTCATGCAGCTCGGCGTTGAACTGCCCGCTCAATTGCTTGAAGACGGGATCGTTGTCCGGAGGCGAAAACAGCTCCCAGAGATAGCGTTCGCGAATTCCGAGCGTGACGTCGCGGCCTTGATTGGAGAATTTCGACATGTCGAAGGCATAGCGGCCGAACGCCACCAGCGCGGGATCGCGTTTTCCGGCCTCGAAACGTTCGAGATTGCCGTCTTCCAGCACCAGATAGGAGCCGCTCTCGTTCTTCAGCACGGTGCCGTGGTCGGCGATGATGGTGACGCGCTCCTTGGGATCTCTGCGGTCGTCGACGAAGATGCCGGAGAGCACGCCGCCGGGCACACGTTCGCGGATGCGAATCGTCAGGTTCTGGTCGAGCTGGGCGAAGCGTCCGGGCTGCAGGATGTTGGTCAGGATGTCGGCGGTGATTTCGGCATCCCATTGCTTGATTCGGCGCATGCCGTCGGGGGCGAGGTAGGCGCCGATAAAAGCCACGACCAGAGCCACTACGCAGGTAGCGTAGAAGAACGGACGGAACAGCCGGAACGGCGAGAAGCCGGCGGCATTCATCACGATGATTTCGGAATCGGTCGCGAGCTTGTTTAGCGTGTGCGAGATCGCGATCATCAGCGCGATCGGCGCGATGATCAGCACCAGCGCGGGAATCACCAGGCTGGTGATGCCGAGAAAGGTAATGATGGTCTGGCCCTGGCTCGTCATCAGGTCGATGCCGCGCAACGCCTGCGTAATCCAGATCACGCCGGTGAGGCTGACCAGGACCAGCGCAAACGACGCAAGCGTCGTGCGGAAAATGTACTTGTCGATCGACCCCATCGCTACCGTACGGTCCCACCGTTTGCGCGCCCATAGAGCGGCTTTCGACCAACCCTTATTAGAGGGTCCCCTTTGGTCGCGCCGCCCGCCGTCAAGTCCTCTAGTTTCTCACTACCATCCCTTTGATCCGTCAACAAAATGGCCGGGCCGTGGCACCCTTAGGATATGGTTAATAATTCGCCGGATGTGACCTTCCGGCCACGCCGGCGCTTGGCAGTGTACCGCCTCACAGGCCATAGTGCTGGAAACCGGCGGTCTTGATGCGATTTTGAGGCCGTGGCCGATATAAAAACCAAAAATATCCCGGGCCGCGCCCGGGCGATTCCTGCTCTGCACACAGCCCTTCTGGAGGATTGCCTATGTCCGACGCCGTCAAGGTCGGCTTCGTTCCGTTTTCCACAGCACCGCGCGGTGTTCTCGTGGTGTTTTGCGACGACGCGCTTAAATTCGGGGCGGCAACGCAGAAGGCGCTGGGAACGGCGGCCAACTCCATCAAACGCGCGTCGGCGGCGAGCCGATTCAAGGGCAAGAGCGGATCGACGCTTGATATTCCGGCGCCAGAGGGAATCAAGGCTGACCGCCTGATCGTCGTCGGTGCCGGCAAGCCGGCAGAGATCAAGGAGAAGGATTACCTCAAGTTCGGCGGCGTCACGGCCGGCAAGCTCAATGCTGCCAGCGAGACCGTCACCGTCATCGCCGAACTGCCTGACGGCGCGATGGGTGCCGATGCCGCGGCCGCCATCGCCTCGGGCATGAGGCTGCGCGCCTATAAATTCGATCGCTACAAGACAAAGAAGAAAGACGAGAACGAAGCCTTGCGCGCCGACGTTTCGATTGCGGTCGGTGACGTCGCCGCGGCACGCAAGGCGTTTGCGCCGGCGGCGCATGTCGTCGACGGCGTGATCATGGCGCGCGAACTCGTCAACGAGCCGCCGAACGTGCTTTATCCGGTCGAATTCGCGCGCCGCGCCAGCCAGCTCAAGAAGTTGGGCGTCGATATCGAGGTGCTCGACGTCAAGGCGATGACGAAACTCGGCATGGGTGCATTGCTCGGCGTGGCCCAGGGCTCCACGCAGCCCGGCCGTATGGTGATCATGCGCTGGAACGGCGGCAAGAAGGGCGATCAGCCCGTTGCTTTCGTCGGCAAGGGCGTCTGCTTCGACACCGGCGGCATTTCCATCAAGGGCGCCGCCAGCATGGAGGACATGAAGGGCGACATGGGCGGGGCGGCCTGCGTGGTCGGGCTGATGCACGCGCTGGCGGCGCGTAAAGCCAAGGTCAACGCGGTCGGCGCCATCGGCCTGGTCGAGAACATGCCCGACGGCAACGCCCAGCGTCCGGGCGACATCGTCACTTCGATGTCCGGCCAGACGATCGAGATCATCAACACCGACGCCGAGGGCCGCCTGGTGCTGGCCGACGTGCTCTGGTACGTGGCGAAGAAGTTCAAACCCAAATTCATGATCGATCTCGCGACCCTCACCGGCGCCATCATGGTCGCGCTCGGCACCCAGCATGCCGGGCTGTTTTCCAACAACGACGAGCTGGCGGAACGGCTGACCAAGATCGGCCTCGATACCGACGAACGCGTCTGGCGCATGCCGCTCGGTCCCGATTACGACAAGATGATCGACTCGCAATTCGCCGACGTGAAGAACGCCGGCGTGCGCAATGGCGGTTCGATCACCGCAGCCCAATTCCTGCAGCGGTTCGTCGACAACACGCCGTGGGCGCATCTCGACATTGCCGGCACCGCGATGGGGGCGCCGAAAACCGAAATTAATCACAGTTGGGGTTCGGGCTACGGCGTTCGCCTGCTGGATCGGCTGGTTTCGGAATATTACGAAGCCAAGAAATAGCTCTTAGAAGTCGCTCGAAAAGCAGTTCGCGCAATCGCGTGAAGATATGACCGAGGTCGGATGACGGAAGTCCTGTTCTACCATCTGCAGAACATGTCGCTGGAAAGCGTGTTGCCGCCGCTGCTGGAAAAATCGCTGGAGCGCGGTTGGCGTGTGGTGGTGCAATCGACCTCGCCGGAGCGCACCGAGGCGCTCGACGCTCATTTGTGGACCTACAGCGACGATTCCTTCCTGCCACATGCCACCTGGCGCGCTGGCGATGCTTCAGATCATCCCGTCATCCTCTCGGTCGAGGAGGGCAATCCGAACCGCGCCAATGTCAGGTTCCTGATCGACAATGCGACGCTGCCGGCCGACGCCGACAGCTACGAGCGGCTGGTGCTGGTTTTCAACGGCGACGACACCGAGGCGCTCGGTGCGGCCCGCGGTGCCTGGACCGACTGCAAGGCCCGCGGATTTGAGGTAACTTACTGGCAGACCGACGACCGCGGCCGTTGGCAGCGGCGGCAATAGCGATATAAGGCAATTAATGATAATTTGCGGTTTCTGCCCCGGACCTTGCGTGCAGCCATGGTCATGCCGCAAAGTGGTGTTGGGACAAATAGTTACAGTACGGGGTTAGAGTAGGGCGGGAGCCAGGGTCTAGCGTGCGACACGGAACCATCGGTCGAAAACCACTGCTGACGTTGATGTTGCTCGGGCCGGTCCTGGTGGGCTGCTCGGGCACGCCCGATTGGCTGAGCAAGGATGCCGACTGGTTCTCGCGTTCCGGCCGCGTGTTCATCCGCAACGTTTCGATCGAGACGCCGCCGTTGTCGCCGGACAGGGCGGTCACGCCGGACGAACTCGTCAGTGCCGACGGTGCGTGTCCGGGAATGGCGGCCCCCGGGCAAGACGCCAACGCGCTGGCTGATGGTGCTGCAGGTAGCCCGCCGCCGTCGTCGAGGGGAACAGTGGCGCTCGGGCACACCGAATGCGACGTGGTCCGCGGCATCGGCGCGCCCGACAACGTCAATCTTTCCAACAATGCGCGCGGCGATCGCGTCGCTGTCGTCAACTATTCGCGCGGCCAGCGCGCCGGCATCTACACCTTTACCGCCGGACGCCTGACGTCGATCGAACGCGGCGCCGAGCCGGCGCCGCAGCCCAAGGTCGCCAAGCCGAAGGCAAAGAAGAAGCCCGCCGCGACGTAAGTCTTCACGCGAAGCCTGAAGGCGCGTTATCCCGCCGCCTGGTCGAATTGCGAACTCGCCTCGAGCCAGACCTCTTCGGCGCGCTGCAACGCGCTTGCGGCGCCGGCGCGGGCCTTGCTGAGCTGGGCGGCCTGCTTGGGATCGCGGCTGAACAGATCCGGCAGCGCCAGCGCGGTGTCGATCTTGGCGATGATGCCGTTGATGCGTTCGATCTCGGCCTCGGCCTCGGCGATCTTCTGCTTCAGCGGAGTCCGCTTTTCACTCTTTCCGCGTTCGGGCTTCAAGGTCTCCCGGCCATTTTCCCGCTCGTTGCCGCGATCGCGTGAATTGGTGCGCATGCCGCGCGCCGACAGCACCATGCGCCGGTAGTCGTCGAGGTCGCCGTCATAGGTCGTCACCTTCTGATCGGCGACGACCCACAATTGATCGGCGCAGGCTTCGATCAGATAGCGGTCATGCGAGACCATGATGACGGCGCCAGGATAATCGTTGATCGCTTCGGCCAGCGCCGCGCGGCTGTCGATATCGAGATGGTTGGTCGGCTCGTCGAGGATGATCATGTTGGGGGCGGCGAAGGTGGCAAGGCCGAGCAGCAGCCGCGCTTTCTCGCCACCGGACAAGCTCTTGACCAAGGTGTCGCCGGCCTTGCCGGAGAAGCCGATCGCGCCGACCCGTGCGCGCACCTTGCTCTCGGGCGTGTCGGGCATCAGCTTGCGGACGTGATCGTAGGGCGAGCCGTCCAGGTTGAGCTCATCGACCTGGTGCTGCGCGAAATAGCCTACCGACAGTTTTTCTGCGCGCGTGACCCGGCCGGAGAACGGCGGCAGCTTGCCCGCCAGAAGCTTGACCAGCGTCGACTTGCCGTTGCCGTTCGAGCCGAGCAAGGCGATGCGGTCGTCGGTGTCGATGCGCAAGGTAACGCGGTTGAGCACCGGCTTCTTCGGATCGTAGCCGACCGAGACCTCATCGACCGCGATGATCGGCGGCGACAGCATTTTTTCCGGCACTGGGAATGAAATCTCGCGCACGTCCTGCGTCACCAGCGCGGTGACCGGCTTCATCCGTTCCAGCATCTTGACGCGCGACTGGGCCTGACGGGCCTTGGAGGCCTTGGCCTTGAAGCGGTCGACGAAAGCCTGCAGCCGCTTGCGCTCGTCGGCCTGGCGCTTGGCGTGCTTGGCATCCAGCATCTCGCGGGTGGCGCGCTGTTCCTCGAACGAGGAATAGGTGCCCTTGTAGAGCGTCAGCTTGCCGCGATCGAGATGCAGGATCTGGTCGACGGAGGTGTCGAGCAGGTCGCGGTCATGGCTGATGACGATGACCGTGCGCGGATAATTCGCCAGATGATCTTCCAGCCAGAGCGTGCCTTCGAGGTCGAGATAGTTGGTGGGCTCGTCGAGCAGCAACAGATCCGGCGCCGAGAACAGCGTAGCTGCAAGCGCCACGCGCATGCGCCAGCCGCCGGAGAACTCCGAACAGGGCCGCGCCTGATCTGCGGTCGAAAATCCGAGCCCGCTCAGGATCGCGGCGGCGCGCGCCGGCGCGGAGTGGGCGTCGATGTCGACCAGCCGGGTCTGGATTTCGGCGATCCGGTGCGGATCGTGGGCGGTTTCCGCCTCCTGCAGCAGCGCGTCGCGTTCCAGATCGGCCTTCAGCACCACGTTGACGAGGCTTTCCGGGCCGTCGGGGGCTTCCTGCGCGAGGCTGCCGATACGCCAGCGGGGCGGCAGCGAGATGCTTCCGGATTCGAGCGGCAGGTCGCCGCGAATCGCGTGAAATAGCGTCGATTTGCCGACGCCGTTGCGGCCGACAAAGCCGACGCGCGCGCCCGGCACGATCTGCGCCGAACTGTCGTCGATCAGGAGCCGTCCGGCGATCCGGATGGAAATATCAGTGATTGAAAGCATGCGGCCTTGTCACCGCTGCCGCCGCTAAACGCAACCCATTTATCGGTGAAATCGACCCTCTGAACGACGCTTAATGCAGCTCGCCGTCGCGTCGGCTCAGTTGATCGAGAAGCTGCCGTAACGGCTGCGGAAGCTCGGCTTCCGGGCGCAGGCGCTGCTGCAGCCGTTCGCCGACGGCATCGCAGATCGAGCGGGATGTCTTGTGGTCGATTGATTCGTAATCGCTACTGTTTTGAGCATTCATGATTGGTCTCTTGCGTGTTCCACCCCGCCTTTTTTCGCTGGGATCAATGATCTTTCGCTGGGTCAAGTCGCAGATGACCAATTTGTTTCCGTGTTGCATGGCCATATGCATTCGCGTGCCGATGGCCGGGCGGCCTCCGAACGATTGGTTCCGTCGAAACCAAAAAAAGCCCCGGCGCGATGGCCGGGGCGTTCAGTCAGGGGAGCTCAAATCAGATCAGTAGCAGCGGTTCACCAGCCTCCAGCGCGGGCCCCAGGGGGTTCCGACCAACTGGCGCACATAGCAGCCGCCGCCATAGCCGTAGCCGCCGTAATAGGCCGGGCCACCGACGTAGAAGCGGGGTCCGCCCCAGCCCCAGCCGCGGTGCCAACCGCCACCATGCCAGCCACCACCGTGCCAACCGCCACCGCCGTGCCATCCACCCCAGGCCGAGGCGGAGGTCGGCGCCAACGCGGCTACGCCCAGCGAAGCCGCGGCTACTGCAACAAGCGCGAGTTTGCGAAACATGATCGTCTCCTCAGGGTTTCGGCGCTGCCAGGCGCCATCGGTGAAATCGCCTCCCGTGGCGCCTCTGGCCAGCCCAAGGGTTGAACAAGGGCTGAAGGAGGCGTCCGATCGTGGATGATCCTAGGCCGGCGAAGCTGAACGATGCCGGGACGGCGGCTTCAGAGAGGGTTCACCTAAGTGAAATTGTTGTAATTTGCCGCCGCTTGGCGCTTTGGGGTGGCGGGGTTTGGGGGCCGCGGTTCGCGTCATGAAAACATGGCAAAACCCGAGGCAATACCCATGGGTTAACGCGTCATCGGGTCGCTTGCCGTCGTGGGGTGGCGCCGATATAAGCCCCGCAACTCCCACCCGGCGTTTTGCAAGGACGAAAACATGGCGATTGAACGTACTTTCTCGATTATCAAGCCCGACGCGACCGAGCGTAATCTGACCGGCGCGGTCAATGCGATCATCGAGAAGGCGGGCTTGCGGATTGTGGCCCAGAAGCGGATTCGCATGACCCGCGAACAGGCCGAAACCTTCTATGCCGTGCACAAGGCGCGTCCGTTCTTCGGCGAGCTGGTCGACTTCATGACCTCGGGTCCGGTCGTGGTTCAGGTGCTGCAGGGCGAGGGCGCCGTGCTCAAGTACCGCGACGTGATGGGCGCCACCGATCCGTCGAAGGCGGCCGACGGCACCATCCGCAAGGTTCACGCCAAGTCGATCGGCGAAAACTCGGTGCATGGTTCGGATGCGACCGAGACCGCCGCGATCGAAATCGCGCAGTTTTTCTCCGGCAACGAAATCGTCGGCTAAACATCATGGGCGGCGCGCAATCGCCGCCCAAACCGGCCGCGAGGCCCAACTGAAGATGGCCGCAAGGCCGCAAACAAAGCGGCCCGCGAGGCCGAAGAAGGGTGCGCCGTGAACTGGCTGTGGCAGATCTTCGATCCGGCGAACATCGGAGCGTTCGTCACCCAGTTTCAAACTGAAATGACCCAGCCGGCGTTCTGGGTCGCGGTCGGCAAGATTATCTGGATCAACGTGCTGCTGTCCGGCGACAACGCGCTGGTGATCGCGCTGGCCTGCCGCGGGCTTGAGCCGCGGCATCGGCTGTGGGGCATGATCCTCGGCGCCGGCGCCGCGGTGATCCTGCGCATCATCTTCACCGGCATCGTCGCGACCCTGATGGAACTGCCGTACCTCAAGCTGGTCGGCGGATTGGCGCTGGTCGTCATCGCAGCGAAGCTGCTGGTGCCCGAGCAGGAAGACGAGGAGGGCGTCGAATCCGCTTCCCATCTGTGGGCGGCGGTGCAGATCGTCGTCGTCGCCGATATCGTCATGAGCCTCGACAACGTGATCGCGGTGGCGGCTGCCGCCAATGGCAGCGTGCCGCTATTGGTGCTGGGCCTTGCGATCAGCGTTCCCCTGATCGTCGCCGGCGCGGCCCTGATCATGGCGCTGCTGTCGCGGCTGCCGATCCTGGTCTGGGCCGGCGCCGCGCTGCTCGGCTGGATCGCCGGCGATGTCATTGCCACCGACCCGGCCATTCATCCGAAACTCGATGCGCTGTTCGCGGGTCCGTTCGGCGCCAAGCTCGATTCGATGCTGGCGTCGCTTGGCGCAGCACCCCATTTTGCCAATCACGGCAACGGCGGCGAACTGGTTTGCGCCGTGCTCGGCGTCATCGTGGTGCTGGCCGTCGGCGCGATCTGGCGCAAGCGCGCGCTGCAAAAGCACGCCGCGCAATCCGCCACTGCGGCGTAGCGGTTAGAGCGAAACCGGTAGTTAGGGCGTGGTCGAAGCTTTGCCGCCTTCGTGGCGCGCCGGCTCGGTTGCTGTCGGTCGTCGCAGCGGCTTTCGTTCCGCTGTCGGCCAATCATTTGGGATCGACGGCCGTCAGCGTTGCGCCGTCGGCAATGGACAAAATCGTTTTGACAAGTTGCGCCCGTTGTTTGGCCGAGAACGGCGATAGGCCAAGTACGTCCATGAACCACAGACCCTCTGTGGCGGCGTGCACCAGGGCGGCGCGCTCGAAGCCGACGTCATCGGCAAAGGGCGGGAAACGCTCTTTGAAGTAGCGACGAATTGGCTCGGCAGCCTCTGCCGTCATGGACCCCGCCACCAGCAGCTTCGTGCTGATCTGGTCGTCTCCATGGCTGTTATTTGCCGACGCCAGGACATAGGCCTTGAGCTGGCGGCCTCTGCCCTTGGGCAGACGTGTTGCCTCGGTCTCCCGCGCTGCCATGCGTCGATGCACAAGATGCTCGTTGGCGGCGGCGAGGAGTTGTTCCTTGAACCGAAAATGGTAGAGCAAGCCACCCTTGCTGACACCCGCCCGGGCCGCGACGCCATCGAGTGTGACGGCAGGCACCCCGATATCTCCAATCAACTCAAGCGTGGCGTCCAGAATTTTGTCGCGGGCACTGGGACGTCCCCGCCTGCTGTTCGTTGCCTTCGATTCGCGCATTTGACCCGCCAGTTCGTGAGCTTGCGATCGCCCTTGTCTTTCCGACGCGTATTTACTATACCGTCTGGACGGTACAGTAAAGTTAGCCCGAAACACCGGAGCGCCGCATGTTACGACGTAACTTCCTTCTCGGCACGCTTGGGACGCTCGGGCTAGGCAGCGCGGGAGCCTTTGCCTTGCGCCCGACCGACGATGGCGCGCCGTATGACGAATACTTCAGGTCGTTGAACGAGGAGCTCAAGAAAAATGGCCCGATGCGGCCCTGCATGGTCATCGATCTCGACCGCATGGACCGCAACCTCGACCTCGTCACACAAACGCTGCACCGCGGCGCCAAGCACTACCGCATCGTCGAGAAATCGCTGCCGAACCGCTCGCTGATTCGCTACGTCGCCGAGCGTTCCGGCGCCAGGCGGCTGATGTCCTTTCATCAGCCCTTCCTCAATATCGACGCTGAAGTGTTTCCCGACTTCGACATCCTGATGGGCAAACCGCTGCCGGTTCACTCCGCGTCGCTTTTCTACCGGCAGCTGAGGGGCCCGTTCGACCCATCTCGTCAACTGCAATGGCTAATCGATACGCCCGCGCGCCTGCAGCAATACCTGCAGCTGGCCCAGAGTCTCGGCACCCGGCTGCGCGCCAACATCGAGATCGATGTCGGGCTGCATCGCGGCGGGGTCGACAGCAATGCGACCCTGGGCCAGATGCTCGACATCATCAGCGCCAACCCGCAGCAACTCGAGTTTGCCGGCTTTATGGGCTATGACGGACATGTCGGCTTGGGCGTGCCTCATATTTTGGGGACGGCCGAGGAGCTGTTTACCAAGGTTATGGCGATCTATCGAGGCTTCGTCGACTACACGCGCAGCCAATATCCCAAGCTCTGGCACGATGGCCTCACGCTCAACACCGGTGGCAGTCCGAGTTACAAGCTGCACGAAGCCGAAAAAATCAGTACCGAGGTCTCGGTCGGGACCGCGTTGCTCAAGCCCACGCACTACGATCTGGAAACACTCGCCAGCCACGTGCCCGCTGCATTCATCGCCACTCCGGTGCTCAAAGCTACCGGACCCGTGATGATCCCGGCGCTCGATGGCAATTCGAAGATCTTCTCGTGGTGGGACGTCAACCAGCGCGAGACCTTTTACATTTACGGAGGCTACTGGCTTGCCGAATACGCGTCGCCTAAAGGCCTCCGGTTCAACAAACCGCTCGGTCACAGTGCCAATCAGGAAAACCTCAACGGCTCTTCTGCGGTAGGGTTGCAGGTGGATGACCACGTATTCCTGCGGCCGGCCATCACGGAAGGCCTATTGCTGCAATTCGGCGACTTGATCACGGTGCGCGGCGGAAAAATCCAGGACTACTGGCCGGCGTATTCGCAAACCGGTTGAGATACCGTCCAATGCGAGGGCGGCAGGTGCAAGCGAGCAATGCAATCAGCCCGGCCCAAATGCCGCCTTCGGCGACTGGATCGCATACCTGAGCGCTGCAGGCCATGTTAGCATCGACGCCTTCTGCGGTGGCCGAGGTGCCGAATGCCGTTCAAACCGCCCTTCGTCACAGAGATGGACCTCTTGCGCGCACGCAAGGTCGTATGCGCATTGGCACCGCTCAAGGGACTCTCGGCCGACGATGCCGAGATCGTTGCGCGAACCGTTGCCCAAAGTTTTGCGGAGGGTCGCCAGCGCGGTTTTGATATCGCGAAGGCCGAACTGGAAGGCGGACTGGCCAGACCCAGCGTCTGAGGCGCCGCTACTTCGATGGTGCTTCGCTCAGTCTTACTTTCGTACGATCGATCCGGATCGCCCGACCAGCCGCGCCAGTTGCTTGAAGCGGCTGCCGACGCGATCGGCGACGAGATCGACCATTCGGTGTTCGAACACCAGCATCAGCTTGCGGCCGCGGGTGCGGAAATGCGTCGCCGGCAGCACGCCGGTGCGTGCGGCGGAGATCAGATGCGCGACGCGGAACGCGGCGCCGAGAACCCGGGCGCGTTCGACCATCGCCGGCGGCAGCAGTTCACGGATCTGCGCCGGCGGCTCGTTTTCCTCGCTCAGGCCGGCGTAACGATAGAACACCGATAGCGCGACGAAGGCGCGGCCCTGGTGGCTGATCGAGCCGAAATTGCCGTTGGTGATCAGGCTCAGCGTTTCCTCGCCGCGGTGGTCGGGATGCACCCGCCAGCCGACATCCGACAGCAAGCAGGCGGCATGGCGCAGCCGGCGGTCTTCCTCGGTCTCGCGCAGCTTCACCACCCGGACCAGCCGGTCGGTCCAGCCGACCAGTTCCTCGGCATGGCGCGCGGACCGCGACAACAATCCGTTCAGGGTCTGCGCGGCGCAGATGAATCCGTCCTTGTCGCGCTCCTGCTGCGGCAGCATCTCGTAGAGCAGGCCCTCGCGTACGCCGAAGGTCGAGAACACGATCGTCTTCGGCTTGGCGACGCGGATGATGTATTCCAGCACCAGCGCCGCATAGGTCAAAAGCGGCCGTCTGGCGTCGGCGATGATTTCGATGTTGGCCAGCATGTTGGCCGCCGCGAGCCGGCGCAGGCGCCGCGCGAAATCCAGCGCTTCCGCTGCGGAAATCGAATAGCCGTGCATCACCCGCAGCGGATAGCCGCTCTGGAGGATGTGGATACGCGCCAGCGCGCGCCAGGTGCCGCCGACCGCATAGAAGGTGCGTCCGCGACCGGCTTTGAGCTGCGCCACGTCGGTGAGCTCAGTCCTGACGATGCGCTCGGCGCGCTTGAGTGATTTGTCGGCGAGATCCTGCAGCGCGAGGCTTCCGAGCGGCAAGGTCACGCCGCTGCGGACGCGGTTGCCGCGGACGTCGATCAGCTCCAGCGAGCCGCCGCCGAGGTCGCCGACGATGCCGTCGGGATTGTGAATGCCGGAGATGACGCCGAGCGCGGACAGCTTGGCTTCGCGCGGGCCGGACAGAATCTCGATCTTCGCGCCGCAGATCCGTTCGGCCTTGGCGATGAAGTCGGCACCGTTCTCGGCGTCGCGGCAAGCCGCGGTGGCGATCGCGTAGACGCGGCCGACCTGCTGTATCCGGCACAGCGCCCGAAATCGCCGCAGCGCCGTCAGCGCCTTGGCGACGGCGTCTGCCGCCAGCAGGCCGGTGCTCTGGACCTCGCGGCCGAGCCCGCACAGCGCCTTCTCGTTGAAGATCGTGACAAGGCTGCGCGCCATCCGCTCATAGACAACGAGACGAACCGAGTTCGAACCGATGTCGATGACAGCGACGCTGGAGGTGCGTTTGCGCGGCCGCTTCACAGCCGCGCTCCGTTATGTCGATTGCTGACGCTCGTTCCGACGGGTGAGGCGGCGCGGCGAAGATTCCTTGAGAGACTTTCCACGGCCTGACAGACTCGGATTGGTCATGAAGTAATTGTGCAGATTGAACGGCTCTTCGCCTTTCGCGGCCTTCATACGCGTTGAAGACCCATCGGGCAACAATTGCCAGCTCTGCTCGGTATCCTTCAGGTTAGCGACCATGATCTGTTCGAGAACCTGCTGATGCACCGTGGGATTTTGCAGCGGACAGAGGATTTCGACGCGGCGGTCGAGGTTGCGCGGCATCATGTCGGCCGACGAGATATACACAGCCGCTTTGGTGCTCGGCAGGCCCTGACCCATACCAAAGCAGTAGATTCGGCCGTGTTCGAGAAAGCGGCCGATGATCGATTTGACCCGGATGTTGTCGGACAGTCCGGCAATGCCCGGCCGCAGGCAGCAGATGCCGCGCACCACCAGTTCGATCGACACGCCACCCTGCGAGGCCTCGTACAGCGCGTCGATGACATCGGGGTCGACCAGCGAGTTCATCTTCATCCAGATCGCGGCGGGCTTGCCGTGCTTGGCGTGATTGGTCTCGCCCTTGATGTGCTCGATGATCCGCTTGCGCAGCGTCAGCGGCGACACCGCCATCTTCTCGATGTCGCTCGGTTCGGCGTAGCCGGTGATGTAGTTGAACACCCGCGCCGCATCGCGGCCGATCGTGGGGTCTGAGGTGAAGTAGGACAGATCGGTATAGATGCGCGCCGTCACCGGGTGATAGTTGCCGGTGCCGGTGTGGACATAGGTGGCGAGATTGCCGCCCTCGCGGCGCACCACCATCGACAGCTTGGCGTGGGTCTTCAGTTCGATGAAGCCGTACACCACCTGCACGCCGGCGCGTTCGAGGTCGCGCGCCCAGCGGATATTGGCTTCCTCGTCGAAGCGGGCCTTGAGCTCGATCAGCGCGGTCACCGACTTGCCGGCCTCGGCGGCCTCCGCCAGCGCGCGCACGATCGGCGAATTGTTGGACGTGCGGTACAGCGTCTGCTTGATGGCGACGACATCGGGGTCGCGCGCGGCCTGCTGCAGGAACTGGACGACGACGTCGAAGGATTCGTAGGGGTGATGGACGATCAGGTCCTTCTGCCGGATTGCTGCAAAGATGTCGCCGCCATGATCGCGGACGCGTTCGGGGTGGCGCGGCACGTAGGGCACGAATTCGAGATCCGGGCGGTCGATGCGGGTCAATTGCGACAGCTCGTTCATCGCCAGCACGCCGTCGACCAGGAAGATCTCGTCGTCGGCGGTGGACAGCGCGCGCTGCACGAAGGCGCGCAGCTCTTCCGGCATCTTGGCCTCGATCTCGAGCCGGATCACCGATCCGCGGCGGCGGCGCTTCAGCGCGGTCTCGAACAGGCGGACCAGATCCTCGGCCTCTTCCTCGATTTCCAGTTCGGAATCGCGGATGACACGGAACGCGCCCTGGCCCTTGACGGTGTAGCCGGGGAACAGGCGGCCGATGAACAGGCCGGTAGCCTGTTCCAGCGTGATCAGCCGCACCGCGCCGTCCTTGCCCGCGGGCATGCGGATGAAGCGATCGATCTTGCCGGGCATGCGGATCAGCGCGTTCATCGGCTTGCCGTCAGAGACCCGCGCCAGATGCAGCGCAATGGTGAAGCCGAGGCTCGGGATGAACGGGAAGGGGTGCGCCGGATCGATCGCCAGCGGCGTCAGCAGCGGGAAGATGTTGCGGAGAAAGTGATCCTCGATCCAGCTCCGTTCCGTCTTGGTGACGTCGTGGCCGTCAACGAGCACGATGCCATGCTCGGACAGTGTGGGGCGCAGGTTGCTCCAGATCGCCTGCTGATCGGAGGCGAGTTCGGAAACGGTCTTGTTGATGGCGACGAGCTGTTCGGACGGCGTGAGCCCGTCGGGGCTGCGTTCGGCGATGCCTTCGCGGACCTGCGCCTTGATGCCGGCGACGCGAACCATGAAGAACTCATCAAGGTTATTGGCGGAAATCGACAGGAACCGGACCCGCTCCAGCACGGGGTGGCCTGGATTGACGGCTTCCTCGAGCACCCGGCGGTTGAAATGCAGCCAGGACAGTTCGCGGTTAATGAATCGCTCGGGGCTGGTCGCGATCGCAGGAGGAGCCTCGGCGCTGGCCTCTTTTTCTTTTATTTCAATAACTTGTGCCGATTCCATGAAGCTTCGATCCATCTCAGCCGAGGGCGCAAAAGGCTTTAGCGCGGGGTCAGCGCGAACCATGTGATACGCGAATGACGTTTCAATGACATTGATGTTCCGCCAGCTTCCGCCGTCAAGGCGGTAGCCGCCGCCGGATCAGGCATTGCGCAATAATTCGGCAGCCAGCGCCCGGGTTACCGGCCGGCCCAGCCGCAGCGCTTCGGTATCCAGGAGGTCGATGGCCTGGCGGACCGCGGCATAGGACCGCTCCAGCCGCGTGGTCAGATAGCTCACGACGGTCTCGTCGATGCTCATCTGGCGGTCGGCGCAGAACTTGACGATCAGGCCGCGAAACAGGAGATCGTCGGGCGGCAGCAGCGACACCATCGGAATCGCGCGCAGCCGGGAGCGGAGATCGCGCAGTTCGACCTCAAACGCAATGGGCGGAAGGCGCGCGGTGATCAGCACCGAAACCTCGTCCTCGCGCGCGAGATTCAACAGATGGAACATCGCGCGTTCGTCGAAATCCTGTGGCCGCAAATCTTCCACCACCAGCGCGCCGGTGGCGAGCGCACCGGGAACAGCGGCGGCGTTGAGCGCATGCGCCGAGGTCGAGCGTGCGCCGGCCTCTTCGGCCCAGATCGCGGCGAGATGGCTTTTGCCGGAACCTTCAGGTCCGACCAGCAGCATGACGCGGTTCGGCCAGTCCGGCCAGCTGTCGATCAGCGCGAGGCCCGCCTCATTGGCCGGCCCTTCCAGAAAATTGTCGCGGGTCAGGCTCTCTGCATGCGGCAAAGCAAAAGCAAGCTGACGGGGTTGAACGCGAACTGCCACGCAAGTCTCCGGGAAGCCTACCTATAGCGTTTTTCGAACGAAGTGGGCACTGGTTCGCGTTAAGAAAGCGCGTCTATCTCGCTTCGATCGTGCTCATGTGCCGTACCCACTCGACGAGATAGAGCGAGACCGAAACCAAAGTAAAGACCGTCACGAAGCCCATCAGGATCCAGTCGTACGGCGCCGGCTTGAAGTTGAAGCCGAGCGAGGCCAGCACCAATGCTGCGAACGCTACCTGTGCCACCGTGTTGAGCTTCGACACCATCGAGGGCTTCATCGGCACCGGCTTGTCGAACAGCCACGACACGATCACGGCGGTGACGATCATGATGTCGCGCGACACCACCAGGATCACGATCCAGCGCGGCACCGCGCCCCAGATTCCGAGCGCGACAAAGATCGATACGAGGAGCGCCTTGTCGGCCAGGGGATCGAGCAGGGCGCCGAGCTCGCTCGCCATGTTGAACCGCTTGGCGAGGAAGCCGTCGACGGCATCGCTGACGCCGGCGATGACAAAGATCGCGAACGCAATTTCCATCTGACTGGAGACGATCGCCCAGACGATGATTGGCACCAGGATGATACGTCCCAGCGTGATGATATTCGGAATACTCAACTCGGTCGCTTCCCGGCTCCCGGACTGTCCGGTCCGGCCCTTGGCGGGGCCGTCCGGCTGTTATCTACATAGTATATGCGGGCAGGGCTTGCGAGCCATTGCAGGAACGCGGAATTCCTCGTAACCAGCCGTCATCTTACTGGAATTTGGGCATGAACGACCGCAAAAATGGCCTCACTTACGCGGATTCGGGCGTCGATATCGATGCCGGCAACCGCCTGGTCGATCTGATCAAGCCGATGGTGCGCGCCACCGCGCGTGCCGGCGCGGACGCCGAAATCGGCGGCTTTGGCGGGCTGTTCGACCTCAAGGCCGCCGGCTTCAAGGACCCGATCCTGGTGGCCGCGACCGATGGCGTGGGCACCAAGGTCAAGATCGCCATCGAGACCGGCCTGCATGGCGGCATCGGCGTCGACCTGGTCGCGATGTCGGTCAACGACCTGGTGGTGCAGGGCGCCGAGCCGCTGTTCTTCCTCGACTATTTTGCCTGCGGCAAGCTCGATCCGGAAGCGACGGCGTCGATCGTGGCTGGCATTGCCGAAGGCTGTCGCGAATCCGGCTGCGCCCTGATCGGCGGCGAGACCGCGGAAATGCCCGGGCTCTACAAGGACGGCGATTACGATCTCGGCGGCTTTGCGGTCGGCGCCGCCGAACGCGGCACGCTGTTGCCGGCATCGGATATCGCCGCGGGCGATGCGGTGATTGGCCTCGCCTCGTCGGGCATTCATTCCAACGGCTTCTCGCTGGTACGCAAGATCGTGGAAATCTCCGGTCTCGGCTTCGATGCGCCGGCGCCGTTCTCGCCGGTCATGACGCTGGGTGGCGCGCTGCTGGCGCCGACCCGCCTCTACGTGAAATCATGCCTGCGCGCGATCCGCGAGACCGGTGCGGTCAAGGGGCTCGCCCACATCACCGGCGGCGGCTTCACCGACAACATTCCGCGCGTGCTGCCGAAACATCTCGGCGTAGGCATCGATCTGGCGCGGCTGCCGGTCTTGCCGGTGTTCAAGTGGCTGGCGGCCCAGGGCGGCATCGCCGAACTCGAATTGCTGCGCACCTTCAACTGCGGCATCGGCATGATCGCCATCGTCAAGCCGGACGCCATCGAAGCGGTCACCGAGATTTTCACGCAAGCCGGCGAGACCGTGGCTCTGCTCGGCGAAGTGATCCCGGCTGAGGGTGAGCACCGCGTGGTCTATAACGGTCATCTCGACCTTTCGCAGTGACATCATGAAGCGCCGCGTCGCCATTCTGATTTCCGGCCGCGGCTCCAACATGGTCGCCTTGATCGACGCGGCCAAGGCTGCGGATTTCCCGGCCGAGATCGTCGCCGTGATTTCCAACCGGGCCAATGCCGGCGGGCTGGAAAAAGCCCGAGCGAGCGGCATCCCGACTGAGGTGATCGAGAGCAAGCCGTTCGGGCGGGATCGCGCTGGTTTTGAAGCCGTGCTGCAGGACAAGCTCGATGCGCACAAGGTCGAGCTGATTTGTCTTGGCGGTTTCATGCGGCTGTTCACCGCCGAATTCGTCCAGCGCTGGTACGGGAAGATGCTCAACATCCACCCGTCGCTGCTGCCGTCCTTTCCCGGGCTCGATCCCCATGGTCAGGCGCTCAAGACCGGCGTCAAGATCTCCGGCGCGACCGTGCATTTCGTGATCCCCGAGACCGATGCCGGGCCGATCGTGATGCAGGGTGCGGTGGGAGTGGCCGACGACGACACCGCGGAGACGCTGTCGCAACGCATTCTCGGCGTCGAGCACCGCATCTATCCGGAGGCGCTGCGGCTGCTCGCCGAGGGAAAGGTTCGTCTCGATGGCGATATCTGCAAGGTCACCGACAGTACCGCATCGGGCACGCTGATCTCGCCGGCCGCAAAATAGCTCCCGCCACAGCCTGTGGCCGGCGAAGCACAATGCGGCTTATTCAACCTGCCGACTCCCTCCCAACCGATTGACGCTGCAGACCAAACGAGGGCAAATCGGGAGCCTGCTGACCGGTTTTTTCGTATTTTCGAGCGGGCGGATTTTTCCGGGAATTTCGCTTCATGCACGGCTTATCGCGGCCTTCGCGAGCAGGCAAAACCCGCAACGGCTTGCGCCTGGCTCGGACGGTTTTGTTTTGCCTCGCGCTTGGTCCGATGCTTGGATTCGTTGCCGCATTTCCGGCCCATGCCGCGGCGGTAGCCCCTCCGCCGGTCGTGCCTCCTGCACCTCCGGCGCCGACCCCGACGCCGCTGATGGTCGATGAGACCGTGGCATCGGGGGCGACGGTGACCAACCTCGGCAGCAATTTCCTGGAGCGGCTCAACAACCAGTCGACCAACGGTTTTAGCCGCATGCTGCGAACCAACCCGGGCGGCGGCGGCGCCTCGGAAGCCGCGGACACGCCGCGCTACCGGACCTGGTTCGAAGGCTACGGCATTTCGGCCAATAACGGCCCGCTCGGCCTGTTTGCCGGTGACAACCGCAAGACCTGGGGCGGCGTGGCCGGGATCGGCGCGCGCGTCGTGCCCGGCTTCAATGTAGGCTTCTCCGTCGACCAGAGCCGCACCTCGATCGACGTGCCGCTGGCGCTGCAATCGGCGACGATCGACCTGACCCAGCTCGGCTTTACCGCTTCCGTCGATTCTGGCCCGTGGACCTGGGCGACCGCGGCAGTGCACGGCTTTGGCAACATCAATTCGCGCCGCGACACCGGTCTCGGCTCTGCGACCGCGGGCTACAACGCGCGGCTCGACGGCGTGCTGAGCGAGATCAGCTATTACTGGTCGAAGGACCAATACCGCATCGTGCCGAAGGGCGCGTTGGAATACGTCCACGCCAGAACCGGGTCGCTGCAGGAATTCGGCGGCCTCGATCCGGTGACGGCGACGGCCGCGACCGTCGACCGCATGCGCGTGCTGGTCGGCGCCGAGGTCGGGCACTACTGGATCCTGGACCAGAAGATTTTCGACGTGTCGGCCTACGGCAAGTTCGTCGACAACCTCGTGCAGAATTTCTCCGACGTCACCGTCAGCCTCGGCACCCAGAGCGTCACGTTCCAGGGCATCGGCGAAAGCCGCTACGGCGCGGACGCCGGCGCCTCGGCCTCGCTGAGCCTGACCAACACCGCCCGCGTCTACGTCAACTACGACGGAAAATTCCGCGCCGCGATGCAGTCGCACCAAGGCACGGTCGGGCTGGAGCTGAAGTGGTGATGAGCCGGCGCTTTGGTGGCTTCATCCTTCGAGACGCATCGCTTCGCGATGCTCCTCAGGATGAGGTCTGAGTTTGCCGAGGATGAGAATCTTTGACCCTCATGGTGAGGAGCGCGGCAACGCCGCGCGTCTCGAACCATCAGGCCGTGCTAGCGTAGGCGCTATTCGCCCCGATCGACCTTGACGACGCGGCCTTTTTCCATCGCCAGCGCCAGCCGGCCGTGTTTCAGCGCGATCGCGGCTTCGCCGAATAATTCGCGGCGCCAGCCGTGCAGGGCGGCGACATCGGCGTTGTCGTCGGCGGCGATCTGGTCGAGGTCGTCGACGGTGGCGATCACCTTGCTGGCGACGGCGTGGCGCTCCGACGTCATCCGCAGCAGCACCTTCAAGAGTTCGACGGTCGCCGCCCCGTTCGAATTGCCGCGCGGCTTTTCGATCTTCGGCAGCGTGTGCGGATCGCGGGCCAGCCCGCGCTGCACGGCAGCGACGATATCGCTGCCCCATTTGGAACGATCAAAGCCCTTCGGCAGCGAACGCAGGCTGGCGAGGCGCTCGAGGCTGGTCGGCGCGTGGGTGGCGATGTCGCCGACCGCGTCGTCCTTCAGCACCCGTGAGCGCGGCACGTCGCGGCTTTGCGCTTCCTGTTCGCGCCAGGCCGCGACTTCCATCAGCACCGCGAGTTCTTTCGGCTTGCGCACGCGCGTCTTCAGCCGTTCCCAGGCCCGTTCGGGATGGAAATCATAGGTTTTCGGCGACGTGAGGACTTCCATCTCCTCGCTGACCCAGTCGCTGCGGCCGCGCTTCTTGAGGTCGGCATCCAGCGCCGCGAACACGTCGCGCAGATGGGTAACGTCGGAGATCGCGTAGTGCATCTGATCGTCGGTCAGCGGCCGGCGCGACCAGTCCGTGAAGCGATGGGTCTTGTCCGGCCGGTGGCCGGTGATGCGTTCGACCAGCTGGTCGTAGGCGATGCTGTCGCCATAACCCAGCACCATCGCGGCCACTTGCGTATCGAAGATCGGGTGCGGGATGGTACCGGACTGGTGCCAGACGATCTCGATGTCCTGGCGGGCGGCATGAAACACCTTCAGCACCGCTTCGTTGCCCATCAGCTCGAAGAACGGCTTGAGGTCGATGTCCGCCGCCAGCGTGTCGACCACGACGGCTTCGTCCGCGCTCGCCATCTGCACGACGCAGAGCAGGGGGTAGTAGGTCGTCTCCCGCAGGAACTCGGTGTCGACGGTGATGACCTTATGCTGGGCCAGTCGGGTGCAAGCGACCGCGAGGTCGGCAGTGGTGGTAATCAGATCCATGAACAATCCAATGCGCTCGACTTAGGCGTTCTGCCGAAAGCGCTGATATGTCAAGGGTCTTGGGGAAATTTGAGGCCTGCATTTTCCGCTTATTTCGGGCTTGGCACGGCTTTCTGCCTGGCGCCGGCGTTCGGGCGCAGTCTTATCCGTCCGCGATCAGGTCAGAGCGTTTTCCAGCGAAGTGGAAACCGGTTCGCGTCAAGAAAACGCGTCAAATCAAAATCTAGAGCCGTTCCCGTTCCGATTCTATCGGAACGGGAACGGCTCTAGCCTGATGGAACCTATTCGTAGCGGATGTTGCGCGACGGGCGCCGGCCCGACGGCAGGGCCAGCACGACGAGGCACAGCGCGATCATCGCCAGTCCCATGAATTCAAATGCAAACGCGTCCACGGCAATTCTCCCCCAACCGATCGTTAGATTTGTCGGGAGGGTGTTGAGGGGTTGTTAAGCGATGTGGTTAAGGCGGGAACCGCGCGGGCAATGGTGGACGGGCGCTTAAGGAGTGAGGTTAACGGGAGCGACCTAACAGGCCACTAGCTGTCATCACCCGCGAAGGCGGGTGATCCAGTATTCCAGAGACAGCAGTGATCGAACCGATAGGCCACGGCGTACTGGATCCCCGCATACGCGGGGATGACAGTTACCGTGTGGAACTCATGACGTCTCACGTCCCGCAGAACGTCTGCAACACGCGTTGTTCCGGCTGCGGTGGATCGGCGTACTCGGCAAAATCAGGCTGATCCTCATAAGGCTTCGCCAGCACCGCGATCAGTTGCTCGAACGGCGCGAAATCGTCGTTGTTCATCGCGGCCTGGATCACGGCTTCGACGCGGTGGTTGCGCGGGATGAAGGCCGGATTGACCGAGCGCATCAAGGATTGCCGTTCGGCTGGCGTCTGCGGCTCGTCGGCGATGCGCAAGCGCCAGCGCGCCGCCCATTCGTCGAAGGCTGCGGGATCGGCGAACAGCCGCCGCACGCTGTCATTGCCGGCATCGAGCGCGACATCGCCGAGGCCGCGGAAGGTCAGCGTGAAGTCGGCCTCGTTCTTCGCCATCGCGTCGAGCAGGTCCTGCACCAGTGCCTCGTCACCGTCGCGCGCCGTGAACAACCCGACCTTCTGGCGCAGCCCGGCCTGATAGGCGGTCGTGAATTTTTCCGGGAATTCGCCGAGGATCGCCTGCGCCTGTTCGATGGCCTGGTCCTTGTCCTCGGTGAACAGCGGCAACAGGCATTCCGCCAGCCGCGTCAAATTCCACAGCGCGATGCGCGGTTGGTTGGCATAGGCGTAGCGGCCCTGTTCGTCGATCGAGGAGAACACGGTGGCGGGATTGTAGGCGTCCATGAATGCGCACGGGCCATAATCGATGGTCTCGCCCGAGATCGAGGAGTTGTCGGTGTTCATGACGCCATGAATGAAACCGACCAGCAGCCAGCGCGCCACCAGTTCGGCCTGCCGTGCGACGACGCCCGCGAGCAAAGCGTGATAGGGGCGCTCGGCATTGGCGATCTCGGGATAGTGCCTGGCGATCACATGGTCGGCGAGCTGCCGCACGCCATCGGTGTCGCCGCGGGCGGCAAAGAACTGGAAGGTGCCGACGCGGATATGGCTTGCCGCCACCCGGGTCAGCACCGCGCCGGGCAGCATGGTCTCGCGCTGGACCCGCTCGCCGGTAATCACGGCCGCGAGCGATCGCGTGGTCGGAATACCGAGCGCGAACATCGCCTCGCTGACGATGTATTCCCGGAGCACCGGGCCCAGGGCCGCCCGGCCGTCGCCCCGGCGCGAAAACGGCGTCGGGCCGCTTCCCTTGAGCTGGATGTCGCGCCGGATGCCGTCGGCGTCGATCACTTCGCCGAGCAGGATGGCGCGGCCATCGCCGAGCTGGGGCACGAAATGACCGAACTGGTGGCCGGCATAGGCCATCGCGATCGGGTCGGCACCGTCGGGCAGGCGCTTGCCGGCGAGGATTTCGGCGCCTTCCGGGCTCTCCAGCAGGTCGGGATCGAGCCCGAGCTGCAGCGCCAGCGGCCGGTTCAGCTTGATCAGCCGCGGGGCGGCCACAGGGGTCGGCGCCACGCGGGCGAAAAAGTTCGCAGGCAGCGCCGAATAGGTGTTCTGGAACGGGAAATGGACGGTCATGAGCCAAAGATAGGCGCCGTGCCGGAATTGGCAAACGGTTCGGGCTTACTATCCGCGAAATGGCCGTTTTTGCGCCCAAAACAGCCCCGGCCTTGGTTGCCGCCCCGCGCGGGCTCGGGTAAACCCTGCCGCACTTCGCGCGGGCTTTGGCCCCCGATTCCTGTCCTCCGACATCCGATTTTTGGGAATTCCATGCATCGCTACCGGTCACATACATGCGGCGCGCTCCGCGACAGCGACATCGGCCAAACCGTCCGTCTTTCAGGCTGGTGCCACGTCATCCGCGACCACGGCGGCGTGCTGTTCATCGACCTGCGCGACCATTACGGCATCACCCAATGCGTGGCCGACAAGGATTCGCCGGCCTTTGCGGACGTCGAGAAGTTCCGCTCGGAGTGGGTGGTGCGGATCGACGGCAAGGTGCGCCATCGTCCCGAGGGCACCGTCAATGCCGAACTGCCGACCGGAAAGATCGAGATCTATGTCAGCGCGGTCGAGGTGCTGGGTCCGGCCGCCGAACTGCCGCTGCCGGTGGCGGGCGAACAGGAATATCCTGAGGACATAAGGCTTAAGTTCCGTTTCCTCGACCTCCGTCGCGAGCGGCTGCACCAGAACATCATGACCCGCGGCGCCATCGTCGACTCCATGCGCAAGCGGATGAAGGAGCAGGGCTTTTTCGAATTCCAGACCCCGATCCTGACGGCGTCCTCGCCCGAAGGGGCGAGGGACTTTCTGGTGCCGTCCAGAATTCATCCCGGCAAGTTCTACGCGCTGCCGCAGGCGCCGCAGCAATACAAGCAGCTCCTGATGATGTCGGGCTTCGACCGCTACTTCCAGATCGCGCCGTGTTTCCGCGACGAGGACCCGCGCGCCGACCGTCTGCCGGGCGAGTTCTACCAGCTCGACCTCGAAATGAGCTTCGTCGAGCAGAACGACGTGTTTGCGGCCGTCGAGCCGGTCATCACGGGCGTGTTCGAGGAGTTCGCCAAGGGCAAGCCGGTCACCAAGGTCTGGCCTCGGATTCCGTTTGCCGAAGCCTTGAAGAAATACGGCAGCGACAAGCCGGACCTGCGCAACCCGCTGATCATGCAGGACGTCTCCGAACACTTCCGCGGCTCCGGCTTCAAGGTGTTCGCGCGGATGCTGGAAGACCCGAAGAACCAGGTCTGGGCGATCCCGGGACCTACCGGCGGCAGCCGCGCGTTCTGCGACCGCATGAACTCGTGGGCGCAGGGCGAGGGCCAGCCCGGATTGGGCTACATCATGTGGCGCGAGGGCGGCGAGGGCGCGGGCCCGCTCGCCAACAACATCGGCGCGGAACGGACTGCGGCCATTCGCGGTCAGCTCGGCCTGAAAGAGGGCGACGCGGCGTTCTTCGTTGCCGGCGACCCCGACAAGTTCTGGAAATTCTCAGGCCTGGCACGTACGCGTCTCGGCGAGGAGTTGAACCTGATCGACAAGGAGCGGTTCGAGCTCGCCTGGATCGTCGATTTCCCGATGTACGAGTACAACGAGGAAGACAAGAAGGTCGACTTCTCGCACAACCCGTTCTCGATGCCGCAAGGCGGCCTCGATGCGCTCAACGGGCAGGACCCGCTGACCATCAAGGCGTTCCAGTACGACATCACCTGCAACGGCTACGAGATCGCCTCCGGCGGTATCCGCAACCACCGGCCCGAGGCGATGGTGAAGGCGTTCGAGATCGCCGGTTACGGCGAAAAGGACGTCGTCGAACGCTTCGGCGGCATGTATCGTGCGTTCCAGTACGGCGCCCCGCCGCATGGCGGCATGGCCGCCGGTGTCGACCGCATCGTGATGCTGCTCTGCGGCACCACCAACCTGCGCGAAATCTCGCTATTCCCGATGAACCAGCGTGCCGAAGATTTACTCATGGGCGCGCCGTCGGAAGTAGCAGTGAAGCAGTTGCGCGAGCTTCACATCCGTCTCAATCTGCCGCAAAGCTAGAGCCGAGATAGCCCGAACGAAGACCGGCCATCGAAGGTAAATTCGGGGCCGGGTAATCCCGTGGGGGAAATGCATGTCGTCCTATTCTGATGATCTTCGTGATGCGGCGCTGGCGTATCACCGGCTGCCGCGGCCGGGTAAGCTCGAGATCCAGGCGACCAAGCCGCTCGCCAACCAGCGCGACCTGGCGCTGGCCTATTCGCCGGGCGTGGCGGCGGCCTGCACCGAAATCGCCAATAACCCCGCGGAAGCGGCTTCGCTGACGTCCCGCGCCAATCTGGTCGCCGTGGTCTCCAACGGTACCGCGGTGCTCGGGCTCGGCAATATCGGCCCACTGGCGTCGAAGCCGGTCATGGAGGGCAAGGCGGTCCTGTTCAAGAAGTTTGCCGGGATCGACGTGTTCGACATCGAAATCGCCGCCGATACCATCGAGCGCGTGGTCGAGGTGGTCGCGGCGCTGGAGCCGACCTTCGGCGGCATCAATCTCGAGGACATCAAGGGGCCGGAGTGCTTCGAGATCGAGGCGCAGCTCAAGGAGCGCATGAAGATCCCGGTGTTCCACGACGACCAGCATGGCACCGCCATCATCGTCGGCGCCGCCATCACCAATGCGCTGCTGCTGAACGGCAAGAAACTGCCCGACGTCAAGATCGTCTGCTCCGGTGCAGGCGCCGCCGCGATTGCGTGCCTCAACCTGCTGGTCTCGCTCGGCGCGCAGCGCAAGAACATCTGGGTCTGCGACATCGACGGCGTCGTGCATGAGGGCCGCAACACACTGATGGACCGCTGGAAGGCAGTCTATGCGCAGAAGACCAACGCGCGCGTGCTCGGCGACGTCATCGGCGGCGCCGATATTTTCCTCGGCGTCTCCGCGCCCGGCGTGCTGAAGCCCGACATGGTCAAGGCGATGGCCGACCATCCGCTGGTGCTGGCGCTGGCTAATCCGACGCCGGAGATCATGCCGGACGAGGCGCGCAAGGCCCGGCCCGACGCCATGATCTGCACCGGGCGGTCCGACTTCCCGAACCAGGTCAACAACGTCCTGTGCTTTCCGTTCATCTTCCGCGGCGCGCTCGATGTCGGCGCCACCGCGATCAACGAGGAAATGAAGCACGCCGCGGTGGACGCCATCGCGCAGCTCGCGCGCGATCCGCCGTCGGATGCGGTAGCGCACGGCTTTGACAGCGGCGAGACCCAGGGCTTTGGACCGGGCTCGCTGATCCCAAGTCCGTTCGATCCGCGGCTGATTCTGCGGATTGCGCCGGCGGTCGCCAAGGCGGCGATGGAGTCCGGCGTGGCGACGCGGCCGATCAAGAATTTCGACGAGTATTGCACGCTGCTGGAGCGCTTCGCGTTCCGCTCCGGCCTTGTCATGAAGCCGGTGTTCGCCAAGGCCAAGACCCAGCCGGTGCGGGTGATCTACGCCGAGGGCGAGGACGAGCGCGTGCTGCGCGCGACCCAGGTCGTGCTCGAGGAAAAACTGGCGCGGCCGATCCTGGTCGGGCGTCCGTCGGTGGTCGAGGCCCGGATCAAGCGGTTCGGGCTTTCGATCAAGGCCGGGCAGGATTTCGACCTCGTCAATCCCGAGGACGACCCGCGCTACCGGTCCTACGTGCAAACCTATATCAGCGTCGCGGGCCGGCATGGCGTGACGCCCGATGCTGCGCGCACCGTGGTTCGCACCAACAACACCGTGATCGCCGCACTGGCGGTGGTCCGCGGCGAGGCCGACGCCATGATCTGTGGCGTCGAGGGCCGCTACATGAGCCATCTGCGCCATGTCCGCGAGATCGTCGGTTTCCTGCCCGGGATCAAGGACTTTGCCGCGCTGGCGATGATGATCACCAGCAAGGGTGCCCATTTCATCGCCGACACCCAGGTGCGGCCGAATCCGAGCGCGGAAGAGCTTGCGGAAGTGGCGGCACTGGCCGCGATCCACGTCCAGCGCTTCAACATGAAGCCGCGCGTCGCCTTCGTGTCACATTCGGATTTTGGCAGCTACGATACCGAGTCCTCCCGCAAGATGCGCCAGGCCACGGCGCTGCTGAAGGAGCGGCATCCCGAGATCGAGGCCGACGGCGAGATGCAGGGCGATTCCGCGCTGTCAAAGACCGCGCGGAAACTGGTGCTGCCGCATTCCAAACTGGAAGGTGAGGCCAACATCCTGATCATGCCGAGCCTCGATACCGCCAACGTTGCCTACCAGATGATCAAGGTGCTGGCGGATGCGCTTCCGGTGGGGCCGATCCTGATCGGGCCGGCGCGTCCGGCGCACATCCTGACCCCCTCGGTCACGGCGCGCGGCATTCTGAACATGACGGCGGTCGCCGCCGTCGAAGCCCAGGAGCGCGCTACCCGCACGCAGCCGACCCTGTTTGGATAATTCTATTCCGCGCGGGTTCCTGCGCGGAAGGTTTCGATTTTGTTCGTTTGAAAAGCGGAAGCGAAACGCCCATAATCGTTTCGCTCCGCCTGCAATTTTGCTTTGCCAATTCAGTGAGGCCGACCCATGCCAGCGTTATTTACTTTCGGGCGCGTTTTGTTCGCGGTGCTCTTTATCTACACCGGGGCGACCAAGCTGTTCGCCATTCCGGCAACGGCGGACTTCATCGCATCCAAGGTGACGATCCCCTCGCTGCTGGCGCCCTATACGTCGCAGCTGGAGACGCTGACCGGCATGCCGCTGCCGCAATTGCTGGCGATGAGCGTCGGCGGCTTTGAGATCCTGGCGGGGCTGATGATCGCGCTGAATTTCCTGGCGCGGTTTTTCGCGATCCTGCTGATCTTCTTCGTGCTCGCCACCACCTTCTACTTCCATGATTTCTGGAACCAGTCGCCGCCCGACAACGCCAAGACCTTGATCGAGGCCTTGAAGAATCTGTCGATCATCGGCGCGCTGTTCATGATCGCGGGCTACGGCCGCGGGCCGCGAAACTCGGAACCGGCTTACGGCGACGTCTAATCAGGCGCTGCGCCGCCACGGCGTGACGCTGACGTCATAGGTCGCATCCAGCATTTGGGGCTCGCCGGCGCGCAGCCCGTGCGCGGCGAGGACCTGCTGCGGCGAACGATCGGGCACCCCCGGGAAGCAGGGCTCGCCGCCCGGCAGGCGCACGTGCGGCGCCATTGACAGCCAGAACGTGTCGTAGCGGTCCATGAACATGCCGAACACGTAGGGGCCGCCGATGATGGCGACCGTGCCGGAACTTACGCCCGCGCGTTCGCAGGCAGCCTCGAACGAAGCGCCGGCGGGATTCCACAGCGTGGATTTCGGATTGGACGGATCGGGTGCGATCGCATCGACGTTGCGGGTCAGAACGACCCGTTGACGCTTCGGCGAATTCGGCTGGTCCTCGAACGAATTGCGCCCGTGCACGATCAGGTCGGCACGGTCCAGCGCGTCGGTGAAGAACTTCTTGTCGCCCTCGAACTTAAGTCCCTCCGGCATCACCCGATCGGCGTTCGCCAGCATGCCGTCGCCGGACACGATGACGTAACCTTCGATGCTAAGCGCCGGCACGGCCTTGTCGCCGCCGATTATTCCGAAATCGTCTGCACGACGCTGGAAACCGGCCGCGAACTCACGGTCGGCAACTTGGCGTCCTTGATGACATCTTCGTCGTACTTGGCGATGGTCTGCACCGGGGCCTTGGCCTTCATCGCCACGACTTTGTAGCCGCCGGCCTTCAGCTTCTTCAAGAGGTCGGGCAGGGCTTCGGCGGTGTGCTTGTGGAAGTCATGCATCAGGATGATGCCCTTGCCGAGCTTGTCGAGCTTCTTCATCGTGACGTCGATGACGGCCTGCGCGTTGCGCGCCTTGAAGTCGAACGAGTCGAGGTCGCAGGAGAACATCGCGATGTTGCGGTCGCCGAGATAGGTGACCATTTCCGGCGGGTGCTGCAGGGCCGGGAAACGGAAGAACGGCGACGGCGAGACGCCGCCCAGCGCCCATTTCACCGCGCTGAAACCCTTCTCGATCTCTTCCTTGCGCTGGTCTTCGGTCAGCTTCTTGTTGGTCAGCGTCGCATGCGACCAGGTGTGGGTGCCGACGGTGTGGCCGGAGGCGTAAACCTGCTTGATGATTTCCGGATAATAAGTGGCGTGCTTGCCGATCGAGAAGAAGATGCCGGTGGTGCATTCGTCGGCGAGCGCCTTCAGCACGGCGGGCGTATTCAGCGGCCACGGGCCGTCGTCGAAGGTCAGCACGACTTCCTTGTCGCGCAGGAAATCGAGCTGCTTGAAGTGCTCGAAGCCGAAGCCGGGCCCGCCGGTGGTATCGATCTCGACGGTACGTCCGACGCCGAGGGCGCCGGGGATGTTGCACGCGGCTCTCGCGGGCTGCGCGGGTTGAGCGGAAGCGGGCGCTGCTGCTGCGGCCGGAGCGGGGGCCGCCTGCGCGGCAGGAGCCGCCGCGGGAGGAGAAGCGGCCCCCTTGGCCGGGGGCGTTTGCGCCCACACCGAACCCGAGGCCAGCAACGAAACCGTGCTCGCAAAGATCAAGCCTGCCGCGATACGCATCTTGTTTTCCCTAAATTCGAATCCCGCTCCCGGTATCGGCATTTGTGCCGTTGTCCGGGCGGCTTCCTGCCCCAACCCATCGTACCCTAGTTGCAGCCGCCCCGCCAAGGCAACGGCTGTCATGCGCGCCTGCGGATTTGTCGTTCAACCGGTTAATTCAGGGGACAGGTTCGCTGCCCCAAGGCGCTCGTCAGCCTAACCGCTGCGTTCGGTGACGTTGTGGCTCAGCGCCCGGGCAATTGCCGTCTTCACGCGGGTATCGGCGGGTTCAATGGACTCCGGGAATACGTCGGCGATATAGCCGTCGCCGCCGATCAGATACTTGTGGAAGTTCCAGTGTGGAACATCCTTCGGCCGCGCCTCGGCCGCCCATTTGTAGAATGGATGCGCGTTCGGTCCCTTCACGACGGCTTTCGCGGCCATCGGGAAAGTAACCCCGTATTGGTGTTGCGCGGTCTCGGCGATCTCGGTCGCGCCGCCCGGTTCCTGGCTGCCGAAATCATTGGAGGGCACGCCCACGATCATCAAGCCACGGTCGTGGAACTCGCTCCACAATTCCTGCAGGCCGCCATATTGCGGCGTGAAGCCACAGAGCGAGGCGGTGTTGACGATCAGGATCGGGTGGCCAGCATAATCGGCGAGCCGGATGTCGCCGCCGGCCAATCCCGGAAACGAGAATGCGTAGGCGGTGATCCGGCTCATGCCGGCTTGCGCGAAGGCTTGTCTGCCCGCCGGCCCGCCAGCGAATGCCGCGAGCGCCGCCGTCATCATGGTTCTGCGGTCGATCATGGATGGCCCGGGCTACGGTTCGACAGCCGCAAGCATAGCGCAAAGCGGCAAGGGTCGCCGCTCAACAAGCCGTTATGAATTACCGTAGCGAGACGATGAAATCGGTGCCTTCGCCGGTTTCGCCCTGGTTGATGCCCTGGTCGGATACGATGATCGAACCACCGGTGGTCAGTGCCTCGGTGATGCGCGCCATCGCATCCTGCGGGATCGTGATGCGGTCCAGCGCCTCGGCGGGGGTATCCGGCGTGGGCAGGGGCTTCGCCTCGGCAGGCGATGCCGCGCTCTTGCGACGGCGTGCCGAACGATCGTCATCGTCATTGCGGGCTGCGTTGCGGGCGGTCACCGGCAGCGTCACCACCGACCAGCGCAACAGGTTCGGGTCGCTCTTGTCGGCTTCCGCGGTGAAGACATGCGTGCCCAGCGGCCGGTCGCTCGGCGCGATGGTCACGGGCACATCGAACAGCGGAGAAAAATTCTGGCGAACGTAGAGCTTGGAGTCCTTGCGGCTCACGAACACCGCGATCTGGCCGGTACGCTTGGGTTCGACTTTCGCGGCCTTCTCGACGCCGGGCAGGCGAGCCGTATCTTTCTTCGCATCAGCCGCCGGCGCGTCGGCAGTCGCCTTGGCCGGCTCCGCCGGCTTTTCGACAGCCGTGGTCTCGGTGGCCTTGGTTTCCACAGCCTTCGGTTCGACGGCGCTGGTCACTTCCGTCTTGGCCGCTTCGGTCTTCACTTCGTCTGACTTTTCAGTCGACTTGGCTTCAACAGACTTGGCGTCAACAGACTTGGCTTGAACCTTCGGCTCAACCGGCTTGTCTTCGATCTTCGTGCTGGCCGTCACTTCGCCTGCGGCGGTGATGGCGGCTTGCGCGGGCGCCTCGTCGGTCTTGTTTTCGACCGACCCGGTCTCGTCGGATTTTGCGTCGGCTACCGATGCTTCCGCCGACTTGTTGTCGGACGAAACTGTATCGGCGCTCTTGGCAGGAGTGGATTGCGCGTCTGCCTTCGATTCTGATTTCGGCGCTTCGGTTTTCGCTTCAGCACTCACGGCTTCGCTGGAAGCCGGCTTGCCACCCGTGGCATCTGACATCGTGACGGCGACATTCGTGGCCGGCATCGCGCCGCTGGCATCCGCGGTGCGGAGCGGAGAGGCGTGACCTACGGTCGAGCGGAGTTCGAGGCTCCCCTCCAAATTCGCAGACTTGGAATTCGCAGACTTGGAATTCTCGGACTTGATGGCCGAGCCGGCGTCCGCGCCCTTGTCGCTCTTCACCGCCGGCATGTCTGCCTTGGGCAAATCGCTTTTGGGCTCATCGGCAACGACTGGCTGCGGCGCGATCTTCTGGGCCACCAGCAGCGGATGCGAGAAACTGGCAGGCGTCATCTCGCCAGGCGTCACGACCACGCGGGCGCCCATCCTGGTCCAGTTCCACATCTTCACGGCAAACGCCATCGGCATGCGGATGCAGCCGTGCGATGCCGGATAGCCCGGCAGCACGCCGGCATGCATCGCCACACCCGACCAGGTGATGCGTTGCATATAGGGCATCGGCGCGCCGCTATAGATGTTGGAATGGTGGAACTTGTGCTTCTGGATGATGCTGAAGACGCCCATCGGGGTCGAGTGACCCTTCATGCCGGTGGACACCGGACTTTCAGCGAACAGCCCGTTGGAGTCGTAGATTCGGACTCTTTGCTTGTCGATCGAGACCGCAATGATCAGCGGTCCCTGCGGCTTGGCGCCGGTTTCCTTTTCCGCCGCCGGATGCTTGCCGGCTGAATTCTTTCGCGTGTTCCGCTGGCGCCGCGGCTGCGCCGACGGCATTGGCCGGGAATAGCCGGAATCGGAGTCCTGATAGTAGAACAGCGCCGCATCTGCCTGCGAGGCGGCGCCAAAGGTGCCTGCCGCCGTCAACACCGCAATCTGCCAAAACCCGACGCTTCTGGACCGCTGGTCCGCAACCTTCACGTGCGCACTACAGGCACTCAAAATCCGATACTCGGTCACGCGCATAATCCTCGAATTCCAGAACTTCGAATCCAGTGGCCCAATATTCATTTGTTGTCGCAGACGCGAAAAGCGTTCACCAGCGTAAGCCTTCCAAGGCCGATGCTTTTCGCCCTGAGCGTAGCAAAAAAGCCTCACATTCCGTTAAACGTGCAGACCCGCTGGAGCCCGGCGGCCTTCCTGTGGGGCATTCCGCCATTACATAGCCAACGAGGCGTTTCGCGGCTTTTGCAGTGGAGATATCAATGGCATCCAAGGCCATCGTAAAGTGTGACGGGAAGTGGAGAATTGTGGCCTTGGCGGTGCTGGCGCTGACATTTTGGCAGGCCAGCCCGGTTTCGGCCGCCGACGAGCCAGATCTGATCTTCCGCCGCTCGACCGTGTTCAAGTGGGTTAGCCCGAACGACAAGCTGGCGACCTATGGCGTCGACGACCCCGAGGTCGAGGGCGTCGCCTGCCACTTCACGATACCGGAGAAGGGCGGCTTCAAGGGCTGGCTGGGCCTCGCCGAGGAGGTCTCGGACATTTCGCTGGCCTGCCGCCAGATCGGGCCGATCCGCTTCAAGGACAAGATGGGGCAGGGTGACGACATGTTCCGCCAGCGCCGCTCGCTGTTCTTCAAGAAGATGCAGATCGTACGCGGCTGCGACGCCAAGCGTAACGTTCTGGTCTACATGGTCTATTCGGATAAACTGATCGAAGGTTCACCCAAAAACTCGACCTCCTCGGTACCGATCATGCCGTGGGGGGCAGCCGATGCCGCGGTCCAGAAGTGCGGTGAGTTCGTTCAGTGATTTTTAGTTCGGGTCCCGGGCGAGCCGCTCGGGCTTACTGCTTGATAAGCCGGGGCTTATCGCTTGGCCGGATTGGAATATTGGCGAACCTCGGAGCCCCTGACGGCCTTGGGCTCGCGGCATCCGACCAGATGAACGAATTTCTGCGGCGCCGATAGATTGCCGCGGAATTCACCACCTTGTTGCGACATCGCGCCACAAAGCGGCTCCGTCTTCAGGGAACTGTCGATCCGCTGTTCGGAAGAGCCGTTACGCCCTGACAGTTCAACCGCCGGCTGGCCGGGTTTGCGGGTCGGGCTTTGCTTGCCAACTTCAATGTTGCCATTGCCCACGACTGCTATCCTTTGTTGAGGAGGGGTTACAACGCGCCTTCACTCGGAAAGTTGCACATCGTCCGACTGAGTCGTTTTTGCCGAAGCTTCGGTTCACGACCGGCCCGGTTTGCGAGCGGCTTCTGTTACAGAAAAACCTTAAGAACTCGCCTCGTCGGCTCGAACCCGCCTGGTTCGGCGGGCGTCTCACCTCCAGATGGTACTCGAAATGGTTGGAGATGTCAGATGCGAGTTCTCAGCTACATGTTCGCCCTGGTTTTCTTCCTGACCGGTCCGTCAATGGCAGGCAGTGCCGATCGCGACATGCCGGGTGTCGGAACGTTCGCCTATTGCGGGTCTCCGGTGGTGACGCCGGCGCCGGCGATTATGGCAGCGGTTAGCCAGTAACCAGGCCAACTCCTGCCAATTGCGATCGGGGAGCGTGTCACTCCGCTGAAATCATTAATTTTTTATCGCCAATGTTTCGTCCCGCCCGACTGACGAAACAAATCGCGGCCGCGACGAAACCATTTTCCCCTTTTGGCGCAGATATCCGGAAACAGCTCACGGTTATCAAGCTCCCAACGAAACGGCGGGGACCGCCGCACCGAAACCGGAGACAGTCAGATGCGGACCATCAGCTTCATCCTCGCCTTCGCCTTCATCCTGGCTGGTCCCTCAATGGCGGGTTCGTCCGAGAGCGGCCTGCCGGGCATCGGTACCTTCTCCTACAACGGTTCCCCGGCAGTCACCTCGGCACCCCAGCTGATGCTGGTCGCGGCCAAGTAAGTGCAGCGGACAATCTCCACGAAATTGCCTCAAGAAATTCGCCGGTAAAGGCTCTGAATGTTTGTTCGTATTTGCTCTGCCGCGATCGCGGCCTTTGTTTTCGCCTCCGTTCTGGTCGGCGGCTCGGCGCAAGCGCAAGTCAAAGGCCAGGTACAGGCCCAGCTTCAGCCGATGCCCCTGCGTTCCCTGTTCCGGGTCCCCGATCCGCGTGGCGAGTTCGTGCGGCTGTGCGCGCCTCATATGGTCGGGCGCTGGGCGCATCCCGAAACCGTCTGCGGCTGTCTGCACGACTATGCCGCCGCGACTGTGGAAGATACCGACCTCCGCGAAGCCCTGCTGCGCGGCATCAGCGAGACCGGCGTGCCGACCATCGAGACCGATTGGGTGCCGCTGTCGAAGCAATCCGAGATCGGACCGACCTTCACCAAGATCGCCAAGCCAACGCTGCAATGCATGTTCGAACCGTCGACGAACCAGTAAGCGCGCGCTTCGGACCCAACATCCCCACCACTCTGATCTGACCCTGCGGCGAGCCGCTTGCGGGCTCGACATGCCAGTCGCTGCCAATGTAAGCAGTGGACCGTCGACGATCCCTTTGCGTGAGTCATCCAATGCAGCCGGGGCGAATCCTGCTTTCATGCGCGGTGCTTGTCGCGCTGACCCTTCCGGCCGGCGCGGCGCCTGACGAGGATTTGCTCGGCAAGGCGGCGGGCTACCCGATCGGCAAAGCTGCCAACTGGTTCTTCGACGAAGGCGTACGGGTCGGGTCGTTCAGCCGTCTCGACAGTTTCCTGCCGCATTATATCTTGCGGAAGGCGGCCGCGCCGCTGACGCTTCCCAAAGCCGCAAGCGAGCCGAAGCTCACCTATCGCTTCGAAAAGCAGACCTATTCGCTCGACGATTTTCTGGCGCACCAGCGCGTGACCGGCCTGCTCGTGATCAAGGACGGCCAGCTCCTGGCCGAACGCTATCAATACGACCGGACGGCAGCGGATCGCTTCGTGTCGCACTCGATGGCGAAGTCGATCGTCAGCCTCGCCATCGGAATGGCGCTGACCGAGAACAAGATCGCCTCGCTCGACGATACCGTCGCCAAATATGTCCGGGATCTCGCCGGCAATCCCTATGGCGAAACCGCGATCCGCAACATCCTGCGGATGGCGTCCGGCGTGCCGTTCAACGAGGTCTATGACGGCAACGACGACAGTTCGAAGTTCAACCGGATCCGGCTGACACGCGACTCCATCACGGCGCTGCGCGCGTTCCCGACGCGCGAGGTGGAGCAGGGCACACAATTCCACTACGCGTCCAACCAGACGGTGGTGCTGACGCTGTTGCTGCGCGCGGTGACCGGCACCAGCTTAAGCGACTATCTGACCCCGCGGCTGTGGCAGCCGATGGGCGCGGAGGCCGACGCGACCTGGATCAAGACCCGGGATGGCACCGAGACCGGCTCGGGAAATTTCAACGCCATCCTGCGCGACTTTGGCCGGCTTGGAATCCTGCTCGCCAATGACGGCGCCGTCGGGGACAGGCAGATTGTGCCGAAGGACTATCTGCTCGATGCGACCGACTGGCACCGCCAGCCCGATGCGTTCAAGCCGAACAAGGCGACGCCGTATTTCGGCTATGGCTACCAGTTCTGGCTGTTTCCCGGCGAAAAGCGGCGGTTCGCACTGCTCGGCGTCTACGGCCAGTCGATCTTTGTCGACCCCGAACTGAAGCTGGTGCTGGTGATTACGGCGGCGGCAAAGAACGCCAGCGTCGGCAAGGAACCATTCGCCCGCGAGCGCGACGCGCTCTGGCGCGGTATCGTCGGCCAATACGGAAGCTGGTAGCTTTCGGCCGGTTTCGTTGCACGGAGGAACTGTCATGCGATCCATCCTGATCGGTCTCGTCGGCCTGTTGACGCTTGCGGTGCCCTCGGCGTTCGCGGCGGATGCGGCGACACAGGAGGCCAACAAAAAGACCGTCCTCGAATTCTACGAGACCGGACTCAACCAGAAGGACTTCGACGCCGCCGCGAAATTCTTCGGGCCGCGTTATGTCCAGCACAATCCGACCGCGCCTGATGGCATCGAGGGATTCAAGGCTTTCCTCGCTTTCCTGCGTGAGAAATTTCCGGACTCACACAGCGAGATCAAGCGCGCCTTCGCCGAGGGCGATTTTGTGATCCTGCACGTCCACAGCGTGCGCGAGAAGGGTACGCGAGGGCGCGCCATCGTCGATATTTTCAGGCTTGAAAACGGCAAGATCGTCGAGCATTGGGACGTTGCGCAGGAGATTCCGGAGAAGCCTGCCAACAGCAACAGCATGTTCTAGGGAGCAGGGCCCGCGCAGCGCGACTTACCGTTTCTTGGGTCCCAGCCGCGGAATGCATTTGGCGGAGCGCACCACACCCGTCGGCGTCATCTTCGCGCCCGAGACTTCCTTGATCTGCCCGGCCGGGCACGATCCGTCGTCGACCATGATGCGCTGGCCGAGCCGCAAATCGACGATATCCTGCTCGCGCGAGACCTGCTGCGCGAGCACGGGTGTGCCGAGCAGCAGAACGAGCCCCAAGGACAGGGCGGCCGTTGCAATCCTCACGGTCGTCAAATCGATGTTCCTCACTTGCTCTCGATTTTCAGCCCGTTGGGCCCAAGATTGATTTGCACGCCCTCCGGCTGTTTTTTGGTCTGGTAGAGATTGTAGCCGAGCACGCCGACGCCGACGATCAGCGCGCCGATGATGAGATACAGGACGTTGCGATTTCCGGGCATCCGGTGTCTCCGTGGGGCTATGGGGCAGCCGCGACTGTACGGGCGGCGTGCCGATTCTGAAAGCGATCCAAGGTGCTGGAGTTCCTTCCAGATTATGCTTTGATTGGGGCTCAAGCGACCGAGCAGGGAACACTGACGTAATGAACGCCACCGAAAACAAACAAAAAATTCTCGACGCCGTCGATGCTGCCTTCGATGCGCAACTCGCGACCACCAGGGATTTCGTCGCGATCCCTTCGACCCGCGGCGCCGAGGGACCGTGCCAGGACATGATCGGCGATCTCCTGCGCCAGCGCGGCTACGAGGTCGATGACTGGCATATCGACGTCGAGGATCTGAAGGATTTGCGCGGCTTCGGGCCGATCGAGCATGATTTTTCCAGGGCCCGCACCGTGGTCGGCACCTACCGCCCGCAAAACAATGCCGGCAAATCGCTGATCCTGCAGGGGCACTGCGACGTGGTTCCGGTCGGCCCGCTCGACATGTGGGAGAACCCGCCGTTCTCGCCCGTTATCAAGGACGGCAGGATGTATGGCCGTGGCGCCTGCGACATGAAGTCCGGCACCATCGGTGCGCTCTACGCGTTGGATGCGATCAAGGCGGCGGGGCTGCGTCCGACGGCGCGGATTCATTTCCAGTCGGTGATCGAGGAGGAGAGCACCGGCGTCGGTGCGCTCTCGACCCTGCAGCGCGGCTATCGCGCCGATGCCTGCTTCATCCCCGAACCGACCTTCGGCAAGATGATACGTTCGCAGGTCGGCGTGATCTGGTTTCGCCTGAAGGTGCGCGGTTTTCCCGTCCATGTCTACGAGGCCGGCTCCGGCGCCAACGCGATCATGGCCGCCTATCATCTGATCCATTCGCTGCAGAAACTGGAAGCCGAGTGGAACGAGCGCGCCAAGCGGGATCATCATTTCGGCACGGTCAATCATCCCATCAACTTCAATCCAGGCATCATCAAGGGCGGCGACTGGGCTTCCAGCGTGCCGGCCTGGTGCGACGTCGATTGCCGCATTGCGATTCTGCCGGGCTGGTCGGTCGCCGACGCGCAGTCCGAAATCATGGCCTGCGTTTCGGCTGCGGCGCGCGACCATCGCTTCCTGTCCAACAATCCGCCGCAGGTGGAGTGGTCAGGCTTTCTGTCGGAAGGCTATGAGCTGAAGGATTCCGCGGCGCCGGAAGCCGCCTTCGGCAAGGCGTTCGCGGCCGTCTATGGCGGCGGCGGCGCGGTGCCGGAGCAGGCCTTCACCGCACTGACCGACACGCGGTTCTACGGCCTGAACTACAACATCCCGAGTCTTTGTTTTGGCGCCAGCGGCGAGGCGATGCACGGCTTCAACGAATATGTCGACCTGGAGTCGCTGCGCAAATCGACCAAGGCGACCGCGCTGTTCATCGCGGAATGGTGCGGAGTGGAGGCGATCTAGAGCCTTTTCCGTTCCGATTGAATCGGAACGGGGCTCCAGATTCTTGCTTTGACGCGTTTTCTTCACGCGAACCGGTGTCCACTTCGCTTGAAAACGCTCTGGTTCGCGCGCGGGACCGGCATCAACTGGATGCTGCGCTCCGTCCACGCGTGTTTGCGGCCGTGCCAAACAGCTCTGAGGTGACCGACCTGAACCAGCGGTGCGCGGCGTCGCGATGATAGCGCTCGTGCCAGTATTGCGTGATTTCGATGCGGGGCAGGTTGATCGGTGTTTCGAACGCGACCAGCCCAAGCGGTGCCGCGAGCCGTTTGGCCAGGTTGGCCGGCAAGGTGGCGAGACCGTCGGTTTCGGCGGCAACAATGGCGCCGGCGATGAAGCTCGGAACCCGCAGCATGATATTCGATGGCGGTATTTGCGCGGTGAGCACCCGCTGCGCCGTGCCGTGCGCGGCGTGACCGGTCTCCGACGCGGTCACCAGGATATGGCGTTGCGCGAGAAAGCCGGCACGCGAGCGTGCCGCCGTAATCCTGGGGTGCCCGTTGCGGACCACGGTGACAAAGCCGTCGTAGTATAATCGCTGGCGCCGCAAATGACGCGGAGCCTTCGCAAAGGCGCCGAGCGCCAGGTCGGCTTCGCCCGCTTCCAGCTTGAGTTCGAACTGGCGCGAATCCAGCGGCATCGCCCGGATATTGATCCGTGGTGCGATGTCAGCGACATGGCCGATCAGGGGAGGCAGGAAGCGGATCATCCCGACGTCGGTCAGCAGCAGGCTGAAGGTGCGGTCGGATTGCGCGGGATCGAAGGCCGCAGCGGATGCGCGCAGACCGTCGGCGGCGCCGAGCAGCATGCGCAATTGATCTGATATCTCCAGCGCCTTGGCGGTCGGCTGCATGGCATGGCCGTTACGGACGAACAGCGGATCGGCAAATTGCGCGCGAAGACGCCGCAGCACCTTGCTGATGGCGGGCTGCGTCGTGGTCAGCAACTCCGCCGTGCGGGTGATGCTGCGCTCGTGCAGCAGGGCGCTGAGAATTCGCAGCTCCTTCAGGTTCAGTTCGGATGATGCATGGTCGGCCATATCATCTATTCCTGCTTTGACATGGCGGGAGTGACGCTGATCAGCTAGCCTGCTGTCAATCAGAAAACGTCAAATGATGCGATTCAGGGAGCAAGCCATGAGCAAATTCATCATCGAGCCGCACTTTCGCCTGCAGGAATGGGTTGCCGACGAGAAGGGCTATTTCCGCGCCGAAGGCCTCGATTATGAATTTCGCGAACTGATCCGTTCGACGGCGGGACAGCATCACAACAAGGCCAATCAGGGCGCCTTCCAGAGCATCGAGAAGGGGCGCGAGGCCAATGTCAGTTGCGCCTGCCACTGGACCGTGAACGTGGCGGCCTCCAACGGCCATGCCAAGCTGTATGCCGACGTCTATTCGGTGGCGCCTTCAGGAATTTTCGTGCCTGCGGATTCGCCGATACGCACCCCCCGCGACCTCGCGGGCGTTCCGATTTCGGTCGGATTCCAGTCCGGCAGCCATTACTCGACCATCCAGGCGCTCGAACAGTTCATGGCGCGAAGCGAGATCAACCTGACGTTCGAGGACGGCATGCTGTTTCATCGGATGTCGCAGTTGATCGAGGGCAAGAGCCCCGCGGCCGCACTGTTCAACGGGCCGTATTACCTCGCGGAGCAATTGGGATTCCGCAAGGTGATCGACACTTCCTTCATGATCGCCGCCATGATCAAGGGCACGGTCGAGCCCGAAGATGTCAGGCGTTATTTCCGCGCCTTGCGGGCGGCCCAGCGCGATATCGATCTGCGGCCCGAGCTCTACACGCACTACTACAAGAACGAATTTCCAGAGCAGTTCCACGCCGTCATGGACACGCGCAGCTGGGGGCCCGGCGAACGGATCGTGTTCGAGACCTATTCGAAGGAAGTATACGAACAGTCGTTCGACTGGATTGCGGAGCACGGAATTTTTGCCGAGGGGCGGATGGGAGCGGGCGAATACGACCGATCCACCATCTCGTTTGCTGCAGAGTAACACCCCGAAAGACTTCCGGCGCGGGCGTCACGCCGGCCACAGCGCCGCGACGATCGCATCGAGCCCGTCGGTCAGTGCCGCCGGGCCGGGTTGCAGGATCAGCGGCGATTTGATCTCGACGATGCGATTATCACGCACCGCCGGGATATCGCCCCAGCCCGGGCGTTGCCGGATGCGATCAGGCACGACCTTCTTGCCGCACCAGGAGGCGAGGATCACATCGGGCGCGGCGTCGCGTACCACGTCGGGTGCGATGATCCGGTCCTTGGCGGCCTGCTGAAGCCGCAGTTTCGGCAGCACGTCTTCGCCACCGGCGATTTCGATCAGCTCGGACACCCAGCCGATCCCGCTGATCAGCGGATCGTCCCACTCCTCGAAATAGACTCTTGGCTTCGGCGAGGGCCGCGGTGTCGAAGCGATCCGCGCCAGGCGTTGCTCGAAGCCCGCTGCGAGTTGATCGGCGCGCGCGGCCGCACCGACCAGTGTGCCGAGGGTACGGATCATGGCCAGAATGCCGGCGACGTCGCGCTGGTTGAAGACATGGATGGCGACGCCCGCGCGCACGAGACTGGCGGCGATGTCGGCCTGCAGGTCGGAAAAGGCGAGCACGAGGTCGGGCTCGAGCGCCAGAATTTTCGGAATGTCCGCGGAGATGAAGGCCGAGACCCGGGTCTTTTCGCGCCGGACCTGTGGCGGCCGCACCGCATAGCCGGACACGCCGACGATGCGGTCCTGCTCGCCGAGCAGATACAGCGTCTCGACGGTTTCTTCCGTGAGGCAGACGATCCGGCGGGGCGGGAACTGGCGCATGCTTGCCATTACCACAGACGTCATTGCCGGGCTTGCCCCGGCAATCCATCATCTCGAAAAACGTTCATTTGGAAGATGGATACGCGGGTCAAGCCCGCGTATGACGAGCAAACAAAAACGGGAGGACCAATGACGCCGCTTGAAAAAATCCAGTCGATGAAAATGCCGTTCGCGGAATTGAAGGGCGTGACCTTCGTCGCGGCCGACAAGGACCGCGTGGTGGCGCAGATGGTGGTTCGGCCGGAGCTCTGCACGCTGCACAATACGATTCACGGCGGCGCGATCATGGCGTTCGCGGACTCGGTCGGCGCGGCGGCGACCATCATCAACCTGCCGGAGGATGCCAAGGGCACCACCACACTCGAGAGCAAGACCAATTTCATCGGCGGTGCCAAGGAGGGCTCGACCGTGACCGCCACCACCACCCCGGTGCATCGGGGACGGCGTACCCAGGTCTGGCAGACGCGGCTGGAAACCGAGGACGGCAAGCTGGTTGCGGTGGTGATGCAGACCCAACTGGTGCTCTGATACAGTCGGGGCTGCCTAACAATTAGTTAACAGAATTTGACTTTAGATGAGGCATTCCAAGGGCTTGAAATTAATGTTGCGATGCACAATATAGGTGGTCTAGGGATTCGACGCCTCCTCGAGGGCTTTCTTAGAGGAGATAGACTATGTACCTGACCGTTATCGCCGCAGCGCTTGCCGACAGCAGCGTTCGGAAACTGAGCCAGCAGGAAGAATTGCCGCTGTTGCGCGACCATCTGCTGCGGCTCGACCGCAACAGCCGGCATGACCGATTCCATGGCTTCATGGACGATAGCTTCATCGAGCGCTACGCCGAAAAGTGCGCCAATGACGGCACGATCGTGATTGCGTTCTTTGAAAACGGCGTGGTTCGCGGTGCGGCGGAGCTGCATCCGCCGGATCAGTCGCCGGATTCGCTGCCGGAAATCGCGTTCAGCGTCGAAACGTCGGTACGCCGGCGCGGCGTCGGCAGCATCCTTTTCCGCAAGCTGATCGCGGAGGCGCGTGCCAAGGGCTACCAGAGTCTGCGGATCACCACCGGTGCGCAGAACGACGCGATGCGGGCGCTCGCCAGCAAGTTCGGCGCGCATCTGGTCTTCCGGCACGGCGAATCCACCGGCACGATCGACCTGACCCAGCAGGATGACACGGCGCTGGCGCCGCCCGCGGTCACGACCGCGGTCGATGCCGTCGTGAACTTCAATCGGGCCTACTGGAAGATGTTGATGAACATGACCGGCTGGGGCCGGGCCGCCTGACAATAGCGTTTCCGAGCGAAGCATGCCCTCGGACTTGATCCGTGGGTGGACACCGGTTCTCATAGCAATCAAGTTTACGCAGATTGCGTAGACTTTATCTGCGGTAGAAACGCGTCAAAACAAAAAGCTAGAGCCCGGTTCTGATTCAATCAGAATCGGGCTCTAGGCGCCTCAAACGCAAATTCGCGGGTCAGAGACCCGCGAATTGCTTTAAGCCCAAGCTGATTTTCAGGTGCCGGTACGCTTGTCGTTGCCGAATCGGCGGACAACTTTGCGTTCGACGACGATGGAGCGCTGCGCGCCTTGCTCGCCGGCGATGACACGGGTGGCCGATCGCGCCATCGCGCGTCCGGTCTTTTTCACTTCGGCCAGCACGTCTTCATACGGCAGCCCCATCAGCGAAGCGGCGATTTCGGCCTGCTGCTGCGGATCTTCGGTAATGCCGACAGCGGCGAAGATGGCTTCCTCCAGCGTCGGCGGATCGCGCCGCACGCGCCGTGTGCCGTATTTCGTGTTCCAGTCTTCGCTCATCGGGGCCTCGCATCTGCTACGGAGATACCTAGGTGCCCTTATGTTGCATTGCAATATGAAATTTGCATGGCAATACAGCCATGCATCTACAATTTCTCCAGCCTGGTAGCGTCGTACAGTTCGATCGTGGTGGCGGCCGCCGCCAGCGACTGCAGCGACTTGACGAAATCTCTGGAGGCGGGGACCGCGAAATGCGCCAGCAGCGCAGCGCGATCAGCCCATTGCTCGAAAAACACCAGCCGCAGCGGGTTTTCGCAATCGACATTTACGGCATGCGAGATGCAGCCGGGCTCGGTGCGCGAACGATGGACGTGTTCGAGGCTCAGTTTGCGGACTTCGTCAAAGCTGTCCGCCCGTGCGGTGACGCTGCCGGTAACCACGATCATGCGATTTCCCCCGTTTTCTTCGTTGCAGTCGTCAGGGCGCCGAATTGCTCGCGGCGCCCAAATCCATCGGTTGCTGCGGCCAGCGTTTCAGCGCGGCACGCCCGGCATCGGTCAGCACGTACACGCCGCGTTCGGCGCGATCGAACCAGCCGTAGACATTGTGCAGCAGAATTTTGCCGGCGTCGGGAATTTCCGGCCGCAGATCCTTTACGCGCCGCGGCCCGCCCGAGAGCGCGGATGCGCAGGCCAGCGCCCGTTGCCGATAGGCGGTCATGATCGGTGCGCGGGTGGAACCGCCCATTGCCGGATCGCCCTTGCGCCGCCGGTGCTCCGCGACCAGCCGCGAACGCTTTTTGGGGTTGCGGCGAGGGGCGGTGTCAGGCGGTTTGACGATCACCTCGACGTCGCCGGTATTGGTGACGGCCAGCATGCCGAAGCCGAGCCGGCGGCAGAGGTTGCGATAGCGCGCGTCGCTCTCGCGGCCCTTGCCGCGGGCGGATAATTTCGCCGCGAGCCAGACTTCGTCGGCGGCGGCGGCGCGGTCGACCGCCTGCAGGATCAGTTCCAGGTTGAAGGTCAATTTCAGTTCGCCGATCACCACGATCGGCGGATCGCCGTCGCTGAGCGCCACGAGGTCGCAGCCGCCGACCTCGCCCTTGACGGTGAAGCCGAGCTTTTCGAGGAAGCGTTTAACGGGCAGATAAAGCGCGGTTTCCAAGATGGGCTCCGGCGGCGGAAAGCGACCGCGACTCACTGTCTGGACTCTAGCGGAATTTCGGCAAAGCGTTTGATCCGGCAGCGCCGGAGCGGCTAAGCTCCCGACGGGACAAGACAAACGCCAGTTACGGGAACCTGCGGGTCGTCGATTCGCCAGGCGGTCAGGCTTTTTCCGATCCGGAGCGATGCAACGGTGCTGCAGGGGCTGTATAAATTCTGGTTTGAGACGCCGCGCGGCAGCGGCGGCGGCGTGATGTTCGCGACGCCCGGTGGCAAGCTTTACGGCGGCAACTCCGGTTCGTCTCTCGTCGGCAGCTACACCGAGAAAGACGGCGTCTATTCGTCCGAATTGATGATGACGCGTCACAACCACGATCCGAATTATGTCGCGAACTACCCGATCGACAACATCGCCATGACGTTCAACGGCGTGTTTCGCGGCGACGAGTTGCACTCCGAAGGCAGCGCGCCAGCGCTCCCGGGCGTCGTTCTGAAGGCGGTCATGACCCCGATCAACGACGCCGACGCGCCGCCGGCCGGCAAGGTCGGGCCTGCCGGTATCGGCAACGGGCTTTACTCGATCCACATCAAAATGCTCGACGGCATCGATGGCGGCAACACCGGCGTGATGCTGCTGCAGAATGGCAACATCCGGGGCGGCGACGCGTTCTTCGATTACATCGGCGCTTACACCGCAGCGAACGGCCGCTGGAAAGGCGAGATCGTCAACCGCGAACACACCTTGAGCTGTGGCGAGCGCCCGCTGTTCGGCGGCTATGAAGTCGGCATCGGCTTTTCCGGCACCTACGACGGCGAAGGCGCGGAAGGCGAAGCCACCGCGCTCGCCGGCAAGCGCAGCATCCGCTTCAAGGCGGTGTTGAGGAAGCTGGTGGCGCTTTAAAGCGTTTTCGAGTGAAGTGGATACCGGTTCACGTCAAGAAAACGCGTCAAAAATAAAAGACAAGACTAAACCCGACCGCTGACCGGAATCAGCGCTCCGGTCACCGCGCTGGCGGCGTCGCTGGCGAGAAACAGGATCACGTCGGCCAGTTCCTTCGGGCTCACCCATTTGGTGAAATCGGCCTTCGGCATGCTGGCGCGGTTGGCTGCGGTGTCGATGATCGACGGCAGCACCGCGTTGACCGTGATCCTGCCCTTCTGTTCGGCGGCCAGCGCTTCGGTGAGACGGTGCACGCCGGCCTTGGAGGCGGCGTAGGCGCCCATGCCGGCGCCGGCCTGCAACGCGCCCATTGCGCCGACATTGACGATCCGACCCGCGGCGGATCTGGAAAGATGCGGGATCGCCGCGCGCGAGGCGTTGAGCGCCGTCGTGACGTTGAGCGCGTACATGCGCTGCCAGGTCTTGGGGTCGCCGTCGGCAACCGCCTCGAATGCGAAGCCGCCGGCGATATTGATCAGCGCGTCGAGCTTGCCGAAATGGGACGCGGCGGCGTCAATCGCCTTTTTGGCCTGTGCCGCGTCAGTGAGGTCGATGCCGCCGAGTTCAAGCTGGTCCGGCGTCGCCGGGACTTGCGTGGGCGCGTGGTCGACGCTCGCAACCCGGGCGCCGCGAACCAGCGCCTCGTCCACGACGATCCGGCCGAGCGCGCCCAGCCCGCCGGTCACGACAATGACTTTACCGTCCATGATTTGTCCCCCCGGCAGGCCTCAATGTTCGGATGAATACCGGTTGCCTTGCTCGGAAAAATTGCTTCCAATAGTTCTCGCTTCCAACAATTCTCACCGATAGTCGCTCCCACAACAGGGCAGGCATATGGCAGAAACCTCCGCGCCTGGCGATACGCTGCAGGATATTGTTGGCTTCAAGCACCCGCTTCCGCATCTGGCACGAAGCCTGAAGCAGCGAAACACAAAGATTGTCGCTTTTGGCTCCTCGTCGACGTCGGGCATGCTCCAGGTGGTGCCTTATCCCGCCCGGCTCGAGCTGATGTTGAGGAACGAGTTTGGCACCCAGTTCATGGACGGTTTCGGCAAACGGATGATCAACGTGATCAACCGGGGGACAGGTGGTGAAGAAGCGACGACGGAGATGCTGCGCATCCAGTCCGACGTGATCGCGGAGGCGCCGGCGCTGGTGATCTGGCAGGTAGGCACCAATGCCGTCTTTCGCAGCAACGAATTCGACTTCGAAGCGGTCGTGAAGGCGATCGCCGACGGCCTGAAGCTGCTGTCCACGATCCCGACCGATGTCATTCTGATGGATTCGCAATACACCACCGCCGTGGTAACGGACGAGAAGAGGCCGCTCTCCGACAAGATGGTGAAGCGCATATCCGAACTGGCTGAAGCCGCCGGAGTCGATGTGTTCCGCCGCTGGACGCTGATGCAGCCCTGGCACGTCGCGATGCGGGAGTTGGTCGATCCAAATGACGGCCCGCAATTGCATCTGAGCGACTGGGCAACGCAAAACGTGACCCAGGTGCTGTTCGATCAGATCAAGCTGATGGTCGCGGCCGCCGACAAAACTACGTAAGACTACGGGATGACGCCGGATCGATAAAATTTGCGCAACTTGCGTAAGTCGATTGCAGAACCCTTCCGCTACAAGCGGACTCCAGTCGAGGCAGGGGGGTTGCGATGAGAAGTCTTCCGGATCACGGTTTACCGCTTGTTCAGCTTAAGGAGCAGCGGCGGGATTTGATCGTTGCGCTGCAAAATCGCAGCGGTCCGGTCGGTAGCTGGGAATTGATGCAGATCGCAGCGATTCAGACCGCGATTTTGGCCTTCGAGGAGGTCATCGCCGATCTCGATGCCGAACAGGAAATGGAAGCGGCGGCCTGACCGGCCGATCAATCCTGCGGCTTTACGAGACAGGCAGCGGGCGGTTAGGTTCGGGCCCGTGCGCCACGCCCTCACATTCGTAGCCCTTCTCGTCGCATGGTCCGTTTCGCAAACGACGACCGCGCGGGCGGATGCCTGTGTGGCCGATCAGTCCGGCGATCTTATCTGCGGGACCGGCAAGGACGCGCTGCGTCTCTTCGCCGCGACCACGTCGCCCTCGAAAACCTACGCATTCGCCTGGCGCACCGCGAAGGGCCAGCCGCAGGGCGACGATATTCCCGACTACGATGTCGAAAACGTCCTGGTCCGCATCACCGATGGTGTCGTGTTGTCCAAGCTCGGCGGCACCTATTGGATGATCGGCCAGATGCGGGAGAACCGTTACGATCTCGCCGCGGCGTGGTCGCCCGACAACCGGGCCGTCGTTGAGGTCGCGAACAGCCGCTGGGACAACGATTCCCTTGCCTATTACCGGATTGATGGCGCCACCGTAGCGAAGCTGGACCTGCGCGAGTTGGTCAAGTCAGCGACATTGGCGAAGGCGAGGGTGCCGGCGCAAAAGCGCGACAAATATGCCTTCCGCATCCCCGACTATCGGCCGGCCACGCTCGACGCCCGCGGACGTATCCGCCTCATTTCCGAAATTTATGTGCCCAAGAGCGACGAGGACAGCCTGGACTACAATGTGCAGGTCGATGTTGTCGCGAAGGGGGGCAAACTCTCGGGGCGGATCGTGTCGATACAGCGCACAAAAGCGTATTAGTCGGGCTTGTTGTTCAGCTCTGCAGGTAGCGCGCCTCGAGGCTGGCGCGCTCGGGCCGGCCCAAACCGAGGCCGTCACGAAGATAGGTTTCGAGATCGCCATAGTCGGCGTCGATGGCCTCGAACGCAGCGCCGAGAAACGACGCCCGCACCGTCCCCAGCACATTCTTGACGTCGTCGGGCAATTCGCTGCCGTTGTTCGGATCGCGGCGGTAGTAGCGGTTGGTCAAGAGATAGTCTTCCGCGATCACGTCGTCGGACACGCCGAGCGTATGCAGGATCAGCGCGCAGGCAAAGCCGGTGCGGTCCTTGCCGGCGGTGCAGTGGACCACCAGCGGCGCGCTATCTTCCAGCAGATGGGCAAACAGCGCGCGGAAGCGCGGTGTATTGTCCTGCACGTAGTTGCGGTAGGAGCCGCGCATCACCTCGACGGCATGGTCGGTCGACAGTTGCGTGCCGCTGGCTACGATGGCGCGCAGCGCCGCGACCACCGTGGGCTCGACCGGCAGCGAATGCACCGTGACATCGTTCATCAGGCACAGCGCGGCCTGGCGCTCTTCGGTGCCGCGAAAATCGAATGCGCTTTTGACGCCCAGTCCGCGCACGACCGCGATATCCTCATCGGTAAGGTGGCCGAGATGGTTGGAGCGGAAAATCTGCCGCCAGCGCACGATCCGGCCGTTGCGCGCGGGATAGCCGCCGAGATCGCGGAAATTGCTGGCGCCGGCAAGACTGAGATGGCGGGCAGGGGCTTCTGACATCGGGATGACTTTTCGCAATCCGGTACGACAGGGAAATGACTGGCAGGGGCATGTCGTTCGCCCTCATCTCGTCTATACTGAACCCGTCAGGGGGCGAAACATGAATTGTCGGAAGATCGCGGTTTTCGGTGCGGCCTTGTTCGCCGCTTGGGTTGCCGCCGCGCCATCGCAGGTTTTTGCGCAGACCAGCTTTCAGAACTATCGCTGTGCTGATGGAACGCAATTCATCGTCGGGTTCTTCCAGTACGATTCGCGCGCCCATCTGCAACTCGACGGCCGGTCGGTGACGCTGGCCAAGCGGCTGGCGCTGTCGGGATCGCGCTATACCGGCAGCGGGGTCACCCTCAAGATGACCAAGGCCGGTGCAACCACGCTGAAGAACGTCAGACGGCCGGCCACGGCCTGCGAGCTGACGTGAGGACATGAAAAAGGGCCGAAACGATTTCGTTCCGACCCTTTTCTACTTCTCCGACGGCGCCCTAACTCTTGGGGCCGTCCTTGTCAGACATTTGGCAGGCATCAGTGGTCACGCCCAGGCTTGGTTTCCTGGATGGCCTCTGCGTGGTACCAGCTGCCGCTGCAGTCAGCGAGGTTGACCGTCGGGTCGGGAAACTCGGAAGCGGCAGTCCTGGTGTCGCCATAGCGACGTCCCCCGAGAGCCGCGCGGCCCCCGGCAGGGAATTGATAGATCTTGGCAGACCCCTCATTTACCCGTGTAGTCAGCATCTCAGTCTCTCCTTGAGATCGAACGAACCATGATGGTGCGCCCGACTCGTTCTCTTGTGGTTACCGTCACCGCGATATCGTTCTTGCCCTCAGGGAATGCAAATTGATCAAAAAAAGTCAGGGAATGTATATTTCGTAGGCAGTTCTGGTTTTGCTTCGCGTGAGGCAGTGGGCAGATGACTAACGCTTGAGCCGCCACGAAGGTTGCCGGCACTTGCCGAACTTCTCGACGAATGCACCGGGGAGCTGCCGCAGCTTTAATCGGCAGGGGGAGCGGGCTTGGGAACTGCCGGAGAATCGGGCTCTAACCGGCCCCGGAGTTGCAATTTGGCCGCTCGGGGCGCATGTCAGCCGCGCTCCTATGTCGCATCAAGAAACACGCTAAAGGAGCTGGACATTCCTGGGGATGACGGGTGCTGCGCTGCAGCGACTGGCACCTTAATTGCTTGGTAGGAACCGGCCTGACGTGGCCGGGTACGTCTGCGGGTAGCTCCAAGGCTTCAGTTGCCTGCATTTAACAGCATTAAACTCAAGAGAGGCTCAATGACCAAATACAAGCTCGAGTACATCTGGCTCGACGGGTATACGCCGACACCGAATCTGCGCGGCAAGACACAGATCAAGGAATTCGCGTCCTTCCCGACGCTGGAGCAGCTTCCGCTGTGGGGTTTTGACGGCTCGTCGACCAACCAGGCCGAAGGCCGGAGCTCGGACTGCGTGCTCAAGCCGGTCGCGGTTTATCCCGACGGTGCGCGCACCAACGGCGCTCTGGTGATGTGCGAAGTCATGATGCCCGATGGCGTCACCCCGCACGCGACCAACCGGCGCGCGACGATCCTGGACGACGAAGGCGCGTGGTTCGGCTTCGAGCAGGAATACTTCATGTACAAGGACGGCCGTCCGCTCGGCTTCCCGACATCAGGTTATCCGGCGCCGCAGGGCCCGTATTACACCGGCGTCGGCTACAGCAATGTCGGTCCGGTTGCACGTGAGATCGTCGAAAAGCATCTCGAACTGTGCCTGTTCGCCGGCATCAACCACGAAGGCATCAACGCCGAAGTGGCGAAGGGCCAGTGGGAATTCCAGATCTTCGGCAAGGGCTCCAAAAAGGCCGCCGACGAAATGTGGATGGCCCGCTACCTGCTGCAGCGGCTGACCGAAACCTACGAGATCGACATCGAGTATCACTGCAAGCCGCTCGGCGACACCGACTGGAACGGCTCGGGCATGCACGCCAACTTCTCGACGACCTATCTGCGCGAGACCGGTGGCAAGGCTTACTTCGAGGCGCTGATGGCGGCCTTTGAGAAGAATCTCATGGACCACATCGCAGTCTACGGCCCGGACAACGACAAGCGCCTGACCGGCAAGCACGAGACGGCTCCCTGGAACAAGTTCAGCTACGGCGTGGCCGACCGCGGTGCCTCGATCCGCGTGCCGCACTCGTTCATCAAGAACGACTACAAGGGCTATCTCGAAGACCGCCGCCCGAACTCGCAGGGCGACCCCTACGCCATCGCTTCGCAGATCCTGAAGACGATCGCCGAAGTTCCGGCGGCCAAGAAGTCGGCCGCAGCCTAAGCGACACAGCGTACCCGGGTGGGGGCGCCCGGGTTGCCACTCTGATCCGTCAAAGCGAAACCGCTTTGGCGGATCATTGCGTTTGGATGACATCTTGTTGGGACGAGGTATCATTCCCTGACATTGATTCAAATGTACCGGCTCAAAGCCGTTCCCCTGCGTTATGAACCGCGCTAGACAACGGGCCGTGCGCTTGCGGGGACGCGGCTATTGTTTGAAGGTTTTTACAAGGTCAGGTTTCAGCTTGGCGAGGCGGTCGGCCGCAGCGTGATGTATGTGGGCGACGGCAAGATGCTGGGCGGCAATTCGGCGTTTGCCCATATCGGCTCCTATGTGAAGAGCGACGACGGTGTCGCCATCGAGGTCAAAACCGTCCGCCACAACCCGGACCCGGCTTACCGCGCGATGGCGGGAACCGACGATGCGACCTTGCTGGCGCGAGGCGCGGCCGACGGTGCACTCTACCGCTTCGAAGGCGGGCTGAAGGAATTGCCGGGCGTCAAGTTCCAGTCGGTCATGACGCCGATCGAGGACGAGGCGAGCCCGATCGCCGGCGGCGTCGGCGAAGACGGGATCATCAACGGCCTCTATTCCATTCATTTGCGCATGCTCGACGGGGTTGAGGGCGGCCTCACCGGCGTGATGCTGCTCAACGAGGGGCGCATCCTCGGCGGCGACGCCTCGTTCTACTACATCGGCAGCTACACTTCGGAGAATGGCCGCTGGAAGGGCCAGATCCTCAACCAGGAGCACACCCCGGCCAAGGGCGAGAACCCCGTGTTCGGTGGCCACGAGGTCGGCATCGGTTTTTCCGGCACCTGCGACGGCGAGGGCGCGCTGCTCGACGCCACCGCGCTCGCCGGCAAGCGCAGTCTGCGATTGAGCGCGGTTCTGAAACTGATGCGGCGGCTGTAGCACCCGATGAGCGAATTCGTGCGCGTGCTCTCGACACTGGCCCTGAAGGGCGCCGTTTCCAGTCTGGCCGGACAATACGCGGCGTCGGGCGGCGCGCGCATCGAGGCTGATTTTGCGCCGACCTTGGCGCTGCTGGAACGCCTGCGCGCCGGCGAGGCCGCCGATGTCGTCATCCTGACCCGTGAGGGGCTCGATGAGGTCGTCCGCGAGGGACGCGTGGCGTCAGCGAGCTGCGTCGACCTGGCGCGTCCTATGTCGGCCTTGCGGTGAGGGCAGGCGAGCCACATCCGGACATCGCAACCGAACCTGCGCTTCGCGCGGCGCTGCTGGGTGCCCGTGCGGTCGCGTATTCCAGGCTCGGCGCCAGCGGCATCCTGTTCGCCAAACTGATCGAGCGCATGGGCATCGCGTCCGAGATCAACGCGCATGCGGTCATCATCCCGCAGGGCTTTACCGCCGAGCGGCTCGTCGCCGGCGAGGCCGACCTCGCCGTTCAGCAGATCAGCGAATTGAAGCAGGTTGCCGGCGTCGAGGTGATCGGGCCGATACCGCATCAGTTGCAGACGCCTGCGGTGTTTTCCGCCGGGCGCATGGCGGCATCGCCCAGGACTGCCCAGGCGGACCAGTTGTTACGCTATCTGGCCTCGCCGGAGGTCGCACCGGCGCTGCGCGCGAGCGGGCTCGAGCCCTGAATTTGTGGTCTTGAATTCGACGTGCCTCCGACGCAACTTGCTGCCTATGAAGATCAGGTTTCTCAGCTTTGCAGTCATTGCGGTCGTCGCCGTTGCGACGCCGGGCTTGGCGCACGCGCAGTCGGCCGATCTCGTGCTGTGCGATCGCGTCGCCGCCGATCCTGCCGATCCCGACAAGCCGGCCGACGTGAAGGGCGTACCTGAGGTCGCGGCGTCTGACATCGCCACCGCCATCAAATATTGCAAGGTCGCCGCCAATGGTTCGCGGCGGGCGATGTACCAGCTCGGACGCGCCTATGCCGCCAACCGGCAGACGCCGGAAGCGATCGCAGCCTGGCGTAAGGCCTCTGATAAAGGCTCCACCTCGGCGATGGTCGAACTCGGCGTCGTCTATGGGACGGGCGCCGGTGTCGCGCGCGACGAGGCGCAGGCGCGAAAACTGTTCGAGCGCGCCGCCGAAGCCGGCAATCCGCGCGGTGTCAGCAACCTCGCAGCACTCGGTGGTGGCGGCGCGGCCGCGGCCAACCCGGCGCGGGCGCGCGAGTTGCTGTCGAAGGGCGCGGAGACCAATGCCGAAGCGCAGTACCAGCTCGGGATGATGCTGGCGGAGGGCAATGGCGGCGACAAGGACGACGTGGCGGCCCGCGCGCTGTTCGAGAAGGCCGCGGCACAAAATCATCCCGGTGCGCTGGAGCGCATGGGGGCGTTTGCGCAGGAGGGCCGCGGCGGACCGAAAGATTCCGACGCCGCCAAGGCCTATTACCAGCGCGCCGCAGCGCTCGGGGACGAAGACGCCAAGAAGGCGCTGGAGCGGGCGCGATGTCCCTATGTGATCAAGGACAAGCGCGGCAACGTGGTGACGAATTTGTGCTGGTGACGGCAAGGCTGGTCATGGCCGGGCTTGACCCGGCCATCCATCTTCTTCGCTAGAATCTTTTTCTTCGCTAGAGTCTTTCGACGTTTGATGGATACGCGGGTCAAGCCCGCGTATGACAAGGGGAAGAACCCCCGTCATTTGTTGTAATAGGCGACGTCGTTGCGGGCCTGCTGATAGGTGCTTTCGAGATAGAGCGGGCTTTCCTTGGCCGCCCGCGCCACCGCCCGCACGCAGCGGTCCCAGTAATCGGTGCTGTCGACGACGAAATATTTGAAGCAGGCGTCCTCGAACCGCACGGCTGCGATGATGGCTTGTTTGATGTCTGCGTCGCTGGCGCGGGGCTGGGCTGATTTCAGATGAATGAAGGCCGGGCCCTCGTGAGCGAAATCGCGATCGTGGCGCATGTTGGCGGCCTGTTCCGACGGGGACATGGCGCGAAAGGCCCGCACCTGTTCAGATGTCGGTCGCCCCTCCAGCGTATCCAGCCGGTACCGCCGTCGCCACACAGCGTACGCCGCGTCCTGCAGCGGCAGCAGGGCAGCTTCGGCAATGATCGCCGCGATCTCTGCGCTGATGTCTTGGACTGTCATGCGGGTTGGTCGGCCTGATACGGCGCGAGGTTCGCGCAGGCATCAGGCTCTCATGGGCTGAAAAATAGGCCGTTCGGAAGCTGGATCGGGCCAATATCGGCCCTATTCCCGCACAGGCCGGAATTGGCTTCCACCTGCGCGCCACATGGAATAAGAGCGGCCAAACGAATTCCTCTTTTCAGGCCCCCATGATCCGTCTCGATAACGTCAGCAAGCAAGTCGGTCACCAGATTCTCTTCATCGAAGCCTCCGCGGCGCTCCAGAAGGGCGAGAAGATCGGCCTGGTCGGCCCCAACGGGGCCGGCAAGACCACGCTGTTCCGGATGATTTCGGGCCAGGAACCACCAGACGAAGGCCAGGTGTCGCTCGATCGCGGCATCACCATCGGCTATTTCAGCCAGGACGTCGGCGAGATGTCGGGCCGCAGCGCCGTGGCCGAGGTCATGGACGGCGCCGGCCCGGTCAGTATCGTGGCGGCCGAGCTGAAGGAGCTCGAGACCGCGATGGCCGATCCCGATCGCGCCGACGAGATGGACGAGATCATCGCGCGCTATGGCGAAGTGCAGGGCCGCTTCGAGGAGCTCGACGGCTACGCGCTCGACGGCCGGGCGCGCGAGGCCTTGTCGGGCCTCGGCTTCAGCCAGGAAATGATGGAGGGCGATGTCGGCGCGCTGTCGGGCGGCTGGAAGATGCGCGTCGCGCTGGCGCGGATTCTGCTGATGCGTCCCGACGTCATGCTGCTCGACGAACCGAGCAACCATCTCGATCTGGAGAGCCTGATCTGGCTCGAGCAGTTTCTGAAGGGATATGAAGGCGCGTTGCTGATGACCTCGCACGACCGCGAGTTCATCAACCGCATCATCAACAAGGTCGTTGAGATCGACGGCGGCACGCTAACGACGTTTTCCGGCAATTATGAATTCTACGAGCAGCAGCGCGCGCTGAACGAGAAGCAGCAGCAGGCCCAGTTCGAGCGCCAGCAGGCGATGCTCGCCAAGGAGATCAAGTTCATCGAGCGCTTCAAGGCGCGCGCGTCGCATGCGGCGCAGGTGCAGAGCCGGGTCAAGAAGCTCGACAAGATCGAGAGGGTCGAGCCGCCGAAGCGCCGCCAGACGGTCGCCTTCGAATTCCTGCCGGCGCCGCGCTCGGGCGAGGATGTCGTCAGCCTGAAGAACGTGCACAAGGGTTATGGCAGCCGCAGCATCTATGAGGGCCTCGACTTCATGATCCGCCGCCGCGAGCGGTGGTGCGTGATGGGCATCAACGGCGCCGGCAAGTCGACGCTGCTGAAGCTGGTGGCGGGCTCGACCGAACCCGACGACGGCACGGTAGCGATCGGCGGCAGCGTCAAGATGGGCTACTTCGCCCAGCACGCAATGGACCTGCTCGACGGCGAGCGCACCGTGTTCCAGTGGCTGGAAGATTCGTTTCCTCAAGCGGGCCAGGGTAGCTTACGCGCGCTGGCCGGCTGCTTCGGCTTTTCCGGTGACGACGTCGAGAAGAAATGCCGGGTGCTGTCGGGCGGCGAGAAGGCGCGGCTGGTGATGGCCCACATGCTGTTCGACCCGCCGAATTTCCTGGTGCTGGACGAGCCGACCAACCATCTGGATCTCGCGACCAAGGAAATGCTGATCAACGCGCTCGCCGAGTTCGAAGGCACCATGCTGTTCGTTTCGCATGACCGGCATTTTCTGGCGGCCCTCTCCAACCGCGTGCTGGAGCTGACGCCCGAAGGCATTCACCAGTTTGGCGGCGGCTATTCGGAATACGTCGCGCGCACCGGCCAGGAAGCGCCGGGGTTGAGGAGCTAACCGATCAATCTGTCGTAGTCGGCATGTGAGCCGATCCAGAACCAGAGGTAGCCGTCATCGACCTCAACGGCGAGTGCGCGGTAGCGCAGACCGACACGAACGGACCACTAGCGTCCGACTTGCTTGAATTGCAGCGACGGATGGCGCGGATCGTCCTTCAGAAGTGCATAGTTTGCGTCGGCTAGCTTGCGAACCGCGAGCGGTAAAGCCTCGTAGGCTGCCCAGAATTTCTCTGAAGCAAAGTGCCTCACAGGTCGCGCGAGCGTCCGCCGCGGTGCGCAGCCAATGCCTCATCCGCGAGCGCGTCGAGTTTGCCGGAGCGAGCGTCACGCTCGATAGCGGCATCGAATTGCTGGGCATCGAATGCCTCGAACCAGGCGCGGAAGCGCGCAAGCTCGGGGGGAGCAAGCTTCTCTACGGCCTTCTCAATATCTTCGGCGGTTGTCATGCCGGAACAATAGCATTTGCCGTGAGCCGGGAAAAGGCGGTCATTTCCCGCTCGTGGTGCCGGGAAGCCTGTCTGGCTGCCCGGCTTGAACCACCGGATGCCGCCCGATACGCTCCCTGCAAAAATGTGGGAACAAGAATGAAGCAGCTCAGGATCGGCGACATCACCATCGACGCGGTGATCGAGCGCGAGGGGCCGTGGCGGCGGCCGCAGGATTTCTTCCCGGCCTATGACGACGCGGTTTTCAAGCATCACCTCGCCGGCATGGAGCCGGAGATGTTCGACATCGCCTCCGGCAAGATCTTCATCACCTACCAGACCTTCGTGGTTCGCACGCCGCGCTACACCATCCTGGTCGATACCTGCACCGGCGAGGACAAGGGTCATCCGGCGCCGTTCGATTTTCCCGGCAAGGAGCGTTGGCGCAACGAATTGTTCGCGCTCGGCGTCAGCTTCGAGCAGGTCGACTACGTCTTCTGCACCCACCTGCATATCGACCATACCGGATGGAACACGACGCTGCGCGACGGGCGCTGGGTGCCGACATTTCCCAACGCGAAGTACATATTCCACAAGCGGGAATATGCCGCGTGGGAGGCGGAGCATGCCAAGGGTGCGAACCCGCCCGGCACGGTGTTTCGCGACAACTGCCTGCCGATCGTGGAAGCGGGGCAAGCGGTACTGGTCGACGACGACTATGCGCTCGACGATACCGTCACGCTGACGCCGACGCCGGGGCATTCGCCCTGCCATTGCTGCGTTAACATCTTCTCGAAGGGCAAGCGCGCGGTGGTGGCCGGCGACCTCATGCATCACGCAATCCAGTGCCGCGAGCCGGACTGGTCGGCGAAGCCCGACTGGGATCCGAAGCAATCGGCGGTTTCGCGCCGGAAGTTCTTTGCCTCGGTGGCCGGTACCGACACGCTGATCCTGCCGGTTCATTTTCCAGCGCCGACGGTCGGTCTCATCACCGCGGACGGCGATCGGTTCGACTACCGGTTCAAGCGCGACTAGCAGGCGAGGCATGCACCCCTTGCCATCGCGTCCGCGCGCTGGTTTCCTGCCGTGATCGAAATCCCGCCGAAGAGGATACCGTGCCATGCCTGACAACGCCGCCTTTGACTACATCGTGGTCGGCGCGGGTTCGGCCGGCGCGGTGGTGGCGAGCCGGCTGAGTGAAAGCGGCGCCTATCGCGTGCTGCTGCTGGAAGCCGGCACCAAGGGATCGAGCCACTTCTGGGCGCGGGTGCCGGTCGGCACCTCCAAGATGATCGACGATCCCGCGGTGAACTGGTGCTACAAGTCCGAACCCGATGAAGGTTCGGGCGGACGCCGCATCGACGTGCCGCGCGGCAAGATGATGGGCGGATCGAGTTCAATCAACGGCATGGTCTATATGCGCGGCCAGGCGCAGGACTACGACCACTGGGCCCAGCTCGGCAACCGCGGCTGGAGTTATCAGGACGTGCTGCCGATTTTCCGCAAGATGGAACGTTACGAGGGCGGCTCGGACAAGTTTCGCGGCCGCAACGGGCTGCTGCGGGTGACCGATACGCCGCGGAATAAAGTGCCGCTGCTGGAAAAGATCATCGAGGCCGCCGGCCGCATCGGCCTGCCGTTCAATCCGGACCTGAATGGTGAGACCCAGGAAGGCGTCGGCATGTCGCAGGTCACGATATCAGGCGGCAAGCGCCAGAGCACCGCGGTCTGCTATCTCGATCCGGTGCGCGGACGGCCGAACTTGGTCATCGAGCAAGGCGCGATGGCGGAAGCGCTGATCCTGGAAGGCAAGCGCTGCGTCGGCGTGCGCTATTCGGTCCAGGGTGTTCGTCGCGAGGCGCTTGCGACGCGCGAAGTGATCGTCTCCGGCGGTGCGATCAACTCGCCGAAGTTGCTGGAGTTGTCCGGCATCGGCCGAGGCGAATTGCTGCGTGCGCGCGGGATCAAACCGGTTCACGAGCTGCCGGGTGTCGGCGAGAATTTGCGCGATCATTATTCGCCGCGGATCAAGTTTGCGATCAAAGAGCGTAACCTCACCTTCAACGACAATGCACGCGGCTGGCGGCTGGCGCGCGAGGCGCTGAAATACGCGCTGTTCGGTACCGGATTTCTGGCCTGGACCGCGGTCCCGATCCGGATCTATTTCCGCACCCGGGAGGGACTGGAGACTCCGGATGCGACGATTTCGATCCTGCCGTTCCTGTACGAGATGATCGGCCGCCAGCGGCGCGTTGCGAAGCGCCAGGGCATCACCATGAACGCCAACGTGCTGCGCTCGGAAAGCACCGGCTCCATCCACATCAAATCGGCTGATCCCGCCGAGCCGCCGGCGATCCGCTTCAATTTCCTCTCCACCGAGCATGACCGCGCCGGCATCGTCGCCGTGATCCGCAAGGGCCGCGAGCTGATGGCAACGTCGCCGCTGAAGGAGGTCACCGGTGAGGAGATCGCGCCCGGCGTCAAGCTGCAGAGCGACGACGAACTGCTTGACTGGGTTCGCAACAACGCCGAGACCACCTATCATCCCGTCGGCACCTGCAAAATGGGCTCGGACGCGATGGCGGTGGTCAACAGCGAATTGCGGGTGCACGGGATCGAGGGCCTGTGCGTGGCGGATGCGTCGATCATGCCGACATTGACCAGCGGCAACACCAACGCGCCGGCCATCATGATCGGCGAAAAATGCGCCGAGATGGTGCTGGCGCAAGCAGCAAGCCGCAAGGCGGCGGCGTAACAACGCAGCGATGGGAGAGAGACTTGGGATTGCAGGACGCCTCGCAGATGCAACGAATGGATTTCGAAACGCTGGTGCAGACGCGCAAGAGCGTGCGCGGCTTCAAGAAGCAGGCGGTGGCTCGTGCGGTCATTGAGGACATTATCGAGGTCGCCAAGCGTGCGCCGTCGTCGATGAACACCCAGCCCTGGCATATCCACGTGCTGACCGGCGAGCCGCTTGAGGAGGTCCGCCGCCGCAACATGGAAGAGATGATGGCCGGCGCCAAGCCGAAGCGCGACATTGTCAGCCACGGGGAATACCAGGGGGTCCATCGCGGCCGGCAGGTCGATGTTGCCAAGAAACTGTTCGCGGTGATGGGGATCGCGCGTGACGACAAGCCGATGCGGCAGGATTGGGTGCTGCGCGGCTTCCGCCAGTTCGATGCGCCGGTCTCGCTGGTGCTGACCTACGACCGTATTCTGGATCCCGGCGCGGTGTGTCACTTCGATCTCGGCGCCCTCTGCTACGGCCTGGTGCTGGCCGCGTGGGACCGCGGGCTCGGCAGTGTCATCAACGGGCAAGGCATCACCCGCTCGGATATCGTGCGCGAGGTCGCAGCGATCCCCGAGGAAGAGGTCATCATGACCTGCGTCGCGATGGGATATCCCGACGACAGTTTTCCGGCCAATTCCGTCCGCTCCGATCGCGAGCCGAACGGCGATTTCGTACGCTATGTCGGCTTTGAGGACTGAGAGGCACTTCCTATGACGACTTCTGAAGAGACCGCGATGATCCGCGACACCGTCGCGCGTTTCGTCGATCGCGAGCTGATTCCGCTCGAACCGCATTACCTGAAGTCCAAACTGCCCGGCGGCGGCCACGACGGACTGACGGATGCGCATTGGCAGCGGCTGCGCACGGTCTCCAAGGACTTGGGATTGTGGGGCCTCGACGCGCCTGAAGATCTCGGCGGCCACGACCTGCCGGCGCGAACCATGGCGGCGGTACACGAGGAACTGGGGCGCAGCTGCGTGCCATTCGTGCTGCCGCCGGACTCGCCGAACCTGCGGATGCTGCAAGCGGTCGGCACCGAGGCGCAGAAGAAGAGTTACATGCAGCCCTACATCGAAGGGCGGATGGTGTCGGCGATTGCGATCTCCGAACCGGGCGCCGGCGGCGATCCGGCTGCGATGAAGACGCGCGCGGTAAAGGACGGCGACCAATGGGTACTGAACGGACGCAAGATCTGGATCAGCAACGCCCGCGCCGCCGATTTCGTCATCGTCATGGCCCGCGTCGGCAACGACGCGCGGCAGGGCGGCATCACCTCCTTCATCGTCGAGAAAGGCACGCCCGGCTTTATCGTTGAACGCGAAATCCCGATGATCGGCGGCCACACGACCTTTGAGGTCGTGTTCGAGGACTGCCGTATCCCCGAAGGGGCCGTGCTTGGCGAAATCGGCAAGGGCTATGCGCCGATGCAGTTGCGGCTGCGCACGCGGCGGCTTGAAATGGGATCGACCTGCATCGGCATTGCCCGGCGCGCCCGCGACATGCTGTGCGAACATGCGAAGCAGCGCGAGACCTTTGGCGTCAAACTCGCCGAGCGCCAGGCGGTCCAGTGGTGGGTATCTGATATTTCCACCCGCATCCATGCATGCCGGCTGATGGTGCAGGACGCGGCCGACAAGACCGACCGCGGCGAGGACGTCAAGCAGGAGGCGTCGATGATCAAGGTGTTCGCGACCGAGATGGCCTATGAAGCCTGCGATCACGCCATGCAAACGCTCGGCGCGCTCGGCATGACCCTGGAAATTCCGCTTCAAGCGCTCTGGCAGAAGGCGCGGGTGATGCGGATGTACGAGGGGCCGAGCGAGGTCCATCGTCAGGCGATCGCCCGGCGCGTGCTGGGGCTGCGCGGATAGCGCGGCCCGGGCTTCGGGTCAGCCCGGCCTCCTCAGGCGGCGCGGACTTCCGACAGGAACCGGTTGACCTGTCCGGCCAAATCCTTGGACTGCGACGACAATTGCTCGGCCGCGCCCAGCACCTGCTGCGCGGCGGAGCCGGTCTCGTCGGCCGCCTTCTGCACACCCGAGATGTTGGAATTGACCTCGCTGGTGCCGCGCGCGGCTTCCTGGACGCTGCGGGAAATTTCCCTGGTCGCCGAACCCTGTTCCTCGATCGCAGCCGCGATCGCGGTGCCGATCTGGTCGATCTCGCCGATCACGTTGGCGACGTTTTGAATCGCCGTCACCGTCTCGTCGCTCGCCGACTGGATGGCAGCGATCTGCTCGGAGATTTCGGTGGTCGCCTTCGCGGTCTGGCCGGCCAGCGATTTGACTTCGGAAGCCACAACCGCAAAGCCGCGTCCGGCATCGCCGGCGCGCGCGGCCTCGATGGTCGCATTCAGCGCCAGCAGGTTGGTCTGCGCCGCGATGCTCTGGATCAGCGTCACGACGTCGCCGATCTTCTGGGCGCCTTCCGCCAGCGAACGCGCGGTATCGCCGGTGCGGCGGGCGTTCTCGACCGCACGCGCCGCGATCTCGGTGGACTGCGCGACCTGACGGCCGATCTCCGAGATCGAAGAGGTGAGTTCCTCAGTGGCGCTTGCCACTGTCTGGACGTTGGTCGAGGTCTGGGTCGAGGCCGCGGCGACGACGGCGGCCTGGCGGTTGGTGGCGGTCGCGGTCGAGGACATCGACTGCGCGGTGTCCTCCATCACGGAGGAGGCCGCCGACAGCCCGCCGACCAGTTCGATTACCTTGGCTTCGAACGCGCGGGTCAGTTCGTCGAGCACCTGCGCGCGCCGCATCTTGCCGTCGCTCTCGACGGCCTTCTCGGCGGCGAGACGTTCGGCCTCGATCATGTTGTCCTTGAAGACGCGGACCGCAGCCGCCATCGCGCCGATCTCGTCGCCACGCGCGGCGCCGGAAACCTCATCGGTCATGTCGCCGCTGGCGAGCCGCGACATGGTGGCGGTGAGGTCGACGATCGGCTTGCAGACGCGGCGGCGCACCATCACGATCATGCCGGCGCTTGCCGCGACGACGGCGATCAGGCCTGCCAGCGCCACGATGAAACTGAATCGTGCGGAGGAATATGCGTCGCCGAGAATATGTTCGGCGTTGTCGTAGAAGGCGTCGCGCACGGTGATGATCGCGCCGAGACCGCGCTGCGATTCCACGAAGTAGGTGTCGAGGTCGTGTTCGTACTTGCCGGTTACAGCACCTTCCTTCGCGAACTTCAGCTCCTTGCCGAAACTGTCGACATAGACGTCGTTCATCTTGGCGAGCGCCGCAGAAATATTGGCCGGGGTGGCAGGGTTGTTGCGCAGGTCCTGCAACGACATCAGGATCTGGTCGTTGCGGCCCTGTGACCGGCTCAGATCCAGCTTTTCGACGTCTGTCGCCGCGCGCTTGGCGCCGACGAGGTTCTTGTGCAGGCTGGCATTGTAGCCGCCGACGTCGCGCAGGGTCCAGGCGATGTTGGCATAGCTCGCCTGCCGGTAGGCGTCGCCGTCGAGCTGGGCGATCTTGCGGACCTGCTCGTCGAGCAGCTTGGTCACGGCGGTGTTGAAGACGGCGTTGTCGGCGACGATCTTTTTGGCGGCGTCCTTGCGCGGCTCGGCCGGGCCGTCGAGGGCCTTGTCGATGCTGACGCGCAGCGCCGCGAACTGGGCGTTCAGCGCCTCGATCCCGCTGCCGACGGCCGCGCCGTCTTCGAGCGAGCCGGGCAGGGCATTGCGGATCTGGTTCATTTTGGCCAGTGCGCCGTCGGTATCCCTGCGGTATTTTTCGTTCAGCTCGGTGCGCAGTTTTGGATCGATCGACGCCGGTCCGAGCAGCAGGTTGGTGGCAAAGCCGCGCTCCGGGTTCATGTAGCGCGGGATCTCGCCGACCGCCCGCACCACCGCAAGCCGGCTCTGCGCAACCGAGACCTTGTCCATCGTCTGGTATTTGGTCACCGCCACGTAGACGGCGAGGCCGCCGCCGACGGCGGACAGCGAAACGATGGCGGCGGTGAGAAGGGTGCCGATTTTCATGGGAATTGAGCCATTTGCGATGGAGAGGGAGCGCGAACAGCCATCATAGGTGGTGTGAATTAATCCGGGGTTTACGTTTGCGGCGGGGGCGGCGTGACACTGCCGCATGCGGCCGAACAATTCGGCGTTCGCAGCGGCATCGCTGCTACGACAGCGTTTCCCGCGTTTCAGTGTGTCTCGTCGTCAGTGCTTTTCGGTGCTGATTTGCGCTGCGGCTGTCCCGTGGAACCGGTCTCCTGACACGGCAATTCGGTCCACGATCCATCGGCGGCCATCTGGTAGGCGTGGCAGGAAGACGCAGCCGGCTGCTCGCCGGCTTTTTGCCCATCGGCATTCCGGGCGAGTGTCGGAGCCGCCAGCGCGAGAAGGCCAGCCGTTGAGGCGATGAAGAGGGCGTGACCGAACCGCATCGAAGTTCTCCGTCTTGGATGATGGGTAGTTCTCTTCCTAGAAAAGATTGTGGAATTTGTTTGATGGCATGAGTGTCGCACGGACGTTTGCTTAACGATCCGCCAACGCGCGCCGGTTCCAGCCTGGCCCTATCGCCGGCGCGCGATGGTGCCGGCGACGGTCTGCATGGTGACGCCGACGCACCATCCAGCCATGATCATCCAGGTCCAGGCGATATGCGGATCGTGGCGCAGCACGATCACACCGACGGAGGCAAACGCCGAGAACGCCGCGAGGAAGGTGCCGACCGCGCTGAGGAATTCCGGGGTATCGATCTTGCCGACCCAATCGCCGGCCGAGGGCTGGCCGCTGATGACCTTGAAGGGCAGAGGCGGGGTGTCGATCCCGAGATAGAATCCGACCGCGCCGCCGAGCATCATCAGCAGCAGGAAGGCCTGGTTGGTCAGGGCTGCGACGCTCGTTCCGACCAGCGCCGCCACGAACAACCCGCTCGCCGCGCCGGCCATGGCAAGGCCAAGGCGTTCCAGAACGTGGGCAAACTTTCGAACGCGGGTTCGCATCGGATGGTCCCGCCGGTTGCTGGCCGAGACAATAGGCCGATTTCCGGTCGGGCGAAAGCAACCTGTCGATGCGGGCGATGTGTCGAATTGAACCGGCATTCTCGTTATGGCCGGGCAGTAGCGCGAAGCGCGTCTTCGCGCTAGATGACCCGGCCATCCACGTCTTGCTTGCTCGCAGGTCAGACGTGGGATGCCCAGGGAGCCACCGACATGAGCCTTTTCGACACGCCATTCGACCCCGCGCGCGAGGCGGCGCTGGTCACCGGCGCCGGCAACGGCATCGGGCGCGCGATCGCGCAGGCGCTGGTCGGTGAGGGCGTGCGAACCGTATTCGCCGACGTCAACACGGACACGGTGACGGCAGCGGTGAAATCCTCAGCCCGGCCGGAGCTGGCATCGGCGTGGACCGGCGACCTTGCTAATCCCACCGCCCGCGATGCCCTGCTGGCGCATGCCGAAGCGGCCGTCGGACGGGTGACGCATTTCGTGCACTCAGCCTCGCCGCCGCGGCGGGAGACCGACCATGCGCTGGCGGTCACATCAGAGACCTGGGCGCAGATGCATGCGGTCAATCTCGAGGCGGGCTTTCACCTCGCGCGGGCGCTGGCGCGGAAGCTGATCACGGCCAAGGTGGGCGGATCGTTCCTGCTGCTGACCTCGCTGCATGCCGGGACGCCGCGCAATCTGCCGCATTATTCCACCGCGAAGGCCGGCCTTGCGATGCTGGTGCGGGAGCTGGCCAAGACCTTTGGCCGCTACAATATCCGCGTCAACGCGCTGGTGCCCGGCGCCATCGCGGCTGGCGGTTTTGTTGCCGATCCCAAACTCGCAAAGCACATTCCACTCGGCCGTCTCGGGGCGGCCGAAGACCTCGCGCCGATGGCGCTGGCGGTGCTGTCCAACAAGGTCTCGGCCTACGTCACCGGGGCCGCGATCGTGGTCGACGGCGGGCTGTCGCTGACGAACTGGTTCGAACCGCCGGAGCTGGGAGATTTGTAGGGCGCGGGAACCGGTGTCGAATCGTGAACTTATCTTCCGGGAACGCGCGCTCGGCTTCCGGCGTTTTCAGGGGTGGAAGCGCTGCGGCCATTGCCGCGCGCGAATACATCAGGGAGAGCGATATGATGTCCCAGACGCAAATTCACAGCATCGCGCGCCAGATGTTCGAGCGGCACGGCCAAACCGCGATCGCCCAGGCGGCACAGAACGCGCAGTCCTGCGAGCGCAAGGGCGAGGCCGAGGAGGCCAAGGAGTGGCGCCACGTCGAGGACGCCATCAAGATGATGCGCGGCCCGCATCAGAGCTAGCCGGCCTCCGCTCATTCCGCCTTCGCTCTTCGAGCTACGGCGAGACAAGCCGAGCTACGGCGTGACAAGCCCGCCGCCTAATGCAGCGGCATCGGTGGCCGCACGACGGGGCCGCCATCTTCGGCCTGCGGGGCGATCTGTACCGGAGCCGCGGCCGTTTGCGGCGGCGGCGGTGCGGGCGCGATCGGCGCGTAGGGGAACACCTGCTTCGGCCGGCGCGCCAGGGTTGATACCGTCGAATGTGCCGGCTGCGGCGGCGGCGGCACAATCTTGGGACGGGTTATCGGCGCTGTGGGCTCCGTGAGCCGCGCCTCGGTGGTTCGTGCGGGCGGGCTCACCACCTGGCTTTGTGATATCGGGGCTTGCGTCATCTGGGCCTGGCTCGCTTTGAGCTGCTCGATGGTCGCCTTGAGGTCGCTGATCTGCTGGCCCATCGCGGCCAGATCGCGCGCCATCGCTTGCAACTGCTGCGTCGCCTCGGGCGCGGCGGTGGCCGCTGTCGCGGGAGCGCTCGCGGCAGGCTGTGCCGGAGCCGTAACCTGATCAGCCGAGGCGGCCTGCACGGCGGGCGCGGCCTCGGTCGTGGCAGGTTTTGCCGTTGAAGCCAGGGACGCCAGCGCGAACGGCGGCGTCCAGTTCGCCATCATGGCCTTGGCGTCATCGCCATAGTGCTGCCAGGCCGCGGCGCCGGTGGCGCTCACCAGCGCGAACAGGCTCATCACGGCGCCTCTTGCAAACTTGCTCGTCCTCGGCTGGTGCGCGCTGATCTCGGTCTCGCCGAGCCGGATGTCATCCTCGACGGCGTCGGCGCGAACGGCCGTTTCCAACGCGGGAGCGGCGGGGCTCGCGGAAAAATCGGGCGCGATGCGAAGCTCCGCGTCCGGCCTGACGTGTGCTGGAGTGGAATCCGACGGCCGCGGCGCCGCGGGACCGCTCAGCACGTCGTACAGCAGATCGAGCGGCGCCTTGTCGGCGCGTGCGGCAAGCGAGGCGTCCGGTTCGATCACGAACACATCGTGCGGATCGGTATCGCGCAGATTTGGCGTGGATTGCATTGGTGTCCCTCACTTAGTCCAATGTCATCAACAGAAAGGCCCGCGCGGAATCGTGGCGGTGAAAGCCGCGAGGGCCGCTCCAGACGGCCAGCCGGGTTTGACCAAAGCAAGGCGCTGAGGTGGAGAGGTTGCGGCCATCCGGGGGCCGGGAACCGGGGGCCCGGGCGGCCGGGTGAACCCCTCGGCCATCCCCCGCGACCAACCGTCAGAGGTAGCGGCATGGACAGCATTTTTCACTGGATCGGCGTGGTCGGGGCCTTCGGCTTCGTGGCGGTTTGCCTGATCGGCTTCGTCAGGGGTCTGTCGCTGCCGCCCAACGAGACTCGCGTGCAGGGCAGGGGCGAACACTGGACCAGCAACTGAGCAGGTGAAGTTCTCCCGCCCGAGCTAGCCGTGCTAGCCTCGCGCCATGGGCAACCGCATTCTCGTTTTCTACGGCTCCTACCGTTCCGACCGCATGGGTATCCGGCTCGCGCACTTCGTCGTCGACGGGTTTCGCGCCCGCGGCGACGATGTCGAATTGATCGACGCCAAGGCGGTCGATCTGCCGATGCTGGACCGGATGTACAAGGAACATCCGAAGGGGCAGGCGCCCGAGCGGCTGGAAACACTCGCCGGAAAGATCCGCGGCGCCGACGGTTTTGTGTTCGTCACCGGCGAATACAACTGGGGCATTCAGCCCGGGTTGAAAAACCTCACCGATCATTTTCTCGAAGAATGGTTCTGGCGCCCCGCGGCGATTGCGAGCTATTCGGCCGGGCGTTTTTCCGGCGCCCGCGCGGCGCTGGCCTGGCACGGCACGCTCTCCGAGATGGGCATGGTGGTGATTTCGAGCAGCCTTGCGGTCGGGCCGATTGCGCAGACGCTGACCGAAGAAGGCAAGCCGACTGCCGAGGGCGGCGGCAAGGGATTGGCGCACGCGTTTCCGCGGTTTGCGGAAGATCTGTCGTGGTGGATGGAGGCGGCGAAGATGCAGCGGGCGAGGAAGCCGCCGCCGTATTAGTGCCACGCGGACTCCGTGTCTTCACTGCATCGCGCAAAGACGGCCAAAGACGGCCAAAGACGGCAATAGCTGTGGCCTGATCACCACAGCCGGTGAAATTGCGCGAATCCTGCCGCCTTTGATCGCACGCCGCCTCGCTTCTGCCCGGATTGGGTCGGGATCCTTGGACCCGTTGGATTTCGGCTTGGGCTGGGGCGCGAGTTGGGGATGCAACATGTCGTCCATCGACGCTGCAGGTCATTCGTTCGTCGACGTCGCAGGCCGCGTACAGCGTGATGCCGGTGTGGTCTCACCCATCAGCGCCGGGAAAATCGTCAGGCTGATGGCAGTAGCTCTTGCGGCAGCTTCGCTCGCAGCCTGCGCCCAGTCCTCTGTCGTCAGCCAAAGGTCTGACTTCCGCACCAGCCGCCAGGCATCGCTGGAACGCGATCGAACGCCATCCCTGATGAAGACGCGCGTGGTGGCCACGCGGAAGCATACGCCGTTCGCTTCTCGCAACGATGCCGCCGGAACCAAAGCTGCGTCGCAGGGGCTGGCGAGTTTCTACAGCGAGGGGACGAAGACCGCGAGCGGAGAAAAATTCGACGCGCGCGAACTGACCGCGGCGCATCCGACCCTGCCGTTCGGCACCATGTTGCGTGTGACCGACGTCAAGTCCGGTCGTTCGGTGACGGTGCGCGTCAATGATCGCGGACCGTATGTGCCCGGGCGTATCGTCGACGTCTCTCATTCGGCGGCGGCTGAACTTGGAATGATCGGAAAGGGTGTCGCAAACGTAAGACTCGATGTGGTGCGGTAAAGCCGCGCGACCTGCCGGCTTGCTCGCCGTCACGGCTTGCTCACGCCAACGCTACGAAATTTCCTCGCCGCGGACATCTTTTCGACCTTTGTCGACATACGATTAGGGGGTGTGTTCGTTGCGTGGAGTAGTGGTGATGGAGACCGAGCTTCAGACCAAGGTGGAGAAGTACGAGGCCAGGGCCTCCTGGTGCGAAGAGCAGGCGCGGGAAGCAAGGGACAAGGCCGGGCAGAGCTTCTACGAGGTGCTGGCGGCCTATTACGCCAGCCTCGCAACCGACTTTCGCAAGGTCATCGAGAAGCGGACGGCCGCGTAAGCGGCCGGCGTCGGGACGATCAGGTCTGCCGGCGTCTGGCGCGGCGCGATGCCGGTTTTCCGGATCATGCTCTAGTGCGGCTTGCCGAGGACGAAGGCGAAGGGGAGCACGAAGATCTCGTCGTCGGAGTCGCTGACATGCACGGTCCAGTCGCGCCAGTCTTCCTGGTCGCGCTGCATGATGAGCGATCGCACGATGCCGACCGCGCGGTCGCGCGCTTCGGCGAGATCGCTGACCGCTTCGCCGGATCGATCGATCCGGACTTCGCGGGAGTTCGAGCAGTGAAAATAGACCTGGGTCATGTTCGCATCTCCTGATGCCGGCGTTCTGCCTTGTTGGTCGCAGGTTGGCCAAATCAGGTTCCGAGCGTGCGTGATCTAGCTCACACGGAACGGGAGAGAAGCTCAACGCCATGCTGCGCGCGTTCAGTTCGTATTTGAATTTCAAAGCCGACCGATGGCGACTGTCATGCCCGCGCATGCGGGTATTCAGTACGCCGAGGCCTGTCGTTTCAATCATCGGCGTCTCTGGAATACTGGATCGCCCGGCTTGATGTTTATTCCGGAGATCACTGACAGGTGTTCGGAGACATGAATGAACAGAAGGCGGGCGATGACAGCAAAGATCCTTCTCGCGGCGCTGATCGCCCGAGGTTTTGCAATTCGTTGGCCCTCCGAAAGAGAAGAGGGCGCGGGGAAGACCGGGTGCGCGCTGCACCCGCGGTCTCGCAGGCGTGTTGCAAAGAGATATGCTGCCCACGAGCATACAGGTTCAGCGGTGAGCACACCGGCCTCCCCCACGCAATGGCTTTACGGCTTATACGAGATCGTCCTGGTGACCGGCTTTCTTGCCACCATCGCCAGCGGTCTGCTTTCGCTTCCGCCAACTTGACGCCAGCACCGGGGCGTCGGACCCAAACGATTTCACCGTACGCAATGGCAGCGCTCGTCAGTCGCAGCCTCGCGTCCACCGCATCTCACCGCACGTTCGTGACGATCGCGATCGCCCCTCTTGTTGCCGCGAGACGGGCGGAGTTAAACTCCTGATTTGCCCGACGGCTCAACGGAAATATTTTTGTCCGAAGGGCTGGACAGGTTTTTGGTGATTTGCCCGTCGGGCTACTTTGTCGCACCCGTTATCGCCAATTCGTCATTGCGAACGAAGGCGACTCGCAATATCCGCCGCTGTCATTCCGGGGCGCGAAGCGAACCCGGAATCTCGAGATTCCGGGTTCGATGCTTCGCATCGCCCCGGAATGACGGGGCGGGCAAGGTGCCTACGCTCCAATCGCCACGGCATCAAACCGCCGTTTCGGGTGAACGAGCTGTTCGGCGCTCGCGACGATGCGCATTTCCTCGGTGCCTGCAGCCGCGGTGCGCTCCAGCACGGCAAAGATCGCGGAAGCGGCGTGGCCGAGCGCTTGCGGCGTGGTGTTGCCCCGAACGCGCGCGGCAGCGAACAGCGAGGCAAAGAGATCGCCGGTGCCGGACGGGCTGATCGCAAGCTTTGGCGTGCGCACGCGCCAGCTTTGCGCTTCCTCGACGGCGAGGGTCTCGATCTCTCCGTCCGGCGTGTCCGACAATTCGGCGCTGGTGATGACGACCGTCGACGGGCCGCGCGCCAGCAGTGTTTGCGCCTGCGCGATGACCTCTGCGGTTGTCGTGGCCGCGGCACCTGCGAGAACTTCGAACTCGAAATGATTGGGCGTGATGATATCGGCGAGCGGACAGAGCCGGTCGCGCACGACAGGCGGAATGTCTGTTTGCACGAACAGGCCGCGGTCGCGATCGCCGAGCACGGGATCGCAGCAATAGAGCAGCGCGGGGTTGCGCGCCTTGGCGCGCGCGACGAAGTCTGCGACTACGGCTGCGATGTCGGCCGAGCCGAGATAGCCCGACAGGATCATGCTGCACGCATCGACCGCGCCGCGCTCCTCGATGCCGAGCAGCAAATCTGAAACCAGTTGGGCGTCCAGCACCCGGCCGCGGAGGGTCGGGTAGCCCGGCCGGTTGCTCAACAGCGTGGTCGGCACCGCGGTTACATCGATGCCGTGCATCTGCATCGGAAACACGGCAGCGCTGTTGCCGACATGGCCGAAGGCGACCTGCGACTGAATCGAAATCACATTCATGGGGACAAGTTGGGAGACGACCAGGTTCCTGGAGAGGGCGCCCGAGAGGTTAACACATTGGTTATTTGTTTGCGGGCATTTTCACGACCTCATCAACCCGGAGGCATCATGTCAGACATCACCATTCCCGGCGGCAAAATTCGTTCCTTCGTCGAACGGGTCGAGAACATCGACGCCGAGTTGCAGGAGCTGAACGAGCAGAAGAAGGAAATCTTTGCGGAGGCCAAGGGCGAGGGGTTTGACGTGAAAATCCTCAAGGAGATCATCAAGCTGCGGAAGCAGGACAAGGACGAACGCGACGAGCGCGAAGGCCTGCTCGATCTCTACATGCGCGCGATGGATACGGCGCCGCCGGAAAAGGCCGCGAAGGCGGCCTGAGCCGATCAATCCGATGAAGTAGGGTGGGTTAGGCGTAAGCCGTAACCCACCATCTTCGCGCATTGGCGGATTACGCTATCGCTAATCCGCCCGACGAACTGCGCGCCTCCTCACCATGAGGAGTTGGTGGTTGCTACAAAGTGCATGTCGCCGACATCGCTTTCAGCACAAGCGAACGCATTCACGCGCGCACGACGCACCGATCGCGATCCGCCGCCCGCGGCGCCTGCAAAATTTTCACCGAACCTTCACAACCGGTCGTGCGACCAACCACCGGTTCCGCATTCGGTTACCTGTAAATCAACCTTATCATCACAATATTGTGCATCGCAACAACGAACTATTGCAATGCAACAAGCGACGTATAAGTCTGTATTTCAAGCCATTAAGGAGAACTGACGTGAAGAAGATTTCCCTGTCCGTCGCTGCCGCCGCTGTCCTCGCGATGACGGCTGTGACCGGCGCTGTCGCGGCCGAGTTGCCGTCTTACGAAAAGGCCGGCCTGCCGGTTTCCACCGTGCAGCTTCAGGTGATGGGCGCCGAAGGCGTCAGCGAAGCGCCGCCGGTTGCACTGTCGGCTTCGCCGGTTCAGCTCAGCGTGCTGACGCCGCGGCACAAGACCAAGACCGCGGCCATTCACTGACGGTAGTGCGTATTACGTAGCAACCATTAAGAGCTAGGCGGCTTTTTCGGTCCACGGCGTACCGCGCTGGACCACGGTGTTGGCGTAGATCAGGAGCTTTCGGGCGCAAGCGATGAGCGCTGCGGTGTGGGCCTTTCCAGCGGCCGTCAGGCGGGCATAGAGCGCGACGAGTGCCTTGTTCCAGCGGAAGGCCGCTGGGAGGGCAGCCGCGAACAGGGAGCGGCGTAGGCGACTTCGCCCGCCAGCTATGCGACGTAGGCCTTTATGTTTTCCGCTGTCGTCGTCGAAGGGAGCCAGGCCGGCCAAGGCTGCAGCTTCCTCGCGGCTGACTTGCCCAAGCTCGGGCATGCGGATCAGAAGCGCCAGCGCCGTGCGTTCTCCGATGCCGGGAATGCTCAGCACCAGATTGAGTCGCATGGCAAGATCGTCACTGGCGCGAAGTCGCTTGGCAATGTCGCGTATCTGCGCGGCCCGTCGTGCCTTCAGCCGGACGATGTCGCTGTTAACAATGCGCCGCAGGCCAGGTTCGTCGATATGTTCGAGCCGGGTCTTGTGACGCGCGATGTCTTCCTCGATCTGTTCGAGAAAGGTCAGATATCCAGCCAGTTGTGCCAGTCGAGGATCTGGCGCAGTCTTCGGCTGATCGAGTGTCGCTGTGCAAGCCGCGATCAAGAACGCATCGAGCGCATCGTTCTTGGCGCGACGCAGATGGACCCGGCCAAAAGCCTTGACCTGGGTCGGCTGCAGCACCAGCACGGTGAAGCCCGCCTTGCGCAAATACTCCACCACACCGCGTTCATAGCCGCCCGTCGCCTCGATCCCGACGCGCGTCACGCCGGCTTTGGACAGGTTGGCCGCCAAGGCGCGCCAGCCAGGTAAAGCATTGGCAACCCGCCAGCGCTCGGACCGATCATGAACAGCAACGTCCAGTTTGGCCTTGGATGTATCGATTCCAGCCGTCGTTATGATAGTCTGTGTCATCTTCGTCGACCCCGCCTTGTGAAGCGAACCAAGTTGTTCCGGCAACCATCCGGGTCCGATGAAGGTGCTGGCGCGATCACGCTACGGGGCAGCCACAAACTGCTCAGGATGGGTTCGATCCGATCGCCAGCGGCCTGCCGTGGATGGCCGTCCACGGCAGGCCATTCCTTTCGGAACAGGCCGACGATAACCGATTGCGCTATTACAAGGATGGGTGGAGCGAAGCGATACCCATCAATACTACCCGTGAAATGATGGGTATCGCTACGCTCCACCCATCCTACAAAGCCCGCGATCCGTCGCGGGCTTTTGTCGTGGCGGGCGCGTTTGTGCTAGCATCGTTCCCGCCGGCTCACGGAGATGAGCCGCACCGAGGGAGCGAGAGCCATGAACAAGCCCGAAAAAACCTCAACGCCTGTCAATCCGCCAAACCTTCGCTCGACCATCGTCGCCGCCTCAAGCATGCCCTGGCAGCCGACGCAGTTCGCCGGCATCGAGATGAAGATTCTCTACAGCGATGACGAGGGGCGCTCCACCATCCTGTTCAAGATGGCGCCCGGCGCCGTGGTGCCGCTGCACGAGCACACCGCGCTCGAACAGACCTTCATGCTCGAAGGCTCGCTGGAAGACGCCGAGGGAAGCTGCGGGCCGGGCGACTTCGTGTGGCGGCCGGGCGGCAATATCCACGTCGCGCATGCGCCCAATGGAGCGACGTTCCTGTCCGTGTTCAACCGTCCGAACAGATTCTTCGACGGCACCAAGTTTTTTACGGCGGCAGGCGAAAACTGACTGAACGCGCGAGATGCTAGAGTTCGTCATGCCCGGCCTTGTGCCGGGCATCCACGTCTTTTTTTACCCGCGAACAAGAAAGACGTGGATGGCCCGGACATCTAGCGCGAAGACGCGCTTCGCGCTTTTGCCCGGCCATGACGGAAAGGGCGCGCGCAAACGCGAAGCGAACGTGTTGTTAAGAATTGGCCCGCGCCGATTTTTGCGACTCCGATTCGTTCTTTGCGAACATAATTGAATCAGATCGAGAACAAGTTGCGACTTGCGCCAGTGCCTGTCATGCCCGGGCTTGACCCGGGCATCCACGCCTTCCTTCAGCAGTAGCAGGCAAGACGTCGATGGCCGGGACGTCTACGCGAAGACGCGCTCCGCGCTTTTGCCCGGCCATGACGAGCAGGGGTTGCGAGCTGCTAGTGCAAGCCGCCCGTCACGTGCAAGGTTTCACCGGTGATGTACGAAGCATCATCCGACGCAAAGAACGCCACCGCCGCCGCGATCTCCTCGACCTTGCCGATCCGGCCCTGCGGCGTGGCGGATTCGATCCACTTGCGCATGTCGCCTTCGTGCAACCCTGCGGAAACCACGCCTTCGGTGGCGATCATGCCGGGGTTGACGGTGTTGACGCGGATCTTCCGCGGTGCCAGTTCCTTGGACAGTACCGAGGAGATGGCGTCCACCGAAGCCTTGGTCGCGGTGTAGACGGCGGTGTTCGGCGGTGCCAACGTCGATACGCCGGAACTGATGTTGACGATGCTGCCGCCCGCCTCGTTGAAGTGTCTTGCGGCTTCCTGCGAGACCAGCAGCAGGCCGAGCACGTTGAGATCGAAATGCCTGTGGAAGTGCTCAGGCGTAATGCCGTCCAGCGGCGCGAACTCGTAGAGCCCGGCATTGTTGACGAGGATGTCGATCGGGCCCAATGCCTTCACGGTCTCGGCCACCGCCGATTTCACCTGGCCGGCGTCGGTGAGATTGCCGTGCACGGCAACGGCTTTGCCGCCCTTGGCGGTGATGGCCGCGACCACGCGCTCGGCCGCCTGCTTGCTGGCGCTGTAGTTGACCGCGACCGCCGCACCCTCGGCGGCGAGGCGAACCGCGATTTCGGCGCCGATACCCTTCGATGCGCCGGTTACCAGCGCCACTTTACCTTCAAGTCTCTTGGTCATCTTGCTCTCCTCATCCACGCGGGTGCGTGGTTTATTCAATAGTTCAGTAATAGTGAACTATTGAATGTGTTCAAGGGGTGCGCTATATATTTAGGCATGGTGCAATTCGTTCATCCGCAGCGCGAGGACATCACATTGGCCGGCGTGCTGGCAGCGCTCGCGGACCCGATGCGGCTGCGCATCGTCAAAAGCCTGATGGAAGAGAAGGATTGCATGTCCTGCACGGCCGCAGCGCCGTGCCCCGACATGGCCAAATCGACGCTGTCGAACCATTTTCGCATTCTGCGCGAAGCCGGACTGATCCAGACCTCGAAAAAAGGCGTCGAGCACCGCAATGTCGTCCGCGCGGCGGATATCAATGCGCGCTTTCCGAAATTGCTGAAGACGATTTTGGGATTTTCGGAGCAGGCATAGCCTGCATGAGCGCGTAGCCCGGATGAGCGAAGCGATATCCGGGATGGTGTGAGAGCGGCCCCGGATATCGTGGAGCCTGTCATCGGGCGCGCATTCGCGCGACCCGTTGGCTCATCCGGCTACAAAAGAAAAGCGTCATGGCCGGGCTTGTCCCGGCCATCCACGTCTTACTTGCGGCTGATAACAGAAAGGCGTGGATGCCCGGGACATCTAGCGCGAAGACGCGCTTCGCGCTTTTGCCCGGGCATGACGACGAGGCGCTATTCCTCGTCCGTATCCGCCGTCCGCCGCAGCATGAAGTGCCCGAACGCCGTGGCGATCGGTTTGGCGCGGTCGTCCTGCCACGCCTGGGCCTCGAAGGCGACGATGCGCATGCCCTGCTTGACGATCGAGACGCTGGCATAGCTATCGAGCGCCCGTCCGGAGCGGAGATAATTCACCGTGAGGCCGATCGGCTTCGGCGTTGCGGACGCGCCGAGTTCGCGCGTGACGCCGACGATCGCGGTGGTTTCGAGGAACGCGCCGGTCATGCCGCCATGGATGGCGGGCAGGATCGGATTGCCGATGATCTGTGGCGAGAACGGCATCACCAGCGTGCCGTCATCATGGTCGCGAATGCCGAGCCAGCGCGCGAACGGGCTGTTGCCGAACAGCCCGGTGGTATCGGCCGGCGCCTCCAGCTTCGGCGGCGTGCCGAATTCATGTTCGGTCGGTCGCGTCAGCATGTTGGTGCGGTTGGCGCCGACCATGAAGCAGGCGGTCGCGGTGGCGACCGGTTCGTCCTCGGTCTCCTGGTAGGCGGTGGCGCGCACGAACGCGATCGAGCGGGTGACGCGGTAGCAGACCGAATGCGCGCGGATGTCGAGCCCCGGCGTCGCCGGCTTCTGGTAGTCGATCCGCAGGTCCAGGGTCGCGATCGAGCGGGTGCCGTCGAGTGCGAGCTGCACCGCCATACCGCAGGTCTCGTCCAGCATCGCCGTGACCACGCCGCCATGGATCACGCCGGTCTCGGTGTCGCCGACGAACACCGGCCGGTACTTGAGGCTGGTCCAGACCTCGCCGGGCGCGGCGCGGTCGAGCGCCAGCCCGCTGATGTAGCCGTAAGACGAGCGGCGGCTGCCGACGGCATGGAGAAGTTGATCGAACGGGAGGGGCGTGGAGGGCGTGGAAGGGCTGGACATGCCGGGGTTCTAGCCCACGCAGGCCGGGCAGGCAAAGGTGGTGCGGCAGCCCACATTTCGCCACTGGCGGGCGCCAGATTGCGTTTCGCCTCTGCTGTCGCTCATGAAAGCGGCAGGTCCCTCATCCGCTCAGCCACCGGCCAAATCGATGTCGTCAATGAAAACGGGCTGCAGTCTTCTTGTTGTTGCCGTCACGGCCGCGTTGGGCGGTTCGCCAGCCGTCGCGCAGAATCTCGATCAGAGCAAGCCGGCGCCAAAAATATTCGCCGAGAGCTGCGCGACCTGCCATCGCAGCGCGCGCGGGCTCGCGAAGGGCCGGTTCCGCCTCACGCTCTATCTGTTCCTGCAGGATCACTACGCCAGCAATTCCAGCTCGGCCTGGGCGCTGACGAGCTATCTGGAATCCGTCGACGAGGCGAAGCGCGGCCCATCGCGCGCTGCGGCGAAGCCGAAAGCCGCCGCCGGGTCGTCACGGTCATCGCTGCGTCCGCCGGCGCCGGTGCCGACGCGGTAGGGCGTAGGCACGATTGCATGTCCTGCACGGCCGCAGCGCCGTGCCCCGACATGGTCAAATCAACCCTGTCGAACCATTTTCGCGTTCTGTGCGAAGCCGGATTGATCCAGACCTCGAAAAAAGGCGTCGAACACCGCAACATCGTCCGCGAAGCGGATATCAACGCGCGCTTTCCGAAGTTGCTGAAGACGATTCTGGGATTTTCGGAGCAGGGGTAGCACTCAGTAGCGTAGGATGGATTGAGCGAAGCGAGACGCCATCAGCGTATTGGTAGCTTTCGAGAGTGATAAGCTTCGCGAGGGTTCAACCCAAAAATACATGTTGGCGTTCGGTCAGCTAGGAGCGACAGTCGGGAGAACTCTTCTGATCGCATCCGAAAGTTCAGGTGCTATATTGTTTCGCAATGCTCGGACGACCCATTGCTCGAACAAATTCTTAGTCGTGCCCTTTGCTTTGCAGGCAATTCCCAAAACACCCTTGTTATCATACCATTTTAGAAGTTCCGGAGCGTTCTTCTCCGCGATAGATTCTTGAATACTCTCCGATGCCATCTTCGCAAGAGCCGAAATGTCAATTCCGCTAGTTTGCGCGACATAGTCTGCGGCAAGCATCGCTACGTCTTCGGCGTCACCAAAGTCGATTTTCTTGAGAGTACGATCAATCCGCCTTCGACAGTACCGCATCACTATAGGAGTCTGATTCTCAGGAATAGCGGCCTGTACGAAGAGCTCTTCTAGGACGGAAGAAACCTTGGCTTGAAGAGCTTCGAGCAAATAACCTTCGCTCTTAGCTATCGCTTCGACCACGCTCGGTAGAAGAAAGAGGTTCTCGATTTCTGACACGGGCAGAATAGCTATGCCCTTCTTCCTGAAGAATTCGATCTCCGTGGCGTCATAGGCGTCGGCATCTACTATACCTGCACAGGCTGCGCGCGTTAGATTTGAGTTCGCGCGCATGGTGATCACGGCATGAATAACTTCCTCGCAGGCGCCGCGAGGGATTATAGTCCAATTGGGATAACATGCGCGGTAAATGGCCTGATCGAGGCTGTCGCCTCGGCCTTCAACAAATAGTACTGGTTTGCGGCTACCGAGGATGAGTGTCGTAATTTCTTCGCTAAAGCCCGTATCGTCTGGAACAGCCTCGATAGTCCAGCCGTTAACCGGATCATAGTCACGTAGGACGTATTTTTGACCCTCGCGCGAGGCCACGAATTCTAGGTCGTGGGAGATAAAAACCATGGCGCAATCGGGGCGTGCCGCTTCAAGTTCATCCCAGAGTCGCGACATGATAGAGCGGTGTATGTGCAATTCTGGTTCATCGAAGATGATGAGGCTATCGCGTGCAGCTACGAGCGTTTGACCGATAAGATAGAAAATTGCCCGCTCTCCGTCGCTCATTTCGGCGGCGCTGTATTTTACACCGGAATCTGCGACAAAAGTTTGTATGTCGTCTCCTGTGATATCGAGCTTTCGATGAGGAAGGATGCGATCCCAAATTTCAATGAGCTTCTCAAATTTTGTGGCAGTTGCAGTCTTTCCAGCGCCCGCGCGTGCGTTCCTGTGTGTATCCAAAGCGGTGTTCGCTTGTTCGGCAAAAAGTGACTGCAGTATGTAGTCGTAGTCGTTCAATATGAGAGTCGCGGCCTTCCCCTTCCAACGCTGCCCTAGTCGATGAATGATGCTCGCTCCTTCGCCGTGATAACCCAATCTGAGCCCTAAAAGGGCGTCCTGCTCGGCTATCTTAGGAATTGTAGGATTGAGAACGAGAGCCCTATGTGCAGAAATGCGATGGGCAGTCTCTCCAAGTAACTCTTCAATTTTAGTGGCGAGTCTTGTCTTGCCACCTCCATTTGCCCCCACAAACAAGAGTGATGTTCCGGTCTCCACTTCGAAATTGAGCGGCCCGGTCGGGGTGGGTATTGAAAACTTGAAGGTCATGTGGACGCCCCAATCTGGGAAATGGGATTTTCGCAAATTCGACAGAAAGAAGCATTGCAGTTTCATCGATCGGAAAAAGGCCGCTCTCTCGAGCGGCCTTTTTTGTAGATGCCCGGGTCAAGCCCGGGCATGACGTTCGTTCAGCGCAAGATCACGAACACCCCGTCGTCGAGCCACATGTATCGCACTTCATGCAGGTGCCGTTGCGCACCAGCGAGAAGTGGCCGCATTCGCCGCACATTTCGCCTTCGTAGCCTTTGGCTTTGGCTTCGGCGCGACGCTCGGCCTTGGAGGGCTGGGCGGCTTGCGCGGCGCCGGTCTTGCTCCACTGCAACGCTTCGAGCTTCTCCGTGGGAGAGAGATCGTGCTGGACTTCCTGCTTCAGCGCGACCGCGCCTTCCAGGGTGTCGGAGACGCGGGCAGAGGGGCCGTGGCCGGCGATCGCGGTGACATTGCCCGAGCCGCGGGCGTCGGTGTCGCTGGGGGCCTGGCGCATGACGACGAGGTTGTCGGTGCGCGAGCGGGTCAGGCCCTTCGACACATAACGGGTCGAGTGCGACGGATCCGGCTCCTTGCCTTCCTCGACGCCCTTGCCGAGCGCGTCGAAATTCGACTCGCTGGGATCGACATGGGCGAGATCGAAGCGCGACATGTAGCTGACCGCGAGTTCGCGGAACACATAGTCGAGAATCGAGGTCGCGTACTTGATGCTGTCGTTGCCCTGCACGGGGCCCGCCGGCTCGAAGCGGGTGAAGGTGAAGGCGTCGACATATTCCTCCAGCGGCACGCCGTATTGCAGGCCCAGCGACACCGCGATGGCGAAGTTGTTGATGAAGGAGCGGAGCGCCGCGCCTTCCTTGTGCATGTCGATGAAGATCTCGCCGATCCGGCCGTCGTCATATTCGCCGGTGCGGAGATAAACCTTGTGGCCGCCGACGACCGCCTTCTGGGTGTAGCCCTTGCGGCGATCCGGCATCTTCTCGCGTTCGCGCATCACGATGATGCGCTCGACCAGCTTCTCGACGATCTTTTCCGAGACCTGGGCGGTACGCGCCGCCATCGGCTTGTCGTAATAGGCGTCGGTCGTATCCTCCTCGTCGTCATCATCCGAGATGAGCTGCGAGTTCAGCGGCTGCGACAGTTTCGAGCCGTCGCGATAGAGCGCGTTGGCCTTCAGCGCCAGTTTCCAGGACAGCAGATACGCGGACTTGCAATCCTCGACGGTGGCGTCGTTCGGCATGTTGATGGTTTTCGAGATCGCGCCCGAGATGAACGGCTGCGACGCCGCCATCATCCGGATGTGGCTCTCGACCGACAGATAGCGCTTGCCGATCTTGCCGCAGGGGTTGGCGCAATCGAACACGGGATAGTGCTCGGCCTTCAGATGCGGCGCGCCTTCCACGGTCATCGCACCGCAGATGTGGACGTTGGCGGCCTCGATCTCGCGCTTGGTGAAGCCGACGGCGGCGAGCAGGTCGAAGCCGGGGGCGGCAATCGCTTCCGGCGCGAGCTTCAGCACGTCGCGCAGGAAATCTTCGCCAAAGGTCCACTTGTTGAAGGCGAACTTGATGTCGAACGCGGTCGGCAGCGCCTTTTCAACCTTGGCCAGCGCTTCGTCGGTGAAGCCTTTGGCCTTCAGGGTGGAGACGTTGATGCCGGGTGCGTTGGAGAGCGAGCCGTGGCCGACGGCGTAGGCTTCGATCTCGGCAATATCAGCCTCGGAATAGCCGAGCGTGCGCAGCGCGACCGGGACGGCCTGGTTGATGATCTTCCAGTAGCCGCCGCCGGCGAGCTTCTTGAATTTCACCAGCGCGAAATCAGGCTCGATGCCGGTGGTGTCGCAATCCATGACGAGACCGATGGTGCCGGTCGGCGCCACCACGGTGGTCTGGGCGTTGCGGTAGCCGTGCTTCTCGCCGAGCGCCAGCGCGTCGTCCCACGCCGCAATCGCATGGGTGACGATGTCGGTCTGCGGGCACGAGGCGTGGTCGAGCGGCACCGGGCTGACGGCCAGCGCCTCATAGCCGCGGGATTCGCCATGCGCGGCGCGGCGGTGGTTGCGGATCACGCGCAGCATGTGCTGGGCGTTCTTCTTGTAGCCGGGGAAGGTGCCGAGCTCGCCGGCCATTTCGGCCGATGTCTTGTAGGAGATGCCGGTCATAACGGCGGTCAGGGCGCCGCACAGCGCGCGGCCTTCCTTCGAGTCATACGACAGGCCCATGGTCATCAGCAGACCGCCGATGTTGGCAAAGCCGAGGCCGAGCGTGCGGAACTCGTAGGAGAGTTCGGCGATCGCGCGCGACGGGAACTGCGCCATCATCACGGAGATTTCCAGCACCACGGTCCAGAGCCGGCACAGATGCTCGTAGGATTCGACGTCGAACCGCTTGGTCGTGGTCGAATAGAACGTGATCAGGTTGGCGGAGGCGAGGTTGCACGCCGTGTCGTCCAGGAACATGTATTCCGAGCACGGGTTCGACGCGCGGATATCGCCGGACGCCTTGCAGGTGTGCCAGTCGTTCATGGTGGTGTTGAAGTGCAGGCCGGGATCGGCCGAGGCCCAGGCGGCGTGACCGATCTTCTCCCAGAGGTCTCTGGCTTTAAGAGTCTTCGTCACCTTCTTGTTGGTGCGGCCGATCAGGTTCCAGTCGCCGTCGGTTTCGACGGCGCGGAGGAAATCGTCCTTCAGCGACACCGAGTTGTTGGAGTTCTGGCCGGATACCGTGAGGTAGGCTTCCGAATCCCAGTCGGTGTCGTAGGTCGGGAAGTCGATGTCCTTGTAGCCCTGCTTGGCGAACTGGATCACCCGCTTGATGACGTTGTCGGACACGAGGCTGCGGCGCGCGAGCTTGATTTCGCGGCGGAGCGCCGGGTTCTTCTCGGGATCGAAGCAGTCGTCGCCCGAACCTTCGCAGTTGACGCAGGCCTTCAGCACGGCCTTGAGGTGCTTCTGGTTGATCTTGGAGCCGGTGACGAGAGCGGCGACCTTCTGCTCCTCCTTCACCTTCCAGTCGATATAGGTCTCGATATCCGGATGGTCGGCGTCGACCACGACCATCTTGGCCGCGCGACGGGTGGTGCCGCCGGACTTGATCGCGCCCGCGGCACGGTCGCCGATCTTGAGGAAGCTCATCAGGCCGGACGAGCGGCCGCCGCCGGACAGCTTTTCGCCTTCGCCGCGCAGGCGCGAGAAGTTGGAGCCGGTGCCGGAGCCGTACTTGAACAGGCGGGCCTCGCGGACCCAGAGGTCCATGATGCCGCCCTCGTTGACGAGGTCGTCACCGACGCCCTGGATGAAGCAGGCGTGCGGCTGCGGATGCTCGTAGGCCGACTTGGACTTGGTCAGTTTGCCGGTGAACGGATCGACGTAGTAGTGGCCCTGGCCGGGGCCATCGACGCCGTAGGCCCAATGCAGTCCGGTGTTGAACCACTGCGGGGAGTTCGGCGCGACCATCTGCTTGGCCAGCATGAAGCGCAGCTCGTCGAAGAACGCGCTCGCGTCTTCTTCCGAGGAGAAGTAATTGCCCTTCCAGCCCCAATAGGTCCAGCAGCCGGCGAGGCGGTCGAACACCTGCTTGGCCGAGAGCTCGCTGACGAAGCGCTCGTTCTCGGGGAGGGCGGCCAGCGCCTCGGTGTCGGGCACTGAGCGCCACAGCCACGACGGCACGGTCTCTTCCTCGACCTTCTTCAGGCGTGCGGCGACGCCGGCCTTGCGAAAGTACTTCTGGGCCAGGACGTCGGAGGCGACCTGCGACCAGAACTGGGGCACTTCGACGTTTTCCAGGCGGAACACGATCGAACCGTCGGGATTGCGGATCTCGGATGTCGTCAGCCTGAAATCAATCCCTGCATAGGGTGACTGGCCGGAAGTGGTGTTGCGCCGTTCGATTCGCATGGTCGTGCCCCGTCTCTTCTTTGACCGGACCGCTTTCCGCGGAACCGGATGTTATTCCTTGAGCGGACTCCCTGACCATGGCTGTCATCAACAACCCTGATCGCGCCATCCGCAGCTCAACCGGTGGATCCGGTCCAGTTTCTCAGCTCACGCAGGTGCCGTTGCGCACCTTCGTGAACCCGCTCCAATTCAACGCCCCAAACACTTCACGCTGGGCCTATTCCGGCCCGTTTCTCGCGCCCCGAAGAACCCCGAATGAAGGCAGACAAGCCCTCCACCCGCTGCCTCAACCGGCCGTCGGGAGTGATCGTTTCGGAACCCTTTTGGGATGACCGGCGGGGACCCAAAACACACTCGCGCCGAACGGACTGAAAACTAGGCCAACTCCGTCTCGCCCGTCAAGGACTAGTACGAGTTCCTGAATCAAATACTAAATATGGTGGACAGAGGGGGATAACAGGGGTCAATGCCGCGCCTGTGATGGGTCCAAGTATCAGTGAGTCCTCACAGATTCCCAAGCGCAAAAAATTGTTTGGCGGGCTCAAAATCTGACTGCTCCCGCTGTTCACAGGGCAAGTATTTATTCGAGCCAAAGGATTGCGCTGGCGAGACTCACGTAGGCCTACGGAAGGTTCCGCCCTGACATGCGTGGCGCCCGATAGTCGCGGGCCCAAATAGACGGCAGGGTGGCCCCCTGATTCTTGGCCCGGTACCCCTCATGACCAACCCGCCACCAAACGCGCCCGCGCGACTCGCACCCGCGGGCCTGATGTTCCTCGCCATTACCTCGGTCGGCTGGGGCTTCAATTGGCCGGTGACCAAATACCTCGTGAGCGAGCTGCCGGTGCTGACCATGCGAGGGGCCACCGGCGTGATCGGCGCGGCGCTGCTGGCGGCTTTCGCGCTGGCGATGGGGCAGAGTCTCCGGGTCGAGCGACATCTGTGGCCGCGGCTGATGCTGGCGGCAGTCCTCAACGTCACCGGCTGGATGGTCTTGATGGGGCTGGCGCTGTTATGGCTGCCGGCCAGCGAAGCCGCCCTGATCGCCTACACCATGCCGGTCTGGGCCTCGCTGCTGGCCTGGCCGGTGCTCGGCGAACGGCCGACCTTGCTGCGTAGCTTTGCGCTGGTGATGGCGTTTGCGGGGCTGGCGGTCATCATGGGCGGCAACGGCTTTTCGGCCAGCGCCGCCAAACTGCCGGGCATCCTGATGGCGCTGACCGGTGCGGTTGGTTTCGCGCTCGGTACGGTGCTCGCCAAGAAACTGCCGCTGCAACTGCCGCCGATCCCGGCGGCGGCCTGGCAGATCGGGCTCGGCTGCCTGCCGGTCGCGGTGGCCGGCCTTCTGATCGAGACCACGCATATCGAAAAAGTCAGCCAGCTCGGCTGGTGGCTGTTGTCCTATTCGATACTGATCCAGTTCTGCATCGCCTATGTCAGCTGGTTTGCGGCGCTGGCGCGCCTGCCGGCCTCGGTGGCCGCGATCGGCACCATGGCGGTACCCGTGATCGGCGTAGTGGCGTCGGCGATGGCGCTGCACGAACCACTGGGGCTGACGCAAATCGCGGCGCTGGTCTTTACGCTCGCCGGCGTGGTGCTGGCGACGCGCTCGTAACATTAAGAAAACGCATCAAACAAAAAAACTACGCTACGCGCCCTTTAGCGCGCGGCGGATCATGTTGGCCAGTTGCGACTTGCGATAGGGCTTGCTCAGCAGCAGCACGCCGGGGTCGAGCTTGCCCTGATGCACGATCGCGTTGTCGGTGTAACCCGACGTATAGAGCACCTTCATGCCGGGGCGGCGCAGCGCCACTTCATCGGCCAGTTGCCGGCCGGTCATGCCGCCCGGCAGGATGACGTCGGTGAACAGCAGGTCGAACGGTTCGCCTTGGTCGACGATGGCGAGCGCGGCCGCGCCGTCGGCGGCTGCGACCGTCTGGTAGCCGAGCGCCTGCAATTGCGTGGCGACGAAGTTGCGCACCAAAGCGTCGTCCTCGACGACGAAAATGGTCTCGTTGCCATGCAACGGCGGCGCCGCCGCGATGGCCGGCGCCTCGGTCTGGCCGCGGGCCGGCGGCAGATACAGCTTGATCGTGGTGCCGTGGCCGAGCTCGCTGTAGATCTTGATGTGGCCGCCCGACTGCTTGACGAAGCCGTAGACCATGGAGAGCCCGAGCCCGGTGCCCTTGCCGACCTCCTTGGTGGTGAAGAACGGCTCGAACACCTTGTCCTGCACCTTCCGGGACATGCCGGTGCCGGTATCGCTGACGGCGAGCATCACGTAGGCGCCGGGCCGCGCGTCCGGATTGTCCTGGACGTAGGCCTCGTCGAGCACGACGTTGCGGGTCTCCAGCAACAGCTTGCCGCCGTTCGGCATCGCATCGCGGGCGTTGATCGCCATGTTGAGCAGCGCGTTGGCGAGCTGCGAGGCGTCGATATGCGAGGTGGCTACTTCTTGATCGAGGATCGAGTCGATCTCGATCTGCTCGCCGAGCGTCGGGCGCAGCAGTTTGGCGATATCGAGCACGGTGCCGTTGACGTCGATATTGCGCGGATGCAGCGGCTGCCGGCGGGCGAAGGCGAGCAGGTGCTGGATCAGCTCGCTGCAGCGCTCCGCCGCCTGGTCGATCATCGCTGCGGTCTTCTGCAGCGTCGGCATGTCCTTAAGACTCGCAACCAGCGTTTCCGTGGTGCCGGTGATGACGGTCAGCATGTTGTTGAAGTCGTGGGCGACGCCGCCGGTCAGCTTGCCGATGGCGTCCAGCTTTTGCGACTGCTGCAGCTTGCGCTCGGTCTCGCGCCACTGCGAGACGTCGTGATAGACCAGCGCGGCGCCGCTGATCGACCCCGAGGCGTCGCGCAGCGGCCGGCCGCTGACCACCAGATCGAGCGGATCGCGGCCATCGGCGGGGCGGATGACGATTTCCTGCTCGTCGAACGGCTCGCCGCGCAGCACCTGCTCGGAAGGCATTTCATGGGCCGTCAGGCGCGTAACCCCGTCGGCGTGATAGGCGACGCTCAGCCGTCGCAATTCCCGGACGTTCATGCCCGGCTCGTATTGCAACAATTTCTTGGCCGCCTCGTTGGCGAGGATGATCTCGCCCCTGGCGTCGAGGACGATCACCGCTTCCGCCACGCTGTTGAACGTGTTTTGCAGCACCGCGGTCGAATGGCGCAGCTCCTCGTGGGCGGCGACCAGATGCTCGGTGCGTTCGGCCACCGCAGCCTCCAGCGATTCGTTGGCAGCCTGCGTCGCGCTCAGTGAATTCTGCAGCTCGCGGCTCGATCGGCCGGACGCCCGGATCAGTACGGTGGCGAGGATGAGAATGAGGACCGTGCCGGCAAGATCGATGGCCAGCAGGAAGCGCCGCGTGGTGCGGGAAGCGGTGTAGCGATCCGCGAGGCGCGTCCTTACCTGGGCCATGGCCTTGTCGAGGTTCACGCCGATCTTTTCCATCGTCGTGCGGCCTTCGGCTTGGGCCATCAGCGCCAATCCCCCCGCGGTATCGCCCGCCGTTTGAAGCCGGATCATCTCGCTGGAGATCTCGACACGGCGAACTGCGAGGGCTTTGGTCTCTTCGAGCAGTTGCTTCTCTGCCGGATTGTCCTTGATCTCCTCAATCAGCTGGTCGAAGGCCGCCGGAACTCCTTCGCTCGCATTGCGATGTTCTCCGAGGAAATACGGGTCTTTGCTGAGCGCAAAACCACGGGCGGCACTTTCGGCACGCCGAAGCAGCAACTCGATATCCGGGATCTTCTTCAACACCCCGAGCGCGCGACTGACGGTCGCCGCGTCGTACTGTGACTTAAGGTCGAGGCCGATTGAGGCAGCGCTGATAGCCAGGAGAATCGCGAGGCCGATTCCAAGAATGATACGCTGCGACGGCATTGACGGCTTTATTTCACTATTTCGAGAAACGCGCGGAAGCTGTCGGTTTGTTGAGACATTCGTTTATCGTGGTCAACAGCGCGTTCGGCGTGAACGGCTTGCGCAGGCAGCATGCCGCGCCGAGTTCGATGGTCATGCGCAGGAAATCCGGCGCGCGCTCGGTATTGGCGAAGGCGTAGCCCGACATCGCGACGATCGGCACTTCAGGCAAGCGCTCGTGAAACATCCGGATCGATTCGAAGCCGCGCATATGCGGCATGAAGACGTCGATCAGCATGACGTCGAAGCTGGATGAGTCGAGGGCGCGCATTCCCGCCTCACCACCGTCGGCGACGGTGACCTCGAAACCTTGGCGCGTCAGACAGAGCTCGATGGCGACACACACCATCGGGTCGTCATCCACCACGAGAACGCGCGGCACGATGATTCCTTCTCCAGCGGGCTGCGGTCCGGCGACTCGCATGGCCCATGCCGAGATTAAGTCGGAACCACGACAAAACGTCTGTATGATATGGTGCATATAGCATTGGCGTGGCGCAAATTCCTCTGCGCTGTGTCAGAACGAGAACAACGCCTTCCCGCCGAGATCCAGTTTCACCATGTCCGTCATTCGCCAAGCGGGTCGCGCCCGAACGTCGCCGCTCGGGCTCGCCTTTCTCGCCGTCGCATCGGTGGGGTGGGGGCTCAACTTCCCGATCATGAAACATCTCTTGACCGAGTGGCCGCCGCTGTCCTCGCGCGGCCTGTGCGGCATCGTCGGCGCCGCGGCACTCGCATTGATTGCGGTCGCACGGCAGCAACAACTGCGCGTGCCGCGGCGGATGTGGCTGCGCCTGTTGCTGGTCTCGACGCTGCAAATCGGCAGCTGGACCGCGTTCATGGGATTAGCACTGCTTTGGCTCAGCGCCAGCGAGGCCGCGGTGCTCGGAATTTCGATCCCGGTCTGGGTCGCGTTGCTGGCGTGGCCTGTTCTCGGCGAACGGCTGTCGCCGCTGCGTGCGATCTCGCTGACCGTCGCGCTCGCCGGCATCGTCGTGCTGATCGGCGGCAGCGGCCTCGAGGCCAACGTTGAAAAGCTGCCGGGCATCCTGTGTGCGCTGGCGGGCGCGGTGTGCGTCGCGCTCGGCACCGTGTTGACCAAGCATTTTCCGTTGGCGATGCCGCCATTGTCGCTGGCGGCGTGGCAGATCGGCCTTGGCTGCCTGCCGATCGCGATCATCGGCCTTGCTGTCGAGCATCCGCAGCTTGCTGATCTCTCGACCACCGGCTGGGCGTCGATGCTCTATATGACGGTCATCCAGTTCTGCCTGAGCTACGTCTGCTGGTTCGCGGCATTGGAGCGGCTGCCGGCGGCGACGGCGTCGATCGGCACGCTGCTGGTGCCGGTGGTCGGCGTGCTCGCGGCGGCGGCGATGCTGCACGAGCCGCTGGGCCTGCGCGAGGTCGGAGCGCTCGTGGTCACGCTCGGCGGCGTCGCCATGGCGCTGCGTTCGTAAGGTAATTGGCAATGAAGAGGGCGGCGCACCGGAATGGGCGCCCCTCGAACTCCCGAGCCACTGATGCCGTGACGGGCAGGGGTGCCGGTAGCCGTCGTCGCCGAGATAACCCCGACCGTCGCAATAGCCGAAACTCTGCGAAACGATTGCGCCGCCGATCACCGTACCGGCAGGCGGCGCAACGTCCGTGTGCTAGCATTCGTTCGATAAAAATTCATTTTTCAACATCGAAGGCCAGCAAAAAGTAATTTTATTATAAATTCCGCTTGAAATATTAAAATACTCAATGTATCTCTTGAAAAGGTCAATTAGAGGCTGTCCCTTGAAGCAGATAAAACCAGACGACTGGCAAGCCCTCACTGAACTCACCCAAGGACGATCTTTCGTGGTCGAACGGGTTCGCCTGATCGATTCCTGCATCGCGATCGAAGGCGCGTTCGAACTGCCGCAGCTTGCCCGGCTGTCGGCGGAAGATCAGGTCTTCGTGGCAGCCTTCCTGCGCAGCCATGGCTCGATCAAGGAAATGGAGCAGGTGTTCGGCGTCAGCTATCCGACCGTGAAGGCGCGCCTTAACCGCATCGCGGGTGGGCTCGAATTCGTCGATCTCGATCCTAAACCGCCGCGCGCCGAAGTGATCGAGCGTCTGAAGCGCGGCGAGATTACGGCCGACGAGGCGATCGAAGTCCTGGAGGGACGAAAATGATGCAGTTGCCCGAACCCAGCAGCGCCCGGCGTTCGAAGGCGTTTGCCGCGCCGAAACGCTTTCGCCTGTGGCTGCCGCTCACGCCGCTGCTGATATTGCTGTCGCCGCTCCTGCTGCTGGCGATCGTCATCGCGGCTTTCCTGCCGTACCCCCTTGGGGTGAACCCCACGCACATCGTGATCGAGGGCGTCCGCACCTTGCTGGCGCTCCACGGTACCCGCGTCGAAGTCCAAAGTCCGGACGCCTCCATCCTCATCAATATCTTCTAAGGAGAATGCCCCATGATCGAAGATCGTCGCTCCATTCTGCAGATGCTGTCCGAAAGCAAGATCACGCTCGACGAAGCCGATCGTCTGATCGCCGCCTTGGAGCGCGGACACGCCGATGCCCCGCAAAGCTCAAATCGGCCCCCCGCAGGCTATGACCGGGCGCCGTCGAAATATCTGCGCGTCATCGTCGACACCGACGAGGATGAGGGCGGCCCGACCAAGGTCAACGTCCGCGTCCCCATGCAATTGCTGCGCGCCGGCGTGAGGCTCGCCAGCATCATCCCGCCGCACGCCCGCGATAAGGTGAACGCTGCGATGGCCGAAAACGGCGTGCCGTTCGATATCAACGCGCTGAAGCCGGAAAACCTTGAGGAATTAGTCGAACAGCTCAATGACCTCACGGTCGATGTCGATCAGGAACGCACCAAGGTGCGGATTTTCTGCGAATAGGGTCGTTCGTGGCACAAAAGAAGGCGGCGCAAGGAATGCGCCGCCTTTCCAATTCAAGAAGCCATGCCGTTACGGGCAAGAGTTACGGGCAAGGATGCCGGTAGCCGTCATTGCCAAGATAGGTGCCTGAGTTCGGATCGTAGGAACGATAGCGCTGCATGCAATAGCCGACGGAATCGTCGTCAGCGGGCGCCGGAGCCACCGCCACCGCACCATCGTCATAAGATCCGTCATCATAATATCCGGACGCGTAGGCCGGGCCGCCATAGCCGCCATAATAGCCGCCCGAGGCAATGGCGCCGCCGATCACAGCACCTGCGACTGCGCCGGGAATGAAGCCGCCGCCACCGCCACCGCGATAGTAACCGCCTCCGCCGCCGCCGCGGTAATAACCGCCGCCACCACCGCCACTGAAGCGCGGGCCGGGCGCGCCGCCGCCGCCATTAAAGCGCGGAACACCGCCACCACCGGCTTGCGGAACGCCGCCGCCCTTGAAGCCGCCGCCACCGCCGCCGGGGGCTCTCGCGCCACCACCGCCGCCGCCCTTGTAGCCGGGGACAGCCTGGGCGAAGCTCGCGCTCGGCAACACCACGGGCAACACCAGCGCCAATATGGCGGCGGTACTCAAAACCTTAAGATTGATCATTCCTGGCTCCATCTGCGGGATATAGCCCAACCCTTTCAGGGGGTGGACGTTCCCGAGCCCGCGCACCGATCGTGCGCACCGCTCACCCTGTCAGATAGGAACTGTATGCGTGATGAACAGATTGCGCCGGTTCCGCGACAATGCGCCGCTGACGCGCGGGGCCTCCAAACAGCCATCAGGGACGCCGAAATCGCCGGTTCGAACAGGGCAGGGATACCGTCGCCCCGTCTGGACAATTCGGCCCGCCGATGGCATCAGAACGGCACGTACTCTCCAACCGGCCGAGTCCCTATGAAGCAGTTTCTGCTCAAGTTTTTCACATGGTGGAGCGGCCAGACCTTTGGCACGCAATTGTGGACGTGGCGGTTCGGCGAACTGGTCGGCCAGGACGCGCAGGGCAACACCTACTATCGCACCAAGGGCGGCAAGATCGACCCGACGCTTGGTTTCCAGCGGCGCTGGGTCGTCTACAACGGCTATGCCGAAGCGACCAAGATCCCGCCGGAGTGGCACGGCTGGATGCATCACACCGTCGACGTCGCGCCGACCGAAGAGAGCTACACGCCGCGCGAATGGGAAAAGCCGCATATCCCGAACCTGACCGGCACGCCGCAGGCCTATCGCCCGTCCGGCTCGACGCTCGCCAGCGGCCGCCGGCCCAAGGCCACCGGCGACTACCAGGCCTGGACGCCGGGTAACTAAAATCGTGTTCATGGCGTCACGGCGCGCAACGCTGTTGTGCCCGACGGAATACCGCATTGGGCTCTACGCGAAGAGGACCGCTTGATCTGGATGTCCCCGCATAGATGTTGAAGCGGGGGCACGACGTTGAGCCGGCCTCTCGCATTTTTAGACGCAGTACAGCCGTGGCGCATTGCGCGGAAATCGACCTGTCATAGAAACTGTCGAGCACGTGCGTGGCGGACGCACAGGCAAGATTACTGCCGCTTTCGGCGCGATAACGGACATGGCCGGACATGCTGCCAATTCGACGCGGTGGCGAATGGACCCGAACGGAACTGAGCCGTACGACGCGGTGGTGCTTCCAAGCCGGGCTATTTCGAGAAGGTTGACTGGGCGCATCCTTGCTGAATCAGGATGTCGGTCTCCGGTCATTTCTCCTTAAAATGCCAAACCCCGTCCCAATCGGCCGGCGGCGGACTGCTGCGCAACAGGCTGATACGTTCGATAAACAGGCGGGACGGTCCATCTTGGGCGTCGCCGAGCTGGCAGCTTTCGAAGCACCGCTGCGCCTCTTCCCAGTCCTGCCGGCGATAGGCGGCCAAGCCGTTCGCGTACATCTCGCGAAGCTGAATCTGCTCCGGCGCGATCTCGCCTGCGCGGCCCATTGCTTCATAGATGCGGACCGGCTCGGTTTTGCCGGCGACCGTGATGAGATCAAGCTCGCGTGCCTCAATGACGTGCTGGGCCGTTCGATAGGTCTCTTCGCTGAGGATGAGCGAGGTGCCATAGAGTTTGTTGATACTCTCCAGACGCGAGGCGAGATTCACCGTGTCGCCGATCACGGTATAGGACCGTGACGAATCCGAGCCGATGGTCCCGACCACGGCTTCGCCGGTAGCGATGCCCATACGGATGGCAAGTTCGGGCGGATTGCGTCGCATCCCGGTGATCTCGGGCAACTGTGCGCGAAGCTGGATGACCGCTTCCTGTTGTGCCAACGCCGCGAGGCAGGCATCGCTGGCGTGGTCGTCGCCGGCAGAGAAGGGTGAGACCCAAAAGGCCATGACGGCGTCACCGATATATTTGTCGATGAAGCCGCGATGGGCATGAATGACCTCGGCGACCGTTCCGAAATAGCTGTTCAGCAGGTTGACGACGGCGCTCGCGGTCAGTTGCTCGCTGATGCCGCTGAAGTCCTTGATGTCGGAAAAAAAGATCGTGAGCGTACGGCGCTCAGCCTGTTCGGCGCCGCTGCCGATTAAACGGCTGACGATGCGTGGGTCGACGAATTTGCCGAAGGTATCCTTGATACGCTCCCGCGTGCGAAGCTCCTCGACCATCCGATTAAACGACAGCGCGAGTTCGCCGACCTCGTCACGCGTGAGGATCGACAACGGCTCCGAAACCGAGCCGGCCTCGATGGCGCGGGTGCCGACGACCAACTGGCGAAGACCTCCGACGACACGCGCCGATCCCACCGCGCTGACGCCGAGGCCAATGCCGCAGGCGAGCAGGAACAAGCCAAAGCTCAAGTAAGTGTTAAGCCGTTGTCGGGCGAGTACATCGCGGGTTGCGCGATCCGTGAGACCGGCGAGGTTAAGGCGGACCTCGGAAAGGTCCGGTCCGAAAGCCTGGGCATATTTGGCGAAGCCAAGCGAAGCCGTCCGGGCATCCTCACGCCGGCCATCGACAAGGGCAGCCATTACCTGCTCGCCAGTAGCGAGAAACCCCTCCAGGCTGCGGATTAGATACTTGAACGCTCCCTCGATGCGCGCCAGTTCGACGCGCTCCGAAGTCCCGTAGCCCCGGTCCTTGATTGCCTTGGCGATCAATGCCGTTGCCGCGTCAGCATCGACGCGCAATTCGTCGCCGACCTGCTTTTTTGCGGCAATTGCCGCCGCCAGTTCTGGAGGATTCAGGGGATCGAGCCGCAGCGCACGCAAAATACCGAGTTCGTACCTGTCGGTATCGACATCGAGCTCTGCGACCAGCCGCGTCAGCGGCAGTTCGTATTCGGCGATGTTGCTGATTTGATCGCTGTCCAGCTTTTGAACAATGGCGAGGACGCCGACCACAGCGCCAAACAGCGCCAGCAGGATGCCGGCAAGAAGAAAAATTTTCTTGCGGATCGTCATTGGACGGCCCCCCGCGACATCGAAAGACGCGTTCGAATTGAGCTAGCCCTCAGTCGGAGACAGGATTTAAGCAGTTCCACCGGACTTCAGCAAACACCGGCGCCCAACGCCTGCGATGCGCAAGCAGGCCCGGTTTTGGCACATCGCGTCGTTTCGCTGCTGCGCAGCAACGGCATTGATCGCCAAGGCAATCAAGGACCGGGGCTATCGGGGCGTAGCGGACGCTGGCGAGCCGCTGGCGCGGGCCGCGCACAGGCAGCCTGTGAACAACGGGATCAGCGGGGACATCTATCGCCGCGGTCTTGAGCGTTCGGCGTCGTCGCGGTTCAATGCGACATCTTACGGAGATGGGAGACCATCGCGTCGGTGTCGGGCTCCAGTTCGCGACTGCCCCGATTTGCAGCGGTCACCGAGTAGGACACGGCCGGGAAATAGGCCCCTGGTGCAGAGGTTCTGAAATCGCCCGCTAGTCTAGTGTCGGCGTCGAACTCTGATAAAACATCTCGCCATCGTCACTAAGCGCCCGCCGGTTCACGCCGGCGGGTGTCCCATGGCATTTTCAACCAGCTGATACCGGTACCGCCGCATTTGTATCGGCAGCGGATTGCGCGTGCTCCGTAACCTGATGAACCACGGGCAATTGCAGCACGGTCACTCGCTGCCCTTCAGAGAGATGCGTGACGAGTACATTACTTCCATCTGGAAATTCGATCGCATCATGGTAACGATGCGGAACAGCTGGGTCTATCGCGCCGAATTTCCCTACTCGGAAATTGGTTGCCTTTGTCCTCCATCCGTTGTCGTATTTGACATCGTCGGCGAACGCCAGTTCGGTCCCCGGAAGCATGCAGACCGCTACGGCGGGCTCACTTTCTGATGCGAAACCGCGAGTCGAAGTCCCGCGGAACGTCGTGGTGATCAGCGTCTCTCCAACTTGGGCGGGGCGCGTTGCTACAGCGTGCAGACTATAGTCACACATCGGGTTGCTCCTCGTTCGAGATAGCCAACCCGCGCCCCCTCGGAGGCGCAGGCCTCTATCAGAGTGGACAGTGGGCTGTGAGCTTTTGCTTCATTGTGGGCGATTGTACGGCCCTCGGGCGACCGCCCTCATCACAAATACGTTTGAGGAGGCATCCAATCCTTGCCACCCCGCCGGCCGTCTGAATCGCTTTCCGCGCTGGCCGGTGGTCGGACAGCCTTCGAGACGGGAAACGCGCCAGCTTGTGCTTCTGGATCTCGCAACAGCGCCAACGATCGTGTACCGGGGCGGTCTCATGGTTTGAATTTATCGATTTCCGCCGCGATATCGTCGTCGGTAGCCTTTTCAGCGGTGATCAGTTCCTGCGCAAGCCCGCGCCGAAAATCGCGCTCCGCTGTTTCCATCAGCCCGGCCACCAAATCTTCTGGCACTCGGTCGAGAGCGGCGTCTTGATAGACTTCGGAGTCGACCGAATAAGTAACGCCATTTGCCGGGATGCCCTCGACGAAAATGCGAACCTTCCAGCCGCTTAACGTCGGGATCGCGCGAACTTCGTAGACCTTGCCGCCGTGTTCGAAGGCCGTAGTCTTGTGCATCGCACTCTCCACTGCCAATGGCCGACGCCCGCGCAAATGCACAAAGCTCCCGGTGGGGAATTGTCAAATCAGCAAATCAGCAGACCGCGCCTAACCTTCCGGGAACAGCTTGTCGGTCGTTTTGTCCAAACGCTTCTCCTTGCTGCGCGCATCCGACAAATGACCAAGTAGGTCGCCATTCAACTTATAAATGCTCGCACCTTTAAGATCGTAAAGCTTTTATGGCCGGGGCTTGGAAGCCCGCCGGACATGGGGAGCGTTCTGGGTGCGCGCAAGGAATTCCCCAAACGGGGATGGATTTTTAAGTGTCACAGAAAGCGCTCCAGAGGCCGATCGCTATGGGGACGAGAGCGACGCAAATCCATAAAGCCGGCGCGCTGGAGCTTGGGCCGGCAATAAGGATCCAAACACCGAAGCCGACGATTAAGGCTGAGATCGCATAGGCGGCCGCTTTGTCCATGCTCGATCCAAAAGCGAAACTGGAATCGATTGCCATTGCTACTATTTGCTACGGGCCAAAACGTTCCAATCAGGACTTTGGCCTCGTCTTCAGCCTGAGCTGGACCAAGCGGGCGGATGCCGTCGATTAATATGTTCCCGTCAGCGGCAGTACTCGTTGCAAAATCGCGCCGAGGCAAATGAGCACCACGAGCAACTTGAGCAGGTTTGCTAGTCGACCATCGGTGGCAAACTTGTCGATGGCCCAAAAGCAGATTGCGCCGACGACGACGATAATCAAAACTCCTATTAAGGCTGAAATCATGGCAACCTCGTTGTGCTTTCGAAACTCATTTCCCCTTCGCCTTGGTCTGGTCGACCCGATCTTCGCGAAACTCCGGTGGTCCCTTGGTAAGCCTGCGCCGGCGCTGGGCGCGTTCTTCCGGCGGTGCGGCAGGATCGATAATCTTTTCGATGGCCTTTGTGGCGAGCTCCTGAGCGCGCAATCTCCGGCCGGGCTTGCCGATGGGCTGCGCGGGCGTCTTGACCCTGAGCCCGAGCGCGACCAGGCGGCGAATGGCGTGCGCTCGGGTAATGTTCTTGTCGGGTGATGATGCGATCCAGGCATCGATCGCCGCGAGCTCAGTGGGGTGCCAGCGCTCGCCCACTTGCGTACCGCGCCCGGTCGTGGCCGGCCTTCCCCTTTTCTTTTTAGTGGTAACCCGAATTGACTTGGTCATGAATTATGGTTACCACTAAAGCAAGTCGAGGGGAAGCTGGAACCACGGACCGGGAACTGGTGTTTGCGGTTAAGCACACAGCGGAAATCACGGCACTCAAGGCGCACTATGAAGCGGCATGGTACGGTGAGAAGAGGGGCGCTTCGTGAAGCGCCGGCGCCGATCGCGCTGAAACGACCTGCCGCCCGGCTCATCCCCGGGCGGTTTTTGTGCTGCCGGCCGCACCACGCGGCTCCGGTCGCGGGCCTCGGCGAGAGGCCCAACTGACGCGGCCTTACTTGGGTGGACTTAATCCGCTTTGGCTCCAGCCAGTATTGGCCGATTGGAACGGATCCTGAGCCAGCACCTTGTGGACGTGCTCGCACTTGGGGCACTCAAACGTCCGCAGATCGGACCCCGCGGGGCCGGGTTCGATACGGGCCAGCATCATGCGCCCGCCCTGACACTTTGGGCAGCGCGGTCGCTCGGTCGGGAGAAGCGAGGGGTCTTGCCGAATATGAGCTAGGGCATGTGACGCATCCCTTGATCCGGCGGAAGTGCAACACTCTCAGTCACCGGTAGAGGCCGGAGCGGATCGGTGATGGAACTATGATGGAACCACCGCGGTTCCGCCGCTGTTCAATTTTGCTCATTCGCGAAAAGTTAGTGAGCAGGCAGCCTCCACAACTGAGGCATCGACTGAGGGCGCCATCTTAAGCCATTCCTCGGCGAGCCGGTGCCACGCCTCCTTATCGATAGGACTGACCACCTTGGCGGCCTCCTCTCGGCATTCCTCGGCCTGCTTGCGAAACCTGGCTGCATAATCATCGGACATGGCAGCCGGATAATGCACCAAGGCGAACTTGGACCCTCGCTCTGACGAATTAAGAAAGAGTCCTTGGAACCATTGGCCGAAGAAAAATCTTGGAATAGTCGGGTGCGCCCACCGCCGCGGCGCTAACTGATCCGGAACGGCCTCAGCCTTGCCCCCCTTACGCTGGGGCCGTTTCTTTTGACAGGCGGAGTCGTCCATGCGCCGGTGCCGATCGACCGGCACCACAACGGCCCGCACGAACTTAAAAGGCCGCAGGCATTTTCGCGCTGCGACCTACCGGGCTCAAAATAATTTGGTTTTACAAAATGGTTGATCCGCCGTTCAGCCCCGGTCCTCAAAGACTGAGCCAAATTTTTATGAGCGGGGAGTCAAAACCGTGGTTCCAGCCAGAGGAACACGGCAGGTGTTGCAAAACTGCAGCGCACGAACACCACGAAGAACGAAAGAGGCCGCCAGCTGAGGCGGCCTTACTGCTAAGTCGGGGGTTGCAAGCCGGGCGATGAAAGCCACTCGCTCATGTGAGATGCGGTCTCTAGCTCTGATCTTTTTGAGGAGCCCGTCCATCTGAGGACCGGGCTTGAGCTTGGCGACTTGGGCTTCCAGCTTGGATTTCTCGGCTGCGATGTTTTCTTCAAATGTGTGAGGGGCGGATCGGCGACGCTGCATGACACAACCTCGGGCTTACGGGTCCTGACCGTAGGGTTAAGAGCACTGCCGATCCTAATATGCCGCTGCCCGGCGGTCGGTTCCGAAGTGAGCATTCAAATTTGGCCACTGCAAAAGTCAAATTAGGCCACTGAGGGTCGGAGCAGGCTAGTACCAAATGTAGCGACGGGGATTGATGCTCAAAATGACCGCTGCCCTTGCAATCCGGGCATTCATCCCGGGCGGGAAGGTGGTCAATTTCTATCTGAACGCAAAAAAAGTGGCAGGTCGTCGGCTTCTTCATTGGCTGGAAAGCCCGTATCAGGTTCGGGAATTTTGTATGTCTTACGTTCCAGGCGCGCCCATTGCGTCGCCTGGCGATAGTCACGGCAGTGGAGAATCATTTCCTGGTCCCGAACGACAACCACGACGTCGCAGATCGGAGAATCCGGATAACTCCGGATCGTAACTGCCGGCGGAGCGTATTTGCCGGTCATCGCAACATCTTTCTTTGCCTGAAAGCATTTCCCGGCTGGATGACACGGGGCTGTAACAGCCGGGCGGCTTCACGGAGCGCGGTCCCTGAGTTATCGACTCAAACTAGCCTGAGAGGATTCGTTCCACCCGCCTAAGACGCAACCAGCCTAAAGTTTTGTCGGCTGCTGGTCTCAGGTAGGCGCTGGCGTTGGGCACGCACGCCACCCGCGCCATCAGGCCTTACGTTTGGGTGCATCCGGACGAGGAGCGGTGAGTGTCATCGGTGACGTCGTCGGCGTGTGCGTGCGCCAACGATCTCCGACCTCATCCCCCCTGTGAACAACGGGATCAGCGGGGACATCTATCGCTGCAGTCTTGAGCATTCCGTGTGGTCGCGGTTCAATACGACATCTTACGGAGATGGGAGACCATCGCGTCGGTGTCGGGCTCCAGTTCGCGACTGCCCCGATTTGCAGCGGCCACCGATCAGGATACGGCCGGGAGATAGGCCCCCGGTGCAGAGGTTCTGAGATCGCCCGCTAATGTGTGGCCGCCGTAGGACAGGAAAGGCCGTCTGGGAAACCAGGCGGCCTTTTTCTTTGCGTTGTGGCGGATAGCTCGTCCCGGACGCGCCTGTGTGCCTTACACCAGCCTCGCCGCGGCGCGGTCGATCATCTCACCGCGGCGGATTTGCGCCTGGGCAATCCGGTCCTTCATGAAGGCGAGCACTTCCGGCGGCGCGGTATCGGGCGAACCGGAATTGAACGGCGGCGCCGGGTTGTATTCGAGCCGGAGCTGGATCGCTTCCGCGGTGCGGCGGTCATGCAGCAGCGAGACCAGGGTCAGCGCGAAATCGATCCCCGCGGTGACGCCGCCGCCGGTGACGCGGTTGCGGTCGACGCAGACGCGCGTTTTGGTCGGGACGGCCCCGAAGGCGGGGAGGAAATCCATCGCGGTCCAGTGCGTCGCCGCGCGATAACCCTTCAGAAGACCGGCAGCGCCGAGCACAAGCGATCCCGTGCAGACCGAGGTGACGTATTTGGCGCCGTCGGCCTGCTTTCGCAGGAAGGCCAGCATCTCCTCGTCATTGACCATGTCGTCGGTGCCGACGCCGCCGGGCACGCAGATCACGTCGAGTTGCGGGCAGTCCGCGAAGGTGATGGTCGGCGTCAGCATCAACACGGAGTCGGTGGCGACCGGCTCGATCCGCTTCCAGATCAGATGCACCTTGGCGCCGGGCAGGCTGGCAAACACCTGCAACGGTCCGGTGAAGTCGAGCTGGGTCACCTTCGGAAACAGCACGAGACCAATCTGAAGCGGTGCGGACATCGAAATCCTCCTTGTCGGCTTGACGTCGGCATCCTGTCATGGTCGTCTGTTGTCCGAAATGCCATATTTCCCTCATTTCAGGACATCTGTCTTTTAAAGGACATGGCGATCCATGATCGGCATTCTCGTCTTTCCCGATTTCCAGTTGCTCGACGCAGCCGGGCCGATTTCGGTGTTCGAAATCGCGGCGCGCTATGCCACCGGCAAGCCGTCGATCAGGGTCGTGGCGGCGACGCCGGGGCCGGTGCGCAGCACGTCCGGCGTCGAGATGCTGGCGCGGGGCATGAGGTCGGCCAGTGCGATCACCACCTTGGTCATCGCGGGCGGCGAGGGCGTCGAGGCGGCGGCGCGATGTCCGCGGACGCTTGCCTTCGTGCGCGGCGTGGCCAAACGCGGCGTTCGCATCGCCAGCGTCTGCTCCGGCGCCATTGTGCTTGCGGAAGCCGGGCTGCTCGACGGCCGCCGCGCCACCACGCATTGGCAACGGACGCGGCATTTTCTCAAGCTCTATCCGAAGGTGAAGCTGGAGGCCGACCAGATTTTCACCCGCGACGGCAATATCTGGACGTCAGCCGGCATCACCGCCGGCATCGATCTGGCGCTGGCGATGGTGACGGAGGATTTCGGCGACGAGATCGCGCAGAAGACCGCCAAGCAACTCGTGCTCTATCACCGGCGCAGCGGCGGCCAGTCGCAATTCTCCTCGCTCTTGGAATTGAAGGCGCCGAATGGCCGGTTCGGGCCGCTATTGGCGTGGGCACGCGAACATCTCGATGCGCCGCTCACGGTCGAGGATCTGGCCGAGCAGGCCAACATGAGCTCGCGGCATTTCACCCGCGCCTTCATCGCGGAGACCGGCACCACGCCGTCGAAGGCGGTGGAGCGGTTGCGGATCGAGGTGGCGCGGCAGCGTGTGCAGTCTTCCAGCGAGGCGATCGAACGCGTCGCCGAGACCACCGGGTTTCGCGATCCGGAGCGGATGCGCCGCGCCTTCATCCGCGCCTTCGGCCAGCCGCCGCAATCGCTGAGAAGGGCGGCGCGGGCGGGTTAAGGTTTCTCCAGGAGCCCCAGCCGGCGCCCGAGCCATTCGGTGGTCGGTGCCTGGATCAGGATCGTCATCAGGATTGCGATGAAGGTGACGGACGCGATCATTTGCGCGCCCGGCGCCTTCATGCCGAGCAGCAGGCCGGCGAGGGCGGCGGGGATGACGCCGGTTTCGCGGGTCCAGCACATGAACAGCAGTTCGGCAACGCTCCAGCGCGCGCGGCGGTCGGGCCCTGCGCACAGGAACACGGTCGCCGGTCGCGCCACCAGCATCAGCACCGCGACCACGGCAGCACCACCGAGCCAGTATTGTTGCATCAGCGCGAAATCGACCTGCGCGCCGAGCAGAATAAAGATGAACAGACGCATGATGAACGCGGTCGTCTGCACGAACTCGTCGAGCCGTTGGGTCTCGCCGGCTTCCATCCGGAAACCGAAAACTTCCTTGTTGCCGAGCACGATGCCGAACACGAACACCGCCATGAAGCCGGACGCATGCAGGCCGTCGGCGGCGAAGTAGGCGCCGATGACCGCGACCAGCGTTACGACGGGCGCGTATTCGGCGAGGAAGTCGAGCTTTTCATGCGCGATCAGTAGGGCCGCGAGATAGCCGAGCCCGATGCCGGCGACGATGCCGATGACGGATTCCTTGGCGGGGTTGAACAGCGACCCAACGAAGGAGAACTCGCCGCTGCCGGTCGCCACCGCCAGCACGCCGAAGGTGATAATTGCGCCCATGGCGTCGTTGAACGCGGACTCGCTCATTACGGTTTGCGCAACACGGTCCCTGATCCGCACCTGGCGAAAGATCGGCACCAGCGTCGCCGGATCGGTCGAGGCCAGCGTCGACGCCAGCAACAGCGCCGTGACCAGGGGAATGCCGAGGATGTAGTGCGCGGCAATGCCGGTGATAACCGCCGTGATCAGCACGCCGACGGTGGCGATGACGAGAATAGTGATCCAGACTCGTTTCAGCACCTCGAGCCGCAGCGACGCGCCGCCGTCGAACAGGATGTAGCTCGCGCCGAACAGCAGGATGATCTGGTTCAACGCTGAGTCCGCTGAAATGTCGACCAGCCCGAGCGCCTGCGGGCCGATCGCAATCCCCGTGACCAGGAATACCGCGACGTCGGGGATCCTGATCTTCTGCGCGACGAAGCCGGCGATGGTGCCGATCGCGAGGATCAGCCCGCACGACAGCAACGTGTGCTTGGCGACCTCGATGGAGGCGGAGGCTTCCAAAACGATTCCCTTCGACCTGACGCGGCCAGCTTAGCGTTACTTCAGCGCCTTGAGCCAGCCTGCGATTTCGGTCAGCGCGACGTTGGCCTGCGGCAGCAGCTTGCCCATGGTGAAGAAGCCGTGGAACTGGCCGGGGAAATGCCGGTAGGCCACGGGCACGCCGGCCTGCTTCAGCCGCGCGGCATACTCGTCGCCTTCATCGCGCAGGGGATCGGCGCCCGCGGTCATGACATAGGACGGCGGCAATCCGGCGAGCGACTTGGCGCGCGCGGGCGAGGCCTTCCAGTTGTCGATATCGGCGGTGCCGGTGAGATAGTGGTTGCAGAACCACTTGATCACGGAATGGGTCAGGAGAATGCTGGTCTCGGGCTCGCGGTGCGAGGGATGCGACATCGCAAAATCGGTGGCGGGATAGATCAGCACCTGGCCGGCGATTTTTGGGCCGTCGCCGTCGCGCGCGGCCAGCGCTACCACGGCGGCGAGATTGCCGCCGGCGCTGTCGCCACCGACGATGAGTTGAGCCGCGTCGATGCCGAGCGTTGTCGCGTTGGCGGCGATCCATTTGGTCGCCGCGATCGCATCATCGGCGGCGGCGGGGAATTTGTGCTCGGGGGCGAGACGGTAGTCGACCGAGATGACGATCAACTCGCCTTCATGCGCGAGCTTGCGGCAAACCACGTCATGCGAGTCGAGATCGCCGATCACCCAGCCGCCGCCGTGGAAGAACACCAGGCAGGGCGCGAGGCCATTGCTCTTGCGCAGCGTCTTCGGCGCGTAGATGCGCGCCGGGATCGCGCCAAGCGGGGCAGGGATCGACAGCGGTTTGGCGGATTCCAGTTCCGGCGGTTCGGGGTTGGAGACGGGCCGGCCGGCCAGATAGAACTCGCGCGCCACGGTTGGCGATACCGATTCATAGGGCGGACGGTTGGCGGCCTGGAAAGCCGCGAATACAGCGGCGGCATCGGGATCGAGAACGACGGGCATTGAAGACCTCTCATTTAGAACTGTCATTCCGGGATGGTCCGAAGGACCAGACCCGGAAGTTCGAACTTCCGGGTTCGATGCTTCGCATCGCCCCGGAACGACAACATCAAGCCGCGGTCCTTCCGCCATCTACCGTGTAAGCAGAACCTGAGACGTAGCTGGCCTCGTCGGAAGCCAGGAACGCCACGATGGACGCGACTTCGGAAGCCTGTCCGAGCCGGCGCGCCGGAATGCGGTCGACGATCTTTTCGTTCGGCGGCGGCTCGTTGCCGGGACTGCGGCCCTGCAAGATTGTAGAGAGCATCCGGCTGTCGATCAGGCCGGGGCAGACGCAATTGACCCGCACGCCGGTGCCGGTGCATTCCCACGCCGCGCTCTTGGTGAGGCCGATCACCGCGTGCTTGCTGGCTGAGTAGACCGCGATCATCGGCGAGCCCATCAGGCCGGCGATGGAGGCGGTGTTGATGATGCTGCCCTTGTTCTGCTTCAGCATGACAGGCAGCACATGCTTCATGCCGAGGAAGACGCCGACCACATTGACGTCGAGCACGCGGCGAAAACTCTCCAGCGAATATTCCGGGATCGGCTTGATGTCGCCCTCGATGCCGGCGTTGTTGTAGAAGGCGTCGATGGTGCCGAACTTGTCGACCGCTGATCGGACATAGTCGGCGACCTCGTCTTCCCTGGTGACGTCGGCGGTGATTGCCAGCGCCTCGGCGGAGGCCGGCAGGCCCTTGATGGCGTCCGCCAGATCCTGCGCCTTGCGGTCGACGGCGACGATGCGGGCGCCACGCTCGGCCAGCAGGCGGAGGGTGGCGGTTCCGATGACGCCGGCCGCACCGGTGACGACGGCGACCCGGCCATCGAGGCGAATTCGATCGGTCATGTCAGGGGTTTCCTCTGGCTCGTCCGGTTATCCCGGATTTTGGTGGTTTTCGCGCGGGGGAACAGGCGCGAACGGCCGCAACTATTTCATTTGTGGCCAAGCCTGACTAGTGAGCCTGACCAGCGGGGCTGGCGGCGGGCCAGGAAGGGTGGGGAAACCGCCCTTTCCCCGCCGTATTCGGCGTGTTAACCGGTGGGTACGCGAGCGGCGGATATTGTCTGTACTATGTCGCGAGCCCGATTCGCCTTTAAAGCCGCGCGAGAATGTTTCGAACCATTGCCCTGACCGGTTTTGCGGCCCTGGTGGCCGCCTCGACCATCTCGTTTGCGCCTGTGGCGCAAGCGCAGATCGGCAATATCTTTTCGGATCAGCCGCTGCGCCCGCCCGGCGCCATTCCGCGCGGCAATCAGCCGCCGCAGCAAGCCCCTGATGACGACGAGGAAGTGCCGGAGTTGCCGCGCGGCCGGCTGCTGCCGACCCCGAACCGGCCGCCGCCGGGCCAAGGCGTTCCCGCGCCCGGAAGCGTGCAATCGCAGCCGCTGGCGCCGCCGCCCGGTACCACCGTGATTCCGCAGAACACACCGCCGGGCATTGCGGTCGCGCCTCCCCAGCCGGGCGGTCCCGGCGCGCCGGCCGCGGCCAATGCGCCGCCAGGCGCCAATCCGTTGCCGGGATTGCCGCCCGGACAGAAACAGCCCAAGAGCGTGCCGGGCGCACCGGCGACCCTGCAGCCGGGCGACGAAGTCGTGTCCGAGCCGCCGGCGACCAAGATCACCAACAAGAAGGCGAGCTTCTCCGGTCTCGACAAGATCACCGGCCGCATCATCAATTTCGACGAGGATATCGGCGAGACCGTGCAGTTCGGTGCGCTGCGCGTGAAGACCGATGCCTGCTACACCCGCCCGTCCACGGAAGCCGCCAACACCGACGCCTTTGTCGAGGTCGACGAGATCACGCTGCAGGGCGAGGTGAAGCGGATTTTCTCCGGCTGGATGTATGCCGCGAGCCCCGGCCTGCATGGCGTCGAGCATCCGATTTACGATATCTGGCTGACCGACTGCAAAGTCCCCGACCAGACCATCGTCTCTGCGCAGCCCGATCCGCCAAAACCGCCACCGCCGCCGCCCGCACAGAAGCGTCCGCCCGCGCCGCCGAAGCAGGCTGCGCCGCGCCCATCAGGTCCGCCGCCGCAACCGCAATTCCAGCAGCAGCCTCCGCCGCCGCCCCCGCAACAACAGCGTCCGGGCGGGCTGTTCGGCGGCCTGTTCGGGAATAACTAGTCGCGTGTCCCGGGCGCTGCGCAGCACGAAGTGATGCGCTGCAGACCCGGGATCCAGACATTCTCGTGAACTTCTAGGTCCCGGCTCTGCGGCGCACCGCAAGGGCGCTGCACCGCGTCCGGGACACGCGCTAAGCTAGCCACGTTCGGCAATGATCGCGAGTGCTTGCGCGCCGCTGATGCTGGCCGGCAATCGCATGAAATCCGCGGGCTCGCCTGATATCGCTCTGTCCAGCATTGCGCGATAGCGCCGCCGGGGGATTTCGACCGCGCCAAAACTGCGCAGATGCTCGGTGACATATTGGGTATCGAGCAATTCGAAACCACCGGCGTTGAGCCGCGCCACCAAATGCACCAGTGCCACCTTGGACGCGTCGCGGGCGTGGTGAAACATGCTCTCGCCGAAGAAAGCGCGGCCGAGGCTGACGCCATAGAGCCCGCCGACCAGCGCGTCATTCTGCCACACCTCGACGCTGTGGCAGTGCCCAATTTCGAAAAGCCCGACATAGAGATCGCGGATGCGCTTGTTGATCCAGGTGTCGTCGCGCCCGGGCTGCGGCGCCGCGCAGCCGGCAATCACCGCCTTGAACGCGGTGTCGACGGTGACGGTAAACGCTTCGGAACGCACGGTGCGGGCCAGCCGCGAGGCGATGCGGAAGCCGTCGAGCGGGATCAGCCCGCGCAGTTCCGGCTCGACCCAGAACAGCGTTGGATCGTCGGCGCTTTCGGCCATCGGGAAGATGCCGCAGGCATAGGCCCGCAGCAGCACCTCGGGCGTGATTTCGGAAGCGGCAGAGTCGCGCGATGTCATGGGCTGAGGATAGCAGGACGCAGCGGGCCTATGCTACGTTCCAAAGAAAACGGCGGCGCGTCCGGAACATCGGGACAGCGCGAACGCCGTCAGGGGAAACAAGAGGGGCATTCGTGAAAATTACCTGGAAGACCATCGCGCCGCTGGCCGTCTGGCTTGCGCTCTATCTGGTGCCGGTGCCGGCCGGCCTCAACGCCGATCAATGGCATTATTTTGCGATATTCGCGGCCGTGATCACCGGGCTGATCCTGGAATCGATGCCGGTCGGCGCGGTCGGCATCATCGGCCTGACGGCGGCCGGCGTCATGGGCTATGTCGAACACGATCCCAACAAGTCGTTGCGCTGGATGCTGGGCGGATTCGCCGAAAGCACGGTGTGGCTGATCGTCGGCGCCTTCGTGTTCTCGATCGGCTACCGCAAGAGCGGCCTCGGCCGCCGGCTGGCGCTATTGCTGGTCCACAAGCTCGGCCGCAGCACCATCGGGCTCGGTTATGCCGTGGCATTTTCCGATCTGGTGCTGGCGCCGGCGACACCGTCCAACACCGCGCGCAGCGGCGGCACGGTCTATCCGATCGTCAGCAACATTCCCAGGATCTACGGCTCGGAACCCGGGCCAACCGCCGGCAAGATCGGCACCTATGTGATGTGGACGGCGTTTGCGACCACCGCGGTGACGAGCTCGCTGTTCCTCACCGCGCTGGCGCCCAATGCGGCCGCGCTCTCGATCGCCAAGAAGATCGTCAATGTCGATGTCGGCTGGTCGCAATGGTTCGCGGGCTTCGCGCCGCTTGGCATCCTGCTGCTGATCCTGGTGCCGCTGCTGAGCTATTTGGTGTGCCGGCCGGAGGTGAAGGAAAGCCCCGAGATCGTCGAATGGAGTGCGGGCGAACTCAAGACCATGGGACCGATGTCGCGCAGTGAACGGATCATGGCAGCCCTGGTGCTGCTGGCGATGTTCCTGTGGATCTGCGGCTCCAACCCGACCATCAGCCTGCCGGTGCTGGGATCGAATTTCATCAACCCGACCATGGTCGTGTTCGTCGTGATCTCGCTGATGCTGTTGACCGGCGTCATCGACTTCGACGACATCGTCCGCGAAAAGGCCGCGTGGGAGGTGTTCTTCTATTTCACCTCGCTGCTGACGCTATCGTCGGGCCTGAACGAAATCGGCTTCATCAAATGGGTGGCGGAGGGATTTGCAAAACCGCTCGCAACGATGAGCCCGTTGACCGGCATGATCCTGCTGGTCTCGTTCTTCTTCTGGGTGCACTACTTCTTTTCCAGCATCACCTCGCATACGGCAGCGGTATTGCCGGTCGTACTCGCCGTCGGCACCAGCATTCCCGGCCTGTCGATACCGACGTTGACGCTACTCTGCGTCTATTCGCTGGGCCTGATGGGGGTGATCTCGCCCTATGCCACCGGACCCGCGCCGATGTATTACGGCAGCGGCTACATCGGGAAGGGTGACTTCTGGAAGTTCGGCCTGATCTTCGGCGTGATCTATTTCGCCGGCCTGCTGCTGATCGTGATGCCGTGGCTGCAGGTGATCGGGTAGACGAAAAGACCCGTGGCAGCACGGCGAACACGACGGGAATAGCCGCTCTGGCGATCCCCTGAATCGCCGTGCAGCACCATCCTTCGGCGTGGTGCAAATGACACAACCTCGACCAAACCGCGTCATCCTGCCGCAGATGTCATTGCTGGTTCCCAATCGCGGAACTAGCGTTGGACGTCGGTACAAGCGGCCGGGCATGGGCTGACCCGCGTTCTGGGGCGTGCAATGGGGTGGGTGGCGTGCCGCTTCGAAAAGGCGGCTTTGGCGTCGGTAACGGTTGCGCTGACGTTGCTGATCGCCGTCGCAGCAACGCATCCCGCTACCGCGCAGACCCCGGCTCAGGCTCAGCCGCAGGCCCAGGTCCAGGTCAATCAAACCTTCGTATCGCAAGGACCGGCGGCTGAATTCGGCAACTACAACTGGATCGGAGCCGCCGACCTGACGCCGAACGGCACCGCAGCCGGCGCCGTGCAGGCGGTGCTGCTCGACCCGGCGCTTGGCGCGGGAACGATATTTGCCGGCTCGCCCAACGGCGGAATCTGGATGAGCAGCAACGGCGGTGCCAACTGGACGGCGCTCACCAGCAACCAGGCATCGCTGTCGATCTCGAGTCTCAGCCTCGATCCGATGGACCCCAAAGGCAAGACGATCATCGCGGGCATCGGCATGACCGACAACGGCGAGTACAGCCAGTTCAACCTTGCCCATGGCGCCAGCGGCGCCCTGACCGGACTGCTCTATACCACCAACGGCGGTGCGAGCTGGAGTGCGCTGTCGCTGGGTGTTGGGTCCCCCGAGAGTGTGGTCAGCGCGATGGTGCGCGGCAGTACGATCCTGGCTGCAACATACGAAGTGCAGGCGCCCAACGGCAGCACCACGGGCTATGGCCTTTTTCGCAGCACCGACGGCGGGGTCAGCTTCACAAATATGGCGACCGTTGCCAGCAGCAGGTTGCCGGCCGGCGCCGTGACCTCGCTGGTCGCCGATCCCAGCGATCCCACCACTTTCTACGCCGCGGTAAAGAACTCCAGCAACATTGGCGCGACCGCCGTCTATGTCAGCCACGACATGGGCGAGACCTGGACGTCGATCTTCACAAAAACCGACAGCCACCGCCTGATCGTATCCGGCGGTGACCCAACGACGATCACGCTTGCCGCGGGTCCTGACCATTCGGTCGCGATCGCCGTCAGCGACCTCACGACGAAATCGCTCGCCGGAGTGTTCCTGTCATCAAGCTCCGGCGGCTGGAATAAATTAACCCATGTACCCAACGTCGTCGCCGGCCTCGGTCAGACGCCGGTGAATCTTCATATCGCCATCGATCCCGGTAACCAGAACATCGTCTATCTCACGGGTGACGGCAACAGTTCGGCCTCGGGCGTCGCCGAGCGTCTGAAGTACGATCCGCTCAGCAACGTCACGACGCTCGCCAGCCTCACCTTCGAAGGTACCGGCACCGGCCAGAACGCCAGCACGCTCCACTCCGACTCGCGCGCGATCACATTCGACCCGGCCGGCAACATGATCGTGGCGACCGACGGCGGCATCTATCTGCGCACCAATCCGCAAGGCGACGGCACCTGGCAGGGCGGTACCGGGACCTGGCAGGGCTTGAACGGTAACCTCAACGTGTTCGAGGGCTATACCGTCGCCTACGACGCCAACAGCAAGCGCGTTGCGATCGCCCTGCAGGACAACGGCTCGGCGTTGCAGCACCTCGCGGGCAGCGGACAGTTCGATATCATCAACGGCGGCGACGGCACCAATGTTGCCATCAACGACCGCACGCTCAATTCTCCGACCACGCCGCTGGCGTCGAGACAGAGCGCGATCTACTCGACCACGGCGAATTTCGGGCTTCCGTCCCGCCTGATTGTCAACGCGGATGGATCGGTGGCGGATCCCCAGCCGTACGATTCCGTGCTGCATCCCGGCGGCGTTCCGATCAGATGCGCGGACGCCGCCAGCCCGACCTATACGTTCTGCGTGGACGTCGTGCACGCGGGGCCGGCCTTCTCGGCGCTGTTCCTCCTGAACCGGGTCGATCCCAGCCTGATTGCCATCAGCGGCGCCACCAATGTCTTCACGACGCAGGACACGCTGTCCGGCGCCAACGGCCCCACCGCGACCACGGTCAATCTGTTTCTGACCGATCTTGGAGCCGTGGGAATCGGTACGCCGAGCGTCATCAGCTATGGCGCAAACGACAACACGCAGGCCATCGTCGTCGGCGCTTCCGGGAATCCCAACAACAATTTCGCAAACGGGTCGGTCTGGTTCAGCGCCACCGGCGCGACCAACTCGCTGGCCCAGCTCACTGGCTACAACGGGGATACCCCGACCGGTATCGTGTTCGACAATCGGAGCTCCGCGCACCTGTATGTGGCCGATGCCACCAACATCTATTACACGACCAGCAACACAAGTGCGGCCGCGACCTTCAACCAGGTGGCGTCGAGCCTGTTGCCGGCGGGCTTCACCCGTCCGACCTCGGTCGAATTCATCGCCAATAACGGCGTCAATGCGTTGCTCGTCGGCGGTCTGAACACGACGCTTTCCTGCACGCTCGGAGTGCAGAACGGCTGCATCATCCAGCCGACGCAGAGCCCGATCACGGTCGCCGATGCCGATATCAACGGGACGCCGTCGAACTGGCGTGCGTTCGGCCAGGGCCTGCCTAACGCGCTGGTCTATCAGATGGCCTATAACCCGGCGGTCGATGTGCTCGCGGTGTCCTCGATCGGCGCCGGCGCTTATGTGCTCTATGACGTCACCAGCTACTTCCAGCAGGCCACCACGCTGCAATTCGGCCTTGCCAACAACGATTCCCGGCCGGACGCGTCGTATCTCACCGACGGCAGTGTCGGCGTGCGTCCGTTGATCAAATACGGCACCGGCACGCTGACGATCGCGGGCGATGCGAGCTATACCGGCGGCACCACGATCAAGGATGGCGCGCTCGTGCTCGGTAATGGTGGTGCGAGCGGCAGCGTACGCGGCAATATCGCGTTCTGCGCAGACACGAGCGATGTCTATTGCAACGCCTCGACCAACAAGTTCCTCATGTTCAACCGATCCGACATCTACACGTTTGCCGGCAGCATCACGGGCGCCGGCCAATTGAAACAGGAAGGGCCGGGCACCACCGTACTGAGCGGCCAGAGCACCTACACCGGCCCGACCAGCGTCGATGCCGGAACACTCTCGGTGACCGGCTCGATCGCCTCGGCGGTATCAGTCAATTCCGGCGGCGTGCTCGCGGGCAGCGGCACGGTCGGCTCGACCACGATCAATCCCGGTGGCCTGCTGGCGCCGTCCAATCCCGGCGCGCCGCTTACCGTGCAGGGCAACCTCGCGTTCGCGACCGCCGGCGCCTACCTCGTCGAGATCAGCAACAACCTGGCGGATCGCGTCAACGTCACGGGCAGCGCCGCGCTCGCGGGCACGGTCTATGCGGTGCTGGTCGGGACGACCGTGTCGAAGCGGTACACGATCCTCAATGCAACCGGCGGCATCACGGGGACCTTCGCGGGCATCAACAATCTGCCGGCGACGCTGCCGGGCACGCTGAGCTACGATGCGAACAATGTCCTTCTCAATCTGTCGCTGAACTACAACGCGCTCGGCAGCCTCAACACCAACCAGCAGAACGTCGCCAACGTGCTGTCCCGCTTCTTCAACGCCAATGGCAGCATTCCCGTCAGCTTTGCGACGCTGACGTCATCGGCGCTGTCGCAGGTCGCGGGCGAGAGCGCGACCGGCTCGCAGCAGACGACGTTCCAGGCGATGACGCAGTTCGTCACGATGCTGCTCGATCCCTTCATCGGCGGACGTGAGCGCGCGCCGGCGCCGCCGCCCGCGACGGGTTACGCCGAAGACGATAGCGCCAGCGCCAATGCTGCGCGCGGTCAAAGGTTGTCGGCAAACGAGCGCGCCGCCTATGCCGCCGTCTTCACCAAGGCGCCGCTGCGCCAGTTCTATGACCCGCACTGGAGCGTATGGGCCTCCGCGCTCGGCGGCTCGCAGACGACCGACGGCAATGCCGTGACGGGATCGAACGGAACCACCAGCCGCATCTTCGGCATGGCCGCGGGCGCGGACTATCTGCTCTCGCCGCACACCATTGCGGGCTTCGCTCTCGCCGGCGGCGGTACCAGTTTCAGCGTTGCCAATGGCGGCACCGGCCGCTCCGACCTGTTCCAGGCCGGCGCCTTCGTGCGGCATACGTCCGGTGCGGCCTATGTCTCGGCCGCGCTCGCCTATGGCTGGCAGGACGTCACCGCCGACCGCCTGGTCATCGCCGACAAGCTCCATGCCGAGTTCAACGCCAACGCGCTGTCAGGGCGCGTCGAGGGCGGCTATCGCTTCGCCACCCGGTGGTTCGGCATTGCGCCTTATGCAGCGGGGCAGTTCACGAGCTTCTTCCTGCCGGCCTATGCGGAAACCGCGATCTTCGGCGCCAACAATTTTGCGCTGGCGTATGGCGCGCAGACGGTGACGGATGCGCGCACCGAGCTTGGCTTCCGCACGGATCGATCCTTTGCGTTGACGACAGGACTACTCACACTACGCAGCCGGGTGGCTTGGGCGCATGACTACAATCCCGGCCGCGCCGTTGCCGCCACCTTCCAGACCCTGCCGGGCGCGTCCTTTGTCGTGAACGGTGCGGCGCAGGCAAGCGATGCGGCGCTGGCGGGTGCTTCCGCCGAGCTGATATGGCGGAGCGGCTGGTCGGCCTCAGCGACCTTCGAGGGCGAGTTCTCCAACGTCACCGCCAGTTACACGGGCAGGGGGACGGTAAGGTACGTGTGGTAAGGTCGCATCAAGGTGTTGCGGTCAGCTCGCCGCGGCGCTGGCCGATTTCGACGCCGGCGGCTTCTGGACGCGGCGGAAATGCAGCACGATCCTAGTGCCGCTATGGGCCGGATCGCGTTCGACATCGGCTTCCAGCTTGGAGGCCATGGCGCTGACGATACGTTGGCCCATGCCGGTCGAACGCGGGTCGACCTTGACGTTGAGGCCGACGCCGTCGTCGGCGATCGCCAGAACGATGTCGTCACCGTCAGATGTGAGCTCGACATGGATCGGGCCGGCGCCGTCGGGATAGGCATATTTCACGGCGTTCATCACCAGTTCGTTGACGATGATGCCGATGGCAACCGCGCGATCCGGGTCGATCTCGATCGGTTCGGCGGTGAGCGTCAGCCGCGACATCTTGTTGCCTTCGGCGGAGCGTCGGAGGTCTTCCAGCAACGCTTCGAGATATTGATTCAGCAACACGCTCTTCAGGTCGTGCGAGGTGTAGAGCCGGCGGTGCACCTGCGCCACCGCGGCGACGCGTCCCATTGCGTTGGTCAGCGCCGCCTTGACGTCGTCCTGGGTCGCGGAATTGGCCTGCAAATGCAACAGCGACGCGATGATCTGCAGGCTGTTGCCGACGCGGTGATTGACCTCGCGCAGCAGCACCTCGCGCTCGGCCGCCAGCGCCGCGTAACGGTCGCGGGAAGCGTGGACCTCGGCTTCGGCCTCGTCGCGGGCCCGCTGCATCGCGGCCTGCCTGAGCGCGCCGTTGACGGCGACCTGCAGCAGCGGAATGAATTCGCCCTGCGCGTCCTTGACCAGATAGTCGGCCGCGCCGGCCTTCAGCGCGGTGACCGCAATCGCCGAATCCTGCGAGGCCGTGACGAACACCACCGGAGGTGCGCCGGGTATCGCGAGAATCCGCTCCAGCGTCTCCAGGCCGTCGAGACCGGGCATGTACTGGTCGAGCGCGACGGCGTCGATGCCGCCTTGCGCCAGCCGCGCCAGTCCTTGCTCGCCGCCTTCCGCATGCACGACCTTGAAGCCGGCACGCGTCAGGCCGCGGTCGACCAGCCGCGCCAAGCCGGCGTCGTCGTCGATATACAGCAGTGTCGGCGTCGCTGGGGTCATGTGGCGGCTGGCGGTACCTGAATAACGGAAAAGAACAGCCCGAGCTGGCGAATGGCGTTGGCGAAGCTTTCGTAGTTCACGGGCTTGGTGATGTAGACGTTACAACCGAGTTCGTAGCAACGCTTGATTTCCTGGGAATCGTCGGTGGTTGTCAGCACCACGACGGGCGTCGCCTTCAGGTATTTGTTTTCCTTGACCCGTTTGAGAATATCGATGCCGCTGGTATCGGGCAGATTGAGATCGAGCAGGATCAGCAGCGCGTTGCCCTTGTGCTCAAGGCCGGTCCCGTCCTTGCCGAACAGGTAGTTCAGCGCGTCTGTACCTGACGTGAACGGCACGATCTCATTGTTGACGCCGGATCGGCGGATATTCCGCTCGATCAGCCGGGCGTGGCCCTCGTCGTCCTCGATCATGATGATGGTGACAGGATTGCTCATGTCTCTCGGTTCCGGTTGGTGTTGTTCCATTTGATCGGCAGCGTGACCGTAAACGTGCTGCCCTGATGAAGTTCCGATGCGACCGACATGGTGCCGCCGAGCCGCCGCACCAGCGCGCGGACATGGGCGAGGCCGATGCCCTGGCCGGGTCTGTCCTGGGTTCCGGCGCGGCGAAACAGATCGAAGATGCGCTGGTGGTCCTTGGGGTCGATGCCGCGGCCGTTGTCGGAGACGTCGAAGATCGCAAAGCCGAGCTTGGTGCGGCCGCGGATATGGATGTCGCCCGGGACGCCGCTCCTCCGATACTTCAGCGCATTGTCGATCAGATTGGAGAATATCTGTTCCAGTGCCAGCCGGTCGCTGACGATATTGGGCAGCGGTTCGATCCGGATCTGCGCTTCGGCTTCCGCGGCCTGATGCGCGACCGTCGAAACGATGCCTTCCATCAGTTCACGGGTATCGATCCGCTCCGGCTTGAACTCGCGTCGCCCTTCGCGGGTCAGGTTGAGGATCGCCGATATCAGCCGGTCCATCTTGCCGATCGACGACTTGATGAAGCCCAGCGCCTCGGTGAAATCCTCCGAGAGCTGCTTGTCGGCGCCTTCAAGCACGGGTTCGGCGGTGTCGGTAGCGTTATCGGCGGTCAGAGGGGCTGCGGATTGCGTGCGGGCGAGCGCCGCGATCCGCCTGAAGATATCGCCGCGCAATTCCTCCAGCTCGCTGGTGAAGCCCATGATGTTCACCAACGGCGAGCGCAGATCGTGGCTGACGATATAGGCGAAGCGCTGAATCTCATCATTGGCTTCGCGCAGGTCGGCGGTGCGCTCGTCGACCGTGCTCTCGAGGTTGAGATTGTTGTCGCGCAATTGCACTTCCGCTTCGTCACGGGCGCGCGCCGAGCGTCGCACCAGCAGGATCGAAATGCCGGCCAGCGCGATGACGAGGCCCGAACCGGCCACGGTCACGATCGAGGCCAGTTGCTGGGTACGGTCGGCGGTCGCCGTGCGCATCGCGAACAAGCGGTTTTCTTCGGCGCGCATGGCGTCCGCGACTTCGCCGATTTTCTGGACGGAATCGCTGGCGCCAGCCTCGCGGAGCATGGCGATGCCGCCGGCGATATCGTTGCGTTTGACGAAATCGACCGCTCGGGCGAATTCGGCCAGCCGCGCCTCGACCGGCGGCCGCAGCCGTTTGACGTTGTCGCCCTGAACCGAATTGTCGCCGGTCAGTTGCATCAGCTTGTCGACATCGGGAAGGATGGTCGCAGCCACTGCTTCGTGCTCCGCCAGAAAACGCGGCTCGGAGGTCAGCAGATAGCCGCGCGCGGCGCTCTCGGCCCGGCGGATCTGCAGCAGCAGGGTGGAGAGCTGGTTTTCCGCCTCGACTGTGTGCACGACCCAGCCATTGTCTTCCCGTGATTTGTTGACCAGCAGGACCGAGGACGCGCTGATCGCAATCAGCACCAATAATGCCGCCGCAAGCAGCAGGATTTGTCCCATGGCGCGCCGGCGCTGGGCATCAGCCATCACAATGGCCTCGCGTCATGAAAAAAATGGAACAAGATGCCCCTGGCAGAATGGACCCCAATGCAGCCCCAACGCCGGGGAGCGGCGATGGGTTCCATGTGCCGTGGTATTCTTTCAGGAAGTTTTGCCGTCCGCGGCCTGGCCGGCGAGGTACTGCTCCAGCCAGTGGATATGATAGTCGCCGTCGATGATGCCGGGCTCGCGGACCAGGGCGCGGAACAGCGGCAGGGTGGTCTCGATGCCGTCGACCACCATCTCGTCAAGCGCCCGGCGCAGCCGCATCAGGCATTCGGCGCGGGTCTTGCCGTGGACGATCAGCTTGCCGACGAGGGAATCGTAATAGGGCGGGATGACGTAGCCCTGGTAGACGGCGGAATCGATCCGCACGCCGAGACCGCCGGGCGGGTGAAACTGGGTGATCTTGCCGGGTGAGGGGCGGAAGGTCTGCGGGTTTTCCGCATTGACGCGACATTCGATGGCGTGACCGATGATGGCGATCTCAGCCTGCGTCGCGGGCAGGTCGCCGCCGGCGGCGATGCGGATCTGCTCCAGCACGAGGTCGATGTCGGTGATCATCTCGGTGACGGGATGTTCGACCTGGATGCGGGTGTTCATTTCGATGAAATAGAACTCGCCGTCCTCGTACAGGAACTCGATGGTGCCGACACCGAGATATTTCATGTCCTGCATCGCCTTGGCGCAGGTCGCGCCGATCTTGGCGCGTGCAGCGGCCGACAGAACCGGCGAGGGGCCTTCTTCCCACACCTTCTGGTGCCGGCGCTGCAGCGAGCAGTCGCGCTCGCCGAGATGGATGGCGCCGCCACGGCCGTCGCCGAGCACCTGGATTTCGATGTGACGCGGCTTCTGCAGGTATTTCTCGAGATAGACCGAGGCGTCGCCGAACGCCGACTTGGCCTCGTTGGAGGCGGTCGAGAGCGCCATCATCAATTCGTCGGCGGTGTGTGCGACCTTCATGCCGCGTCCGCCGCCGCCGGCGGCAGCCTTCACCAGCACGGGAAAGCCGATCGCCTTCGCGATCGCCATCGCGTCGTCTTCGGGACCGACGCCGCCGTCGGAGCCGGGCACCACGGGAATGCCGAGCCGCTTGGCGGTCTTCTTGGCTTCGATCTTGTCGCCCATCAGGCGGATGTGTTCGGCCTTCGGGCCGATGAAATGCAGATTGTGCTCGCCGAGGATTTCGGCAAACCGGGCGTTTTCGGACAGGAAGCCATAGCCGGGATGCACGGCGTCGGCGCCGGTGATCTCGCAGGCTGCCAGCAGCGCCGGGATGTTGAGATAGCTGTCCTTCGACGGCGGCGGTCCGATGCAGACGCTCTCGTCAGCGAGGCGCACATGCATCGCATCGGCGTCCGCCGTGGAATGCACGGCAACCGTGGAGATGCCGAGTTCCTTGCACGCGCGCAAGACGCGCAGGGCGATTTCGCCGCGATTGGCTATCAGGATTTTATCGAACATCGCAGCGCCTGAAGGTTGCCGAACGTTATTCAATGATGACGAGGGGTTCGCCGAATTCGACCGGCTGGCCGTCTTCGATGAGAATCTGCGTCACGGTGCCCGCGCGCGGCGAGGGAATCTGGTTCATGGTCTTCATCGCTTCGATGATCAGCAGCGTCTGGCCGGCCGATACCTTGCTGCCGACCTCGATGAACGGCTTGGCGCCGGGCTCGGGCGACCAATAGGCCGTACCGACCATCGGCGAGGGCACCACGCCCGGGTGTTTTGCCAGATCGGCAACGGCGGCAGGCGTCACGGACGCGCCGGCGCCAACGGAAGCCGGGGCCTGATAATTCGCCGGCATCGAGGCCGTCATCGTGATGGTGCGCGCCACCCGCACCCGCAGGCCGGCGCGCTCGATCTCGATTTCGGTGAGGCTGGTCTCGTCCAGCAGCAGCGCGAGCTCGCGAATGAGCGCACTGTCGTTGCTGATGGAGTTTGCGGAGGACTTGTCCGCGGCTTTGTTCTCGGGCTGGCGCGCCATGCTCTTGATCCGGAATTCTCGATGTGGGTGACGGCTGAAGCGTCAGGCTTTGGTGTCGGTCGTCTGATCTCAGGTCTTCGAAGTCAGGGCTTGGCTATCAGGTCTTGGCCTTGGCGCCGATTTTGGCGGCAAGGCCGTTGATGGCGAGCCGGTAGCCATCGATCCCGAAGCCGCATAGCGACGCGAAGGCGGCCCTGGCGGTGAAGGAATGATGCCGAAAATCCTCGCGGGCGTGAATGTTGCTGACGTGTACTTCAACCGTCGGAATTTTCACCCCGACGATGGCGTCGTGCAGCGCGATCGAGGTGTGCGAATAACCGCCGGCGTTGATGATGATGCCGGCCGCCTTTGTCTCACGCGCCTCGTGGATGAAATCGATCAACTCGCCTTCACGGTTCGACTGCCGGCAATCAGCCTTGAGGCCGAACTGCGCGGCGGTTTCCGCGCACAGCTTCTCGACATCGGCGAGCGTCGCGTGGCCGTAGGTTTCCGGCTCGCGCGTCCCCAGCAGATTGAGGTTCGGGCCGTTGAGCACGTAGATCGTCGCGGCGGAGGCTCTTGCGGCGGAGGCTTGGGCCATCGGATTCCGTTGAATGGGGGCGGGTTGGTCGCGGGGTTATAGGTAACAACGGGGCCAAGGGGAAGCCTTGTGGGCCTCTGGAAGACCTGCCAACGGCCTCATCCGGTTGGTAAAAAGCCCTGTGGAACCTATGGAAATCATTGATTAACCAATATTTGGAGATGGCTTGGCAACCACGCAGGCCGGCACGCAAAAGGGGTGGGCATCTCTGCCCACCCCCCAAAGCGTTGGCTGCTAAGCCTCGCCTGCGCGAAAGCCGTTAGCCTTCGATGATGTAGACGATCTCATGCGTCTGCGGGCGGACGATGATGTACCGGCCGTGCACGAAGATCACGTCATAGCCACGCCACTCCGGATAGATCTCGACGATCCGGGCCGGCAGCGGATGGAAACGCACCGTGCCGGGGACAGTGGCGCCAACCGAAATGTTGAAGTTGACGTTGGTGGTCTCTTCGATCTTCTCCGACTTGATGGCGGAAACGATCTGGGTGCGCTTCTCGGCCGGCGGCGCCGCGGTCGCCGACGTGGCGGCGTTGCCCGTCGTGGTCTGCGCCTTCGTGTCCGCTCCGGTCTTGGTCTGAGCGTTCATGTTGCCGTTGGTCTTGGAACCTTCAGCAGCGTTCGTGGTGCCGGACTTGCTGTCGCGGCCCTCGGCAGCCGTCGTGCCGGACTTGCTGTCGCGGCCTTCCGCCTTCATGTCCTTGCCGCCCTTGGCCGAGTCGTTCTCGGAGCTGATGCTCTTCGACTTCTCGCCCTTAGTGTCTGGCCTGGTATCCTGGGCGCTCTTCGCAGCCGGCATCTTCTCGTTGGACTCCGCCTTCATGCCGGATTTTTCAGAGCCCTTGGTGCCGGAGGATTCCGCACCCTTTGTGCCGGCCGAGTCGTGGTTCATGGCGCCGGACGGAGCGGCGCGCTCCGACGAAGGCGCGGTCTGCTGAGTTGCGGCACCACCAGCAGCGCCGCTGCCTTCACGGTTCATGCCCTGCGCATTGGCAAAACCGGTTCCGGCGATCAGCGCCGCCGCAGCGACCGAAATCAAAAAGCGATTAGTCATAGGTAGTTCTCCTCACGTGTATGCATTGCCCGACCGACAACGGGGGGAGGTGGTCGATGTTCCCTGCTATTTGCGGTTCCCTCGATTTTGTTTTGTGCAAGCTGGTTTTGTTCGAGCGCGTTTGACGCAAGTTCGCTTGATGCAGGTGCTTTTGATGAATAGGTGATGAACGGTTTTGCCGAAGATTGCCGCAAACAAAAAGGCCGGCTTGTAAGCCGGCCTTTTCGACGTTTCGCTGGATCGATGTTCGCCGGATCGGCGAGGCGTCAGCAGGTCGCCTTGCCGCAGCGGGCGATGCCGATCTTTTCCTTCAGGCTGTCGACGCCGACCGCGCCGATCACGACCTGCTTGCCGATCACGTAGCTCGGGGTGCCGTTCATGCCCATGGCTTCGGCCAGCTTGAAGTTTTCCTCGATCGTGTTCTTCACCTCGGAGCTCGCCAGATCCTTCTCCAGTTTGCCCATGTCGAGGCCGACCTCCTTGGCAACGGCCATCGCGCGCGCCTTGTCGGCAGCACCCCGGCCGCCGAGCAGCTTCTGGTGGAAGTCGAGATACTTCTTGCCGGTCGGATCCTGCATGCGCACGGCAACCGCGACCTGGGCGGCTTCGACCGAGCCGGCGCTCAGCACCGGAAATTCCTTGAGCACGACCTTCAGCTTCGGATCGGCCTTCATCAGTTCCATCATGTCGGCCATCGCGCGTTTGCAGTAGCCGCAATTGTAGTCGAAGAACTCGACGAAGGTGACGTCGCCGTCCTTGTTGCCGAGCATGACGCCGCGCGGCGAGTTGAAGATCGCATCGGCGTTCTTGGAGACGCCGGCCTCGTGCTTTTCGGCTTCCGCCGCCGACTGGCGCTTCGACAGTTCGGTCATCGCCTCTTCGAGCACTTCCGGATGCGCAATCAGATAATTCCGGACGATGCTCTCGATATCGCCGCGCTGGGTATCGTTGAAGCTCTGTGCCGAGGCGGGCAGCGGGACGCCGCCGAGCGCGAGCGCCAGCAGTGCGGGAGCGAGGAAACGGAACGAGGCCATCAGCAAATCCTTTTACGGCGAGTTCCCGGCGGTGTCGTGAAGCCGGCTCTTGGAATACGTTTCAATTTCGGTTCGGTTCTAGCTTGATCTATCTTAACCCGGTTTATTTCTAGTTGCTTCTCTGCCCCGGCAGCGGCTTGGCGCTCACAATGTCGTCAGCCTTGACCCATCCCGGCGTCCCGATCGCAAAACGGGTCTTTGCCCTTGAAGCGAGGTCGCGCGCGGTCTTGTTGTCACCGCGGAGGTAGGCCGCCTGTGCCGATGCGAGATCGGCCTGCGCGTAGTCCCCCTTGCGGCCATAGGCCATGGCAAGCTGCGAGAAACCTAACGGCGCTTCGGTCTCGCGCGCCACCGCCGCGCGAAGAATCGTGATCGCCTCATCCGTGTTGGCGGTATTATTAGCCGCTACCAGTGCCTGCCCAAGTAACATCTCCATGAGCGGGGCGTTATTGGAGAGCTGCACCGCCTTGCGGAGCGGCGCGATGGCTTCCGCCGGCTTGCCGCCCTCCAGCAGCGCCTGGCCGCGCACCTCATAGAAATAGGGGTTGCCGGGCTGCAACGCGATCAGGCCGTCGATCTGGGCGATCGCGCTGCGCAGATCGCCATGCAGGTAGGTGGTGATGGCATGCGCATAGCGGGCGGGCAGGCTGGTGTTGGACATCGGATAGCGCCGGTACACGGTTTCCTGCCGCTCCATGAAAGCCGAGATCTTGGCCCGCACCATGTCGTGGCGCATCTGCAAAGCGGGGTCGTCCTTCTTGTCCCAATACGGGCTGGAGCGCGCCAGTTCCTCCAGCGCGCGGACGCGCTCGGCCGGCATCGGATGCGACTGCAGGTAGGGGTCAGCGCCGCGCGCCGCGAACAGGCTCTCGTCGGAAAACCGCTTGAAGGTTTCCCACATGCCCCTGGGCGATTGACCGGTCGCGGTCAGAAACTTCACGCCGGCCTTGTCGGCGTTTTCTTCCTGCTGGCGCACGTAAGACAGCAGGTTGCGCTTGATCATTTCGCCCGGTGCGGAAAACGCGGCCGCGCCGGCATTGGTCAGGCCGCTACCGGCGCCGCCGCGCGCGCCGGCCACCATCGCGCCGGCGCCGAGCAGCATGGCGATGATCATCTGGGTTTGTGCCTGCGCGAGCTGCTCGCGCATCTTGGCGAGATGGCCGCCGGCCAGATGGCCGGTTTCGTGGGCCAGCACGCCGATGATCTGGTTCGGCGTTTCCGACTGCATCATCGCGCCGTAGTTCACGAAGATGCGGCGGCCGTCGGCGACGAACGCGTTGAACTGGCTGTCGTTGATGATCACCATCTGGATGTTCTGTTTTTCCAGACCGGCGGCGCGCAGGATCGGCCTTGTATATTCGCGCAGCAACTGCTCGGACTCGGTGTCCCGCAGGAACGACGGACCCTTGCCCTCCTGCGCAAGTGCTGCCATCGGCGCGACGGTGAGCGCCGCCGCCACCGTCAGGGCGGTCAGCTTCAGCTTTTTCTTGGCAAAGGCGATACGAAGCAGCATGAGCGGTCTTTTGTCGGGGCGGTAGGAGATGGGGCGCGTCCGGATTGGCCGTGATCCGTTCGGTTCTAATTCTTGTCGCGAACCGGTATCACTTCGCCGGAAAACGCTATAACAAGCCACCGAATGCGGCCAGTCTGGGGCGGTAACCGGTTCGGGAACCCAATATCGGCGATAGCCTCCCAAATAGCAGAAATCGATGCACGAAGCGACACTTAGAGACCGCGTGAAAACCCTGCTGACCCCGTCGGCGCGGAGCGATGTTCCGCCGTTCATGGTGATGGACGTGATGGCGGCCGCAGCAAGGATCGAAGCGGCGGGCGGGCATGTCATTCACATGGAAGTCGGCCAACCGGCGGCCTCCGCCCCGAAGGTCGCGATCGCAGCGGCCCATGCGGCGCTCGACGAGATCAGGATCGACTACACCTCGGCGCTCGGCATTCCCTCGCTACGGGCGCGCATCGCCAGGCACTACCGCGATACTTACGGCTGTTCGGTCGATCCTGACCGGATCGTGGTCACCACCGGCTCGTCCGGCGGGTTCATCCTGGCGTTTCTGTCGATGTTCGAACCCGGCGACCGGGTTGCGGTGACCGTGCCCGGTTACCCGCCTTACCGCCATATCCTCACGGCGCTCGGCTGCGAGCCGGTGCTGATCGAGACGACGAACGAGACGCGCCATGCGCTGACCGGGGAAGCGTTGCTGGCGGCGCATCGCAAGGCGCCGCTGAAGGGCGTGCTGGTCGGCAGCCCCGCCAATCCGACGGGAACGATGATGTCGCGCGAGGCGCTCACCGGCCTGATCGCGGCGGCCGAGGGGGCCGGCATCCGTTTCATTTCCGACGAAATCTATCACGGCCTCGATTACGCGTTTCCGGCCGTCACCGCCGCGGAGCTCTCACCGCAGGCGCTGGTGATCAACTCGTTCTCGAAATACTTCTGCATGACCGGCTGGCGGGTCGGCTGGATGGTGGTGCCGGAGCCGCTGGTGCGGCCGATCGAACGGCTGCAGCAGAACCTGTCGATCTCGGTGCCGACGCTGTCGCAGATCGCTGCCGAAGCCGCCTTCGAAGGGCGCGAGGAGATGGAGGCGATCAAGCACGGCTACGAGGCGAACCGCCGCATCCTGATCGAAGGCCTGCCGAAGGCCGGACTGACAAAATTCCTGCCGGCCGATGGCGCGTTCTACCTCTATGCGGATGTTTCCAACTTCACATCGGACAGTTTCGAATTCGCCAGCCGGATGCTGGAAAAGGCCCATGTCGCGGCCACGCCGGGCGTCGACTTCGATCCGATCCATGGCCGGGCCTTCGTGCGCTTCTCCTACGCGCGCTCGGCCGACGAGATGCGCGAAGCGGTAGCGCGCATCTCGCGCTGGCTCGGCTAGCGTCCGGCCGTCATCGATCCATCCTTCCTTCATGCGACCTCAAAACCGGAGTACTGTCCTTGTCCGCCAGAACCCTGTCCGATCCCGCCGCCGTCAGGCATTTTCCGCTTGCCGAGCTGCTGTGGCCGCGCCGCGAAGACCGGTCGTTCCGTGTTTTGCGCGGCGCCATCCTGATTGCGCTCGGAACCGCGCTGCTGACGCTGTCGGCCAAGGTCAATCTGCCGCTGCCCTATGTGCCGATGACGCTGCAGACGCTGGTCGTGCTGATGATCGGCGCCGCCTATGGCTGGCGGCTCGGCAGCCTTACCGTGATCGCCTATCTGGCCGAGGGTGCGATCGGTCTGCCGGTATTCGCCGGTCCCGTCGGCGGTCTCGCGCCGCTGGTCGGTCCGACCGCGGGATATCTCTACGGTTTCGTGCTGGCGGCGTTCGCCACGGGCTGGCTGAGCCAGCGCGGCTGGGACCGGTCGGTGCTGTGGCTGTTCGTCGCAATGGGAATTGGGCACGTCCTCATTCTCGGCACAGGCTTCGCCTGGCTCGCGTTCGGCATGAAGCTCGGCACAGGCAAGGCGTGGCTGGTCGGCATCGCGCCGTTTATCGCGGCATCGCTGGTCAAGAACGCGCTCGGCGCCACGCTGGTGCCGGCGATCCGGCGGCTGTTCGCGCCGCGCGCCTAGAACGATATCGTCCGCGCGCCTAGAACGATACCGTCTGGAATCAGTGGCGCGCGGCGTAATGGCATTGACTTCGCTGGCCCATTTGATTTGGCTGTAAATCAGCGGAAGCGCGCGCGATGCGCGTAACTCCGGAAAAACTTTCTGAGGGGGGAGTAAACATCATGGCAGCAACGATTGCGGTGGACGCACCGGCGAAGGCGGCAAAGCCCTGGTACCGGGTTCTCTATGTTCAGGTGCTGATTGCCATTGTGCTCGGTGCGCTTTTCGGCTGGCTTGAGCCCGCCTACGCGACCAACGACTGGATCAAGGCGCTCGGCGACGGCTTCATCAAGCTGATCAAGATGGTGATCGCGCCGATCATCTTCTGCACCGTGGTATCTGGCATCTCGCATATCCAGGACGCCAAGAAGGTCGGCCGCATCGGCGTCAAGGCGCTGGTCTATTTCGAAATCGTCTCGACCTTCGCGTTGCTGATCGGGCTGATCGTCGGCAACGTCGTCAGGCCCGGCTCGGGGTTCGGCGGGGCGGGCGCGAACGCGCAAGCCGTCGCCGGTTTCGCCAAGCAGGCCGAGGCGCAGAAGAGCGTCGATTTCTTCCTGCACATCATTCCCGACACCGTGGTCGGCGCCTTCGCGCAGGGTGAAATCCTCCAGGTACTACTGTTCTCGATCCTGTTCGGCTTCGCGATCATGGGGCTCGGCGAGCGCGGCCATACCATTCGATCCTTCATCGACGATGCCGCGCATGCGGTGTTCGGCGTCATTTCGATCGTGATGAAGGCTGCACCGATCGGCGCGTTCGGCGCCATGGCGTTCACGATCGGCAAGTTCGGCACCGGTGCGATCCTGAACCTGATGGGGCTGATCGCGACGTTCTATCTCACCGCCGCGCTGTTCGTGTTCGTCGTGCTCGGCGTCATCGCGCGCATCGTCGGCTTCTCGATCTTCAGGTTCCTGGCCTACATCAAGGACGAACTGTTGATCGTGCTCGGCACGTCGTCCTCGGAAAGCGCGCTGCCGTCCTTGATGGAAAAGCTCGAGCGGCTCGGCTGTTCCAAGTCGGTCGTCGGTCTCGTGGTGCCGACCGGTTACTCGTTCAATCTCGACGGCACCAACATCTACATGACGCTGGCGACCTTGTTCATTGCGCAGGCGCTCGGCTTCGACCTGACGCTCGGACAGCAGATCACCATTCTGCTGGTCGCGATGCTGACCTCGAAGGGGGCATCCGGCATCACCGGCGCCGGCTTCATCACGCTGGCGGCGACGCTGGCGGTGGTCGATCCGCGGTTGGTGCCGGGCATGGCGATCGTGCTCGGCATCGACAAGTTCATGAGCGAGTGCCGCGCGCTGACCAACCTGTGCGGCAACGGCGTCGCCTGCGTGGTGGTGTCGTGGTGGGAGGGTGAGCTCGATCAGGACAAGCTGCGTGTCAGCCTCACCAGGCAGATCGATCCGACCGACATGGAGACCGCAGTCACGACCGATTAGCGCGTTAAAGACCTTTGCGGCTCAAAAGGCGCCGGCAGGCTAATCTGCCGGCGCCAATAAAAAACGGGAGAGAGAAATTGATCGGATTTCGAATTCTGCAGCGAACCCGCAAGGTCGACGCCGATACGGTGGCGAAGTTCAGCGCGCTGCCGGTCGCCAATATCAGCGATTCGATGTCGCGGATGACGGCGGGCGGCGCGGCGCTGCGCCCGATGCATGCCGGCGGCGTGCTCGCCGGACCTGCGTTCACGGTCAAGACGCGGCCGGGTGACAACCTGATGCTGCACAAGGCGATCGATACCGCCGAACCCGGCGACGTCATCGTGGTCGACGGCGGCGGCGACCTGACCAATTCGCTGATCGGCGAAATGATGTCCGCGCATGCCGAGCATCGCGGCATCGCCGGCATGGTGATCTACGGTTCGATCCGCGACTACGACACGATCCATGCCGGTAAATTTCCGATCTTCGCCGCCGGCGTCACCCACCGCGGCCCCTACAAGGACGGCCCCGGCGAGATCAACGTCCCGATCGCGATCGACGGCATGGTGATCGAGCCCGGCGACCTCATCGTCGGCGACGGTGACGGGATCGTCTGCGTTCCCTTTGGAAGCACCGCGGAGGTGCTGAAGGCCACGACCGCGAAGCACGAGGCGGAAACCAAGCAGCTCGCCGCGATCAAAGCCGGCAAGAGCGACCGTAGCTGGGTCGACGCCAGCCTGAAGAAGCTCGGCGTCATCGCTTAAGCGAGAGGGAGCGGATCATGCCGAACGGAATGGCAATGCCGGGCCGTCACGCCATGCCGCGACGGCTCGCTTGTGGCTGCTATGCGCCGCCGGCCGGCATGCTGGCGGCGATGGCGGTCAACGAGGTATCCCCCGATGCCGCCGCTTCGCCGGTCAATGTCGAGGCGGCAGCGGGAGCCAGGTCGAAGTCCGCAGGCGCGGCGGCGAGTAGCCTGGTGATCGATTGCCACGGGCATTACACCACCGAGCCGAAGGCCCCGTTCGATTGGCGCAAACGTCAAATTGATGCGATCGGCGATCCATCCCGGGCGCCTCGTATCGACGAGTTAGAGATCTGCGACGACCAGTTGCGCGAGAGCGTCGAGGGCGCACAGTTGCGGCTGCAACGCGAGCGCGGCACGTCGCTGACGATCTTCTCGCCACGCGCCTCCGGCATGGGCCACCATGTCGGCGACGCCTCGATCTCCGCCGCGTGGTCGCGGGTCTCGAACGACCTGATCTTCCGGCTCACAAAACTCTATCCGAAGAATTTTACCGGCGTCTGCCAGTTGCCGCAGTCGACCGGTGTCGCGCCCAAAAACTGCATTGCCGAACTCGAACGCTGCGTCAACGAACTCGGCTTTGTCGGCTGCAACCTCAACCCGGATCCGTCAGGCGGATTCTGGAAGGAGCCGCCACTATCAGACGAATGGTGGTATCCGCTCTACGAGAAGATGGTCGAGCTGAACGTTCCGGCGATGGTCCATGTCAGCGCCTCCGCCAATTCCGTCTTCCACGCCACCGGCGCGCACTACATCAATGGCGACACCACCGCGTTCATGCAGTTCCTGACCTCGGACCTGTTCCGCGACTTCCCGACGCTGAAGTTCATCATCCCGCATGGCGGCGGCGCGGTGCCCTATCACTGGGGCCGCTATCGCGGGCTGGCACAGGACATGAAGCGTCCGCCGCTGTCGGAACTGCTGCTGAACAACGTGTTCTTCGATACCTGCGTCTATCATCAGGCCGGTATTGATCTGCTGACGAAGGTGATCCCGGCGAAGAACATCCTGTTCGCCTCAGAGATGGTCGGCGCGGTCAGGGGGATCGATCCGGAAACCGGATATCCCTTCGACGACACCAAGCGCTACATCGAGCAGTCGCCCGCGCTCGGCGCCGCTGAGCGGCGCGCGATCTTCGAAACCAATGCGCGGGCCGTCTACGGGCGGCTGTCCGCGAGGCTCGACGGCTGAGGCCGCGTCCAGGCACGGACAAAACAAAACCGCCCGGTTTTGCCGGGCGGTTTTTCTTTTTTTGAATGTTGGCGTTACTCGCCGTTGCCGAAGCGCCGTGACCACCAGCCGGCCTTGCGCGGCGCGGCAGCTTCGCCGCTCTCGGCCGGTGCGGGTTCTGCAGGTGCCGGAGCCGAGACCGGCTCCGGCGCGCTGTGGCTGATGACAGGCGCCGGATCGGCAGGAACGGTGCTGCTGGTCGCGAAGCTGACCTTTTCGCGCACGGTCGAACGGCGCCGCGCGGCGGCCCGGTCGGCTTCCTGCGTGGTTTCTTCAACCACTGGGGCGCTAACCGTGGGCGCACTCGCGACCGGCTCAGGCGGAGCATAGGCCGCTGATGCGGGTTCATGCTGCGCCGGTTGCCAGGCCGGCTCGGGCTGGATCAGCGTTGGGGCGGGCTCGTACGAGCCGCCGTCGAAGTCGGCCACCGCGTTGGCGGCTTCCGGAGCCGATGTCGGCCCGAGTTCGTCCGCGATCGATCCGGCCAGACCGTCTTCCGGCCCGTTGCCGCGCCGACGGCGTCCGCCACGGCGACCGCGGCGGCGCGGACGGCGCTCGCCATTCGCCGGCTGATCGCCGCGAACCACGCCGGGCTGGTCGTCGCCTTCGTCCTCGTCGGATTCGCTGTCGTCGCCGGTGCCGGGGCTTTCCATGGCTTCGGCCACGACACGCATGGCATCGTTTTCTTCGCGGGGGGCACCATTGTCCTCGCGGGGCGCGCCGCCCTCGCGGGGTTCGCCGCGGCCGCGCCGGCGCCGGCGCCGCTTGCGACGGTGACCGTCCGCGTCGGTTTCGCCGCCGGCTTCTTCGCCGCCGACGGCGTCTTCCACCAGACCCTCGGTCTCTTCGGTTTCGACTTCGCCTTCGGTCTCGAGATCGAACCCTTCCTCGTCGTCATAGGGCTCGTCGACCTGCGGCGGGGAGGCGGCGGCCTGCGCTGCCAGCAACGCCTTGGCGGCTTCCAGCGTATGCACCTGTTCGCCGCGGTCGATGATGAACGACTGCTGGCCGCTCACGGTCGGATCGGCAACGATGGCGAGCGAGACCTTGAAGGAATTTTCGAGATCGCGCAGATGGCCGCGCTTGTGGTTGAGGACATAGAGCGCGACGTCGGTCCGGGTCCGCACCACCAGATTGTGGGTGGCGCCCTTCATCAGGATCTCTTCGATGCCGCGCAGCAGTTGCAGCGCCACTGACGATACCGAGCGAACGTGACCGCTGCCGCCGCACTGCGCGCAGGGCTCGGTCGAGCTTTCCAGCACGCTGGCGCGAATACGCTGGCGCGACATTTCGAGGAGGCCGAAATGCGAGATGCGTCCGACCTGGATGCGGGCGCGATCCTGCCGCAGGCAGTCACTGAGCTTGCGCTCGACCGCGCGGTTGTTGCGCTTCTCGTCCATGTCGATGAAATCGATGACGATCAGGCCGGCGAGGTCGCGCAATCGAAGCTGGCGGGCGACTTCCTCTGACGCCTCCAGGTTGGTCTTGAGCGCGGTATCCTCGATGTGGTGTTCGCGGGTCGAGCGGCCGGAGTTGACGTCGATCGAGACCAGCGCCTCGGTCTGGTTGATGACGATATAACCGCCGGAGCGCAGTTGCACCGTGGGCGAGAACATCGCGTCCAACTGGCTCTCGACTCCCATCCGCGAGAACAGCGGCTGGCCGTCGCCATACTTGCGCACCGCCCGCACATTGGAGGGCATCAGCATCTTCATGAAGTCGCGCGCTTCCTGGTAGCCGGCTTCGCCGGCGACCTGGATTTCGTCGATTTCCTTGTTGTAGAGGTCGCGCAGCGAGCGCTTGATCAGCGAGCCTTCCTCGTAGACGAGGGTGGGGGCCTGCGACTTCAGCGTCATGTCGCGCACGGTTTCCCACATCCGGATCAGATATTCGAAGTCGCGCTTGATCTCGGGCTTGGTTCGTGAGGCGCCGGCGGTACGCAGGATGATGCCCATGCCCTCCGGCACGTCGAGATCCTGCACCACTTCCTTGAGCCGCGAACGGTCCTGAGCCGAGGTGATCTTGCGGCTGATGCCGCCGCCACGGGCGGTATTGGGCATCAATACGGCATAGCGGCCGGCCAGCGACAGATAGGTGGTCAGCGCAGCGCCCTTGTTGCCGCGCTCTTCCTTGACGACCTGAACCAGCATCACCTGGCGGCGCTTGATGACTTCCTGGATCTTGTACTGGCGACGCGGACGGAAGGCGCGCTCCGGAACTTCTTCCAGAACGTCGTCGCCGCCGACGGATTCGACGACTTCTTCCTCGGCGTCGTCGCCATCGTCTTCTTCATCGTCATGATGTTCGTCGCCATGATTTCCGTCACCATGGGCGGCGGCATGCTCATCATGCGCGTGGGCTTCGTGCCCTTCGCCGGCGTGCTCGCCATGCGGCGCGTCGTCGGCATGGGCGGCGTTTTCGAGCGCGTGCTCCTCGGCATGTTCGTGCGCGTGATCGACATGCGCATGCTCATGCGCTTCAGCGCCGGGTAGTTCATGCGCGATCGCAACGGCCGGCGCCTCGTGGGTCGCGGTGCTCGATTCAGCGGCCGGCGCTTCGGCTGCAACAGGCTCATGGTGATGGTCGTCACCATGCGCATGGTGATCTTCATGCTGGTGATCGTGATCATGGCCATGATCGTGGTCATGCGAATGATCGTGCGCGTGCTCATGTCCTTCATGGTCATGCGCGTGATCGTGATGTTCCGCGTCGGTGTGCGAATGCTCGCCGTGGGCTTCGCCGGCGTGGAGGCCTTCTGAATGTTCTTGCGGATGTTCCGGCGCATGCTCCTGCCCCGGATAGGGCTGCTGAGGCTGCGAAGGGTCGACGCCGGCGTTCTCGACGACGTCGCTCTGGACGCGGTCGCCATGGCCGCGCCGGCGGGCGTTGCGATGACGGGAGCGGCCGCCGCTGCGGCGGTGGCTGGAGCGGTTCTCGCTCTCTTCCTCGGCCTCGCGATGGGCGCGTTCGTCGGCTTCGATCAGCGCCTGACGGTCGGCGACCGGGATCTGGTAGTAGTCGGGGTGGATTTCGCTGAAGGCCAGGAAGCCGTGGCGGTTGCCGCCATACTCGATGAAGGCGGCCTGCAGCGACGGCTCTACGCGCGTGACTTTGGCGAGATAGATATTGCCGCGCAGTTGTTTGCGCTGGGCGGTCTCGAAATCAAATTCTTCGACGCGATTGCCGCGGACCACGACAACCCGGGTCTCTTCCGGGTGGGTAGCATCGATCAACATCTTGTTGGGCATTTTGGAGCTCTTGACGGCGGCGGGCGCGGAGCAGGACGCGCGCAAATTGCGCGGCCCGGTGACGCGACGGTCCACCTGATTCGGGGGTGAGGGGAAGGCCAAAACGCAAACCTTGGCGCCGCACCGAACGGGGTCCCACCGGGGCGAGACGACGCGCGAAGCTTTCGCTTCGCGTCGGCGCGATCGTTCCGTGGATCTTGGTCGGCAACACAGTCTGGCGCATCAAGCGTCGGCCCGTCTGAACATGTTGGCGGCAAAAAGATACCGCCTTGTCTCTTCGCTGAAAGCCCCGGCGCGGCGCCAAAGCGCCCGCCAGCCATCGCATATCGGACCGTTTTGGGTCCGGATAATCGGTTCTGCCATGTCTCAAACCGTCCCTGGAGCAGAAAGATACCTGGGACCGGACGCCGCTCGGGCTCGAAACCGCCACTCCGTGTCAGCCGCGCGCGGCGCTGGCCGTGGAGGGATCGGGAAAGACGCTGGACACTTCAACTTCGAAGGATCCGGCGCTGCACCGGGAGGCTGAACGCGACACAACCGGGAGTATTAGCCTTCAGCACCTCGTACATACGTGGATCGGGGCTTCCGTGCAAGGGAAGCATCCGCTAAGCGTCGCTGCACGGCAACACTCAACCCTTTTCGCGGCAACGGGCTTAAGGTCCGATTAACCCTGTGGTTCTAATGCGGTATTGAGGGGTCTCCGGAGGCACCGAATCGTTGGCCAACCGCGCAAATCACCGTGTTTTGCTGGGATACGGCCTGTTGTGCGCCGCAGCATTTCTGTGCGCCGAAACGGCCGGCCCAAGCGCGGCTGAGGGGCCCGCCACGGGTTCCGCGATGACTTTACCGGTTCCCGCCGCGGGCTTCCCGATTGCCTCGGACGCCCGCTTGGCCGGGGATGCCAAGCAGACCCGTTTCATCCTCGATCTCGACCGGACCATCTCGTTTCGCGCCTTCGCGCTCGCCGACCCCTACCGGGTGATTCTCGATATTCCCCAGGTCAACTTCAAGCTTGCGGCCGGAACCGGGGCCGCGGGGCGGGGGCTGATCAAGGCGTTCCGCTACGGCCTCGTCATGCCCGGCGGTTCGCGAATCGTGTTCGATCTGACGGGACCGGCGAAAATCGCCAAATCCTACGTGCTGGAAGCTGCCAACGAACAGCCGCCCCGGCTGGTCATCGAGTTCGAGGAGGTCGACCGCACCGCCTTCGTTCAGTTGCTGGCGCCGGAGAATCGCCCCGAACTGCGGCCGGCGATTGCGGATGCCAATGCCGCTGTGGCGCGGGCCGATGGGTCGGCTACGGCCAAGCCCGTTCAAGTGAACGACACCAGGCCACTGATCGTGATCGACCCCGGCCATGGCGGCATCGACAACGGCACCCAGGCCGGCGGCGGCGACGTCATGGAAAAGAACCTGGTGCTGGGATTTGGCCTGGCGCTGCGCGACAGAATAGAGAAATCAGGCAAGTACCGCGTGGTTATGACCCGAACCGACGACACGTTCATTCCGCTGAATGACCGGGTGAAGGTGGCGCGCTCCCAGTCGGCGGCGCTGTTCGTCTCGATCCATGCCGACGCCCTGCCGCGTCATGAGGGCGATGCCCAGGGCGCTACGATCTACACGCTGTCCGACAAGGCCTCCGACGCCGAGGCCGAGCGGCTGGCCGAGAACGAAAACAAGTCCGACGCGATCGGCGGGGTGAACCTCACCGACGAACCGACCGAAGTCGCCGACATCCTGATCGACCTGGCGCAGCGCGAGACGCGAACGTTTTCAAACCGGTTCGCTCGCCTGTTGATGGGCGAGATGAAGAACACGGCGCGGATGCACAAGCATCCTTTGAAATCGGCCGGCTTCCGGGTCCTGAAAGCCCCCGACGTGCCGTCGGTTCTGGTCGAACTCGGCTACGTCTCCAACAAGGGCGATCTCGAACATCTGGTGTCGGACAACTGGCGCACCAAGACCGTCGGATCGATGGCGCAGGCGATTGATGCATTTTTCGCCAAACGGCTGGCAACTGCCGGAGCCGCCAAATGAAAAGGCGAATTAAAAGTCGAATGAAAAGCGTGCCTTCGTTTGGTCCAAGCCCTAGTTTGGCCACAGCGGCAAAGGTATAAAAAACCACCGCAGGGTCTTCGGAATCGGCCAGTATTGTGCCGGAGTATTTGTATTGTGGGCCCGGTTGATTGATAGACCGCACAACGGCTGACCGTTGGTGTAGATTTTTAGCTGCTGGCCGCTGATCACGGCGCAAGGTTGGAACGGAACTTCGAATGCGCTTGCTGGTGCGATTTCTGGGCTTCCTGTTCGCCGCCGGAACCGTCGTGTTCCTGGTGGGCGTCGCCGGCGTTGCAGGGGCGATCTGGCATTTCTCCAAGGACCTGCCGGATTATTCGCAGCTTCAGGATTACGAGCCGCCGGTCATGACGCGCGTGCACGCCTCCGATGGCGCGCTGCTCGGCGAATACTCCAAGGAGCGCCGGCTCTATCTGCCGATCCAGGCGGTTCCAAAGCTCGTCATCAACGCCTTCCTCGCCGCCGAGGATAAGAACTTCTACGAGCACGGCGGCATCGACTTCTCCGGCATGGCCCGCGCCGCTGTGGTGTACGCCCAGAACTACGGCTCCAATCGCCGGCCGCAGGGCGCCTCGACCATCACCCAGCAGGTCGCCAAGAACTTCCTTTTGACCAACGAGGTTTCGTTCGCCCGCAAGATCAAGGAAGCCTTGCTGGCGATGCGCATCGAGCGCGCCTATTCGAAGGACCGCATCCTCGAACTGTACCTCAACGAAATCTACCTCGGGCTTGGCGCCTACGGCATTGCCGCGGCCTCGCTGGTCTATTTCGACAAGTCGGTGAACGAACTCACGGTGGCTGAAGCGGCTTATCTCGCGGCGATGCCGAAGGCGCCGGGCGCGCTGCATCCCGTGCGCAACCGCGACCGCGCCGTCGAGCGCCGCAACTACGTGATCGATCGCCTGCTGGAAAACGGCTGGATCAAGCAGGCCGACGCCGACAAGGCCCGCAAGGATCCGCTGATCGTCACCAACCGCAGCAACGGCGCGCATATCTTCGCCGGCGAATATTTTGCCGAGGAAGTCCGTCGCGACATCTTCGAGCGTTACGGCGAAAAGAAACTCTACGAAGGCGGACTGTCGGTCCGCGCCACGCTTGATCCGAAGATTCAGGTGATGGCGCGCAAGACCATGGTGGCCGGCCTCGTCAATTTCGACGAGGCGACCGGCTGGCGTGGTGCGCCTTCGAAGCTGGACATCTCCGGTGATTGGGGCGTGAAACTCGCCGACATCAAATCGCTGAGCGACATCTCGCCCTGGCGCATGGCCGTGGTGCTGGAGACGTCCGACCAGTCGGCACGGATCGGTTTTCAGCCGGCCCGCGAACTCGGTGGTGCGGTCAGTAAGCAGCGGCAGACCGGCATCATTGCGATCGACGGCGTGAAATGGGCCAAGGCCGCGTCGGGACCCCAAAAGGGCAAGACGCCGACCTCGGTGGCGCAGGTGGTGGCGGCGGGCGACGTGATCTATGCCGATCCGCTGTTCGGCAAGGACGGCAACCCCGTCGAAGGTCAGTACCGGCTGCGTCAGTTGCCCGAAGTGTCCGGCGCGATGGTCGCGATGGATCCCTGGACCGGCCGCGTGCTGGCGATGGTCGGCGGCTTCTCGTTCGACCAGAGCCAGTTCAACCGCGCGACGCAAGCCTATCGGCAGCCCGGCTCGTCGTTCAAGCCGCTGGTCTATTCGGCGGCGATGGACAACGGCTACACGCCATCAACCGTCGTGGTCGACGCCCCCATCGAAATCGACCAGGGGCAGGGCGCCGGCGTCTGGCGCCCGGAAAACTACTCGTCCGGCAAATACCAGGGGCCGGTGACGCTGCGTAACGCGCTGCGGCAGTCGCTGAACACGGTGACGGTGCGGCTGGCGCAGGACATCGGCATGCCCCTGATCGGCGAATATGCCCGGCGTTTCGGTGTCTACGACGAACTTCCGAATTTCCTGTCCTATGCGCTGGGCGCCGGCGAAACCACGGTCATGCGGATGGTCACGGCGTATTCGATGTTCGCCAATGGCGGCCGTCGCGTGAAGCCGACCTTGATCGATCGCATCCAGGACCGTTACGGGCACACCATCTTCAAGCACGACGCCCGCGAATGCCGCGGCTGCGACGCGCCCGCCGGCTGGAAAAACCAGCCCGAGCCGCAACTGGTCGATCGCCGCGAGCAGGTGCTGGATCCGATGACGGCCTACCAGATCACGTCGATGATGGAAGGCGTGGTGCAGGCCGGTACGGCGATGGCCGTGAAGGAAGTCGGCAAGCCGATCGCCGGCAAGACCGGTACCACCAACGATGAAAAGGACGCCTGGTTCGTCGGCTTCTCGCCGGACCTCGTGGTCGGCATCTATGTCGGCTACGACAAGCCGCGCAACCTCGGCCGTGGCGCCACCGGCGGTCATCTGGCCGCGCCGATCGCCCGCGACTTCCTGAAACTCGCGCTGGCCGACAAGCCGCCGATTCCGTTCAAGGTGCCGGCCGGCATCAAGCTGGTTCGCGTCGATGCCAAGTCCGGCATGCGCGCCGGTCCCGGCGACGGCGGCCGCACTATCCTGGAAGCGTTCAAGCCGGGCACGGCGCCGCCGGATAACTACTCCGTCATCGGCGTGGCCGATGCCGACGGGCAGCGCACGATCATCCCGCAGGGCACCGCACCTGACGCCGGCAACATCATGCGGCCGGGAACCGGCGGGCTGTACTAGGCCCAATCGCCTGCTTGTCTGGAGCGTTCGCACCAGGACAGGCGCTGAAGGTTGCACTGCAAGAGTTGGAACGGAATTTCGGTAATGCGCTTGCTGGTGCGGTTTTTTGGTTTCCTGTTCGCTGCGGGAACGGTGGTGTTTCTGGTCGGCGTTGCCGGCGCAGCCGGCGCGATCTGGCATTTCTCCAAGGACCTGCCGGACTATTCGCAGCTTCAGGATTACGAGCCGCCGGTGATGACCCGCGTGCACGCCTCCGACGGCGCGCTGCTCGGCGAATACGCCAAGGAGCGCCGGCTCTATCTTCCGATCCAGGCCGTTCCAAAGCTCGTCATCAACGCGTTCCTCGCCGCCGAAGACAAGAACTTCTACGAGCATGGCGGCATCGATTTCTCCGGCATGGCCCGCGCCGTGGTGCTGTATGCGCAGAATTTCGGCTCGAACAGGCGTCCGCAGGGTGCCTCGACGATCACCCAGCAGGTCGCGAAGAACTTCCTTCTCACCAATGAGGTGTCGTTCGCCCGCAAGATCAAGGAAGCGTTGCTGGCGATGCGCATCGAGCGCGCCTATTCCAAGGACCGCATCCTCGAACTGTACCTCAATGAAATCTACCTCGGGCTCGGCGCCTACGGAATCGGCGCGGCGTCGCTGGTCTATTTCGACAAGTCGGTGAACGAACTCACGGTCGCTGAAGCGGCTTATCTCGCGGCGATGCCGAAGGCGCCGGGCGCGCTGCATCCGGTGCGCAACCGCGAGCGCGCCATCGAACGCCGCAACTACGTGATCGACCGCCTCTTGGAAAACGGCTGGATCAAGCAGGCCGAAGCCGAGAAAGCCCGCAAGGACCCGCTGGTCGTCACCAACCGGTCCAACAGCGCGCGTACTTTCGCCGGCGAGTATTTTGCCGAGGAAGTCCGCCGCGACATCTTCGAGCGCTACGGCGAAAAGAAACTCTACGAGGGTGGTCTCTCGGTCCGCACCACGCTCGATCCGAAGCTGCAGGTGATGGCGCGCAAGACCATGGCCGCCGGCCTCGTCAACTTTGACGAGGCGCAGGGTTGGCGCGGTGCGATGAGCAAGCTCGATATATCCGGCGATTGGGGCGTGAAACTCGCCGACATCAAATCGCTGGCCGACATCTCGCCATGGCGGATGGCCGTGGTGCTGGAAACCAGCGACCAGTCTGCGCGGATCGGTTTTCAGCCGGGCCACGAACTGGGTGGCGCGGTCAGCAGGGACCGGCAAACCGGCCTCATCCCACTGGACGGGGTCAAATGGGCGAAGCCGGTGGGTGCGGCACGCGGCAAGACGCAGGCCTCGGTGGCGCAAATTCTGTCGCCGGGTGACGTGATCTATGCCGATCCGCTGTTCGGCAAGGACGGCAACGTCGTCGAAGGCCAATATCGCTTGCGGCAACTGCCGGAAGTGTCCGGCGCCATGGTCGCGATGGATCCGTGGACCGGCCGCGTGCTGGCGATGGTCGGCGGCTTCTCGTTCGACCAGAGCCAGTTCAACCGCGCGACGCAGGCCTATCGGCAGCCCGGATCGACGTTCAAGCCGCTGGTCTATTCATCGGCCATCGACAATGGCTATACGCCCTCGAGCATCATGGTCGACGGGCCGATCGAGATCGATCAGGGACAGGCCGGCGTCTGGCGTCCGGAAAACTTTTCGGTCGGCAAATATCGCGGGCCCATCACCCTTCGCGAGGCTCTCAAGTGGTCGATCAACACCGTGACCGTGCGGCTGGCGCAGGACATCGGCATGCCCTTGATCGGCGAATATGCCAAACGCTTCGGCGTCTATGACGAATTGCCGAACTATCTCTCCTATGCGCTCGGCGCCGGCGAAACCACGGTGATGCGGATGGTCACGGCCTATTCGATCTTCGCCAATGGCGGCCGCCGCGTGAAGGCGACCCTGATCGACCGCATCCAGGACCGCTACGGCCATACGATCTTCAAGCACGACGCGCGGGAATGCCGTGGTTGCGACGCGCCCGAGGGCTGGAAGAACCAGCCCGAGCCGCAACTGGTCGATCGCCGCGAGCAGGTGCTCGATACGCTGACGGCCTATCAGATCACGTCGATGATGGAAGGCGTGGTGCAGGGCGGCACCGCGTCGGTGATGCGGGAAGTGGGCAAGCCGATCGCCGGCAAGACCGGTACCACCAGCGACGGAAAGGATGTCTGGTTCGTCGGCTTTTCGCCGGACCTCGTCGTTGGTCTCTATCTCGGCTATGACAAGCCCCGCAGCCTGGGAAGAGCGGCGCAGGGCGGTCATACCGCGGCGCCCATCGCCAAGGATTTCATGAAGCTCGCGCTTGCCGACAAGCCGCCAACCCCTTTCAAGATTCCCGCCGGCATGAGGCTGGTGCAGGTCGATCCCAAGACCGGCGCGCGCGCCAGGCCCGGCGACGGCACCAAAACCATCCTGGAGGCGTTCAAGCCGGGTACCGCGCCGACGGATAGTTACGCCGTCATGGGCGTCGGCGCCGACGATGGCAGGCTGCTCCCGATGGGGACGCCGGGCGACGTCGGCAGCGACATCATGAGACCCGGAACCGGCAGCCTTTACTAGAGCGTTGCGCTTTGCGGCATACGCCGCTACATCCGTCGCAACCATCCAGTGGCGGTCCAACCGCAGATCAGAGAGACCATGCGCGCCGAAGTCGAACGCCTTGTTGAAGAGATCGAGCAGTCAGTCGGGCTGCTGAGGAGGCATCTTTGACGTCGATGCATCCACGGCACGCCTCGCGGAGCTGAACAAGCTCGCCGAAGATCCCAATCTCTGGAACGATCCGCAGAAGGCCCAGAAGCTGATGCAGGAGCGCACCTCGCTGGTCGATGCGCTCGAAGGCATCGGCAAGGTCGAGCGCGAGCTCTCTGACAACGTTGAAATGATCGCGCTCGGCGAAGCCGAGAGCGATGAAGGCGTGGTCACCGAGGCCGAGAACGCGCTGAAGGCGCTGAAGAAGGAAGTCGCCCGCCGCGAGCTGGAAGCGCTGCTGTCCGGCGAGGCCGACAAGTTCGATTCCTATCTCGAAGTCCATGCCGGCGCCGGCGGCACCGAAAGCCAGGACTGGGCCTCGATGCTGCTGCGCATGTACACGCGCTGGGCCGAGAAGCACGGCTTCAAGATCGAATATCTCGAAGAGACCCCGGGCGAAGAAGCCGGCATCAAGTCCGCCACCATCCAGATCTCAGGGCACAACGCCTATGGCTGGCTGAAGACCGAAGGTGGCGTGCACCGGCTGGTGCGGATATCGCCGTTCGATTCCAACGCGCGCCGGCACACCTCGTTCTCGTCGGTGGCGATTTTTCCGGTCGTCGACAACTCCATCAAGATCGACATCGCCGAGTCAGACGTTCGCACCGATACCATGCGGTCGGGCGGCGCCGGCGGCCAGCACGTCAACAAGACCGAATCGGCCGTCCGGCTCACGCATATTCCGACCGGCGTCGCGGTGGTCTGTCAGGCCGGCCGCTCGCAGCACAAGAACAAGGCGCAGGCCTGGGACATGCTGCGCGCGCGCCTCTATGAAATCGAGTTGAAGAAGCGCGAAGAGCAGGCCGCCGCCGATCAGGCCGCCAAGACCGATATCGGCTGGGGCCACCAGATCCGCTCCTACGTGCTGCAGCCCTATCAGATGGTGAAGGACCTGCGCACCGGCGTGCAGACGTCGGATACGTCGGGCGTGCTCGACGGCGATCTCGATGAATTCATGGCGGCGACGCTGGCGCAACGCGCGTTCGGCACCTCGCCCGGCGCGGTCGAGGATATGGACTAACCGATAGCGTTTTCGAGCGAAGTGGGTACCGGTTCGCATAGCAATCAAGTTTACGCAGATTGCGTAGACTTATCTGCGGTAGAAAACGCGTCAAACAAACTAAGAGCGTTTTCGAGCGAAGTCGCGTCAAAACAAAGAGTCTGATCATGACCAAAGTCGCGTTCATCGGTCTTGGCAACATGGGCCATGGCATGGCCGGCCGCTATCTCGAAGCCGGCTTCGACGTCGCCGTATGGAATCGCAGCAGAGCGAAAGCCGAAGACCTGATCGCGCGCGGCGCACGCTGGGCATCAACGCCGGCAGATGCCGCCGACGGCGCCGATGCCGTGGTGACGATGGTGGCGGACGACGGCGCGTCGCGCAGCGTCTGGCTCGGCAAGGACGGTGCCGCTTCGAACATGAAACCGGGCAGCCTCGCGATCGAATGCTCGACCGTGTCGCATCAGCATGCGCTCGACATGGCGCGCGAACTGCGCGGACGTGGTCTCGTCTACATCGATTGCCCCGTGACCGGCCTGCCGGAAGCGGCCGCCGCCGGCAAGCTGACGCTCTTGGTCGGCGCCGACGCGGCCGATCTGGAACGGGCGGCGCCATATCTGTTGCCGCTCAGTACGACCGTGCGCCATTTCGGTGCGGTCGGCAGCGGCACCGTGTTCAAGCTGATCAACAACCTGATCGGGGCGGTGCAGATCGCAAGCCTCGCCGAGGGCGTTGCGATCGCCGAACAGGCCGGCCTCGACATGAAGCTGGTGGGCGAAGCGCTGGCGACGGGTGCTGTGGCGAGCCCGCAGGTGATCCGTCACTCCAAACGCATGATCGCGCGCGATTTCTCCGGCGCTTCTTTCACCTCCGCGCTGCGTCACAAGGATGCGGCCTATGCGGTGGCGCTGGCCGAGAGCCTGCTGCCCGGCGTGCCGGTCAGCCGCGCCGCGCTTGCCGCCTATGAGAAAGCGAAAGCCCACGCGCCCGACGAGGACGAGGGCAGCATGATCGCGATCGTCTCACAGCCGAAATAGCCGCGTCGCGAACGCGTGTCCGGGAATCGGGTGGGCATATCAGCCGCAGCGGAATAAACCGGCGTCATTGCAGATAAGAATCGTGATGATCGCTGATAACACGTCGATAGACGCCCGCGACTGGTCACTGCTCGGCCTGCTGTCGGTGCTGTGGGGCGGCTCGTTCTTTTTCAACGGCGTGGTGCTGCGAGAATTGCCGCCGCTGACGCTGGTTTTCCTGCGCGTGGCGCTCGCAACCGTCATGCTGTTGCCGCTGCTGTGGCTCTACCGGATCCGCTTTCCCAAGGGCGTGTCCGGCTGGAAGCCGTTTTTCGCGATCGGGCTTCTCAACAACGTGCTGCCGTTCTCGCTGATCGTATTCGGGCAGACCTATATCCCAAGCGGGCTGGCTTCGATTCTCAATGCCACGACGCCGTTGTTCACCGTCATGGTGATGGCCGTGCCCGGCGAGGAGAAGTTGAAGTCGCACCGGATTGCGGGCGTCGTCGCGGGCCTGATCGGCGTAGCCATTCTGCATGGCAACGGCCTCGGGTTCGAGAGCGGGCAGGGTTTTGGCATCCTGCTCTGTCTTGCGGCGGCCCTCAGCTACGGATTGTCGGCGCTGGTGGCACGGCGGTGGCTTGCGAACTCGCCGCCGCTTGGCACCGCGACATTCCAGATGCTGGCCTCGGCCGTGATGATGACTGTTGTCGCCGGACTGATCGAACGTCCCTGGCAATTGCCGATGCCGTCCGCCGTGACCTGGCTCGCGGTGATCGGTCTCGCGGCCCTGTCGACCGCGCTCGCCTACATCGTATTCTTTCAGATCCTGCGACGTTCCGGCGCCACCAACGTCATGCTGGTGACGCTCCTGATCCCGGTGACCGCGATCCTGCTCGGCTATCTCGTGCTGGGCGAAAAGATATCCGCGCAGGAGATTGCCGGCGCGCTGGTGATCGGCAGCGCGCTGTTGTTGATCGATGGACGGGTTCTGAAATTCTTTCAGGGTTAGGCGTGGACAAGGCATACGCCGCGCAGTTCCCATTCGGAACTGGGCAAAGCCCACCGGTTCCCGGTGGCGGGTCTTCAGCCGTCACGCTTGCTTTGCAGAAGACAGCATTGCGGCCCAACGTGATGAGGTTGGTGGGCATGATGAGCTGGGGTGTTGGCAGGCCCGGCAACCAAGTCTGACATATTGTGGATGGTGCATTTGTGCGGCTTATGGAAAGTGCACTTGTGCGGTGCACAATTCCATTGTTCAAAGCTGTGGAAAAGCGAGACAAATCCGTTGATTTTGCTAAACTTCATTTGTTGTAACAACTTATGGAGTGTTCGTATGAGTGTTAGTACAGACGTCCTAACCCGTACCCCATTTGAGTTGGATCAATTGGAGCGCGAAATCAAAGGCACGGTGGGTCCATATCGGCCGCGCGGCGCGGTTCGGCCGCTCTCGCCGATGCCGGACTACGTCGCGCACCGGAACGGCGTCAACGAGGTTGGCAAGCTGTCGGCCGAGGCCGTGGTGCGCGAATACGAAGCGGCGGTGAATGAGATCGAGGCCCTCGGAACGGAACTGCAGGACGCCGCCAACAAATGCGAGGCAATGGTGGCAGGCGTCCATAACGTGGTCGCCGAAATCAAGGAGATCGCTGCAGGGTATCGCGACCAGGGCAAGCGTTACTTCCTGCAGATCGAGGCCGTTTCGTTGATGACAACAGAAGTTCGGAACACCTGCGAAAATCTCAAGAAGAAGATCGCGGCCGAGACATTGACCCAGTGATATTTCGGCTATGGCCGCAGCTTGTGATCAGCGGCCCGTAGTTATTGCTGTGATCGTGGGGCTAATCTGAGGTGAACGGTGTTGCGCCATCCCCGCGCCTAAATGTGGTTTGTTCTATTCAATACCCAAGTCGCTCGACGTCTTGCCCCCGCTTCGGCGGGGGTTTTTTCTGGTCATGAGAGGGACAATTACTGCGCGCGGCAAGGTAATCGAGTGACCGGGCACTTCCGTTCATGGCCCCTTTTCGGACCTGAGGCGATGTCCGATGTGAGTCCGCAATACCAGGGATAGCGGACATGAATCGAGTTCGCGCACTAACCTCGATTGATGAGTACACGCCCTAGCTGGCGCGGCTCGATTTCCACGCCGCATACCAGCCGGTGAATCGCCCGCTGTCGCGCTCGCCGGTAAAGGCGCCACGGTCGTGAATGACCCGGGCAAGTCTTGCCGCGATCAGAAATTCACCTCATCATGGTAGACGATAAACGGGGCGTGGCCGACGCCGATCGACTACGTCGACAGAGAGGATCAAAAGTTGCTGTCAACCAGAGTCATTCCGCCGGATTGATCGGTACGCCAGCTCACCACCAGGAACTTCGGCCTGCCGAGCGCCTGCGCCGCAGATCGAGCAGCACTTTCAGATCGAAACACTGGCGTGAGCTTGAGTTCACAATGCGCGACATTGGTGTCGACCCCGCCGCCAATGAATAGCTCCATCGAATCGCTGATTCCCATGTTGGCTAGCAGCTGCTGCAGTGCGCCGGTTGCGGCTTGCATGGCCGCGGCGGGATCATCGAAATGGGTTTGAAATCCGATCGACAAATCGATGATGAGCAGCACGGCACTGAAGATCGCGCCGCCGAACGCCTTGTGAAACAACTCCCTGCCGATCGTGATAGCCTCAAATCCCGCTGGGGTCAGGTCGAGCCCCGGGGGGCGCTCGGCATTGAGATCGACGCAGGCATCCGGAAAGACGTCCAAGCCGTTGGTTGCCGCGTCCTGCCCGGCTGCAACGCCCTGTTGAAAGGCGTCGGTGTCCTCGACATCGCCGGGCGTCGGTAGCGAGGCCGGCGGGCCTTGGAAGCCAAAGGCGAACCCGCGCCCCCAACTTCGCGATTGCGGGCTTTCCACTTGTGGTGGGAGCAGAAACGGATTCTCAAGCATGGGTGCCTCCTGGTGCGGCGTCGAGAAAGGCGCATGACAAGGTAGACCGCCGGCCAATGGCTAGGTGTCGTGCGGGCCCGGGTTTCTTTGAATGGTGACGGTGACGGACGAGCCCCTGGGCACTAAGCTGCCCGGCGGAGGGCTGATGCCCATCACATCGCCCATACTGCCATGGCCAATGAGCGAGAATACCTCGATCAAACTGAGCCCCAGCGCAGGCGCAGAATCTGGCCCCTCTTCGGCATCGCGCATCCCGCTCCAATTCGGAATCGTCACTGGCGCGGTGTTGAAGGGCTTCTTTCTGAAGTTCAGGGGTGGCGGTGCCGGGTTGGCGACGAACATCTGCGGTGGGTCCATCTTTCCGGTCGACACCTTGATGGCGTGCGCCATCAAGCCATTCAGTGCGCCTCGATATTGACCCTGGAATTTCAGCAGATCCGTCTGTGGCGGCAGGTTCTCGAAAAACAAGTCCGCGTTCTCGCTGAGCAGGAAATCGAGGTCCGATAAGGCTTTGAGAAAACCCATCTTCTGATTGAAGCAGTCCTGCAGCACCAGCTGGCGATCTTCACGCTCTTCCGCCGTGGGTATCGGAATCGGAATGATGTCGTAGCTTGCGATCTCCACTTCGAAGCCGACCGGATGGTCGTGGACGGAGGCCGGAAAATCGCTCAGCCGCTGGAGGATTTTGGTTGCGTCGGGGCCCGTGAACGAGGCCTGACCGCCGATGCCACCCGCTTGGCTCATGAAGACCGTAACTTCGGTGCGGTTGTTCGTGTCCCGCATCGCCTGATTGAACGACGCTTGGAACGAGCCGCTGGCCACCAGCCCGTTGTATTCAGCATGCAGGCTCGCGCTCAGGCTACTCTGGTGTTCCTCGCTCACCGAAGTGATCCGTGCCACCACATCGAATTCACCGCCCGTCTTCAGCGAGCGTACGAACATGTCGCCGAACGCGGTCTTGAAATCGTCCATGCGTTGCGCTCTTACCAAGGCTGATGCGTCGTCGTTCAGCTTGAAGCCGTGGCCATGTCGAATCGCATTCTGCACATTGCAGCGGCCCGCGATGAACGATGAAAATGAGTTGACCGCATGCTGCTGAGCGAAATCAAACTTTGCGCCCCCAGAAAACAGGCCATAGCGCACGTCCATCGACGCGGAAATCCCGAGCGACTCCATCAGGCTTTCCTGCGAGGTGACGCTTTCGAAAATCGTCGTCACCTGCTGGCCGTTTGCGGCCGGGTCTTCGGCGATGTTGGTGACGTCCAGCGCAGTGCCGATGCTTTCGCGGGTTTCGGTGTTGTAGCCTTGGCCGATTTCCTGTCCGTCATAGGGAATCATTATCACTTGTGACATGGCGATAGCCTCACTGCTCTGTTGCTAGGTCCGTGCCGGGACTTCGCCGATCCGCCAGCGGAATTTCCTATCGAACAAGCCTACGCCCATCGGCTATTCTCGACTGTGAGCCAGCTAACAGTCCGGAAAATTGGTGCAGTCCGCCGTACTCGCCGCCGCATTTTCTATATTTCGAGCGTCGGCTCTGACAGCCGATCTTCGCAATGAACACGCGGGATACCGTAATGACTTTTGGTGGCACTTCACGACATGCCGTGTCGCCGCATGGTCTCGGTCAATTTGTGAGCGAAGCGGACAATGTCGCGTCCCGCCACCAAGCCTATGGGTAAACGGCCTAGTTGGGGCGGCCGGATTTCCACGCTGGATGCCACCCGGTGAACCGCCCGCTGTCGCGCTCGCCGCCGTGCCACGCCGCAAATACCGCGCCGTCGCCGGCGACCAGCAGCACGACGTCGAGGCCTTTCGAGCGCCGCAGGGTCTCGATCGCCTGCTGCGGCGTCTGGGCGATCGGGCCTGCGACGTTGAAGGATGTATTGACCGATACCTCCACACCGATGTGACGGCCGAGCGCCTTCAGGTAGGCGTAGGTGAGGGGATCGTCGTCTTCGCGCACGATCTGGATGCGGCCGGTGCCGTCAGCGTGAATCACCGCCGGAATCTTGTCGCGCGCCTGCGGCTTCGATTGCGCCGTCAGCACCATGTAATTGTAGGCGTTGTAGTCGGCGTCCGACGCGCCCGGCAGCAGATCGAAATACTCCTGTGCCGCTTCCAATGTCGCCATCGGCGCCAGCGGACGTATGGCCTCGCGGTATTTGACGCGCTCGTTGAGGCGCTCGCGCACCTCAGCGTCGCAGGGATTGGCGAGGATCGAGCGGTGGCCGAGCGCGCGCGGGCCGGTTTCGGCCGCACCCTGATGCAGCGCGATCACGCCGCCTTGGGCAACCATGAACGCCATCAGATCGGCGATAGCATCGCGGCCTTGCGGGGTCGAGACGTCGCCAATGCGCTCCGAGGCAATGTCATCGGCCTTGAGGGCGGACGTGATGTCGTCGGCCGATGGCGGCAGGCCGCAATGAAACGCATGCGTCATCGGCGCGCCGCGCGGCGCGCTTGCCAGATGCGCGAACAGCCAGGCGGCGCCGATGGTGACGCCGGGATCGCCGGGCACCGGCGGCACCCATAGATGCAGGCGGGCCTTGCGCTGCTGCGCTTGGGCGAACCAGCCCTCGTCGAAATGTTCGAGCAGCCGCATATTGCCGATTGCGTTCAGCGCCACGCCGCCGGTCAGCACCAGGCGGCTGGCACCGGTGACGCGCAACAGATGGTCGGTGACATGGATCATCGCATCCTCGAACACCAGTTGCGTCGCCGCCGCCTTGTCGAGGCGATCCCTGGTGTCGGGGCGATGATGGATGTCCTCGACCCGCAACACCGCATCCGGATTCCAGAGCTGGTCGGGCCGGAGCGGTTCGCCGAGGATGGCGGTCAGAGCCGGCTTGTAGGGGTGATCGAAGGGATCGCAATACCAGTTGGCCATCGCGCGGTTGATCCGCACTTCGCCGCCGTCGCCGAACTGCAGGACATTTCGTAGCCGCGCATAGTACGGATTGCTGGCGCGGTTCATGTCGCCCCAGGCGGCGGCGCCCATATAGCGGCCTTCGCTGGACAGCCAGGTCCAACCGCCCTGCGTCGACGAGATCACGCTGTAGAACGCGCCGAGTGAATCGAACATGCTGTCGTTGCAATAGAGTTTTCGCATCGCGCCGTTTTCAACGACGTAGAGCGAAATCGAGCCCTGGTCGCCGGTGCCGTCGAGCACGGCGACCGCGACCGGTTCGCCGTTCTCAGTGAACGGCGAGGCGGCATAGGAAAACCAGGCGTGGTTGTCGTGGTGTGGCAGGCAGATCAGCGGCACGCGTTCCGATAGACCAAGCTGGCGCGCCAGAATTTTCGGCGTCCGGGTCATCTGCTCGAGGCGGCGGCTCTCGAAGCCGGCGGCTTCCGTGGTGCGGAGCAGTTTCAGGCTCTGCGGCAATTCCTCGAGCACCGAGCGCGCCAGCGTGCCCGCCAGCGTCGGATAATCCCAGCTCGTCAGCCAGGCGTCGATGTCGCCGATGTCGCGGCCGATGCCGCGCAGCGCTGAGACCATCGCGTCGATCGAGGCGCGCGGATATTCTGTCGTGTGCTTGTTGCCGGAAAAGCGCTCTTCCTCGTTGTTGACGATCAGGCGTGGTCCGCGCGCGCGGGTCACCTCGACCAGCGCCACGCCGGAATTGTGCGTGCCGGGCGCGCCGAGGCCCGCGAGATAGACGGTATCGCCGCGCGAAAGTTTTTCGCGGATGGCGGCAATGCGCGCATCGGCGAATTCCGAGCCGAGTTGATGAAAGCCCGCAGCCCCCATCGTCTTCGCCGCCAGCCAGCGCGCGGCGCGGAATCCGGCGGCAGCGAGCTTTGGATGTCGCGGACCAATTCGTGGGTTCAGTTCCAACCGCGGGCCTTGCAATCAAAAGGAGGTGACGGCGCGATCCTGCATCAATCACAATTCACGTCAGGCAACAATGCCGTTTCATTGGGCGGAATAACCACATGCTTGCCAGCGGGCGTGCTACTTGCGACACTTGAGCAAATAAAGGCTGGGGCAAAAAAGCCTTGGGCAAAATAATACATGCGGGAGAAGACGATGCCGGTTCGTTCAAAAAACCTGTTGGCCCTGACGGCGTTTGCCGTCGCCGCTGTCGTTGCAACTTCGGCCAGTGCGCAGAAGAAATACGATGCCGGCGCCACCGATAGCGAAATCAAGATCGGCAACATCATGCCCTATAGCGGCCCGGCGTCGTCGTATGGCGTGATCGGCAAGACCGAAGCCGCGTTCTTCAAGATGGTCAACGACAAGGGCGGCATCGGCGGCCGCAAGATCGATTTCATCTCCTACGACGATGCCTACAGCCCGCCCAAGGCGATCGAGCAGGCGCGCAAGCTGGTCGAGAGCGACGAGGTGCTCCTGATTTTCCAGCCGCTCGGCACGCCCTCGAATTCGGCGATCATGAAATACATGAACGCCAAGAAGGTGCCGCAGCTCTTCGTGGCCTCGGGCGGCACCAAGTTCGGCGATCCCAAGAATTTTCCGTGGACCATGGGCTTTCAGCCCAACTACCAGAGCGAGGGGCGGATTTACGCAAAGTACATTCGCGACAATTTCCCCAACAGCAAGATCGCGGTGTTCTGGCAGAACGACGACGCCGGCAAGGACCAGTTCAAGGGCCTGAAGGACGGCCTCGGCGACAAGGTCAACATGATCATATCAGACAAGTCCTATGAGGTCAGCGATCCCTCGATCGATTCGCAGATCGTGGCGCTGCACGATTCCGGTGCCGACATCTTCTTCTCCTGGGCCGCGCCGAAGGGATCGGCGCAGGCGATCCGCAAGGTCGGCGAACTCAACTGGAAGCCGAAATTCTTCCTCGCCAATACCGCGACCTCGGTGGCCTCGGTGCTGAAGCCGGCCGGTCTCGAATATTCCAAGGGGATCATCTCGACGGCCTATCTGAAGGACCCGACCGATCCGACCTGGGACAAGGACCCGGCCGTGGTGAACTGGCGCGCCTTCATGGACAAGTATTATCCTGATGGCGACAAAACCAACGCCAACAACCTCTATGGCTATGTCCAGGCCGAGGCGATGATGCAGGTTCTCAAGCAATGCGGCGACAACCTGACGCGCGACAACGTCATGAAGCAGGCGGCCAGCCTGAAGAACTTCCACTCGGATCTGATGCTGCCGGGCATCATGGTCAATACGTCAGCCGACGATTACTTTCCGATCGAGCAGATGCAGTTGATGAAATTCAACGGCGAGGCCTGGGAACTGTTCGGTGACGTGATCACGGGCGAGGTCGGTCACGAGATGACCCGCTAGGTCAGCCCGGCTGGCCCCTTTACCGGAAGCCTGCGTCATGACGATCAGGACTGAATATCTTGCGGATCAGGAGATGCATCTTCCGCAAGTCGCCCAGTGGCAGCACGCGCAGTTCGGCTATCTGAATCCTGCCGGCACGCTCGAGCAGCGTGTCAGCAGGCTGCGCGACGCCTTGCACAGGGATCGTGTTCCAATGGCGCTGATCGCGGTTTCGGAGGAGGGGGAGCTTGTCGGGTCGGCAAGCCTTCTAGCTGCCACGTTGACCCACCAACATCTGACACCCTGGCTGTCGTCCGTATTCGTGCCGCCAGAAATGCGTGGCCGAAGCATCGCATCTGCGTTGTCGCTGCGCGCGGTCGATGAAGCGGCCCGTCTCGGATTCAAGACGCTCTATCTGTTCACGCCGCACAACGAATCGCTCTACGCGCGCCTGGGTTGGAAGACGTTCGACCGGACGGTTCACAACGGCCAGCCGCTCACCCTCATGGAACGCCCGATCGGGGCGTGAGAGCAGAACGTCGAAGGTCCGGTTGGGCCTTTTTCGCGCCCCATTCTACTTTGCATGGGGTTGTTTTCGCGATTTTGTGTCAGCCCTGCCAGCGGCAGGTCTTCAGCCGGCGCTGAGCCGCACGCCGGCGCGCAGAAACTTCTGCGGATCGACCGCGTCACCGTCGATCCGCGTTTCATAATGCAGATGCGGTCCGGTTGAGCGGCCGGTCGAACCGACCGCGCCGATCACTTGCCCGATCTTGATGACATCGCCGACCTTGACGTTGATTTCCGACAGATGGCCGTAGCGGGTCGAGAGCCCGTTGCCGTGGTCGATCTCGACCATCCGGCCGTAGCCGCCGGCCCATCCAGATGACGCCACCTTGCCATTCGCCGTCGCGCGCACGGGATCGCCCATTTGCGCGCGGAAATCGAGGCCGGTGTGCATGGCCGGGCGGCCGAGGAAGGGGTCGCTGCGGACGCCGAAGCCCGAGGTGAACTCGACCTCGCCGATGACGGGCTTGCGATACGGCACCAGCGCCAGCGTCCGGTTGAGACGCTCGACCTGGGCGCGGGTGGTGTTGATGCGGTAGAGCTGGCGTTCGAACGGGCCGGCGTCGGCCCCGAGCTTCACCGGCACGAACGGACCGCCGACGCCGGAGCGCGGTGTCGCGCCTTCCAGTTGCGCCATGTCGAGGCCGAGATCGGTGAACACGCCGCGCATCCGGCGAACGCGTGATTCCATGCCGTCCTCGACCGCGCTGAGCGCGGCCATCTGACGCCGCTCGACCGAATCGAGCGAGGTCTGAAGCCGAACCAAAACGTTGTCGAAGCCTTGAACTTTGGCGAACTGGTTCGGTTGCACCTTGGCGGCAACGGGCGCGCGCGATTCGAGGCGGGCTTCGCGATCCGGCGGCGCCACGAAAATCACGGTGTCGCTGATCGGGGAGGGCTTTGGCGTGCCGGAGGCGGGCTGCTGATCTGCCGTGCCGGTACGGGCCTGCGGCCGAATCGAGCCGGTGGCTGCGGTATCCGGGATCGCGCCGAGCGCGGTGGCACGGGATTCCAGTGCGGTCTGGCGCCGCATGATCTGATCGAGCTTCTGGTCGAACTGCTCCTGATCCAGCAACTGCCGGCTGGTGGTGCGGTCGACCTTGGCCCGCAATTCGGCGATGCGGTCTTCATAGGCGTATTGCATCTCGGCCTGGCGGGCGATCAGCCGGGTCAGGACGTCGTCGCGAAACGCGAAATAGGTGGCGGTTGCGGCCGACCACATCCCGAGTACGACGACCGTGCCGACGACGATCCAGAACACCACCGGCCCGAACCGGACCTGCTTGCCGGCATGGACGATGGCATAGCCATCATTTGCCACCGCAGCCGGGTTTGCGACCGCGGCTTGCGCGCCCGCTGCGCGGCGAGGCGGGAACCGGTTTTGATCATGGTGCTGGTGGTCGGAATGATGACCAGTACGGTACGACATCGGCACTCCCGTGCCGATCGGAGAGGAATTCCGGGACGGCCTCATTTGTGCGGCCGATTTGACCCTCTCATGGTTAATATTTGGGAAATGGGAACCTCTAAAGCGCAGTACTAGCTGGTCAGCTCGCGGGCGGCGGCGAGGACCTCGTCGGCATGGCCATCGACGCGGACATTGCGCCAGATTTTGGCGATCCGGCCGTCGGCGCCGATCAGAACCGTGGTCCGAATGATCCCCATGAAGCTCCTGCCATACATGGATTTCTCGCCCCAGGCGCCATAGGCCTCCAGCATCTCATGGCGCTCATCCGAGATCAGAGGAACGGCAAGCTCATGCTTGTCTCGGAAGGATTCCTGGGCCTTCACCGTGTCGGCCGAGACGCCGAGCACGGCGGTTCCCGATTCGGCGAAGTCGCCCTGGAGGCGGGTAAAGTCGATCGCCTCCCGGGTACAGCCGGGGGTGTCGGCGCGGGGGTAGAAAAACAGCACGAGCTTCTGCCCGGCATAGTCGGCCAGCGAGATGCTGTCGCCGCCGTCGCGGGGCAGCCGGAAGCCCGGAGCCTTGCCGCCTTCGGTCCCGGTCGCCGTCAGTTCCGGCTTTGGGGCGGCGGGCTTTTGAGCGGCAACCTTTTGAGTGGCAACCTTTTGAGTGGCAACCTTTTGAGTGGATGGAGTGGACTTTAACGGTTTCGAGGCGGGCTTATGCGATTCTTTGGCTACGGCCGGTTTGACTTTGGCTGCGGCCGTTTTGGCCGACTTGGCGGATTTCTTGGCGACCGCCTTGCCGGCTTTGGCCTTTGTTTTGGCCGGGGCTTTGGCGGGTACCTTGGCGGTGGTGCGGACAGGCTTCGCCGCGGCGGGCTTTCCAGCGGATGTCTTGCTCGACGTCGTGGAGGATTTCTTGCGCGTTTTCTTGGACATACGCCTTCCTTTCGTCGCTTTCCGCGGCTCAATCAATAGGGTATTGCGGGTCACGTCCCGAACCGTCGGATTCGCTCCGGCTGCTGGGCAAGTTTGATGGCCTCGGAGTATGGTTACAAGGAATTCGACGAACCACCCGTCCGCCCCGTGAAGCGGCATCCCAAAGAGTCCTTGGGCCCGATCACGAGTAACAGTATTAATCGAGGATTGGCAGCGATGCCGGCACAGGAGCGCTCGATACCCATCGATGGGCGCGCCCTTGGCGGCGATCAACCTCAGCGCCTGCACCGAGAGGCAATGGCTAGGAATATTTCGCCCCAAGGATCTGCTGGAGGGTCGAATCCGCGTGCTGAGGCTCAAATCTCGCAATGGGATGATGAGTCCGGCTGGGATCCGGAGAACGACGAGGCGGCGGGGCACCGCGCGCGGCGATTGCTGTCCCGTTCCGATTCCGGCTTTCACCGGATCGGCGATAATTTCACAGCCATCAATCGGTGGGTTACGGGCGGGCGCTGGGTCAAGCGCATCGCGATCGTCGTTGCGGTGCTGGCGGTCATCTTCGCCAGCTGTTTCGGCGGGCTGTGGTGGCGGCTCGGTGCCGGGCCCATCAATCTCGACATGGCGACGCCGTGGCTTGCGGCCGCGATCGAGGACAATATCGGCAACGGCAATACGGTCGAGGTCGGCGGCACCCAGATCGAGCGCGCCGGCCGGATCCGGATCGCGGTGCGAATCCGCGACATCGTGGTGCGCGATCGTGACCACGCCATCGTCGCCACGGCGCCGAAGGCCGAGGTGAGACTGTCCGGCACCGCGCTCCTGATGGGCCGGCTCCGCGCCGAGAGCCTCAATTTGGTCGATGCCGAACTCGCGGTACGCATTACCCCGGACGGCCAGGTCTCGGTGTCGGCCGGTGACACCGCCAAGCCACTCGCTACCGGCGTTACCTCGAAGCGCGACGCCGGCATTGCCCCCACATTCCCCCGCCAGGGCGCGCCATCCGCCGGCGCAACGACCCCCGAGAATACGCCGAACGGATTGCTGGCCGGGCTCGACTGGCTCGACAGCCTGAGCCTGACTGGTCTCGACGGACAGAACCTCAACGAGATCGGTTTGAAGAACGGCAATCTGGTGGTCGACGACCAGCAGCGCGGCAACAAATGGACGTTCGAGAACATCAGCCTCAGCATGCGCCGTCCGAGCGGCGGCGGGGTGGCGCTGAGCTTGGGCGAAGAGGGCGCCCGCCCGTGGTCGCTTCGGGTCCTGGTCGGTCCGCAGCAGAACGGCGTTCGATCGGTCGATCTTCGCGCCGACAAGGTGCCGACCGCCAATATTCTGCTGGCGATGCGGGTCAAGGATCTCACCTACAGCGCCGACCTGCCGCTATCGGGCGAACTGAAGGGCGAACTCGGCCGCGACGGACTGCCGACCTATTTCCGCGGCAAGGTCCTCGCCGGCGCCGGCCACATCATCGACAGCGATACGCCGGATTATCCGATGGCGATCGATTCGGCCGAGATGAACGTCGAATGGGATTCCGGCCGGCGCGTGCTGGTCGCTCCCTTCAAGATCGTTTCCGGCGCCAACCGGGTCACGTTGCTGGCCCATCTCGAACCGCCGAACGGCAATATCACGGACTGGCAGGCGGGCCTGAGCGGCGGCACCATCGTGCTGGCCGGCAACGACAACGACCAGCCGCTGATTTTCAACCGCATCGCGATCGGCATGCGGTTCGATACCGACAAGAAGCGCGTGCTGCTGACCCAGGCCGATATCAGCAATGGCGAGATCGGCATCGCCGGCACGGGCAGCATCGACTATGCGGGCGAAGCGCGCCTTCAGCTCGGCTTTGCGGGAACGCCGATGTCGGCCTCGGCCCTGAAACGGATCTGGCCGATCCTGATCGTGCCGGAAGTGCGCGAATGGGTGATCGAGCGGATCGAGCGCGGCACGCTCCAGCGCATCGAAGTCGGCGTCAATTCGCCGGTGCGCAACCTGTCGCGCAAGGGGCCGCCGATTCCGGATGACGGGCTGTCCGTCAACATCGTCGCGTCAGGCGTCACCGTGCATCCGGTGGACAACATGCCATCGGTTCGCGATGCCGATTTGAAGGCGCGGGTTACCGGGCGAACCGCGACGGTGACTATCGGGCAAGGCGTCGCCGACACGCCGGGCGGGCGCAAGATCAATATTTCGGATTTCAGCTTCGAGGTGCCGGATATGGCGCCGAAGCCAGTGTCCTCGCGGGTCAAGTTCAGGGTCGATTGTCCGGTGCCGGCCGCCGCCGAGATTCTCGCCTCTGATCGCATCAGCGACGTTTCCGGCACCCTGATCGATCCGAACAACAGCAAGGGGACGGTGACCGCCACGTTCTCGCTGGCGCTGCCGGTCGTTGGCGCGCTGACCAAGGCCGACACCGTTTACAGCGTAACCGCCGACCTCGGCGGATTTGCCGCCGACAAACTGGTGATGAACCAGAAGCTGGAAGCCACCACGCTGAAGGTGGTGGCCAACAACGCCGGCTATCAGGTCAAGGGTGACGTCAAGATCAACGGTCAGCCGGCCTCGCTGGATTATCGCAAGCCTGCCGAAGGCGACGCCGACATCAAGCTGCAGGCGACGCTCGATGACGCCAGTCGCGCACGCCTCGGGCTCGACCTTGGACCCGCTGTCTCCGGCGCCATCCCGATCAAGCTGATCGGCAAGATCGGCGATCGCGACAGCAAGGTCGGCATCGAGGCCGATCTGACGTCGTTGAAGCTCGACAACATCCTGCCCGGCTGGGTCAAGGTACCGGGCAAATCCGGCAGGGCGACCTTCACGGTGGTCAAGAAGGAGCAGTCGACCCTGTTCCAGGACATCGTCGTCGATGGCGGCGGCGTCTCGATCAAGGGATCGCTGGAAGTCGATGCGAACGGCGACCTGTTGAATGCGAACTTCCCGACCTACGCGCCGTCGGAAGGTGACAAGGCCACGCTAAGGGCGGAACGCGGCGCCGACGGCGTCGTCAAGGTCACGATGCGCGGCGACGTGTTCGATGGCCGCGGCTTCCTCAAATCGGCGATTTCCGGCAAGGAGGCCGACGCCAAGAGCAAGATCAAGAACATCGATTTCGATGTCGATCTCAAGCTCGGCGCGGTCGCGGGTTTCAACGGCGAGGCCCTGCGCAGCGTCGATGCCAAATTCTCGCGGCGCAGCGGATACATCAAGGCGTTTGCGATCACCGGCAAGGTCGGGCGCGATACGCCGCTGACGGCGGATTTGCGCTCCCGCGCGCAAGGGCAAGGGCAAGGCCGCGACGTGATCGTGCTGCAGACCGACGACGCCGGCGCGTTCTTCCGCTTCAACGACTTCTATTCCAAGATCGTCGGCGGCCAGCTCCAGTTGGCGCTGGAGCCGCCGACGCCGGAAAACAACCCCAAAGAGGGTGTGATCAACGTTCATAACTTCGCCATCAAGGGAGAGGCTTCGCTCGAGCGCGTGGCCGCAGGCGGCGCGCCCGGCAGCCAGGGCAGCGTGTCGTTTTCGGCGCTGCGCGCTGGATTCACCCGCCAGAGCGGCCAGCTCACCATCCGGGACGGCGTCGTCAAAGGCCCGGCCATCGGCGCGACCATCGAAGGCAGCATCGACAGCGTCACCAACCAGGTCCGGATGAGCGGCACCTTCGTGCCGATGTACGGGCTGAACAACATGTTCGGCCAGATTCCGGTGCTCGGACTTTTCCTCGGCAACGGCAACAACGAAGGCCTGATCGGCGTCACCTATGAAGTCGTGGGCACGCCGGCCCAACCGGTGATGCGCGTCAATCCGATCTCGGCGATGGCGCCGGGCTTGCTGCGCAAGATTTTCGAGTTCAATACCGGCAAGCAGAACAACCAGATCGAATTCCCGCCGAATAATTGAAGCAGTCGCAGTCCAGCTCATCAACGTCATTGCGAGCGAAGCAATCCATCTTTGCCGCATCAAGGAAGAATGGATTGCTTCGTCGCTTCGCTCCCTTGCACAAACGCTTCGCGTTTGTTGCAGGCAATGACGGCGGAGACACCCGCGCATTAGCCGGCGTGACGCGGGCAGCCGCTCGAAAGACATGCAAATGAATAAGCTCGGAATGACGTTGCTGTGCTCGCTGGTGCTGATCGTTTCAGCCGGAGCATCCGAGTTAGCGATCGAACCCGGGCAATGGAAAGTCACGTCAACGACAGTGATGAACGGCGCGACCTCGCCGCCGGGGGTGAAGGCGCGTTGCCTCACGCCCGAACAGGCCGGCGACGTCGCCAAAACCTTTGGCCCCGTGAGCGGCACCGTCAATTCGACGTGTGAACCCGCGGAATCCGAAGTGGCCGGCAGAACTCTGAAGTGGCATCTGCAATGCAGGGGACAGTTGGATCTTGACGTCCTGGGCAGCTTCAACTTCGATAGTCCGTCCCACTACACCGCCACGGTCATCAGCAAGGGTCGGATGGCCGGGCAGTTGATCAGCGATGTGAAGACAGAGATCGAAGGCGAGCGTGTCGGCGAATGCCAGTGACACTGACCGCGCTCAGTTCGTCATGCCCGGGCTTGTCCCGGGCATCCACGTTATTTTTGGCCAGCAGCCACTAAGACGTGGTGGCCGGGCATAGGCGAGCGGTAGCGACGCCGTCCTTCGGACGGCTGTGCCCGGCCATGACGAATAGTACGAATTAGCCCAGCCAGGATCTCAGGCCGCGCGCACGCCGGCCAGAAACACATTGACTTCGCCGGAGAGTTGTTCGGCCTGCTTGGAGAGGTCGGACGCCGCCGTCAGCAACAGGCCGGCCGCGCCGCCGGTTTCATTCGCGGCGGCGCTGACGCCCCCGATATTGCTGGTGACTTCCTTGGTCGCCTCCGCCGTCTGCGTGACGTTGCGCGCGATCTCGGCGGTCGCAGCACCCTGTTCCTCGATCGCGGAGCCGATCGATGTCGCGATGGTGGAGACTTCCTCGATGGTGGCGGTGATGCCCTGAATGGCCTCCACGGCCTCCTTGGTCGCGGCCTGAATCTGCGCGATGCGGGTGCCGATCTCTTTGGTCGCTTCGGCGGTCTGGCTGGCGAGGCTCTTGACCTCGACCGCGACCACGGCAAAGCCGCGGCCGGCTTCGCCGGCGCGCGCGGCCTCGATGGTCGCATTGAGCGCCAAAAGGTTGGTCTGGCTGGCGATGCTCGAAATCAGTTCGGCGACGTGCTCGATCTGCTCGGCGCCTTCGGCCAGCGCCCGCACGGTGACGTCGGTGCGGCGGGCCGTCTCGACGGCCCGGCCGGTGATGGCGGCGGATTGCGCCATCTGACGGCTGATCTCGGTGATCGACGACGACAGCTCTTCGGCGGCGGCGGCCACCGTCTGAACGCGGGTGGAAGCCTCGCTGGCGGCCGAGCCGACCAGCGCGGCGCGCTGGTTGGTGCGCTCGGCCGTGCCGGTCATGGATTTGGCGGTGGTTTCCAGTTCGCTCGAGCCCGATGCCATCCGTCCGACCAGTTGGCCGACGGAAGCGTCAAACCGGTCGGCGAGCGCCATGATCGCCTGCCGCTTCTCGTTCTCGGACCTTTGTTTCGAGGCGACCTGTTCCGCTTCCAGCGAACGCGCTGTCATTGCGGTCTGGCGCAGCACTTCCAGCGTTTCGGCCATGCGACCGATCTCGTCGCCGCGTCCGGTCTCCTCGACGGGGTTGTCGAGATGACCCTCGGCAATGCGCTGCATCCGGGACTTCTGGCGGTCGAGTGCGCCGAGAATGTCACGGGCGATCAGCCACGACAGCAACCCCATCAGCACCAGCAGGCCGGCGCCGATCGCACCCAACCGCATCAGCAGCGCGCTGACGTCGGCATCGACGTCGTCGACATAGAGACCGTAGCTCATCACCACGTTCCACGGCGCGAAGCTGCGGACATAGACCATCTTGCGAACCGCCTCGGTCTGTCCGGGGCGCGGATAGAGATACGACGTGGTACCGCCTTCGGGCGACTTCTGGGCGGCGGCGACCTGAGCATCGGCGATCACGACGCCGTTCGAATCTTTCGCACCGGTGATCTTGCCTTCGAGCTGCGGATTGGCGCCGTTGAGGAGTATCGAGGTGTCGGCGTTGTAGGTGACGGGATAGCCCTGGCCCTTGTTGAAGGACATCTTGCGGCCGCGTGCGCGGAACTGGGCCTGCGCCTCCGCCAGTGTCATCTTCCCGGCAGTAACTTCGTCCTGCAGCGATTGCGCCATGCCGAGCAGCAGATCGACCGCCGCGTGCATCTGCGTGACGCGGTCGTCGAGCATCCGGCTGCGGCTGAGCGAGGCCGACACCGCGATCACCGTGCAGATGGTCACCGCAGCCAGCAGGACCATGCTGGCGAGTTTGGTGCGGATCTTCAATCGGCTGAGCGGGATCATTTGCGACCTCTTCTGGAAAGTAACTGTTCAGCGGCGGATAACATGAATCAGATTAACAATCGTGAAAGTGGGCGAAAGCGTCCCTGGACACGTCAAGGATGCGTAGTTCTACCGAAGGATTTTCGCGGGATCGGCTAGCGCCGCAGCGCGGGAACAACCAGGAAGGGAATCAATCCCAGCACCACGTTGACCAGCGCGAACGCGAACAGCGCGTTGTAGCTGTGGGTCCAGTCGTGGATCAGGCCGCCGCTCCACGAGCCCAGACCCGATCCGAGGCCGCTGCCGATCGAGATGGTGCCGTAGATGGTTCCTACCCGCTCGCCGCGAAAGATGTTGAGCGCGGTCGCCGTGATCAGCGGACCGCGCGAGCCGATCATGCTGCCGAAGCAGACCACGAAGCCGGTCAATAGCCAGTAGTTCGGGAAGTATTGCAGCAGCCAGAGCAGGCCGATCCCGAGGATCGAGACGCCGTAGCTGAACAGCACCGACGGCCGGCGGCCGATCAGGCCATCGAGCGTGGAGATGCCGAGCATGCCGAACAGCAGTACGATGCCTGAAAAGCCCCAGGCGGTCGCGGCCTGCAACGGCGGAAATCCGGCATCGATCAGGTAGGCGACGATCTGTGCCGTGATCGCGTACATCGCGACCGCCGTGAAGAAGAACGTCGCAAACAGCGCCCAAAACGCGTGGTGGCGGATCGCGCTGACCAGCGTCCAGCCGGAGTCGACGAAATCTGGATCGGCTTTCTTGGCGATGTGCGGCGAGCCGCTGGCAAACAGCCGCCATGGCATCAGGAGCAGCGGCACCAACAGGCACAACGTCACGACGCCGAACAGGTGATAGGCGTCGCGCCAGCCGATCCGGTCGATCAGTACCTGCGACGCCGGCAGCAGCACCAGGATGCCGGCGCCGGTCGCGGAATAGAGGATCGCCATCGCGGTCGGCAGCCGCGGGCCGAACCAGCGGCCGAGCAGGATCGAATTCGGGACGTTGCCGATAAAGGCAATGCCGAGGCCGACACAGAGGCCGACGCTGAGCTGGAACTGCCAGAGCGTTTGCGCGTGGGACGCAACCAGGAAGGATCCGCCGAGCAGCGCCAGGCCCAGCGCGTAGACGGTGCGGGGGCCGGAGCGATCGAACAGCCGGCCGACCAGCGGCGCCATCAGGCCGCCGGCCAGCCAGGTCAGCGAGTAGACCGAGACCACCTGGGCGCGGTCCCAGCCGAAATCTTCCGAGATCGGCTTGAGGAACACCGTAAAGCTCTCGCCGAGGCCGCGGCCGAGCACGGACAGCGTAAAGCACAGCGCCAGCACGTTGAGCGCCACGCGCCCCGGCTTGAGCGGCTTCGCCGTCGTGTCTCCCCCTGGCGTCGCTTTATCCATCGCCTTACTTTTCCAAGCGCGATCGGACGCAAAACCGGAAGGCCACTTTTGCTGATCGCGCTTGTAGGGAGCGCATTTCCGCGTGCCCCGGCAAGGCTCAAAAACGAATACGCCTATGCAGGCTTGAGCAGGATGTGCTTCTTCCTGCCCATCGACAGCTTGATGACGCCTTCGGGCGTCAGGTGCGACGGCGCCAGCGTCATCTTCTCGTCGGTAACGGCGGCGTCGTTGACGCGCAGGCCGCCGCCCTTGATCTGGCGGCGTGCCTCGCCGTTTGACGCGACCAGGCCGGCCTTGACGAAGGCCGCGAGCACGCCGATCCCGGTTTCGAGTTCGCCACGCGGAATATCCACGGTCGGCAGGTTCTCGGCGATCGCGCCTTGCTCGAACGTCTTCTGCGCGGTCTCCGCTGCCTCATTGGCGGCGTCGCGGCCGTGCAGCAACGCGGTCGCTTCGGTAGCCAGGATCTTCTTGGCTTCGTTGATCTCTCCGCCTTGCAACGCCGCGAGTTTGGCGATCTCGCTTATCGGCAGGATCGTGAACAGTTTTAGAAACTTCACGACGTCGGCGTCCTCGACGTTGCGCCAGTACTGCCAGAAATCATAGGGCGAGAACTGGTCGGCGTTGAGCCAGACCGCGCCTTGCGCGGTCTTGCCCATCTTGGCGCCGGAGGCGGTGGTCAACAGCGGCGTCGTCAGCGCGAACAGTTGCGGCGTGCCCATGCGGCGGCCGAGATCGACGCCGTTGACGATGTTGCCCCATTGATCGGAGCCGCCCATCTGCAGGCGGCAGCCGGTGCGCCGCGACAGCTCGACGAAGTCGTAGGCCTGGCAGACCATGTAGTTGAATTCGATGAAGCTCATTTCCTGCTCGCGTTCGAGGCGCAGGCGTACCGAGTCCATCGTCAGCATGCGGTTGACGGAGAAATGCCGGCCGATGTCGCGCAGCATCTCGATCCAGTTCAGCCTGGTCAGCCACTCGGCGTTATCGAGCATGATCGCGTCGCTGTGGCCGGACCCGTAGCGCAGCACCTTTGAAAACACGCCGCGGATCGAGGCCTTGTTGGCCTCGATTTCCGCCACGCTGCGGATCGCGCGCGATTCATCCTTGCCGGAGGGGTCGCCGACCATGGTGGTGCCGCCGCCCATCAGCGTGATCGGCTTGTTGCCGCTCTCCTGCAGCCAGTGCAGCATCATCATGGTGAGGTAGTTGCCGATGTGCAGCGACGGCGCGGTGCAGTCATAGCCGACATAGGCTGTCGCCTCGCCCTTGGCGGCCAGCGCGTCGAGGCCGTCGAAGTCGGAACATTGATGGATGAACCCGCGTTCGCTCAGGATGTTAAGGAAATCCGATTTAAATGCGGTCATTGGTCTGCAGCTCTGATCATTCTATTTTCACGGTAATTGTAGCAATCCGGGGAACCATAGCGGAACAGGCTGCCGCAATCGCGCCGATGTGGCATTATAAGATGTGTGTGTTTGGCACAAGCTGGTCGTCGTCGGCGGGACGGATCGAGCAGGGCGTTGCGAAGGCACGACGACAATGATGTTGACGGCGTTAGGTCTGATGAGCGGCACCTCGCTCGACGGGGTGGACGTCGCCTTGATCGAAACCGACGGCCGCCGGGTGAGCGCCTTCGGGCCGTCCGGATACCGGCCTTATACCGAATCCGAGCGCAATCTGCTGCGTCAGGCGCTGTATGAGGCGGTCGACCTGCCGCAGCGCGATGCCCGGCCCGGCTGCCTGCGCGAGGCCGAGCGGGCCGTTACCGCGGCCCATGCCGAGGCGGTGGCCGCTTTTGTCGCGCAGCACCGCATGGCCTATTCGGACATCGATATTGTCGGCTTTCATGGCCAGACCGTGCTGCACCGGCCCGAGCGCCGGCTGACCGTGCAGATCGGCGACGCCGCCACGCTGGCCAAGGCGATCCATATCCCGGTCATGCATGATTTCCGCGCCGCCGACGTCGAGGCCGGCGGGCAGGGCGCGCCGTTCGTGCCGGTCTATCACCGGGCGCTGGCGCAGTCGCTGGAGCGCGAGGGCCCGATCATCGTGGTTAATATCGGCGGGGTCTCCAACATCACCTATATCGACGGCGACACCCTGATCGCCTGCGACACCGGGCCCGGCAACGCGCTGCTCGACGACTACATGTCCAAGTTCCTCAATCAGCGTTTTGACAACGAAGGGCGTACCGCCGCCCAGGGCACGGTCGATGTGGGCTGGATCAACCGCGCGCTGAAACTGCCGTTCTTTACGCTGCCGCCGCCTAAATCGCTCGATCGCAACGACTTTGCTTCCCTCAAGCTCGGCGATAAGGACCCCTTGGATGGCGCGGCGACCCTGACTGCGTTCACGGCCGAGGCGATCGCCCGGGTGGTGCCGCTGCTGCCGAAGGAGCCCAAAAGCTGGATCGTGGCCGGCGGCGGCGCCCGCAACCTGACCATGATGCGGATGCTGCGCGAGCGGCTGCAGCCGGCAGTCGTACAGGCGGCCGACGCGCTTGGCTGGGCTTCCGATGCAATCGAGGCGCAGGCCTTCGGCTTCCTCGCCGCGCGCGGTCTGAAAGGCTTTCCGCTCAGCTATCCCACTACCACTGGGGTGCCGATCCCCATGACCGGCGGGGTCATCGCGCGACCGTGAAGGTGAGGCCCGTGGATCGATCTTGACGGCTACATGCAGATGCATCTAGTTTCGATGCAGATGCATGGAGCGAGATCGTCATGACGCCGAAATTGACCTTGATCAGCCACACCCTTTGTCCCTACGTGCAGCGCGCCGTGATCGCGCTGACCGAAAAGGGCGTGCCGTTCGAGCGCATCGACATCGACCTCGCCAACAAGCCGGACTGGTTCCTGAAAATATCGCCGCTCGGCAAGGTGCCGGTGCTACGGGTTGCGAGCGACGACGGCGAGGTGGCGTTGTTCGAGAGCAACGTGATCTGCGAGTACATCGAGGACACCCAAGGCGGCGCCAAACTGCATCCGCAGGACCCGCTGCAGCGGGCGCAGCACCGGGCCTGGATGGAATTCGGCTCGACGATCCTGGGCGAATTATGGGGTCTGGAGACCACCGGCGATCCGGCGGTGTTCGAAAGCAAGCGCAAGGCGGTCGCGGCCAAGTTCGCGCAGGTCGAGCGTACGCTCGGCGCGGGACCTTTCTTTGCCGGCGAACGGTTCTCCTTGGTGGACGCGGTGTTCGCGCCGATCTTCCGTTACTTCGATGTGTTCGATCGGTTGATCGATCTCTCGGTGTTTGCCGATACGCCGAAGGTGCGAGCGTGGCGCGAGCAGTTGGCCAAGCGCCCGAGCGTGCGGTCGGCCGTCGGCGCGGACTATCCGCAATTGCTGCATGCGTTCCTGGTCCGCCACGACGCGCATATGCTGAAGCTGGCGGCGTGACGTAGGGTGGTTAGCGAAGCGTAACCCACCGCGGTCTCGAGACGCGGTTGGCTCTGTCGGTGGGTTACGGCTTTGCCTAACCCACCCTACGAAGCACCGTCACGCCCGCAGCAGTGCGGCCATCTCGTTCCAGTGATAGATGCGCACCTTCTCCGTCTGATGTTGCGCGGCTTTGGCGATCGCCCGCGCGATCTCCTCGCCGTCCAGTCCGCGATACCGATCGACCGGTCCCACGAGCAGCGGATTGATCACGTTCCACACGGCGATGATCATTCGTTCCCCCGGCCGCTCCTCGTCGCGCTGTCCCATAATCATCGACGGACGAAAGATATGCGTATGATCGAAATCCAGCGCGAGAACATCGCGCTCCACTTCACCCTTGGTGCGGACATAGAACAGGCTTGATCCGGCGTTGGCGCCAACGGCCGTGACCAGGAACACCGACCTGGCGCCGTTCGCCTTGGCGATCTCGGCGGCCAGCACCGGATAATCGTGATCGATTTTATAGTACTCCGCCTCATCGGGCGTATGTTTGCGCGTCGTGCCCAGCGCGATGAAGACCTCGTCCGCCACCAGTTGCGGTTTCAGTGCGGGCAGCAAGGCGAGGTCGCCAATCAGCGTAGTCAGCTTGGCGTGACTGAGCGCCAGCGGCTTTCGCACCACGGCGATGACCCGTTCGTAATCCGGGTTGCCCAGCAGTGCGCGCAGGAGATGCGAGCCGATAAATCCGGTCGCGCCGAAGACAATTGCCTTTTTCATGTCGGGCTGGTCTCGCAGTGAGCTGTATGGGTTAGCGAAGCGTAACCCACCACCTTTTTCTTGCGCGTGTTGTGGTGGGTTACGGCTTCGCCTAACCCACCACAGCTACAATTCCGCCGCCATCTTGGCGAGCGCGGCGACCGTGTTCATGTTGCGCGCCGTGCCGGTCTTTGCCGCCGGCACGACCAGCTTCGACTGCCCCATGCCATCGCCGTAGTGAATGTAGATCTCGCGTCGGCCGAGCTTGATCGCTTCATCCTTGCGGCCCTTGACGGCTTTGAGCGTATCGCCGGGTGGCGGGGCATCGAGAAATACCGCCATGGTGCGGTTGGCCGGCGCTTTCGGAAATGGATTGTCTGATAGCACGGCCTGCATCTCGGCGAGCGTGCGCACCATGACGCCGACCGGTTTGCCGGCGTAGCTTTCAAGCGCTGCTTCCAGCGCCTTCTTCACGGCGGATTCGGATTTACGGCTGGTGAACACCACATTGCCGCTGGCGATGTAGGTGCGGACGCCGGCAAATCCCAGCGCCTCGCACATCGCCTTTAATTCGGTCATCGGCAGCTTGCCGGTGCCGCCGACATTCACCGCACGAAGCAAGGCAATGAAGGCGGCCACGGCGAACTCTATGGCTTAGCGGACGTTGGCGAGCCGCATGTCGAGATAGCCGGTCACGGTTTCCATCAGCGGCTGCAGCTTGCCGTCGAAGAAATGGTTGGCGCCGGGGATGATCTGCTGATCGATCACGATGCCCTTTTGGGTCTTCAGTTTTTCGACCAGCGTGTTGACGTCCTTTGGCGGCACCACCGCATCCTTTTCGCCGTGCACGATCAGGCCGGACGACGGGCAGGGCGCGAGGAAGGAGAAGTCATAGAGGTTGGCGGGCGGCGCGATCGAGATGAAACCCTCGACCTCGGGCCGGCGCATCAAAAGCTGCATGCCGATCCAGGCGCCGAACGAAAAGCCCGCGACCCAGCAGGCGCGCGCTTCCGGGTTGATGGTCTGCGCCCAGTCGAGCGCGGAGGCCGCATCCGACAATTCGCCGGTGCCGTGATCGAACGAACCCTGGCTGCGGCCGACGCCGCGGAAATTGAAACGCAGCACCGAAAAGCCGCGATGCGCGAACGCGTAATAGCACTGGTAGACGATCTGGTGATTCATCGTGCCGTGAAACTGCGGATGCGGATGCAGGATCATCGCGATCGGCGCGTTCTTCTGCTTGGCCGGATGGTAACGGCCTTCGAGGCGGCCTGCGGGGCCGGTGAAAATAACTTCAGGCATTGATGATCCCTAGGCAACGGACGTGATCTGGCGGGGTGATACGATCAGGCGTCGTTGGGAGATGCGCGAACGGCGCTTCCGGTGAATTGGTGGCGGCGTTCTAGCATGAGGCGAGGGGCAAAAAGCAAGCATCTTGAACATCCCGAAGTGTGTTCAAGGCGTTAGCCAAGAACTTGCTGGCCCCGGTTTGCAGAAGACGCGGCGATCCCCAATTGCCATAAGGCTGCTGGCAGCGATGCGGCAGGTGCACCATGTGTCGGCATACGAATGAAGGTAATATTGTAGGGATGTCTGAGCGAGTCTATCTCGACTGGAATGCGACCACGCCGCTGCGCCCTGAGGCGAAGCGGGCGATGACGGCCGCATGGGAGATCAGCGGTAACCCGTCCTCGGTCCATGCCGAGGGTCGCCAGGCGCGCCGGCTGGTCGAGGATGCCCGGGCTGCCATTGCGGCGGCGGTCGCGGCCCGGTCGCACGACGTGGTGTTTTGCTCAGGCGGCACCGAAGCCAACGCGCTGGCGCTGACGCCGGGGCTGCGCCGTGGGACGGGGCAAGGCGTGCAACGGTTGCTGGTCTCGGCCATCGAGCACACCTCGGTACTGGCAGGCGGGCGATTTCCGGCTGCATCGATCGGTACGATCAAGGTTACCGGCTCGGGGCTGGTCGACCTCAACCACCTGCGCACCTTGCTGGCCGCAGGGTCTCCGGCGCTGGTGTCGGTGATGCTCGCCAACAACGAGACCGGGGCCGTTCAGCCGGTCTCTGAGGTCGCTGATGTGGTGCATGAAGCAGGTGGCCTGCTGCATGTCGATGCGATCCAGGCATTGGGAAAAATATCTATTGATATCAATCTGTTGAAGGCTGATCTGCTGACGCTTTCTGCACACAAGATCGGCGGCCCGAAGGGCGCCGGCGCGGTGGTGCTGGCCGAGGGCGCGCACGGCCTGGAGCCGCTGTTGCGCGGCGGCGGCCAGGAACTGGGGCGCCGGGCCGGCACCGAGAACGTCGCTGGGATTGCGGCCTTCGGCGCCGCGACCAAAGCAGCCATCGCCGCTCTGCCTGGGGATGCGACCCGGCTAGGCGCGCTGAGGGAACGCCTCGAGCGGGGTCTGAAGCAGACGCCGGGAATGATCGTGTTTTCGGAGGCCGCGCCACGGCTGCCGAATACCACGCTGTTCACGGTTCCCGGGCTTAAGGCCGAAACGGCCGTAATCGGCTTCGATCTCGCCGGAATTGCGGTATCATCGGGTTCCGCCTGCTCTTCCGGCAAGGTCCAACCTTCCCATGTCCTTGACGCGATGGGGTTCCCCAAGGACCTGGCACAGGGAGCGGTGCGGCTCAGTCTGGGCTGGTCTACCTCCGAGGCAGACATTGATATGACCCTGGAGGCTTGGCGAAAGCTCGCCGATGGCTTACTTAGAGGACAGCGACGAAACACAGCTTGAACCGTTCTAAGCCGGTTTCGTCGCAAAACTTCGAATTCGACTTTTGCGATTGATCCACCGCGGTCCTTGAAACCGCGAGCGGAGGATAAGAATGCCAGCCGTCCAAGAGACAGTCGAGCGCGTCAGGCGCATCGACGTCGATCAGTATCGATATGGGTTTGAGACCGATATCGAGTCCGACAAGGCGCCCAAGGGGCTGTCGGAAGACACTGTCCGCTTCATCTCCGCCAAGAAGAACGAGCCGGCCTGGATGCTGGAATGGCGGCTGGAAGCCTATCGCCGCTGGCTGACCATGACCGAGCCGACCTGGGCCCGCGTCGACTACCCCAAGATCGACTATCAGGATCTCTATTACTATTCGGCGCCGAAGCCGAAGAAGCAGATCGGCTCGCTCGACGAGATCGACCCTGAAATCCTGAAAACCTACGAGAAGCTCGGCATTCCCCTTCGTGAGGTCGAGGTGCTGGAAGGCGTCGTGCGCCCCGAAGGCGAGCGGCGAATCGCTGTCGACGCGGTGTTCGACTCGGTTTCGGTCGCGACCACCTTCCAGAAGGAACTGAAGGCGGCCGGCGTGATCTTCATGCCGATCTCGGAAGCGATCCGCGAGCATCCCGAACTGGTGCAGAAGTATCTCGGCACTGTCGTGCCGACCACGGACAACTATTTCGCGACGCTGAACTCGGCTGTGTTCTCCGACGGCTCGTTCGTCTACGTGCCGCCCGGCGTGCGCTGCCCGATGGAATTGTCGACCTATTTCCGCATCAACGAGCGCAACACCGGCCAGTTCGAGCGCACGCTGATCATCGCCGACAAGGGCGCCTACGTCAGCTACCTCGAAGGCTGCACCGCGCCGCAGCGCGACGAGAACCAGTTGCACGCTGCCGTGGTCGAACTCGTCACACACGACGACGCCGAGATCAAGTATTCGACGGTGCAGAACTGGTACCCCGGCAATTCCGAAGGCAAGGGCGGCATCTACAATTTCGTCACCAAGCGTGGCGACTGCCGCGGCAGGAATTCGAAGATCTCCTGGACTCAGGTCGAGACCGGATCGGCGATCACCTGGAAATATCCGAGCTGCATCCTGCGCGGCGACAATTCGCGCGGCGAATTCTATTCGATCGCGATCTCGAACGGTCATCAGCAGGTCGACTCTGGCACCAAGATGATCCATCTCGGCAAGAACACCACCAGCCGGATCATCTCCAAGGGCATCGCCGCCGGCGTGTCGCAGAACACCTATCGCGGCCTCGTCACGGCGCACCGCAAGGCCACCGGCGCCCGCAACTTCACCGCCTGCGACTCATTGTTGATCGGCGACAAGTGCGGCGCGCATACGGTGCCATACGTCGAAGCGAAGAATTCCTCGGCGCTGTTCGAGCACGAAGCCACCACGTCGAAGATTTCAGAAGACGTGCTGTTCTACTGTGTGCAGCGGGGCTTGAGCCAGGAAGAAGCCGTCGGTCTCGTGGTCAATGGTTTCGTGAAAGACGTGCTGCAGCAACTGCCGATGGAATTCGCAGTTGAGGCGCAGAAGCTGATTTCGATCAGCCTCGAAGGTTCGGTTGGATAAACCCATCGCCCTGTGAGCCGCGCCTACGGCGCTGCTCGGGCGAGAATGAACGGATGAAATAATGTCACTACTCGAAGTCAAAAATCTGCAGGTTCGTGTCGAGGAGCGTGAGATTCTCCACGGGCTGTCGCTGACCGTAAATCCAAGCGAGGTGCACGCGATCATGGGGCCGAACGGCTCCGGCAAGTCGACGCTCTCCCACGTCATTGCCGGCAAGCCGGGCTATGAAGTGACCGGCGGCGAAATCCTGTTCAAGGGCGAAGACCTCCTGGAAATGGCGCCGGACGTGCGCGCCGCCAAGGGCGTGTTCCTGGCGTTCCAGTACCCGGTCGAAATCCCCGGTGTCGCCACCATGAATTTCCTGCGCACGGCGCTCAACGCGCAGCGCAAGGCGCGCGGCGAGAGCGAGTTCTCGACGCCGGACTTCTTGAAGAAGGTGCGCGAGGTCGCGGCTTCCCTCAATATTCCGCAGGACATGCTTCGGCGTGGCGTCAATGTCGGCTTCTCCGGCGGCGAGAAGAAGCGCAACGAAATACTGCAGATGGCGCTGTTCCAGCCCAGCCTGTGCATCCTCGACGAAATGGATTCCGGCCTCGACATCGATGCGCTTCGTGTCGCCGCCGACGGCGTCAACGCGCTGCGCTCGCCCGATCGCGCGATGGTCGTGATCACCCATTACCAGCGCCTGCTCAACTACATCGTGCCTGATTTCGTGCACGTGATGTCGAAGGGGCGGGTGGTGAAGAGCGGCGGCAAGGAACTCGCGCTGGAGCTCGAGGCTTCCGGCTACACCCAGTTCGAAGACGCGGCCTGAGCATTCCGATGAACGTAGCTGTGGCAAAAAATGAGACCGGACGCCCGCTCAGCGACAGCTTTGCGATCGCGAGCGACCGCCTGCCGGGCGCCGGCAAGGCGGCGGAGGCGCGACGCGCGGCGTTCGAGGCCTATGAGCGCACCGGTCTGCCGAACCGCCGGATGGAGGACTGGAAGTACACGGATTTGCGCGCGCTGATGCGCGAAGTGCTGCCGCTGGCGCCTGCGCCGGATGCGGCGGCGCTGAAGCGAGCCGCTGCCGCCTTGAAGCTGCAGGCGGTGAGGGGCGCGCGCCGACTGGTGCTGGTGGACGGCGTGTTCGCGCCGAGGCTTTCCGATCTGGTCGGATTGGAAAAGGGCCTTGCCATCCGCACCCTGCGCGAGGTGCTGGAGGCCGGCGATGCCGCGCTGCAGGCGCAACTGTTCTCGCTCGATAGCGCCAATCCGATGGTCGCGCTCAACAGCGCCATGATGACCGACGGCGTGGTGATCGAGATCGCCAATGGCGTGGTGCTGACGCAGCCGCTGCAGATCGTGCACATCGCCACGGGTGCTCTACCTGTCGCCATGTTCACGCGCTCGATGCTGCGGCTCGGCAAGGACGCCGCAGCGACGCTGGTCGAAAGCTATATCGCGGCCGACGGCGCCAAGGCCTATCAGGCCCATGATTCCCTGGTGGTGGCGATCTCTGACAATTCCAGGCTCGATCATGTTCGACTGGTCGAGGACAGCCGCGAGGCCGTCAACATTTCCTCCGCTTTGCTGACGCTGGGCGCGCATGCGCACTTCAATACCTTCGGCATGGCGTCGGGTGCCGGCGTCAGCCGTTACCAGGCGACCATCGCGTTTGCCGGTGAGGGCTCGAAGGTCGAGACCAACGGCGTCAACCTGCTCAACGGCAAACAGCACGCCGACACCACCTTGTTCATGGACCACGCGGTGCCGCACTGCTCCAGCCGTGAAATCTTCCGCGCGGTCGTTGATGACAGCGGCCATTCGGTGTTCCAGGGCCGCATCATCGTGCGTCCGCATGCGCAGAAGACCGACGCCAAGATGATGACGCGGGCGCTGCTGCTGTCCGACGATGCCGAGGCCGACAACAAGCCGGAACTCGAAATCTTCGCCGACGACGTCACCTGCGGCCATGGCGCGACCACCGGCGCACTCGACGAAAGCCTGTTGTTTTACCTGCGCGCCCGCGGGCTTTCCGAGAAGGAAGCCCAGGCGCTGCTGATCCAGGCGTTTGTCGGCGAGGCGATTGAATCCATCGTCAACGACGACTTGCGCGAGCTCGCGATCACGGCGGCGCAGCGCTGGCTGGAGGCGAGGGCATGACCCAGCATCCCGCGGTCAGGAACGGCACGTATGACGTGGCGCAGGTGCGCAAGGATTTCCCGGCGCTGGCGCTGAAGGTCTACGGCAAGCCGCTGGTCTACCTCGACAACGCCGCCTCCGCGCAGAAGCCGAAGGCCGTGCTCGATCGCATGATGCAGGCCTACACCAGCGAATACGCCAACGTGCATCGCGGCCTGCATTACCTCGCCAACGTCGCCACCGAGGGCTACGAGGGCGGCCGCGAACGGGTGGCAAAATTTCTCAATGCCGGCCGCAACGAGGAGATCATTTTCACCCGCAGCGCGACCGAGGCGATCAACCTGGTTGCATCCTCCTGGGGTGAGCCGAATATCGGTGAGGGCGACGAGATCGTCATTTCGATCATGGAGCACCACTCCAACATCGTGCCGTGGCATTTCCTCAGGGAGCGTCACGGCGCCGTGATCAAGTGGGCGCCGGTCGATGACGAAGGCAATTTCCTGATCGACGAGTTCGAAAAACTGCTGACGCCGCGGACCAAGCTGGTCGCGATCACCCAGATGTCCAACATGCTCGGCACCATCGTGCCGGTGAAGGAAGTGGTGCGGATCGCGCATGCCCGCGGCATCCCGGTGCTGGTCGACGGCAGCCAGGCCGCGGTGCATCTGGCGATCGACGTGCAGGATATCGACTGCGACTTCTACGTCTTTACCGGCCACAAGCTCTACGGCCCGACCGGCATCGGCGTGCTCTACGCCAAGTATGACCACCTGGTCGCGATGCGGCCGTATAACGGCGGTGGCGAGATGATCCGCGAAGTGACCAAGGATTTGGTCACCTATGGCGACCCGCCGCACAAATTCGAGGCCGGCACGCCCGCGATCGTCCAATCGATCGGGTTGGGCGCTGCGATCGATTACGTCAATTCGATCGGCCGGGAGCGCATCGCGGCGCACGAACACGACCTGACGCGGTACGCCCATGAACGTCTGGGCGAAATCAACTCGTTGCGCCTGATCGGTACCGCGCGCGACAAGGGCGGGGTGGTGTCGTTCGAGATGAAGGGCGCCCATCCCCACGACGTCGCCACCGTGATCGACCGGCAGGGCATCGCCGTGCGCGCCGGCACCCATTGTGTGATGCCGCTTTTAGAGCGGTTCAATGTCACAGCCACCTGCCGGGCGTCGTTTGCAATGTATAATACCCGTGAAGAAGTCGACCATCTGGCACAGGCGCTGATCAAGGCGCGGGAATTGTTCTCATGAGTGACACAGCCGAAGTCAAAACCGCCAACATGGAAACCGTCTCGGCGCTGCCGCCGGAGGAGACCGAACGGCTGGGGACCGAGATCGTCGCCGCGCTGAAGACGGTGTTCGACCCGGAAATCCCGGCCGACATCTACGAGCTCGGTCTGATCTACAAGGTCGACCTCAAGGACGATCGCGCCGTCGACGTCATGATGACGCTGACCACGCCGAACTGTCCGGCGGCCGGCGAGCTGCCGACCATGGTGGAGAACGCGATCGCCAGCGTTCCCGGCGTCGGCGTCGTCAATGTCAATCTGGTGTGGGACCCGGCCTGGACGCCGGATCGCATGTCCGACGAGGCCCGCCTCGTCCTCAATATGTGGTGAAGCGTTAAAAGCCTGGAGCTTAATCTATTACGGAAGACCGGCATTGATTGGCCGTCGGGAATGACCAAATGACTGACATGACACCCGCTGCACCCACGCCCGCATCCAAGCCGAAGCCGCGTCCGCGCCCGCAGGTCATGCGCCTGACCGAGGCGGCCGCCCAGCGCATCACGGAACTGACCCAGCGCGCCGATTCCGAGATCGTGGGCCTGCGCGTCGGCATCAAGAACGGCGGCTGCGCCGGCCAGTCCTACACCGTCGAATACGCCCATGACGTGAAGCCCACCGACGAGGTGGTCGAGGACAAGGGCGTCAAGATCCTGGTCGATCCCAAGGCGGTGCTGTTCCTGCTCGGCACCGAGATGGACTACAAGGCCGACAAGATGCAGGCCCAGTTCATCTTTAACAATCCCAACCAGGTCTCGGCCTGCGGTTGCGGCGAGTCGGTGCAGCTGACGGCTGCGAAGCTGTAGCCTCTTGTCCCGGACGCGCTGCAGCGTTTACGCTGCTGCGCAGAGCCGGGACCCACGCAGGTGCTGGCGAAACTCCTAGGCCCCGGCTCAGCAGCGCACCGCTACGCGCTGCGCTGCGTCCGGGGCACGAGCGCCCACCATGGATCGCGATTACCTGATCGACCTGTTCGCCGATTTCGGCCCGGTCACCATCCGCAAAATGTTTTCCGGCTTCGGCATTTCCGCCGACGGTACCAACTTCGCGCTGGCGCTGCGTGCCGGCCTGTATTTCCGCGCCGATGAGCAATCGATTCCGCAATTCGAGGCGGAAGGCTCAAAACCGTTTCAATACCAGACGCGAGCCAAGACGGTCACCGTGAACTCGTATTGGGAATTGCCGGCACGGCTGTTCGACGATTCCGAGGAGCTCAGCGTATGGGCGAGGACGGCGCTGGCGGCAGCGCAGCGCGCGGCGATGAAAAAGCGGCCGAAGGTGCGGAAGGCGGTGAAGGTTGCGGTCAAGAAAGCCGCGGCCTCGAAAAAGAAGAAGGCGGTCAAAAGAAAACCGCCGTCGTCCCGGCCTTGAGCACAGATGTGCAATTGCACATCGGGGGACCCATACGCCGCGGCGGATATGATCCGGGCGGGATGGTTGACGGCTTTTTCCAACAAATGGTGGCGGTGGCTATGGGTCCCCTGAGTTCACAAACGAAGTGCAACACTTCCTGCTGGAGGTGTTGCCATGGGGCGGAGTTACGGCCAGCTTTCCCTCGAAGATCGATGCGAGATTGCCCGGCTTTCTGCCAATGGCAGCTCGATCCGGCAAATCGCGACAGCTCTGGATCGCCCGCCATCAACGATATCTCGGGAACTGAAGCGCAATGGTGGGGCGCGGGTGGGATACAAGCCCAGCTACGCCCAGCAGCAAACCCAGGCGCGGCGCTGGAAGGGGTCGCGCCTGGAACGCGATGAGAGCTTGCGAGCAGCCGTCATTGAGCGGCTCGCAAGCGGTTGGTCGCCAGAGCAGATCGCCGGTCGGCTCGAGCGTGATCAGGGCCGCAAGGTGATCTCCTACGAGACGATCTACCGCTTCGTCTATGCCCAGCTGGCCCGCACCAGGGATTATCGTTGGCGGCGCTATCTGCCGCGCGGCAAAAGCAAACGCGGATGCCGGGGCAGGAAGGGCGGCGGATCGCAAAACTTCATTGAAGGCCGTGTTCCCGTGGCAAAACGACCGATCGAGGTCGCCGACCGCACCACCTGCGGTCACTGGGAAGCCGACCTGATGATGTTCGCAAAATACGGTCAGGCGATCCTCACCGTGCACGAGCGCAAGTCCCGTCTTCTGCTCGCGATCCGGCTGACCAGCAAAGCTGCCAACGGCGTCGCCCGTCATCTGCTCAATCTATTCGGCAGTCTGCCGCAACCACTTCGTCAGACCGTCACCTTCGACAACGGCACTGAGTTCGCGCGTCATCATCGGCTGCACCGCCTGGCGATCGAGACCTTCTTCTGTGATCCCTACGCGCCCTGGCAAAAGGGCGGTATCGAGAACGCGATCGGACGGATGCGCCGCTTCATGCCCCGCAAAACCGATCTGGCAACCCTCTCAACCCGCCGCTTCCGCCAGCTCATGGCCGTCTACAACAACACCCCGCGCAAGTGCCTTGACTTCCGGACCCCTGCCGAGTCCTTTGCCCAAGTGTTGCACTTCGAGTGTGAATCCACCTCCCTGCGTTCGCAGGGACGACGGTGGAAGGGATGCCTACGCCACCTGGCTGCGGGTCTCGGCGGCGTATTCGGGGTCGACTTCGCAGATCACGCGGTTGCGGCCGTTGCGCTTGGCGGCATAGAGGCAGGCGTCGGCGCGCTCGATCAAGGAATCGGTGTCGTCGCCCGGCTTCAGCATCGATACGCCGACCGAGATGGTGACGCGGCCGAGGATTTCGCCTGTCGATTTCTTCTTCAATTCCTTTGCCATCACGGCGCGGCGGATGTGGTCGGCCACCGTCAGCGCCTGGCGCAGCGCGGTGTTGGGCAGCACGACTGCGAATTCCTCGCCGCCGTAGCGGGCGGTGATGTCCTGGCCCTTGATGGTCTGCTTCAATGACATGCCGACCAGCCGCAACACCTGATCGCCGGTGAGGTGGCCGTAGGAATCGTTGAACGACTTGAAGTGGTCGATGTCGAACATCAGGAGCGACAGCGGCTCGCCGGTGGCTAGCGCGGTCTGCACCGCCATGTCGATCGAGCGGTCGAAATATTTGCGGTTGCCCAATCCGGTCAAGGGATCGGTCAGGCTCTCGGCGCGGATCGCCTCGAGACTGTGCTGCAGATTGCTGATCTCGGTCTTCGACAGCGCCAGCCGGTTTTCCAGCGCCTTGTTGGTCTCGCGCATTTCGCGGGTGGATTTCATCAGTTGCTCGACCACCGCCCTGACCTGGTCCGGCTGCTGCGCAACCGCCAGTTTCTGGCTGGCGCCGGTCAAGCTGGCGTCATAGCTCGCCGACATCCCGAGCGCCTCGGTGATCAGCGTCATCACGTCGTCGATTTCGCCGATCACGCGCGCGCCGACCTTGTCGATGCGGTCGGAGGTCTTGATGTGGGAGAGATAGGTTTCGTAGATCTGTTCGAGATCGGACTCGCTCAGCCTGCCGTTGCGCGCCAGTGTCTCGTTGATGATCTTGTTGAGCGGAGCATTGTATCCGGTCGCATAGACGTACCAGATTTCGTAATTGCGCGGCACGGCGGTTTGCCGGAGGGACTTGATCTGGCCCAACGCCACCTCGGCGAACGCCAGCGTGCGTTCGTGTTCGTCCAGCAGCTTGACCACTGATCCGTCCCCAATATCGAGCAGCGCCGCTCGTCGCCGTGCAGCAATGACTAAATTAACGCTGCCAAGTTAGCTGGGGAGAATGAACACCGGGTAAACATGGGTTCCCTGGCAGTTTCCTGCCAGGATTGCCCTTAAATTTGCTCAATACACGCGGCTCAGATGCGGGCGCGAACCGGCCGCAACAGGAACGCCGGAAGATGCGAGTGATCGGCGGGCTCCGATTCGACCTCGCGCTGGGCGCGCCGCGGTTCGGGGCGACCGATCGAGGGGACGCGGGAAGCCGGTGCGGGAGCCGGAGGCGTGAACGATTCGGTCGCGGCTTGCGGCTGCGGGCTTCGGTTACGGCCGCCCCTGGGGTGCCGTGGTTCCGAATGCTTTGATTCCGAATGCCTGGGCACTGAATGGCCTTGTTCGGCAGCTCTCGGCTCCGAATGCCTCGGTTCAGAATGTCTTGTCTCAGAAGTTCTCGGCTCGGAAGCTCTCGGTTCGGAAGCTCTCGGTTCGGAGTGTCGCGGCTCGCGTTCGGCGCCCTTGGCGTGGCGCGGTTCGCGCTCACCGTGGCGCGCCTCGCGCTCACCACCGCGCCGCGGCTTGCGGCCGCCGCGTGAGCCGTCCCGCGAACCCTCGCGGGAGCGGTGTTCGCGCGGCTGGTCGCCGTCGCCGGCAGCTTCGGTGCTGACCGAATAGTCGCCTTCGGCGCGCGGGATCGGTTGCCCGATCAGCCGTTCGATCGCGGCGATCGACTTGGTATCGAGCGAAGTGACGATCGAGATCGCGGTGCCGGCACGGCCGGCGCGTCCGGTGCGGCCGATACGATGCACGTAATCGTCGGCGTGATGCGGAACGTCGAAATTGAACACGTGGCTCACGATCGGAATGTCGAGGCCGCGGGCGGCGACATCGGAGGCCACCAGCAACGGGATTTCACCCTTGCGGAATTGGTCGAGCGCGGCGGTGCGGGCCGACTGGTCCATGTCGCCATGCAGGGCGCCGACGCTGAAGCCGTGCTTCTGCAGCGATTTGTAGACGACCGCGACTTCACGCTTGCGATTGCAGAAGATGATCGCGTTCTGAAGGTCCTTGGCGTCGCGCAGCAGGCGGCGAAGCACGTCGCGCTTGTCGTGGGCCTCGCGGCCGCCGGGGACCTGGAATTGCGACACGCCGACCGCCGTGGTGGCGGGCTTCGAGACTTCGATCCGTTCGGGATTGTGCAGGAACGCTTCGGAGATGCGGCTGATTTCGGGCGGCATCGTCGCGGTGAAGAACAGGGTCTGGCGCGTGAACGGTACCAGCTTGCAGACCCGCTCGATGTCGGGAATGAAGCCCATGTCCAGCATGCGGTCGGCTTCGTCGATGACCAGCAGTTCGACGCCGGTGAGCAGCAGGCCGCCGCGCTCGGTATGGTCGAGCAGCCGGCCCGGGGTTGCGATCAGCACGTCGACGCCGCGGGTCAGCTTGACGTCCTGGTCGCCGAACGAGACGCCGCCGATCAAAAGCGCGACGTTGAGTTTCTGGCCGACACCGTATTTGTCGAAGTTTTCTTTGACCTGGGCGGCGAGTTCGCGGGTCGGCTCCAGGATCAGGGTGCGCGGCATGCGTGCCCGGGCGCGGCCCTTTTCCAGCATGGTGAGCATGGGCAGGACGAAGGCGGCGGTCTTGCCGGTGCCGGTCTGGGCGATGCCGAGAACGTCGCGGCGGGCCAGAACGTGCGGGATTGCCTGTTCCTGAATGGGGGTAGGGGTGGTGTAACCGGTGGCCGCAACCGCGGCGAGGACCTTATCGGAAAGGCCGAGATGGGAAAAAGACATTGAGCCTCTAGTCGACACCGCCGTTCGGAATCGAGGGTAAAAAGGCTGTCGCGTTATGCCCCGAAACGGCGCGCTTTCTGGAAGCTGGGGGCTCTGACTGACGCAGACGAGCGGCAAACCAGGGAATCGCGTTTCGATCCAAGGCCGCGTTGAAGCGAAACATAGGGTCGAAATGGCCAAAGTCAATCTGGCAACCGATCATATAGCCGAAAAAGCTTAATGTTTTCGCACAAATAACCGCCAAACCGTCATTTCGCCGTCAAACGCCTGCAAGCTTCCTGCGGCTCTTGAACCGTGGGACAGGGCTTGCCGACTATGGCATGAGGCGGTCTACCCGGGTCCCCAAGGACAGATTTGAGAACAGGTTTGACAGACCACACGACCAGAAGAGCATTCGCGCAGGGGAACTTGATGACCGCACGGCTTTCGAGACTCATTTCAGCGCTCGGCGTCGTCGCGGCACTGCTGTCGCTGGCTGCACCCGCGCATGCCGAGAAGCGCGTCGCTTTGGTGGTCGGCAACAACGACTACAAGAACGTGCCGAAGCTGCAGAAGGCGGTCAACGACGCCCGCACCATGGGCGACACGCTCAAGCAACTCGGTTTCACTGTGATGGTGGCGGAAAACCAGAACCGGCAGGCGTTTTCCGAAACGTTGCTGGCGTTCGACCGCGCGGTCGGCCCGGGCGATACCGCGTTCTTCTTCTATGCCGGGCACGGCTTTGAGATCGCGGGGCAGAATTTCCTGTTGCCGACCGACGTGCCGGCCGCGACCGAAGGCCAGGAAGAGCTGGTGCGTGATGCTTCCGTTCTCGCCGACCGCGTCATCGAGCGGTTGCAGAATAAAAAAGTCCGAACCGCCATTCTGGTGTTCGATGCCTGCCGCAACAATCCGTTCGAGCGCTCCGGCACCCGCGCGGTGGCCGGCGGCGGCGGGCTGGCGCCGATGACGCAATTGCCGGAAGGCGTGTTCTCGGTGTTTTCGGCAGGTCCCCGGCAGACCGCGCTCGATCGGCTCTCCAACGATGACGGCAATCCCAATTCAGTGTTCACGCGGACCTTTGCCAGGGAGTTGACGGCGCCCGGTGTGAACCTGGTGCAGGTCGCGCAACGCACGCGGCGCCTCGTCAGCGAGATGGCGGAGACCGTCCACCACAAGCAGATCCCGGTCTATTTCGACCAGATGGTCGACGACGTGTTTCTCAACGGGCAGTCGAAGGGGCCGGCGGCCGCTGCGGACGCCGTGAAGCCCGCCGCACCGCCGCAGCAGCTTGCCGCGCTGCCGCCGGTGCAGCAGCTCAAGCCGCAGGGCGACAGCGTCAACGCGCCGATCGCCTCGTTCTCGCGCCACAACGGCGGCTGGAGCGTGGTGTTCTCGATTGCCGATCCGACGCTCGGCATTTCCTGGCGGATGGGGGAGGCCGGCGACTTCCGCGAAACCGGCTTCATCGACACGCTCGATCCGCGCACCCGCAAGCGAATGCCCAATCCGTCGATCGAGCTGCCGGCCGACGCGCCGGCGGCGACCATCCAGGTGCGCTACGTCGACACCAATGGCGAGACCCAGGGACCGTTCCCGATCAGGTTCGATCCGGAAGCTGCCCTCATTCGCGACCAGCGCAAGATCCTCGACCTGACCGCGACGAGCTGGCTGTCGTTTCGCGAGTTCAACGGGCTCTTGGTCTATTACACCCAGCTGATGTCGTTTCGCTGCGCGATCCGCGAGGCCCGGATCGGCATCGATAGCGCCGTGCCCGACAAGGTCCTGAAGATGCCGCCGTGCGATCCCAGGGACCCCAGCTCCATTCCGCACGACGCGCTGCCTTATTTGAAGCTGACGCCGTCGACTAAATCGGTCTCGGTGGAATTGACCTACCGCGACGGCAGCCTGTCGGAGATCAAGACGTTCCGGCGCTAGGCATTGCGTAGCGCTGTTGGTCGTCATACCCGCGTGCATGCGGGGAATTACGCTGCGGCCTTTCGGTTCCGCCACTGCTGCCTCGGAATACTTCATCACCCGCTTTCGCGGGCGATGACGGGCGAAGGTCAACCACTTTCTGGCTGTCGCGATCCCCTCCAGCGTCAATCCTTATGCGGGATAGTCACCCCTGCTCGAACGCCTCAATAAAGCGAGATAGGAACTCACGAAAGGCGGCCATATCTTTCGGCGAGAAGACGCCGAATACCCGCCGCTCGATCGGATCAACCCGCTCACGCGCGACTTGAAGCGCCTCCCGTCCGACCTCGGTCATGTGCAGCTCGAGCACATTTTGGTGCCGTGGGTGCGATGATCGCGTGATTAGGCCCTGCTGCTCCATGGACTTCAGCAGGATCATCATGGCTTGCGGCGTAACCAGACAGGCACGCGCCAGCGTCGCGGCGGTGATTCCCGACTGCTGATCAAGTTCGTACAGCGCGACATATTGCGATGGGCTCAACCCAACAGATTTCAAGACCGCGCTTTTGGTTCGCACCATTGCCTGCTCGGCGCGCTTCACCAGCATGCCAAGGCGCTCCTGCTCGGAAGACGGGTGCGGACGGGGCTTTTGGCCGACAGGTTTGCGTGAGGAAGCTTTCTCCCCAGATAATTTGCTTTTGCGCTTCACTTCCATGGCACGATCGACCCGCTGCGTACCACCGAGCCAAAAGGGCCTGGCTCTTCCCGGCCGACGTGGACGAGTTCGCCATAGAAGGCTTCGTGCGGCGAGGAGTCGAGCGCGAGGTCCAAAAGGGGGCCTGCAACCTCGTCTGGTTGGGGAGCGCTGGACAGATCGAGCCAGGCGCGAGACGCTCCAGTATCGATCAGCCCCGGCGAGATCGATGCGATCAAGATCCCGCGGCGCAAATCGTCGGCGCGACGTTGGCCCGCGACCGCGCGCACTGCGGCGACCTGACCGATCTTGGACGGAATGTTGATCCAGGCCGGCCACGCCTGACCTGGCGCGCGGCCGGAGCGCACCGCATCGCGCCAGCTGCAGACCGCACGATCGACATCGTCGAGCGATTGCAGGTTTTCGAACCGCGGATGCAGGACAGGCGCCAGCGCGCGCAGGCTGCCGGCGCGGCTTGCAACCACAAACAGCCGCCCACCATCGCGGAGCAAGGGAGCGAAGCTGCGCAGAACGTGCGTCGTGCCCAAATTGTTGGCCTCGACATAATGATCGATTGCGGCGCGCGGATCGTCGTCAGGCTGTACTCGCGTATAATGATTGGAAAAGACGATATCGACGCCGCCATGGCGCTCGGCCAGCAGGTCTGCGAAACGTTCGACTGCGCCGGGCTTGGCAACGTCCAGGAGTTCGCCGCGCACCTCCGCCCTAGCGTCCGACAGCCGATGCAATGATTCAGCGACGCGAACTGAGTCGCGTCCTGTCAAATACACGGTGTCGGTGGGCTCAAGCCGCTGCGCCAAGCCTTTAGCGAGCGAGAAGCCAAGGTTGCGCGTTGCACCAGTTATCAAGGCTATTCTATTCATACCCTTATTGTTATCAACATGTTGATACAAGTCAATCCCATTTCGACCTCCTCTACAGATTTCCCGGCGCCCGCAATTACCCCATGTCAGTATGTCTTGGCGCCAGGAAGTCGCTACTTCTTCAATCGACCGCATGTCGCGTCGAGGACACGGGCGAGGAACGTGCCGCGAACTAGCTGAAAAGTCTGCGGATCGTCCGAGGGGACAACGGTTCTGTTGACATTGCTGCCGAGCACGACCTTGTTTTCGTAAAGCACGATCCACTTGCCGTCGTCTTGCCGCTGATATGCCGAGCAATCCACATCAATCAGAGGTACTTGAATCCTCTGAGCATGGCTGGCGGTGATCGTCGCTGCCGTCATGGCAATGGAGATGGCAATCCGTCGATAGCCTCGCGCCGGAGATCGCACTATCCTCATGTCACGCCTCCAACGCCGCCGGGTTGGACCGAAAAAGCCGCGCGAGCGTTCCTAATCCGACGCGGATTGATCCCGTTCCCGCCATAAAAGCCTTTCACGCTGGCGTGACAAAAAAGGGGGGACGATCATGCGGGCTCAGCCGGTTTGGAAGCAATCCGAAGCCGATCACCGTGCTGAAATCGAACGGCTTTATTTTCGGCTTGCGGCGGTCAATGAAAGAATAGCTGAGCTTGACCGGATACACCCGGAAAGCGAGGCGCTGGAAAGCCTGAAAGCCAGCGCGCTCACGCTCACTCGTCAGATCGATGACATCAGGTGTTCCATCGCAGACGAGCAACTGACGGGCTTGCTGGCAAGATAACCGATCGGTGGAACTGCGGGCACGGAGGTTGCGCCGGCCAAAATCGCACGTGTCATTCGTCAATCATATTCCCTAAGGGATTGGTGACGTACTCGGGCGAAGTTGCTCTTCAAGGGGAAACTTGGGGAGCAGGACATGTTCAATTCGAGATTGATGACGGCATTGGCTTTCACGGCGCTTGGCGCCGGCGCGGCTTCGGCTGCGGACCTGTCGCGGCCCTACTTCAAGGCGCCGGTTTTCGCTGAATCCTACTACAACTGGAGCGGCTTTTACGTCGGCGGCCAGTTGGGCGGCTCCTGGACCAACCAGAGTTGGGTCAATACCGCTAATAACTCCATCTTTGGCGACCTCGCGCCGGGGCAGGGTTTTGGACAGCGCTCGTCGGGCATCTTCGGCGGGGGCCAGATCGGCTACAACTGGCAGGCCAGCAATTATGTGTTCGGCCTCGAAGGCTCGATATCAGGCATGAACAACCGCGGCACCGTGACCAACACCGTGTTCGGGCCGGCGCGCGACGACGTCTTCAACTGGCGGACCGACTGGTTGGCCACCGTGACCGGCCGCGTCGGTTACGCCTTCGCGAACAACTTGATCTACGCCAAGGGTGGCTATGCCGGCGTCAACAACCGCCTCGCGGTCTCCGACACGACCCCGCCGTTCACCGGTGCCGGTTCTGCGAGCGCGTGGCACAATGGCTATACGGTCGGTGCAGGCTGGGAGTACGGCGTAACCCAGAACTGGATCGTCGGTCTCGAATATGATTATGCGGCGTTCCAGACCAAGAGCTATCAACTGGCGGGCGCCGCGGCGCCATTGGTGTACACGTTCGACGCCAAGCCCCGCGACATCCAGTCGATCGTCGCCCGCGTCAGCTACAAGTTCGATCCGCCGCTGATCTCGCGATACTGATCACGGCAGCATCTGCTCTGAAAAGCCCCGGTCTGCCGGGGCTTTTTGTTGCCGGGGCGCTTTGGCGGTCCGACCAAAGCCTAATAGTGCCGAAGCTATCTCCGGTGGATATTATTGTGAGGTTCCACCGGAAATCCCTCGGCCAAAGAAAAAGGGTGACCGCATGATGCCAGATCCCGTCCTCCTGTTCGCCACCGTGATCCTGTTGCTGCCGATGGGCTATTGCCTCTTGGCGGCGCCGGCTTTTCTGCTGGTGAGGCTCGACATCCCACCGGTCACCCAGCTGCTGCGTGGGCTGTTCAATGCCTATTTCGTCCTGCTGGCCATTGCCGGCGTCATCGGCACAGTCGCCTTCGCGGTGGAGGGGCGGCTGGTTGCTGCCGTCGGCGTCGGCGTGATCGCGGCTTTCGCGGTGCTGGCGCGCCGCTGGTTTCTGCGCCGGATGGATGCCGACCTTGACGCCAGGGACGCCGGCGATCCCGATGCGGTGCGGCGGCTGCGCCGGCTGCACTGGGGTGGCATGCTGTGCAACGCGGTCGAGCTTGTCACCATCGTGAGCAGCATTCCCTATATCGTGGTCGCGCCGGCATAGCCGATAGCGCGGCCGCGGTGCGAACGAGGTGAACCATGAAAGTGCGTTGCTGCATCGTCGGTGGCGGGCCGGCCGGCATGATGCTCGGCTATCTGCTCGGACGCGCCGGCATCGACGTCGTGGTGCTGGAAAAGCATCCGGATTTCTTCCGCGATTTTCGCGGCGACACCGTGCACCCCTCGACCCTGCAGGTGATGGACGAGCTCGGGCTGATCGACGGTTTCCTGAAACTGCCGCACCAGCGCTTGCAGAAGATGGAGGGCATGTTCGGCGGCACGTCGGTGCGGCTCGCCGATCTCAGCCGTCTCGACGTGAAATATCCCTTCATCGCCTTCATGCCGCAGTGGGATTTTCTCAATTTTCTGCGCGAGAGCGGCAAGCGGTTTGCGTCGCTGAAGGTGATGATGAGCGCGGAGGCGGTCGACCTGATCCGTGACGGCGATCGCATCGCCGGCGTGAAGGTGAAGACGCCGGAAGGTATCGTCGACATCGAGGCCGATCTGACCGTTGCCAGCGACGGGCGTCATTCGCTGGTGCGCGAGCGCGCAGGGCTTCCGATCGAGGAGATCGGTGCGCCGATGGACGTGTTGTGGTTTCGCGCCGGCAAGCGCGAGAACGAGAACGAGAACGAAAGGCCGTTTGCCCGCGTCGATCCCGGCAAGATGATGGTGACGTTCGATCGCGGCGACTATTGGCAGTGCGCCTACGTCATCGCCAAGGGCCAATACGATGCCGTGAAGGCGAGGGGCCTGCCGGCGCTGCTCGACGACATCGCGCGGATGGCGCCGATCCTCAAATCCGGACTGGCTGACGTGAAGAGCTGGGACGACGTCAAGCTGCTGACGGTGGCGATCAACCGGTTGCAGCGCTGGACGCTGCCGGGGCTGCTGTGCATCGGCGACGCCGCGCATGCGATGTCGCCGATCGGCGGCGTCGGCGTCAATCTGGCGGTTCAGGATGCGGTGGCGACCGCCAACCTGCTGGCCGCGAAGCTAAAGACCGGCTGTCCGTCGGTCGATGAACTCGATGCGGTGCAGCGGCGCCGCGCGTTTCCGGTGCGGTTGACGCAGCGGATGCAGGTCGTGGTGCAGAACAACATCGTCAATGCGGCGCTGAAACCGGGCAACCAGCCGCTCAAGCCTCCGCTCGTGATGCGACTGGTCACCGCGGTGCCGTGGTTGCAGGGCGTTACCGCGCGCTTCGTCGGCCTCGGCGTTCGTCCCGAGCACGTGCAGTCGCCGGTCGCGCCGGATCGGTCTTGACGCGTTTTCTTTACGCGAACCGGAGCCCACCCTCGGATCAAGTCCGAGGGCATGCTTCGCTCGAAAACGTTATGCCGTCAGCCCATGATCGAGTAGCCGCCGTCGACGGGAATGGCGGTGCCGGTGACGAAGTCGGAGGCGGGGGAAGCGAGAAACACCGCGATGCCTGCGAAGTCGCCGATCGCGCCCCAGCGCGCCGCCGGTGTGCGCCCCAAGACCCGGTCGTGCAGGCCGTCGATCTCCTGGCGGGCGCGCTTGGTGAGATCGGTGTCGATCCAGCCCGGCAGCACCGCGTTGGCCTGGATGTTGTCGGCAGCCCAGGCCACCGCGCAGGAGCGCGTGAACTGAACGATGCCGCCTTTGCTCGCGGCATAGGCCGGCGCAAAACTGGCGCCGAAGATCGACATCATGGATCCGATGTTGATGATCTTGCCGCCGCCCGCTTCCTTCATCGCCGGGTGTACCGCCTGCGAGCACAGAAAGGCGCTGGTGAGGTTGGTTTGGATCACGCTGTTCCACTCGGCGATGTCGAGCGCATGCGGGGCTTTGCGGATGTTGATGCCGGCATTGTTGACGAGAATATCGATGCGGCCGAGTTCGCTGGCCACGCGGGCGGTCATGGCTGCGACCGCCTCCTTGTCGGTGACGTCGGTGACCACGGATATCGCCTTGGCGCCGCCTTGCGTCAGTTCGGCCACCGCAGCCGCCGACTTCGCCTCGTTGCGGCCGACGATCGCGACCGCAGCCCCAGCCGCCGCCAATCCCCTGGCCATGCCAAGTCCGATGCCGCCATTGCCGCCGGTGACGATCGCCACCTTGCCGGTGAGGTCGAACAGTTCTGCCTTCATGCGTGTTATCCGTTACTTGCCGTTATTCTTGGAGCTGCCGCCTTAGCGGCTCAGCGGTTGCCTTCAGCGGTTTCCCTGCCAGATCAGGATCAGTCCGATGGCGCCAAGCAGCGCGCCATATCCGGCCCATTGCAACTGGTTGATCATGAAGCTCACGCGCGGCCAGGCAATCGTGCCGGTGCCCTGACCGATCCAGAGCAGCCCGATGGCGAGCGCGACAAAGCCGATGATCGAAAGCGATCTCGCCATGGACTTTCCCCCTGTTGCCGCTTTCGGGCGCGGCGTGCCGGACGGTGCCGCGCGGCTTGACCGCTATCCCGGGAAACCATGGCCCGGAGAACGATCACTGTCGATCGAATACAATGCCTGTCAGTCCGGCAAGGGCGGAATTGTCGGCGAGGCCATATCAACCCGCCGTTAAGGGATTGCGGTCGGGCGGGGCGATACCGAACCATCGGCAGTGTGCCTGTCTTCAGGCACAAAAAAGCCCCGGACGATGCCGGGGCTTTTGAGCTGATGACTTAGCTAATCTCAGTACTTCAAATCTCAGTACTTGGCGACGACCGGGCCACCCCAGTTGAAGCGGTAGACCAGCTCGCTGCGAACGCTCTGTTCCCACTTCTGGGAGTCGTACGAGCTGACGGTCCGCAGGCCGGTGGTGGTGTTGAACAGCGGGTTGGTCTTGGTATCGAATTGCGAGAAGCGGTATTCGGTCTTCCAGAACAGGCCGGGCAGGAAGTTCAGCGCGTATTCGTCGCCGGCGCCGATGAAGTAACCCTTGTAGGTATTGCTGTTGAAGAAGTTGACCGAACCGGGGATCAGGTTGATGTTGAAGTCAACGCGATCGAACTTGGCTTCGGTATAGCCGCCCGAGAAGTAGGTCAGCAGGTTCGGGGTCACCAGCCAGCCGATACGGCCGCCGATTGCCCACTTCGAGCTCAGCTTCTCCTGGCCGAACAGGGTCGAAACCGGCAGGTTGAGCTGGCCCTTCTCGCTGGCGAAATCATAGTCGCCGAACGCGCCGACAACCAGGTTGTAGCCGCCGAGAGCGAACTGATAGTCGCAACCGCCCTGGACCGTGCCGAAGTAGCCGCGGCCACCCGCCGTTGCCCGCTGCGTGGTCTGAACGCGAGGACCCGTTCCACGGATCACCGCGCTATCGTCGAAGCCGGTGTTGTCCTGGTTCCAGATGCCGAAGCCGCCGCCGCCGCCAACGTAGCAACCGGTCCAGTTGGCAACCGCCACGACCGGCGCCGGAGCCTTGGTGTAGGCGCGGGGCGCCATGTCAGCCGCAACGGCCGATCCGGTGAGTGCCGCCAGAGCGGTCAAAGCGATCGCAATCTTTTTCATCTTCAAATTCCCTCAGTGTAGAAGCGTCGACTTCGACTGCCCCAGAGTGTGCGCGAGCACCGATTCCCGAAACCCAGTAGCGCGACTATACGCAGTTCCACCCAAAATGCTGTTGCGGGGGAAACACACCCGCCCAGAAACGAACCGCCGGGAAAAGCCGCAAAAACGGGCAGAATCCGGGCTCAATCCGCCTCGGATCCGCGAAATGGCGTGAAAAAGCCGGTTCTTGGTGGTTCTTGGTGGTTTTTGGCGGGACTAGACGTCCAGCAGGTCGTCGCTGGCGAATTCGGCCTTGTCCGAGATGAAGGCGAATCTCGCTTCGGCCTTGGTGCCCATCAGCCGTTCGACCGAATCGGCGGTGCCTTCGCGGTCGTCGGCCAGCAGCACCACGCGCAGCATGGTGCGCCGGGCCGGATCCATGGTGGTTTCCTTGAGCTGCGCCGGCATCATCTCGCCAAGACCTTTGAAGCGGCCGACATCGACCTTGGCGTTGGCGTTGAATTCGCTCTTCAGCAGCGCGTCCTTGTGGGCGTCGTCGCGGGCGTAAACCGTCTTGCTGCCATGGGTGAGGCGATAGAGCGGCGGCACCGCCAGATAGAGATGGCCTTCGTCGATCAGCCGCGGTGTCTGGCGGTAGAAGAACGTGATCAGGAGCGAAGCGATGTGCGCGCCGTCGACATCGGCGTCGGTCATGATGATGATGCGCGAGTAACGCAAATCTTCTTCGCGGTATTGCGCGCCGGTGCCGCAGCCGAGCGCCTGCATCAGATCGGCGAGCTGGGCGTTGGCGGTGAGCTTGTCCCTGGTGGCGGAGGCGACGTTGAGGATCTTGCCGCGCAACGGCAGGATCGCCTGGGTCTTGCGGTCGCGTGCCTGCTTGGCGCTGCCGCCGGCCGAGTCACCCTCGACGATGAACAGTTCAGAGCCTTCGGTTGCACTGTTGGTGCAATCCGAAAGCTTGCCGGGCAGGCGCAGCTTCTTCACCGCAGTCTTGCGCGAGGTTTCCTTCTCGGCGCGGCGGCGCAGCCGTTCGTCGGCGCGTTCGATGACGAAATCCAGGAGCTTGTTGGCCTGCAGCGGATTGCCCGACAGCCAGTGGTCGAACGGGTCCTTGATCGCCTGTTCGACGATGCGCTGGGCCTCCGCGGTGGCAAGCCGATCCTTGGTCTGGCCCTGAAACTCCGGTTCGCGCACGAACACCGAGAGCATCACGGCAGCCCCCACCATCACGTCTTCCGAGGTGATGGAGGAAGCGCGCTTGCCCTGGCCGTTGCGCTCAGCATGGTCTTTGAGGCCGCGCAGCATGGCGCTGCGCATGCCGGATTCGTGGGTGCCGCCATCAGGCGTCGGCACGGTGTTGCAGTAGGAGGAGAGGAAGCCGTCGGCGTCGGCGGTCCACGCGACCGCCCATTCGCAGGCGCCGTGCCCGCCGTTGCGGCCCGATTTGCCGGAGAAGATATCCGGATGCACCAGCGTGTCGGCGTGAATGGCGGCGGCGAGATAATCCTTCAGGCCGCCGGGGAAATGAAACTCATCCTCGGCCGGAACGTCCTCGATGCCTTTCAGCAGTTCGGGATCGCAACGCCAGCGGATTTTGACGCCGCCGAACAGATAGGCCTTCGAGCGCGTCATCTTGAACAGACGCTGCGGCCTGAACGCCGCCTTGGCGCCGAAGATATCGGTATCCGGCTTGAAGCGGATGGTGGTGCCGCGGCGGTTGTTGACCTTGCCGAGGTCTTCGAGCTTGCCCTTGGGGTGGCCGCGCTCAAAGCTCATCTTGTAGAGCTTCTGGCTGCGGGCGACCTCGACTTCGAGCCGCGAGGAGAGGGCGTTGACGACGGAGACGCCGACGCCGTGCAGGCCGCCCGAGGTCTCGTAGACCTTGGAGTCGAACTTGCCGCCGGAATGCAGCGTGCACATGATGACTTCGAGCGCGGATTTCTTCGGGAATTTCGGGTGCGGATCGACCGGAATGCCGCGGCCGTTATCGGTGACCGTCAAAAATCCGTCGGTGCCCAAATGCACCTCGATGAAGGACGCATGCCCCGCCAGCGCCTCGTCCATGGCGTTGTCGATGACTTCGGCGAACAGATGGTGCAGCGCCTTTTCGTCGGTTCCGCCGATATACATGCCGGGGCGGCGGCGCACCGGCTCGAGCCCTTCGAGCACCTCGATATCGGCGGCGGTGTAGGCGTCTTCGGCGCCACCCGAGCGGGAGGCGGCCTTCGCGGGCGCGCGGCCCTTGGCGTCAGGCGCCCCAAACAAGTCGTTGGCAGTCTTGGCTTTGGCGTTTGATTTCAATGCTTTGGACATGGTTCTTTATGTGTTGCGCGCGACATGGCGCAGCGAATCGGTTTCCCTGACTATGCCATGGATGAGCCAAGATAGTGACGGCAGGGCAGCCACGGTTCGCTGCGGCCGCGGGGTGTAGCGCTGAAGCCCAGCAGTCCCGCAAGGTCCTTTGCCAAGGGTGCAAACGACTAAGCTACCGGTCGAGGATCGCAGGCTGGTGTTTGAAGGGGCAGCTATCAGGTGCCCGGCGGACGCTGTCCCTGGAACTGGATATTACATTTCTTCGCAATCGAGGCCTGCTCGACTGCAACCATCTGGCCCTTCATTTGAGCGAGTTCGGCAGCCGTTTGCTTGTCACCGCCGACAAAGAATGCTGCTGGCCAGAAGATCACGACAGCCGCCGCCGTTGCTAAGCCGTCCTTGGTGCGCTGACTGTCTTGTGCGCCGGACAAGTTGGCGGCTCTGGTCGAAATTGACTGGGCCTCCATTGCCAGCTGCTGGCAGGTATATGATTGATAGGCCACCGGTGAGACATAGGCCGGAGTAATATCAGCCGCAGAGGACGCACATCCCCCAAGCGCGGCGGCGAGCGCCACGATTCTCAATTTATGCATCGATTGTTTCCCCCAAAGGCATTCAAGCGCAACCGACGGTGGAGAGCAAGCCCGCGTCCGGCAAGGCCGCGCCCGCCGAAACGGCCGCAGCCGGTGAGTTGAACCCTGCCGGGAAGTGCCTGCGACCCCGTCATCAACCGTATTCACGGCCCGTGTCCGCCTTTGTGACTTGATGTCACGCAACCGGCTAGCGTACCTGTCCTAGGCTGTGAACCCGGGGCATACGGGGCGGGGAAGGCATTCAAGGAATGGAAGATTTTGCGCGCGCCCTGACCGACTTCGTGCGCGACCATCAGGGCTGGGCCGCGCCGATCGTGCTGGCGCTGGCGTTCGGCGAGTCGCTCGCCTTCATCTCGCTGCTGATCCCGGCCTGGGGGGCGCTGGTGGCGATCGGCGCCTTGATCGGTGTGACCGGCATCAGCTTCTGGCCGGTCTGGATCGCCGGCGGCATCGGCGCAGCACTTGGCGACTGGGTCTCCTACTGGTTCGGCTTTAAATACAAGGAACAGGTCGCCCAGATGTGGCCGCTGTCGCGCTTTCCCGAGATCCTGCCGCGCGGCGAAGCCTTTGTGCGGAAGTGGGGCGTGCCCTCGATTTTCATCGGCCGTTTTTTCGGGCCGCTGCGCGCCTCGGTGCCGCTCGCCGCCGGGATTTTCGAGATGTCGTACTGGCAATTCCAGATCGCCAATTTCGTCTCTGCGCTGGTCTGGTCGGCCGCCCTTCTGGTGTTCGGCGACGTGATCGGAAAACTTGCCGAATGGCTGTGGCGGGTGGTTTGAGAGCGAAAACGCTCTGCCGGAATAAGCCTGCGATACAGGGGTTAGCCGACAAGACAGCGTCATCGCATTACCGGTCAAACGCTGCTAAAAATGACGCTGACGACATCAAAAAACGCGGGAAAAGCCGCTGACAGCATCGATCGTCTCACAGGGAGGACACCCCATGGAATTGACACGACGTCACGTTCTGGCCGGCGCTGCCGGCATCGCCGCTGCGCCAATGTTGCCGGCAATGTCAGCCAATGCGGCCGCGCCGATGGCCGACAAGCAGGCGCCGAGCTTCTATCGCTACAAGGTCGGCGATATCGAGGTGAATCCCATTTTCGACGGCTCGACGACATTTCCGCTGGCCGAAAGCTTTATCCCCAACGCCAAACTGGACGATGTCAAAGCGGCGCTCGACAAGGCGTTTCTGCCTCAGGACAAGATGACGCTCCTGTTCACGCCGCTTGCCATCAAGACCGGCGGCAAGGTGGTTGTGCTCGACACCGGCATGGGTCCCGACGGATTTGCCGCCAGCAAGGGCACCAACGGCCAGTTCCAGACCAATCTGATCGCTTCGGGGATACCGCTCGAGGCGGTTGATACCGTGGTGATCTCGCATTTCCATGGCGATCATATCAACGGGTTGCTGACCGCGGACGGCAAGCTCGCCTTCCCGAACGCGGAAGTGTTGGTGCCGGCCGTGGAATGGAAGTTTTTCATGGACGACGGCGAGATGAGCCGTGCGCCGGAAGGCCGGATGCAGGGTGTTTTCAAGAACGCCCGGCGCGTTCTCGAAGCAGGGCTGAAAAAGAAGGCCACGCCTTACGAGTGGGGCAAGGAAGTCGTGCCGGGATTGCTCGCGATGGAAACTCCCGGTCATACCCCCGGACATACGTCCTATGTGCTGTCTTCCGGCGCCGACAAGGTCTTCATCCAGTCCGATGTCACCAATCATCCGGCGCTGTTCGTTGCCAATCCGGGCTGGCGTGCGTTCTTCGACCAGGATGCGGCGATGGCCGAAGCCACCCGCCGCAAGGTCTACGACATGCTGGCCGCTGAAAAAATGCGGGTTCAGGGCTTCCACTACCCGTTCCCGGGGCTCGGCAACATCGTCAAGGAAGGCAGCGGTTACCGGCTGGTGCCCGCCCAATGGAGCCCGGTGATCTGACGCGAGAGCGTCATTCCGGGGCGCGAAGCGAACCCGGAATCTCGAGATTCCGGGTTCGATGCTTCGCATCGCCCCGGAATGACGGCGAACCAGCCTTGACGAAAACCGGGCGCGGCCTTATAGCCGCGCCCATGATCAACGCCTCGACCATTCTGACCGCTCGCCGCCGCCGCATTCTCGCGGTATGGGCGGTCGTCTGCGTTTAAGATAGTCGCCTCTGCCGCCGGATCCGGTCCCGCGGCTTCTCACTTTCCAAAAAACGCGGTCTGATCTGGTGGCTCCTACGTCAAGCAGGAGTTTCACATGTATACGCCTCCGATGTTCAAATCCGATCGCGCCGCAAGCCTTGCGTTTGCGCAAACGCGCGGCTTTGGCCTGGCCTGCGCGTGGGATGGCATCAAGCCGATTGCCTCGTCGCTGCCGTTCTATCTTTCCTTTGCCGATGACGGCACGCCGCGCGCGTTGTTTCACGTCGCCCGTCACAATCCGCTGATAAAGCTGGCCGACGGGACCACGTCCTGGTTGCTGGCGGTCAGCGGCGCCGACGCCTATGTGTCACCCGACTGGTATGTCTCGCCGGATCAGGTGCCGACCTGGCTCTATCAGGTGGTACATCTGACCGGCACGGTGCGGACCTTGTCCGACGATGAACTCGCCGAGCAGATTGAAACGCTCAGCGCCAAGTTCGAGGACCGGCTGTTGCCGAAGAAGCCCTGGGTGTCGTCGAAGATGACGGCCGGTCGTCTGGAGGCGATGAAGAAGGCGATCGTGGGTATGGTGATGACGGTGGATAGCATCGAAGGCAGTTTCAAACTGAACCAGCACAAGTCGGACGCCGACTACACCGCGCTGACCGAAGCCTTGGCCGTGCAGCCGGAGGCCGATGCCCATGTGATCGCGGGCCTGATGCGTGAATTGCGTCCGCAGGCTTTCGCCGCAGACGCCGCTCAAACCAATCAAACGATTTCGCCTGAAAGGAACGCCCAATGAGCCTCACCGATACCAAGTCGCCGCAAGGTCAGGCCCAGACCACCGGCGCCGCAAAGAAGCCCGTCGTATTCGTCGACGGCGGCTCCGGGACCACGGGTCTCGGTATTGCCGAGCGGCTCGGCGCGCAGAATGACGTGACGGTGGCGAGCATTGCCGACGACAAGCGCAAGGATCCGGAAGCGAAGAAGGCGCTGATGGCGGAAGTGGATCTGGTGATCCTCTGCCTGCCGGACGATGCCGCCAAGGAGACGGTCAAGCTGATCGACGGCATGGGCAATGCCGCGCCCAAGGTGCTGGATGCCTCGACCGCGTTTCGCGTTGCGCCCGACTGGACTTACGGCTTTCCGGAACTCGCAGCCGACCAGGCCGACAAGATCCGCAACGCCCGGAAAGTCTCGAATCCCGGCTGCTATCCGACCGGGGCGATCGCGCTGTTGCGGCCGCTGGTCGATGCCGGTCTTGTCCCTGCGGACTACCCCATCACCATCAATGCGGTGAGCGGCTATTCCGGTGGCGGCAAGACCATGATCGCCAGTTTCGAAGACGGCACCGCGCCTTCCTTCGAACTCTACGGTCTGGGTTTTGAGCACAAGCATCTGCCGGAGACGCAGCTTTACTCGCATCTGACGCGGCGGCCGATCTTCGTGCCGTCGGTCGGCAACTACCGGCAGGGCATGCTGGTGTCGGTGCCGTTGCATCTCGACACGCTGCCGGGCAAGCCTGACGGCGCTGCGCTGCAGGCGGCGCTGGCGAAGCGTTACGCCGGGAACAAATACGTCTCCGTCAAGCCGCTCGACGACGCGACCAGGAACGGAAAGCTCGAGCCGGAGGCGCTGAACGAAACCAATATGCTCGAGCTCTATGTGTTCGCCAGCGTGAAGCACCGGCAGGCGGTTCTGGTGGCGCGGCTCGACAATCTCGGCAAGGGCGCGTCGGGTGCTGCGGTGCAGAACATGCGGCTGATGCTGGGTCTTGCGGACAGTTGAGGAAGCCGGCCGGTGGACGAAGACACGCTCCAATTCTACCGGCGCAACGCCGAGGCCTATGCGCAGCGCGAGATCACCTCGCGCCACGCGCGGATGGCGCGGTTTCTCGAACCGCTGCCGCCGGGTGCGGCCATCCTTGAACTTGGATGCGGTGCCGGCGGCGATACCGCGGAAATGCTGGCGAGGGGTTTCGACGTTCGTGCGACCGACGGGTCACCGGAATTGGCCGACATCGCCGCGAAGCGTCTCGGCCGTCCGGTCGAGACGCTGCTGTTCGGGGATCTCAATGAAGTCGAGGCCTACGACGCGGTCTGGGCCAATGCCTGCCTGTTGCACGTTCCCCGCGATCAGCTTGCCGACGTCCTGGCGCTGATCTGGCGCGCGCTTAGGCCCACCGGATATTTCTACGCCAGCTACAAGGCAGGCGACGCCGATGGACGCGATACGCTCAATCGCTACTACAATTACCCGTCGCCGGACTGGCTGCGTGCCACTTACGCGCAGGCAGGGAAGTGGAATTCACTGGATATCGAGAGCGGCGAAGTCAGGGGCTTCGACGACAAACAGGCTTCGATGCTGTTTGTCGTCGCCCGGAAGGACGCCTGAACGCAGGATTGCTCAGACGATCTTGAAGATCGCCAGCGCCAGCACAGCCTGGGCGATGAAGCCGACGGTGAAGGCCAGCGTGCGGAACACCGGCAGGCCGAGCGTATAGACGATCAAGTGCGCGACGCGGGCCCAGAAATACACCGCACAGGCGAGCACGGTCCATTTGGTGGAATAGTCGGCCGCGTTGAGGATCAAAACCAGCGGCGCAAAAATGATGAGGTTCTCGATCGCATTGTCATGTGCGAACATCAGCCGGTTGGCCCATTCCGCATGCGGCTTGTCGTTGCGCGACGGGTTGGCCATGGCGCCGCCGAGGCCGCGCACCTGGCAGCGATTGAGTATGTAGGGGACCCACAGCACGCCGGTCAAAATCACGGTCAGAGTCAGCCAGAACAATTCACGCGTCATTGGTTCCCCCTTGGATGATTTCGAATCCCGGCACGGGATTGATTGCTTATACCGAACCGCGCGAGCGAACGCTACGCGCGAACCCGGACATAGCTGCCGGGCGCGTCCTCGATCGGCGGCATCGCCTCGGAGCCGACCGCGCGCGCCGGCACCCGCTCGGCGTCGAGCCCGTCGAGCCATTGCAGCCAGTCCGGCCACCACGATCCCTTGTGCTCGGTGGCGCCCTTGATCCAGTCGGCGAGCTTGATGTCCTTGATGTTGTCGTTGGTCCAGTACTGGTACTTGCCGCCCGCCGGCGGGTTGACGACGCCCGCGATATGACCCGATCCGGACAGCACATATTTGACCGGGCCGCCGAAGAACTGCGAACCGTAGAGCACCGAATCCGCCGGCGCGATGTGATCCTCGCGCGTCGCCAGATTGTAGACGGGCACCTTGACCTTCGACAGGTCGAGCAAGGTGTTGTCGAGCACCATGCTGCCGGATGACAACCGGTTCTCCAGGTAGCAGTTGCGCAGGTAGAACGAATGGTTGGCCGCCGGCATCCGCGTCGCGTCGGAATTCCAGTGCAGCAGGTCGAACGCGGAGGGCGTCTGTCCCTTCAGGTAGTTGCTGATGACATAGGACCAGATCAGGTCGTTCGAGCGCAGCATGTTGAAGGCCATTGCCATCTTGCCGCCGTCGAGCACGCCGGACGCCTCCATGTCGCGTTCCAGCGCCGAGAGTTGGCCCTCGTCGACGAACACGAGCAGATCGCCGGCATGGGTGAAGTCGACCTGGGCCGCAAAGAACGTCGCCGAGGTCACGCGCTGGCGCCGCTTTTCGGCGAGCCATGCCAGCGTCGAGGCGAGCAGGGTGCCGCCGACGCAATAGCCGGCGGTGTGAACCTTCAGTTCGCCCGTCACCTTCTCGATCACGTCCATCGCGGTCAGCGGGCCTTGGGTCATGTAATCGGCCCAGGTCTTCTTGCCGAGTTCCTTGTCCGGGTTGACCCAGGAGATCACGAACACGGTGATGCCCTGATCGACGCACCACTTGATGTAGGATTTTTCCGGCTTGAGATCGAGAATGTAGAACTTGTTGATCCACGGCGGCACGATCAGGAGCGGCGTGCGCAGCACGGTCTCCGTGGTCGGGGTGTACTGGATCAACTGCATCAGTTCGTTCTGGAAGATCACCTTGCCGGGGGTCGTCGCCATGTTGACGCCGACGACGAGGTTCGACGGATCGGACTGGCGGATGCGCAGCGTGCCGTGACCGGCTTCGATATCCTCCGCCAGCATCTTCATGCCGCGAACGAGGTTGCCGCCGTTCGAGGCCAGCGTTTCGCGCAGCACTTCCGGATTGGTGAAGACGAAATTCGACGGCGCGATCGCGTTGGTGATCTGCTGCACGTAGAACTCGGCCTTCTTGCGGGTGTGGGGATCGACGCCTTCGGCATTCTTCACCAGCTCCTGCGCCCACTGCGTGGTGAGCAGATAGAGCTGCAGCACGAAGTCGAAGAACTGGTTCGAGCGCCACTCCGGATCCTTGAAGCGCTTGTCGCGCGGCGACGGCTCGATCGCAGGCTTGGTCTCTTCGCCGGCCATGCGGCGCGCCGCCGAACCCCAGAGATCGAGATAGGCCTTGCCCATCTTGGTCTGCAGATCCGAAGCGCGGTTCTGATCGGACAGCCAATATTCGGCGACCGTCGAAAAAGTCTTGATGACCTCACCGATTTCGTTCGGCGGCTTGTCCTTTGCGTCGCCGTTCTCGCGCGGCTTGAGGTAGGCCGCAAGCGCCTGGCCGCTGGTCTCCATCGCCTTCGCGATGTTCATGGCGAAGGCTTCGGCGTTGAACGCTTTCGGAGCCTGGGTTTCGGTGTTAACGTCAGTCATGTCAGGGACACTATAACTTCATTTCGGGTTCGTCACCGCGTCGATTGGCGCAGCGACGGTCCAGGGGTTCTTGGGGTTAATCCTGTTGCATTGCGATATGATTTCGCCGTTCTGACACATTGAAGCCGCACCGGTCGGATTTGTTCTTTGGGCTTTAATCGTTTCGAACGACAATTATTTGAACGGTTGAAGGTTGCGGCTGACTGGGACACTACCGCACAACTTTTGCTCTGCAAGGCTCGTACCAGTGAGACGCAAACGTCCGCGGTGAGCAGAGCAAAGATTGCAAGCGACGGGACGATGAGCAGGGGACTTCCGGGCGGATGCCGGTGGATCGGACGATAAGGCTTCGGACCTTGAAGCTGTGGTCGATGGCGGCGCTGTTTGCATCAGCGCTGGCTGTCGGCGGCTGCTCGACCCAGATCGCCGATATGCCCGGCGTCGGCCTGCCCACAGATGCGCCGCAGCGTCCGAAAGAAGCCGGCGCCTACCTTCCCGTCCACGATCTACCGCCGGATCGCGAGGAGGAGGCGATGAAGCCGGCCGAGCTGGCCAAAATTCAGGCAGAATTGACGGCGGCGCGTGACCGGCAGGCCTCCACCGGTACGGCGGCAAAAGCCGGCACAAAATGAGCTAATCGCTGGCGCTGCCCGGCTCCCGTGATAAAAAGAACCTCAGTTCAACCGCATTGCGGGTCCGGGGTCTGGACCTTGCGCATGAATTCGCTCTAAATCCTTGATTAAGCGCGACTTCTGGACGGAGCCGAATTCGGCTTCGAAACGCCAAGGTTCCCGCGATTCTGTCTGACCGGTTGTCGGAGCAAGGGTCCCATGGAAGATTTTTACCGTATCCGCCGTCTGCCGCCTTATGTGTTCGAACAGGTCAACCGGGCCAAGGCGGCCGCGCGGAACGCCGGCGCCGACATCATCGACCTCGGCATGGGCAACCCGGACCTGCCGACGCCGCCCCATGTGATCGAAAAGCTGAAGGAAACGCTCGGCAAGCCGCGGACCGACCGCTACTCGGCCTCGCGCGGCATCACCGGTCTGCGCAAGGCGCAGGCCGCCTATTACGCGCGGCGGTTCGGCGTGAAGCTTAATCCCGAAACCCAGGTGGTGGCGACGCTCGGTTCCAAGGAAGGCTTTGCCAACGTCGCGCAGGCGATCACGGCGCCCGGCGATGTCGTGCTGTGTCCCAATCCGAGCTATCCGATCCACGCCTTCGGCTTCCTGATGGCCGGCGGCGTGATCCGCTCGGTGCCGTCGGAACCGACACCGCAGTTCTTCGAAGCGGTGGAGCGCGCCATCATCCACTCGATCCCGAAGCCGATCGCGCTGATCGTCTGCTATCCCTCCAATCCGACCGCCTATGTCGCCGATCTCGATTTCTACAAGGACCTGGTGGCGTTCGCGAAGAAGCACGAGATTTTCATCCTGTCGGATCTCGCTTATGCGGAAGTCTATTTCGACGACAAGAACCCGCCGCCCTCGGTGCTGGAAGTTCCCGGTGCGATCGACGTCACCGTCGAGTTCACCTCGATGTCGAAGACGTTTTCGATGGCGGGCTGGCGCATGGGATTTGCCGTCGGCAACGAACGCATCATCGCTGCGCTAGCGCGGGTGAAGTCCTATCTCGATTACGGCGCGTTCACGCCGGTCCAGGTCGCTGCCACCGCCGCGCTGAACGGGCCGGACGATTGCATCAAGGAAATGCGCGATACCTATCGCAAGCGCCGCGACGCACTGGTGGAGAGTTTTGGCCGGGCAGGGTGGGATATCCCGCCACCCCAGGCCTCGATGTTCGCCTGGGCGCCGCTGCCGAAGGCGTTCGAGAGCGTCGGCAGCATGCAGTTCGCGACCCTGATGGTGGAGAAATCCGGCGTCGTGGTTTCGCCTGGCGTGGCCTTCGGCGAGCACGGCGAGGGCTATGTTCGCATCGCCATGGTGGAAAACGAGCAGCGAATCCGCCAGGCGGCGCGCGGCGTGCGGCGCTTCCTTGAAAGCGGCATTGAAACGTTGCACAACGTGGTTCCTCTCGCCAACCGGCGCTAATTCCTTCAGCAGGTTCTTTCAGTCATGGTCGCACCCCTCAGAGTGGGCATTGCGGGGCTCGGCACCGTTGGCGCCGCGGTCGTCCGCACTATCGAAGAGCAGGCGAGAACGCTGTCGGCGCGCAGCGGGCGCGGCATCCGCGTGGTTGCCGTCACCGCGCGGTCGAAAGCGAAGAAGCGCACGCTCGACCTTGATGGCATCGACTGGGTCAACAGCCCGCTGGCGCTGGCCAACGATCCCCGCATCGATTGCTTCGTCGAGCTGATGGGCGGTTCCGGAGAGCCGGCGCTGTCGGCGATCGAAGCTGCGCTGAAGAACGGCAAGTCGGTGGTGACAGCCAACAAGGCGCTGATCGCCAAACACGGCCTGCGACTGGCCAAGGCCGCCGAAAAGCACGGCGGCGCGCTGAACTTCGAGGCCGCGGTCGGTGCGGCCATCCCTGTCATCAAGACCCTTCGCGAAGGACTTGCGGGAACCGGCGTCAATCGCGTCTATGGCATCCTCAACGGCACCTGCAATTACATCCTGACCCGGATGGAGCAGGAGGGCCTGTCGTTTGCCGAATGCCTGAAGGACGCCCAGCGCCTCGGCTATGCCGAGGCCAATCCGTCGTTCGACGTCGACGGCCACGACACCGCGCAGAAGCTGGCGATCCTGGCGAGCCTCGCGTTCGGTACCAAGGTGGCGCAGAGCGCGGTCTATGTCGAAGGCATCTCCTCGATCGCGCCGGAAGATCTGCGCGCCGCGGATGAACTCGGTTACCGGGTCAAGCTGCTCGGCGTGGCGGTGCGGACCCCCAAAGGCATCGAGCAGCGCGTGCATCCGACCATGGTGCCGAAATCGTCCTCGATCGCGCAGGTGATGGGCGTCACCAATGCCGTCACCATCGACGGTGAAGGGATTCCGCCGATCACGCTGGTCGGCCCCGGCGCGGGCGGTGCAGCAACCGCGTCCGCCGTCGTTGCCGACATCGCCGACGTCGCGCGCGGCATCCGCGCCAACCCGTTCGGACGTCCGGTGGATCGCCTGCGTGACACCAAGAAGGCCCCGATGGAGCGCCACGAGGGCGGCTACTACATCCGCCTGATGGCGCGCGATCTGCCCGGCACGGTTGCCAAGATCGCCACCCGCCTGGCGAAAGAGAAGATTTCGCTGGAGTCGGTGGTGCAGCGCCATGCCGAGGGCGTTGATGCCACGGACGCGGCCAAGAAGGCTTCACCGGTGCCGGTCATTCTGATTACCTACGCCACCTCCGAGGACGCGATCCATCGCGCGCTGGAAGCGGTGCAGCGCGACAAGGTGATCTCAGGCCGGCCGCAGGTGATACGGATCGAAAAGAACTAACGCGCGTTTGCAAGGAACCCGCGAACCAAACGATCGATGGCGGCCCGATGGGGCCGTCACAAAGCTCTAAGGGAGTTGCTGAGATGTCGACCCATATTTCCGTTCCGCCGCAGCTATTGCTCGAGCGCATCCTGACGCTCGAGATCGTGCGCGTGACGGAGCGCGCCGCGGTCTCGGCGGCACGGTTGCGTGGCCATGGCCAGGAAAAGGCCGCCGACCAGGCCGCGGTCGACGCGATGCGCCGCGAACTCAACAAGCTGCCGATTGAAGGCACTATCGTCATCGGCGAGGGCGAACGCGACGAGGCGCCGATGCTGTTTATCGGCGAGAAAGTCGGCCTCAACGCCGGCCCGCAGGTCGATATCGCGGTCGATCCGCTCGAAGGCACCACGCTGTGCGCCAAGAACATGCCGGGCGCGATCGCAACCATGGCGATGGCCGATGGCGGCACGCTGTTGCATGCGCCCGACGTCTACATGCAGAAGATCGCCGTCGGTCCCGGTTACAAAAAGGGCGTGGTCGAGCTCGACGCGTCGCCCGCCGACAACGTCCGCCGGCTCGCCAAGGCCAAGGGCGTCGACGCTTCCGCGATCACGGTCTTGGTGCTCGACCGTCCGCGCCACGCCGACATCATCACCGGCGTCCGCAGCACTGGTGCTGCGGTGCGTCTGATCACCGACGGTGACGTCGCCGGCGTCATTCACTGTGCCGACCCTGATAACACCGGCGTCGACATGTATATCGGCACCGGCGGCGCGCCCGAGGGCGTGCTGGCGGCGGCGGCATTGCGCTGCATCGGTGGCCAGATGCAGTGCCGGCTGATCCTCGACAGTGAAGAGAAGCGCGAGCGCGCCCACAAGATGGGCGTGAAGGATCCGAAGTTCATTTACGGCATCGAGGACATGGCGCGCGGCGACTGCCTGTTCGCGGCCACCGGCGTCACCACGGGCTCGCTGCTCTCGGGCGTCAAATTCCGCAAGGACGTGATCGAGACCGAAACCGTGGTGATGCGCTCGGTTACCGGCACCGTCCGTTACATCAAGGCCGAGCACCGCCAGCTCGACAAGTTCCATCTGGATTGAGAGCATTAGCCAAGTGATAGCCAAGTCCGCCAACGTCGTCATTCGCCCCGTAGGCAAGGACGAGCGGGCGGCATGGGAGCCGCTGTGGAACGGCTATCTTGCTTTCTACAAGGCGACGCTGGCGCCTGGCGCCAGTGATGTCGCCTGGCAGCGGTTTCACGATCCGGACGAACCGATGTTCCTGCTCGGCGCTTACGTTGACGGCAAGCTGACCGGCATCGTGCAATACCTGTTTCACCGCTCGAGCTGGACGGTCGGCAACTACTGCTATCTGCAGGATCTATTTGTCAGCGACACCGCGCGCGGGCTCGGCCTTGGCCGGGCGCTGATTGAAGCCGTGTATGCGAAGGCCAAGGAGGCCGGCGCCAGCCGCGTGCACTGGCTGACGCAGACAACGAACGCGCAAGCGAGGATTCTCTACGACCAGGTCGCCGACGATTCAGGCTTCATGCAGTACAGGAAGATTTTCTAGCCGCCGTCATTCCGGGGCGATGCTGAAAGCATCGAACCCGGAATCTCGAGATTCCGGGTCTGGTCCTTCGGACCATCCCGGAATGACAACAAAAATCAACAACAAAAAACGGGAGTGAGCATGTCTGATATTTCCGGGGTGAAGGCGCTGGTGTTCGATGTGTTCGGCACCTGCGTCGACTGGCGCACCAGCCTGATCAACGATTTCACCAAGTGGTCGGAGACCTCAGGCATCAAGGCCGACTGGACCGCGCTGGTCGACGGCTGGCGGGCGGTCTATTCCGCTTCGATGGACGAGGTCCGCAAGCATCCCGAACGCGGCTACGTGATCCTCGATACGCTGCACCGGCAGTCGCTGGAAAAACTGGTCGCGCAGTTTTCGATTCCTGGCCTGAAGGAAGCCGACCTGCATCACCTGACGATGGGCTGGCATCGGCTGCACGCGTGGCCCGACACGGTCGCGGGCCTGACCCGGCTGAAAGCCAAATACATCATCTCGCCGCTCTCCAACGGCAACGTCGCGCTCTTGACCAACATGGCGAAATTCGCCGGCCTGCCGTGGGACCTCGTGATGTCGGCCGAACTGTTCGAGCACTACAAGCCCGATCCGGAAACCTATCTCGGCGCGGCGAAGCTGCTCGGCCTGAAGCCGGAGCAGGTGATGATGGCGGCCGCCCACAACAACGACCTCAAGGCCGCGCAAAAACTTGGCCTCAAGACCGCCTTCGTCCCGCGCCCCACCGAATACGGCCCGCACCAGAAATACGATTTCGAGGCGAGGGGCGCCTGGGACGTCGTCGCCAAGGACTTTGGCGGCATCGCCGACCAGATGGGTTGCTAAAGCAGCTCTGGACGCAAGGCACGACCAGGCATTGCTAATGTAGGACGCGGCTACTTTCGTTCGGCTTCAGCCTCTTGCTCCAGCTGTAAAATATGCGCGCGTAGCGCATCGAACCGCTCTTCGGTGACATCGCTGAACAGCGGATCCTTGTGACTGGTTACGGCCGCAGCGATCTCCGTCCAATCTTCGGGCCTAAGGGCCTTCAGCGCCGCAGGAAAGAAATGTTGATCTTCCATCATCATGTGGCGCCGCTCGTGGGTGATGAAATCGCGAACGATGGTATCGACATCTTGCCGAAGCACCTCACCATCCGCGAGCACGTAGCCAACGGCCTGGGCGACGCGGCGCAGGCGATCGGCCCCTTTGTGATGCTCACGGGCGAGATCGCCGATCTTGGCAGCCGCAGCCGGATCGCGCTCCCTTAGCTTGGCAAAGACCAGATCTTCCTGGGGATGGTGATATACTTCCGGGTAGACTTCGAAATAGCTGATGACTGCGCGAATGACCTCGTAATCGGGGCGATCTCCCCGATCGAAAACCTCAAGTTCGTGCTCGAGGACGGCAAGCAGCCTCTCAATATTGCGGTGTTCTTGGGTCAAGCGCTCAATGATCATGGCGGCGCCTTCACGGTGTACCACCACAGATTATCCCGACGCGGTATTCGAATGTTGCGGCAGATCAAATCTGAGCAAGAATCTGAGCTGGAATATTGTGCGAGGGATTACGCAATTTCGGTGCACCGAATTTGCCGTTTGGCGCGTGCCGATCTCGATTCGCTTCGGACGCAGTGCAGCGCGCTTGCTGCTCCGCAGCACCGAGACCGGTGCGCTGCGGCGAGGGCACCGATCCGCCCACGTGCATTCGCGTGCAATGCAAACTGGTGTTGTAAAAGCACACCTGGCGAAAACCCGCATAGATTGTACGAATCGCGCTTGTCGGCATCCCCGGTAGCATGGAACCATTGCCTCAATAATAAACAGTTGGGGATGGGGACATGCGTACCGGGACAAAATCGGCTTTGCTATGCGCTGCGGTCGCTGCGGGCGCGACGCTTTTTCCACTCGGCAACGAGGCCGCCGCACAGACGGTCTTCTCGACCATCCAGGCCTTCGGCGACAGCTATGCCGACACCGGAAATCTCTTCAAGATCCTGGGCGTGCCGAATCCGCCGCAATATCCGACCGGCCGGTTCAGCGGCGGCACCAATTTCGTCGACACGACGTCGGCGCTCTTGGGAATCTCGCAGAATAATTTTGCCATCGGCGGCGCCAAGACCGACACCACCAACACCGTCGGTCCGGGCATTCCCGGCTTCACCCAGGAGTGGCAGGGCTTCGTTGCCTCGGGCAAGAAGATTTCCTCCTCCGATCTCGTGGAAATCAGCATCGGCGGCAACGACGCCCGGCAATATTATCAGACCGGCGGAACACTGGCGGGTGTTCAGGCGGCCGCCACGAATAGCGCCACCCAGGCGCTGAACGGCATCAATGCGCTTATCGGCGTGGGTGCGCGCACGCTCGTTTTCACGACCGGCGATGTCGGCCAATTGCCGGAAGCGACGGGAAACCCGGCCGCATCGATCGGCACCGCCTATAGCCTGAACTATAACGCCCAGATGCAGGCGGCGCTGGCCGCCATCGCGCGCTCGGGCGTCCGCGTCGAACTGGTCAATGTCTCCTTGCTCGGTAGCCTGATCAAGGCGAACCCTTCACGCTACGGCGTCGCCAATGTCGGCGCCTGTCCGCTGGCCTGTATCGGCAATACCGCGCTGCAGAACCAGTATCTGTTCTATTTCGACGGCGTCCATCTGACGTCGCTCGGATTTGCGATCATGGGCGAATACATCGTCAACCGCCTCAATGCACCGCTCACGCTGCCGGCGCAGGGTGACGTCGGCATGAACTCGGCGATGGGCTTCGCCTCCACGCTGTTCGGCAAGCTCGACAATTTCCGCGAGATGTCGCTGGTGTCGTCGTCGATGAACGCCTACGCCGCCTACACCAAGGTGCCCTACACCAAGGCGCCAATCCTGGCGCCGGTCAATCCGTGGTCGTTCTATATGCTGGGCAACGGCGCCTACAGCGACCGTCAGGCGACGGTGGCGTCCAACGGCTTCAACCTCGACAGCGTCGGCGGCACCATCGGGACCGAGTATCGCATCAACAACAACGCCTTCGTCGGCGCGGCCTTCGATTACTCCAATCCCAGGGCGCGGTTCTTCAACAATGGCGGCACGACCGCAGCGAACGCCTATCAATTCGGTGCCTATGGCGCATGGACCAACGCGCATTTCTTTGCCCAGGGCCTCGCCACCGTCGGCTGGCAGAACTATCGCAACAGCCGGCCGGGCGTCGTCGACACCATCACCTCGGCCCCCGACGGAACCAGCTTCGTCGCCGCCGGCAAGGTCGGCTATCTCTTCGACGCCGGCCGAACGCAGGTCGGTCCGATCGGCGGCCTGACCTACGCCCGGGCACGGGTCAACGGCTATACCGAGAACGGCGATCCGGTGCTGGCCCTGAACGTCGGCCAGCAGACCGCGGAGGCCCTGATCGGCAGCGTCGGCGCGCAGTTCCGCTTTCCGTTTCTGGTCTCTGGCCGGATGATCAATCCCTACGTCAACCTGACGATGGATGATGATTTCATCGGCAACGGACGGATCATCCAGTTCGGCGCGACGTCCGCGCCGTTGATCGTCAACAACTGGACGGTGCCGAATTCGACGTCGCAACACGTCTATGGCCGCGTCGCGGCCGGTGTGGTGGCGCCGGTGTCGAACACCGTCGCGCTGACGGCGAACATCTCGCAGACCTTCGCGCGCCAGGGCGGCAACGATTTCTACGGCAATGGCGGGTTGAAGATCTCGTTCTAGGCTGTCGCTCTTTGCCAAAAGCCGCCTCCCGATGGGGGCGGCTTTTGCATGTCAGCGGGGACGATGCGCACGCCCACGATTCACAGTCGAGATCGATCGCGGGGCACCTCTGTATCCTCATTGAGGACCTGCAAGCCGGGCAGCTTATACAATTCTTAGAGCATTGACATGGATCAATGCGCGAATGAATGGCGGTCGGAACCTGAAAGCTCTTGAAATGTTGACCCTCAAAATCTCTATGGAGTGAGGATCATGCACACTTATGAAAAGGCGCCCGGAAGCCGCCGCCAAGGTCCAGGCTACACTGGTCTCTTCGCCATCATATGCCTGTTCGCGTCGATCTTCTTGGTGTGGGCACTGATGAGAACGAGCCTTGTGAAAACGAGCCTTGAAATGATGCGTTCGCCACCTGTAACAACTGGAATGGCTCCGAACGCACCCGTCAAGTCCGTAGCGAAGCCCTGAGTAGCTCTCGCGCAAGAGACTGCGAATTACGGAATTTCGGTGACAGTGCTGGACTGCACTAAATTAATTGATCTTGCGTTTGCGCGAATCCTCGCGGAGTTCGAACTCGAACAGGGGTGAGAACGGAAAGCGCCAAACGGAGAATTAGGTGCGCCGTCACCGCAACTCCTGCATGCACGGCTGTTGCCGCGCAACGGCTTCCTCGCGCGCAAAGAATCAGCTACCGCTCGTGCACGGGTTGTCATGGACGATGTAATCGACCTTACGTAATGAAGCGCACTGAACTTTGTGCCGACGGAGAAGTTGGTAATTTTGTCGAAGGACTCCGCCGCTTCACTGTATCTTGCTGGCCTGCGGCATTTCCAGTCCGGGCGGTTCGCGGTCGCCGAAGAGCGGGTTCGGCGGGCCTTGGCGTCAGATCCGCAACACGCCGATTCTCTACATCTGGCCGGCCTGCTTCATGCTCAAGCGAACAGGATCGATATCGCAATTGATTTTGTCGCGCGTGCGATTCGCATCGATCACGGCAATCTTGAGTATTTTTCCAGTCTGGGCACTTTTTTGGCTCGCCAGGATCGCTTCGCGGAAGCTTTGAAGAGCTATGAAGTCGCGCTCACGCTCAAGTCGGATTCCGCCGATGTCTGGGTCAAGATCGGCGATCTCCAGCGTCGGCAGAAACGCTTCGAAGAAGCGCTGCTCGCCTACGATCACGCGCTTTCGCTTGATCCGCGCCATCTTGATGCCGCAGACAAGAGCGGGGCGCTCCTGATCGAATTGGGGCGTTATGTCGAGGCGCTCGCGAGGTTCGAACAATCAGACACGATCCGGCCGGGCCGATTCGACACCCTATTCAGCAAAGGATTGTGCTTTCAAACTCTCGCGCGACTGAAAGAGGCGGCCGCGAGCTACACCTTGGCGCTTGCGGCCGACGCTAAAAACTACGACGCCCGAAACAATCTGGGTGCCGTGCTGTTTCAGATGGGCCAATTTGAGGAGGCCGCCGCACAACTCCGCAAGGCGATTAAGGTGAGGCCCCAGGGCGCCGGCGCCTTCAGCAATCTGGGGTTCGCTCTGATACGGTTGAAGCGGTTCGATGAGGCTCTCGCTGTGCTCGATCGTGCCATTGCGCTCGCTCCCGATCTCGTCGAAGCCATCAACAATCGGGGTAACGCGTTAACGGCGCTTAACCGTGCCGAGGACGCGTTGGCGGATTATGACCGCGCGATCGCGCTTAATCGCAATTTCGCCGATGCCCACGCCAATCGCGGAGTTTGCCTTGACAACTTGTTGCGACCCGATGAGGCCTTGCCGAGCTACCAGACAGCGCTTGCCTTGGAGCCGGATAATGGCGACACGCACTGGAATCTCGCCATCAACAGATTGCGCGTTGGTGATTTCAAAGCGGCTGGGTCGAAGCCGAATGGCGTTGGAAATCTCCTTTGCTTCACCTGAGGGGGCGGTCATGGAGCCAACCGCTGTGGCTGGGAGCAGAGCCGATCGCCGGCAAAACGCTGCTCCTGCACAATGACCAGGGCCTGGGTGATGCGATCCAGTTTTGCCGTTATATTCCGCTCCTGGCGGAACGCGGAGCGCGGGTGATCCTGGAGATTGATCGGCCCCTCAAGGAGCTGCTGTCCGGTGTCGTAGGCATCATGCAGTGCGTGGTCAAGGGCGAGACGTTACCGGACCACGATTTTCACTGCCCGCTGGCGAGCCTCCCACTGGCGTTCGACACCATGCCCGACACCATCCCGTCAAGCGTGCCCTATCTGTCGATCGGCCAGCGGGGGGGGGGAACTGGGAGGCGCGCCTTGGTTCAACGGGCCAGCCGCGGATTGGAATCGTCTGGTCCGGCAACCCCGAACATTCGAACGATCACAACCGGTCCGTGCCCTTGAAAGCGTTGACGCCGCTGTTCGATGTCGTAGCGCAGTTCGTTAGCCTCCAGAAGAACGTGCGCGAAAGCGACCTTGCGATCCTCCGCCAGCGCAGCGACATCCTTGATGCGGCCCCCGAGCTCGATAGCTTTGCCGACACGGCGACGCTGATCCAGCGATTGGATTTGGTAATCTCGGTCGACACCAGCGTCGCGCATCTCGCAGGTGCGCTGGGCAAGCCGGTTTGGATCCTCCTTCCTTATGTTCCGGACTATCGATGGTTGCTCGACCGCGACGATAGTCCGTGGTACCCGACCGCGCGATTGTTCAGGCAAACTGCAACCCGCAACTATGCCGACGTGCTTGACCGCATGCGGGCTGATTTGAGCGAGTGGATTGCCGGACGGCGGTGAGAGTGACAGTGCTGGACTGCACCCCATAAGTGAGACACGAGGCAAGAATTTGTACGATGACAGGGTTCCGGCGTAATCCGCGCAACCAAGCTCCAAGACCACGGGCTATTCCGCCGTGTGAACCTGGCTACAGTGAACCTGACCCGGAGCGCGGTCGGCGTGACGTGTGGCGCATGCGCTGAATGATAACTTCACGGTCGGTGACGCGGTAAAAAATCAGATAGGGGTAGGGGCTCACGACCAGGCGCCGCACGCCGGGAAGGTCAGTCAATTGCCCTGCGTAAGGAGATGGGTCAGCAAAAGGAACAGCGTCTGAATACGCTCGCGCATGCGGTTTGCGCCTTGCGGTGACTCTGCCTCGATGTAGTCGAGTGCCTTTTCAATCTGCGTCGCCGCGCGCCTTGTGACACGCAGCTTCACACGATTCGCTTTGCCAGGATTGCGCGCATTTGTTCGTCCGTGGCGAACTCACCCCGCGCGATCTCCGCATCCGCTTCGGCAAGGTCGGCGCGTTCTTCGGGCGTTAACAGGATAACCGGTTGCTCCTCGCCGGCCACCTGTAGAAGCAAACGCGCGAGTTCGTCCTGCACCTCTGGAGGGAGGGTGCGCACGCTGTCGACCGCTTGTTCAAGCAGTTTGGTCATGGTTGAAGGATAGACCTTTCCCAGGCAGCACGGAAGCATCTCTGGGGAACTTTATTTGTCCTAATTGTGGATGCCGCGTCCAGGATGGGTTGAGCCCTTTGCGAAACCCATCGCGCTGCACCGGCACAGTTGATGGGTTCCGCTTGGTTCACAAGATGCCAAGGCGGCGTGCCGGGAAACTGTTTCGTCGCGCGTGCAAGACAAATCTTCACGCAGCGCCTGCGACAAAGTAGCCCGACGGGCAAATCACCAAAACCCTGTCCAGCCCTTCGGATAAAAATATTTCTGTTGAGCCGTCGGGCAAATCAGGAGTTTAACTCCGCCCGTCTCGCGGCAACAAGAGGGGCGATCGCGATCGTCACGACCGTGCGGTGAGATGCGATGGACGCGAGGCTGCGACTGACGAGCGCATCCGTTGCGTACGGCGAAATCGTTTGGGTCCGACGCCCCGGTGCTGGCGTCAAGTTGGCAAAAGGCTAACGCTTCGCGCTGATGATGGTGGCAAGAAAGCCGGTCACCAGGACGATTTCGTATAAGCCGTAAAGCCATTGCGTGGGGGAGGCCGGATGTTCTCCGCTGAACCTGTATGCTCGTGGGCAGCCTATTCTGTGCAACACGCCTGCGAGACCTCGGGTGCAGCGCGCATCCGGTCTTCCCCGCGCCCTCTGATTTCTGAGGACGCAAAATATCTTTCAAATCCCCGGGCGCATCGGCGCCGCGGGTGGAAAAACCATGTCTGCTGCTTTGACATTGAAATCGGAAACGCGCAGTTAGGACCGCAGATTAGGACTTGGGGTTGGCCCCGAACTGAAAGCATCATGACACCTCCCGTAACCGCCATTCCCGTTGAAGCGCCGCCGGCGTTTCTCGGCGTGTCGCATTCCGCGACCGGGAAATTGTGGCGCGACCGGCTCGATGCCCGCGGCGCGGCGCGGGCGCTGGCGATCTCGCAACGCTACCAGTTGCCGGAGATGCTGGCGCGGGTGCTGGCCGGCCGTGACGTGGGGATCGACGAGGTCGAGGATTTTCTCGATCCGACCATCCGCAAGTTGATGCCCGATCCCTACACAATTACGCAGATGGAGACGGCAGCCAAGCGCATTGCCGATGCGGCGACGCGCAATGAGAAGGTCGCGATCTTCGGCGACTACGATGTCGACGGTGCGACCTCGGCGGCGCTGCTGGCCTGGCACCTGCGCCATTGCGGGCTCGATCCGTTGATTCATATTCCCGACCGTATCTTCGAGGGTTACGGGCCCAATGTGGAAGCGGTGCGCGCGCTTAGCGCCAAGGGCGCCACGCTGCTGGTGACCGTCGATTGCGGCACCACCAGCCTCGAGCCGCTGGCCGAAGCGAAGAAGCTCGGAATGTCCGTCGTCGTCATCGATCATCACCAGACCGGCGACGAATTGCCCGAGGTCGATGCGCTGGTGAACCCGAACCGGGCCGACGATCTCTCCGGCCTCGGCTATCTCGCCGCCGTCGGTCTCGTCTTGATTACGCTGGTGGCGGTCAATCGCGAATTGCGCGCCCGCGGCTTCTGGAACGCGGAGCGGCCGGAGCCGGATCTGCTGGGCATGCTGCACCACGTAGCCCTCGGCACCGTCGCCGACGTAGCACCCTTGACCGGTCTCAACCGCGCCTTCGTCGCCAAGGGCCTGATCGCGATGCGCCGCCGCGACCATGTCGGGCACACCGCGCTGATGGACGTGTCGCGGCTGAACGGCCCACCCGAGGCCTGGCATCTCGGCTTCATGCTCGGGCCGCGCATCAATGCCGGCGGGCGCATTGGACGCGCCGATCTCGGGGTACGGCTGCTGCTGGAAGGCGATATCTCGGAAGCCGCGCGGATCGCCGCCGAGCTCGATCGCCTCAACGGTGAACGCCGCCTGATCGAGCAGGCCGCCGAAGCGCAGGCGGAAGCCGAGGCGCTGGCTTCGCTCGGGCTCGAAGACAAGGGCGCGGTCATCGTGACGGCGGCCGAGGGCTGGCACCCGGGCGTGGTTGGCCTGGTGGCCTCGCGGCTGAAGGAGAAGTTTTCGCGTCCGGCGTTTGCGATTGCGCTGGAGCCGGGCGGCATCGGCACCGGTTCGGGCCGCTCGATATCCGGCGTCGATCTCGGCAAGGCCGTTCGGCAGGCGGTGAAAGAGAAATTGCTGATGAAGGGCGGCGGCCACGCCATGGCCGCCGGCGTAACGCTGCGCAAGGAGAAGCTCGCGGAATTCCGCGCCTTCATGGAAAGCGCGCTGGCCGCCGACGTCGCCGCCTCCCGTCATGAGAACGAGCTGTTCATCGACGGCGCGGTCAGCGCGCGCGGGGTGACGACCGAGTTTGCGGCGACGCTCAATCGGGCTGGGCCGTTCGGCGCTGGTAATCCGGAGGCGGTGATCGCGCTGCCGGCGCATCAACTGGTCTATGCCGATGAAGTCGGGCAATCGCATCTGCGCCTGCGGTTCAAGTCCGGCGACGGCGCCATCGTCAACGGCATCGCGTTTCGTTCGATCGGGCAGAAATTGGGAAATGCGCTGCTGCAAAATCGAGGCCAGCCGCTGCATGTCGCGGGATCGCTCACCGTCGACCGCTACCAGGGCTCGGAACGGGTGCAGATGCGCGTGATCGACGTTGCAGTGCCGGATCCGGGGCCGGCGCTGATCAGATAGTTGCCCGGACAAGATCAACAACAAGCATGGGAGTGGAAATGGCAGGACAGGTTCAAGGCAAGGTCGCGCTGGTGACGGGCGGGGCATCCGGCATCGGTGCCGCGGTGTCGGAATTGCTGGCGCGCGAAGGCGCATCTGTCGCGGTGACCGATGTCGACGATCTGAACGGACCTGAAGTGGTCGCGCGCATCAAGAAGGCCGGCGGCGAAGCCAGCTTTTGGCATCAGGACGTGACCAGCGAGCAGGGCTGGATTGATGTCGTGGCCGAAGTGATGAAACGTTATGGCCGGCTCGACGTGCTGGTCTCCAATGCCGGCATCGGCATATCGGTGCCGTCGATCACGCAGATGTCGCTGGAAGATTGGCGGCGGCAGACCGCGATCAATCTCGACGGCGTGTTTCTGTCGGTCAAACATTGCCTGCCGGCGATGCGCAAGACCGGCGGGGGCTCTGTCATCATGATGTCGTCGCTGGCCGGCCTGCGCGGTGCAGCCAGCCTGTCCGGCTATTGCGCGACCAAGGGCGGCGTCCGGCTGTTCGCCAAGGCGATCGCGATGGAATGCGCCACCTTCGGCGACGGCATCCGCGTCAACTCGGTGCATCCCGGGATCATCGACACCCCGATCTGGGGCAAGATCCCAACGGAGGCCACAGGCGCCGGCCAGAACGCGCCGATCGATCCCGAGGAGCGCGCCAAAATGGCGACCCCGCTCGGCCGTGCCGGCGAGGCGGTCGAAATCGCGCAGGGCGTGCTGTACCTGGCCTCCGACGCCTCGCGCTATGTAACGGGGACGGAGCTCGTGATCGACGGTGGCATGAATGCGGGCGGGGTGGTTAGGCAATAGTGACCGCCTCTTCCGTCATTGCGAGCGAAGCGAAGCAATCCACCTTGCTACGAAGAAAGACTGGATTGTTTCGTCGCTGCGCTCCCTTGCACAAACGCTTTGCGTTTGTTGCAGGCAATGACGGTGAGAGCGCATCACCCGCCCTGCCGCAATCGCGCCAGCACCTTGAGCCCGCCGTAGCCGTCGGCGGGCTCAAGGCCCATCTTGGTCTGGTAATCCTTCACGGCCTGCATGGTGTCGTTGCCGACGCGACCGTCGGTGCCGCCGGTGTCGAAGCCGGCCTTGGTCAACCGCGTCTGCACTTCCTGCACCTCGGCCAAGGTCAGCGCGCGCTCGGAGCCGGGGAAGGGCTGGATGAAAGGTGGCGCGCCCAAGATTCTATCGCCGAGATGGCAGATCGCCAGCGCGTAGTTCATCGACGGATTGTAGCTCTTCACGGCGTAGAAATTCGGACCCAGCAGAAATACTGGCCCGCCTTCGACCGGCGCCCACATCTGCGCGGAGGCGTTGGGCTGCGCAAACGGTTGGCCGTCGGCGCGGGTGACGCCGGCGCTGGCCCACGCTGCATAGGTGCGGCTGCCGCTCGCGGCCGCACCGGGCGCGCGCACCTCATAACCCCAATGTTCGCCCCGGTGATATTTGCCGCGGTTGACCAGAAAGCGCGCGCTCGAGCCGAGCGCATCGTCGGGTTTGCCGAATGGCGAGACGCGGCCGTCGCCGTCGTAATCCATTCCGACATTGAGCCAGACTTCGGGCATCCACTGCGTATGCCCCATGGCGCCGGCCCAGGAGCCGCGCATCTGCTCCGGCGTTCCCCAGCCGCGGTCGACGATCTTCAGCGCATTGATCAGTTCGGTTTCCCAATAGGCGCGACGCCGCGGCTCCTTCCAGGCCAGCGCCGCCAGCGATGGAAACACCGGCGTCATGTGGTTCTGCTGCACCAGCGGATCGCCATAGGCGGATTCGACGCCCCACAGCGCCAGCAGCGTGCCGCGCTCGACGCCAAAGTCCTGTTCGATCCGTGCGAACAGCGCCTCGTTTTTTTTCAAGGCCGCGCGGCCGTTGATGATGCGCCAGTCCGAGACGCGGCGATTGATGTACTGCCAGATCTCCTCGTGAAACTCCGGCTGTTTCTGCATCTGCTTGAACACGGACATGTCAGGCTCGAGGTGGCCCATCACCCGGTTCCAGGTCGCTTCCGAAATGCCCTTGGCGAGCGCACGCGCACGAAAATGGTCGCGCCAGGCGTCGAAGCCGGGCGGTGCGGCGGCGAAGCCCGCGAGCGGCGTGGCGAGCAGGGCGGTCACGCCAAGGCCGGTCTGCAACACCGTGCGCCGGGAAGGGGAGTTCCGAGAATCAGGCTGTTTCATGTGCTCAGTCTACCGACGCCGACGGCGCGCACCAAAAGCCAAGACGCCGCAGAGATCAGCTATTGCGCCAGATCTGTGGCGATTTTGGCGAGCCAGCGCCGCACCGTGACCTGCGCCTGGGCCGAGAGCCCTGCCGCGAGCCGCCGCTCGACGGCCTTTGCATGACGCCGGCATTTGGCGAGCAGCGAAGTTCCGCGCGGTGTCAGCGTCCATTGCAGCACCCGGCCATGGACGGGGTGCGGGGCCTTCTTGATGGCGCCGTCGCGTTCGAGGTTGCGGATGATGACGCCGACGGTCTGCGGTGTCAGCAGCGCCACGCGCGCGAGATCCGCGCCCGACAGCCCCGGATAGGCCTTCAGCATGGTCAGCACCACGAATTGCGGCGTGGTGACGCCGAGGTCGGCGAGCAACCGTTCCATCGTCAGCCGGGTCGCGGCCTGGGCCTGTCGCAGGAGGTAGGCGAGGTAGCCCTGTTCGCCGCGCTTGCCTTCGCCGGGGGGCGGCGGGCGGGTCATCGCGGTCGCCGCCGTGCGGGATTTTTTCGGATTTTTGGCCGACGTTTTTCGCCGCCCGCGCGCGGTGGATTTCGACGAGGCGGTGATCTTGCGGATCATATCAGGGCTCTTATAATAAATCAGAGCACTGATAACATGAGGCAGAGCCGATGTCACACGCCCGCAAGGAATACAAGGATTTCATGAAGCTGGCCCCGGATGCCTACGAAGCCGTGCTGGCGCTCGGCAAGATCGCGGCAGCAGCCGGTATCGACAAGCAATTGCTCGAACTGGTCAAGCTGCGCGCCTCGCAGATCAACGGCTGCGCTTTCTGCGTGCAGTACCACATCCTGCAGGGCGAGAGCCTCGGCGTGCCCGCGGACAAGCTCAACCTGGTGGTGGTGTGGCGCGAGGCGTCGCAATTCTCGGAACGCGAACGTGCCGCACTGGCCTGGACCGAGGCGCTGACCTTGCTTCCCGGCGGCGTCAGCGACGAGGTCTATGCGCTGGCGGGCGCTGAATTCTCGGAGAAGGAACTGACTTACCTCACGTCCGCGATCGCCTCGATCAACGTCTGGAACAGGTTCGGCGCCGCCTATCGCTGGACCGCACCGGCGCGGCCGAAGGCGGTCGGCGCGGCGGCATCGTAGACTCTTTTTTTGACGCGTTTTCTTCACGCGAACCGGTATCCACCCCCGGATCAGGTCCGAGGGCATGCTTCGCTCGAAAACGCTATGAAGGATCAGTTCTCGCCGCCTTCGTGCAGGTCGTGACGGACCACGTCCTCCGGCAACGCGTGCGCCACCGCGGCGGGAGCCTGGGGCTCGACGCCGATCTCGCGGCCGCGCGCGTGGTTCAGCCGCTCATAGGCCGAGATCAGCGTGACGTAGGGATTGACCCAGATCCAGCCGTCGCGCGTGAACACCTGCACGTCGAAATGCAGGTGCAGCGAGGTGCCGTTGGGCCGATCGAGGTAGTTCGAGACGACGCCGATCTTCTCGCCCTCGGCGACCTGACGTCCGTTGACCACGCCGTCGGCGTCCATGCTCGACGGGTTCATGTGCATATAGCGGAAGCGGATGTGTTCCTTGGCGGTATTGATCTGCAGCGTCGCCGCCTGCTGCTTCAGTGAGCGGATCACGACGCCATCGCGAACCGCGACGACCCCCTGCTGCTTCCGATCGCAAGTCGGCGGTGCGCCTTCAGTCTGCGTCAGGCAGGAGCCCGGACGAATGTCCTCGCCCTGGTGCCCGAAACCGCTGGCGCATTGTCCGACGTTGAAGCTGCGCGCCTCGCAGAAATTGTCTCGCCACAGATAGCCGCTGGCAGGCTGCTCCGATTTGGCGCGCCTTGCGAACGACTGCGAGCGCACCAAAGCCGGCGCCTTTTCGACGGGAAAGCGAATCTGCGAATAGGCGGTCCAGTCGACATGGCCGCTCTGCTTGCGGGAGCCGCTGCTGGCGATGATGTCGCCGCTCGGACGGTAGGTGAACTCGGGCGAAACCGCCGTCGGCCGCTCGGCGAGGTCGGACGAAATATCCCATCGCGGCCGCGAGGGCAGGCCGCCGGTAATGCGTAGCGCCTTCAGAAAACGCTCCGCAACCGGATAGGCTTCGCGGCAGGCTAGTCGCCGCGCACGCGGCGTGGAGTCGAGACACTGGATCGACACCACATAGGGCACGCCGAACTTCGTAAAGGCGTAACGCACATAGCCTTCGCGGATGAAGCGGCGCAGGTCGGGGAATTGGGCCGCCAGCGCCTTGACGGGTTCGCCCTTGCCGCCCCGGGGATCGGCCAGATCGTAGGTGAGGATCGAGCCGGTGATCTGCACCTCGACCGGCTTCGCAAAGGTTCTCTGTGGCATGCCTTCGCCCGCGCCCGGCTCGAGCGAAAACTGGGCGTCGTAGCCGGCTGGGCCGGCGTAAAACAGATCGACGGGCCGGAAGTCGGCCTGGTGGCGCGACACCGATGGGCTGTCCGCGGCGCCGCTTGCGCGCGCCTCGAGATAGCCGGCGGTATCGAACGGCAGCAACACCGGCACCGAGCTGCGCCCGATTCCGGCGAAGACCTGTGACGTAAGGGCGTTCAATTGCACCAGCGCCGGCGCCGCCCGCGGATCCCAGGCCGGCACCCGCCGCTGGCCGGAGAACGTGAACGTGGAGGCGATCGCCGGTTGGGAGTTGATCTCGGAGTGGAGCTGATCGAGCACCGCGCGCCATTCGACGCGCACGGCCGAGATCGAAGGGGTCCTGAACTCGTCGGCGGACGCGCCGATCGCCCCGGCGAGAAGCAAACAAAAGGCTGCCAGCCAACCCGTGAGCAAGCGGACAGCCTTTGTGCTCAATGCATCGCCCCCCGGCGCGCCCGTTACAACTGCGAGGACTCAGTCCTTGGCGCGCTCGACGTAGGAACCGTCCTCGGTCATGACCACGATTCGCGTTCCCGTTCCGATATGCGGCGGCACGTTAGTGCGGACGCCGTTGGAGAGAATAGCAGGCTTGTAGGAGGAGGAGGCGGTCTGGCCCTTGGTGACCGGCTCGGTCTCCACAACTTCCAGCGTCGCGCGCTGCGGCAGCGTGATGGAAACCGGATTGAGATCGTGCAGCGATAGCTTCACGGTCATGTTTTCCTGCAGGTAGGGCGCAGCGGAGCCCACAATGTCCTTCGAGACCTGAACCTGATCGTAGTTCTCGTTGTTCATGAAGTGGAAGCCGTCGGCGTCTTCATAGAGATAGTTGAAGTTGTGATCCTCGACGGTGGCCTTCTCGACCTGGTCGGTGGTCTTGTAGCGTTCCGAAATCTTCACGCCATCGCCGATCCGGCGCATTTCGATCTGGCTGACCGGGGTTCCCTTGCCGGGATGGATGTTTTCGGCGGTCAGAACGACATACAGCTTGCCGTCCTGCTCGATGATGTTGCCCTTGCGGATAGAGCTGGCGATGACTTTCAAAGCGATTTTTCCCGAATTTCTGGCCTCCGCCCAATCCGGACGTGGTGTCCGTGGGGCCAAGGAGGCGGTTTCGGGCTGCAACATACTGATTTTGGCCGTGGATGCCAGCATTTTACCGGCATTCTGGGCAGCCCGGATTACGCCGGAAACAGCCGTATTTGCCGGTGCTTACTTCCGCTTGGGGGCGGGGTAGTCGATCGTCTCGGCGTTATTCTTGGCCAAATCGGAGGGAATCGAGAACTTGTCGGTCTTGGTGTCGAACACGCACTGCCAGTCCTCGACCCAGGGCAGCGGATGGTCTTCACCCTGCGCGTCAAAGGACAGACTCAGCACCAAGTAGCGGCTGTCCGGCCAATGCCTTCCCTGCGAGGCGTAGTTGTCGTCCGCTCCCTTGACCAGATGGATCTGAGGGTGGTCGATCGAGTCGCGATCCCCAGATTTCCGATGGATCTGGCGGGAAATCGGCTGACTGTAGAAATAGTCCCAGACCATGTCGCCGAGCGGCTTCGGCGTCGCCTCCGAGAACCGGGACCCGTTGCGCCGGTACAGGAACAGCGTGTGGGTGCCGGAGCCGAGCTTCTGCATACGCACCACCCACTGGCTGTTGGGGCTGAAGCGAAATCCGGCGGGATAGCGTGCATCATCGGTGTATTGATCGCGGTTCAGCAGCACGCCATGTTCATGCTTGGCGTCGAAGGCCCAGTACTCGTAGACGCGGTCGTACTCACCCTTGTCCTTCCAATATTGTTCGATGATGACCTGGCCATCGGGTGAGGTGAATGTGTCGTCCTCATCCGTCAGCTTGGTCATTTCGCTGCCAGGGTTGGCGGCGCTGGCCGGCGCCACGGCGGCGAGGCCCAACAGCACGACAAATCCCGTTCTCAGTAACCAGCTCGCAGCCATGACCGTATCCTGTTGCCAAATTCGGTCATTGGACTGGCGAGGGGTTCCTGAGGTTCATCGCGTGATCGATCGAAAGCGTGTTTCGGTGGAATGGACAATGCTGCGGTCTTTCGACAGATAAGGCCGAGCGCGCAGCGGAGATCGGCATTTCCTGGCTCTCTCAATCGCTCCATCTTGTAGAAAGACAAATACTATCAATGGTATATTCTAGTTTCCTCAGCGCATGGATCGGCGACCTGAAGCGGTCTGTCAGGAGCGCTTGCTGATGGCGGGGACCGATCAGCCGTCGCCCTGGTGGTCGACGTCGCGACACGCCGATCGAAAGCCGTTCCTGATGGCGCGGGCTGCGATCACCAAGGCTGTCCGCGCCTGGTTCGACGAGCAGGGCTTTGCCGAGGTCGAGACCGGCATTCTGCAAGTCTCGCCCGGCAACGAGACCCATCTGCATGCGCCGCGCACCGAGCTGATCCGCAGCGATGGTTCGCGCGCGACACGCTATCTGCGAACTTCGCCGGAATTCGCGGCGAAGAAATTGCTCGCCGCCGGCGAGAACAAAATATTCGAATTCGCCCGCGTGTTCCGCGACCGCGAGCGTGGCGATCTGCATTTGCCTGAGTTCACCATGCTGGAATGGTACCGCGCCAATACTGGCTACGACGCCATCATGGCCGATACCATCGTCGTGATCGCGCATGCGGCGCAGGCGACGGGCATCGGCAAGTTTTCATTTCGCGGCAAGACCGCCGATCCCTTCGCTGAGCCGGAACTGCTGACGGTCGCGGTCGCGTTCCAGCAATTTGCCGGGATCGACCTGCTGGCCACGATTGCCGACGGCGAAGGTGATCGGGCGGCTCTCGCCGCCGCCGCCGGCGCGCGGGTGCGAATTGCCGATGACGACACCTGGTCCGACATTTTCAGCAAGGTCTTGGTCGAGCATGTCGAACCGCATCTCGGGCAGGGACGTTTGACGGTCCTGTTCGAATATCCGGCACCGGAAGCGGCGCTGGCGCGCGCGAAGAGTTCCGATCCGCGCGTCGCCGAGCGCTTCGAGGTCTATGCCTGCGGCGTCGAACTCGCCAACGGGTTCGGCGAATTGACCGATGCGGCCGAGCAGCGCCGCCGCTTTGCATCTGCCATGGACGAGAAAGCGCGGCGCTACGGCGAGCGCTATCCGCTCGACGAGGAGTTTCTCGACGCGGTCGCCGCGATGCCGGAAGCCTCTGGCGTTGCACTTGGTTTCGACCGCCTGGTCATGCTGGCCGGCGGGGCGTTGCGGGTCGATCAGGTGGTATGGACGCCGCCTGCCGGAGAGACGTAAACAGGACCATGAACAGGATCGATCCGAAGTTGGCAGCGACGTTGCGGCAACCCGCCGAACTGATCGAACGCGGGCTCGCGCCGGCGGCCGATCTGGCCGACCTCGAACGGGTCGCGGCGCGCTACGCGATCGCGGTGACGCCTGACATCGCCGCCCTGATCGATAGCGAAGACCCGGATGATCCGATCGCGCGTCAATTCATTCCGAGCCCCCTGGAACTGATGAGCGCGCCCGGTGAAAATGCCGACCCGATCGGCGACGACGCGCATTCGCCGGTGGCCGGCATCGTGCATCGCTATCCCGACCGGGTGCTGTTCAAGCTGGTGCATGTCTGCGCGGTCTATTGCCGGTTCTGCTTTCGCCGCGAGATGGTGGGGCCGGGCAAGGCGACCGCGCTGTCGGACACCGCCTATCGCAATGCACTCGATTATATCCGCACGCATCCGGAAATCTGGGAGGTGATCCTGACCGGCGGCGATCCCCTGATGCTGTCGCCGCGGCGGCTTGCCGAGATCATGACGGAGCTGGCGGCGATCGATCACGTCAAGATCATCCGCATCCACACCCGCGTACCCGTGGCCGCACCTGATCGGATCGACCGCGACATGGTCGCCGCGCTCCGGGTCGAGGGCGCGACCACCTGGATCGCAATTCACGCCAACCATCCGCGCGAGCTTTCAACCGAAGCCCGCGCCGCCTGCGCGCGGCTTGCGGACGCCGGCATTCCGCTGGTGAGCCAGTCGGTGCTGCTGCGCGGCGTCAACGACGAGGCCGCTGTCCTGGAAGCCCTGATGCGGGCCTTCGTCGAATGCCGGATCAAGCCCTATTACCTGCACCACGGCGATCTTGCGCCGGGCACGGCCCATCTGCGGACCACGATCGCGCAGGGGCAGGAACTGATGCGGAGCCTGCGGGGACGCGTCTCCGGCCTGTGCCAGCCGGATTACGTGCTCGATATCCCCGGCGGCCATGGCAAGGCGCCGATCGGCCCGAATTATTTGTCGCATGAGAATTCCGCAGGTGGTGAACTATCTTCGGAAAAGCGGTATCGTATCGTCGACTATTGCGGCGACGTTCATCTCTATCCTCCGGCGCCGTGACCTGAAGCGATGGCCGACAGCGAAGAGGAAAAACGGGAGCCGCCGGAAGCCGAGGGCAATCGCGCGCGGGAGAACGCCGTGCTGCTCGGATTTTTCGCGGTACTGGTGCTGGCCGGAGTCTGGCTGCTCGGCACCATGGCCGATATACGGAAGGTCCAGGATTGCGCCGCCCAGGGGCGTCATAACTGCGCAACGATCGACGGTCCGGCGCGATAGATAGAAGCGAAGACGACTGAAACGAACACGGCAGAAACCAATCGGGAGAACCAAGATGCGAAAAATAATCCTGTCGATAGCGCTGATGGTTCTGACCGGTTCGGGCGCGTTCGCGCAAGGATCCTCGTCGGTTCCGAAGAACTCGGACAAGTCGACGATCCAGGCGCCGGTCGGTCACCGCCAGCCGCGCGTCGGCGACGTCCCGAACGAGAAGAATCTCAACGATCCGAACGACGCGCTGAGCAAGGAAAACGCCGCCCTCGACAAGAAGATCAAGAGCATCTGCCGCGGCTGCTAGGCGTCTCGTCATCGACCGATCGGGCGCAGGGCACGGTGGGCGACGCCGTGCCCTGCTTCACGATGGTTCGGCGTGAAGGATTACGCCGAACGTTCCCTAGATTTGCGCGACGACGCATTCCGCCGTGTCTCGACCGCTTCCGCCAGCAGGTTCAGCGCTAACACCGTCGTGTCCCAATCGATGCAGCCGTCGGTGATGCTCTGGCCATAGGTCAGCGGCTTCCCGGGCACGACATCCTGGCGACCGGCCACCAGGTTGCTCTCGATCATGGCGCCGATGACGCGCTGCTCGCCAGCGGCGATCTGTTTGGCGATATCGGCCACCACCAGCGGCTGGTTCTCGGGCTTCTTGCTGCTGTTGGCATGGCTGGTATCGATCATGATCCGTGGTGCGACGCCGGCGCGTGCAAGTTCGAGCGCCGCGGCATCGACGCTGGCATGGTCGTAGTTCGGCGTGTGGCCGCCACGCAGGATGATGTGGCAGTCCTCATTGCCGGTGGTTGCCGCAATCGCCGAGCGTCCGCCCTTGGTCACCGCCATGAAATGGTGCGGATGCGACGCCGACTTCACCGCTTCGGCGGCGATCCGCACATTGCCGTCGGTGCCGTTCTTGAAACCGACCGGGCAGGACAGTCCGGAAGCGAGTTCGCGATGGATCTGGCTCTCGGTGGTTCGCGCCCCGATCGCCGCCCACGCCACCAGGTCGGCGATGTATTGCGGCGTCGTCATGTCGAGGAATTCCGCGCCGGCCGGTAGCCCGAGATTGTTCACCGCCGACAATAAGTTGCGGGCGAGGCCCAGGCCGCGGTTGATGTTGAAGCTGCCATCGAGGTCGGGATCGTTGATCAGCCCCTTCCAGCCAACCGTCGTGCGCGGTTTCTCGAAATAGACGCGCATCACGATCTCGAGGCGGTCGGCGAGCTTTTCGCGCATGGTGGCGAGGCGCTCGGCGTAGTCAACGGCTGCCGCGGGATCGTGGATGGAGCAGGGGCCGACGACGACCAGCAGGCGGTCATCGGTCCCGTTCAGGATGGCGTGCACGGCGTTGCGGGCCGCCATCACAATGCGCGTCGCGGTCAGGGTACGCGGGATCTCGCGCATCACCTCTTGCGGCGTACTCAGTTCTTTCAGTTCGCTAATTCGAAGATCGTCGGTGGTGCTCAACACGGCTGTGGCTCCTGTTTTGTGGAGACCTGCCGGCAATAAAAAAGCCGCCAGGTCTGGCGGCTGTTCGGACTTCTGGGCTGCAATTTGTCAGATTGAGCGCGATCCTCCCACCGCCAGCGAGCTGTCGTAGCTAAAGTACCAATAGCTGTTGGCGGCGAGGTTGATCATGCGGGCTATATAGGGCACGCGCGCCACGTTGTCATCCCCAAATCGTCGGGCGGGCCGCGTAGGTTGATTACGTTCAGCTTTTGCGCGCGGCCAGCGCCATGCCGACCAGCGATGCGCCGCCGATCACGAGGTTGATCCCGACCAGGAGGCCAATGGCCCATTCGGCCGAGCCGGGGAGGCCTGAGATGATCAGGAATGCGATCAGGATGTCCATCAGTCCGGCCACCAGCAGCCAGGACCAGCGCTCGGACAATTCGCGGCGGTGTTCCAGCGCGTACATGATGGTGGTGACGCCTTCGGCGAGGAAATAGGCGCCGACGACGATGGTAAGCGTGAGCACGCCCTGCATCGGCCGCGCGATCAGGATCAGGCCGGCGAGCACGGCGAGCGCTGCCGAAAACAGCGACCACCAGAAGCCCGGCATCTGCCGCGCCCAGAACGTGACGAACAATCCGGCGACGCCGCTGATCAGGAACATCCAGCCGAGGAAGATGGTGACGGCGAGGCTCGCCAGCGGCGGCACGATCATGGCGGCGAGGCCGATAACCGCGAGCACGATTCCCTCGAACAGGAAGGCTTTCCAGTGCGACTTCACCGTGGCGCTCACCGCGGCCTGCATTTTCTCGACGTCTTTGCCAAAATCCTGAGGAAGGGTCATTGGAATCTCCCGATGCCTGCCGCGCGGAACAGAAGCGCAGTATAACCTGCACGAAGCTTGCGGGTGAAATTTGTTCGCTGATCTCCTTGATTGAAATCAACACAGAATTCCGGTGAGACGGCCGGTACGCCGCGCCGCCAACCAAAATCTCGAAAACAACCCCATGCAAAGTAGCGCATGAGCCGAGTTCAGGGCGCAGACGAAAAGCCTTCCGACGTAGTCCGGATCCGGTTGCGGCCGAAAATGTAGATCGCCGTCGTGGCCACCAGCAGCGCGAGGCCGATCAGGATCGAGGTGAGGCCAAGCGGGACCAGCACCAGCGACACGTTGCGCTCGGGATTGACGAACCAGTGATGGATCGAAGTGAGCAGGAAGGCCACGCCGGCAAAGCCCGCGCCGCCGCCTGCGACCAGCAGCGCCCACATCCGCCGCAATTGGCTCAGCCGTTCGCGCGCGATGTCGGTGCGCGGCGCGTGGTGCCGGCCGACGCGGCGCACCAGCCGCACCGCAAAGCCGATCGAACTGAACCCGATGATGACGCTGGCCGTCCCCAGCAGCAGCCGGGTCGAGGAATCGAGGTCCGGATTGCGCTGCAGGGTCAGCAGCGGAAAATCGAACGCCGCATGCAGCGCGACCGGCGCAAACAGGACGAGACTCCAGCTCGAGATGCGCGCCCAGTCGCGATGATGCCTGTTAGCGCCGAGCGCGGTACCGGCGCGCGCGATCGCGATATAGGCGCCGGCGATGATGCCGAGCGCGCCGTGGAAAGGCACGGTCAGCACGCTGCGCAAGGCGGCCAGCGATCGCCACATGTCGGTATGCTGCACGAGATAAGCGAGGTTTTCGTAAGCAGCGAAGCCAAGGCCCGCAGCCGCGCCATAGACCACGGTGTCCATCGGATCGGCGAAGGTGCGGCGCCGCGCCACCGCCGACACCACCACGATCACGAGCACTTTCACGATTTCTTCAGGTGCTGCGACGCCGAACACCGAGCGCAGCGCCTGCGTCATCCAGGGATTTCCGGGGACGGCGAGAATCGCTGCAAACGGCGCGCGCGCGATTCCCAGCAGTGAAATGCTGGCAGCCCCGAGCACGAAAGCCAGCCACACCCGCGCCGGCGGCCCGGGACGCTCGTCGGCGGCAATGACGAGCCATAGCACCAGCAATGCCGGCGCGATCGCGGCGGCACCAATCGAGGTGGGGAGGGCCTGAAGCAGCAGCATATCAGCGAACTTTGCCTTGCATGAACCGAAAATGGCCGCAAATTCAGCGGTTTGCAACAAAATCCGTCGTGACTCCTTGTCGCCGGGAGGTCCCGCAATGGCCCGCGTCTGGTGGCGGTAAAGTGCGTCCCGCGCCTGCAGATACAGGGGTTGCGGCGATCTGCTGCATGAACAGCCGCGCTGAATCTTCTGCGCGACTGTGTCCGCCAAGCCACAGCATTGTGTGTCCGATTCCTCTACAACCGAGTCCAAGGAATTCGCAACTTCGATTGGCTAATGGGGAAAATTACGATGAAGAAATTTGCTCTTGGAATGCTCGCTGCGGTCGCCATGACCGGTTCGGCCGTCGCGGCCGATATGGCTCCCCGCTACACCAAGGCGCCGCCGCCGGCCCCGATCGCGATCTACACCTGGACCGGTTGCTACATCGGCGCCAACGTTGGCGGTGCATGGCACAACATCAACCAGAATGCGCCCCGTCGGGTCGATGGTACCATCTTCACCCCCCCACTCGACCTCGGATCGGCCGACAGCCAGGGCGACTTCATCGGCGGCGGTCAGGTCGGTTGCGATTACCAGTTCGCTGGCAACTGGGTCGTCGGTATCCAGGGCATGTTCGACTTCGGCAACACCAACAGCCGCAACAACATCCTCGATGCCCGCACTGCTGCCCTCGGCACGCCCTTTACGACCACCCGTACCCGCGATCTCTACACCGTGACTGGCCGCGTGGGCTACCTGTTCACGCCGCAGTTGCTCGGTTACGTGAAGGGCGGCGGCGCCTGGACCAACACCTACACCGAAGTCCGCGGCACACTTCCGTTCCCCTTCCTCTCGGAATCGGCCAGTGCTGATCGCCAAGGTTACACCGTCGGTGGCGGCCTCGAATACCAGTTCGCCAGGGGCTGGTCGGTGTTCGGCGAATACAACTATGCCGACTTCGGCCGCAAGGACATCAGCTTTACCAACGGCCCGGGCACCGTGGGTTCCCCCTCGGTCGTCTCGACCCGCCTGAACATCCAGACCGCGCTGGTTGGCGTGAACTACAAGTTCAACTTCGCTCAGCCGGTCGTCGCGAAGTATTGAGATCGAGCGGACCTGCGGTCCTCTCCAGACAGGTTAAAAGCCCCGGCATTGCCGGGGCTTTTTGCTGTGTAGGGGAATTGTTGCGACCGGCGGCGAGGCCGTCGCGCGCGATGTCGCTACGCGCCGCTCAGCAGCCGCGGCAAAGGCCCCGCACCTTGGCGTCGACGGCGGCGTCCTCGTCTGTGGGCCGATCAATCCCTTTGGGGCTATCAGCGACGGCAGCCGGAGGCCGTGCACCGCCGGGGCGCTTGGCAGCCGACGAGCGCACGGGCGTGGCGTGTGAAGTCTTGGGCGGCGCCTCATTGTTGTAACAGGCGAGCTTTGCGGCGGCATCCGCGATCGAACTGCAGTCGCCGATCTCGGCAGAGGCGGTTTGGGTCAGGGCGCAGATCGCGCCGAGGGCGGCAACCAATCGCATTTCAACTCCACGTCCGATCCAGAGGTGTCCGGCTGTCAGCGCGTATCGCGCGCCGGCGCTGCCGGCATATCAGAGCCACGTTCGCCCGTCCAAGAAGCGCACATCTTGGACCGTTGTGCGGCAGCGTCGGAATCGAAAAGTCGGCGGGGAACCGAGGACGGTGGAGCGGCTTGGTACGCCGGCGTGGTAGATTCGGCCCGACGCCATACAGGAGGCATTGCCGGGTGCTGTTTCGCGGAGCGGAGACACATACGAGATCGGTTCTGAAGGCTGTCAGTTGGCGGACGCTCGGAACGCTCGACACGTTTGCCATCAGCTGGTTCCTGACCGGCAAGGTCGAGATTGCCGGTTCGATCGCTGCGCTCGAGATCATCACCAAGATCGGCTGGTATTACCTGCACGAACGGATCTGGAGCGCAATTTCGTGGGGGCGGCGCCGGTGAGTCCGGTTTGCGTAATCGCCGCCTTGGCCCGGAAGCCAGTTAGCCGGCGTCGTTGCCGGTGGCATTGGCTCCAACCTTGCCTTGCACAGCGAGCAAGCCCGCCAGTGCGATGATCGCGAAACCGGCCCCGGCCAGGAAGGTGCCTCGGGGGCCGGCGATGTCCCACAGCCCGCCGGCGATGATGCTCGCTGCGAGCATCGCCAGCCCACCCAGCAGGTTGAAGAAACCGTAAGCGGTGCCACGCAACTCCGCGGGCGACGTGTCCGCGACAAGCGCGGCCAGCAATCCCTGGGTAAGCCCCATGTGCAGCCCCCACAGCACCACGCCAAGGACAACGCCGCCGAGCGAAGGCAACAGCGCCAATGCGACATCGGCGCCAACCAGCAACAGAATGCCGATCGCGAGCAGCGGCACGCGGCTGAAGCGATCCGAAAGCGCGCCGGCCGGATAGGCCGCCAGGGCATAGACGACGTTCATGACCACCAGCACGGCCGGCAGCAGCGTGATCGGCAGTCCGACATTCTGGGCGCGCAGAATCAGGAATGCCTCGCTGAAGCGCGCCAGCGTGAACACGGTCGCAACCGCCACCACCCACCAGTAGTCGGCGCCGAGATTCCTGATCTCCGTAAGGCTGACCGGATTGCGCACGCGGCGCCGGCCTTGCGGCCGACCCGGCTCGCGCACGGCGAAACTGATCAGCGCCAGCGACAGCAAGGCGGGAATGATGGCGAACCAGAACACCGCCTTGAAGTTATCAGCCGTCCACCACATCAGTCCGATGGCGAGCAGCGGGCCGATGAACGCGCCGACCGTATCGAGCGACTGGCGCAGGCCAAAGCTGGCACCGCGCAGCTCTGATGGTGCGAGGTCGGCGACCAGCGCGTCACGGGGCGCGCCACGAATGCCCTTGCCGATCCGATCGACGAAGCGCGCCGCCACCAACCAGCCCACGGTCGATGCGAGAGGAAAGACCGGCCTGGTCAACGCGGCGAGACCGTAGCCAAACGCCGCAAGCCATTTGCGCCGGCCGAGCCAATCCGAAAGCGCGCCGGAAAATATCTTGGTGATCGATGCCGTCGCCTCGGCGATCCCCTCGATGACGCCGACCGTCACCATCGATGCGCCGAGCGCCGTTACGAGATAGACCGGCAGCAAGGCGTGGATCATCTCCGACGAGATGTCCATCAGCATCGAGACAAAGCCCAATGTCCAGACGCCGATCGGAATATTTCTGATTGAACCGGTCGGCCTGGTGTCGGCTGGCATTGGGACGCTCGCAGTGCTTTCGCGCTTTAACCCTTCAGCAGGCGCCGGCACGCGTCAACAAAGACCTCGGCGCCGGTGACGATATCCGCATCAGCAGTGTTTTCGGTCCAGTGATGGCTGATGCCGCCGATCGAAGGCACGAACAGCATGCCTGACGGCATGACGGTGGCGAGAACCTGGGCGTCGTGACCGGCGCCGCTCGGCATGCGGACGGATTTGCCGCCGGCAAAGGCGGCGCTCGCCGCCTCGATGGCATTCTGGAACGAGGCATCCATCAGCGCCGGCGCGCCGGTGCGAATACGCTCCACCGCGACCGTGCACGGGCCCCGCGCGCTGACGTCGGCGGCCATGCTTTGCAGCAATTCCTCAAGGCGCGCGATGACGGCGGAATCATCGTCGCGGATCTGGAACAGCATTTCGGCAGCGCCCGGGATGATGCTCGGGGCGCCGGGATCGAGGGTGATGCGGCCGGTGGTCCAGACCGTACGCGGTCCGCAGTGTGCCGGAAAACGATCGTCGATCTCGACGCAGAATCTCGCGAGCGCCAGCCCGGCATCCCTGCGAACGGCCATCCTTGTGGTGCCGGCGTGATTTTGTTCGCCGGTGAAGCTGATCCGGTATTGCCAGATGCCGACGATGGAGGTGACGACGCCGATCTTGAGCGCGTTACCTTCGAGCGTTTGACCCTGCTCGATATGCGCCTCCAGATATCCGATATGGCGTCCGCGTTCGCAAACCGCACGCGCCCGGCCGGCGAGACCCGCTTCGCTGAGCGCATCGCGCATGGATTGGCCGCCAGAGCGGTCGCGCGCGGCGTCGATCTCCGCTTCCGTGACGCCGCCGGTATAGGACCGGCTGCCGAGAAAACTGCCGAAATGGCCTTCCTCGTCGCACCAGGACGCGACTTCGATCGCACCGTGTGTAGCGGGATCGGAATTGATGATGCGGGCGGCTTCAAGCGCGTAGATGACGCCGAGCGGACCATCGAGCCAGCCTGCGTAATTCTGGCTTTCGAGGTGCGACCCGGCCAGCAATTTCGGTCCCGGTCTTGCGCTGGTGCCAAGCACATTGCCGATGCCGTCGATCTCGGCCGTCAGCCCGGCGTCCGGCAGCCGTTGCGCCAGCCACTGCAGCGAGCGGATGTGCGGCTCGGAGAAGGTCGGCTTGTGCACGCCGGTCTTGTAGGCGCCGATGGCACGGAGCGCGTTGAGATCGGCCAGGACGCGGGCGCCGTCGGCGCGTGAGTTGTTGTCAGACATGAGGGGCCCTTGCTGTAATTCACAAATCAGACCGGCTTGCGATAGACGTCCTTGGTCGCGAGCCTGCCGTCTGCAAAACTGTAGCGCTCGATGCCGCGTTGTTCGCGTTGCTCGCCGGTTGCACGCACGGTCTCGCTGACGCGGAAGGTCATGAAGCTGATATCGCCGGCGTGATGATAGACGACGTCGTGAAAACGTTGTGCCGAGAGGTGTGCCTTTTGCTCGGTGAGGTGCGCGGCGATAGCGGCGGGACCTCGCAGTGACTTCGTCACGGCAAGCCCGTCGTGGAAACTCCACAGGAAGTCCGGCGTGACGGCCTGATACAGCGCGTCCATGTCGCCCCGGAAGAGCGCGCGTGCGAAGCGCTTGAACAACTCGTCTCGTTCGTCGGGTGAGGGGACCATGATCCATCCATACCCAATTTTGGGGATGATGGCGCTCCCTAGCGGAATCGAACCGCTCTCTCCACCGTGAAAGGGTGGCGTCCTAACCGATAGACGAAGGGAGCAAAACAACGGGAAATCAATGCTTTAGAGGCTTGATGGGCCGCGTTGGTCGCCGGCTGACAGGTACCATCAAGGCGGCGACGGGCGAACGTATAGTGGCGTTTGGCCGGGCGGGCAAGCCGCCCGAAAACCCCTTTTTCGGGCCGATTTTCCCGCCCGCTTCCCGGTCCCGCGAGACTCTGAAAAGCGGGGTATTCCGCAACGGCTTTTTAAGCCGCATGGCGTAGGCCTGTGAGCAGGGGAACTTCTGACATGGCCTTGGGTAGCGACAAGAAGCGCGCGGCGCGCAAATCAGTGAGCCAAGCCGGCTGGATCACGCTCGAAGGCGGCTTCGCGGCGCGCCAATGCGTCGTGCAGGATCTTTCCATCTCCGGCGCGAAGGTCACGATCGACGATTCCAACACGCTGCCGGCTAAATTGCGGCTGGCGTTTTCGCGCGATGCGCGAACCGGACGGCCCTGCGAGGTGGTCTGGCGCCGCGGCAAATCCGTCGGCGTCAAGTTCGTCCGCTAGCGTTGCAAGACGGCAGGCGATAAAAGACGGGATGCGAAAATTCCTGCTTGCGATCGTTGTGGCGACCTTGCCAGCGCTGACCGCACTGGCCGAACAGCCGGCTTTTCCAAAATCCGAGAACACCGCGAAGCCGGGCAAGTTGCTGCCGGTGAAGGGCGCAACTTCGGCCCATTCATGCGCGGCGTTTGGCGCCGGCTTCGTCAGGGTCGAAGGCTCCGATACCTGCGTGAAGATCGGTGGTGCCGTCAGCGCCGGGGCGAGCGCCTATAGGGGCGCGCGCTGACTGTCGATCTCGTAAGTTTAGCTCATGTCATCGGCGGCGCGATGAACTGGACGAAGCCGGGCCGGTCCGCGAACTGCGCGAACCAGCGTTCCAGGTTCGGCAGGTCAGGCTTGGTAACGCCTTCGACGCCGAGCCAGCGTCTTGCGTAGGCGCCGAGTGCGATATCGGCGATCGTGAACTGATCGCCTTCGATGAAGCGCCGTGTCGCCAATTGCGCCTCGACGACCCGCCACACCACGCCTTCGGCGTCGGCATCCTTTTGAATCGCGACCATGTCGCGCTTTTCGGGCGGGGTGCGCACCAGCGCCCAGAACACCGGCCGGTCGACCGGCTGCAGCGTCGACAGCGTCCAGTCGAGCCAGCGGTCGACGCCGGCGCGCACTTTCGGCTCCTTTGGATAGATCGGCGAATTCTGGCCGTAGGCCATGCACAGATAGCGCATCACCGAATTGGATTCCCACAGGACGAAGTCGCCGTCGACCAGCGTCGGCACCCGGCCGTTCGGATTCATCGCCAGATAAGGCGGCTCGTTGTTCTTGCCGAAATGGAGACCGGCATCGATCCGGTCGTAGCCGAGATCGAGCTCGCGCAAGCACCACAGCACTTTTTGAACGTTGACCGAATTGGCCCGGCCCCAGATGGTCAGTTGTTGTTTGTTGTTGTCGGCCACGCGTTGTCGCTCCCGTTGATCTTCTTGCAGCGTTGATAGCCGAAGATCAGCGAAAAAGCGCGCGTTCAGATGAGGCATGCCCAACAAAAAAAATCAGGCCCGCCGCGGTAACGGCAGAGCCTGATCTTTCGTAAGTGGCAGGTTGACTCGACCGCTCAGCGGCCGAAGAACAACCACAGCAGGATGATCACCGGGATAGGCACACCCAACAACCAAAGTAAAATTCCTCGTCCCATCGCAGCCTCCTCAAGATGTAATCAAGAGGAGAACTTTTGAAGGACGATACCGTTCCCGGATGGAAACCGGAATCTCCGCGTGGCGCGCGCTTTATAGTTTCGGAATGTGCACGACGAATTCGTACCGGGCTTACCAGTGGCCGGTGTTCGGCATCGATGCCCACGGCTCGGCCGGCGGCTTCGGCTCGCCCTTCTGCAACAGCTCGATCGAATGCAGGTCCGGCGAGCGGACGAACGCCATGTTGCCGTCGCGCGGCGGGCGGTTGATGGTGACGCCGGCCTTCATCAGGCGATCGCAGGTCGCATAGATGTCGTCGACCTCATAAGCGAGGTGGCCGAAATAGCGGTCCTCGCCGTATTTCTCCTCGTCCCAGTTGTAGGTGAGCTCGACCAGCGGCGCGCCGCGGTTCTGCGGGGCGGCCTTGAACAGGCCCTCGTCCTCGGCGGCGCACAGGAACACCAGCGTGAAGCGGCCCTTTTCGTTGTCGACCCGGCGTACTTCCTTCAGCCCCATCGCGTCGCGATAAAACTTCATCGCGGCATCGAGATTGCGGACGCGCAGCATGGTGTGGAGATAACGCATGTTTCTTGGCTCCCTGGGAACGTCGTGAGGTTGTTGGCCATTTCGGCGTGACGGGGCTTCAATAGCAGCAAATTGCACCATGGGGCAGGGGTATGGGCGGCACGATGGCCCCTTGCGTCGTTCGGAAATTCAACACTTCGCGAGCCTCGAGGTGCCAACGCCAAGCTGGAAAAGCACCGGATATTGTGACCTAATCCCGAGGTTGAAATCTCGCGTCAGACACGGGGGGAGCATCACATGAATTTTGCAGAGGCGATTTCGTCGGGCTTTAGCAAGTATGTTCAATTCGGCGGCCGCGCCTGCCGGTCCGAATATTGGTACTGGACGCTGTTCGTCATCATCGCGAGCATTGTCGCCAACATCATCGATGCGACGCTCGGCCTCGGATTTGTTGGTGGCATTGTCGGGCTGGGGTTGTTTCTGCCGGGCCTTGCCGTCAGCGCCCGCCGCCTGCACGATATCGATCGGACGTTCTGGTGGGTGCTGCTCGCGTTCACGATCATCGGTACGCTCGTCCTGATCTATTGGGCTTGCCAGCGCGGTACAGCCGGCCCCAACCGGTTCGGCGCCGATCCGCTCTGAGGCGGGCCGAGCGCTAAGCCAACGCTCAACTTCGGCGCTCCATCAGGGATGGATGCGCTCTGACGGCTCCGAGGACGGGGCCGTCAGAACGAGTTCGCCAGTTCGATCTCCTGCCGCAGCGCGTCGATCCGTCTGGCGGCTTCCTCGGCCGTCAGATCCTCCGCAAACTGCTTGGGCTGGTACGCCTCGATCGACAGCGAGCGTAGGGTAGAGGCCTGGCCATGGCTCATCGGGCCCTGCAGGCGATCGGGATAGCGGTCATACGTCATCGAAACCTCCATTTCGGCAAAACTGCCACTTGCAATTATGTTCTATATTCGTTCTCTTTGCGTGACAACCGCAAGAGGTCGCGCCATGGACAACAGAGTTAATAAAATCCGTAAGAAAATCAGTGCCTTGAGATTGGAAATGCGCGAGACCGAGCGCGCCATGCGCAAGGAAATCGGCGACGGCCTGGACTGCGTCGCGACCTCGACCAGGCTGATGCTGCTGCGTGCCGAGTTGGCCCAACTGGTGGCTGAGCGCAGGACTCTGGGAGACCTGACACCGATCGGTCTGCCGGATCTCCGCAAGCCGCGCTACGCGCGGCGCTGACCGTTGGGGGACCGAACAGATACGCGCCGCAGCGTCGCTTCGGCAGCGTGACCACGAACACATATTCGGCGCGCGCCCTCCGTTAAATCTCGATCAAACGGAGGGATCAAACATGTACCTGATCGATGGCCTGATCGTCGTTGTGATGACGTTCTTTTTCGCGCTCCCGATGACCGACGCACGGACGGTGCGGATGAAAATGTCCGTCGTGAGCTGCCTCGGCGTGCTGCTGGCGTTATCCGTTGTCGTGCCGCGCTTGATGCACTGACGAAAGCGCGCGTCGGCATATGGCCGTTACGCGTTTCGGGTAGCGCCTAAGTGAGCGTCAGCGCGGGGATCAGGCTCTGGAATAGTGCGACGAGTCCCTGGCCGGTCTGTCCGACCGCGGCGATGATGGCCAACGCGATAAGCGCGGCGATGAGGCTGTATTCGATGGCGGTGGCGCCGTTCTCATCGCGCAGAAACTTCCGAAGCATTTATTTCTCTCCCGAACGAGGCGCGAGCGTTGTCGCACGCCCAAGTTGCCGTATATAAAATCAAATGCGTAAAATTGTAGTGGCAGAAGGCCCTGCGCAAATTGGGTCTGGTGTTGGCGGCGTCGGTTGTCGTGCCGCGCTTGATGCCCTAACAGTCGTTGCGTGCTTTGCCGGTCGGTCGCGGTCGGCTGTCGCGCGAGCAGGGGGCAACGGCATGATTCTGGTTACCGGCAGTATTTTGGCGCGCGCGGATTGCTTCGACGAGGTGCTTCGCTCCTGCATCGAGCACGTCGAGCGCTCGCGCCAGGAGCCCGGCTGTATCTCGCACGACGTGCATGTCGACTGCCAGAACCCGATGCGGCTGTTCTTCTTCGAGCAATGGGCGGATGAAGCCGCGTTGCGGACCCATTTCGCGGTCGAGGGATCGAAGGCGTTCGTGAAATCGCTGAAAGGCCGGATCGTCGAGACATCGGGAACGAAGATCTATCGCACCGAAGAGATTGCGAGATAACTGGTTCGGCGGTGCTCATCCCGTCTAGAGGAAGGGATTGTAGAGCCAGTCCTCGGGCCAGAACTTGTTTCCGATCCAGCCGAGCGCGGCCGCCACGGCAAAGAAGATGATGGCGCTGGGGATCAAATCGTCGACGTTGAAAGCGCCGGCGATGAGGGGGCCGCCCAGATGGGCTGCCAGTCCCGCGGTACCAATACCGACGAGAAAAAGCAGGGCCTGAACGAGCCAGATTGCGATGGCTTGAAGCGTCATCATGGGACGACGCTAGCAGCGGTCCCGGCCGGCGTGCGTGACGCAAATCACCTCAATGGCGCGTGCGAACGATCGGGCTAGCGATCGTCTTCGCTCCGGTGTCGCGCTCTCGTTTGGGCTTTTGGTCGCTAGACCTTGACGTCCACCATGGACGTTTCTTCGGTCCTGGCTTCCTGCAGCGCCGCTTCCTCGGCGACCGCCTTGGCTTGGTAGACCGCGTTCAGATCGTCGTTGATGGTTCTTGGCGGCGCCTTGGCGGTCTGGTCGACCAGGAGCTGAATTCTTGCCTGTGTCACTTCAACAGGTACGGGATAAATGACCATGGGAGTAACCTCCTGACGAAAATCTGTCAGGCGGCCATTTACGCTTTGTAAAGAGGTTGGGTTAACGGCGGGCCGTTTCAATAACACGCGGTAAACGGAAGCTTAAAACGCCCGCTCCGAAGCTGGCGGCACCGGAAGGGCACGCGTGCCAGTCGTCCGCGCGAGGCGCGGTGTGAAGCGTCAGTGTGTCTGTTCCAGACGCTCGGCGTAGAGGCGGAATTCCTCGGCCATCTCGTTGAGCTTCTGGGAAGCTTCGGGATCCTTGACGGCTTTTGCGAGGCGTTTGGCCCGGTTGGACTGGTCGCGGTAGTGATCGGCTTGGGTCATGGCAGCACCTTTCAGAGATATGTACCGACCGCCCCCAAAAGGTTCGAACCGGCTGAGCTGGTCTCGAATTCGTGTTCGGGGTGGATCGGGCCCTGAACCCTCGGCGATGAGCTCTTGGCGATGAACTCTTGGCGATCCAGCGCGTTAAGTGTTCCCAGCAGCAAAGGAACAGCAAATGGCAGGCATCAGCGGCGTCAAGGAGCATATGCAGGTGATCGGGGCCGATGGCGTGCCGGTCGGCACCGTGGACAAGGTCGAGGGCGGCCGGATCAAGCTGACCAAAAAGGACAGCGGGGAAGGCCATCACAAGGGCCATCATCATTTCATCGACGGCAGCCTGGTCGCCGACATCGAGGGCAACAAGGTTCGGCTTTCGGCCAACGCCGACGTTGCCGTTACGATGGAGCAGGAAGCGTAACGCCTTGTTAAGTGCATATGGGGGACGGAAAACGCACCCCCTGTTCGTTCCCCAGGAACAAAAGGAGTCTGGCTTGCCGTATCAGCCCAGGATGCGGCAAACCGCGTCGCGCGTCACATCAGCAATTCCATCGATCTGGCCCGTTGCATTGCGCTAAACTCGGGCTTGGCCGAGGAAACGTTAAGCGATGAAGAACGGGCTCTATTCGATCCACATGCATATGCTCGACGGGGTGAAGGGCCGCGACAGCGGCGTCCTGATCCTGCGCGACGGCGTGCTGCTCGGCGGCGGGCCGCACTTCTGGTCGATCGGCTCCTACACGGTCGGTAACGGCACCTGGAAGGGCCAGTTGAGCACCGATCAGCATACGAGTTTTGCCGACCCGTTCGTTCGTCCGCTGTTTGCCGGCGAGGCGGTCGCCAGCGGATTTTCCGGGACCTTTACCGACGACGCGGCGGAGGCATTCGGCACGGTTCTGGTAGGCCAACGCAGCCTCAGTTTCCACGCCACCTTGAAGCGGCTTGCGGATGCCTGAAGCGGGCAGGCGCAGTGCCTGTGGATACTGTGGATCGCTGCGCAGCAAGCGTTGGGGACGGCGAGGGAATTTGCGATGTACACGCTGTGGATTTGCTGCGGATAAGTGAAGCGCGGCTGTGGAGAGCTAACGCTTCCGCTCAAGGTTTCGGATAACCCTATTCAGTTAGGTTAAGACCCAATTCGCGTTGTGCGTGTTGGCGTTTGGCGTAGGGATGGCTTGAGGAAAACAGCCATGGTCCCTTCGTTCCACAATGCCGATCAACCGACCCACCGCCGCGTGATGGTGGTTGGCGTGCTGTTTTGCCTGACCTTCGTCGTCATCAGCTTTTCGCTGCGGCCGCAGCCGGATAACGGGCATGTGCTGGTCAAGGCCGACCGGCTGGTGCGCACCGCCGGTGAGCCGCACCGGGCGAACTGAAGCCCGACGCGCCTAGCGCTCCCTCGCGTTTTGACCTGAAGGCTTGTGATATTTCGCGATGGCGATGAACCCGCCATAGCCGATCAGGTTGAGCAGAATTTCCATCCATGGCGGCATCAGCGATCTCCCGGGAAGAGAATCCCTAAGGCCGCCGTTCGTTCCGCGCTGCGGTGGCGGCTCGCGCAACAAGATCGGCCCGGAACTTTCGCGCGCCAATCGCGCATGAAAACCCCGCCGGAATCCGAAGATATCCGACGGGGTCTTTCATGCTTTCACCTCTCGCAAGGTTGCTGCACTTGAGAAGAGAACGCAGGACCTGCGGTTGCGTTCCCCGCTGTTTCAAGATTTTTTTGCCCGTGGTCCGCCGCCGGTTCCCTCTATCTGCGGGGCGCGCCCTGCAACTAACGCAAAGCGCCAGCGTTATCTCCCCACGACAATGCAAGGAGGTGCAAATGAAAAGGGCACTTGCCATCCTGGCTGTGGTCGCCACGGTGGGCGCCACCACCATCGCTGCGCCGGCACAGGCGCGCGGTATCGGCCCGGGCCTCGCGTTCGGTCTGGCTGCGGGCGCGATCGCCGCCGGGGTCGCCGGCGCCTACGGTCCGTATTACGGATATGGGCCCGGCTATGGTTATTACGGTCCCCGCTATTACGGGCCGGCCTACTATGGACCCGGACCCTATGCCTACTACGGCGGGCCGTATTACCGGCACCGCTACTACTATCGCCACTGGTGACGTGAAAGGCCCGGAGCTTTGCTCCGGGCTTTTTTGTCGCGATGCGAGCCTGCTCAGGTCCAGAACGAGGGACGGTTGAAGCCGCTCCACGCCTTGCCCAGGGTCGTCGCGTAATATTCCTCGCGCTCCCGTTCGAATTTCTGTTGGGTTTCCTTGAAGCTTGCCACGCGCGCCGCAATTTCCGCGCGCTCACGCGCCAGCCGTTCTTCCTGTTCCGTCATCGCCCATCCCGTTTCTTGATTCGTGTCCCCAGTCATTGGCGGTCGCGAATGGGGCGCGAATTGGGAAACGGCGTTGCGGGATTGTGATCGCGCAGCTTTGCACAACGAAGCCGGTGGATAAGGCCAGCGGCATTCTTGTCGCAGGCATGCCTTCCCGGTAGCGAACTTGAAACGGGAGGTTCCAATGGCAAAGATCGATCTGGATTCACTGAGCATCGAAGAACTCGCTGGCTTGCGAGAGCACGCCACCGACAAACTATTCGAGAAGGTCGCCGCGCGCCGCGCCGAACTCGAAGCCGAGCTGGAAAAGCTCGCCCAGTACGGCAAGCCGGTGAAGAAGTCGGAAGCCGCCGCGCCCGTCGCCAAGGTCAAGAAGACGGAAGAAGCGCGCGAGCCGAAGGAGCCGGTCGCCAAGGCGGCATTAGCGGCCGCGTGATCGGATCGGCTTGATAATGCGTCGACATTCGGCGCCGACGGGCCGTTGCGTCCGATCCAAACGGCCATGCTATCGTCGGCCCAGCCTTCTGTTCTGGTAAACCAGAACCGAAGGCTCTATCTTTTGCCTTTGATCGTTTTCTTCAAGCGAACCGCACCGCACGTCGCTTGAAAACGCTATCTTGCAAGGGCGGGTATCCCAGTGATCGCTCCGGATCTGCGCAACGGCGTCGAAACGCTCGGCAACATGATTGCCGAGGCGTCCTCGATCGTTCCGTTCACCGGCGCCGGCATCTCGACCGAATGCGGCATTCCCGATTTCCGCTCGCCGGGCGGGCTGTGGACCCGTAACCGCCCGATCGCGTTCGACGAATTCGTCTCGAGCCCGGATGCGCGCGACGAGTCATGGCGACGTCGCTTTGCGATGGAGCCGACCTTTGCGGCAGCGCGGCCCGGCCGCGGTCATCGCGCGCTGGCGTCGCTCTACAAGGCCGGCAAGATTCCCGCGATCATCACCCAGAACATTGACAACCTGCATCAGATGTCAGGCTTCAAGGCTGGCGACGTGGTCGAATTGCATGGCAACACCACCTATGCCCGCTGCATCGGTTGCGGTCATGCCTATGATCTTGCTTGGGTTAAGGCGCGCTTCGATGAGAACGGCGCGCCGGACTGCACGGTGTGTGATGAGCCGGTGAAGACCGCGACCATCTCGTTCGGACAAGCGATGCCGGAAGACCAGATGCGTCGCGCCACGGAACTCGCGCAGCAATGCGACCTGTTCCTGGCAATCGGATCGTCGCTGGTGGTGTGGCCCGCCGCGGGCTTTCCGCTGATGGCCAAAAACTGCGGTGCGAAGCTCGTCATCATCAACAATGAGCCGACCGAACAGGACGATGTCGCCGATCTGGTGATCCGCTACGACATCGGGGAGACGCTCGGACCGTTCGTGGGCAATTGATCTGAAATTGATTCGTGGCTGTGCAAGCCTGTTCATAGTTCCCGTCTGATTTGTTTTTTAGCTATGCGCCGCAAGCGGGAGTGTTATCTTTTGAGTCAAGAGATTCGCGCGGCGTTGTCATGAGTGGTCATGGATGGGCGCGTGTTCCGGTTCCGTCACGGCGGTGGCGAACCGTATTTTTTTTTAATGTGTGGGGTCCGGGGTCATGGGGTCGGACGGATTTGAGTCCAAGAAGCTCGGGGGGCCGCCGTCAGGCGGGACAGGGCAAAGGCTTGGACCAGTTGAATACTCTGCCAGCGCGGAGCGCGACGCGGCCTTGGACGCATTGTCCGGGCTTGGCGATGCGGCAGCCAACCTTGTCGAAATCTCGGGCGTCATCAAATGGTTCGATGCCTCGAAGGGCTACGGCTTCATCGTGCCCGACAACGGTTGGCCCGACGTGCTTCTGCACGTCACCGTGCTGAGGCGCGATGGCTTTCAGACCGCCTATGAAGGTGCGCGGCTGGTGGTCGAATGCGTGCAGCGCCAGAAGGGCTATCAGGCGTTCCGGATCGTTTCGATGGATGAGTCCACCGCGATCCATCCGGCACAGATGCTGCCGCCACGGACCCATGTCAGTGTCACCCCGACCAGCGGCCTCGAGCGGGCGCAGGTCAAGTGGTTCAACCGGCTGCGCGGGTTTGGCTTCCTCACCTGCGGCGAGGGCACGCCCGACATCTTCGTGCATATGGAGACGCTGCGCCGCTTCGGCATGACCGAGCTGCGTCCGGGCCAGTATGTGCTGGTGCGGTTCGGGCCGGGGTCCAAGGGCATGATGGCGGCCGAGATCCATCCCGAGACCGGGCCGTCGGCGCTGTCGTCGCATTAGCTTTTTGTTTTGACGCGTTTTCTTGACGCGAACCGGTTTCCACTTCGCTGGAAAACGCTCTGACCGTCCATCACCTGACGAGATCGTGAGTTGGAGGCCGCGGGTGTTCCCAGCGGCCTCTGGCGTTTTTGGCCGTCATCAGGTTAGGGTCTGCCGGAAATGTTCAACGTCCGGCGTGAGTGCTCCATGAAATTCGCTTCTATCGTCAACGCGTTCGGCCGCAGCCGGCCGATCATGTCACTGCTCGCGGCGATCGGTGTGGCCGCCGTCCTTTGCACCAGTCCCGTGGCGCAGGCGGCGAGCTTTGCGCCGCTCGAGATCGTCACCAAGTCGGGCGTGCAGGTGTTCTCGGTCGAGATGGCGACAACCGAGGAGGAGAAGACCACCGGGCTGATGTACCGCAAGGAACTGGCCGACGGTAAAGGCATGCTGTTCGACTTTTCGCCGGAGCAGCAGGTCTCGATGTGGATGAAGAACACCTACATCTCGCTCGACATGATTTTCATCCGCGCCGACGGCCGGATCCTGCGGATTGCCGAGAATACCGAACCGCTCTCGACCGCGATCATCTCGTCCGGCGGGCTTGCCAAGGGCGTGCTGGAGGTGATCGCGGGCACGGCGCAGAAATACGGCATCCAGCCCGGCGACCGGGTGGCGCACCCGCTGTTTGCCAAGCACTGAGCGAAACCGTCCGGCGCCTTGCTGGCGGCGGTTTATGCGTGTATCGACGCATTTCCCAACAGATCGGGGTATAGCGCAGCCTGGTAGCGCGGCAGTTTTGGGTACTGCAGGTCGTTGGTTCGAATCCAGCTGCCCCGACCAATCAACCTATTGTATTGTCTACTTAAATTTGACGACCGGCCGATGGCCGCGCCTGGGCAGGCCGGGGCAGTATCAGGACGGGGGTTTAACCCAGACCGGGTGGGACGGTGCCAGCATCGGCAAAGCCGAAGGACCAGCCGCTGGAAGCTATCGGGTCATTTGGCGTAGCCCTGTGAGCGGAGCCAAGCGACCTTGCGGTTTCCGTTCATCCAGTCGTCCGCATCCGCCTTGCTGGTCAGGCCTACAATTTCGCGTTGTTCGGTTTCCGGATAGTCCGCCTGGATAGTCCAGTTATCGTCTGCGATCCGGAGGGTCTTAAAGGTCACTTTTGCTTTTGCCATGTGCCACTATGCAGGCAATTGCATGAAAAGAGAACAGGACTTCCTCGGTACCAACAACAACGCCGCCAGAGCTGAATGATGCTCGGCGACGTTGCGCTAATCACTGGTCCCTCATAATCCACCAGCTTAAGTATGTCGGAAGGTTAAGGCCAAAGGTTCAAAGGCGGCCTCAGAAGCGTGCTAGACCGCCGCCATGCTGATGCATGACCACTTCCGGCGAGAGCTGCAGGCCCAACTGGGTAGGGCATCGTTGCGGGGTGCTAACCACGTCCTCATTAACGTGAGCGATCTCCACGCCTCCGTCGGGAACTTGCCAAATCCGAATGATGGGTTGATGACCTGCCGTTTGGCCATGCGGTCTGAAATGGGCATTGGCGACGTGGTGCTGGTTGCCGCGAATAATCAGGCGGGCATGACCGTCAGGTACGCACTTCCTCGATAAATGAAAAACTCACGTTGGCGGGTATGCTTGCGCGCCGCGAGCGAGGCCGGCTCGATTTGACACGATTCACCCAACCTGCGAGTCAAGTGCGCGCCTTGAGCGCCGAGAGACAGCTGGCACCCATCATCATGGCAGAACGCTATATCCCCACGAAGGGATACAATACCGCAGTCATCGCCTTTGCCGCGGCGTCGAGCCCCGATGCGGACCAACTTCAATTTGATGTTCGGCCCGCTCTTGCTGCTGCTCATAGCCTGTCATGAAGGAAGAGCTGTATAGCTGGGTCACCAAACTCGAAAAGCTTCAACGTGATTGTCGTATTACGCTGGAAGTCGGCGGCCAAAAGATCCCGCTATCTTTCGACGATGCTATTGAGTTCAAAATTCAGATTGCCAGTTTGCTGGAGAGTGGCTTTCCGCCCGCAGCCGACGTGTGCGGGACCATTGCGCCGTGGAAAGCGAAATTTTTTCCGAATAAGGGCGGGTTTTCCGTTGTGGCCTCGCACCCCTTTCAACCTGCCGCGTCGCTTGCGCTGGACAAAAAGCAGACGGTTCGATTTTCTGAAGAGCTACAAGACTTCATCGATGAAGCCGGGCAACGTAATTGACCGACGCTCTCGTCGGCACGGTTCAGACCGAAGTCAACGGCGAGACATATGCGGCCGTGCCGTTGGTCCGACGTCTGCGTTACACGGCCTCTGGACAGCGCACGCAAATCGGCTTGCAAATTTGTTCTTGATATGTTCTCATTGGTCATTCTCTCGGAGGTGGCCAATGGACGTCGAAAAACAACGGGAAATCGTTCGGCTCTGGAATCGGATGCGCCGGGTCGAAGGCCCGCTCGCTGAGGAAATCCGGATTCAGATCCTTCAATGCTTCGCGGAGAGCGAGTGCGTCTCCGACACGCGCCTCGACGAGCGCCGCGCGGTGATGGAGCGCGCGTCCATTCAGCCCGGTCGTAGGCCCACGCATATCAGGCTCGTCGCCTAGCCGGCAGCAGTCGCGACGCGATTGATCGCGCAGATCGCGGCGCCACATTTCGGTTGGGTCGATTCGCCGTCCGTCAAGATTGACGGAATCGTCGGGCGGTGCATGCTGCGCGGATGTTGTCGCGCGTGCGCAATCATTTCAAGGATGCAAAACTTTCCCGCATGAGCAGCGGGACGTATTGCATCATCCGCGATCTCGGGCTGGTCAAGGGCGGCAAGGGCATGCGGCATCACGAGGTGCTCATGACCTTCAGCCTCGGTGCGCTCGGCCGCTCGATCGGACTGGTGCGCGGCGATCTTGCGGGTGTGGGCAAGCGGCGGCTTGCGTGGCTGCAACGCGTGCCGGAGCGGCTGGGCGTGGACGTCGACCCCTCGACCGTGCCGGAAAGCGCTTCGCAGCCCTGAGTCTTCAGCGCTGAGAGGACTGCCACGCCAACAGCCGGTGCTCCGCGAACGACATCGCCACCGACGTGACGTAACCGGTGACGCCGAGCAGGATAACGCCGGCGAACAGGTCGGCGGAGCGAAAGGCCCGCGCCGAGAGCAGCACCCAGTGGCCGAGCCCGTCGAGGCCGGCCAGGATTTCGCAGACCACGGCCAGGATCAGCGCCACTGTCAGGCTGAGGCGCATGCCGGCGAGAATGTCTGGGCTCGCCGAGGGCAACGCGATCTTGAAGATCACCGCGAGCTTTGACATCTGCAGCGACCGCGCGACTTCGTAGAGGCGCGGTTCCACCGCGGCGAAGCCATGAATGGTCGCCAGCATGATCGGCCAGATCGCGCCGAACGAAATCACGAACAGCGCCATCGCCTGGGTCAGCCCGAGCATCGCGATCGCAACCGGGATGATCGCCGAGACCGGCAGCGGCCGTAAAAACTCCAGCGACGGCGCCACATAGGTCCGCATCTTCGGCGACGATCCGATCAGGGCGCCGAGAGCGATGCCGGCAATGGACGCGGCGAGCCAGCCATAGGCCATGTGTTCGATCGTGCCCGCGAGCTTGGTTGCGAGGTCTCCGGTCGACAATCCGCGTACCAGCGAGGCCCAGGCGCGGTCGGGCCCGGGCAGGAATACCGGCGACACCAGTTTCAGGCTGGCGATCAGTTGCCAGAGCGCAATGAAGCCGGCGGCCACCGCAAAACTCGCCAGGCGCCAGAGAAGAGCGGTCGATTTCATGCGCTGTCTCCGCTCAACGCGGCACGGCCGAACAGGCGGCGCTGCGCCACCACCAGCAGGATATTGAGCGCGTAGCCGATCGCGCCGATCCAGACCAGATAGGCCAGCATCAGGTCGGCGCGCAGCGCCTGCTGCGCCAGCATGATGCCGGCGCCGAGGCCGATCGGATTGATCGCGATTTCGACGGTGACGGCAACGATCAGCGCGATGCCGGCCGCCAGCCGGAACGCCACGAAGATGCGCGGCAGGGCGGCGGGGATGATGATCTTCCAGACCCGCTGCGCCGGCGGCAGTCGCAGCGCACGCGCAACCTCCATCAGCCGCGGCTCGATGCTGCACACGGCGGCGCGGCTCAGGATCAGGATCGGCCAGACGCAGGCAAAGGCAACGATGACGATTTCCATGCGGTAGCCGAAGCCGAGCGCGATCAGCGCGATCGGCAGCAGGGCAATGGAGGGGATCGGCCGGATCGCCTCGACCGTCACTTCCATCAGGCGGTTGAGCGTGTTGGAAAGCCCGAAGGCGATCCCGAGCGCCAGACCGATGATGCTGCCGATCGCAAGGCCTGCGAAGGCTGCAAACAACGTGTCGCGCGTGGCGGTCAGGATTGAGAAATCGGCAAAGGCCTCGGCGAGCGCCAGCATGATCTGGCTTGGCGGGGCGAGGCTGTCGCTTTGCAGATGTGTGGCGCGCGCCCAGACCTCGAACGCCACCAGCACCGCGACCGGCAGCACCAGCGCCTTTGCCGAGTCTCGGCTCACTGTTCGGTTGCCTTGATGAAGTCGAACAATTGCCGCCGCAGCCGCAAAAATTCCGGATGCTCGCGGGTCGACAACTGGTCGCGCGGGCGCGGCAGGTTGACCGGCAGTTCGATGCCGATCCGGCCGGGATGCGGCAACAGGCCGATGACGCGGTCGCCGAGGTAGATCGCCTCGTCGAGGTCATGGGTCACGAAGATGACGGTGGCGCCGCTCGCCGCCACCAGCGACAGCACTTCGTCCTGCAATCCCTGCCGCGTCATCGCATCCAGCGCGCCGAACGGCTCGTCCATCAAAAGCGTCTTCGGTTCCTGCGCCAGGCAGCGGGCGATCTGCAGGCGCTGCTGCATGCCGCCGGACATCTCGGCCGGATATTTGCCGGCGTGGCCGGGCAGGCCGACGGTGCGCAGCAATTCCTCGATCCGGGCAGGGCGCTCGGCGGCGGGCATGCCTGCGGCCTCCAACGCCAGCGAGACGTTGCCGGCGGCGGTGCGCCACGGCAGCAGCGCCTTGCCGTAGTCCTGAAACACGATCGCGATCTCGCGGCGTGGCTCGCGCATCGGCTGGCCGTCGAACGTCACCTTGCCGCTTGTCGGCTGATAGAGCCCCGCCGCCAGCCGCAGCGCCGTGGTCTTGCCGCAGCCCGACGCGCCGACAATGCAAAGGAATTCGCCGGGTTGGACGCCGAGGCTCAGATTCTCGATGATGGTCTTGCCGCCAAGCTCGAGCGTCGCATCGGTAAACGCGATCTGCGGCGCGGGAGCGCCGGGGACGGGATCGAGCCGCATCTGGGCGTTCGCCATGGTTTGGGCTTTCATGACGTCAGCTCCCGTTGCCGCTGGGATAAACGATGTCCATGGTCGAACGCAGATGTGCTGACAGCATCGCCTGCGAGCCCGGAACGTCACGTCCGATGACGCGGTCGGCGAGCAACTGGTGGGCGCGGACGAATTTCTTGCCGCTGTCGAACGAGCGCATCATCACGCGGCGGTAGCGATAGGCCTGGTCGTAGAGATCGGAATGAGCGGCCAGCAGGCGTTTGGAGCCGCAGGCGGCCAGCAACGCCGTGTGAAAGCCCTTGTGCAGGCGGTCGAAATCCTCCGCGCCCTCGCGGAATTCGTCGCCGGTCCGCTCGATGTGGCGGCGCATCTGGTGCAGCGCGCTGACGATGCCGGCTTCCCAGGCATCGTCACCGTTATTGATCGCGAGCCGGATCGCCTCGATCTCGATCGCGGTGCGCATCAGGGTAATGTCGAGCAGGTCCTCGCGGCTGATATCGGCGACGCGAAAGCCGCGCTGTCCGGTGCCGATGATCAGCCCACGCGACATCAGCCGAGACAGGCCCTCGCGCAGCGGCGTCGCGCCGATCTCGTAGCGCTGCACCAGATCGACGATGCCGAGCCGGGATCCCGGCGCGAGCAAGCCGGCGAGAATGTCCTGCTCGACCAGCGTTGCGGCGCGCTCGCTCAAGGTCGCGGCTTCGATCACCGGTCGGCTCGCAGTGCGCTCGTCAGCCGGCATTGCCAGACCCTCATTTCAGGACAAGCTTGTTGGGTTCGAGTTTGGATTGCAACATCTTCTGCGACGACATCACCTCGATCCACCATCCGAGCTGCTCGGGCTTCAGCGCCGGTTCGGAACGGTTCGGCGGCGTCGCCTTGACCAGCTCGATCGCCTGCTTGGTGAACTTGGAAATCGAGGCGGAGGCCTTTTCGCGATCGTTGTTGACGATTTCGGCAGATTCGGCGATCGCGTCGCGGAATTTCTTGATCGCCCCCGCGTTCTTGTCGGCCCATTCGCGCGAGGCCGCATAGAAGATGATCGGATCGGTCCGCGCCAGTTCGACCGCGTAGCGCGCGCCGACCGAGCCTAGGCCCGCATTGGTCATGCGCGTCACGAACGGTTCGGCCGTCAGCACCGCATCGACGCCGCCGGACTTGATGATGTCGGACATGGTCGGGAAGGTGACCTCGACGAAATTGACGCTCCTGGGATCAACGCCCTTTTCGACCAGCCATTTCACGAACAGCACATGCAGGAAGGCATTGAGGCCGGGCGCACCGACCTTCTTGCCGACGAAATCCTTTGGCTCCTTGATGGTGATGCCGTTGCGGACGAAGGCAGTGATGTTGCCGTTCGACACCGGATTCATCACCGAGGCGCCGGCGATGCCGACGAGGTCCAGCCCGCCGTCGACGGCCTGCAGGAATACGGTCGAGGTCGGCCCGCCGATCTGGATCGAGTTCGACAGGATTGCCGCCGGAATGTTCGAGTTGATGCCGATCGGCGTCATCTCAACCTCGAGCCCGTGTTTCTTGAAGATGCCTTCGTCGACCGCGACCATGGCGGAGGCGCAATCCGACGTCGCGGTGCAGCCGACCTGGATCTTGGCTTGCGCCAGGGCAGCGCCCGTCAGCGCCATGCTGATGGCAAACGTCGCGATGATCTTTTTCACTGCGGTTTCCCCGTTTACATTTTTAATGCTTGATTATCGATATTTTCTTTGATCATATATCTCATCCGAAAGCAAGGGGTGATCAGATGAAACTCGCAACATTCAAATCCGGCAGTCAGGACAAGGTCGCCATCGTGCATTCCGGCGATGGTCGCCTGTTCGATCTTGCCGCCGCCGCCAGCCGCGATAGCGGCGCCAATCCGGCCTTCGCTTCGATGCTGGCCCTGATCGATGCCGGCGACGCCGCGCTCGAACAGGCCGCGAAGGTGTTCGACAAGCACGGCAAAGACGAGTCCCTGTCGGTGTCTGTTGATGGCGCCGACATCCTCGCGCCGATCCCTGAGCCGCGGCAGATGCGGGACGGCATGTCGTTCCCGTTGCATATCCTGCAGGCCCCGCGGGGGCAGTTGAAGCTTGCGGCGCGCGCCAACAACGATATGGCGGAACTGGCGCGGCTTAACGCCGAACCGCTCGGCGAATTGCCGGAGATCTATCGCAAGCAACCGATCTACTACATCACCAACCGCTTCAGCGTCCGCGGCACCGATACGACCGTCAAGTGGCCGCGCTACAGCCAGGTGATGGATTACGAATGCGAATACGGCGTCATTACCAAGAACAAGGGCGCCAATATCACGGCCGCCAAGGCCAAAGACCACATCTTCGGCTATACCATCTTCAACGATTTCTCGGCCCGCGATGCCCAGAGGATCGAGATGGAAGGCCGGCTCGGCCCCGCCAAGGGCAAGAGCTTTGACGGCGGCAATGTGATGGGGCCCTGGATCGTCACGCCAGACGAGATCGGCGACCCCTACAAACTGAAGATGGAGGTCCGGGTGAACGGCAAGATGCGCTCGCAAGGCGTATCCGACGGCATGCTGTTCCCGTTCGAGGAAATCATCGCCCACGTCACCAAGGACGAGACCTTGATGCCCGGCGAGTTCATCGGCTCGGGCACCGTCGGCAACGGTTGCGGACTGGAACTCGGCTGGTACCTTGAAGATGGCGACAGCATCGAGCTTGAAGTCGAGAAGATCGGAATTTTGAAGAACCGGGTCGAGCGGCAACAGGCTTAGGGCATTGGATGCGAGCGATCTCTTCGCGGGCGTCCGGGTTGCTTTCAGCCCCCCGAACCGCCCGGAGCGCCGCGGTCACGCTAGATCGTCGAAAGAATGTTCGACAAAAAAGCGAGCGCCGTGACGAACAGAAAGATAGCGGCAAACGAAGCCACCTCTTCTAGGAGGCTGATAAACATGGCAGTGGTCCCAAGTGACAGGTTGCAACATCGTGACCGCACGGTCACGACAAGGTATTTGCATCCTGCGTGCCAATTTTATTCTAGTTCGAAATCAAGATGTTGATGAAAGTGAAAGAGTCTATTTACCATGACGGAGTCGAAGTTTTCCGACTCGCGCGGCAAACCTTTCCCAGCGTTTTTACGCACATGACGCACCGAGCGCAGGGAGTGAGCTGAGCTAAAATCTTCGCCCGCGAGGGCAGGCAATCAAAACAAGACGAAACGAGGAAAACGCCATGGCGCGCAAGTTGATCGACATCTCCGTTCCCCTGCAAAACGACGTGCCCGCCGATCCGCCGGGCGGACACCCGACCATCCAGTACATCGATCACCAGCAGGGCCTGCCGCGAATGCTGCAGTTCTTCGACGGACTGAAAGCCGAGGATCTGCCTGACGGGCAGGGCTGGGCGGTCGAACAGGTGCAGCTCTCCACCCATAACGGCACGCATCTGGATGCGCCCTGGCACTTCCATCCCACCATGAACCGCGGCGAGCGTTCCTGGACCATCGACGAAGTGCCGCTGGAGTGGTGCCTGCAGCCCGGCGTCAAACTCGACTTCCGGCATTTTCCGGACGGCTATGTCGCCACCGCCAAGGACGTCGAAGCCGAACTCAAGCGCATCGGGCACACGCTGTCGCCGCTGGAAATCGTGGTGGTCAACACCTCTGCTGGCGTCAAATACGGAAGGCAGGACTACGTCACCTCGGGCTGCGGCATGGGCTACGAGGCGACGATGTACCTTTTGGAGCGCGGCGTGCGGCTGACCGGCATCGACGGCTGGAGCTGGGACGCACCGTTCGTCTACACCGCGAAGAAATACGCCGAGACCCATGACGCCAGCCTGATCTGGGAAGGCCACAAGGCCGGCCGTCATATCGGCTACTGTCACATCGAAAAGCTGCACAATCTCGAGCAGCTGCCGTCGACCGGGTTTACGGTGTCGTGCTTCCCGGTGAAGATCGAGCGCGCCTCGGCGGGCTGGACCCGGGCGGTGGCGATTCTCGACGGCTAGGGCCTGCACATAAACAAAAACAAAATCAGGGAGAGAACGGCATGACGGAAATGCGTGCGCCCGCGCTGCGGGGATGTTTCTGCTGCGATCAGGACATTCCGTCATCTTCCGCGCCGTCGCGGCGCGGCTTCATGCTCGGTGCCGGCGCGCTGGCGCTGGCGACGGCCACGGGTGGCGGTCGCGCCGTGGCGCAGGCCACGCCGGAGGCAAAGCCGTTTCGCATCGACGTCCATCATCATCTGTCGCCGCCGAGTTACATCACGGCGTCAAAGGACCTCGGGTTCGGCGAAGGCCTGATGCGGAGCTGGACCATCGAGAAATCGCTCGATGACATGGACAAGGCCGGCACCGCCACCGCGATGCTGTCGGTTACCACCCCCGGCATCAACCCGGTGAAAACAGACGTGGCGCGGCGGCTGTGCCGAGAGTCCAATGAATATGCCGCCAAACTGGTCGCGGATTATCCCGGGCGGTTCGGCAATTTTGCGATGCTGCCGCTCCGGGATGCCGAAGGCAGTTTGCGCGAAATCGAACACGCGCTCGATACGCTGAAGGCCGACGGCATCGCGTTGATGACGAGCTACAACGACAAATGGCTCGGCGATCCCCTGTTCCTGCCGGTGATGGAAGAACTCAATCGCCGCAAGGCGCTGGTCTACACCCATCCGACCGCGGCCAATTGCTGCGTCAATCTCGTGTCCACGCAGCAGCCTGTCATGATCGAGTTCGGCACCGACACGACGCGGACCATCGCCGACATCGTCTTTTCGGGCAACGCGCAGAAGTTTCGCGACATCCGCTGGATCTTCTCGCATGCCGGCGGAACCATGCCGTTCCTGATCGAGCGCTTTGTCCGTAATCCCCTGCTGGAGCCGAAGACGAAACCAACCGTGCCGGACGGCACGCTGGCCGAGCTCAGGCGCTTCTACTACGACACCGCCCAGACCTCGAACAAAAGCGCGATGTCGGCCTTGGCCGCGATCATTCCGCCATCGCAGATCGTGTTCGGCACCGATTTTCCGTATCGCAACGGCATCGATCACGTGAAGGGATTGCGCGAGGCTGATGTATTCACCGACGAACAAATCGCGTCGATCGAACGCGGCAATGCGCTCAAGCTGATCCCGCGGCTGGCAAGCTAGTCGGATGGCCTACAGCGCGGTTGTTGCGGGGGGAAATCCGGATCTGTTCGAAGAGAGCATCCGCCCAAATAAAAAGGCGTGCCGGTGGCCCGGCACGCCTTAAACTTTCAGCGATCGCGCTTAGACGATCGAGCCTAAACTACCAACGGCAGACGCGAGCGTAGCCATTCCACCAGCAACGCGGGCCGGGGGCAACCACGACCGGGCCGCCGTAATAGCCATAACCGCGTCCCCAACCTCGGCCACCGCCGCGATAGTAGCCGCGTCCTCCGCCCCAGCCTCTGCCGCCACCGCGGGCGACCCAGGCTTGTGCCGACGATGTGGTCGCACCGACCAGAATCGCGGACGTGCCGACGACATAGACGAAGAACAGAGCCACCAACGCGAGGCAGCGCGTCAGGATATTGTAGCGTTTAACCATTCGAGGATCTCCCGGTCACTTCCAAAACATTTGGACTTCGGCACTATCTCACTTAGACGCCTCAGAAAGCGTTTGGTTCAGATGCGCTAACATAATATTTTTACTAAGGTTCTTGCGGGCTTTAGGGACTTTATTGAGAAGGGAATATAAGGTCAAGTTACAGTCTGGTTGCGGCGAATTTACGGATTTTGCCGTTCATCTTTCTGAACGTCGCTTTTCTGAACGTCGCTGATTGTGCGCTGCAGAATTCTGAGGCGGTGGAAAAATCCGGCGAGGTCATGCCAGCTTCTTGATGTCGACACGATTCCCGGCCCTCAGCACACCACGATCCCCGCCTTAACGAGTCCCCATGCCCAAACAACACACCTACGTTCTCGGCCTGAACACCTATGACCATGATGTAAGCGCCTGCCTGTTGCGCGACGGCGCCATCGCGTTCGCGATCGCCAAGGAGCGGATCAATCGAGTCAAGCATGCGAGTGGATTCTACAAGGAGGTGATCGATTATTGCCTGCAGGCCGAAGGCATCACGCTCGATGACGTCGATCTGATCGTGCGCAATTGCTACATCCTGCCGGTCCCGGAAATGGAGGAGCGGCTGGTCTATTTCGATGCGCCGGGCTTTCTCCCCGAGTTCGAGCGCGGCGAGGCGGCGAAGCATCCGCTGTACCGGTCGGGGCAGGACAGGGTGGTCACGATCTCTCACCATCTGGCGCACGCCTACAGCGCGTTTGCGGTGTCGCCGTTCGACGAAGGCGTCGTCATGATCGTCGACGGCGTCGGCAGCTACCAGTCCGACGTCATGGAAGCCTATCCGGCCGGTGACACGGCGACGCCGCTCGCGCGCGAATCCGAGAGCTACTACAAGTTCAAGGGGACCGAGCTCGAATGCCTGAAGAAGGTCTGGATGGAGCCGGACCGCGGTTTTCTGAGCGATGAATTCTATACCATGCCGGGTCTCGGCGCGCTGTACAGCCGGGCCTCGACCTACATCTTCGGCGACTGGAACAAGTGCGGCGAACTGATGGGGCTCGCGCCCTATGGCCGTCACGACCAGGTCAAGCATCTGATGGAGATGATCGACGGCAAGCTGCAGGTGCCGCGCTGGACCGACGATTTCAAGCAACCGCATATCTTCGACGGCAGCAACTGGGAGAAAAGCCCCTCGATGCGGCACTGGGAAGATCTGGCCTGGCGGGTGCAGGACGATACCGAAAACGTGCTGCTCGCCCGCGCGCGCTGGCTGCGCGAGACCACCGGCGCCAAGAACCTGTGCATGGCCGGCGGCGTCGCGCTCAATTGCGTCGCCAACGGCCGGGTCGCCCGCGAAGCCGGGTTCGACAATGTCTGGATCCAGCCGGCGGCGGGCGATGACGGCATCGCGATCGGCTGCGCCTATTACGGCTGGCTCAAAATCCTGAAGCAGCGGCGCAGCTTCGTCATGAACCATTCCTATGTCGGCAAGCCCTACAGCGAACAGGAGGCCGCCAGCGCACTGCAAAAGTTCCTGGTGCGGATCCAGGTCGATGCCAGGCGCAGCGACAATGTCTGCCGCGATACCGCAAAACTGCTCGCCGACCAGCGGGTGATCGGCTGGTTCCAGGACCGCTCGGAGTTCGGGCCGCGCGCACTCGGCAACCGCAGCCTGCTGGCCGATCCGCGCAAGCCCGAGATGAAGGACATCCTCAACAGCCGCGTCAAGCACCGGCAGGCATTCCGGCCGTTCGCGCCGATCGTGCTGGCCGAGCGGATGAAGGAAGTCTTCGAGGGCGAGGAGGACTCGCCGTTCATGCTGATCGCCAAACCGGTTCGCCCCGAATGGCGCGACAAGATTCCGGCGATCGTGCATGTCGACGGCACCGCGCGGGTGCAGACCGTGCGCGAGGCGACCAATCCGATGCTCTATCGTCTGCTCAAGGAGTTCGAGGCGCTGACCGGCGTTCCCGTGCTGATCAACACCTCATTCAACATCAAGGGTGAGCCGATCGTGGAAACGCCCGAGGATGCCGTGGCCTGCTTCCTCAACACCGGGATCGACAACCTGATCCTGCACGACACGATCGTGTCGAAGTCGGCGATGCATAAGGTGGTGGCGCCCGTCATCAATACGTTCAGCGACGTCGCAACCCTGGTGGCGCAGACCCAGCCGCCGGGAGCGGGCAGGGGTTGAAGCCGACAGCCCGCCTCAGGCGGGCTTCGGTACCGGCGGTTTCGGCAGCGGCTTGTCCTGCCGCTTGGACCAGGAAATGTAGTAGGCGACGATCGTCATGATGGCGATGCCGGTGACGCTGACGAAGATCTGCGCGAACAGCGAGCCCGAACTCATCGACAGCTCGAAGTGGCCGACGAACGACAGGAATACGCCGACGCAGAACACGGCGAGCGACTGCTGACCGCAGACGATCAGCGGGTCGAACATCTTCCACTCCAGGCCCGGCCAGTCCTTGGGCACGAAACGGATCACCATGATCACGATGACGACGAAATGGATGAAACGGTAGGGCGCCAGGTTGGTCTTGTCGTTCGGGTTGAACGTCGAATACAGCCAGTGCGGGAACAAGGCGCCGAACGAGTCCGGAAACTTGCCGGCCATGGTCATGACCAGGCCCAGGATCAGGTAGCCGATACACACCCAGAGCGTGACCGGGTGATTGATCACCGTCATCGACTTCCGGGCGCCGCCAAGCGCGCACCATGAGCCGAACACGAACAGCACCTGCCAGCAGAACGGATTGAAGTACCAGGTGCCCGCCGGGTAGGCCGACAGGTTCCAGCCGGTCTGCCGCGACACCAGCCACAGCGCGATCGAGGCCACCATGGTCCAGTTGGGCTGGCGCAGCATCATCCACAGCACCGGCGGAAACAGTCCCATCAGCACGATGTAGAGCGGCAGCACGTCGAGATTGACCGGCTTGAACTTCAGGAACAGTCCTTGCCGCAGCGTTTCGGTCGCGTTATCGACCAGTCCTACGACGTTGAACTCATTGACCAGCTCGGAATCGCCGAACCGCAGCGCCAGATAGCTGATCGAGGCGATATAGATCACGAACAGGATGATGTGGGCGACATAGAGCTGCCAGACGCGCTTGGTCAGCCGGGTGGCGCCGACAATGAAGCCGCGGTCGAGCATCATCCGGGCATAAACAAAGGAGGCGGTATAGCCGGAGATGAAAACGAACAGGTCAGCGGCGTCGCTGAAACCGTAATTGCGGGTCGTGATCCAGTTCACGACATTGTCGGGGATGTGATCCAGAAAAATCGCCCAGTTCGCAACCCCGCGAAACAGGTCGAGCCGGAGGTCGCGTCCTTTTTCGGGCAGGGTGGCGTTGATTTTCATAGGGGCCGTTTCGAAATGATGCTTTCGAGAGGATTTAGCCGCTGGATAAGGCTTCGGTCGCCTTGTGGCTCAGGGTCTTCTTGTGGCTCAGGGTCTTGCGGCCCAAGATTGTCACAGTGCAGCATAATGACTATACCAGTGCAGAACTGCTACATTCGGGGTTACGGAATCACCGATCAAGTCCCTGAAAGGTGTTTCTATACTATCCCTGATGTTTCCACCAAACGCTTCCGTGTCGCATATGTCGTTACACATCTCCTTGGGGTCCTACCATCCATGACCGCACGCATTTTTAAGCCCGCCAAAAACGCGATGCAATCGGGGAGGGCCAAAACCAGGGAGTGGCAGCTCGATTACGAGCCCGAGCAGCCCCGGGCGATCGAACCCCTGATGGGCTGGACCTCGTCCGGCGACATGAAACAGCAGCTCACATTGCACTTCGACACCAGGGAAGACGCGGTGGCCTATTGCGAGCGCAAGGGCATCGCCTACCAGGTGATCGAGCCCAAGGATTCGATCCAGCGCCAGGTCGCCTATTCCGACAATTTCTCGTTCCGCCGCGGCGAGCCTTGGACCCATTAGGTTTGGATCCATTAGGTTTCATTAAGTCGGACCCACCAGGCCCGACCCACCAGGGCCGGGCACTATTCCACGGGGGTGGATGCCGCCGGAAAATCCGGTATCGGCAACGGCGCGTCCTTGGCGACGCCGAGCACCGGCAAGCTCCTGATATTGCGGACGCTGGGCATCGCCGCAAACTGCAGCAATTGCTGGTGCATGCCCTCGACGCTGAACGCGACGCATTTCAACAAGAAATCCGCTTCACCGGAGAGGCTCCAGCACTGCTGGACCAGCGGAATCTCCGCAATCGCGCTTTGGAACGCCTGCACCGTAGCCTGGGACTGGCTCTGTAGCTGGATCGTCACAAAGGACGTCACCTCGTAACCGAGCTGCTTTTCATCCAGCGTGGCGCGGATCGTTTTGACTACGCCGCGCTCGCGCAAGGCACGCACCCGCCGCCTCGAGGCAGGAGGCGAGAGCCCGACCCTGTCCGCCAGCTCGTTGTTGCGGATGCGCCCGTCGTTCTGCAGTTCGGACAATATCCGCCGGTCGATATCGTCGAGCTCAGTCTGTTCTGTCATGTGGGCCTCGATCAATCGCGCGGTTGGCTGGGCGCAACGTTTCGGGAAGGCCCGCTTTTCTTTCGAACCGGAGTTGTTCGCGCCGGACCCGTTCGAGCGGAACTCGTCGTCCCCCCGGGGGTAACGCTCGACAGAACCAGCTTCTCGTGGGCAGCGACGATGGCCTCGCGGGTCAGTCGTCCGCCCGGCCGATACCATGTGCAGATGCCGGTCAGAAGCGCCAGGATCGCAAACGTCGCCACCTGGATATCGACGACCTCGAATACGCCTTGCGAGACGCCCTCCGCGAGAATCTCCGCCAGCCGACGCTCGTAGGCGCCGCGCAACTTCACGATCGCGTCGTAGTTCTTCGGCTCGAGGCTTCGCAGTTCGGAATTGGCAATGAAGACCTCGCGCTTCTTGGTCATGTGGTAGGTGACGTGAAACGCGACGAAGGCCGAGAGTTTTTCGGCCGGCCGCTGTTTTCCCTCCAGCGCAAGATCGAGCTGACGAAGCAACTCGTTGATGTGGTCCTGCACGAGGTCGAACAGCAGTTCCTGCTTGGTGCTGATATGATTGTAGAGCGATCCGGCCTGGATCCCGACCGCGGCGGCGAGCTGCCGCAGGCTCATCGCCGAATAGCCATGTTCAAAGATCAGGCGCAGTCCCGCCTTGCGGATCGCCTCCATCGTCTTCGGTCCGGATGAGCCGATCGTGCGTGCCATGCGTCCTCTGGAAGGCAGCGTCTGCTTGATATTGCTGTTCGATGAAACAGGCAAACGGTCGTCCGTTTATTACACCGAAATTACAGTAATTTCAATGGTCTGCATGCAGTATTTGACGATCCGTTCAAGTCGCTTGCGATCCAGTTAAAAAAACGTATGATCGTTTAATTCATTGAAGCCTGTCGACGTGTTGAATCCAATGACCCGCGCAGGCTGAAAGGGAGGCATCCATGAGAACGCCAGCAGTCCTCACCGCCGGGTGCCGGTATTGCCGGACCCGAACTCGCCCTTCAGAATGAGCCGATAACTCCCACCGCCGGGACACGTTGCTGCAAAGATGGTACAGCCGGTTCGCATCCTCGCGAGAGGCTCTGCGCCTGTCGTCTTGAAGCAATCTCAGGGCTCGCCAGCATTCAAAGAAGACGCCGACCATGCCGCTTCATTCCACGATCGACCCCACATCATCAGAGTTTGCCCGCAATGCCGATGTCATGCGCGGCCTCGTCGCCGACCTCAGAGAAAAGCTCAAGGTGGTGGCCGGCGGCGGCGGCAAGGTGTCGCGGGCGCGGCATACCTCGCGCGGCAAGATGCTGGCGCGCGAACGCGTCGACCTGCTGATCGATCCGGGCACCGCCTTTCTTGAATTGTCGCCGCTCGCCGCCCACGGCCTCTATGGCGGCGACGTCCATTCCGCCAGCGTCATCACCGGGGTGGGGCGCATCTCGGGGCGCGAATGCGTCATCGTTGCCAACGACGCCACCATCAAGGGTGGAACCTACTACCCGATGACGGTGAAGAAGCATCTGCGCGCGCAGGATATCGCACGGCAGAACAATCTGCCCTGCGTTTACATGGTCGATTCCGGCGGCGCCTTCCTGCCGATGCAGGACGAGATCTTTCCGGACGAGCGGCATTTCGGCCGCATCTTCTACAACCAGGCGCAGATGTCCTCGCAGGGCATTCCGCAGATCGCCATTGTGATGGGCTCCTGCACCGCAGGTGGCGCCTATGTACCCGCGATGTCCGACGAGAGCATCATCGTGCGCAATCAGGGCACGATCTTCCTCGGCGGACCGCCGCTGGTGAAGGCCGCGACCGGCGAGGTCGTCACGGCTGAGGAACTTGGCGGCGCCGACGTGCATTCCCGGCAATCCGGTGTCACCGACCATTACGCGCAGAACGACGCCCACGCGATCGGGATTGCCCGGCGCATCGTCGCCACGCTGAAACCGCCGACGCGGGCCGTGCTGAACATGCGCGAGCCGCGGGAGCCGCTGTTTCCGGCCGAGGAAATCTACGGCGTGGTTTCCGCCGACGGCCGCAAGCCGTTCGACGTCCACGACATCATTGCGCGCCTGGTCGACGGCTCGGAATTCGACGAGTTCAAGAAACTGTACGGCACCACGCTGATCTGCGGCTTCGCCCATATCTGGGGCTATCCGGTCGGCATCATCGCCAATAACGGCATCCTGTTCAGCGAGAGTTCGCTGAAGGGCGCGCACTTCATCGAACTGTGCTGCCAACGCAATATCCCGCTGGTGTTCCTGCAGAACATCACCGGCTTCATGGTCGGCAAGAAATACGAGGCCGGCGGCATCGCCCGCGACGGCGCCAAGCTGGTGACGGCGGTGGCGACCGCCGGCGTGCCGAAATTCACCGTCGTGATCGGCGGCTCCTACGGTGCCGGCAATTACGGCATGAGCGGCCGCGCCTACAGCCCGCGCTTCCTCTGGATGTGGCCGAATGCGCGCATCTCGGTGATGGGCGGCGAGCAGGCGTCGATGGTGCTGGCCCAGGTGCGGCGCGATGGTATCGAGGCCAAGGGAGATACCTGGTCGGCCGAAGAGGACGAGAAGTTTCGTGCGCCCATCCGCGCCCAATATGAAAGCCAGGGCAGCCCCTATTACGCCACCGCGCGGCTGTGGGACGACGGTGTGATCGATCCCGCCGATACGCGGCTGGTGCTCGGCCTCGGATTATCCGCATCGGCCAATGCGCCGATCGAGCCGACGAAGTTCGGCCTGTTCAGGATGTGATGCAGATGGACCGCTCGAAACTCTACCGGCGTTTTCGCACGCTTCTGATCGCCAACCGGGGCGAGATCGCCTGTCGTGTGATCCGCTCCGCCCGCGCCATGGGGCTGCGCACGGTCGCGGTCTATTCCGAGGCCGACCGCGACGCCATGCATGTCGCGATGGCCGATGAAGCCGTGCTGCTCGGGCCGGCGCGGGCGCGCGACAGCTATCTCAACATCGAGCGGGTGATCGAAGCGGCGAAGAAGACCGGCGCCGAGGCCGTGCATCCCGGTTACGGCTTTCTGTCTGAAAATGCCGAATTCGCGCAGGCCTGTCTTGATGCCGGTCTCGTGTTTGTCGGTCCGACGGCCGCGATGATGACTGCAATGGGCTCGAAGTCGGGCTCGAAGCAATTGATGGAAAAGGCCGGCGTGCCGCTGGTGCCGGGCTATCACGGCGAGGCCCAGGACGAGGCGATCCTGGCGCAGGCCGCCGACAAGATCGGCTTCCCGGTGCTGGTGAAGGCGTCCGCCGGTGGCGGCGGACGCGGCATGCGCGTGGTCAAGTCGGCCGGCGAGCTTTCGGCAGCGATCGTCAGCGCCAAGCGCGAGGCCAAGGCGGCGTTCGGCGACGACCGCATGCTGATCGAAAAGTTCGTCCAGAACCCGCGCCATATCGAGGTACAGATCATCGGCGACAGCCACGGCAATCTGCTGTCGCTGTTCGAGCGCGAATGCACGCTGCAGCGGCGGCATCAGAAGGTGATCGAGGAAGCGCCGTCGCCGACGCTCAATGCCATCCAGCGCGAGGCCGTCTGTGCCGCCGCGCGCAAAGCCGCGGGCGCGGTCAACTATGTCGGCGCGGGCACCATCGAATTCGTCTCCGACGGCAAGGAGGTGTTCTTCATCGAGATGAACACCCGTCTGCAGGTCGAACATCCCGTGACCGAACTGATCACCGGCATCGATCTCGTCGAGTGGCAGTTGCGGGTCGCGTTCGGCGAGAAGCTGCCGCTGGCGCAGGACGAGATCAAATTGAACGGCCATGCCATCGAGGCGCGGGTCTATGCGGAGAATCCGCAGAAGAATTTCATGCCTTCGGTCGGTCGGATCAAGACCTGGCGCACGCCTGACGCCGTGGACGGCTTGCGGATCGACGCCGGCTATCGCGGCGGCGACGCGGTGTCGCCTTACTACGACGCCATGCTCGCCAAGGTGATCGCGTGGGCGCCGACCCGCGAAGCTGCGATCGAGCGGCTCAACCGCGGGCTGGAGGAGACCGACGTTCGCGGTATCGTTACCAACATTCCGTTCCTGTCGGCGCTGGTGACGCACCCCCAAGTTCGCGCCAACACCATCGATACCGGCTTCATCGAACGGGAATTGAAGGGCCTGACCGAGACCTCGCCGCCGGCCGGCGAACTCGAGCTTTGCGCCGCCGTCGCGGCCATCATCGTCGATGAGCAACAGGCGGCGCGAAACGAAGCGCATTCGCCGTGGCGCACCTATGGCTGGCAGCCGGTCGGCCTTCGAACACGGGTATTCCAGTTGCGGCAGGCGCCGGGCGCCGAGCAGAAGGTGACGCTGCACTACGGCGATGGCCGGTTCACCGTGTCGCTGGCCGATCACCACGCTCCGATTGTTCTTTCCATCATGCCTTATGCCGGTGGCGGCTTCGACATCACCATCGACGGGGTGAAGTCGAACGTCGTTGCCGTGATCGAAGGCCACGAACTTTATCTGCGCACCCGCAACGGCCGCTTCGACCTGCATTGGGTCGATCCGTTCGGCGGCGAAACTGAAGAGCAGGTCGGCGAGGACAAGATCGTGGCGCCGTTGCCGGGCACCGTGGTGGCGCTGCTGGCCGAGGAGGGCGCGACCCTGGAGAAGGGGGCTGCGATCCTCACGCTCGAAGTCATGAAGATGGAGCAGACCCTGCGCGCGCCCTATGCCGGCGTCTTGAAGAAGATCAAGTGCAAGGTCGGCGACATCGTCGGCGAGGGCGTTGAGCTGGCCGAAATCGAACCGGCGGCGGCCTGATGAGCGACACGGTCCGCATCGTCGAGGTCGGCCCGCGCGACGGCCTGCAGAACGAGAAGACTCCGGTCAGTGTTGCCGACCGAATCGCCTTCATCGAGGCGCTGATCGGCGCCGGGCTGCGGGAAGTCGAAGTCGGCGCGTTCGTGTCGCCCAAAGCGATCCCGCAGATGGTGGGGTCGGACGCCGTGCTGCGCGGCGTCAGCCACCACACCGATTGCGAACTGCCGGTGCTGGTGCCGAACGAGAAGGGCTATGAAGCCTCGCAGGCCGCCGGCGCCAAACTGATCGCGGTGTTCGCCGCCGCCTCCGAGAGTTTTTCGCGCGCCAACATCAATTGTTCGATCGCTGAATCGATCGAACGCTTCAAGCCGGTGGTGGCCCGTGCGAAGGCCGATGGCGTCCGGGTGCGCGGGTATATCTCGACCGTGCTCGACTGCCCCTATGAGGGCGAGATCAAGCCGCAGGCGGTGGTCGATGTCGCCAAGGTGCTGTGGGACCTCGGCTGCTACGAAATCTCGCTCGGCGACACCATCGGGGTCGGCACGCCCTTGAAGGCGCGGCAGTTGCTGCGGGCGGTGGCGGGGCATGTGCCGATGGCGAACCTCGCGATGCATTTCCACGACACCTACGGCCAGGCGCTCGCCAATCTCTATGCGGGGATGGAGGAGGGCTGCCGCGCACTCGATTCCGCCGCCGGCGGCCTCGGCGGCTGTCCCTACGCGCCCGGTGCTACCGGCAATGTCGCGACCGAGGATGTGGTCTATATGCTCGAAGGCATGGGAGTTAAGACCGGCGTCGATATGCCAAAGCTGCTTGCCGCGACCAACGTCGTGAGCGGGTTGATCGGCCGCGCGCCCGTCAGCCGCGTCGCGTCGGCGTTGAATGCGAAGGCGCAGGCGACGCGCTCCTAGCCATCCGAATGTTGGTCAAAACGACGGAATGCGGCTTCTACTTCGGCGACGCTGGCAAACTGACGACGTTTGGCTTGTGCCAAGCCCTCAAGCACGGCGGCAAGATCCGCGGGATCGACCTCTTCCGGCTCTCCTTGCTTCTCTGTGAGCGTAAGCGCTGCCCGCGCGATTTGATCTCGGTCGTCCGGCGACAAGAGCTTATCTCCCCCCGTCCGGGCCCATCACCAGGTCGGGCAGGGCGGTCGAGATCCCCGGGAAGAAGCACAGCAGCAGCACCGCAACCATCATCAAGAGCACGAACGGCAGCGTGCCCCAGATCACTTCGCTGAGCGGAATATCGGGGGCGACGTTGCGGATGACGAAGATGTTGAGGCCTACGGGCGGATGGATCAGCCCCATCTCCATCACGATGGTCATCACGATGCCGAACCAGATGATGTCGAAGTTGGCGGCACGCAGCGGCGGCAGGATAATCGGCGCGGTCATCAGGATGATCGACACCGGCGGCAGGAAGAAGCCGAGCACGACCACCATGACCAGGATCGCCGCCAGCAATTCCCAGCGCGGCAGATGCATCGCGACGATCGCTTCCGCCGCCGATTGCGAGATATGCAAATAGCTCATCACGTAGGAATAGAGCAGCGACATGCCGATGATCATCATTAGCATGGTGGATTCGCGGATGGTGGATTTCAGGATCGGCGCCAGGTCGGAAGGCCGCCACACGCTGTAGATCAGCGCGATCAGCACCAGCGCCAATAGGCCGCCGAGGCCCGCGGTTTCCGACGGCGTGGCGTAGCCGCCATAGAGCGCGATCATCACGCCGGTGAGCAACAGTACGAACGGCAGCACCCGCGGCAGCGCGCTGAAGCGCTGCGCCATGGTGAAATCGTCATGATGCAGGATCGCGGCTTCCGTGCCGGTCGCGGTGTAGAGCGCATGCGCCGCGGCATATTCCTTGCGGAACCGGAATACGGCGTAGATGCCGAACAGTGTCACCAGCAGCAATCCCGGCCCGATGCCGGCGAGGAACAGGCGGCCCAGCGATTTTTCGGCTGCGACCGCAAACAGGATCATGGTGATCGAGGGCGGCAGCAGAATGCCAAGCGTGCCGCCGGCGGCGATGATGCCGGCTGCGAAGCCGCCGGAATAACCGCGCTTGCGCATCTCGGGAATGCCGGCCGACCCGATCGCCGAACAGGTCGCGGGCGAGGAGCCTGCCATCGCCGCAAACAGCGCGCAGGCGAACACGTTGGCGACGCCTAGTCCGCCGGGAACGCGATGCAGCCAGGCGTGCAGCGCCGAATAGAGATCCTGGCCGGCGCGGGATTTGCCGATCGCCGCGCCCTTCAGGATGAATAGCGGGATCGACAGCAGCGTGATCGAGGCCATTTCCTCGTAGACGTTCTGCGTCACGGTATCGAGGGAAGCCGCCGGCATGTAGATCGCCATGAAGACGACGGCGACGGCGCCGAGCGCAAACGCGATCGGCATGCCCGAGAACATCGCAAACAGGGTGGCGAAACCGTAGCTGAGGCCAATTCCGAGAACACTCATCGGCGCGACTTATCCACCAAAGCAGTATTGCCCACCAAAGGAATAATGATCTGCAGCAGCAACTGCAGGCAAAGCAGGCTCATCCCGAGCGCCATCAGCACGTAGGGGATCGCCAGCGGCGGCGACCACATCGAGTTCGAGACCTGGCCGTCGACCCAGGCCTCGTGCGCCAGCGTCCAGGACTTCCAGGCGAAAAACGCGCAGAACAAGAGGCTGGCGACATCGACCAGCCAAAGCCGGATCCGGTTAGCGCGCGGCGACATCAGGCCGATAAAGGCCTCGATCCCGATATGGCCGCGCTGACCTTGCACGTAGGCCGCGGTCATGAAGGTGGCGCCGACCAGCAGAAACACCGCCGCCTCGTCCTGCCAGTAATTGGCGCTGTGGAACAGGGCGCGGCCGAGCACGCTGTAGCTCAGGATCGCGCAGGCCGCGATCAGCGCTAGCGCAGCGCCGAACACGATGACGTTGTTGCAAAGCGCCAACGCCTGTCCGAGCGCCGCCACGAGCGGGTTGCTCGTGGCGGTGCCGGGAAGGTCTTTTTGATCCGGAAGCGGACCATGCATCATGCGGAGACGTCGCTCGCGAGCTTCAGCAATGTCGCTGAGGTTGCCGTCTTAGCACCATAGTCCTTCCAGGCGGTATCGCGCGCAATGTCGCGCCACTTGCCGACGGTCGCGACGTCGAGTGCTGCGACCTTGGCGCCCGCCTTCGCATAGACTTTGGCGACTTCGACGTCGTCGTCCTGCGCGCCCTTGCGGCCGAAGACTTCCATTTCGGCGCCGACCGAAACGAGGATGTCCTGCTGGTTCTTGGGCAACTTGTCGAAAATCGCCTTCGACATCATCAACGGCTCCAGCATGAACCAGTAGGACGCGCCGGCGCCCGAGGTCAGCGCCTTGGCGACCTCCTCGAGACGGAACGAGATCAGGCTGGTGGAGGAGGTGATGCCGGCGTCGCAGGCGCCGGTCTGCATCGCGGCATAGATTTCGTTCGACGGCACCGACAGCACGGCGGCACCCGCGGTCTGCAGCACCATGTCCATTTCGCGCGAGCCACCACGGACCTTTAGACCCTTGGCGTCTTCGGGGGCCACGATCGGGCGGGAGCGGCTGGCGACGCCGCCGGCCTGCCAGACCCAGGAGAGCAGGATGATGCCCTTGTCGGCGAGGAAGTCGGTCAAGGCCTTGCCGACCGGCTCCTTCTTCCAGCGCATGCCCTGATCGTAGGTCGCGACCAGGCCCGGCATCAGGCCGATATTGGTCTCGGGCAATTCGCCGCCGGCATAGGGCATCGGGTAAAGGCTGATATCGAGCGCGCCCTTGCGCATCGCCGAGAACTGCGCGTTGGTCTTGACCAGCGAGGAGTTCGGATAGATCTCGCCGACGATTTCGCCACCGCTGCGCTTGGTGACTTCCTGGGCGAACAGCCGGCACAGCCGGTCGCGGAAATCGCCTTTTTCGATGGTGCCGCCGGGAAACTGATGCGAGATCTTCAGCGTGGTCGCGGCGTGCGCGGTACCGGTACCGAGACGCAGGATGGCGGGCGCGGCAAGCGCGGATGCGAGGATGTGGCGGCGTGTGATCATGGTGTCTCCCCTGATGCTGTTCTTGGTCGGCGTTTTGCTGGCCGGCGTTGAGCCCATCTTAGCCGGTCTTCGCCCGGAAATGCTCTAGTCTGATAGTTCGATAGGTCGAGGCGGCGCGCGACGGCAAGTCCTGATTGGATTCCTGAAGTGCCGTTTCCCGACCCCGGAGAGAGGTCGGGCATGCTGCAGCGCACACGGTAAGGCGAGGGTTCGCAAAAGACTCCGTCAACAATGCGTCCAAGCTTGGGCGGCAGCTTGTCGCATGCGGCGTTCAAGCTCGAAGCATGATGGGGCGAGGTGAGGGAAGGTCTTCGTCCGTCGTTCTGTCATTCCGGGATGGTCCGAAGGACCAGACCCGGAAGTTCGAACTTCCGGGTTCGATGCTGCGCATCGCCTCGGAATGACAGTCTGAATTTTTGCGTCAGCGCCGAGCAGATCTTGCCAGCTTACTTCTTCTTGCCCTTGCCGCCCTTGCGTGCGGCATAGCGCGCGTCGCGCTTGGCCTTCTGTTCGGCCTCCAGGGCAGCCTGGCGGGCGGCTTCTTCTTCCTTCTCGCGGGCGAGCCGGGCGGCTTCCTCGGCGGCGGCGGCTTCCTCAAGGGCCTTCTGTTCGGCCTTGGCGGCGTCGCGGGCTTCCTTGGCCTTGGCCCGGGCGGCGGCCTGTGCCTCGCGCTCGGCCTGGCGGCGCTTCACCTCGGGATCGTCGGGTCCGGGTGCTGCCTTGAACTTGTTCAGAATATCCCGCTTTGCCTGCATCGCAGCCTTCTGGCGGTCGGCGAAGCTCGGTTCCTTGAATCCACTCATAAAAGAGGCCTTGTCGATTTCATTTTAGGGGCAGGCGCGCGGCGGCGCGGTTTCGCGCCTTGGTTAAGTGAACCGAAGGCAAAATGCCAGCGTCCAATGGCGAAATCAGGGGAGATCTGCATGAACGGCAAGTGGCCGAAAGTGATGCTGATGAGCGGGCTGACGTCGGCCTGGCTGCTCTACGACATCGCCACCGCGACCGAAGCGCCGCGGCAGGCGGTCGCCATCCTGCAATATGGCCTGCTGGCCTGTGCGCTGATCGGGCTGGTCGGCTCGGTCGTGATGGCTGCTTCCGAGAAATGAGGTGAGTGGCAACGGCCATCGACCGCACCCGATCCGGTTCCGGAGCGGGCAGGCCGGCTTGCCCTGGCCGCGCTACTTGGTGCCGAATTATCGCGGGCGCGCTGATGGGCCGAGGATCCTCGCGACCGTCACCGCCGTCATCGCCACCCGGTCCGAGGTCCGCTGGGCTTCCAGCCGGTCGCGGGCCTTTTCCTTGATCAACTGGTCGATCAGTTCGAGCCGTTTGGTCTCGTCGACCGCTTCCGCCAGCAATTGCTTGTAACGATGGTAATCGTAGCCCGCTTCCTGCTTACTCATGGCACGCCCCCGCGCACGCTCAGTCTCAAAAACGGAGTGTCGATCAAGGCATGTCCGCGTGCAACGGATTTGCGACGGTTATACAGAGCGCATGTAACTTCTCTTCGAACTGTTGCCGGCGCGCCGGTTTCTTGTTTTGACGCGTTTTCTTTATGCGAACCGGCATCCGCCCCCGGATCAAGTCCGAGGCCATGCTTCGCTCGAAAACGCTATGGAAGGCGATGACACCATGACGGATCCGGAAGAGGGCGGTAACCGCCGCGGTGCCATCGCCGGACTGTTGATCGCGGCTGTCATGCTGGCCGTCGGGCTGTGGCTGGCGCACGACCTGACCGCCGCCAGCAAGATGCAGGATTGCCTGATGTCCGGCCGCACCAACTGCAACGTGATCCAGCCGGCCCAGTGAAGCCTGGCGGGTCTTGAGGCCTGGCGGGTCTTGAGGCCTGGCGGGGCCTGAAGCCTGGCGGGAGCTTGAAGCCCGGCGGGGGCCTGATGCCTGGTGGGGCCTGCCGAAATCACGAAATCGGGAGACCGAACGGACTGTGATGCGGTTCACATCGGGGCGGGCCGCGCGATCCTATGTTGGCGGGGTCCGAACAGGAGGACCGCCATGCCCCACAATTGGTGGACCCGCAAACACCTCGTTTTCACATTGGCTTTGATCTCGCTCGCCTGCGTCGCAGCCTTGGTTGCGATCGGACTGACTTCGCCGGAGCCGGTCCAGAGCGCCACGCTCGGTCCGGAGTGGCAGTGCAGCCGGCTGGCATTCGTGTTCACGATCTGCCGGCGGGTGTCGCAGGCCGACCGCGCGATCGTTCGCGTGGCACGGGAGTGCCGCCGGCCGCGGGTGTGAGCGCTGTCGTCATTGCGAGCCAACGGGTCGGCGCGAAGCGCCGCCCGATGACAGGCTCCGCGAAGCAATCCACTCTTTCTGCACGCTGGGTTGCCGCGTCGCTTCCGCCTTCGCTCTTCGAGCTACGGCGGACAAGTCGCTCCTCGCAATGACGAATAGATACACTTTCGCGATCTCGCGGCGCGATGCGCCCGGAGTTTTGCAAGAAAACCTTGGCCCTCGAAAAATAGAGGGCGCAGGGAAGACCGGATGCGCGCTGCACCCGCGGTCTCATGTGCGTGTCTGCAAACAAGAATGTGCACATGAGCATACAGGTTCAGCTGGCAACACCAGGCCTTCCCTGCGCAATGGGTTTACGGCTTATACGATTTCGTCCTGGTGACCGGCTTTCTTGCCACCATCATCGACGTCAGCTTTCGCTTCCGCCGACTTGACGCCAGCACCGGGGCGTCGGACCCAAACGATTTCGCCGTACGCTGGTGGCCACGCTCGTCAGTCGTGACCCTGCGTCCACCGCATCTCACCGCACGTCGTGACGATCGCGAGCGCCCTCTCATCGCGGGAGACAAGCGGAGTTAAACGTCTGATTTGCCCGACGTTGCAACGGAAATATTTTTGCGCGGAGGGCTGGACATGAATGTCCGGGCAGACGTTTGGTGATTTGCCCGTCGGGCTATTTTGTCGCAGGGCGCGCCTATTCGTAACCGGCGCGCCGGACAGTGACACGACATAGTCCGTCGCAGCCGATCTGGCGCGCCGCGCCGAGCGAGAAATCCAGCACCCGGCCGCGGGCGTAGGGGCCGCGATCCTGCACCGGGCATTTGATCGTCTTGCCGTTATCGAGATTGGTGACGACGAAGATGGTGCCGAACGCCTCGGTGCGATGCGCGCAGGAAACCTCGTTGGCCTTGAAGTGTTTGCCGCGTGCGTCCCAGGTGTCTTCCCAGTAAACCGAGGCTTCCTCATTGTCGGCGGGCGGCCGGGCGACGCGGCCCATCCACATCTCCTGAAAGGTGTCGGCGTAGACCGGGGAAGAGGTCAATGCCAGCGCCAGGGCTGCAAGCCGCAGCTTCGAGACGCCGTTGTCTTCGCCGTGCCGATGCCCTGCCATGACTCCCAACATTCTGTTGCCGGACCCGATGGGCCCTTCCGGAGGTTGGCTGAAAGTCGCTTTCGACCTTGGCGATGGCGTGGCGGCGTTTGGGCGGCATTGCGCCAAGTCGGGAAACAAAACTCCCGGCGTCCTGTTCGGAAGGCCGGGAGTTTGCGGGAAAGATGATGCGAGGCCGGCGTTGCGGGTCTGCGTCGATCGCAGGTAAGACGGCAAAAACGCCTATGCGCGTTTAGGGCGCTCGCGGTGCGGCGCGTCGTTCTCGTTGGCTTCTTCCTTGGGAACGACCTTGGCGGTTTTGCCCGACTGATTGCCTGGATTGTAGTGGTACTCGCCTTCCGGATGTTCGCCTGGCTGCGTCTGGTTCGGATTCTTGTTGTCTGTCATCTGGGGCTCCTTTGGTCAGAACAACCCGTTTGCAAGACGTAGGTTCCGTTGAAGGCGTCGCGGAAGAAAGCGCGGTCAGCCAAGCCGTGTTGTGCTATGTTCGGCGCATAGACGGGAGGCCAAATGTCTGAGCAGGCTATCGAAACATTGATTACCAACGCCATTCATAGCGCCTTCATCAAATATCCCGAGGGCGACGGCGGTCCGAACCTCGACTACGAAAGGATCGCGCCGGACCAGAGCGCGCACATCACCAGGGCGATCCTGCAGGATCTGGCGGCCAACGGATATCAGGTCGTGAAGAAGGGTGGCTGAGCGCGCTGGACATTTGCAGGCCGGTAGCTTCAGCCGGTCCTGCACCGCAACGGATGCCTCGGTACACGCGGCAGTTTCAGGAAGTCCGCTTCTCTTGCAGTGGACATGCTTTTGCAGTGGACAGGCGGGCGCCGAGAAGCGGCTTACCCACGTGCGTTGATTTACACGCCAAAAATTCTCGACTAGTTTCGCCGCTTTACTGCCTCCTTCCGGTTTGTTTCTATGTATGTCGCCATACAGCCTGTGAACGCCGAGGCTTCGAACGGTCCGCGATTCCAGCCGGATTCCTGCGATAGGCCCGAAGCTCATCAAATAGAGGCTTCCCAAGGATCTGATGCTTACAGGAGGCTGTCGCCGTTCAGCTGGAACGGAGGCCTCTTGCTCATCGTCGCGTTGCTGGCGGCGTCGTTTTTTCTGGTTGGTTATTTCATCGTCTATTGGCGCAATGCCGATATGGACTTCATGGTCGTCTACAACGTCTTCCTGATGAACGACGGCCAGCCACAGTTTTACTTCGACCATCCGGCGTATTTCACGATCCTCCTGGTCAAAGGCTGGTTTCGGTTTCTGCATCAATTCGGCTTGCTGGATGCGTGGAAGCTGTCTGCGATTCCATCTTCCAGTGCGGCGGCTTTTGATGAAGCCATGACCAGCGCCGTCCGCGCCGGGCGTCTGTTGTCGTTTTGGCTGGCGATTGCGGTCGTGCTGATATTTGCGGTGCTGATGCGCCGGATCGTTCACGACCGGCGGCTTGCCATGATTGCGGCCTTCGCCTTTGCATCATCAGGTGCGCTCGCCATGCAAATGCGGATCATGCGAACCGAGTTGATCGCGGCGCCGCTGGTGTTGTTTGCATTCCTGATCCTGGTCCTCGCGGCAAGACGGGCCACCAACGGGCGACCGCTGGTGCTGGCGCTTGCCGCCTTCCTGTGCATGCTGGGCCTGGAGAACAAGGTGCACGCGATACTGCCGATCGCCGCACTCCCGTTGATGATTCTGCCGTTCGGATCCGCGACGGGCACCAGCACGTCATTCTGGAAGCAGGATCCGCGACGATGGCTTGCGGCAACGGCGTTGGCCGTGACCGCGCTAGTGATCCTCTGGGTAACTCTGCCCCTGATCCGAACCGGCTTCGATCCGATCGCCATGGCCGCGACCTTACCTGCAAAGCCGCTGTTTTCCGGCACGCCAGGGCTTTATCAGGCAGCTTTACTGGCGTGGACGGTGGTTGCCATGGTGGCGTTCTCCACCGTCTGGAAAGTGAGTTTTGCCGAGAGCGTCGCGGGAATGTTCGCGCTCGTCATCGGGCTATGTGCCGCACTTCTGGTGCTCGACATCTCCTACTACGACGCCAACGTGGTCACCGTGATGAATCCGCTGGAGCGGATGTTGGGCTTTGCCGACCTGTCGCCGCTGTCCGGCGGCGGTGGCGGACCGTTTGCCATGCTCGGCCTGTTGGCGCTGGACGGCGGCCGCGTGCTGCTGCGTTACACGTTCTTCCTTTCCAGTTCGCCGCGAACGGCGGTTTTCCTGATCTGGCTCGTCGTTCCCGGTATCGTCTATGCATGGCGCCGTGGCGAGAAGCAGGCGGCGTTGCAGGCCGCCGTGTTGATGCTGTCAGGGTTCGCTATCGATACGGTCGGCATGCGGCGCGGCCTCAAGGACGAATATTTCATCTTCACCGATCCCTTCATCATCATCGCCGGCGCCGTGCTGCTGGACCGGATGAATACGTTGCGATTTCACCGGCTGGCGTTTCCCATCGGCGCCATCCTGATCACGCTGCATGTCGTGGTCGGCCAGGCCGAACCCGTCAAACACGGCTTTGCGCGAAGGGGACCCGAGGGCATCTGCGAATGGCGGATGCAGTACCTGCCGCTGCTGCAACTGCCCTGGTGCGGGAAGGCGTAGGAGCGGGAAGGCCTCAGGCTTGGGCAGCGGAAGGCTTGTGCGCCGCCGTTCGTTAACGGCCATTATGGGGGAAGAATCCACGACGTTAAGAGCGGGCTAACGGTGGCGAGCGGCTGTGCTGGAAAACGTCCGCGATGCTTCGCATAATCGCGTCATGGCAAGCGGCATCTGGACCACCGAATATTTTAGCTGTCCCAATTGCGGGTTACCCTATACCGCGACCAGGGAGCACCACCCCGACAAGCATTCCGGCAGCTTCAGTTGCGAGGTGTGCGGGAGCAATGTCCACGCGTGGTCGGGCCAGTACGACTTTTTCGACTGGAAAATCGATCAGGCGAGTTCGCCTGTGTTCGGCAAAAGGTGGGGCGCGATCGGCCAAGGCTGACGGACGGCGAGCCGGACCAGGTGGCACGCGTCGCTCAAGCTTTCCCCGCAATCGTTCAGGAATGACGCCCGAGGCCCGTCGGGTGTCGCGCCACGCAATACTCGCGTTATTTGATTTTCTTATGCGGAATTGCAACCGGCAGTAGGCGCTTGGCGTCAACGCCAAGGCGGCCACCGAAAATGGTCAGCCGTGTGAACCACCATTTACAGACTTCAGTCGACGCAGCCCGTAATCACACGGGTGTCGTGAATCGGCCACCGAACTGCCCAGAATGTGGCGGTTTTCGCCTCGGGCCGACCTTGGCGCAGGCAGGACGGCAGAAGGCGGCGAGGACGAAAAGCGTTTGAAAATCAAGAGCTAATTGCACCGATCATAGATGTGAGTATTGTTAAAAATGCGTTACCGTCCGACAATATTGGCCGAAAATCGTTCGAACCGTGAAATTTCCAGCAGCTCCCAACGAGATTGACTTGCACATGACGAATCAGAATTGCCCGAGCGGGCGAAATCCCATGCAACGCGCGTCGGTCTGGTGGGCCTCCTGCTGCGTTGCTGGCGTACTGGCCCTCACACCGGCTTTTGCTCAAGGCACGAAGCAAAAGGGCGCCATCCCGAGGCCCGCGGCCGCCGCCGCAGAATCAACGCCGGCCGCGGCCGCCGCGGCGGCACCCGCAGCGGCGCCGACCGACTCGAAGGCTGCGATTGAAGGTTTCCGCTCGGCGAACTTCGGCATGAATGAAGCCGATCTCCGCGCGGCAATCACCAAGGACTTCGGTTCGAAGCCGGACACCGTGAAGGTGCAGGATAACCCGGCCGAGTTGACCCGCAGTCTGCTGGTCACGGTGCCGGAATTGCTGGCCAACGGCGGCACCGCGGAAATCTCCTACGTCCTCGGCTACAAATCCAAGACCCTCATTCAGGTCGGCGTGGTCTGGTCGAAACAGACCGACGCCGCGCTGACGCCCGAGCGCATCTTCTCCAACGCCAACATCCTGCGCGCGCATTTCCTCAGCGAGGGCTTCAAGCCGGACAGCATCGCCGTGAACACGCCGGTCAATGGCGGGCTTTTGATGTTCCGCGGCAGCGACAGCAAGGATCGCACCGTGATGCTGCTGCTCCAGGGCACCATGGAAACCAAGGACAACAACCAGCGCATCCTGACGCCGACGGGATTGCTGCTGTTCTACGTCGCGGATGCCAAGAGCCCCGACGTCTTCAAGCTGCCGCCAGGTCAATTCTGATGCACCATTGCCCGACGATCGCACATCGGCGTCGGGCAATCATCACCCCGGTGGATCAGGTTTGAAATGTCCGCATTCTCAGCCAAAAGCGAGAATCATCTGACCCTGCGGCGATTGGCGCGGCTGCGCCTGGTATCGCTGCTGGCGATCGAGCAGATGTTGTTTCTGCCGGTGCTGAGCTATGACCTCAGGGCCCAGCCGATAACGGCGAACCAGATCGTCACCGATGGCCACACGGCGACATCGGTGCAGACGTCGGGCAATGTCACCAGCGTCACAACCTCGACCGTCTCCGGCGCCAACGCCTTCAACTCGTTTTCGCAGTTCGGGGTCGGGCAGGGCAATACCGTCAATCTCTACACGCCGAACGGCGCGCAGAACCTGATCAACATCGTCAGGGACGCGCCGGCCTACGTCAACGGCACGCTCAACTCCTACGCCAACGGCAAAATCGGCGGCAACGTCTACTTCGCCGATCCCTACGGTTTCGTGGTCGGCAAGAGCGGCACCGTCAATGTCGGCAGCCTGAACGTTTCGACGCCGTCGAAGGGGTTCACCGACAGCATCATCGGCCCGAATGGCGCGATCAATGGCGGCGCTGTCAGCAACCTGATGAGCGGCTCGTTCCCGATCTCGCCCGACGGCAATATCCGGATCCTCGGTCGCATCAATGCCGAGGACGGCGTGCGCCTGACCGGCCAGAACGTCGTCATCGGCGGCGCCGGCATGAACTGGAGCGAACGTGTCAATGCGGATCACGCCGTCAAGTTCGCCGCGTCGGTCAATTCGAATGGATTGCGCAGCGCCAGCGGCATCAGCGTCCGCAACGGTTCGATTCATATCGGGGCCGCCAACAATGCCACTATTTCCGGCCGCCTGAGCGCGCGCAGCCGCACCACCACGCCGAGCACGATCTCGGTCGTGGCCGGCAAAGACATCGTGGTCGGCAAGAACGCCAAACTCAGCGTGGCGAGCAAGAACGCCGACGCCGGCGACATCCGCTTCAAGGCTGGTGGCAATCTGACCGTGGAGGCCGGCGCCAGCCTCGATGCCAGTTCGAAGACCGGCAATGCCGGGTTGGTCGAGATGAGCGCGAACGGCGTTTTCGACGTCGCCACCGGCATCAAGATCGACCTTGGCGCCCCGAACGGCAAGGCCGGTACGCTGCTGGTAGATCCGGACTACATCGTCATCGGCGATCCCAGCCAAGGCGACAGCGGCGTCACGTTCTCGAATGCCACCATCGCCGGCTTTATCGCGGCCCTTGGCAATACCGGCTTGTGGCAGCTCACGGCACCGAACTACATTACGCTGGACGCGCACGCCGTCATCGACCTCCGTCGCCTCGATGCGGCGACAGGTACGCATTCGACCGCCAACGCCTATAACGTCGAACTGATTGCGCCAACCATCACGCTGATGCAGGGCTCGCAGATCCTCGCCAAGGCCATCAATACCGGCGGGTCCACCTGGACCGATGGCAACGTCTCGCTGACGGCCTATTCCGGCCAAACCCTGTTCGTCGGTGCGGCTAGCGCCACGACGGGCATCACGGTCGACGGCACCATCACCGGCCGTAACATCACCATCGAAGCGAAGTCGGAGGCGACCTCGAACTTCAACAGCTCGACTGCCGGCACAATGGCGCTGATCGCCGAGACGCTGGCGGCGAGCTTGCTGGGGTTGAACGGCGGCTACGTGGCGGCCAGTTCAACGGCAACCGTCTCGATCGGTACGCACGCCAACCTCAATGCGTCGGGAGACATCTCGATCAGGGCGATCGGCAAGCAGGATGCCGAGGATCCGGTGGTCAGCGCTTCAGTTTTGGCTTTGGGCGGATTTGGCTCGCCGGTGTCGGCGGGAGTGGTGGTCGGTCAGCTTTCCGCAAACGTGTCGACCAACGTCGTATCCGGTGCCGTCGTCCATGCGCTCGGAGCGATCGAAATCAAGGCCGTAAATGACGCGACCGCCGACATATCGGCGGTCGGGGTCTCGTCGACGGCCCAATTTGCCGCCAACGTGGCCTACCTGTTGGCCGATGTGCATACGTCCACCAATGTGGCGTCGGGCGCGGGCCTGTCGAGCGGAGCCGCCGGCATTACGGTGGCCGCGACGAATACCAACAGTTTTGCCGCGTCGGCGACGTCGGTTTCGCTGGCTGGCGCCGGTGGCGGCATCGGTGCTGCGATTGCCATCAGCATGATCCACACAACCGCGGACGCCACCTTCGACGCGAATCTCGGCACCAGCACCACGAGCCGCATGGCGGGCGGGCTCCAGGTTGCGGCGACATCGGTCACGTCAAGGAACGTAACGAGTTCGTCCACCTCGCTCGGCAGAAACCTGATCGTAAACTCGCTTATGCCGGGTCCTGGCGCCGCCGGCAATTTCATGACGACCTTCATGGCGTCGAAGCTTGGGTCGCAATTCCCGCTGACCGTTACGGGCGCGTTGTCGCTGACCGAGAGCAATCAATCTGCGAATGCGTCGATCGGTAAAGCTGCTGCGCCCCGGATCTACGTGACCGGAGATGTCGCCGCAGTCAGCCATCTGGTAGACGACAGTATCCGCACCAATTCGAGCGCCAGCGCCACCTCGAAGGATAGCGTCAATCCCGCCTTTGCGATCAGCGCCGCGGTTGCCTACGGGACCTATACGCACAATTCGACCGCCACGATCGGGCAGGGCGTCATCGTCAACGCCGCACATATCGGCGTGGCGGCGACAACGGAGCTGCCAAACACCAATACCTGGCTTGTCGGCGACAGCATCGGCACCGTGTTCAGCCACCTCAACACCAATCTCGGGATCGTCAACGATATCCTCACGAGCTACGCCAGTGCTTCGGCGGACTCTGGCTCGAGCACGGATTCGCTCGCAGTCGCCGGTGCGGTGTCGTACTTTGCGGTCAATACCGCGACGACCGCCTGGGTATCGAGCGGCGCCAGCCTGACGGCAACGGCCTCTGATGCGATGGTTACTACTGCCCCGCCGGCGGTGTCAGGTCATACGTTGCCGTCGCAAGCGTGGACGGGCGCCCTGAATATCGTCGCGTCGTCCTACGTCAGTTCGATCGATATCGGCGGCAATGCCGGCGCCGCGGGCATTCTCAACGGTACCGGCGGCAGCGGAAGTTCTGTCGGTGGCGCACTGAGCTATGTGGGCATCACGGGCAAGACCATCGCCGGCATCGGCGATGCTGCGTCGGTTTCCAGCGCCGGCGCGCTCAAGGTCGCCGCGACCAGCAGCAACTTCCTTTTTGAAGTTGCTCCGACGTCCGGAGCTTCGGCGGGATCGCTGACGCTGAACGGCATCACGTCGATCGGATTCATCGACGATACGACGCACGCGGCCGTCAGCGACACCGCGATACTCAGCGCGCCCACCATAACGATCAGCGCAGCCGAAACCATCTCGCAGTTTTCCACCTCGGGCGCGATCGCGATCGGCGGCGGCTCCGGAATAGGTCTTGCGGTTTCGTACCTCAACGCGAATACCGACACCAACGCCTATATCGGCGATATCAGCAATGATCGATTGGCCGGGGATGCGGTGAACACCGGTTCAGCCGGCTCCGTTCACGCCGATGGATTGTACGTGACCGCAACCACCACGGGCCGGCTGACGGCGGCATCGGTCGCCGCGGTCGAATCGGATTCCCGCACGGCATCGGGCGGCTTCTTCAGCAAATTGAAGGCGGTCGTCGCCCTCGCTGGCGAAGATCCCTCCAGCGGTATTATAAAGAGTGTCACCGACGCCGTGGAGAAGGCGTCCAAGGCGCCGAGCCCGGGTTTCAGCATCGACATCGCCGGCAGTTCCTCGATTGCGATCGTTTCGCTCGACACCAATGCGCACATCTTCGGCACCAGCATCGACCGCTACACCTCGACCAGCACGACGGCAGCGACGGTGGTGCAGGCGATCAACAACACGACCAATAACGTCGCGTCCGGTTCGGCCGCGCTCAATCTCAGCCTGCAGACGTCGGCCGGTAGCTCGGCGGTGGCCGGAGCGCTTTCGCTGTTGATATCCGGCAACGCCACCAAGGCCTATATCGACCATACCACCATCAACAACAACAAGACCGTTGCCGTACAGGCGATGAGCGGTGGTTATGAAACCGCCGTCGGTATCGGGTTGGCGGTAGGCCTGGACTCGAATGCCTTCGCGCTGGCCGGCTCGGCCGGCGTCATCAGCGACAGCGCCACCGCCTACATCTCGAATTCAACGATCTCCGGTTCTTCGGCGCCGTCGGCGCGCCAGATCGATGTCGACGCCTACCAGACCACCAACATCGGCATCGGCGGCGGCTCGCTCTATATCAGCGGCGGCAATGGCGGCCTCGGCCTTTCGATCACCTATGCGTCGATCGGCGATCCGACCGGCCATGCGGCCGTCGATGCCCATGTCTATCAGACCTCGATCAGCTCGTTCGACACGCTCAATGTCGTCGCCAACGACGCCAGCCGCATCTCGTCGGGCGCCGCGGCCGGCGGCATCAGCGCCGGCGACGGCCTCGCCGGTGCGATTGTCATCAACTCGGTTTCGCCGACGGTTACCGCCTATATCGGAGGGACGGTCGGCGGTACCAGCGCGGTCATCCTGGTCTCCGGCACCGTCACGGTGTCGGCCGACAGCGTCCACAATGCGAGCTATGACGACTCGATTGCCAACGTGTTGCTCGCGGCCAATGGCGGCCAAGCGGCAGCCAACGGATCGGGCGGAGTGGATTTCACGGGCGCGGCGGTCGCCGGCGGAAACCAGAACAACGGCGGTGCGGCCATCTTCGCGGTCGCCGGCGCGGTCCAGGTCGGCGCCAGCAATGCCGGCATGTCGCTGGTCGTCAATACCATTGGCACGACGCATGCGGTCAGTATCGGCGATATCGACCTGACGGCGGGCTCCGTTCAACTGACGGCGAACGACAACTCGTCGATCTTCGGTGTGGCCGTCGGGTTCGGTCTCGCGACCGGTGAATTCGCGGGCGTCGCTTCGACGACGGTATCGACGATCCGCAACCACATCAGCGCCCAGATCGGCGATATCTCGGTTGGCGCCGTGACCAGAGTAGCCGCGTCCACCGGCAGTATCGCCGTGCTGGCTTCCGACAGTTCGCGCATCAATGGCTCGGCGGCCGCGGGTGGCGTCTCCCCCGACGGCGCCGCGGTCGGGCTGTCGATCGTGTACGCCAGCATCGGCAACAGCATCACGGCAACCATCGTCAACACGATGATGACGGCCGCGGGCGACGTCACCGAATTCGCCAAATCGAATTCCAGCATCCTGACGACCGCGTTCGGGCTGGCCTTCGCCTCGCAGCTGGGTGCCGCCGGATCAGTCGCGGTGAATTCCGTCAGCACCGATGTTATCGCCTCGGTGGTCAATTCGGACATCATTGCGCAAAACAACGTCGGTATCGCGTCTTTGAATACCGACGGCATCGTCGTCGTCTCCGGTGCCCTCGGCGTCACCATCGGTCCCGGCGAAGCCGGCATCGGGTTGTCGATTGTCGTCAATACCATCGGTGGCAATACACAGTCGCTGATAGGGACCGGAAGCAAGGTCGATGCACTGGCGCTTGGCGCCGGCACACTTACGGTCGACAGCGGCGATCTCAATACGCCGCTCGATCCGAGCGCGGCAAACGGCGCCACCGTGACCACGCCCAACCTGAGCGAGTCGACAGCCTCGGTTCATGGCCTCGCCGTCGTCGCGACCGCGAGGCAGGCCATTGTCGCGAATGCGGTGACCGCCGGCCTCGGAGTCGATCCGCTCGCGGTTGGCTTTGCCGTGGTGCCGATCACCAACGTGATGGGCGGCAGGACGGAAGCGTCCATCACCGGAGCCTTGATCGACACGCGCGGGGCCGGCTCGGGCTCGCAGGCGATCGATGTTACCGCCAGTAGCCACACCTACAGCGCGAATTATATCATCTCCCTGGCAGCGGGCGGGCCCTACGGCGGTGCGGGCGCCATTTCCACCAATGTGTTGAACCGCCACACCATCGCGTCGATATCCGATTCAACCGTGGGCACCGGCACCAAGGTCGGTAATGTCCAGGTCAAATCGGTGTCCACGCAGGCCGCGGCCGACGTGGTGATCGGCGTCGCCGTAGCCCTTGGCGGCAGCGGCGCCGCCTCCGGCATTGTCAATCGATTCAACGCCGATACCGAATCCTTCGTCGTTGGCGGAGCGTTTAACGCACAGCAACTCAATGTGACCGCGGCCAGCACCAATGGCTTCTTCGCCGAAGCCGGCACGGGAGCTGCGAGTGGTGCGAACGCGCTGGCTGGGTCCTTTATCGTCGCAGTCACGTCCAACACCACGTACGCCTATGCGGGCGACAGCAGCGGCACCAAGCTGACGACGTTGAACCTCGGCGACAGCTTGCAGGTGTCCGCCGACAGCGAAAACAAGTTCAAGAGCCTTGCAGTGGGCGCGGCGGGGGCCGGCGGCGACGGTACGGCCGGCATGGTCAACGTCATCGCGGTCAGCAATGACACCCGCGCCGGCCTTTACTATGTCAACCTGACCCAGCCGGGCACTGGTTCTGCGGGTGTAACCGTCAACGCGGTCGAGAATATCACCATCAATGCCACCACCGGGGCCGGCGGGTTCGGCCTGGTCGGACAGGGACTGGGCGCGGGCGCCAACGTCGCCGTGCTTGGCAGCAGTCTGACCGCCGAGATCGTCGAGGGCGGCGCCAACTTCATCCATTCGCCCGGCCTGGTTTCGGTGACGGCGACCACGACCAAATCGATCGACGTCGAGACCGTAACGGTCGGCGCGGGCGGAAGCACCGGCATCGGGGCTGCGATCGGGGTCATCCTGCTCGGCACCTCGGCGCCGGCCGACGCCGCGGGGCAACTCAACGCCAACGGTTCCGGTACGCTGTCGAGCGCCGACGCCATGACCGCGGCGACGACCATCACATTGAGTTCGGCGGGGATCGTCGCCTATCGAGCCGCCCTCGGTGCCAGCGGCATCGGCCTGTCCGATGCGCAAATCCGCGCTGCCGCGCAAACCGAATTCAGCAGCCTGACCCAGAACGGCAACCTCGGCCACAACACCTTCGCATTCAATGCCAGCGGTTTGGCGCTGTTCGCGCCGAAAGCGTTGAGTGTGAATGATCTCGCCAGCTACAACGCGTTGCTCGCTGGTGGCACGGTCACCAACGGCGTGTTGACGCTGACGGCGGCCGGGGTGGCGGCATATCGCACGGCGCACGGCTTGTCGTCGTCGCTCGGCAATCAACAGGTCCAGTCGCTTGCCAACGCGGATTACCAGGGGCTGGTGAATCAAATCGGCGCTTACGGCTATGCCCGCTACCAGGCGCTGGGGTCCGACGTCATTACCTTCAAGATCGATGGTCCCGGTATCAACGCCTACCGTGCGCAGGCGATTTCGGGGCTGGGCCTGACCTGCACCAGTGGCAGTCAGTGCATCACCGACGCGCAGATCAGCACCTATGCCAACGATCAGTTCCAAAAGCTGACGGATCCTGCCAATGGAACGCTGAGCAACGGCGTCATCACCCTCTCAACGCCCACCGGCCCCAGCGACCTCACCGGCCTGAACGCCTTCCGGGCTGCGGCGCAGGCGGATGCCAATGCGAAGGCCACCGCGCTTGCCAGCGCCAGCGGCGATCCCGCTCCGAATCCGCCGGTCACCGTTACCGACGCCCAGGTCCAGGCCTATGCCAACGCGCAATATCAATTCCTGATCGGCCACCAGGATAACGGCACCCAACCGGCGCCATACAGCGTCTCGGCCGGAATCTCCAAGGCGAACGACAGCGTCACCGCGTCAATCGCTGGCGGCACGGTCAACGCCGCCAACGTCAACGTGGTCGCGCGGGCAAACATTTCGACCAAGAACTACGCCACCGGCGTCGGTGCGAGCACCGGTGCGGGCGTCGGAGCCGCGATCGCCTATACACGGGTCGATGACACGGTGACCGCAAGCGTCACTCAGGCAACGGTCAATGCCGCTGGCCTGAACGTCAGGGCCGTGACGGCCGACGGTTCGACACCGGCCGCGAAAGTCGAAGCCCATGCGGGTGCGGGTGGAATGGGGGCAGCCCTCGGCGCCGCGGTCGCCGATGCCGTGGTCAACAACAACGTAACCGCCGTGCTCGGGGGCGGTTTTGCGCTTACCGGGGCGGCGAGCGTCGCGGCTGACGACGCCTCCAACGTTCGGGCCGACGCGTTTGGCGCAACGGCCGCCGGCGGTCTGGCGGTTGGCGTTTCCGTGGCCGCGAGCAGCAAGACGAGCAACGTGAATGCTTCCACGCTCGCTTCGTCGAGCCTGGGCGCGACAGGGCTTACGATCAGCGCCTCCAGCGAAGGCTCGTCCTATGCCGGCGCGGTCGCCGGTGTCGGCGGTCTGCTGGTGGCGGGCGCGGGTGCGGATGCCAAGGCGACGGATACCAGCGCGGTGTCGGCGCATCTCGGCTCCGGCAACACGATCGCGGTCGGTACGGGTACGATCAACGTCTCCGCAACCGATACGCCTGACGTCAAGGCGCTCTCGCTCGGGGTCTCCGTCGCAGGAGGGCTTTCGGTCGGCACGGCAACGGCGACGGCCACCGCCAGCCCCACCGTTCTCGCCCAGCTCGACGGTTCGTCGTCATTGACGGATACGCTGAGCGCCGGAACGCTGACGGTGATCGCCGTCAGCAACATTGCGGGCACGCCGAGCGGGACCATTCCAACCACAGCGTCGACGCCGTCCTCGACCAGCGATTTCACCGCCGGAGGAACCAACGCGGCCGCGTGGGCGGTCGCCGGCAGCGGGGCGGTGTACTACGCGGGCTCCGGCACCAATGCCACCGCCAACAACAATTCCAACGTGACGGCCAACGTCGACAACTACGTCCGGCTTCCCGTTGGCAACGTGTCGATCCTTGCGGGCAACACGACCAACCAGGTAGCATACTCCACCGGCGTCACTATCGCCGGCGATCTTGCGATCGGCGTCGTCATTACCAACGCCAACGCCAATACGACCACCACGGCATCGCTCGGATCGAACGTTCTGATGGCGGGCGGCGGCACCAAATCGCTTGCGCTGTCTGCGATCGGCAACGATACGAATGTTGCCCATTCGGTCGCGGGCAGCGGCGGGTTCCTTGCCGGCTCCGGCGCAGGTGCGAATACGCTGGACAACTCGACGGTGGCCGCCGGCGTCGGCAACGGCAACATCCTCTCGGTGAAGTCGCTGGCGATCCTCGCCACCCATACCGACAATTATACGACGGTCGCCGATACGTTGCAGGCCGCCGCCGCCGGCGCCAGTGGCGCGGCGGCGACACACACCGCCAATTCGATCGTGACGGCCGGCATCGGCACCAACAACACCATTGCCGTGAGCGGTGCCAGCCCCGGCCATTGCGATGTCGCCGACTGCGCCTCCGATCTGACGATCACCGCCAACAACATTTTCAACGAAGTCGGATCCGGTCCCAGTGCCAATGCGGGCGCCGGCGGCGGCATCAATGGTGTGGGCGCCACCAGCGATATCACCCTGAACGGCACCGCGACGGTCAATATCGGCAAGAACACGTACATCACGGCGGGCAACGACACGATCGTGAACCCGGGCAACGTGACGGTGCTCGCGACCACCACCATCACCGGCACGGACCGCGTGACCCTGGTCACCGGCGGCGGGATCGAGGGTGCGGGCGTCAGATCGTCGCTCACCGCGAACGTCGATAACGACGTCAACATCGGTGCGGCCTCAGCCTATGATTCCGGCATGCTGGCATCGCCGTCCTCGGCAGCCGCCGATCAGGTCGTGATCACGTCGTTTGGCAACATCGGAATCGGCACGTACACCCGCTCGACCGCCAATACCTCAGCTTACGCCAATACATACGGTGTCGCATTTGTCGCCGCCGCTGCCTTTGCCAATACCTCCGTCACCACCAACCAGAATATCGTGGTCGGCGCGTCGGTCCTGACCGCGTTTGACAATATCGATGTCACGGCCGGTCAGAGCCCGAACGGGTCGCATTCGACCTACATGACGGGTGACGCGTCCGCGATCAGCTTCACCAGGGGATTGATCGCGATCCCGGATGCGCGCGGCAACTCGACGCTGAATAACAACACCAGCGTCAACATCGCGTCCGGCGCTTCGCTCAACAGCGGCCAGAACATCGTCGCGGGCGGATACGCGGGAACGGTCACCGCCACCGCCACCGGCTCAGGCCACGGTTACGAACTCGGATTCATTCCGGCCAGCGACGGCCACAGCAACCAGAGCAACGGCGCGCATGCCGAGTTGACGGTCAACGGCACGCTCACGGCCGGTATCTATAACTCGCTCCTGATCACCATTAGTTGCTCCGACAACGCCAGTTGCCTCAGCGTGGCGCCCGGCGGCGCGCCATTCAGCTTCAGTTATACCAACGCGTTCGACGGAACCACGCTCATCAATACCTACTTCGACCAGGAGGTCAGAAGTACCCTGACAAACGGGCTGAGCGCCTCGGGTAATGCCTTCTCGCTGGGCCAGTTGTTTGCCTCGGGCGGCACGGTCACCCTCAACGCCGACCACATCACCGGCAGCGGCACCGTCACCGCAAAGGGCTCGCCGACGATCTCGGTGAACAATGCCAGCGACGCCAATCTGGTGCTGACCGGCGCCTATATCGGGGTTGCGGCGGCAGGCGACATTTTCTTCACGGGTTCGGCCAACAGCTTTGCGTCGGGAACGCCGCACTTGCACTCCAATCCGAACGGCATCGCCACGATCGCGATCAACAACTCGTACAATCCGGCCACTTTCGACACCAGCACCAACGGGCCGACGCTGCTCATTCTCGGCGACGTCACCAACGTCAACGGCCTGGTGACCATCAACAACTCGCTGGGATCCTATGGCCTGGCCGCCAACCTGACCGGCCAGCAGGTGAACATCACCGTTCCGAACGGTGCGGTTGCGGTCTCGGCCAACGATCCCTCCGGTATCTATATCGCCGGCGGCTCGCCGTTCTCCGAATGGCAGAATTTCATGGTCTGGCCGGGCGGCAATCCGACGGCGGGGGCGCCGGTCGGCGACATCGCGGCGGCCTATCTGGCCAACACGATGTTCCCGAATTCCGGAAACGCGGACGCGCTTAACCGATCGCTTTACGGGAGTGTTGGCGACCATCCGAACAATTTCAGCACCGTCTTCTTCGGAAACTGCTCCTACGCAGCCGCCGGCACCTGTATCGGTTTCCACGACCGGTACACGAGCTGGACCGATCTCGCCGTCAGCAACTCGCGGAACTATGACTTCAATGTCGGCAACTCCACCGACGCCATGCAGCCGTATATCCAGTACTACGCCCCGACCAAGTCCACGGACTCGACGCTTACCGTCGGCCAGCAATACGCGCAGGCGAACCTGACCGGCAGCCGGAACAGCTTCCAGATCTATGGTAGCCAGGTTGCCATCAAGGCCGGCATCATCAACATCAACGGTTCGATCACGGCCGGGCGCCAAACCAACTACAACATCTATCTGGACCCGACCCTGTCCGCCCCGCCGGTGGTCACCACCACCACGCAGACGGTCAACAACAACAATAACTTTGGCTGCCTGATCGATCCGGCCACCTGCACGCAGACGATCACGCAGACGAGCGTGAACGGCGGAACCATTTCCATCTTCCAGTACAACTATCAGCACGACGTCCTGACGGATCCGACCACCAATGCGATCCTGACGCTGGTGAGCGACCAGTTCGGCAAGCCGCTGGCGACCTACAGTGCCATCACCAACCAGATCACCGTCGCCAACATCAACGCGTCGTCCGGTGGCGGCAGCGTGCTGCTCGACGGCAAGATCATCAGCACCAATCAGCTCGGCAACATCCACGTCAACGGCGGCTACGGCAACGTCGCCATCAACAACCAGACCGGCCTCGACCTCGTGGTCAACGGCGTCAACACCGGCAATACGCTCGCCGCGGCGGCGTTGACCAGCACCGTCACCATCATTGATAAAAACATAACGTCCGGCAACAACACATCGACCTACGTCTATTCGCCGAAGACCGATGCCATCAACGTCTTCAAGACCGCGCACGGCACGGCGCCCACCGGTGACTGCACCAGCGCGAATAACTGCACCGTGGTCGGCGGTTCGAACGGATCCTACGATCCGGTCTCCGGGCTGCGCTTCCAGTGGGTCCAGCAGGCGACGATCAGCCGGGCCGATACCGAGGTCGGCACGCACTGGACGTTCAGCAATGCCAATCAGCCCTGGTCGTATGTCGGCGCGAACGGCCCATCGAGCACACCGCAGGGTGTCGTCACGACCGGCAACTCCACGAGCATGGCGGTCTTCCAGGAAACCATCACCGGCAACGTGGTCCATTATGGCCAGACCATTCCAGCCTATCACGGCTGTAGCAGTGGCAGCGCCGGCGGCAGTTGCAACTTCGGGTTCTACGAGAACAACAATGGTTATGGCGACTGGGTCTACAACTTCCCGACCAACGGCACGCTGTACCTGACGTCGTCGGTAAAGGCCGACAACCCGTTCGGGATCAATTTCGGCGGCAATGCGAGCGGCACCGTCAACATCGCCTCGAACGGCAACGTCATCTTCTCAGGCCGCATCGTCAATCCGAACGGCGCGCTTGCGGTGGCGTCGTCGTCGCAGCAGCAGCTCTTCAATACGACGACCGGCGGCAACATCTCGCAGACGTCGACCGGCTCGATCCTGACCCAGAGCGCAAGCTTTACCGCCTCGGGAGCCATCGGCTCGCTGGCGGCCCCGATCCGGGCGACGATGGCCAATGCCGGAACGGCGCCCGGCGGGCTGTCGGCACAAGCAGGCGTCGGCGGCGTGTATCTCAACCTGGCTTCGGGCGCGACCCTGGGACAGGTGTCGTCGGGCAACACCAGCACCGGTTTCGGCGACGTCAACGTTACCGCGAGCGGCGACCTCGTCGCCGGGGCCAATGCGCAGGTCACCGGCCGCAACATCACGTTGATCAGCACCCTCGGCGGCATCGGCTCGATCGCCAATCCGCTGCCGATCAGCGCCAATGCCTCGCTGCAGACCGACGGTTCGTACAGCGGCGGTATCGTCAACGTCGTGGCCCACGGCGACATCGGCTTGACCCAGACGCCGGCTTCCTCCGCCTATTCCGGCGATCTGCGGGTTGGCCTGATCGCCTCGGCGAGCGGCGACGTGCTGCTGAACGTGCCGTTCGGGACGATCCTCGATGCGAGCGGGCAGACCGCATCTCAAACGCTGACGTCGGCACAAGTCGCGGCGGTTTCGTCGGCGCTGCACCTGACCGCGCTCGACGGCGCCAACGACACCGCGCTCGCCAGCGTGATCGCCTTCAGCAACACGGTGAATCGCGACCTTGGGCTCTATGCCAACCTGCTGCAGCACGGTACGGTTCAGACCGGCTCGGCGCCGCTGACGACCTCCGGGCTCGCCAATTTCGCCATCGGCGCACTGAGCTCGACCGATTACACCGTGTTCCAGAGCCTCACCGCGACGACCAACTCCGCGATTTCGGGTGGTGTCCTGACGCTGACGGCGAATGGGATCACGCAGTTCAAGGCCGCCGCGGCGACCGCCCTCAATATCGCCAACCCGACGTCGTCGCAGGTTCAGGCCTACGCCAACAGCCAGTATCAAGCTTACGCTTTGGCGATCCAGAACTATGCCAACGCCCAGGGCACATTCGTGCTCGGCGGCGATGCGAACTCAATCGCGGTGTATGCGTCGAGGGCGCTGACGTCCGCGGACTACACGACGTTCCAGAACCTGACGGTGACGTATGGCGCGGTGACGAGCGGCCAGGTCACGCTCACGACCGCCGGCCTTGCCCAGTTCAGGGCAGGGGCGACGGCCCAGTTGAACAACGGCAGCACTGCGACCGATGCGCAAGTACAGGCCTACGCGAACACGCTGTACCAGGGCTTCAGGACCACCGTTCAGGCCTACGCCCCGACGCTGTATCAGTCGCTCGCAACGGTGTTTGGACAGGCTTACGGTTCAAGCTGGAAGACCAATTCGCAAGTTGCAAACTTCGCGGCGAATTCCGCAGCGCTCCTGACGCTCAAAACCTACGGCCAGCTCGTCAACGGGGTGTTCACGCTGAGCGGCGGCGGCATCGGCGATGCCGCCGTCGCGAACTATGCCGCTGCCGGGCTGACGTCGACGCAATACGGCTTGTTCCAGACGCTGACGTCGACGCAATACGGTTCCGTCAGCAACGGTACGCTGACGCTGACGGCGGCGGGTGTCGCGAATTATGCCTCTTCCGTGCTCGGATCGGGGTCCGCCAACTACACGACGTTCCAGACCCTGACGGCGAGCGGCAACTCGACCGTCAGCGCCGCCGGAGCCCTGACGCTGACGGCAGCCGGCGTCTCCGCCAATGCCTCGGCCGCGCTCGGGGCAACCTACACCGCATTCCAGACGCTGACATCGAGCGGCAATGCCACGGTCAGCGGCAGCGGCCTGCTGCTGACCGCGACCGGTATTGCGGCATACGCCTCGGCGGCGCTCGGCGCCCAGTCTGCGACATTCCAGAACCTGACCTCGGGCGCGAACGGATCGCTGAGCAACGGCGTGCTCACGCTCACGCCGGCCGGCGTCACCTTCTTCACCGCGGCAGCGGCGGCGGCAATCGGAATTGCCACGCCGTCGGCCGCGCAGGTCCAGGGTTACGCCAACGCGCAATACCAGGGCTATGTGCAGACGATCCAGAGTTACGCCAACAGCCAGTATCAGGGCTACGCACAGACCATCCAGGCCTATGCCAGCGCCAAGTACCAGACCTACGCGCAGACCATCCAGGGCTACGCCAACGGCCAGTATCAGGGCTACGCGCAGATCATCCAGACCTATGCCGTGGGCCAGTATCAGCCGCTGCAGACGGCCACGACGTTCAACGCCACGCCGGCGGTTGCATTCTCGCTGCTCAGCGCCAGCGGTTCGCTGCAGAACGGCGCGTTCGTCCTGACCAACAGCGGCATCCTGAGCTACGCCAAGAGCGCGCTGTCGAGCGCGAATTACGGACAGTTCTCCAGCCTGCTCAGCAACGGCACGCTCAGCGGCGGCACCTTCCAGCTCAACGGCAGCGGTGTCTCGTCGCTGGCGCAGACGGCGTTGACGCAGGACTACCAGAACTTCGAGGCGCTCTATACCAACGGCTCGCTGGTAGGGAACGTCTGGACCCTCAATGCCGCGGGTATTGCCGCCTTCCGCAAGGCGGCGTCGACCGCGCAAAATCCCAACCCGACGGATGCGCAGGTCCAGGCCTATGCCAATGCGCAGTACCAGTCCTATGCGACGAACATCAACGGCGCGGCGAACGTGCAGTATCAGGGCTACCTGTCGTCGATTTCGACCGCGGCAAGTACCGCGTACCGGAATTTTGCCGCCGAAGTGCTTGCCATCTACAACCAGAACAACAACACCCCGATCGCGATCACCGCGCTGCTCGGACCGAATGCGACCTTCAGCCCGTCCGACGCGCAGCAGTTCCTGCTGAACTATTCCTGGATGATGTCCGCCGCCGACCGGACCGCATTCCTTTCTCTGTCCAATCTCGGGTCGATCCAGAACGGCACCTTCGTGCTCAACGCCAACAACCTGGCGACCTATGCACCGACAGGACTGAGCACCGCCAACTTCACCGCCTACTCGGCGCTGCTTGCCAGCGGTACCCTCTCGGGCGGTGTACTGACATTGACGCCGGCGGGCCTGAATAACCTGGCCCAGATCCAACTGACGCCGAACTACCAGTCCTACATCAACCTCACGTCATCCGGCGCGCTGCAAAACGGCAATTTCGTCTTCAGCAGCGCCGGCGTGCTCAGCAACGCGCAAGCCGGCGTCAACGCCGCCTACACCTCGTACCAGCAGTTGCTGGCCAACGGCACGGTGACGAACGGCGTGTTCACGTTGTCCAGCAGCGGCCTCACGGCCTACACCGCGATCGCCGCGGCGGCGCTGGGTATCGCCAGCCCGACGGCGCTCCAGGTCCAGGCCTACGCCAACCAGCAATACCAGAACTCGCTGTTCGTCAGCGCCAACCCGGCCTATCAGTCCTACGCCCAGTCCATCAGCTCCGGCGCGCAGACGCAGTACACGAGCCTCGCCAATCAGGTCTTCCTGTACCTGCAGCAGCGTGACCAGCAGAGTTGCCCCTTCGGCTGTCCGCCGCGAATTCTGGCGCCGGGGCAAACCACCGTCACCGACGCCCAGATGGCGCAGTATGCCAGCCAGGCGCTGAGCGGCAGTGACCTGATGGCCTACCAGACGTTCACCAACGCCGCCAACGGCGCGGTCTCCAATGGCGTGCTGACGCTGACCTCCGCGGGTCTCGCGCCGGCGTCGACGCTGGTTCTCTCGACACCGCTCGCGACGGCCTTCAACACGCTGCTGGGCACGGGCTCGGTGCAGGGCGGCCAGTTCGTTCTCAATTCCGCGACGGTGTTACAGAATCTGCAGACGCTGGCGGCAAACGGCAGCGGCGCGTCCGGGGTGTTCCAGTTCAACGGCGCCGGCATTCTGGCCAATGCATCCACGGCGCTGGGCACCACGGGCTTGCAGCAATTGCTGGCGAGCGGCACGGTGCAGTCCGCGACGGTGAACGGGGTCTCGACGTCGAGCCTGGTGCTGAACGATCCCGGCGTCGCCTATTACGCGTCGGCGGCGCTGACGGCGGCGAACTACCAGACCTTCCAGGGGTTGACCGCGAGCGCCAACGGTGAGGTCGTCAACGGTGTGCTGACGCTGTCGGCTGCCGGTATCGCGCAATTCTCGGCGGCGACGGCTGCCGCGTTGCATCTGGGAACGGCAAGCCCGACGTCGGCGCAGGTTCAGGCCTATGCCAACGGCCAGTACCAGAGCTTCGCGACGACCATCAAAACCTACGCCAATTCGCAGTTCCAGGGATACGGCAACTCCTTCCAGAGCTACGCGAACAACACGTTCCAGCCGCTTCAGCAACAAGTGCTGAACTATGCCATCAACTATCTGAATGTAGTGATCGATCCCACCGGCGCGACGTACCAGAACACCAACGGTTCCGGCGGACTTGGCGGATCCAATTGCCAGGGCGGTTGCGGCGTCTCGATAGCGATCACCAATGCAGTGCTGGCCGATTGGGCGCATCAGGCCAGCACGGACTCCCGCTACAATGGCCCGTTCGGCGGCGGCCATTTTTCCAGCAGCGACTATGCCAGCTTCACGACGCTGCTCGGCCAGGGAACGGTTCAGACCGGAACGCTAACGCTTAGTTCGACGGGCTTGCAGAGCTACTATTCGAGCGTGGCTTCGAGTTCGACGGTACTGAATCAGTCCTATCAGGTGTTCCAGTCGATCGTGGGGGCCGGCAACAGCACCATCCAGAACGGCGTGCTGACGCTGACCTCGGCCGGCATCACCAATGTTCGAGCTGCCGCGACCACCTTCCTCGGAAACAATCCGACCGACGCGCAGGTGCAGGCGTTTGCGGCGCAGACCTATGTTTCCGACCTGACAACGATCCAGGGGTATGCCGCGACCCAGTACCAGTCGTATGCCACCTCGATCAGTTCCTATGGCAACACGCAGTACCAGAGCCTGGTTCAGACCGTGCAGAGCTACGCCAACTCGCTGTATCAGGCGGATGTGGCGACGATCCAGGCCTATGGCAATTCGCAGTACCAGACGCTGACGGCCAACGGCACGCCGCAGGTCAGCGCCGGCATTCTCAGCCTGGTGGCCAACTCCGTCTATTCGTCAGGGCAGATCGTCTCCACACTCAGCAGCGCTGCGCTGCTGCCGTCGGCAGGCTCGGTCGGAACCAATGCGGTCGCCAGCATTGTCGGCCGCAACGTCACCTTGAACGCCGCCAACAGCATCGGCACCACGGCGCCTAGCGTCTTGATCGCCTTGACCGACCTCAAGAACGGCACGATTACATCGACGCAGCAGGCGGCGCTGTCGGTGGCGACCACGCCGGGCTCCATCACGTTCAGCGCGACGATCAGTGCGCAGGCCCTGGCCAGCCTCGACGTCGCCCATCTCGGGGCCGGGGTTACCCTCAACGGCAATACCCTTAGCGGTCTTACGCTTGCCAACCTGCCGAACGGCATCACGGTCAACGATCTGACCAATGTCGAACTGGCCCAGACCGCGCCCGTCTATGTCAACGCCAGCGGCACGTTCAATGCGACGGCGGGAACAACGGTCTATGTCCAGGCTGCCGCAGCTACCGGCCAGCCGGTTGCGACCCTTACGGTCGGTCAGATCAACGCCGGCGGCGATGTGACCTTGCTGGCGCCGCAGAGCATTGTCGCGGCCACCAACTCGGCCGGTGCGGCGTTGTTTGCCAATCAGGTCGTGATCAACCCGAGCAATAACGCGATCGGCAATCTGACGCTCGCCGCCACCAATGCGATCGGTTCGGCCGCCGCAGCGTTCAGCTATCACATCAACGGCAAGCTGATCTCGGCGCAGGCCGGCACCGACGCCTATCTGACTGCGACCGGAGGCGACGCCACCTTCGGCAAGGTGTTCGCCACCAATACGATCTCGCTGACCGCGACCAACGGCAATATCGTCAGCTATCTGGCTGGTGTCACGATGGCTGCCAACAACATCATCCTCAACGCATCGGGCGATGTCGGCACCCAGAACGCGCCGTTCACGCTTCAGGTCGGCGCCACCGGATTGTTGAGCGGCACAATTGCAGGAACCGCCTTTATCGACAGTCCGACGCTCGCGACGCAGAATCCGGTGTCGCTCAACGTCGGCAATTTGACGGCCGTCAACGGATTGACGCTGATCAGCGATGCCGGCATCACGTTTGGCGGTGCCGCAGGTTCGTCGCACGGCGCGGTCACCGTCTGCTCCGGCCCGTGCCTGACCGGGTCGACCGCGGTGGGTGGATCGATCACCATGGCCGCGAACGCCTCGATCCAGGCCGCGCAACTGATCAGTTTGACCGCGCCCGGCGATATCGTGCTCGGTCAGCTCACCTCAACCGCCAGCCCGGGCTCGACCGTGAGTGTTATCACGGTCACGAGCTCCGGCGGCGCCATCACGGCCAACGGCGATGGCCACACCAATCTCACTGCGACGGCTGCGAATGCTGAAGTGTCGCTGGCTGCCAACAGTGTCGGCACCTCCACGCAGAGGGTCAGTGTCAACACGCCGCTGCTGACGGCGACAGCCGGCACCGGAAGCATCTATCTGGGCTCGGCTGCCGACCTTCGCGCAAGCCAGTTGTCGGCCATCCATGGCTCTGTCGATATCGTCTCAAGCGGCAGCCTGACGCTCAACAGCGTTTTGGCGGGCACGGCGACAGGGGCGAGCGGCACCTTTAACGCCAAGACGCTGACGGCCAATACAGGCGACCTCGTCATTGGTGCGGCGACGAGCAGCGGCGCCATGACGGTCGACAGCGCCGGCACGCTGGGCTTCACGCAGCTCACCACCACGGTCGGGGCGATTGCGCTCACCGCCGCCGGGGATATTACCGGCGGCGCGCTCGGCGCGGCGGCCGCGTTCGGCGTCACCTCGAACACCGGCAGCATCAATCTGGCGACTGCCAACAGCGGCGGCTCGCAGACGATCCAGGCCAACCAGAACGTCACGTTCAATGCCCTGGCTACGACCGGCGTCAACGGCGACATCGGCAACGTCACGGTCAACGCAACCAACGGCTTCGTGCTGGCGCAGACGGTTCTCGTCAACGGCACGGCAACGCAGGGCTCGGTTGCCGCCAACGGTTCGGCCTCCTTGACCGCCGGAACGACCAATACGGGCAGGGTGCTGACGGCAACCACCGGTTCGATCATCGGCGGCGGCCTGGTCGACTGGACCTCGCTGACGACGGCGGCGGCGCTCGGCGTCACCTCGACCGGCGGCAGCATCAATCTGGCGACTGCCAACAGCGGCGGCTCGCAGACGATCCAGGCCAACCAGAACGTCACGTTCAATGCCCTGGCTACGACCGGCGTCAACGGCGACATCGGCAACGTCACGGTCAACGCAACCAACGGCTTCGTGCTGGCGCAGACGGTTCTCGTCAACGGCACGGCAACGCAGGGCTCGGTTGCCGCCAACGGTTCGGCCTCCTTGACCGCCGGAACGACCAATACGGGCAGGGTGCTGACGGCAACCACCGGTTCGATCATCGGCGGCGGCCTGGTCGACTGGACCTCGCTGACGACGGCGGCGGCGCTCGGCGTCACCTCGACCGGCGGCAGCATCAATCTGGCGACTGCCAACAGCGGCGGCTCGCAGACGATCCAGGCCAACCAGAACGTCACGTTCAATGCCCTGGCCACAACCGGTGTCAACGGCGACGTCGGCGATGTCGCGGTGAATGCCACCAACGGCTTCGTGCTGGCGCAGACGGTTCTGGTGAACGGGACGGCGACCCAGGGCTCGGTCGCCGCCAACGGCTCGGCCTCCTTGACCGCCGGGACGACCAATACGGGCAGGGTGCTGACGGCAACCACCGGTTCGATCATCGGCGGCGGCCTTGTCGACTGGACGTCGCTGACGACGGCGGCTGCGCTCGGCGTCACCTCGACCGGCGGCAGCATCAATCTGGCGACTGCCAACAGCGGCGGCTCGCAGACGATCCAGGCCAACCAGAACGTCACGTTCAATGCCCTGGCCACGACCGGCGTCAACGGCGACATCGGCAACGTCACGGTCAACGCCACCAACGGCTTCGTGCTGGCACAGACGGTTCTCGTCAACGGCACGGCAACCCAGGGCTCGGTCGCCGCCAATGGCGCGGCGTCCTTGACCGCCGCAACGACCAATACGGGCAGGGTGCTGACGGCAACCACCGGTTCGATCATCGGCGGCGGCCTGGTCGACTGGACCTCGCTGACGACGGCGAAAGCGCTGGGCGTCACCTCGAACACCGGCAGCGTCAATCTGGCGACCGCCAACAGCGGCGGCTCGCAGACGATCCAGGCCAACCAGAACGTCACGTTCAATGCCCTGGCTACGACCGGCGTCAACGGCGACATCGGCAACGTCACGGTCAACGCAACCAACGGCTTCGTGCTGGCGCAGACGGTTCTCGTCAACGGCACGGCGACGCAGGGTTCGGTCGCGGCCAATGGCGCGGCGTCGCTCACGGCGGGCACCACGATTACCGGCAATACGCTGGCCACCACCACCGGTGCAGGGTCGCTGTTTGCGGGCGGCGCGGTGAACTGGAACACGCTCAACGTGGCGGCCGCGCTCGGGGTGACCTCGACCGGCAGCAGCATCACGCTCGCATCGGCCCACAGCGGCGGTAGCCAGACCTTGCAGGCCCGGCAGAACGTCGTATTCAACCAGCTCACCACCGACGGCACCGCCACCGATGCCGGCGATGTCGGCATCAACGCGGCGACCGGCGCGCTCGCGGGCGGATCGATCAATGCCCATGGATCCGCCAGCCTGATCGCGGCGACCTCCAATACCGGCCATAACCTCACGACGGTGACCGGCGCAGCGTCCCTGCAGGGTCAGGTGATCAAGTGGGACAACCTGAATGTTGCGGGCTCCCTCGGGATCACGGCGACGACTGGCGGCATCACGCTCGGCACCGCCATCAGCGGCGGCACGCAGAACCTGCATGCGGTCGACGACATCGTCTTCAGCCAGCTCACCACCAACGGCATCGCGGGCGATGCCGGCGACGTCAACCTGCGGTCCGACAACGGTTCGATCCTGGGCGGATCGGTGTTTGCCAACGGCAACGTGGCGCTCAACACCGGCAAGTCGCTGGCGCTCGACGGCCTGCGCGGCAACAGCATCTCGCTGTCGGCGCCCGGCGACATCACCATCAAGTCCGTCAGCGTTGTGAGGGAACTCGATCTCGCCGCCAACACGATCAACGTCACCGGCCGGCAGATTCGGTCCAATCCCTCGATCCCGCTGGTCATGAACGTGACCGGCTACAACGGCGGGATCGCGACCTCGGCCAATATCACGATCGATCCGGATGCCATCATCATCAACCAGTTCCGGGTGGTCGACGCCAACTTCGTCACCGACGCGCCGCAGGTCACCATCGTCAACGGCCTGGTGCCCGGTCAGTTGATGCTGACCACCGGGACCGAACGCATCCTGCTGGACAACCGTTCGCCGGCGCCGTCGAACTGGGCGACCCTGCAGCTCTATCAGCCGGGCGGCGCGTTCACGCTGATCCAGAGCTTCAACGCCAACTTCACCGACAGCTACGTGGTGCAATTCACCGGCGATATCTCGTCGACGGTATCGACCTATTCGGCCTCCCATGCCTGCTGCAGCATCTTCTCGGGCACGATGGCGATCCGCGACATCGCGAACGACGCCGAGGGTACCGAGACCATCACCTCCTGGTGGGCGCAGAAGACCGGCGCCGAGACGTTCTATCGGCTCGGCATCGCCGGCGACGCCCGGCTGCAGGCGCTGCAGTCGCCGAAACCGGTCGAAGTCATCGGCGACGGCCCGGCGGTCAATATCGAGGGGCTGACCGAGGCCAGAAAGCTTCGTCAGTTGCAACGCGAGGGGCACAAGGCCGGAAAACCCGGCTGGCGCAGCACCGGACTTGGCGACAATGCGAGCCGCAATGTCGAACGGTTCGCGGCGGCGCAATAGATGATAGGGAAGTGTTGCGGGATTTGGGTATGCGGGGGTTAGGGGTAGCGTTGGGCGTCGTACTGGCTTTATTGGCCAGTGCTTCTGCGCGCGCGCAAATCCAGTCGATCAATCCCGGCGTGATCCAGAACGACATCGACCGGCAGCGCCAGCAGCTCGAGCAGCGGAGCGCGCCCCCCAAGCTTCAGGGACCTGCCGTGATCGGCGGCGAGCGGGAAAAGCCCGGAATCCTCAAACCCGGCGGCCCCAAATTCCGGCTTCGCAAGATTGAGTTCGATTCCTCGAAATTCATCACGGCGGAAGAACTCGACGAGATCGCCAAGAAGTATGTCGGCCAGGACGCCGATATTTCGACGCTTCAGCAGGTCGTCGCCGACATCAATGCCATCTATGCCGAGCGCGGCATCGTCACCGGTATCGCCACGCTGCCGGAGCAGGACGCCAATGGCGGCATCGTCAAGATCAAGCTGACCGAAGGACGGCTGCAGAACACCACCATCACCGGCAACCAGCAGACCGCGAAGTGGTACATCCTCGATCGCGTCAAGGAGCCCGAAGGCGAGATCCTCGACGTTCCCAAGCTTAATCGCGATGTGCTCTGGTTCAACCGGACCAACGACGTCCAGGTCAAGGCGCTGCTGCAGCCCGGATCTAGCTTCGGCCTGACCGACCTGAATTTCGCGGTCATCGAACCGCCGGTCGATACGCTGCAATTGTTCGTCGACAACCAGGGCGTCCAGAACACCGGCCGGCAGGAAGGCGGCATGTTCTACAAGCGCCATGGCCTGCTCGGCGTCGACGACCGCCTGACGTTCTACGGCGTGCGGTCGGACGGCAACCTCAACGGCAATGTCGCCTACAACATCCCGATCAACCCCTGGGGCGGTCGCGTTGGTGTCAGCTATACGGAAGGCCAGATCAAGATCGTGCAGGGCCCGTTCGTCTCGCTCGACGTCACTGGCCGGTCGATGCAGTCTGCCGTCAATTTCAGCCAGCCGCTCTGGGTTACCCAGAACTGGATGCTGTTGTTCAACGCGGCGGAGACGGAAGGCAACACGATGAGCCGGTTTTCGACCGTCGCCGTCACCAACGACCACTACGACAAGTCGACCGCCGGATTTGCGCTGACCAATTACGGCAACACCTATTCGTTCACGGTGTCGCCGGCGATGAACTACGTCGAATGGCACGACCACATTCTGTTCGGCAACCGCACCTTCAACACCTATACCGGCACCGCGGTCGGGACTGCGACCGGGCCGGCCAACTTCAGCGCCACCGTGCTGGGAAGCTGGCAATATTCGCCGACGCATCTGTTGCCCGGCGACCAGATCTTCTCGATCGGCGGCCCGACCACCGTGCGCGGCTATCCCACCAATGCGGTCGCCGGCGACAGCGGCTACTACGTCAACGCCGAGCTGCACTACAACTGGTCGGCCATCCTCAAGGGGCTCGATACCTACCTCTTCACCGACTGGGGCGCGGTGTTCTCGACCTTCCCGGGGATCGTGGAGTTGAATTCGGTCGGGGGAGGGTTCTCCTGGACCTTCGCACCCTCGATCACGCTCGAGGCCAGCTACGCCACGCCGTTGAAGCTCGCCGTCAGCACCCAACGGCATTATGAGGCCTACACACGCCTCACATTCCGGCCCTTGCTGATGTTCCCGAAGGTTGCGGCGGCACAGTGATCTCGGACCGGTTGATGCCGACGGGCTCCTCTTGATCGAAGCGTCATGATCGTGCAGCAATCGGGCCAATGGCTGCGAGGGAACGCTTTGTCCGCTGAATTTTCTGAAGAATTGGATCCTGGCATTGCATTGCAGCCGCGCCGGGGTTGGATTTTTCGATTGATCGCCGCACTCGGTGGCCTGGTGATCTTTGCCGGGGCGGCCGCCTATCTGTTTCTCAACTACTACGACCGTCTGCTTGACACAGCGCCGGCTGCGCAACTGCCGATCGCCGTGAGCGTCGAGGAAACCGTCTCGCTGGAGGATTTCAGGTCCTTTCAGCAAGACCTGACCGCGAAGCTCGAAGGGCTACATCAGGCTACTGCAGATCAGCAGGCTGACCTGCGAAGGCTCGCCGATCAGGTATCCGCTTTGGCCGCCAAGGTGGATAACCTCCAAAATGCCGCGGTTTCGGCTCCGATTCGGCCGCCGGTCGTGGCCATGAGCAAAAAGCCGGCTGCAAAAAGGCAACCCGCCAGCACGATTTCCGTCGGCGGAGCGCCGTTGCCCGCGCAAACCCGTCAATAGCGGCTGATCATGTTGAGGCCGCCTTAGCGGTTTCCCTTGCAGTGCCTTGCCAGACGGACCTAAGCTGTCTCCCTAGATCAGAACAGGGAGTGACGACGTTGGCGACAGGCACCGTAAAGTGGTTCAATGCAACAAAGGGCTTCGGATTCATCCAGCCCGACACCGGCGGCAAGGACGTGTTCGTCCATATTTCGGCTGTGGAGAAGGCCGGGCTCAGCAACCTCAACGAGGGCGCCAAAGTGAGCTACGAAGTCGTCGCCAACCGCGGCAAGGAATCGGCTGAAAATCTCAGGGTCGGCTAAGCCGAACTTCGGAAGCTAAACTCCATCTTAATTCGGGTTTGACAGCGTGGAGTGGTCGCGGTCTTCGTAACTCACACCCCGACCTAACAGAGCCGCCGCTGAACAGCTTCAGCGGCGGCTTTTTGTCGAGTCCCTGTAGATCGTCTCGTGCCCATGGACCATTGACGCGCGGGCGGGCAGGGCGCCGGCAAGCCGCAACGTTGCCAAACTTTCACTTGGTAGGTCAGGGCCGGCCAGAGACAATGGGGACATCAACGGAGAATAGGGGGCCCTCCCGATGTCGACGCTGCAAGACGGCGAAATGGAGCAGCTCTCACGCTTGCTCGCACGCGGCAGTCTAGGCAACGCGCGGGAGATTTCCCGGCTGTTGAAAGCCGAGTTGAGCGATCAGGCAGAGGTCCGGACCGGCATGGATTTGCGGTCGCACTTCACTTTCTTGCGTTCGTCGCTTCTGGGCAGGTAGCCCGCGCGAAGTCGGCCGCTCAGTGATGTGGTGGCGATCCCAGCAGGATTCGAACCTGCAACCCACGGAGTAGAAATCCGTTTATCTTACTGCAAAATCAATACCTTAAGCACGGCGTGTTGCTGACGTGTTGCGAACAGCCGGCGGTCATCAAGTGCGGCCGATGGCCGACGAATCGAGTGAGGCCGCGAGCGCTCGCAAGTTGGGGTCATCTATCGCCTCATTATCGAACAGCCTATCAGCCACGGCTTTTAAAAGTGGGTAGTTGGTAACATTCACAAAAAATGCGTCGCACTCACTCTGTCCTTTCTCGATGAATTGCTCCGCTTTGGTCGAAGCCGTTTCGAGAAGTGCTGCGTATCCCCGCATATGATCTTGGTCACCATAGTCGTTGCGGCGTTCAAGTGGCCTCAGTTCGTCAGGTTGGCGGGTCCAGAAAATCAACTCAGCAAACGTCCCTGCCGCCGAGACGAAAATCAGATCTTGAAGCGCTTTCCGATGCTGAGGATTTGTTTGATCTGGATTAAGGGGACCATAGCCAAATTTCGTGTGGCCTTTGCAGCGCGGGTAGGGTTCCATGAATACGCTGATATCCTTCGCCCCTACAGCCAGCGCGGCGAGTGCGTGTCCAGCTTCGTGAAAGCAGCCTGACATGTAATATCGATTGTCGTCGATATTCATATCGGGAGACTTCGTGGGTTTACTGCCGGTAGTCATACGGAGCCTAGAAGCCGGAGTTCTACACCTTCAGCGGCCCGCTGATCAGCCTCAGGGTCCGCAAACAGGTGACCATAGGTATCGAATGTCACCTTGATCGAGCTATGGCCCATAAGCGTCTGTATCTGCTTGGGGTTGTGGCCTTGCTCGATCCACAGGGAGGCGCAAGCGTGGCGCAGGGCGTGCAAGCCGTATTTGGCGACGGTGATAACCACCGAATTGCCCGAAGCATCCAGAGCCTCCCGCTGAGCGGTTATTCCGGCATCGATCTGTATTGGCGCGAAGCCGCGATCGATCAGGTTGGCGTAGGACTCGACCTTTCCGATCCCGTTGGGGAAAACGAGACCTAGATCGCCTTTGGGGCAAAGCAGCTTCCATTCCCGGAGGGCGTTCAGGACCAGCGAGGAAAGCCGGAGCGACCGATAAGCGGCCTTAGACTTTAGCTTGCCGATTTTGTGGGATGCGTCCGCCCGTTGAGTGACGTTGATCAGGCGGGCGTCAAAATCCACATCCTGCCAACGGAGTCCACGCAGTTCGCTGGCCCGCAATCCGCAGAACACGGCGACCAGTACCAGGGCGCGCCAGAAGCGGCTGGTTCGGGCGGTTGCGCCCGTAATTATCGCCTGCAGTTCGGCTTTGGTGGGGATGACGGGACGGGGGTCATTACGTTGGGGAAGGTCCAATTCCAACCCGACCGTTGGCGCAACATTCGATAGGCCGCGGCGGCGGGCATCTTTGAAGATCGCACCGAGCGAGCGCATAACCCGCTTGATCATTTCGGCTGAACGGCCGGCTTCGCGAAGCTGATCGGCGAAGGCGTTGCAGGCCGGCACGGTGAGGTCCGAAAGCTTTTTAGCGCCGATAAATGGGTAAATGTGCAGGTCGCAGTGCTCCTCGTAACCCTTGATGGTCATAGCTTCGAGCATCTTATCGCGGCAGCGCTTGATCCAGAGCGCACCGGCTTCGCGAACGGTCGGCGAAACGCTGCCCGGTGTGTGAAGGCCGCGGACAAGATCGTGCCGTGTCTCGGTGAGCCACGCTTCGCCGTCGCTCTTGCGATCAAACATCTTGAAACGGCGGTTTCCGGCACCGTCAACGTAGCCGGCTTGCCAACGAATAAGACCGGAGGGAAGTTTGCGCTTGCGGACGGTGGCCATCACGCAGTCTCCGGTTTTTGCTCAATGCGAGCGTAAAGCTTTTCGAGGTCAATGATTATGTGGGCTGCAAATGCTGGTGAGTCCTGCAGCAGGGCCAGCAATTCTTTCGGGTCGCGCAACTCAATTCCGGTGATTTCACCAGAGCGGCTGAAGATCAGATATTTTTTGCGATCCGTTGGCTCATGCAGGATCTTGGCGGCTTTGGCCCATCCGGCGAACCATCGGGCTTTGATCGGCTGGACGCCAAGGCAGTCCATCAGTTCCAGCAAGACCAAGGCTTCGATCAGTGCCTTTTCAGGGTAGGAGCGGGAGCGGCCGGTGCCTGGGTTCTTGTCGCCCAATGGTTCCAACAAACTATCCTTGGTCCAATTGCGGATGCGGTCAGCCATAAGGTCCGGCCGTTCCCCGGGTCTCGCGATGCGCTCGGCAAGTTCCGCAACCGTGAAGGTGCGCATTGGTCCGTGATCCTTGTTGACGTAAAAAGTATAGCTTACCGTTTACGCTTGTCAAATCACCGAAGCGCCTGTTACTCGGGAGGAGAGGCCGAGGGCACTGATTTGGGTTCCTTAGGTAAACCGTACTTTTAACGCTCAGGGAAAACGATGTCACAAATTGACGAAGATGCTGAAACCCCGCTCAAGGACGATACGCTGTACGGAGCGAAAGAAATCGCAAACTTCCTCGGATGCACACAGCGAAAGGTCTTTTACTACAAGGAAAAAAAGCTGGTCCCGCTGGGCTGCATCGGAAGCCAGATCATCGGCTCAAAGCGCGCCCTTCGCCTTCACTTCAAGGCGCAAATGGTCGGGGCTGAATAGCGAAGTTGACCCTGAGCGGGTCCAATCCAACTTATTTGTATGAAGCGCGCCCCGCGAGGGACGTGGCCCACCGAAACGCCGGCCAATGCGTTTTTTTTGCAAGCTGCCATCCGGGGACGGACGCGGCACGCTGAATGCCCCGGGGACGGGTGCATCCCACTCACATCATCGCAACCGATCAAACCCGCACCAACGGGCTAACGTCATGTGTGGAGCACGACCCTTATGGACCCCCAAAAACGACTTCCGCCAAACGGAAAACTACAAATTATTTTGGTGCTCTGGTTTCTCGCAGCGCTTATTAACGCGGGATGCCCGCGATGAGACATCGCCAGCACCTGCCAAACAGACGCACCAGCCTTACGATCAATTTCGAATTTGAAAGCCAGCATTACCGGGCAACAGCAAGCCGGTTCGACGATGGCCGGATTGGCGAAATCTTCCTAGATGCTGGGAAGGTTGGCTCTGCCCTGCAACAGCACGCATCAACTAGCGCGATCTTAACCTCGCTCCTCCTACAGCACGGGGTTTCGCCTGGAACGATCCATGACGCTGTTGGCGGCCCCATCGCCATCGCGCTCGAACACTTCGCCAAAATCGCCGTGCTCGCATCAGGCTGGCAATCTAGATGAGCATCAACGGCGGCCGATTTGCAGTGAGCAGGGGCGTCTTTGATCACCCCGTGTTCAAGATGGAACCTTTCACAGAACGCGAAGCTTGGATCTGGATTATCGCTCAAGCTGCCTGGAAGCCGCGACAAGTGCGGGCCACGAGCGGTCGCAGCGTTCAGATGGTCGAACTTGATCGAGGGCAGTTTTGCTTGGCTCTTCGATTTATTCAGGCTGCATGGCTTTGGCCATCTGAAAAGCGTGTACGGACGTTTTTAAACCGACTCGAAAGGGAAGGGATGATTGCCGTGCAAAGGGACGCACTACAGAACATCGTAACTGTCTGCAATTATAACGCTTATCAGTTCGCGACTTCTGAAACGGACACACAAAGCGACGCACAATCGGACGCGCAAGAGAAGCGCAATGGACGCAAACTAAAGAAAGGAAACAAATCTAAGAACGATAAGAAATCTAAGGAAGTACTTACGCTCGGCTTCATCGATTGGTACGCGGTCTATCCGAGAAAGAAGCAACCGGATGACGCTCGAAGGGCGTACGCGAAGCTCATAGCCTCAGGCACCATCACGGAAGCCGAATTGCTTGATCGGACCAAGGCGTTTGCCGCATCGTGGAAACTGCGTCCGGCAGAAGATCAGAGGTTCATTCCGTACCCCGCGTCCTGGGTGAACAAAGCGGGCTATGCAGATGAGATAGATCGCGCACCAGTCGCTGTACCAATCCGTGGCGGGACCGGTAAACCGATCAGCCCTGAGCTTGCGGCCCGTCGTGAACATTTCGGGTTGTCGCCAGCCCGGCCGGGAAGTGTTGGTGATGCGCTGGAGCTAATGAGGTGTGAAGCTGAAGAGCGTGAACAAACAGACTGCGCAAGCGCTGCGCGGGTAGTGGGGTCATCCGGCAGCTCCGTCATCGCCACGGACGATATTGATTTCAGCTTACCATGGTTGACGCGACCGATGCTTAGATAGGGCAAGGGCTGGAACAAGCCGGGCGGGCCGATTGGGGAGAACGCCTGAGGTTTATGACATCTCAGAGCAACGCAAAAGGCTGCTGCCGCTCTGGTGATGCGCAAGCGCTGCGACCTCGCGTACGGCCAGACCTCCCAGAAGGAATCGCTGGTACCAGCGTACGAGGTCCGGCTAAGCTGCAGTGAAGTAAGGGGGAAGACAATGAGGACGTTTTGCTTCGGATTCTTGATCACGCTAGCGCTCATCCCGACTTGCTTTGCTCAGCAAGATGTAAAGCGGCCAGACACGACACCAAAATCACTTCCGGTGGTCAGCCTCGACTGCTATGCGTCGTATGGGACGGTGGTTGGGCTTGCACCAGCGGCATATGATGAAATTGCCATCGATGGTGACAATTTCGAAAAACCAATTCCCCGCTATAGACTTCACGTGGTGGACAACTCGGTTCTTAAAATCATCCGTGACCCGGCCCGCAGCGCCTTGCGGAAAGAAGTCGGAAAATATGCCTCAGAAATGACCCGCGACTTCACGAACAAACACCAGATCGTCGGCTGGAAAGAAGATGTCCCAGGCGGCCGTGACCTTTACACCGTCAATTTCGACGACCGGCTCTTCAGCGTTGTCGAAATTAGAACGGCAATGGCAAAGACGGTAACGCTGCACGTCTATCAATGTAAGCCATCGGCGGTCGCACCGAAGGCCGAGTAGACGGTCTGTGCTATCGCTCGGTACGAGTGCCAGCCCTTCCACGCCCGCAACAGCTTTTCAGGGGCATCGCACCGGCAACGGATTCCCTTATTCAGCGTGAGTAGCGGATATCGTATCTGTGGGTGCTGAAATTGGTTTGCAAATTCAGTGGCTTGTAGAGCGTGTTGCGTTGGTGTTGCGTGAGAGTTCCTGAGCGTAACCATTGCGAATTTCTGGGACTTCCACCGCAACACGTTTTTGCGCACTCAATGGGACCGCGCTGATTTGCGCCCCACTGATGACGAGGAAGTCCCCATGGCACAGGCCAGCCATTCCCTGACAGCAACCGGAATCGAACCGGCAACACCGCTTGAACGCCTGCATGCTGAGCGTGCGGGACTCGCCAGTGAGCTTGCCGCCCTGAGCGCATCAGCGGACCGGTTGCGGGGAACAGCGAACGCTGAGGCCGCTGTGGTCCGTGAAATCGCAGAGATGGGCAATGCCGAAATCGCCGCCATGACGGGCTGGGCATCCGGTGGCTGTGTCGGCGATGCCCCGGCACCGGATCAAAAACAGCGCCGCTCCCTCGCTGAGAAGTTGATGGCCGCTCAGTCGGCCGCTGCCGCCGCAAAAGGGGCCGGCCACGATATCGACCATCAGATCAGCCAACGGAACGATCAACTCGGCATCGTCAACCGACAGATCGAGAAAGCTTCGCTCGACGCCATGCAAGCGGACTTTCGCGCCTTAACCGACCAGCATCTAGCCGCGGTGGAGGTGGTCCGCAGCGTGTCAGCAAGGTTGTTCGGGCTGTGCAGCTACCTTTCGAACGAAGGCCGCCGCCGGATCGATCGCGGCGACACAGAAGGCGGCAAGGCGTACCTCGCCCGCGCTGAGGCGCTAACAACGAACAAGCTACCAAGCATCGGCGTGACGCAAGGCGAGATCATCCAAGCCGCGAATGATTGGTCCCGCCGCGCCGCTGATTTGCGCAACGGCGGTCCGGCACGATGACCCTTCAGGAAGCTCTCGCCATCGCGGCTCAGGCCAAACCAAAGCACCAGCATCGGCAACCCCTGGACAAGCTGCAGGGGAGTAGTGCAGCCGCGCAACTCGCAACTGATGCGACAGCGCTGAGCAAGCGCTTCGATAGCGTGGAAGAAACAGCATCGTCTCTGCAGAAGCGCGTCGATCAAATCGCCGCTGACGTCGAATACCTCGAAAACTTCAAACCGGGTGCGCCCGCAAGGAAACCATTGCAATGAATCACATGCTTCAGCACCGCGCCGCCGCGGCCATGGCCGATATTGAAAGCGCCCGCACCCCGCTTGAGAAACACCGCGCGAGGCAGGAAGGTCTTGCCGTCAAAGCTGATCTGGAAAAGCTGATCGGTGACGACAATGCCCTTGCCGTATTCAAGGCCACGCGGCCACAGAGCGCCTTCGGTGTGTGGAAGGGGGCTCCTGTTCATGACCGGCCGGTGTTCATGACCGGACCTGCGGGCACCAAGATCACCGGACCGATCACATTGCCGGATGGCACGAAAGCAGCCCCGAACCCGCAAGGTCAGATTGTGGTTGCGATGCCGATGGTGCCCGCGATGATCGCGCGGGGCTTTTTCAGAGCGAACAGCGTCATCACTGAGCTGGACACAACGATGCCAGACCCCGCGCGACCCAACGCATAGGCAACGACAATGTCGGGCAATCAAACACTCATTCCCATGAAGGTCGCGGCCGGCATGTCAGTGCCGTCACAGGTGCATCTTCCGGACGCAAGCGTCGTCTTCCCGGATGCTACTGGACAGATCATGTGCCCTGCGTTGTTCGTCGTCTCATTGATGAACGCCGGGTTTCAAATCGTTGTTGCTGGCGGCACCACTCACGTTCCGTAGCGCGACCGTCCCCCGCGCTATTCGGACGGCCGGACCGTTCCTCCAGAGGTTCAGGTCCGGCCACCATTCTCAAAAAAGGGTTGAAATGAAATCGACAATCGCCAGCCATCCGGACAAACCCGCAATCGAAAGCGGGCTGGCGCGGCGCGTTGCCTTGCGCAAGTTGGCCCGGCGCTTCGGCGTCTCAATCGATGCCCTGCACCGGCACAAAAAGAGGCTTTTGCGGGACGCCCCCGAAATGTTCCTCGCAGTGCAGGCAAGAGATTGGAAGGTCAAGCCCGAAGAACTTGAAGCCCTTCGCCTGGAAACATCAGAGGGCTGGCTGGCAAACGTCCGCGCCGATCTTGGCAAGGTTCTCTATTATCGTGACGTCTGTATCGCCGATGACGACCATCAGGCCGCGGCGCATTGGACCGGGCATGCGCGCAAATACTTCGAGATGATCGGTCATGCCGCTGAGCAGCTAAAGGCGCACTCGATCAACATCCAGAATAATTTCTATAACTCGCCAGACTATTGGCTGATCCAAAATGCGATCTTGGCGGCGCTGACCGATCATCCGGCAGCGCGTGCTGATGTATTACGCGCCCTTGAGGGAGTCGGCAGTGGCGCGGCACCGGCAATGATCACCGTGTCTCCGGTGCAGCATGAGGCGGCAGCATGAGTACCGCCGATATCGCGCGCAATTTCGTCGAGATGGCGAAATTTGATTGGTCGCACCATGCGCGGCCTAGCCAACTCGCACCGCGGGGCGACTGGTTCTGCTGGTTGATCCTCGCAGGCCGCGGTTTCGGCAAGACCCGCACCGGCGCGGAATGGGTACGGTCAATGATGTGCGGTACCACGCCGTTAGGAGCGGGCAGATATCGGCATCTCGCGTTGGTTGCCGAAACTGCGGCCGATGCTCGTGACGTTATGGTCGGCGACGGCAAAGGCCCCGGGGAAGGGTCCGGCATCCTGCAGGTCCATCCCAAGGATTTCATGCCGGTCTATGAAAGCTCGAAACGTCGCCTGACGTGGCCAAACGGTGCCATCGCTACGCTCTACAACGGCACCGAACCGGAACAGCTTCGCGGTCCTGAGCATGACGGGGCTTGGATCGACGAACTGGCGAAATTTGCGCTGGCGCAAGACGTCTGGGATCAATTGCAATTTGGTCTGCGGCTTGGTTCACAGCCCCGCGTCCTGATCACCACCACACCGAAACCGACCCGACTGCTTAAGGCCATCATCGCTGATCCTAAAACGCACGTCACCCGAGGTCGCACCGCAGACAATATCGCCAACCTGGCCCCGACTTTTGTGTCCAGTATCATGGCTCGCTATGCGGGCACGCGCCTAGGCCGGCAGGAGCTTGACGCGGAATTGCTCGAAGATACGCCCGGGGCGCTTTGGAAGCTCTCGGATATAGAAGCAGCCCGCATTTTGCCGGCGCAATTGCCGGTCTTGCGACGCATTGTGGTTGCCATCGATCCCGCCGTTTCGAACAATGAGAACAGCGACGAAACGGGGATCATTGTCGCGGGCCGTGCCGATGATGGTCATGCCTACGTTATTGCGGACTATTCGCTGAAGGCTTCACCGGACGGTTGGGCGCGCGAGGCCGTCAAAGCTTACCATTTGCATCACGCGGACCGGATCATCGCTGAGGTCAACAATGGCGGTGCCCTCGTTGAGGCCACGGTCCGCACGGTCGATCCGAATGTCTCCTATCGCGCTGTGCACGCCAGTCGGGGCAAGGCGGTCCGCGCTGAACCAATCGCTGCACTTTATGAGCAGCGCCGCGTCCACCACACAGGCACCTTTCCCATGCTTGAAGATCAGATGTCAGCCTTTACCAGCGACTTTGATCGCGGCAGAGCAGGGTATTCGCCGGATCATGTTGACGCGCTTGTGTGGGCTCTGAGCGAGCTTATGGTCGAACCGGTCGCTGGTTGGGGCTTGATCGAATTCACCCGACTGGAAGCGGAACGGGAAAATATGCCCCGGGCCGGTGCGAATGATCCTTCAACCTTCACAGTAACTCTCAGGGCTCCAGCGGATTGCTCATTCGTCCACCTGATGTCAGGGCGAGGCGTGCCCGTTCCGGCAGACCGGCTGGTGGCAATGTCGGTTGAGGATAGCAAGCCGTTGGTGGGCATCGGCTGGACTACAAATAATTTGGAGAACTCCAATTTTTGATGATGGAGGCAAAGCGGTCATTGCGAAAAACGGCTGACAAGTCTGCTTTTGGACCGACAGCGGACCTAGTACCGGCTAAGCCCCTCGATTTATGTAAGCATGTAGCCGCTCTACTGGATCGTCGTTCAATCGATATGGACGGCGGCCCGCATGGGCCAGCGCTTCATCTAGCTGCCGAACTCGCGTAGCGCGAGCATCCAGATAGAAAGTTTGCTGCTCTGGAGAAAGGTTCGGCGGCAACGTAATCATGGCGCGAATATCGGTCGCAAACTGCGAGTCTTTAGCCTTCTCAGCCGCACGCGCTAGTATTTCTAAATCTCGATGGATATCCGCCAGTTCAAATGAACCGATACTCGCTTGCAAGTTTGACGCGATGTTCTCCAATGTAGTTGCGCATTTGCGAGCAACATCCGTCCAACCTCCGGCCAGCGCATCGATCCCTAGAATAGTCAGATGGGCGGTGGCGTCAGAGATATGGTGCCTGCGAGCTGAACCGCCCGCTGGGAACAGGCCTGACATCCAAGTTATTTGAGATTTCAAATCATCTTCGATAGTTGATACGAAGGTCTCCGCACCTTCCGGCGGATGCTTTAGTTCATGAAGCAGTATCCGACACACGGCATCCAACGAGTCGGCTACATACTTTCCGAGAAGCGTTCCTTTGAAGTCAACATCGCTCAAGCTTCTGAAATGGCCGCGAATCACCTCCATAGCGTCCGATAGGTCGCTGAATGGGTCGGACCATGGCCGTTCTCCATCGACAGAAATATTTTGGACAACACTTTGCAATAACATCGGAATGCTAGCTTCGAATCCCAGGTCGTATGCTGGGAAGGTTTGAAGGCGACGATTTCCATTGCTGTCGGCCATCACTTCGAAGGGAACGATTTGGACGATTCGTAGAAGTGTTGATTTAAGAGAGTCGGCGTCAAAACCGTCATTCTCGATTTCGAACTTGATTGAACGCAGCATCGCACCAATCGAACGAAATACATTGGTCTGGTTCGACTTTGCCATTCCGTCTATTGCGACGGCGAAAAGCGTTTCGTTGATCTGCTCTGCAACGCCAGTGAGTTCAATTTCGGGGGGCCTGTTAAGCAGGATGGAATTGAGGCTTGTGATCGCGCGCAATGTCGCGTCGTTCATGTTCGCTGCTAAAGTGGAGCGGACCGCACGGTCCAAATAAAAACTTGCCGCGAATGCCAATGGGGCAATCCGTTGACCGCCGACTCCGCGCGCTTCAATCGACATTGCGTACAATGCCATTCGTCCGATTGTGGATATCGAATGCTGAACGATTCTTTCATTCCTAGACGCGATGGCGTCGTCGATTATGTGCTGAATACTTTCATATACCGGATTCAAAACGTCTGAAATATCGCTCAATGCGCCCGCAAACAGAAATTCGGGATCGATATGCAGCGTGACACTTTTCTTGCGCAACTCAGAGTAATCAATCGCTATTGATTCGAGCGCATCAATTGTTTCAGTGGCAGCGTTAGAATCTCGCCGAGCGATAAATCTGTGAGCGAATTCTTCAAGCTGCGACGACCAGTACTGGAGTGTCTTCGGCAAGTTTGTTCCGGTAATCGCCTTTGCGTGTAGCATTAGATCGCCCGGACTGGTTCGTCCGGCGGCGGCGACCTGCATAGCCACTAATTTGTCAGCGATGCGGCCGACTAACCGCGCATGTCGTTTGCTATCAATGACGATACGCTTGATGGCGGATTCGGGAGCTAATAGATCGAGAGTCGAAACATAGAACCGTCGTAGTGCGTCAAATGAGATTCCGAGCAATATAAATTGAATGCTCAAGGATGCTTTAGCGTCCAACCAATTTACCCAGCTACTTCCAAGCAGAAGAGAAAGCATTGTGGTGGCGACCAGCACAAGAAAGACGCTGATGAGCGCACGGTCTTTTGCAAACAGCTTCAACACGCTGATAGAAAACAATTCAGCCGCCCGCTGTGCCGGTATGATGGAAAGCGATAGAACTAGCGCCAGCGCGGCACCGATAATTTGGGCTGCGGCAAGGTGGGTCTCACTGGCCTTAATATTTTGAGAATCAGCGAGAACTAAAAATGCCACGGTTATGAGGATCGATAGCAGTGTCGCCGATACAACTGTCGCTTTCGAAAGAATGGCATTAACTGCTTTTCTGCCCCGCAACTCGGATGTTAGCAGAGCTTTGAGAGTTTGAGCATGGACGCGGCGACGTGTCGCTCTAATTGAGCGACCGACGCGAAACCATAGTGACTGAGTCAACGGATCGACCGGCGACGTTTCGAGGCGTGTTCGCTTTTTTGGAAGCCGTCTTGCTGTTGAATTGCTTGCTTCGGTTGTTACCTCAGCATTGGTCGTGTTCTCGGCAGGTGTCTGCGGAGGTAGGCTTTCGCCTAGCTTGATGTGTGGAAAAACTTTATACATCGATGCCAACAAAATATCTGAAACAGTATAGTTGTTACGTGGCGCAGCCACAACTCCGAACGTGCACTGTAATTCGAAGGTCTAAAAAAATGACATAGCCGGGAGCTATCCCATCGATTGCGTGCAATCATAATACCCGCAGACAGAGAATGATTCGCGGGTTATATGAAAGAGCCGAAAAAGCCGTCAGTTGCGAAGGAGCCGGAAAAGCCGCCGATCTTTGAGAGGCTGTTCAACGAAAGGTACGATTCTGTAACCGGCAAAATCTCGGAACCCCTGATCCTGAGGAGGCATATCCGGAAAGCGATCGAGGAGTGCGGGGGAAAAGTTAGCGATGGAAATATTCCGAACTTCTTGAAGGATTTCATACGTCGTCCAACGTGCAACACTAACTGGCCCGTCGCAATAAGCTCGAAACGTTACACCGCTCGCCAAATTTACGGTGCGCGCGGCGAAGAGCGAGTATTTGAATTTATTCCATATTTGGAAGGGCAGGAAGTTCCGTTTCCAGACATATTCGGGACCGGCGATATCCAATCCGTTCATCCGATTGAATCGATATCTTTGCCGTCTGCAGCACGAGCATTGGGACGAGAAGATGAATCTTGGCTAATCCAATCCTGCGTCAGTCAGCGGCTGATTGAAACTCATTTCGCGCTTAATTCTCCGCTCGACATTGTCGACATTTTTCATTTGCAGAACAGCGTAAAAGTTACCCCCGAAATTGACGCGCTATTTCTGATCGCGTTCCGGCACCAAAAAACTATCAAAAAAGCTCTGGTGACCTTTGAAGCGAAGCGAGGGGAGCTAATATTGCCGGATCAGATTAAGTCTCAAATAGCAAAGATAGGTCACGAATGTTCGAAAAGGAAGGACTTGAAGGACATCGAGTTCGTTATTGGGATGGCATGTAAATCGCTTCGGAAGGATAAGCGCCGGGTCATCTTTTTGTTCGAACTGAAGCCGATCCCTATTGCAGTGGCGGAAAAATTCCATACGGGAAAAAATACGCATCAGTTGGTAATTGAAAGCGCTTCCAAGGCGGCCTATGAGTTCAAACCTGCAATTCGAGGAATCTAACGGTAGTTTATAATCGCCTGCTTATCCAGCTCCGCGGCTGGCACGAGCTTATAATGCTTCTCGTCCACAACAACGACCAAATCGTTTTGAACAGTCAGCTCAAACATGGCGACGCGCTCCTCTTCCATGAACTGAGCGGAAATTGCGCGACACTTCATGCCAGGAAATTTTCTGCTGGCCCAAGTTATGTCCTGCTTAGCTTGAACGACAGAGATCTGATCTTTGCCGCCCTTCGCTTGAACTGGGATAGCGTAGTGACATCCATTCCGATCAATGCCCACGTAAAGTTCGTCGATTTCGATCTGACCGATTCCTTTCACTGTGGTGCGAAGGTGATTTTGCAGGCTGAATGTTGTAAGCCCAAGAAAGGTGTCGATCAGTCGGTTGTATCGCACGATGGCGAGAAGAGCCTGCTCGTCATCGAGCGCGTACGCGCGAATCAATTCCGGCGTCGCGTCCGGGATGCCGATTGTCGCAAGCGCTGCATTCGGAACGATCCGATTGAGCTTAACCAACGAGAAGCGATATTTCGCGCGACCTGTGCCCTCGATAATCCACTCCATGCCCTTCGGCGCGGTAGATGTGATGCTATCGGGCATCGGGATTCGATACCGAAGGGCATAGACCACGTCACCGAGATTGAGTGGAAGCTCGATCTTTAGCGCTGTTGCTGTTTTGACAAGATCGTCTCGCGCCCAATCAATACTGGTCGCGCCCTTCTTGTAACGATCAAAAAAAATCGTCTCTATAAGTTGCCTGTAGCGGTTCGTTTCGGAGCCAAGAACCGGCTTAGCCACTGAACGACTCCAGCAACGCCAACCGTGCAGTTTCCGTCTCGAACTGGGTACGCTTTTTTGCGCCGCTCTTTCGGTCGCGCTTCGAATTTGGCTTATCGACTTCGAAATGTTCGGCGGCTTCTCTCATAACAAGATTCAGCAGCGCTTTGTCGCCAAGTTCGATTTCACGGGTCGGTTGACGCGGGCGAACGCCCAAAGCCTTCATGACTTCCCGGGCGACCGCGCGAGCAAGCGGTGGCGGAACGGCATTTCCGATCTGGCGCGCGCCGTGCCATTTGGTCGAGTGAAGGCGGAACCAGTCCGGGAATCCATGGAGCCGTGCCATCTCGCGAACCGTGACGCAGCGGTCCCGTCCGTAGTGGATCGGGCGAGGGCTTGTGAAGGCGCCTCGCGCTCCGTCCGTCCCCGCTCGAAGGGTGTTAGACAGCCCTTTGGAGTTCAGCTTGAAGAAACGGCTGATCGGTTCGACCGATCCCGGTTCCGTGGCTGCAAATCTGGACTTTGAAATATCGGTGTGCCCGGTCTTTGCACTCGACGTGAGCATTCGCGGGTTCCACTTTCGCAAGTAGCCGTAATGCCAAGCACCGTTCGTGAGACAGCGCAGTTCGGCCGCGTACGTGCTTGGCTTTCCAAACTTCGCCTCAACTTCATCGTTGATATCGAGCGCGACGAAGGTGTCGGCGTCCGGAAGGTCTCCTAGGGCGTCCTTACAAGTTGGCCCGGCGGGGAGCTTTCGGTCCTCTAGCTCGAGTACCTCTGCGTCGGCGGGTATGGTCGTCCGGCGCGGATACTCCGGCACCTTTACCCCGCGCCTTGCCCCCATAAGGATCAGTCGTTCGCGGTACTGAGGGACGCCGTAATGGGCTGCGTTCAGAACCTGCCATTCTGTTCGCACATTATATCCGACATCGGCGAATGCCTTGATCAGCTCATTGAGAAAATTCTTTTGACGGCCGACCGTCAGCCCCTTCACGTTCTCAAAAACAAAGGTCTTTGCCTTCAGCTCGGCGACAATCCGGACGAAATCCAACACGAGGTGGTTGCGCGGATCGTCGAGAGAACGGTGCCCGATAAGCGAGAAGCCCTGACAGGGCGGCCCCCCGAAGACGACATCGACGGGCTCATTCCCGATCCCAGCAGCTCGGCGTATGTCCGCTCCGGTCAATTTTTGCACGGACTGGGGCAGTACCGCGCAGTCCGGGAAATTGAATTTATGAACGGCGCAGTGGATCGGATCGATCTCGACCGCGGCTCTCACGTCGAACCCCGCCTGTTCAAAGCCGAGGCTCATTCCCCCAGCGCCCGCGAAAAGATCAATCCCTACTGGCCTTGCCATCTACGCCTCAATTACACCCGGTGGGCCAAGGAACTCGCGCAGGATGCGCTCGGTCGCTTCCGCACTCTTCAATTCGCATTGCCATAGCGTCAAAATCTGCCAACCGTCCTTTTTGAGGCGGCTAACGACCTTTGCATCTCTATCCTGATTCGCTTTGATCTTTGCAGTCCAGTATTCCGTGCGCGATTTTGGGAGTTTTCCCTTGCCGCAATCGTGACCATGCCAGAAGCAGCCGTGAATGAAGATCGCCTTCCGCCTGCTGGGGAACACGATGTCAGGCCGACCGGGTAGGTCTTTTCGGTGCAGTCTGTAACGATAGCCGGCCCGGTGGAGTAGACGGCGAACCAGAAGCTCGGGCCCAGTGTCCTGGGTGCCCACGCTTTTCATAATGCGCGAGCGCTGTTCTTTCGTCCTTGTATCGGCCATGAGCGCTGGTGGGTTTAAGCTGGACCCAATTTTGGACCCAACAGTACGGCACTAAGCGTGACAAGACGTATCAGACAACATGAAGGCAGGGGTGCTTACCCCTTAAATATCAACACATTTGCACGTGGTGGTACTAGGGCGGACAGACGCCGGCGTCTTTCAAGACCGGTGCCGGCGTTCGCGGGCGGCGGCCGCCTCTTCGACGGCGGGCTTAAACTGCCCCCAATCGATTTTCCATCGTTTTTTGCTTCTAACGAGCCATTCGTCCGTCACGCGCTTTTCGTGTCTATCGAACGCCGCCCGCGCGCAGCGGTTGATCTTCATGAAATGCCGGATGAGACGCCGCCCGTCAGCCACAGACATCAGTCCGCCAGCGATCAGCATCTTCGTCCGACCCCAATGCTGGATCGAATGGCAGATCGTGCAAATGGCGTTGACCTTGACCAGGGTCGCGACACTGCTACGCGGCTCCTCTCTGAATTTCCAAACTTCGTGGCCCTGCAATCGTTTCGTGCTGCCGCAAATCGAGCAACGTCCAAGCTCGGCACGGACGGCTCGGCTCAATGCCAGCCAGCGATAGGGACCGAGACCAACCTGATTTGAGCGCAGGTTTTGACCCCACAATGTTTCAGGAACCAACTCGATGCGAAGCGCAAACTTCCGAGCCATGTCGATAATCCCGCTCGCCTATGAACCCCGCGACTGTTGAGGGAACAAAGCCGGAAGCCCCGTGTTGCGCCCGTGTTGCGCGGAGTGATTTGTAGCAGTTGGTAACCTGTTGATTTCGCTGGGGTGGGCTGTAAGCGATTTGCAACACCAAATCCGGGGAAAGAACGAAGCCGAAACTACAAGAAACCCTTTGTTTGCAGGGGTTTTTGTTGGCGATCCCAGCAGGATTCGAACCTGCAACCCACGGAGTAGAAATCCGTTACTCTATCCAGTTGAGCTATGGGACCGTCTGGGGCGGTGTTCCGCTTAAGGCCTTTCTAGCACCGCCATTATGAAAAATCCGCTGCCCCGCCAAGGGCGTCGAACCGATTTCCTCATGTTTGCGACAAAGCCAGACGGCGGGCCATTGCTTATGGCGCGCCGCTGACCCAAAGCTGGCGCCCGCGACTGCCGCCGGCCGCGGCCCCGCGACCTTTTTGGACTGCCAAAGCCATGCCTGCTGCGACCTTTTCGCAAGCCAACCTTTTCGCAAGCCTCGTCCTTCGCCATCAGGCCGTCACCTTTTCGCGCATTTTTGACCGTACCGCGGCGTTCGTCCGCGCTGGGAGTTCCGTCATGATCGGTTTCGTCCGCGCCACACTGGTTTGCGCCACGCTGGCGCTTGGGCTGTTTCCGGCGCTGGCCGCCGACAAGGCCTTCAGGCGCGACGATCTGGCGGATTCGGCGATCAAGCTGGAGGCCCAGATCAAGAGCGAGGCGGGGCCGGTCACAAAGTCGGCCGCGACGCTGCGCAGCGATGCCGACGTCGCCTTCAAGCGGGCCGATTTCCGCACCGGGCTGCAGATTCTCGGCCAGATCGCCGCCACGACGCCGGAGGACGGCGCCAACTGGCTGAAACTCGCCAAAACCATCTTCCAGATCCGCTCCAACTCGTCGAGCGAGCAGACCTTCCTGCTCGAGCGCGCCTCGACCGCGGCCTATATCGCCTATCAGCGCGCCGCCAATCCGGGCGAAGAGGCCGACGCGCTGGCGGTGCTTGGCCGCTCCATGTCCGACCGCAAGCTATGGCGGCCGGCGCTCGATACGTTGCGGCTGTCGCTCGACCTGCGCGAGGTCGCAGATGTCCGCGGCCAGTACGAGAAGATGCGCGATGAGCACGGGTTCCGGCTGCTGGACTACACCGTCGATTCCGACGGGGCCTCGCCGCGGGCCTGTTTCCAGTTCTCCGAGGACCTCGCCAAGCGGGTTGATTTCGCGCCGTTCCTCGCGCTGGCCGGTACCGACAAGCCGGCGCTGTCGGCCGAGGGCAAGCAGCTCTGCGTCGACGGCCTCAAGCATGGCGAGCGCTACAATATCAACCTGCGCGCCGGCCTGCCGTCGACCGTCAAGGAGAGCCTGCCGAAGTCGGCCGAGTTCAACATCTATGTCCGCGACCGCAAGCCGTTCGTGCGCTTCACCGGCCGCGCCTATGTGCTGCCGCGCACCGGCCAGCGCGGCATTCCGCTGGTCAGCGTCAATACGCCGGCGGTGAACGTCAACGTGTTCCGGATCGGCGACCGCAACCTGATCAACACCGTGATCGACAGCGATTTCCAGAAGACGCTGAGCCGCTACCAGCTCTCGGATCTCGGCAACGAGCGCGGCGTCAAGGTCTGGACCGGCGAACTCGCCACCGCCACCACGCTGAACCAGGACGTCGTCACCGCGTTCCCGGTGGACGAAGCACTCGGCAATTTGCAGCCCGGCGTTTACGTCATGACGGCGGCCCCGAAGAGCCCCGGCAGCGACGATGACGGCACGCTGGCGACCCAATGGTTCATCGTGTCGGACATGGGGCTAACAGCGTTTTCCGGCAATGACGGCATCCATGTCTTCGTCAATTCGCTGGCCTCCACCGAGGCCGTCACGAAGGCCGAAGTCAAACTGGTCGCGCGCAACAACGAGATTTTGGCAACCCGGAAGACCGACGATGCCGGCCATGTGCTGTTCGAGGCCGGGCTGGCACTCGGCGAGGGCGGCTTGTCGCCGGCGCTGCTGACGGTCACCAGCGAGAAGGCGGACTATGCCTTCCTCAGCCTCAAAACCAGCGCCTTCGACCTTACCGACCGCGGCGTTGCCGGGCGGGAGACACCTGCCGGTGCGGACGCCTTCGTCTATGCCGAGCGCGGGGTCTACCGGTCCAACGAAACGGTCTACCTCACCGCACTGCTGCGCGACGGGCAGGGCAACGCCATGACCGGCGGGCCGCTGACCTTGGTGATCGAGCGGCCCGACGGCGTCGAATACCGCCGGGCCCAGCTCGCCGATCAGGGCGCGGGCGGCCGCTCCATGGCGGTGCCGCTCAATTCCGCGGTTCCGACCGGGACCTGGCGGGCGCGGGCCTATACCGACCCCAAGGGCGCGTCGGTCGGCGAGACCACCTTCATGGTCGAGGATTACATCCCGGAGCGGATCGAATTCGACCTCACCGCCAAGGACAAACTGATCAAGGCTGAGATTCCCGTTGAACTGAAGGTCGACGGACATTTCCTTTATGGTGCACCAGCTTCCGGGCTTTCGCTCGAAGGCGACATGCTGGTCACGTCGGCGGCATCGGGCCGGCCGGGCTATCCCGGCTATCAGTTCGGCGTCGCCGACGAGGAGACCGCCAGTAACGAGCGCACCCCGATCGAGAACCTGCCGGAAGCCGACGCCAACGGCGTCGCGACCTTCCCGGTCAGTTTGCCAAAACCGCCGTCCTCGACCCGGCCGCAGGAAGCCCAGATCTTCATCCGCATGGCGGAAACCGGCGGCCGCGCCGTCGAACGCAAGCTGGTGCTGCCGGTGGCGCCTGCGCAAAACCTGATCGGCATCAGGCCGCTGTTCGGCGACAAGAACGTTGCCGAGGGCGACAAGGCCGAGTTCGACGTGGTGTTCGTCGCTCCCGACGGCAAGCAACTTTCGCGGAATGGCCTGCGCTACGAACTCCTGAAGATGGAGTCGCGATATCAGTGGTACCGTCAGAATTCGTCCTGGGAATATGAACCGGTCAAGTCCACCAGCCGCGTCGCCGACGGCGATCTGACGTTGACATCAGACAAGGCCGCGCGCGTCAGCCTGGCGCCGCAGCCCGGCCGCTATCGCCTCGATGTCAAATCGTCGGACGTGGACGGGCCGATCACCTCGGTGCAGTTCGATGTCGGCTGGTACTCCGACGGCAGCGCCGATACGCCCGACCTGCTGGAGACCTCGATCGACAAGCAGGAATACGCTTCCGGCGACACCATGGTGGTGTCGGTCAACGCCCGATCGGCGGGGAAACTCACCGTCAACATACTTGGCGACCGCCTGCTGACGACCCAGACCGTTGATGTCAGGGAAGGCACCCAGCAGGTCAAAATCCCCGTCGCCAAGGACTGGGGCACCGGCGCCTATGTGCTGGCGACCCTGCGCCGGCCGCTCGACGCCGCCGCTCAGCGGATGCCCGGACGGGCGATCGGGCTGAAATGGTTCGGCATCGACAAGAAGGCCCGCACGCTGCAGGTAGCACTCTCGCCGCCACCGTTGGTGCGGCCGGGAACCGCCTTGAAGATTCCGGTCAAGCTCGGCGGGCTAAACCCCGGGGAAGACGCCAAGATCGTGGTTGCCGCGGTCGATGTCGGCATCCTCAACCTGACCAATTACAAGCCGCCGGCGCCTGACGATTACTATCTCGGCCAACGCCGCCTGACCGCTGAAGTCCGCGACCTCTACGGGCAACTGATCGACGGCATGCAGGGGACGCGAGGCCAGCTCAAGACCGGTGGCGATGCCGCCGGCGCCGAGCTGCAGGGCGCGCCTCCCACGCAAAAGCCGCTGGCGCTGTATTCCGGCATCGTCACCGTTGGCCCTGACGGGTCGGCTGAAGTCTCGTTCGACATTCCCGAATTCGCCGGCACCGCGCGGGTGATGGCGGTGGCGTGGAGCGCGACCAAGGTCGGTCGTGCCAACATCGACGTGACGGTGCGCGATCCCGTGGTGCTGACGGCAACGCTGCCGCGGTTTCTGCTCAACGGCGACAAGGGCACCATGAGTTTCGATCTCGACAACGTCGAAGGCGCGCCTGGCGACTACACCATCGCGGTGAAGACGACAGGTCCGGTGAAGGTGACCGGTAATCCCTCGACCACGGTCAAGCTCGCCGCCAAGCAGCGCACCTCGATGGCGCTGGCGCTCGATGCCGGCGGCGCCGGCACCGCCAATCTCGACGTCGACATATCAGGCCCGAACGGTCTTGCGCTGGCGCGGCACTATGCGCTCGACGTCAAGGCCGCGACGCAGATCTTGGCGCGGCGTTCGATCCGCACACTGGCTAAAGGAGAGAGCCTGACACTGACGCAGGACATGTTCTCCGACCTGGTATCAGGCACCGGCAGCGTCTCGCTGTCGGCGAGCCTGTCGACCGCACTCGATGCCGCGACCATCCTGAAAGCGCTGGATCGCTATCCGTATGGCTGTTCCGAGCAGATCACCAGCCGCGCGATGCCGTTGCTCTATGTCAACGACCTCGCGGCCGGTGCGCATCTGGCGATGGACACCGAGGTCGATCAACGCATCAAGGACGCCATCGATCGCCTGCTGGCCCGCCAAGGCTCGAACGGTTCGTTCGGCCTGTGGTCGGCGGGCGGCGACGACGCCTGGCTCGATGCCTATGTGACTGACTTCCTGACCCGCGCCCGCGAAAAGGGCTTTGCGGTGCCGGATATCCTGTTCAAGAGCGCGCTCGACCGCATCCGAAACTCGGTGGTCAACGCCAACGAGCCGGAAAAGGATGGCGGCCGCGATCTCGCTTACGGCCTCTACGTGCTGGCCCGCAATGGTGCTGCGCCGATCGGCGATCTCCGTTACCTCGCCGATACCAAATTGAGCAACCTCGCAACACCCATCGCCAAATCGCAACTGGCGGCGGCGCTGGCGCTGGTCGGCGACAAGGCGAGGGCCGAGCGGGTCTATGGGGCGGCGCTCGATGCGCTGGCGCCAAAGCCCGTGATCGAGTTCGGCCGCGTTGACTACGGTTCGGCGCTGCGCGACGCGGCAGCCTTGGTGTCGCTGGCCAGTGAAGGCAACGCGCCGCGGGCGACGCTGACGCAGGCTGTGCAGCGGGTCGAAGTGGCGCGCGGGCTCACCCCCTACACCTCGACGCAGGAGAACGCCTGGCTGGTGCTGGCCTCGCGCGCGCTGGCCAAGGAAACGCTGGCGCTCGATATCGACGGCGTGCCGGCCAAGCAGGCGGTCTATCGCAGCTACAAGGCCGAGGCGATGGCCGGCAAGCCGATCAAGATCACCAACACAGGCGACGCGCCGATCCAGGCGGTGGTCTCGGTGTCGGGCTCGCCGATCACGCCGGAGCCTGCGGCCTCCAACGGCTTCAAGATCGAGCGCAATTACTTCACGCTCGACGGCAAGCCGGCGGATATCTCCAAGGCGAAGCAGAACGACCGCTTCGCGGTGGTGCTGAAGGTCACCGAAGCCAAGCCGGAGTTCGGGCATATCATGGTGTCCGACTATCTCCCGGCCGGGCTTGAGATCGACAACCCGAAACTGGTGTCGTCGGGCGACTCTGGCACGCTGGACTGGATCGAAGACGGCGAGGAGCCGGAAAATACCGAGTTCCGCGACGACCGCTTCACGGCCGCGATCGATCGCGCCGCCGATGACGCGGCTGTGTTCACGGTCGCTTACGTCGTGCGCGCGGTCTCGCCCGGCAAATACGTGCTGCCGCAGGCCTATGTCGAGGACATGTACAACCCCTCGCGCTACGGCCGCTCCGGCACCGGCACGGTCGAGGTGCGTCCGGCGAAATGAGTGCGTCCGGCAACAGGAGTTCTCCGTCGTCATGCCCGGACTTGATCCGGGCATCCACGACTTCTGTTGCCGCCGAAAAGCAAGACGTAGATGGCCGGGTCAAGCCCGGCCATGACCGCATCTTTAAACGACGAAGTGTCCGCATCGCCTCGGCTATCGGCGTTGCGCTCGTCGTCTTCACCACCGCCTTCGCAACCTGGGTCGTCTCGCTCGGACCGCTACCCCTGGAGCAGGCGCGAAAAGTCTCGACCTCGATCGTCGACCGCAACGGCAAGCTGCTGCGTGCTTATGCGATGGAAGACGGCCGCTGGCGGTTGCCGGTCGACGCCAAGACGGCGGTCGATCCCGGCTATCTGAAATTGCTGCTGGCCTATGAAGACCGGCGCTTCTACGAGCATGGCGGTATCGATCCGCTGGCGCTCGGGCGCGCGGCGTTGCAGCTCGCGACCCGCGGCCACATCGTCTCCGGCGGCTCGACCATCACGATGCAACTGGCGCGGCTGATGGAGCCGCGGCGGGAGCGCTCGGTCTACGCCAAACTGCGGCAGATGGTGCGGGCCGTTCAGATCGAACGGCAACTAAGCAAGGACAGGATACTCGACCTCTATCTGGCGCTGGCGCCGTTCGGCGGCAATCTCGAAGGCATCCGCGCCGCCTCGATCGCCTATTTCGGCAAGGAGCCGAAGCGGTTGTCGCTGGCCGAAGCCGCACTGCTGGTGGCACTGCCGCAGTCGCCGGAACGGCGGCGGCTCGATCGCTATCCGCAGGCGGCCCACGCCGCGCGAGACCGCGTGCTCGACCGCATGGTGGAAGACGGCATCGTCAGCAACGACGATGCGATCCAGGCGAGGGCGGTCCCGGTGCCACGGCTGCGCAAGCCGATGCCGATATTGGCGCCGCATTCCTCCGACGCTGCGGTGGCAACGGTGAAGGATCAGCCGGTCATCAAGCTGACGCTGGATGCGACCTTGCAGAGGACGCTGGAAGCGTTGGCGCGCGACCGCGCCATCGCACAGGGGCCGAATATTTCGATCGGGATGATCGCGGTCGACAATGAAAGCGGCGATGTGCTGGCCCGAGTCGGCAGTTCCGATTATTTCGACGACCGTCGCGCCGGCCAGGTCGACATGACCCGCGCGCTGCGCTCGCCGGGCTCGACGCTAAAACCGTTCATCTATGGGCTCGCCTTCGAGGACGGCTTTGTCCATCCCGACAGCCTGATCGACGATCGTCCGATTCGCTTCGGCTCCTACGCGCCGGAAAATTTCGACATGACGTTCCAGGGCACGGTGCCGATCCGCAAGGCGCTGCAACTGTCGCTGAACGTGCCGGCGATTGCGCTGCTCGATCGCGTCGGCGCCAGCCGGCTGTCGTCGCGGCTGAAGCAGGCCGGCGGCAGCTTGGTGCTGCCGAAGGACGAAGCGCCGGGACTCGCCATGGGGCTCGGCGGCGTCGGCGTCACGCTGCAGGATTTGGCGCAGCTCTACGCGGGGTTTCCGCGGCTCGGTACCACCAAACCGTTGCGCGAAATCATGACCGCGAAGGACGACCGCGAGCCGATGCGGCTGATGGACCAGGCCGCGGCCTGGCAGGTCGGCAATGTCCTGATCGGCACGCCGCCGCCGGAGAACGGCGTGCACGGCAAGATCGCGTTCAAGACCGGCACCAGCTACGGCTACCGCGACGCCTGGTCGGTCGGTTTCGACGGCCGTATCACCATCGCAGTCTGGGTCGGCCGGCCCGACGGCGCGCCGGTGCCGGGACTGGTCGGCCGCACCGCGGCTGCCCCGATCCTGTTCGACGCCTTTGCCCGTACCGGCAAAATCCCGGCGGCGCTGCCGAAGCCGCCCAAGAGTGTTCTGCTCGCCAGCAATGCCAAGCTGCCGCTGCCGTTGCGGCGGTTTCGCCCCGTCGGCGAACTGATCCGGACCGGCGCCGACCAGGCGCCGCACATCCAGTTTCCGCTGAACGGTTCACGGATCGACGTCGAGCGCTCCGCTGACGGGCAATCCGCCGCGATGCCCGTCAAGGTCGCCGGCGGGGTGCTGCCGCTGACCATGATGATCAACGGTATTTCGGTGGGTGAAATCGACAGCCGGCGCCAGCGGTTGGTCGATCCGCCCGGACCCGGTTTTGCCCGCCTGACCGTGATCGACGCCACCGGGGCGGCGGATACCGTCGTGATCCGGGTGCAGTAAGGGAAGGTTACCGGTGGGTCGGGGAACAACGGGTTGTTCCGGGAACTGCGGGTTGTTTGCACTGCGGTTTCATCGTAAGCGAATTGGATGGTTGAAACCACGCAAGTCCGGCGCTTTGGAGCAGGCCAACAGCCTGTGAAACCTGCGAATTCCAGCCGCAGGCTGGTCGCGGCGTTCGACTTTGCCACAACAAGTCATTTCCGCGCCATCGTGTTTCTGCTGCTGTGCGGGCTGGTGATTTTCCTGCCCGGTTTCTTCAATATTCCGGCGATCGACCGCGACGAGGCCCGCTTCGCCCAGGCCACCAAGCAGATGGTCGAAACCGGCGATTTCGTCGATATCCGCTTCCAGGACGACGTCCGCTACAAGAAGCCGGTCGGCATCTACTGGCTGCAGTCCGCGGCCGTTGAAACCGCCTCGGCGCTCGGCCTGCCGCGGGCGCAACTGCGGATCTGGATCTACCGGATTCCGTCCCTGATCGGCGCCATCGGCGCGGTCTTGCTGACCTACTGGACGGCACTGGCCTTCGTGACCCGGCGCGGGGCGGCGCTGGCCGGACTGATGATGGCCAGTTGCGTGCTGCTCGGCGCCGAGGCGCGGCTCGCCAAGACCGACGCGATGCTGCTGCTGACGGTGGTCGCCGCGATGGGCGCGATGGCGCGGGTGTATCTCTCCTGGCAGCGCGGCGAGGATCCGGTGCATCCGTCATGGACGTCGCCCGCGATCTTCTGGACGGCGCTGGCCGGCGGCATCCTGCTCAAGGGGCCGCTGATCCTGATGTTCGTCGGCTTGACGATCCTGACCTTGGCGATCCTCGACCGCTCGGCGGCCTGGCTGTGGCGCATGCGCCCGGTCTGGGGGCTGATGTGGATGCTGGTGCTGGTGTTGCCGTGGTTCGTCGCGATCTTCTGGCGCGCGGGCGATGCGTTCTTCGCCGATTCGATCGGCGGCGACATGCTAAGCAAGCTGGCCGCGCAGGAATCCCATGGCGCGCCGCCCGGCCTGTATTTCCTGCTGTTCTGGGTGACGTTCTGGCCCGGTGCGGCGCTGGCCGGCATGGCCGCGCCGGCGGTGTGGCGCGCGCGGCGCGAGCCCGGCGCGCAGTATCTGCTGGCATGGCTGATCCCGTCCTGGATCGTGTTCGAACTGGTGCTGACCAAGCTGCCGCATTATGTGCTGCCGCTCTATCCGGCGATTGCGATCCTGACCGTCGGCGCGCTCGAACGCCGGGTGCTGTCGCGCTCCTGGCTGGTGCGTGGCGCGGCCTGGTGGTTTGCGGTCCCGGCGCTGGCCTCGGTTCTCGCCATCGTCGGCGCCATCAAGCTCGCCCATCTGCTGGTGCTTCCGGCCTGGCCAATTCTCGCGGCGGCCATGATCTTCGGCCTGATCGCGTGGTGGATGTTCGAGGACAGCCGCGCCGAACGCTCGCTGCTGAACGGTGTCATTGCCGCGATGTTCCTGTCGATCGGGGTTTACGGCATCGTGATGCCGTCCTTGACGACAGTGTTTCCGAGCGCCGAGATCGCGCGCGCGTTGCGCAACGTCGTCTGCGTCGGGCCGAAAGCCGCGGCCGCGGGCTTTCATGAGCCCAGTCTTGTATTTATGACCGGCACCGACACGCTGCTGACCGACGGATCGGGCGCCGCGGATTTCCTGGGCCAAGGGACCTGCCGCTTTGCCCTGGTGGAAGCGCGCTCGGAGCGCGGCTTCGTGCAGCGCGCCGAAGCCATCGGGCTGCGCTACAACGTCGCCAACCGGATCGACGGCTACAACATCTCGCAAGGCAGGGCGGTTTCGATCGCGATCTTCCGCTCGGAAGGCACGGAATAGGATGTCCGCGCCCGCAGACATCGCCGAATCCAGGAACTACCCTTCGCGCCTTCTGACGCTGTCCTGGCTGTCGCTGGCCCAACTGGCGCGCGCGCCGTCGCATTCGCGGCGCGCCGAGGCCGGGCGCCGGGCGGCGCGCCATATCCTGCTGCTCGCAGCCGGCATCGGTCTCTCGATCATTGTGCTGATGTACGCGCTCGATGCCTGGGAGATCGCCCAGATGCCGACGCGCGGCACGCCGGCGCTGTGGTGGATGCGCATCCTCACCGATTTCGGCAAGGACGAATACGTGCTGGGGACACTGGCGGCGTTGCTGATCGTGATTGCGATCGCGGCACCGGCGATGAACGGCATCCAGCGATCGCTGCTGCTCGGTCTCGGCACCCGCCTGCAATTCCTGTTCGTTGCGGTGCTGTTTCCCGTTCTCGTCGGCGAAGTGATCAAATGGGTCGTCGGCCGTGGCCGGCCGTTTGTCGGCGGCGCCGAAGCCAATGTCTTCAACTTCTCGCACTTTGCGGGGACCCAGGCCTATTCAAGCTTCCCTTCCGGACATTCCATCACCGCTGCGGCGCTGGCCTTTGCGGTGGCGGCGGTCTGGCCAGGGGCGAAGGGGGCGGTGATTGTCTATGCCGTCGTCATCGTGTCGACGCGCCTGGTGCTTTTGGCCCATCATCCAAGCGACGTCGTCGCCGGCGCGCTGCTCGGCGTCGTCGGCGCGATGGGCGTGCGCTACTGGTTCGCGGCCCGGCGACTGGGATTTGCGATCCACCGCGACGGCACGATTGCACCGCTGGTGGGACCCTCGTCCGGGCGCCTCAAAAGGGTTGCCCGGGGCGCTTTCGCCCCATAAAAGCGGTCGCCCGAGCGTCGGCAAGAACCGGCGACAGCCGGTTCCGGCCTTGTTCCAGCCCTGATGCTCTTTCAATCCAACCAGCCCAATCCGACCCTGCGATGAGTGCCGATTTGCCTTCCTCCGACAGAGAACCGGTCGCCGTTTCCATCGTTGTGCCCGTGCGCAACGAAGCGGACAATGTCGCGCCGCTGATCGCGGAGATCGTCGGCGCGCTTGGCGGCCGCTGGGCCTACGAAATCATCTACGTCAATGACGGCTCGACCGATGCCACCGCCGAACGTCTGGCGGCGCTGATGCAGCAGTACGGGCAAATCCGGCAGCTCAAGCACGCCAGTTCGTCCGGCCAGTCGGCCGCGGTGCGCAGCGGCGTGCGGGCGGCGCGGGGCGCGATCGTGGCAACGCTTGATGGCGACGGGCAGAACAATCCGGCGTTCCTGCCGGATCTGATTTCCGCTGTGGAGCGCGGCGGCGGCTGCGTCGGGCTTGCGGCCGGCCAGCGGGTCGGGCGCAAGGATACCGGCTTCAAGCGGATGCAGTCGAAGATCGCCAACGCCGTGCGCAATGGGATACTGAAAGACGGCACCCGCGATACCGGTTGCGGGCTGAAGGCGTTTCCGCGCGACGTGTTCCTGTCGATGCCCTACTTTGACGGGCTGCATCGCTTCCTGCCGGCGCTGGTGCGCCGCGAGGGGTTCGATATCGCCTATGTCGACGTGATCGACCGCCCGCGCCATTCCGGCGTGTCCAATTACGGGTTCTTTGACCGGCTGTGGATCGGGATCATGGATCTCGCCGGGGTGTGGTGGCTGATCCGCCGCAAGAAGCCGACGCCCACAGCCACTGAGGTTCACTGATGTTGATTCAATACGGCCAGGCGCTTGGCGACTATCTCTACGACGTCTTCGTCGCCAAGTTCGATTTCTGGCTGGCGTTCGGCCTGATCGCGCAACTGCTGTTCACGGCGCGTTTCCTGGTGCAGTGGATCTCCAGCGAGCGCGCCGGACAGAGCGTGGTGCCGATGGCGTTCTGGTTCTTCTCGATGGGCGGCGGGCTGATGACGCTGGTCTACGGCATTGCCAAGCGCGAACCTGTGATCATCCTCGGCCAGGCGATGGCGACCGTGATCTACATCCGCAACATCATGCTGATCGTGAAGAACCGCGGCACGAGCTCCAGGACGCTGGATCGCTAGCCGCGGGCCGCGCCGGCGTCCTTTCGCACCATCGCCAGAAATGCGGCGGCTGATGACGCCAGCGCATCGTCCCGGACCGCCAGGTTGAGCTGGCCCTTCGGATTGTGCGGGCCGGACAGCGGACGGTAGACGACGGCATCGAGATGCAGGCGCTGCATCGATGAAGGCACCACGGAAATACCCACGCCCGCGGCCACCAGATTCAGCGTCGAAACGATCTGCGGCGCCTCATGGGCGATATCCGGATTGAATCCGCTGACGATGCAGGCCGCAATCACTGAATCGTAAAGTCCGGCACCGACGGCGCGCGGATAACCGATGAACTTTTCATGCGCCAGCAATTTGAGCGTGAGGCTGCGGCGGCCTTTCGCAAGGGGGTGGCGCGCCGGAAGTGCCACGACCATCGGCTCTTCGATGAGCGGCACGATCGTGACACCGGCGGGCGTGCCGATCGCGGTGCGGATGAATGCCACATCGACCCGGCCGGCTTGCAGGCGCTCGATCAGTCCCGGTGTGCTGTTTTGCTCGAACTGAATCTTCATCTGCGGATGGGCACGCCGGTAGGATCGGATCGCCTTCGGTGGAAATGGATGAAAGCACGCCGAGGTCGTCAGCCCGATCCGGAGATCGCCCAGCTCGCCGCGTGAAACGCGGCTGACCGTGTCAACGGCGCGGTCGACGCTTGCAAATATCGATGCCGCCTCGTCGCGCAGCGCGACACCGGCTTCCGTCAGTTCGACGCCGCGCGGCTTGCGACGGAACAACTGCGCGCCGAGGCTCTGTTCGAACCGTTTGATCTGCTGGCTGAGCGGCGCCTGCTGAATGCCGAGCCGCGCCGCCGCCCGGGTGATGTGCAATTCTTCGGCGACGACGAGAAAATAGCCGAGCAGGCGAAGGTCCATCACTCATATCCTAACTCTATGGATTGTCCTTATCTCATATATTGGATGTGTGCTCCAGGGATTGCTACGGTCCGGACATGAATCATGGTCCGGATGCCCTCGTGCTCGATTTCGTGGAATGGATCGCGGCCAGCCCGCGCCGCTACTGCGATGTCATGGAGGCGTGGCGGACGAGCTGCCCGCGATTGACCATCTGGGAAGACGCCATCGACCAGGGGTTGGTGCAGCGTTGCCGCATCGATGGCGAACTGTCGATCGAGGCCACCGAAGCCGGGCGCGACCTGCTGGCGAAAACACGAATGCGGTTTCACGGCATCCAGGACGGGCGGGATGCGCCAAACTCTCTATGACAAGATCTGGCGCGACCATCTGGTCGATGAGGCGCCGGACGGCACCTGCCTGCTGTATGTCGACCGCCACCTCGTGCACGAGGTGGAAAGTCCGCAGGCCTTCGCGAGCCTGCGGCGCGCGGGGCTGCCGGTGAGGGCTCCCGAAAAGACGCCGGCTCCGGCCTGGTGAAGCGGCAAGCCGAAGCCGAAGGGCTGAGCGCGGGGAGCGCCACCAGCCTCTGATCAGCGCGGCGTCGAGGGCGCAGCACCATTGGCGATCACGGCAAGATCGGCTTCGGTCGAGCGGTAGGCGGCCAGCTCGCCGGCGGCATCGAGCACGGGGTAGGCCACCGAACAGATGTGCGAGTGGATCCGCCGGAGGTCGCGCAGCACGTCGAGATGCAGGGAGGTGGTCTCGATGGTCTCGGGCCGCCCCTCGCGCAGCCGATCGAGGTGTCGCTCGGTGGCGGCAAGCTCGGCATTGCGCAGCGCGGATTTCTCGGCCAGCAGCTTGCGCGCCTCGTTGACGTCGCCCGACATGAAGACGCCGAATGCGATCCGCAGCGAATCCATCGTGCGCTTGTGAAAGGCCGAAAGCTCCTCGGCGCCTTCAGTCGAGAACTGGAACCGTCGCTTGATCTTCTTGGTCGCCAACTCGCTCAGGTTCTTGTCGATGATGTCGCCGATATGCTCGAGGTTGATGGCAAAGGAGACGATCTCCATCGCGCGCTGTCCTTCGCGCTCGTCGAGACTGCCGCGGGTCAGTTTGGTGACATAGAGCTTGATCGCCTCGTCGAGGCTGTCGACGCTGTTGTCCATCCGCGAGACCTGGTCGACCAGCGTGCGGTCGTTGGTCATCATCGCCGCCATCACCTTGCGGAGCATGACTTCGACTTGATCGCCCATATGGAGCGTCTCGCGCGCGGCATCCGTCAGCGCCAGCGACGGAGTTTCGAGCGCGCTGTCGTCGAGATAGCGCGGGCGCGACGGATCGGCTTCCAGCACCCGCGTGGGCAATAGTCGCTTCAAAAGCCGCGCCATGCCGTCGAGCAGGCCGATGAAGATGACGGCGGTCGCAATGTTGAAGGCGATGTGGAACAAGGCGGTCGCCTTGGCCAGATCCGGCTGCCAGGAGGCCAGCAACTCCGAGATCGGATGGAGGAACGGCGCCACCAATGCCACGCCGGCGAGCCGGTTGACGAGATTGCCGAGCGGAAGCCGGTAGCTCGCTGGGTTGTCGCGGCGGGCGCCTTCGAAAATCGGGTTGATCGCGCTGCCGAGATTGGCGCCGAGCACGAGCGCCAGCGCCGCCGGCGCCGAGATGAAATGCGCATAGGCCAGCGACATCACCAGCAGCACGCTGGCGACGGAGGAATGCACCACCCAGGTCACGACCGCGCCGAAGACGATGCAAAGCACGGGATCGCCGGTGATGGCGCTCATGAACACGCGCACGCCGGGCGCATTCTCGGCCGGCGCCAGCGTGTCGAGCAGGATATGCAGCGCCAGCAGCATCAGGCCGAGGCCGATCGAGACGCGTCCGATATCCTTGATGCGCGAGCGCGGTCCGCTGCGGAACGCGACCAGGCCGATGATGAACAGCACGGGGGCGACGGCGGCGATATTGAACGACAGCACCTGCACGATCAGCGTGGTGCCGACATTGGCGCCGAGCATGATGGCGAGCGCCGGCACCAGGCTGACCAGTCCCTCCGACGTGAACGAACTCGTGATCAAGGCGGTGGCGGTACTGCTCTGCAGCAGCGCCGTCAGGCCGAGGCCAGCGGCAAAGGCGGTGAAGCGGTTGCTCAGCCCCTTGGCCAGCAACAGACGCAGGTCGGGCCCGAACGCGCGCAGAATGCCGCTATGGACCATATGCAGGCCCCACAGCAGCAGCGCCACGCCGCCCATCAGGTCGAGAAGAACCATCGTTCCCATGCTCGCTTGCTTTCCCGGCAATTCGAGTCGCGCGATCACGCTACCGCCAATCGAGAGCGGATCAACCCTTGAATTTGCTGAAAATTGCGCGTGCGGTGGCGCGATGATGGGCGCTTTTGGCGGCGCGCAATGCCCCGCCATCGGTAAACGGAGTCGAAAGGCAACCGTTACAATGCCAGCTTTCGCGCTAGCTTAATCCCAAGACTTCTCCTGTACACCGGAGGCTCAATCGGGCGCATCAATCGAGCAGGGCCAGGGAATCAAATGTTTGCAGCAGCAGCAGCCAATCGCCGCAAGAGCGAACGTCGTGCGTGCAGGAGTTTTGCCAAGATCCAGTTCGCGACCGGCGGACTGCCGCGGGATTGCATGATCTCGGACATCTCCGACGGCGGCGTGAAGATCATCGCTGAATACCCGGAGATTCCGACCGAGTTCACGGTGATCTTCTCGGAGGGGCGGCCGCGCGTATGCAAGCTCGCCTGGCGGATCGGCTTCGAGCTGGGTGCTCAGTTCGTCGATTAGGCCCGATCGCCTCGGCAAAAAGGCCGGGGCCGGCAAGGCGAATTCGCAGGGCCGGGGGGCCATGTGCCCCCGGAGGTCTTCCGTTACCGCAAAATCCCGGGAACTTAACCTGAATTTAGGGTTAAGCTGTGAGCGTGCTCGGACAGCGCCGACTGCGAGTCCAGTACATGTTCCAGAAATCGATCCAGCCCCCCCGCGTCGCACGACTTCTTGCGGGGACGGCTACCGCCATCGTCCTGGCCGTGGCGCTTTGCAGTTGCCAGACCGCCAGTGACATTTCTGATGTCACCGGATCGCTCGGCGAGAAGTCCGACGCCAAGCGCTCGGCCGACCCGCGGCGCGACGTCGAACTCGCCCAGGAGCGCTTTAAGGCCAACCCCAAGGACGCCGAGGCGGCGCTGCAATACGGCAAGGCACTGCGCGCCTCGGGCCAGCGTGCCCAGGCGGTGGCGGTGCTCGAACAGGCGACAATTTCTCATGCCGGCAACAAGGCGCTGCTCGCCGGCTACGGCCGCGCGCTGGCCGACAACGGCAACTTCCAGCAGGCCTTTGAAGTGCTCGGCCGCGCCCACAGCCCGGAAGATCCGGATTGGCGAATCCTGTCGGCGCAGGGCGCGACGCTGGATCAACTCGGCCGGTTCGAGGAGGCGCGGCAGTATTACGGCAGCGCCCTGAAGATCGTGCCCGACGAGCCGTCGGTGCTGTCCAACCTCGGACTTTCCTACGTGCTTTCGAAAGACCTGTCGAAGGCCGAGGAGACGATGCGGCGCGCGTATGAGCGTGCGCCGGCCGATCAGCGCGTGCGCGCCAATCTGGCGCTCGCGGTGGGCCTGCAGGGCCGTCTCGCCGAGGCTGAAAAGATCGTGCGGGCAGACCTGCCGCCGAATGAAGCGGCCGCGAATGTCACGCAACTGAAACGGCTGCTGGCGCGCAAGGAAGGCCGCGCGGAGGTCGACAAGATGCCGATCGCCGCAGCCGGCCGCGCCAACTAGGGCGCCCCCACAGCTTCGAGTTATGCCCGCTTGCGCGCCGTCGCGGCCTGCAACTTCTTGAGGATCGGCGTCAGCAGCGAGGCCCTCTTAGTCACGGCGTGGCCGGTCATGCGCTGTGCCATCTGCAGGAACATCAGCGTGGTCTTGTGCGTGGCTGAAACCTGCTGGATCATCTGGCCGTTGTTGGCGGCGGTCCCGAACATCTTTGAATCGAAGGGAATGGCGGCGATCGGCTGGCTCTCGATCGCCTTGGCGAATTCGCGCACGGTGATTTCCGGGCGCTTGTGCATGCCGACCTGATTGAGACAATACAGCGGCGGCCGGTCATTGGGGCGCGCCGCCTTCAACACGTTCAGCATGTTCTTGGCGTTGCGCATGTTGGCCAGATCGGGCTCGGCGACGACCAGGATGTCGTCGGCGCCGATCAGGGCGCGCCTGGTCCAGGCCGACCACTGATGCGGAACGTCGAGCACGATGCAGGGCGTCGTCATGCGCAGCGTATCGAAGATCGCGTCGAACGCATCGGCGCCGAAATCGTAGACCTGGTCGAGCGTCGCCGGCGCCGCCAAAAGGCTGAGGCGGTCGGTGCACTTGGCGAGCAGGCGTTCCATCAAGGCGGTATCGGGCCGTTCCTGCTGAGAGATCGCGTTGGCGATGCCCTGCACCGGATCCTGGTTGAAATCGAGGCCGGCGGTCCCGAAAGCGAGATCGAGGTCGATGACGACGGAATCGAGTGCCAGATCGCGCGCGATCGCCCAGGCGACGTTGTGTGCGACGGTGGAGGCGCCGACGCCGCCCTTGGCACCGACCACGGCGATAACGCGGCCGACGGCGACTTCCTCGGACGAGGCGTAGAGGCCGCAGATAGCGCGGACGACGTCGAGCGGCTGGACCGGTCCGACCACGTAATCGCTGACGCCACGCCGCACCAGTTCGCGATAGGGCGCGACATCGCTGGCGCTGCCGATCACGACGACGCGGGTGCCGGCATCGCAGACGGTCGCGAGTTCGTCGAGGCCTTCGAGGATGTCATGGTCGGCTTCGGTTTCGAGCACGATCACGTTCGGTGTCGGCGCCTTTTGGTAGTTTTCGATCGCAGCCGCGACACCACCCATGTGGACCGAAAGATGCGCCTTGCCGAGCCGGCGGTCTTCGCTTGCAGCCCGCACCGTGGTCGCGACCGCGACGCTGGCGCAAAAGGCCTGCACCGAGACGCGCGGCGCCGGCGAGATATAGTCGTCGTTGTGCGGCGGCGTGACGTCCATGTGCTCGTCCGAATCTTGAAGCTTGATCATTTGCCTGTATCGCTGAGTTTGGCTTTTTCCACTTCGGGATAGATGGTCGTGGTCGGGTTGCCCTTGCGGTATTTGTCAAAGGCGATATCGCGTCGCCGCGTATAGGCCGGGGTTTCCGGACGTGGCTGCTCGAGGTCCGCCGGATTGTCGATCATGGCGGCGAGGTTGCGCTGGGTGGCGCAGCCGAAATTGTGATAGGGCCGGTTCTCGTTATAGCCGGAGTTGTCGATGTTCGGTCCAAGGTCTTCCGGCCACAGCCCGCAGGGGCCGGCGACCGCCTTGATCCTCGGATAGCTCAGCTTGATGGTCGGAAGCGTGTCGGCATATTCCGCCTGGTACGGACGTTGCGTGATGGCGTTGGACGGCACGCCGCCCGCCATCAGGATCGAACGGATTTCACGGTAGGAGGCGGCGGCTGCGCGTCCATAGACCGGATCGGCCGGCACGTCGGCGACAATGGCGCCGGTGCCCTCGCGAACCCAGCTTTGCGCCAGGCCGGCGACGTCGATGCGTTGCGGGGCGGAGAGGCCGCCGCGCGCGTGGCCGACGAAGACGACGATCGATTGGTTGGCTTCGGTCACCGCGATCGGGTGACGCAGCTTGTAATCGTTGCCGGGAACGCTTGCGGTCACGATCTCGGTGGTCTGGTTGCACCCGCTAAGCGCGCATGACAGGCCGAGCAGGGCGCCGAGCAGGCGCCAGCTCTGAAGGCGATGCGGTGTTTGGCTGGTCATCGTTTTATCCTCGTCCCGGATCGGTGGAGCGCTGCCGTCTTAGTCAATGATGAAGCCGAAATTGCCCTGAGAGGTGCCGATCGCATCGGCGCGGGCGGCAAGGCCGTAAATCCGGTTGATGCGGGCCAGCAGCGCCGATTGAGAATCCGACGCCGGCGCAAACCCGTCATCCGGACGCGACAGCTCCTTCTGTGCCACCGCGCGAACGACATAGGGCGACACCACAACCATCAACTCGGTCTCGTGGTTGACGTAGTCCTGGCTCCGGAAAAGCCCACCAAGAATCGGGATCTGGTCCACACCGGGCATTCCGTTGACGGCCTGCTTGGTTTGCTCCGAAATCAGGCCCGCCATCGCGATTGAGCCGCCAGACGGGATTTCCAGCGTCGTTTCCGCGCGGCGGGTCTTGATCGAGGGAATCGTCGTTCCATTGGTTCCGCCGGTTAAAGCGTTTTCGGTCGAGACTTCCGACACTTCAGTCATCACCCGCAGGCTGATCCGTCCCTCGCTCAGCACCACCGGCGTGAAGTTGAGCGAGATGCCGAATTTCTTGAAACTGACGGTCTGGACGCATTGTCCGATCGCGCCCGACGTCGTCGTTTGGCAGGTGACGCCAGTCGGAATTGGAAATTCGCCGCCTGAAATAAATGTCGCGGACTCGCCCGAGATCGCCGTCAGATTTGGCTCCGCCAGCGTCCGCACCACGCCCGCGCTCTCCATCGCGCGCAGGGTGGCGGTGACCGACGGCAGGCCGGCTTTGGTCAAGGCTGCCGCAGTCAGGCCGTTGCCGGAGACGAGCGCTCCGCTGTTGGCAGTGAACGGGTTGGAATTGTTGAACGTCACAGCCGCGGTGCCGTAGTTCATGCTGGCGCTGAGATCGACGCCCAACTGCTTGATGATGTCGCGCCGCACTTCCGCGATGGTGACCTTGATCATCACCTGGTCGCGGCCGCGAACGGTGATCGAGTTGACAACCTTGTCAGCGCCGCCGACCAGTCGCGCCGCGACTTCGCCCGCCTGCTGGGCTTCGACCGGGCTCGCCACCGAGCCGGTCAGCATGACGCTGTCGCCGATGCCTTCGATCTGGACTCCCGGCAGCGTCTGCCGGAGCGCGGAGCGCACGCCGTTGAGATCGCGCTTGATCGCGATGTCATAGGACGCGACCTGCTGACCGTCGGCATCGAAGAACACGACGTTGGTCTGGCCGACCGCGGTGCCGATGATATAGGCGCGCTGGGACGAGCGGACGACGGCGTTGGCGATCTTCGGATCGGCGACCAGCACGTCCTTGACGTCGCGCGGCAGGTCGACGATCACCGACTTGCCGACGCCAAGCGCCAGAAATTTTGTCCGCACCGATCCGCCGATGGCGGAGGTGATCTCGGGGTCGTTCTCTTTCGAAAGTTGCCTCGCAAGTTCCTTGTCGGGCTCGGCGGCGATGACCCGCGCGACCTGGCCCAGCGTCAGCGCGGCGACGGCCGATAACAGCACGGCCCGGCCGAGGCGGCCTGTCGCGCTGCGGATCGCTGACTGATTTTCCCCAAACTTCATCTCACGCGTCCTTTCGGTCACTTCTGTGCCGTCGATTGGTTGGCGACACCGTAGCGAACCACGTTGACGCTCTGGTCTCGTCGAGGTGCCTGGTCCTGGCCGCTCTCGACCTTGTTGGCATCGGTGATGCTGCGCAGCGCGAGCTGGATCGTGCCGCTCTGGCGCGCACGTCCGAGCGTCTCGGCCTGCTCGGGCTTCAGCTCGAGCGTGGCGGTCTTGCCGACGAGCGAGTTGCTGCCTTCTTTTTCCTTCGGCGCCTGGTCGATGGCGAGCACGCGGATGTTGGTCAGGATGATTTCCGAACTGACGATGTCGGGCCCCTTGCTGTCCGGGTTCTTCTCGCGCCTGGAGAGCAGGACGTCGACGTGGTCGTTGGGCAGGATGAATCCGCCGGCGCCGGTCTCCGGCGAAATCTCGGTCGAGATGCCGCGCATGCCGGTCGGCAGGATCGCCGCCATGAAGCCCGAGCCGTTGGCCTTGACCAGCTTCTGCTCGCGGATCGGCTCGCCAGCGATGAAGGGCGCGCGCACGATCGAGCCTTCGATGTCCTTGATGGCGTCGGCCCTGCCGGCGCGGGTGATGAGATTGCCGCTGGCGCTGGACGCCGGCCAGATCTGCCATTGCAGATCTTCCGGCTTGACCAACTGGCCGAGCCCAAGCTCGGATTTCGCGACCAGTACTTCGGTCGTCGGTAGCTCCGCAACCGGCGCGACCGGGGTCGGCTTGGTGTCCGTTCCGCGGGCGAGATAGGCTGCAACGCCACCGGCGCTGAGCGCGATGGTCAGTACGACGATACGTGCGATGTTCATACGCTTCGATCTACTCTTACGCTTACGCCGGAATGCCCCAACTGCACGGTGATGACAGCCTTCCCCTCTGGGATGACTAGGCACCAAAGGTATAAGGGAACTTGAGGGGTGAATTTTTTGCGCGAAACGCCGCCGGGATTCATCGGCATGGTGAACGGGTGGTTATCGCGCGACCCGCAAACATCCGGACGCGGCGCGCCTCAACCAGTTCGGGCACCGGTCGGGCCGCTGAGGAACGAGGCCGGCTGCCGATGCCGGAGGATCAGGCCTGTCGTTGCAGGGAGGCGTGACCTTCAGCGCTTGACCCGGTCTCCGCGAACCCGGCCTGCAGGACTTCTTCACGTTTGTGGCGCAGATGCGCGCGCAGGATATGCGACAGGCCTACCCCATCGCGACGCTGCAGCGCGTTGAGGATTGCTTCGTGTTCCTGCAACGCCAGCGCCCAGCGTTGCGGCGTCATCGGGGTGACGTAGCGTGCGCGGCGAATGCGAGCCGTCACTGTCTCATAGAGGCCTGACAGCACTGGGTTGCCGGTCGCGGCGATGATTGCTTCGTGAATGTAACGGTTGCAGCGGTAGTACTGCAGCAGATCGCTATCGCGGAAGTGCCGCGCCATCGCCGCATGCGCGGCAGCGATGTCGGCGATTTCGGCGTCGCTGATGCGTTCGCAGGCGAGTTCGCCGGCCAGCGCTTCCAGTCCCTGGCAGACCTCGAACAGGTCGCGCATGTCCTTGTCGGTGAGTTTTGCCGCGCGCGAGCCGCGATTTGGCAGCAACTGCACCAAGCCCTCAGCGGCCAGAACCTTCAGCGCCTCGCGCAGCGGGGTGCGGGAAATCTGCAGCATTTCGCAGAGGTCGCGCTCGGGGATCCGGGCGCCCGGCGGAATTTCACCCTCCAGCAGCATGGCGCGGACGCGGCCTACCACCTCCTCATGAAGCATCGCCAGCCCCCTGAAATGAATGCAAAAGTGGGCTATATCACCGAGCTTATTCCAATTCCAGCTTGATAATTCCTAATTTTGCATTCAGATTGGTAAAAATCGTCAAAACAGGGTGCGGAAACATGGATCAGGACGTAGTGGCGCGGCAGGAGGACCTCCTGTTCACGCGCGAGGAAGGCATCGGCCGGATCACCTTCAACCGCCCGCAGGCGAGGAACGCCTTTACGTTCGCGATGTATGAGCAGCTGGCCGAGATCTGCGAGCGCGCCAACAATGATCGCAGCATCAAGGTGCTGCTGCTGCGCGGGGCCGGCGACAAGGCATTCGCCGCCGGCACCGACATCAACCAGTTCCGCGCCTTCAAGACGCCGCAGGATGCGATCGACTATGAGAACCGCATCGATCGCGTGCTTGGAATTCTCGAAACCTGCCGGGTGCCGACCATTGCGGCGATCACCGGCGCCTGCACCGGAGGCGGCGCGGGCATTGCGGCCAGCTGCGATCTGCGGATTGGCACAAGGACCACACGGATCGGGTTTCCGATCGCGCGCACCCTCGGCAACTGCCTGTCGATGTCCAATGTCAGTCGCATCGCTGCGCTGATCGGTCCGGCCAGGGTCAAGGACCTGATTTATACCGCGCGGCTTGTCGAGGCCGAGGAGGCCGCGTCCGTCGGGCTCCTGACCGAGATCGTCGACGACCTCGCCGCGCTGGACAAGCGCGCCGACGAATTGGCGCGGCTGGTTGCCGGCAATGCGCCGCTGACGCTAAGCGCGACCAAGCAGGCGTTGGGGCGGCTGCAGAAGCGGCTGACGCCGGACGAGGGCGAAGACCTCATCCTGATGTGCTACCAGAGCCGGGATTTTCGCGAAGGGCTCGATGCATTTCTGGGCAAGCGCGCGCCGCAATGGCGCGGCGAATAGGATTCCCCATGTCGCCAAGCAACAAGACGCCACGCCAAGGCCCGCTCGCGGGTCTCAAGGTCGTCGATCTCACCCATGTCATGGCCGGCCCGACCTGTACGCTGATGCTGGCCGACATGGGCGCCGACGTCATCAAGATCGAGAAGTCACCGAACGGCGACGACACGCGCCATTCGGTGCCGCCGAAGATCGGCGATGAGGCGGCTTCGTTCCTGATGATGAACCGCAACAAGCGCGGCATCGTGCTGGATTTGAAGACCGATGGCGGCAAGCAGGTGTTGCGGCGGCTGATCGCGGGCGCCGACGTTCTGGTCGAGAACTTTGCGCCAGGTGCGATGGAGCGGCTCGGCTTCGGCTATCAGGACCTGCACCGCGAGTTTCCGGGGCTGATCTATTGTTCGCTGTCTGGCTTCGGCCGCACCGGCCCGTACAAGGATCGCCGTGGCTTCGACCTGGTGGCGCAGGCGATGAGCGGCATCATGAGTTTTACCGGCGAGCGGCCGGACGGCCCGCCGGTGAAGTGCGGCCCGCCGCTGTCGGACATTACCGCGGGCCTGCTGGCCAGCATGGGAATCCTTGCGGCCTATTCACACCGGCTCAAGACCGGTGAAGGGCAGTGGGTGGAAACCTCGCTCTACGAAGCGGCGCTGGTGCAGACCTACTGGCAGTCGACGATTGCGCTCGCCACCGATGTGGCACCGCGCGCCATGGGCTCAGCGCATCCGCTGAACGCGCCTTATCAGGCCTTCGAGGCTTCCGACGGCTGGCTGGTGGTCGGCGGCGCCAACAAGAAGCATTGGCTGTTGATGCTGGAGGCGCTCGGCGCGTCGGAACTGGCGGCCGATCCGCGCTTCGTCAACGGCTCCGACCGCATGGCGAACCTGAAGCAACTCGAATCCGAATTGAGTGCGCGCTTCCGCGCCAGGAGCAGGGCGCATTGGCTGGCCGCACTGGACGGCAAGGGCGTGCCCTGCGGTCCCGTCCATGACATGTTGGAAGCGCTGAACGATCCGCAAACCCTGGCGCGCGAGATGGTGGTCGAGGTCGAGCACTCGACGGTCGGACCGGTGAAAACCATCGGGCTCCCGGTCAAGTTCTCGGCGACGCCTGGCAAGGTGAACTCGGGCGCGCCCGTCTATGGCGAACACACCCGCGAGGTGTTGCGCGAATATGGCTTCGAACCCGCGCAGATCGAGGCGTTCGAGCGCGAAGGCGCTGTCGTCTCTGCGTCGCTGCCCCGCAAGGAGCAGGTCGCCTGACGATTTATCGGTACCAACAACGACAAAAACAGCGACCGGGAGGAAATGATGAGGTTCACTTCGAGTTTGTTGACGTCCGCGGTGGCGATCCTGCTCGCCGGCTCCATTCCGGCGCATGCCGCGTGGGCGCCGCAGAAGCCGATCGAGTTCGTCGCAACCGCGGGGCCGGGCGGCGGTACCGACAATCTCGCGCGTGCGGTCCAGGCCATCATCACCAAATACAAGTTGACCGACCAGCCGGTCGTGGTCGTCAACAAGGGCGGCGGCAGCGGGGCGGAAGGGTATGTCTACGGCAAGGCTTCCGCCGGCGATCCCTACAGGGTGATCTTCGGCACCTCGAACGCCTGGCAGCAGCCCCTCGTGTCCAAGGTCGCCTTCAACTACACCGATCTGACGCCGATCGCGGCGATGGCGCAGGACGAATTCCTGCTCTGGGTGAAACAGGATGCGCCCTACAAGACCGCGGGCGATTTCCTCAAGGCGGCGGCCGCGACCGAATTCAAGATGGGCGGCGCGCAGTCCAAGGACACCGATGAGGTGCTGACCCGCATGATCGAGAAGGCGGCGAAGGTCAAATTCACCTACATCCCGTTCAAGAGCGGCGCCGAGGCCGCGGTGCAACTGGCCGGCGGCCACATCGATTCCCACGTCAACAACCCCAGCGAAAGCCTCGGACAATGGCGAGGCTCGACCCAGCGCCCGCTCTGTGCCTTCAGCCCGAAGCGATTGCCGCAGGGACCGAAAGTGACGGCGACCGAAGGCTGGAGCGATGTGCCGACCTGCGCCGAGCAGGGGCTGCCGATCACCCAATACGAGCAACCGCGGACCGTGTGGCTGCCAGGCAAGGTCAGTGCCGAGCAAGCGGCCTATTATGTCGACCTGATGAAGAAGGTGCAGGCGACGCCGGAGTGGAAGGACTACATCGAGAAGACCTCGCAGGTTGATACGTTCCTGACCGGCGATGCCTTCGACGCCTTCATCAAGCAGGACCTCGAGCATTTGAAGCAGGTCGCCGGCGAACAGGGCTGGCTGGTTGCCAAGTGAGCCGAGGGGCCGACGGGATGAGGCATCGATGATATCGCGACGCGCGCTTGAGATATTCACGGCGGCCCTGACCGGAATCTTCGGTGTTGCGGTCGTGGTATCGAGCATCGACAACGGGATCGGCTGGTCGCGCGAGGGCGTCGACGCCGGCACGTTTCCGTTCCTGACCGGAATCATCGTCGTGCTCGGCAGCCTGTACAATCTGGCACAGGGCGCGCTGGGGCGTGGCTCGCTTGCAGGCCTCACGGTGGGGATCACGCGATCCGAACTTGGCCGTCTCGCCGCCCTGTTCGTTCCGGCCGCGATTTTCGTTGCCGCCATTCCGGTCCTCGGAATGTATCTGGCATCGGCCGGCTACGTTCTCGCCGCGCTGGCGCTGCCGAAACGGCAATTGGTCTTTCATGCACTCGCGGTCGCCGTGGCGACGCCGGTCGCACTTTACATCGTCTTCGAGCGCCTGTTTCAGGTGTCGCTGCCGCACGGCGCGCTTGCCGCCGCGTTTGGCTTCTGACCGGGGCCGCGAATGGAAAACCTCGAACTGCTGTTGCACGGTTTTTCCATCGCGGTCACCGTGCCGCATTTGGCCCTGATGGTGGTCGGCGTGCTGCTCGGCATTCTCGTCGGCGTGCTGCCGGGGCTCGGCGCGCCGAACGGCGTGTCGCTGTTGTTGCCGCTGACCTTCGGCATGCAGCCGGTCTCGGCGATCATCCTGCTGTCCAGCATGTATTGGGGCGCGCTGTTCGGCGGCTCCGTGACCTCGATCCTGTTCAACATCCCCGGCGAGCCTTCGTCGGTCGCGACGACGTTCGACGGCTATCCGATGGCGCGCGACGGCCGGCCGAGCACGGCGCTGGCCACGGCGTTCGGCTCGGCGGCCTTCGGCGCGCTGGTCGGCGTGATCCTGATTACGTTTCTCGCCTCCTGGGTCGCGCAGGTGGCGCTCGCGTTCGGACCGGCCGAATATTTCGCGGTCTATTTCCTCGCCTTCGCCAGCTTCGTCGGCATGGGTGGGGCGGCGCCGATCAAGACCGTGGTGGCTCTGGCGATCGGCTTTGCGATCGCGGCTATCGGCATCGATACGGTGTCCGGCAGTGTGCGGCTGACCATGGGGATCGACGAACTGGTGAAGGGCGTCAACTTCGTCGTCGCCGTCATGGGGCTGTTCGGCATCGGCGAACTCCTGATTGCCGTCGAAGACGAATTTCAGGCGCGCGCTGTGTCGTCGCGGGTCGAGTGGCGGGAAGTCTTCCGCGCGCTTGGGCAATTGCCCAGGCACAGCGTGGCCTTGCTGCGCAGCGCCGCCATCGGCTGCTGGATGGGGATCACGCCGGGCGGCCCGACGGCGGCTTCCTTCATGAGCTATGGCATCGCCAAGCGCTTTTCCCGCCATGGCGAGCGCTTCGGTACCGGCGAGGTCGAAGGCATCATCGCGCCGGAAACCGCCGACCACGCCGCCGGCACCAGCGCGTTGCTGCCGATGCTCTCTCTCGGCATTCCCGGCTCGGCGACGGCCGCCGTGATGATGGGCGGGCTGATGATCTGGGGATTGAACCCCGGGCCGATGCTGTTCGTCGACCAGAAGGATTTCGTCTGGGGGCTGATCGCTTCGATGTATGTCGGCAACATCGTCGCGGTCGTGCTGGTGCTGCTCACCGTTCCCGTGTTCGCGGCCTTGATGCGGATACCCTTCGTGGTGATCGCGCCGCTGATCGTCATCATCTGCGCGGTCGGCGCCTATTCGGTCTCGAATTCCTATCTCGATGTCGTCATGATGCTCGGCTTCGGCATCGTCGGCTATCTCTTCAAGAAGCTGCATTACCCGCTGGCGCCGCTCGTGCTTGCGATCGTGATCGGCGACAAGGCCGAGGACGCGTTCCGGCAGTCCATGCTGATGTCGAAGGGATCGCTCGGAATATTCTTTGAAAATCGGCTGGTGACGTGTCTCGTCGTGGCCGGAATGGCGCTGTTGCTGCTTCCGCTCGCCTTGCAGATCGTGCGTCTGTGGCGAGGACCAGGGCAGGCCGCACAGGAGAAAGCGAGGATCATATGACCGTTCACGACCCTCATAGGCCAGTGATTGCGCTCGCGATGGGCGACCCTGCCGGCATCAGTCCGGAATTGACCGCAAAGCTTACGTGTCTTGACGAAGTCCGCGCCGTCGCGCGCCTGCTCGTGATCGGCGATCGCCGCGTGTTCGACGAAGGCGCTCGGATTGCCGGTCTCACGCCGGACCTGCCGAACCTGTCGCCCTCGACGGATCCGAGGTCGATCGCGGGCGAAGCCGCTTTCATGGATCTCGGCCATCTCGATCCCGCGACGATCGAACGCGGCGTTGCGGTGAAGGCGGGCGGCGCGTTTGCGCTCGAAAACTATCGTCGCGCGCTGGTGCTGGCACGGGAAGGGCAGGCCGATGCGGTCTGCTTTACCCCGTTCAACAAGAAGGCGATGCGGCTGGCTCGTCCGCAATATGACGACGAGATCGCGTTTTCCGCCGAAATTGCCGGGTTGAAAACACCGGCCAGCGAATTCAACGTGCTCGACAAGCTCTGGAACGCGCGGGTCACTTCGCACATCGCGCTCAAGGATGTCGCCTCGCTTCTATCGGTCGAACGCATTCATCGCGCGCTCACGCTGACGAACGCGTGCATGCGGCGGGCCGGATTTGCAACGCCCCGCATCGCGGTGGCCGGGCTCAACCCGCATGCCGGCGATGGCGGTAATTTCGGCCGCGAGGAGATCGATATCATTGAGCCGGCGGTGCAGGCGGGCCGGGCCGAAGGCATCGCCGCGGAGGGGCCGTTTCCGGCCGACACGGTTTTCCTTCGCGCCAAGGGCGGCGCCTTCGATGCGGTGCTCACGATGTATCACGACCAGGGCCAGATCGCGATGAAGCTGATGGGGTTCGATCGCGGCGTAACGATTTTGGGCGGCTTCCCGTTTCCGATCTGCACGCCCGCGCATGGCACGGCATATGACATCGCGGGCCAAGGCATCGCTTCGGTCGGCGCCAGCCGCGCCGCCGTGCTGCTGGCGGCGGAGATGGCAGGGGCTGCCCGGATAGGTGACCGCGCGGCGTAAGCCTGGGGGGCGTGAACGGTGCAAAGCGGACATCGACGCCGGCTTTGCGACCATCGGCGGTCGGATGAAGCAGGGCGGAAACCGTCACCAAGACGTTATGCCGCAGCCGCCGTGGTTGCCGAAAACCCCGCCGGGCGGCGCAGTTGAGGACGGGTAAGTTAACAACAGAACGCCAAAGACGGCCGTCAACCCCTTGACCCGGCCGGCCAGTCGTTCTGTGATGCATCACAACTACCAGTCGCCGCACGTTGAGGGGCCTGCCGCGATATCAGATCCATCGCCTGACCGAACCGCATGTCAAACTGCCGGTCGGATTGACGTATTTGCGTGAGGGATCATCGGGTTGGCCCAATAACTGCAGGCTACGAAGCAAATGTTCCCGCACGACTCCCTGAAAGGCACTTGCCCATGAAACGCGTATCCCTGGTTCTTACCCTTGTCGTTGCCGCCGGCCTTTCGGCCCAGGCAGCGTCGGCGCAAACCCTCAAGACGGTCAAGGACCGGGGCTTGCTGTCCTGCGGCGTCAGCCAGGGCCTGCCGGGTTTCTCGTCGCCGGACGACAAGGGTAACTGGACCGGTCTCGACGTCGATGTCTGCCGCGCGGTCGCGGCCGCCATTTTCAACGACGCCACCAAGATCAAGTTCGTGCCGCTGTCGGCCAAGGATCGTTTCACCGCGCTGCAGTCCGGCGAAATCGACGTGCTGTCGCGCAACACCACCTGGACGCTGTCGCGCGATACGTCGCTCGGCGCCAACTTCACCGGCGTGACTTATTATGACGGCCAGGGCTTCCTGGTGAAGAAGTCGCTGAAGGTGAATTCGGCGCTGGAACTGAACAGCGCCTCGGTCTGCGTGCAGACGGGAACCACGACCGAGCAGAACCTCGCCGACTACTTCAAGGGCAATAACATGAAGTACGAGGTGATCGCGTTCGCCTCCGCCGACGAAACCGTCAAGGCCTATGAATCCGGCCGCTGCGACGTCTTCACCTCCGACGTCTCCCAGCTCTACGCCGAGCGCCTGAAGCTCGCCAATCCCGCCGATCACGCCGTGCTGCCCGAGGTGATCTCCAAGGAGCCGCTCGGCCCGATGGTCCGCCATGGCGACGACCAGTGGTTCGACATTGTCAAATGGACGCTGTTTGCGATGCTCGACGCCGAAGAGCTCGGCGTTACCCAGAAGAACGTCGACGAGATGGCGAAGTCAGACAAGCCCGAACTCAAGCGCGCCTTCGGCACCGACGGCAATCTCGGCGAACAGCTCGGCCTGACCAAGGACTGGGTGTCGCGGATCGTGAAAGCGGTCGGCAACTACGGCGAATCCTTCGATCGCAATGTCGGCGCCGGCTCCAAGCTCGGCATCGCCCGCGGCCTCAACAATCTCTGGAACAAGGGCGGTATCCAGTACGCGCCGCCGATCCGCTAACCGCCGGCAGGGGGCTGCGGCGATGGCCATCGAACCTCGACAACCACCGTCGCAGCTATTGCCCAGGCTGCAGCGGGCGCTTGGCGGCCGGGCAGGCTGGAGCGGCTTCGTCATCCAGCTCCTGTTCGTCGCCGTGCTCGCCTGGATCGCCTACGAGATCGTCGCCAATGCCCGCGCCAATTTGCAGGCGCAGCGGATCACCGCGGGCTTTGGCTTCCTTGAAAACACGGCAGGTTTTGACGTCAGTCAAAACCTGATTTCGTATTCGGGATCGGACACCTATACGCGGGTGTTCCTGGTCGGCCTGCTCAATACACTGCTGGTGTCGGTCATCGGCATCTTCTTCGCCACGCTGATCGGGTTCACCGTGGCGCTCGGCCGGTTGTCGCCGAACTGGCTGCTGTCGAAAATTGCCGGCGGCTATGTCGAACTGGTGCGCAATCTGCCGCCGCTGTTCCAGATCCTGTTCTGGTACCTGGCCGTGCTCGCGGCGTTGCCCAATCCCCGGCAGAGCATCTCGATCTTCGACAAGTTCTTTCTTTCCAATCGCGGCCTCGTGATTCCAAAACCGATCGGCGAACCCGGGTTCGAGCCGTTTGCCATCGCGCTTGTGGTCGCGATCGTCGCCGCGATCGGGCTGTGGCGCTACGCGCGCAAGCAGTTGTTCGACAGCGGCAAGGTGATCAAGGTCTGGCCCTATGCGCTTGGCCTGTTGATTGGCCTGCCGCTCATCAGCGCGCTGATTTTCGGTGCACCTGTGATGTTCGAAGTGCCGGTGCTGAAGGGCTTTAACTTCTCCGGCGGCTCCCGCGTCATTCCGGAATTCGTGGCGCTGACGCTGGCGCTGTCGACCTATACGGCGGCCTTCATCGCCGAGATCGTGCGTGCCGGCATTCTGTCGGTCCACAAGGGCCAGATGGAGGCCGGTTCCTCGCTCGGGCTGCAGCGCGGCTCGGTGCTGCGGCTGATCGTGATCCCGCAGGCGATGCGCGTGATCCTGCCGCCGCTCACCAACCAGTATCTCAACCTGACCAAGAACTCGTCGCTGGCGGTGGCGATCGGCTATCCCGACCTGGTCTCGGTGTTCGCCGGCACCACGCTGAGCCAGACCGGCCAGGCGATTGAAATCATCGGCATCACCATGGGCGTCTATCTGCTGATCTCGCTGATCACCAGCGCGGTGATGAGTTTTTACGGATGGCGGCTGGGCCGGAGCCTTGGCAACTCATGATTGGCAACTCATGACCGACACCATCACCTCTCAGCCCTTCGTCAGCGACAAGTTGATCGCCGAGCGTCCGGCGCCGATCAAGACCACCGGCTTCGTCGGCTTCCTGCGCACGCGGCTGTTCAATTCGCCGACCAACATCATGATCACGATCGTCAGCGCGCTGCTGCTCTGGTTCATCGTCGTGCCCGCGTTGAGATTCGTGCTGGTCGATGCGGTCTGGACCGGCGCGGACCGCAACGCGTGTCTTGCTGAAAATGTCGGACATGCCGTCGGCGCCTGCTGGCCGTTCGTGCAAGCCAAGTTCAGCCAGTTCATCTACGGCTTCTATCCGGAAGCCGAACGCTGGCGCGTCAATCTGACTTTCATTCTTGCCGTTATCCTGTTGCTGCCGCTGCTGATTCCGCGACTGCCGGCCAAGGGGCCGAACGCCATTCTGTTTTTCCTGGCGTTCCCCGTCGTGGCTTTCTTCCTGCTATACGGCGGCGGCTTGCAGGGTTTTGGCGTGAGCTGGATCGCCGGGTTCCTGTCTGGATTCAACGACAGCATCGGCGAGGGCGGCCGCAAGGTCGTGGCGGCCGGCGAGACCACGGCCGTGATCGGGCCGCTGTTGTGGGGCCTCGGCAAGCTGATCGTGCTGATCAGCACGCTGATCTCCTGGGTGTTGCTGCCGCTGACGTGGCTGCGCGATCAGATCCAAGCGTTTGGCCGTCCGGTTTGGGCCGACTTTGTGGCGACCGCCGTGATCGTTTCAGGCCTGCTGTTCTGGCTGGGCGGCGGCACGCGCACGGGCTGGCGGCCGCTGATCACCTGCCTTGGGGTGTTTGCCGGCATCGGCATCGTCATTGTGGTGATGGGGCTCGACCGCGGCGGGTTGCCGGTGGTCGATACAAGGCTCTGGGGCGGCCTGCTGGTCACGCTGGTGGTGTCGGTGGTCGGCATCGTCGCCTCGATGCCGGTCGGCATTGCGCTGGCGCTCGGCCGGCGCGCCAGCATTCCGCTCATTCGAATCTTCTCGATCACTTTCATCGAGTTCTGGCGCGGGGTGCCGCTGATCACGGTGCTGTTCTTTGCGACCTACATGCTGCCGCTGTTCGTCCCGACCGGTTTCACCATCGACGGCCTGATGCGCGCTTTGATCGGCATCGCGCTGTTCGCCGGCGCCTATCAGGCCGAAGTTATCCGCGGCGGCCTCAACGCGATTCCGCGCGGGCAGGGCGAGGCGGCGAGCGCGCTCGGCCTGTCCTGGGCCAAGACCACGGCGCTGATCGTGATGCCGCAGGCGCTGCGCCACGTCATACCGGGCCTCGTCAACTCCTTCATCGCGCTGTTCAAGGATACTTCGCTGGTCTCTATCGTCGCTTTGTTCGACCTGCTCGGGCAGTTGCGCGCCTCGTTCTCCGATCCGGTCTGGTCGACGCCGACAACGCTGTTCACCGGCTTTGCCTTCACCGGCATCATCTATTTCGTCTTCTGCTTTGGCATGTCGCGTTACTCGCTGTTCGTCGAGAACAGGCTGAACGCGCATCGCCGCAATTGAGTATATCAGCATGGCAACCAACTCGATCGTCGGCATCAACGGCCTCAACAAGTGGTACGGCGACTTTCATGTCCTGCGCGACATCAACCTCGACGTCGCCAAGGGCGAGCGCATCGTGATCTGCGGGCCGTCCGGCTCCGGCAAGTCGACGCTGATCCGCTGCATCAACGCGCTCGAGGAATTCCAGGAAGGCCGCATCGTCGTCGACGGCACCGAACTCGGGCCGAACCTGAAGCGGGTCGACGAAGTCCGCCGCGACGTCGGCATGGTATTCCAGAGCTTTAACCTGTTTCCGCATCTGACCGTGCTGGAGAACTGCACGCTGGCGCCGATCTGGGTGCGCAACATCCCGAAAAAGGATGCCGAGGCGGCGGCGATGAAATACCTGGAGCGGGTCAAGATCCCGCATCAGGCCAACAAATATCCGGGCCAGATGTCGGGCGGACAGCAACAGCGCGTTGCGATTGCGCGGGCGCTGACGATGAATCCGAAGGTGATGCTGTTCGACGAACCGACGTCGGCGCTCGACCCGGAAATGGTCAAGGAAGTGCTCGACACCATGGTCGATCTCGCCAAGGAGGGCATGACCATGCTGGTGGTCACCCACGAAATGGGATTTGCCCGCGAAGTCGCCAACCGCGTCGTCTTCATGGACGCCGGCCAGATCATCGAGGCGAATACGCCGGAGGAATTCTTCTCCAATCCGCAGCACGCGCGGACGAAGTTGTTCTTAAGCCAGATTCTGCGGCATTGATTTGGATGCATAGGGTGGGTTAGGCGACTTGTCCGCCGTAGCTCGAAGAGCGAAGGCGGAAGCCGTAACCCACCGCGACACCAATCGGGCCGCACGAAGTTGGGGGGTTCCGCTGCGCTAGCTGTGGAATCTCAACAGGTCGTCCGCCGGGAGGCCGAGGCGGCTGATGGGCGGTTTGGCTTGCAGGCTGCCGTGTGGTCGATGCCAGTTGTAGTAATGAAGCCAGATCGGCAGGTCTTTGGCCCGCTGGTCTGAGGTGTCATAGGCGCGAGCATAGGCCCACTCGCGCAGCGACGTCTGGATGAAGCGCTCGGCCTTGCCGTTTGTTTGCGGCCTGTAGGGTCTGGTGAAGATGTGCGTGAGGCCGAGCTTCCTGCACGCTCTGGCGAAGGCCTTGGCACGGTAGCAGGAGCCGTTGTCGGTCATGATGCCGGTGACCTTCATGCCGAGGCTGCGGTAGTAAGTGACGGCCTCCGTGAGGAAGGCGATGGCGCTCTCCTTCTTCTGATCCCGCCGGATCTGGGAGAAGGCCAGGCGCGAGGCATCGTCGATGGCGACGTGGACGAACTCGTGGCCGGCGCCGCGGCTTTCGCCCTTCTGGCGATCATGGGTGATGCGGTGGCCTGGTCTGACGAACCTGCCGAGCTTCTTGATGTCGATATGGATGAGCTCGCCGGGCTGTTCGCGCTCGTAGCGCCGTACCGGCTCGGCCGGCTCCAGATCGCGTATCCGGCTTAATCCCAAGCGGCGAAGGATGCGGCTGACGGTGGCCGGTGACACTCCAACCTCGGCTGCGATTTGCTTGCCGGTGTGGCGCTGCCGGCGCAACGTCTCGACGGCGGCGCGCCTGGCAGGCAGGGTTTGGCTTGGCGATGAATGAGGTCGCGACGAGCGGTCGCGCAACCCATCGACACCTTCTGCGCGGAACCGCTTGACCCACTTGGCGACTGTTTTGGGTGTCGTGTTGAACTGGCAAGCCGCGTCGGCCTGGCTCAGCCCACCCTCGACCACACCTCGCACCATCGCCTCTCGACCTTTGGGCGTCAAAGGCGCATTCTTGTGGACGTTCATCTGGTCTCTCCCTGGAACACTGAAGCTTCGCAACCTCAGCTTCCTCGGTTCAGACCAGATGGACAACCTCCTGAGACACCAAAGCTAACCCACCCTACGACGGCTCGTTCACACTTTCACCAACGGCAATTCGATCTGGCTGCGCTTCTCCAGCCAAGCCGGCACCGGCAGGTTCTTGGAGCGCATGAACGCCGGGTTGAACAGCTTCGACTGATAGCGATTACCGGAGTCGCAGAGAATCGTGACGATGGTCTTGCCGGGGCCGAGCTGCTTGGCGAGGCGGATCGCGCCCGCGATGTTGATGCCGGTCGAGCCGCCCAGGCACAGGCCTTCGTGCTCCAGCAGCTCATAGATGATCGTCACGGCTTCCTCGTCGGAGATCAGGAACGCGTCGTCGACGTTCGCGGTCTCGATGACCGACGTCTTGCGTCCGAGCCCGATGCCTTCGGTGATCGAGTCGCCTGGCGTCGATTTGACCTGACCATGCTTGAACAGCTCGTACATTGCGAAGCCGTGCGGGTCGGCGCAGGCGGTGACGATGTCTTTGTTCTTTTCCTTCAGGTACCGGCTGATGCCGGCGAGCGTGCCGCCGGTGCCGACCGAGCAGATGAAGCCGTCCAACTTGCCGTTGGTCTGCGCCCAGATTTCCGGTCCGGTCGAGTCGTAATGCGCCTTGGGATTGTCGAGGTTGTTCCACTGGTCGGCGAACAACACGCCGTTCGGTTCGGTCTTGCGGAGCTGCTCGGCGAGACGCCTGCCGAGATGCTGATAGTTGTTCGGATTGGCGAAGGGAAGCGCCGGCGCTTCGACGAGCTCGGCGCCGCACAGCCGCAGCATGTCCTTCTTTTCCTGGCTCTGCGTCTCCGGAATCACGATCAGGGTGCGGTAACCGCGGGCGCTGGCGACGACGGCAAGCCCGATGCCGGTATTGCCGGCGGTCGATTCCACCACGAGGCCGCCGGGCTTGAGCTCGCCGCGCTTCTCGGCTTCGAGGATCATCCACTTGCCGGCGCGGTCCTTGACCGACTGGCCCGGATTCATGAATTCGGCCTTGCCGAGAATGGTGCAGCCGGTCAATTCGGATGCATGCTTCAGCTTGATCAGCGGCGTGTTGCCGATCGCCTGGACGACGTCTTTGTTGAAGATCATGTCTATCAATTCGCCGGTTTCATTGCCCAATCGTTGGGCGACCCTAAAGGAGCGCCGCAGGGCATACAAGCCAGCGAAAAGGCAGCGCCGTCAGTTGGATTTCGCGAACACCACCTGACGCACGTCGATATTTCCGGACAGGAATCCGGCCTCGCAATAGGCCAGGTAATATTCCCACAACCGCCGGAAGCGGTCGTCGAAACCCGATGGCACCAGGTTCGGCCAGGCCGCGCGGAAATTGCTTCGCCAGATCGCAAGCGTCTTGGCATAATCTTGCCCGAAAATGCGTTCGCGGATGACGGGAACGCCGAACCTCTCGCCGAGCGATTTCAGGATCTCCGGCGAAGGCAGCATGCCGCCCGGGAAGACGTAACGCTGGATGAAGTCGACGTCGCGGCGGTAGGTCTTGAACAGGCTGTCCTGGATCGTGATGGCCTGAATGCCGGCGAGGCCGCCTGGCAGCAGGCGGTCGCGCAACTGTGAGAAGTAATTCGGCCAAAATTGCTCGCCGACCGCTTCGATCATCTCGATCGATGCAATCCGGTCGTACTGGTCGCGCTCGTCGCGATAGTCCTGCAGCCGGATCTCGACGCGATCGCTCAAGCCCGCCGCCTGGATGCGCGCTTGCGCGAAATCACGCTGCTCCTTGCTGATGGTGAGGCCGACCACCGTGGTGCCGAAGGTTTTCGCCACATACTCGGCAAAGCCACCCCAGCCGCAGCCGATTTCGAGCAGCTTCTGGCCGGGCCGCAGATCGATCGCTTCGGCAAGCCGCCGGTATTTGTTGTTTTGCGCCGCGGTCAGGTCGGACGTGTGGTCCTCGAACAGGGCCGAGGAATAGGTCATGCTGGGGTCGAGCCATGCCGAATAGAAGGCGTTGCCGATATCGTAATGGGCATGGATGTTGCGGCGGGCCTGACGCCGGGTGTTGCGGTTGAGCCAGTGCCGGAAGAACTGGATGGTACGCGTCAGCGGCGTTCCGGCCAGCATGGTCTGCATCCAGGCCTGGTTGACGCAGAACAGATAGAGGAACTGGGTCAGGTCGGGCGTGTCCCATTCGCCGCGCAAATAGGCTTCGGCGATCCCGATGTCGCCGCTGCGCACCAGCCGCGAGGCAAAGCCGTAATCGTAGATTTTCATGGCGGCGGCCGGTCCGGGCGCATGGCCGCCGAGGCGGACCATGCGGCCATCGGCGAGGGTGACGTCGAGGGTGCCGCGTTGCAATTTCGAGCCGAACTGCAACGCCAGCCGGACCAGCCGTGGAAGTTCCGGAAATGCGGCATCCACGGTTTCCGATGTAACCGAACTCGGCTGGGGCGAGGGCGATTGATCGAGCGACATGACACCTAACGCTAGCATGGTCGGCCTGCTCACTGCTTGCCGCCAACGGATAACGCCGGCGAAGTATAATCGTTACTTTTTCCGGTCGGCAAGCCGGTCTTGATGGCGGCGTTCTGACGCGGCACCAGCCGCGCGCCCTTGAGCCAAAGCCGCAGCGCCTCCCAGTGGATCGCCGCCATGATTTTGAAGGTGACCATCGGGAAGGCAACGAATGCGCGCAGCAACTGTGCCGTGTTCAGCCGGCGACGACACCCATTGAAAGTTGCGGCGAGCAGGGGGCCATCGCCGTCGGTCTCCAGGATCCGCAGCTTGACGCGCCGATCCGGCGGCAGAACGCGGAAATGGTAGCGCATCGCCATCTCGATGAAGGGCGAGACGTAGAACAGCTTTTCATGCTGCTGGCGGATGCCGGCTGCGCTGCGCTGATCCGGGGCCACCGGCAGGACGTAAGCGTGGATGTCGCCGAACGTGTTCCGCACCTCGTAGATCATCAGCGCCAGGTCGCCATCGGCGCGATAGCAAAAGTAGACCGAGAGCGGATTGAAGGTGTAGCCGAGCAGGCGGGGATAGCAGAGCAGCAGCACCCGCCCGCCGGTGAGATCGATGCCTTGCTCGGCCGCGCAGCGCTGCGCATGGGCGCGCAACGGCGAGCCGTCGCGTTCGCCGTGGTCGGCCTCGTGGAAACTGTAGAGCGCAGCGCGGTTGACGCCGAACAGCATGGATTGCCGGTCGGCTTCCGCGAGCCGGTCGAGGTCGATCAACAGGCTCATGACGCGGTAGCTGAAGCGATGGCCCATCGGCTTCAGCCGTGCGTGCATGACGTCGCCGACGTACAGCGCCGCCGCGGTGTCCGCGACGTCGTCCGGCGTTCCGGTGCTGCTGGGCTCCCTTCGCATTGCTACTCCGCGGCTTCCGCGAGGTCGGCCGGCAGTTCACGCCACGGCGCGACTGCGCCCAGCGCCTCCGCGACGGCAAGGCCGGATCGTAACCCGTCCTCATGGAATCCGTATCCGGTCCACGCGCCGCAGAACCAGGTGTGACGCCTGCCCTGGATCTCGCCGAGGCGTTTTTGGGCGGCAAACGCTGCGGCATTGTATTGCGGATGTTCGAACATGAATTTGTCGAACGTCAACGCCGGATCTGGCTCGATCGGCGGGTTGAGGCTGACGAACAACGGCTTGTCCGGATCGATGCCCTGCAACGGGTTCATCCAGTAGGTCACGGAGACATCGTTGTCGACCGATCCAGTGCTACCAGAATCTTGGCGCGGCCAGCGCAGGAAATTCCACGACGCCCAGGCGCGCTTGCGCTTCGGCATCAGTCTGCGGTCGCGGTGCAGGTAGACGGTGTTGGGAGAATAGCCGATCGCACCCAGGATCGCACGTTCCCGCATGTCGGCGTCCGCCAGCATCGCGAGTGCCTGATCGCTGTGCGAGGCGACCACGACATGGTCGTAGCTCTCGGCGTGACCGTGGTTGTCATGGACGACGACGCCATGCGACGTTCGCTCGATCGCCGTGACGGCGCAGCCGAGCCTGATCCGGTCGCGGAAATCAGCGGTCAGTTTCTCGACATAGCGCCGGCTGCCGCCCTTCACCGTGCGCCAGACCGGGCGGTCATATTGCAACAGCCGATGGTTGGCGAAGAAGGCGACGAAGTTTTCGGCCGGGAAATCCAGAATCTCGCTCGCCGGCGCCGACCAGATCGCAGCCCCCATCGGCGCCAGATAGTCGGTCAATAGCCGCGGCGCGAAATGGTTGGTGCGGAAGTAGTCGCCGAGCGTGAGCCCGGCGAGCTTGCCGGCGGCGTAATCCCTTGTGCTCTGCTCGTTGAAGGTCAGGACGTCGCGCAGCATCCAGAGATAGGACGGCGACAGCAGGTTCCGGCGTTGCGCGAACAGGCCGCTGAAGGTCTCGAGCCAGTTGTTGCCGCCGCCTTTCCATTCGAACCTGCCGGTATCCGCGGTCACCGCAAAACTCATGCAGCTTTCTATCGTTTCGACGCCGAGATGGGCGAACAGCGCGGTCAGGTCCGGATAGTTCAGTTCGTTGTAGACGATGAAGCCGATGTCGACGGTAAGCTCCGTGCCGTCGTAGTCGATGGTGACGGTGTGGCTGTGCCCGCCGGCGCGCATTTCCCGGTCATAGACCGTGACGGGGTAACGCTTCGAGAGGCTCCAGGCCGCGGCATTGCCGGCGATTCCGGTCCCGATCACCGCGACGCGCATTTAAAACCTCTCATCCAGCCTCGGCCGCCTGAAGCGGACCCCGACATACGGTACGGCCGAGGTCGATCTGGAGTTTCAACGCCGGGCTGTCGCCTCACAGGTGAAATCGCGGGTTCCGAACGCCCTTCCGGTGTTGCCACTGATCCGGATGTGGCGGGGCTGCGGGAGCCGGCCGTCAGGCGCTGAGTTTTGAGGTCACCCAGAAAGCGGCGGTTGCGGAGAGCGCGCCGAGCAGTGTTCCCCACCCGATATCGACCAAGGTGAGCTGCGTCGTCCAGTTCTTCAGCGTTGCCTGATTGGTGAGATCGTAGGTCATGTAGGTGAAGAAGCCGAACAGCGCGCCGCTCAGCGTCGCCTGACCGAGGCTGCCGGATTTCAGCGCCGGAACGACCGCGAAGAACACCAGGCCAACCGGATAGATGCCGTAGAACGCCGCGGCGGCAGGCAGATTGGCGTCGCTGAGCAGGATGTTGCCGAGCGTCGGACGGTACAGGCGGCTCGCCATCGTCCCCAGCCAGACCATGTCGCAGGGCAGGAACACGGCGAGCGTCGACAAATAGGCATAGAGATAGACCATCATGGCGCGCTCGCTGCTGGATCAATCGTCTCAGCGAACGGCGCCGCTGACGATCTTCCTGGAAGATACGTCGCAACGGCTCGCTTGGTTCACGGATTGCTGCGATTCGTGCGACCCACGGCGGTCTGTGGATTCGGCGCATCAGGGCGGAGAAATCCCCATGAAATCTTTGTAAGAATCAGCCTCGTCCGAAGACCGCCTTAATCGGATTAGCGCCTGCAGGACAAGGGGAAGTTGGATTCCGGACAGTCATAATCGACCCCAGTGCGCGGCGAGCGGAAACCGGCGCGGGACTGTCCGCTGCCTGTTCCACCGGGTACAGTGACGGTTCGGTTCCAACGGAAGCATCACCCGTGAATAGCTCGCAGTTCCCACATCCCGGCGTTGCTCGCGCATCGCGACGGGATTCGGCACGCGTCGGGGTGCGGACGTGACCGTCTTCCGGGCTTTCGCCGCTGACCGGATTGCCCGCCTGTCTGGTCCGGCAAGGTCGGGTCCTGTAAGGCTGGCGCGTTCGCTTGCGGTGGTGTGCCTCGTTGCCAGTTCCGCCGGCTGCGTCCTGACCAGCGATCTGCCCGATCCGGCGCTGGAAGTGCCCAATGGCTATAAGGCGGCGCGGCTGGCGACGGCCACGGATGCGCCGCCGACGCTCGACTGGTGGCGCGGCTTTCGTTCGGCTGAACTGACCCAGTTGATGGAGGAGGCGCAGACCGTCAATCTCGACATCGCCGCCGCCACGGCGCGGTTCGTGCAGGCCGATGCACAGGCGCGGATCGCCGGCGCGCCGCTGTTGCCGAGCCTGAACGGCAACGGCCAGGAGACCTATTCGCGCACCTCAGGCTCGAGCGCCAGCGGCCTGACCAATGGCGGCCGCGAGGTCGTCAACTATTCGGCCTCGCTCAGCGCCAGCTACGAGCTCGATTTCTGGGGCAAGAATCGCGACGCCGCCCAGGCCGCGGAAGAGACCGCCGTCGCCAACCGTTTCGACCGCGATGTCGTCGCGCTGACCACGCTGACCACCGTTGCCAACGCCTATTTCCAGGTGCTGACCTCGCAGGACCGGATTCGCACCGCGCAACAAAACATCGCGAGCGCCACGCGCATCCTCGAGGCGATCAAGCAGCGGTTTAAAGCCGGTACGGGCACGGATCTCGATGTTGCCCAGCAGGAGAGCGTCCTCGCCAACCAGCGCGCGTCGGTGCCGCCACTGAAGCAAACGCTCGATCAGAACGTCAATGCGCTGGCGATACTGGTGTCGCGGCCGCCGGAAGCCGTGCGCGTCATCGGCGGGTCGCTCAATCGGATCGCCTCGCCGCGGGTGACGCCGGGTCTGCCGTCGGAATTGCTGACGCAACGTCCCGATATCAGGCGCCAGGAGGCACAGTTGGCTTCCGCGACGGCCAATGTCGGCAACGCTCGCGCGCAGTTCTTTCCGAGCATTCAGTTGACCGGGCAGGGCGGCTATCAGAGCTCGGCGCTGGTGTCGCTGTTCCAGCCGCATGCCGCGTTCTTCAGCCTGGTCGGCGGCCTGACCCAGCCGATCTTCGACGGCGGCAAGATCCTCGGCAATTTCGAATACACCAAAGCCAAGCAGGACGAGTTGTTGCAGACCTATCGCAAGGCTGTGGTGCAGGCGTTTGCCGACACTGACACCGCGTTGTACGCGATCCGCCAGACCACCGAGAAGCTGCGGCTGCAGCGCGAAGTGGTGGCGTCGTCGCGGCGGGCGTTTCAACTGTCCGAACAGCAGTTGCGGGCTGGAACCGCCGACATCGTTACTGTGCTAAACACCCAATTGACGTTATTCCAGGCGGAGGATGCGCTATGGCAGGCCCAATTGGCCCGGCTGCTCGCGATCGTCAGCCTGTATCAGGCGCTCGGCGGCGGCTGGGAGCCGAGGATGGAGAGGCCGGTCGATGCTCTTTAAGCCGGATGAAAAGAACAAGGCGAACACTGTGGACGGGCGCAAGCCCAGCCTGGTCTCGCGGCTGCTCAGGCGCATGGTGTCGCTGACCGTTTTGCTGGTGATCCTCGGTGGTCTCGCTTACATCGGCTGGTACGCATTTCAGCCGAAGGCGGGCGGCGCTAATCGCGGCGGGCCCGGTGCACGCCTCGACCTGCCGGTCCCGGTGTTGGCGGCGATGCCGCGCATCCAGGACGTTCCGGTTTACCTCGACGGCGTCGGCTCGGTCCGCGCGCTGAACAATGTCATCGTGCGCGCGCAGGTCGACGGCAAACTGATCGCGGTGAATTTCACCGAAGGCCAGGACGTCAAAAAGGGCGACGTGCTCGGCGAAATCGATCCCGTCATCTACAAGGCGCAGTACGATCAGGCCGTCGCCAAGAAGGCGCAGGATGAAGCGCTGCTCGCCAACCAGCGTATCGATCTCGCCCGCTACCAGCAGCTTGCCGCGTCCAACGCCGGCTCGAAGCAACAGGCCGATACCCAGCGCGCCGTGGTCGCCCAGCAGGAAGCGCTCGTCAACGCCGACCAGGCGGCGATCGATAACACGCAGGCGACGCTGGGCTATACCAAGATCATTGCGCCGCTGGCCGGGCGCGCCGGCCTGCGCCAGGTCGACCAGGGCAACATCATCCACGCCGCCGATGTGACCGGGCTTGTGATCATCACGCAATTGCAGCCGATCGCGGTGCAGTTCAGCCTGCCGCAGCAGCAGATCGTGCGGGTCAACGCCGCCTCGGCCAAGGGCGTGCTGGCGGTCGACGTGTTCGGCAATGACGGCGTGACGGTCGTCGATACCGGCAAGCTGACGGGCATCGACAACCAGGTCGATCCCACGACAGGCACGCTGAAGCTGAAGGCGGAATTCCCGAACGACAAATTCCAGCTATGGCCGGGTCAGTTCGTCAACGTGCGGCTGAAGGTCGAAACGATCGAGAAAGCCATCGTGGTGCCGACCTCCGCGGTGCAGCGCGGACCCGCCGGCACGTTCAGCTATGTGATCAGCCCCGACAATGTCGCCACCGCCAAGCCGGTGGTGGTGACGCAGCAGAACGAGACCGATGCCGTGATCGCCAGCGGACTTACGACTTCCGACCGCGTGGTGACGACCGGCTTCGCCAACCTGTCCGACGGCGCCAAAGTGCTGATCGGCAAGGACGAGCAGGCGCCGACCGCCGACCTCGCGCCCAAAGCCAAGCGCAGCCGCACGCCCGACGCCAAGGGCGGTCAAAAGGATGGCCAGGCCAAGGACGGTCAAACCAAGGACGGTGCCGCCGGGGACGGACAGAAGAAGGACGGGCAGGGCAAACGCGGCGAGGGCAATCAGAAGGGATCAGCTTCGGGGAACGAACCGTCAGGCGGCGCCGCGAAGTTGCAGCCATGACCGAGACCTCTGTTGCCTGAATATCCGACTTCGCGCGCCTTGAGTACGCAATCGCGTCCTGAGTACGCAACCATGAGCAGCACGCCACCATGAGCGTCTCCGAACCATTCATCCGCCGTCCGATCGCGACCTCGCTGTTGGGGATCGCGCTGTTGATCGGCGGCGCGCTCGGCTATTGGGCGCTGCCGGTGTCGGCGCTGCCGCAGGTCGATTTCCCGACGGTTCAAGTCACGACGCAACTGCCGGGCGCCAGCCCCGACGTGATCGCCTCGCTGATCACCGCACCCTTGGAGCGCCAGCTCGGGCAAATTCCGTCGCTGTCCTCGATGCAGTCGACCAGTTCGTTCGGCGTCAGCCAGATTTCACTGCAGTTCGATCTCAACCGCGACATCGATGGCGCGACCCAGGACGTGCAGGCCGCGATCAACGCCGCCGCCGGCATCCTGCCGAAGACGCTGCCGTATCCGCCGACCTACGCCAAGGTAAACCCGGCCGACGCGCCGGTGCTGACGCTGGCGCTGACCTCGGATACGATTTCGCTGCGCGCGATGAGCGATATCGCCGATACGATTCTGGGCCAGCGGCTCAGCCAGATTTCCGGCGTCGGCCGCGTCGCCATCCTCGGCGGGTTGAAGCCCGCGGTGCGGGTGCAGGCCGATCTGGCGCGGCTCGCCTCCTACGGGATTGCGATGGAAGACCTGCGCAACGCCATTGCGGGGGCCAACGTCTCCGGGCCGAAGGGATCGCTCGACGGCGCGCAGCAGTCCTACACCATCGCGGCCAACGACCAGATCGCGGCGGCCGAAGCCTACAAGCCCATCATCATCGCCTATCGCAACGGCGCGCCCGTCACCATCGGCGACGTCGCCATCATCATCGACGGGCTGGAGAACGACCGTACCGGCGGCTGGTATCAGGGCACACCGGCCGTCATCATCGATATCCAGCGGCAACCCGGCGCCAATGTGATCGACGTCGTCCAGCAAATCCGCGCCGAAATTCCCAAGGTGCAGCGGGCAATCCCGGCCGGCGTCAAACTGACCGTGGTCTCGGACCGCACGGTCACCATTCGCGCCTCCGTTCACGACGTGCAGTTCACGCTGATCCTGAGCGTGGTGCTGGTGACGCTGGTGGTGCTGTTGTTCCTGCGGTCGCTGCGCGCGACCTTGATCGCGGGCGTGGCGCTGCCGCTATCGCTGATCACGAGCTTCGGCATCATGTATTTCTCGGGCTTCAGCCTCGACAACCTGTCGCTGATGGCGCTGACGATCGGCACCGGTTTTGTGGTCGACGACGCCATCGTGATGATCGAGAACATCGTCCGCCATATGGAGGACGGCGAGTCCGTGATGGAAGCCTCGCTGAAGGGCGCCAGCGAAATCGGCTTTACCGTGATCTCGCTGACGGTGTCGCTGATCGCGGTGTTCATTCCGCTATTGTTCATGTCTGGCCTCGTCGGGCGCATGTTCCGCGAATTCGCGCTGACGCTGACGATCGCGGTGGTGACGTCGGCGGTCGTATCGCTCACGCTGACGCCGATGATGTGCTCGCGGCTCTTGAAGCATGCCGGCGAGGAGATGACAGTTCCCGGGCTGGCGGCGGTCAGCCGCTTCATCGACCGCATGGTCGAATTCTACCATCGCACGCTGCTCATGGTGCTGCAGCACCGCACCATGACCTTGGTGGTGACGTTCGCCACCATTGCCTTGACCCTAATCATGTATGTGATGGCGCCGAAGGGCTTCTTGCCGCTGCAGGACACCAGTTCGATTACGGCCGTAACCGAAGCCGGCGCCGACGTTTCCTTTGCCGAGATGCAGAGCCTGCAGACGGAGGCGGCAACCGCGATCCAGGCCGATCCGGACGTCATCGGCGTTGTCTCGGTGATCGGCGCGGGCTCGGTCAATCCGACCACCAATGTGGGACGGCTGGTGATGACGCTGAAGCCGCGTGACCAGCGGCGCGGCGACGTCTCTGCCGTGATCGAGCGGTTGAAGGCGCGTACGGCGCAGATCCCCGGCATGACCATCTATTTCCAGCCGGTGCAGGACGTGCAGATCTCGACCCAGTCGAGCCGCTCGCAATACCAGTACACGCTGACCGCGACCGATGCCGCCGAGGTGACCTTGTGGGCCAGCAAGCTGGTCGCCGAAATGCGCCGCGACCCGATGTTCCGCGACGTGTCTTCGGAGGCGCAGGAGGGCGGCCTGCGCGCAGCCCTCGACATCGACCGCCAGCGCGCCGGCCAGCTCGGTGTCAGCCTTCAGGGTGTCACCGACACGCTCAACGACGCCTTCGCGCAGCGGCAGATTTCAACCATCTACGGCCAGGCCAACCAGTACCGCGTGGTGCTGGAGGCGCTGCCGATGTACCAACGCGATCCGTCGATCCTGTCAAAACTCTATCTGCCGGGAGTGGCGGGCGCGCAGGTGCCGCTGTCGGCGGTGGCGAAACTGACGCGCACCACCGCGCCGCTGGCGATTTCGCATCAGGCGCAGTTTCCGGCGGTGTCGCTCAGCTTCAACCTGGCGCCCGGCGAGGCCCTGGGCGACGCGGTCGAGGCGGTCAAGACCATCGAAACCCGGATCGGCATGCCCGGCAGCATTGCCGGCGTGTTCGGCGGCGATGCCGCCGAATTCTCCAAATCGCTGGCCGGACAGCCATGGCTGATCCTGGCCGCGATCGTCACCATCTACATCGTGCTCGGCGTGCTCTATGAGAGCTACATCCACCCGATCACCATTCTCTCGACGCTGCCGTCGGCGGGCGTCGGCGCCATCCTGGCGCTGATGCTGTTCGGGCAGGATCTTTCCGTGATCGGCCTGATCGGCATCATATTGCTGATGGGTATCGTCAAGAAGAACGCGATCATGATGATCGACTTCGCGCTGGAAGCGGAGCGGCACAAGGGCATGAGGGCCGACGAGGCGATCGTGCAGGCCTGCCTGCTGCGGTTTCGTCCGATCATGATGACGACGCTGGCCGCGCTGTTCGGCGCGTTGCCGCTGGCGGTCGAAAGCGGCACCGGCGCCGAACTAAGGTTCCCGCTCGGCATCTCCATCATCGGCGGCCTGCTGCTGAGCCAGTTGCTGACGCTGTACACGACGCCGGTGATCTATTTGGCGCTCGACCGGCTCAATCGGAAGATCGAGAAGGCGGTGCCTGAGCCGGGACCGACCGGCCCGCCGGTCGCGGGCGCGACCGAGGGGATGCAGTAATGGCGTCGATCTCGGAGCCCTTCATCCGCCGGCCGGTTGGCACCACGCTGCTGGCGATCGGGCTCTTTCTGGTCGGCGTCGTTGCCTATAATTTTCTGCCGGTTTCGGCCGTGCCCAACGTCGATTTTCCCATGATCCGGGTGTCGGCCACGCGGCCCGGCGCCGATCCCTCGATCATGGCCTCAACCGTCGCGGCGCCGCTGGAGCGCAAGCTCGGCACGATCGCCGGCATCGACCAGATTACGTCGACCAGCTCGCTCGGCAACACCAGCATCCAGGTGCAATTCTCTATCGGGCGCAACATCGACCGCGCCGCGCGCGACGTGCAGGCCGCGATCAACGCCTCGCTGGCGGATCTGCCGAGCGACCTGCCGTCGCTGCCGAAATTCCGCAAGGCCAACCCGGCGGCAGCCCCGGTGTTCGTGCTGGCGCTGACCTCGAAGACGCTGACGACCAGCGCGATGTACGACGCGGCCGATACCGTGATCGCGCAACGGATATCGCAGGTGCCAGGCGTCGGCGAAGTCACCGTCAGCGGCGCCGACCAGCCTGCGGTGCGCATCTCGCTCAACCCGGTGGCGCTGGCGAATGCGGGGATCGCGACCGACGACGTTCGCCTCGCCATCATCAACGCCAATCCACTCGGTCCGGTCGGCATCTTCAACGGCAGCCGCCAAAGCGAGACGCTGTCGATCAACAAGCAGATGCGCACCGCGGCCGGATTCCGCGACATCATCGTCAAGAGCTCGGGCGGCAACTTCGTACGGCTGTCGGATGTGGCGGAAGTGGAAGATTCCGTCCGTAACAGCCGCTCGATCGCCTGGTTCAACAAGCAGCCGGCTGTGCTGATCCAGATCACCAAGCAGGGCGACGCCAACGTCATCGAAACCGTCGACCGGGTGAGGGCGCTGATCCCCGAGCTGAAGGAATGGCTGCCCGGCGGCGTCGAGATTTCAACGCTGGTCGATCGCACCGGGACCATCCGCGCCAGCGTGCGGGACATGCAGTGGACGCTGCTGGCGACCGCATTTCTGGTCATGCTGGTGGTCTTCGTGTTCCTGCGCCGGGTGGTGCCGACGATCGCAGCCGGCGTTTCGGTGCCGTTGGCGCTGGCCGGCACCTGCGCCGGTATGTGGCTGGCCGGTTTCTCGATCGACAATCTGTCGCTAATGGCGCTGGCGATCTCGATCGGCTTCGTGGTCGACGACGCCATCGTCATGATCGAGAACATGTATCGCAACCTCGAACACGGCATGGCGCCGTTGGCTGCGGCGCTCGAAGGCGCCAAGCAGATCGGGTTTACCGTGCTGTCGATCAGCCTGTCGCTGATCGCGGCCTTCACGCCGCTGATCTTCATGGACGGGATCGTCGGCCGGCTGTTGCGTGAATTCTCGCTGACGCTGACGTTCGCCATCGTGGTGTCGACCGTGGTGTCGCTGACGATCACGCCGATGATCTGCGCGCATTACATCAAGCAAACGACCCCGGACCGCGCGACCCTGTTCGACCGCATCGTCGAGGGCACGCTGTCGCGGATCGTCTCGTTCTACGAACGGACGCTCCGCGTGGTACTGGGTTTTCCGTTCCTGACCCTGATCGTGTTCTTTGCCACCATCGCGCTGACGGTGGTGCTCTACATCAAGACCCCGAAGGGTTACTTCCCGACCGACGATTCCGGTTTCGTGATCGGGGCGACGCGCGCCTCCGCCGATATCTCGTTCCAGTCGATGCTCGGGCTGCAACAGCAACTGGCCGACATCGTCATGGCGGATCCGGCCGTAGCCGGCGTCGGCTCCTCGCTGGGCGGCGGCGGTGGTCCGGGCGGCGGCGGCTCCAACCGCGGTGTCATGTTCATCAGCCTGAAGGAGCCCGCGGAGCGGGATGGGCTGTCGACGGCGCAGGTGATCGACCGGCTGCGCCGGAATCTCTATCGGGTTGCCGGCATTCGCCTGTTCATGTTTGCGGCCCAGGATATCCGCGCCGGCGGACGGCAGAGCGATTCCGATTATCAATACACGTTGTCGAGCACCGACCTCGACCTGTTGCAGAAATGGGCGCCAATCGTTGCCAAGCGGATGGAGACGGTCGAGGGCATCACCGATGTCTCCAGCGACCGCGATCCCGGCGGGCTGCAGCTCAACCTGGTGATCGACCGCAAGACCGCGTCGAGCCTCGGCGTTCGCGTCCAGGACATCGACAACGCGCTGAACAACGCCTTCTCGCAGCGGCAGATATCGATCGTTTATACCCAGCGCAACCAGTACATGGTGGTGCTGGAGATCGACCCGAAATTCCAGGCTGATCCCTCCAACCTCGAGCGGATCTACGTCGCCGGCGCCAACGACGTGCAGGTGCCGCTGTCGGCTTTGGTGCACTACCAGCGCGGCCTGTCGGCGCTCGCGGTATTTCACTCGCAGTCGTTTCCCTCGACGACGGTGTCGTTCAATCTTCTGCCCGACGTGCCGCTGCAAGTCGCCACCTCGAACATCCAGCGCGCGGTCGACGAATTGCACATGCCCGAGGGTATCCGCGGCAGTTTTGACGGCAATGCCGGCGATTTCAACAAGACCAGCGGGCGGCAGCCGCTGCTGATCCTCGGCGCGCTGGTGGCGATGTATATCGTGCTCGGCGTGCTCTACGAGAGCCTCGCGCATCCGATCACCATCATTTCGACGCTGCCGTCCGCGGGCCTCGGCGCGCTGCTGGCGTTGCAGGTGACCAACACGCCGCTGACGGTGATCGCCTTCATCGGCATCATTCTTCTGATCGGCATCGTCAAGAAGAACGGCATCATGATGGTCGACTTCGCGCTCGATGCCGAGCGCCATCGCGGCCTGTCGTCGGCGGAGGCGATTTTCGAGGCCTGCAGCGTCCGCTTCAGGCCGATCCTGATGACGACGATGGCGGCGGCGTTTGCCGGCATTCCGCTGGTCATCGCCACCGGTCCCGGCACCGAACTGCGCCGGCCGCTCGGCATCACCATCATCGGCGGATTGTTCGTCTCGCAGATCCTGACGCTCTACACCACGCCGGTGATCTACCTGCTGATCGACCGCCTGCGGCAGCGGCGGGCCCGGCCGCGCCCGGTACATGCGCCTGCCGAATAGTTGAATTACTGGCCACGAAGCGTATAGCGGGCGGATGTCAGACAAGTCAGACGCGATCAGCCCGATTCCCGACGAAATTCCCGACTGCCAGCATTGCGGCAAGCCGGAGCCGTTGTGCATCTGTGAGAGCATCGAGCCGATCGAGAACCGGATCCAGCTCCTGATCCTGCAGCATCCGCAAGAGCAGGACAGGGCGCTCGGCACCGCACGGCTGGCCGCGCTGCATTTTCCGGATGCGGTGGTCAAGATCGGCCTGTCCTGGCCGAGCCTGTCGAAAGCGCTGGGGCGCACCGTCCACGATCCCTCGCGCTGGGCGATCCTCTATCTCGGCTCGGCCAAGGTCGCCGACCTCGATACCGACAAGGAGATCGTCGCGATCAACCGCAAGGGCGAACTGGAGGAGCACCAGCGCGCCATCCTCGGGGATATCGAGGGCATCGTGCTGCTCGACGGCACCTGGAGCCAGGCCAAGGCGCTGTGGTGGCGCAATGCCTGGATGTTGAAGTGTCAGCGGGTCATCCTCGGCCCGAAGCGGGCGTCGCGCTACGGCGTGCTGCGCAAGGAGCCGCGCCAAGACGGCCTTTCCACCATCGAGGCCGCTGGCCTGCTGCTGGCGGGGCTCGAGAAGCGGCCCGATATCGCCGAGACGCTCAACGCGAGTTTTGAGCGGATGCTGGCGCGCTATCGGGAAGTGCAGGCCGAAATGCCCGAACTCGCGCCCAAGCCGAAAAAGAAGGACTATCGCGGCTACAAGGGCAGGAAAGGCGTCAGGAAAGGCGCGAAAAAGACTGCAAAACCGCGCGCCAAATAGGGCTGGCCGATATCTGCAGTTCGGGCCGCCGAACGCCAGCCAAGGCCGACTTGTTCGAGAGAATCGGACGACGACGGGTGCGGTATCACCGCGGCGATAGTTCCCGCGATCTCTCACACAATCAGGCTAAGCTATTGATTTAATGGATGGAGGCCACGACCGGAATTGAACCGGTGTACACGGTTTTGCAGACCGTTGCGTAACCACTCCGCCACGTGGCCCCATCGGCGGACTAGCTACAATCTCCCCGGGATTTAAGCAATCCCGGTGTCTCAGCAGGCGGCGTACCAGCCTTCGGGAAACGGAACCAGCGGCCACGGGGCCCGGTTGTCATTAGCGGCGCGCGGCGGCTGATAGCGGGGCAGGGACTGGGCCAAGAAATGATCCTCCGGTTCGGGCGCAATTGCCGTCTGCACGGCATCCAGCAATAGGTCGAATTCAACTTCACTCATCGCGCTCTCCGGGGTTCGAGAGCTCACGATGCCAAAAGGGTTTTGTTTCCAGATTGAACAGATCGCTCGCATTTTAATGAACGCGCGATCGCGGCAGGTTTGGTTACTAAAGAGTTTCCCCGCGTGGACGGTATCCCCGCCAGCGCGGGAGCAATTGTGAGAAAAATCACATTCTTTGAAATTTAATCCGCGTATTGGCCGTGACGGTGCCTGCCTTGTCAAGGCGGACGCGGATCATGGAGACGCGGTCATGAAAGCAAGGTTTGCACGTAGTGCGGCACCGCTCGGCCGCGCCCACCGGGCGTCGACGCTTGGTTTCCTCCTGACGCTGCTGGCGGCGGGATCGGCGTCCGCGCAAGGGACCGGTCAAGGCACGCCCGAGCAACGCAAGGCCTGCACCCCGGACGTCTATCGGCTCTGCGCCGGCGAGATCCCCAATGCCAAGGCAATCACCGCCTGCCTGCGGCGGCAGCGAGCGAGCTTGAGCCCGGCCTGCGCGGCGGTGTTCGAGCAATAAGGTCGGTACATCCCGAATGTCGATCGGTGTGAACGCAGGTCAACAATCTGCTTCGCGATCTGAAATCATCCCTCCCAAAAATGGTCACTCACCCGCAGTTACAAAATGATAGCGTTTCCCGATGTTCGGATGTCGCTTAGACTGGTCTAGCCGGACGAGCCATTGGAAGGTTGGGATGAAGCTTATTTTTTCTGCGTTGATCGTATTGGGACTTTCTTTCGCCACCGGAAGCGCCTTTGCCGCCGACAGCCGCAACGTCTCGGTCATCAACGAGACCGGCTATGCCATCAAGTTTCTGGGCTTCAACGGCCCAGACGACGGCCTCGACGAGTGGGATAACGAGCTCGAGAAAACCCTGAACAACCAGGATACCGCCTACGTCGAATTCGAAGAGGACGACGAGGGTTGTGTCTGGAACATCAAGGTCGACTGGGCGAATTACAACGAGTCAGTGCTGTGGAAGAACGTCAATCTCTGCAAGTTCAACGTGCTGAGACTGCGTTACGACTCCGGGACCAAGACGACGTCGTTCCTGGCTGAGTAGCTTTCGTATTGTGAGTAGAGCGGCGCGGCGACAGCCGCGCCCATCGTACATGCATGCCGCGACGTCAGAATGCCGTTCAGGCAGGACGCCGCCGCGGACGCGATCGATCATGGTTACTTCACGCTGGAGGATGCCCTGCGAATGCTTCGACTAGCAGTAGAATTTTGGCGAATACAATCTACGCCTGCAATTAATCATTTATTTACGACGTTGTTGCGCTGAAACCGGAATCGAGCAAAGTGCCGGCCGACCGTATCTATCGGGATTTGTTGAAGAATTGTGAACACGCGTTCACACGCGCGCCAGGTTACCTCGAATGAATTTTATGTCTTCCGAGAAGGATCTTGTCGCCGCGCAGACGGTCGCTCATCCGGATTCCTCGCAGCCTGACGTCGTCAAAATTGCCGATGCGGATTTGTTGTTCGGCGGAACGTTTCATCGCGCCGGTTCGGACCTGCATCTGAGCGGCGCCGACGGCGAGCACGTGATCGTTCCCGGCTATTTCGCGAGCGAGCATCCGTTGACGCTGGTGGCGCCGAATGGCGGACGCCTGACGTCCGATGTCGTCGCACTGCTTGCAGGTCCCGCTGCGCCCGCGAGGTTTGCAGAGGTGCAGCCGACCGCAACAGCGTCGGATGCGAACCACCACGCCGGACCTGACGCGATCGGCCATGTTCAGAACGTCACTGGCGACGTCACCGTGATGCGCAACGGCGTCGTGGTTGCGCTGCATCTGGGGGACGCCGTCTACAAGAGCGATATTATCCAGACCGGTGGCGCGTCTTCGGTCGGTATCTCCTTTGCCGACGGCACCGCGGTCAACCTCGTCGCCAATACGCGGATGGCGCTCAGCGAATATTCGTATCACGCCAATTCCGATGCGAATTCGGCGCTGTTCAGCCTGATCGAGGGTACCTTCGCGTTCGTCATCGGCAAGGCCGCCGATGCCGGCAACATGAAGATCGTGACGCCGGTCGCAACCATGAGCGTCCACGACGGCTCGACCGGGTGGGCCCACAAACTGACCGCGAGCGAGATCGCGGCGATCTCGACCAAGCTCGGCCATGTGACCTATTCGTTTGCCGTGGTCCACAAGCACGCTGGCCAGTCCGACGACATCTACGATCTCGTCGCCGGCGGCAAGGTGATCGGCAGCATCGCCGATCCGCACATGGTTTCGTATCTCGACCAGGACGGCAACCTGATTTCGCTGCCTTTGGATTCCCCGGGTGAGTTCGCCGATCTGCTGCAGTGGCTGCAGAACAACGACGCCAGGCCGGGCGCGGTGGGGGTGCACGGCAGCGGTAGTTCGATCGACGCCTCGTCATTTCCGCTGGCGGTTAATCTCAACCAGAGCGGCCGTTCCTTCGATTTCAACCCCAATGGCGGCGGCAGTCCGTTCGACTTCTCGTCGCACAATGACACCAACTCGCCGAAGCCGGCCTCGAACATTTTCATCTGGAACGGGCTCGGCAACTGGGACCGGGAGCTGTTCAACTGGAATCAGGGCTTTGCGCCGGATTCCTCGATCGACATCGTCTTCATTCAAACCGGCAAGTCGACTTTCAGTAGCACTTCCACGCTCGCCAACCTGACCGTCAATTTCGGCGCCACGCTCAACATCACTGCCGGTGTGCTCACGACCTCAGGCCTCACCAACGCCGGCCTGATCGCGCTCAATTCGTCGGGCGTCGATCCGGTGCTGATGCTCAGCGGCGCGATCACCCTGACGGGTGGCGGCACCATTGAAATGCTGGGCCCGACCACCGGCAATTTCATCTACGGGCTCGGCGGCGCCGTGCTAACCAACGTCGACAACCTGATCGCCGGCAGCGGCAATATCGGGATCGACGACGGTCACCTGACTTTCATCAACAAGGCAACGGTCGACGCCACGCCGATCAATGCCGCCGACAGCGGACTGCTGGTGGTTCACACCGGCAACGCGGTGACCAATTCCGGGCTGTTCGAGGCGACGCTCGGCGGTAAACTGCTGATCGAAGATCGACTGTCCAATTCCGGCCGGGTCGAAGCGATTGGCGCGGGATCTTCCGTCGTCATCGACAACAAGACCAGCGTCAACACCGGCCTCGTCGAGGCCATCGGCGGCGGCACCGTCACGATCAAGGACAGCACGATCGTCAATTCGGGTGCCGACACCGGTGGCAAGACCGTCGACGGCCTGATCGAAGCCGCGGCCGGCTCGGAAATCCTGCTGGAAAATGGCACCATTTTACAGGGCCTGTTTTCGATCGACGCCGGCGGCAAGCTCGAGACCGTCTCCGGGACCGTCAACCGGATCGACACGTCGAACGGGACGCGCAACACCACCACGCCGAGTCTCGTCAACAACGGCACGGTTGTTGTCAACGACGACAGCTCGCTGACGCTTGTCAGCCCCTTCGATATCGAGAACGCCGGCACGATCGAGCTTGCGTCGACCGGCGACAAGACGCTGCTGCTGTTCAACCAGCCGTTTGCGATCCTGTCGGGCGGCGGCAACGTTATTCTCGATGGCGACAAGGGCAGCAAAGAAGGCGACGAGGAAGTCAAAGGCGCCCAGGACATCATCGGCGGCGTGGCGGGGCCGGGCTTCAAGACGACGAACCTGGAAAACCGCGACAACACCATTTCCGGCGCCGGCGCCATCGGTCAGGGCGACGACGCGCTGGCGTTCAAGAACGACGAACAAGGAACGGTCGACGCCAACCTCAACGGTCAGACGCTGCTGATCGACCTTGGCGCCAATACGACCGTCAACGAAGGCCTGTTTGAAGCGACCCATGGCGGAAAGCTCGAAATCGCCAGCGATCTCGACAATTCCGGCAAGGTCATCGCCCGGTCCGGAAGCGAAGTCCTGATCGAGGCCGACGTCGCCAATGAAAGCGGCGGCAAGATCGTCGCGCGCAACAAGGGCGCGACCGTCGATTTCCGCGGCGTCGCCGGTGACCGTATCACCGTCGACAATGCCGGCGACATCTCAGCCGAGCGCGGCGGCACCGTCTCGTTCGAACATGCCGACATCACTAACGAGGGGGCGGACAAGCTCGATCCGACCGGCAGGATTGTCGCCGACGGCAAGGGTTCCAAGGTCGATATCCGGCATAGCTCGCTCGACAATGACGGCGTGATCGCTGCGAAGCACGGCGGCAAGGTCGAATTCCGTCATGACCGCGTCGAGAACGAAATCGACGGCTTGATCGTTGCCAAGGGCGATCATTCCAAAATCAGTTTTGACCGCAGCCACGTCGACAACAGCGGTGAGATCAAGGCCGAGCGGCACGGACAAGTCAGGTTCGAGCACTCCAAAATCGTCAACGAACTGGACGGATCGATCAACGCTGTTGGCAAGGGCTCACGCGTCACGTTCGAGCATGACCGCGTCGATAATTTCGGGGAGATGTCGGCGACGTGGGGCGGCTCGCTGCGGCTCGACGAGTCCTGGGTCAGTAATGAGCGCAGCGGCACGATCGAAGCCGACGGCCGTGGCTCGAAGGTCAGGTTCGACCGCGACCACGTCAAGAATTCCGGCGGCATCGAGGCGGAAAATCACGGCGAGGTGACGTTCACTCAATCGCACGTCGACAACCAGCGCGACGGTACGATCGAGGCCGACGGGCGCGGCTCGGAAGTCGAGTTCGATCGCGGCCATGTCGACAATTCCGGGCGTATCGAGGCCGAACACGGCGGCGAAGTAAAGTTCACCAAATCGCACATCGACAACGTCAGTCGCGGCACGATCGAGGCGGACGGGCGCGGCTCGGAAGTCGAGTTCGATCGCAGCCATGTCGACAATTCCGGGCGTATCGAGGCCGAACGCGGCGGCGAAGTAAAGTTCACCAAATCGCACATCGACAACATCAGTCGCGGCACGATCGAAGCCGATGGACGCGGCTCGCGCGTCGAATTCAAGCGTGACCGCGTCGACAATTCCGGCGAAATCACCGCCGCCTCGGGCGGCTTCGTGCTGTTCGATGAATCCCGGATCAGCAACGAGCGCAGCGGCGCGATCGAGGCCGACGGTCGCGGTTCAGAGGTCAAGTTCGAGCACGATCACGTCGACAATTCCGGCCACATCACGGCCGGTCATCATGGCGAAGTGACGTTTTCCAGGTCGGACGTCGACAACGAGCGTCACGGCAAGATCGAGGCCGACGGCCGCGGCTCGGAAGTCAGGTTCGACCGCAGCCATGTCGACAATTCCGGCCGTATCGAAGCCGAGCATGACGGCGAGGTGACGTTCACCAAATCGCACGTCGACAATGACAGCCGCGGCACCATCGAGGCGGACGGACGTGGCTCGCGCGTCGAGTTCAAGCGCGATCGGGTCGATAATTCCGGCGACATCGCTGCCGCCTCGGGCGGTTACGTGCTGTTCGACGAGTCCCGTATCCGGAACGAGCGCTGGGGCACGATCGAGGCCGATGGTGGCGGTTCGCTGGTCAAGTTCGATCGCGATCACGTCGAAAATGCCGGCCGCATCGAGGCGGCGCATAGCGGCGAAGTGAAATTCACCAAATCGCATGTCGACAACGAGCGCGGTGGTGCGATCGAGGCCGACGGTCGCGGCTCGGAGGTCAAGTTCGACCGTAGCCATGTCGGCAATTCCGGTCGCATCGAGGCCGAACGCGGCGGCGAGGTCACGTTCGACAAGTCCGATGTCGACAATGGCAGCCATGGCACGATTGAGGCCGACGGCCGCGGTTCGGAAGTCAGGTTTGACCGCGATCACGTCGACAATGCCGGACGCATCGAGGCCGAGCACGGCGGCGAAGTGACGTTCATCAAGTCGCACGTCGATAACCATCATGACGGCGAGATCGAAGCGCGCGGGCGGGGCTCGGAGCTCAAGTTCGAGCGTGACCGCGTCAACAACCGGGGCGAGATATCGGCGACATGGGGCGGTTTCGCCCTGTTCGAGCAGTCCTGGATCAAGGACGCGCACGGCGGCACGATCGAAGCCGATGGAAGCGGTTCGGCGGTCAAGTTCGACCGCGATCACGTTGAGAATTCAGGGCACATCGAGGCCGAACACGGCGGCGAGGTGAAGTTCACCAAATCGCATATCGACAACAACGATGATGGCACGATCGAAGCGGCCGGCAAGGACTCGCAAGTCAGGTTCGATCGGGACCGCGTCGACAACGATGGTACGATCCAGGCGCGGCTGAATGGCGCCGTCTATTTTGATCATACCGATGTCCATAACAATGGCGGTGTGATCTGGGCGACCGGCATCGGCTCGACGGTCGATTTCGACGATGGCGACGTGACCGGCGGGCAGCTCACGAGCGCTTCCGGCGGCCTGATCGTCGCGGTCGGCGGCATCAGCACCTTGAAGGATCTGACCATCACGTCGGGCAGCGAAGTCGATGTCGACGCCACGCTGAAATTGACCGGCACGATCCACAATTTCGGGACGATCTCGGTCAACCTCTCAGGCCTGCTCGAACTGGTCTGGTCCACGCTGGATGGCGGGCTGGTCTCGAACCACCACGTGGTGCAGGTCAACGGCACCGACACGATGGAAGGCGGCTTGACCGTTGCCGGCGGCGAGCTGGTAATGGAGACCGGCGCCACGCTGCACATCGAAGACACCGTGCAGTTCGACGGAGTCCATGTCGACAACAGCGTCGGCGCCATCATCGTCGACCTGGCCGATCCGGCAACGCTGGTGCTCGAAGACGGCACCGCCATCGACGGCGGCTCGCTGACGGTGAACGGTGTCGGTACGCTCGATATCGAATATGGCGTCCATATCAACGGCCCGCACGGTGCGGCGCTGGATGGCGTCGCCGTCAGCAACAGCGGCGCGATCGATATCGGCGCGACGGCGACGGGTGCGGTCCTCACCCTCGAGGACGGCACGTCGGTCTCCGGGTCGGGCACGTTCGCGATCGAATCCGGTTCGACGCTCGATATCGAGCAGGGCACCGGCACGGGCGCTCACGGCGCCAAGCTGGATGGCGTTGCCGTGACCGACGCCGGCGCGTTCGATGTCGGCGACGTTGCGGGCGCGGTGCTGAAGCTCGAGGACGGCACGATTATTGGCGGCGGCGGCACACTGACGGTCAACTCCGGCTCGATGATCGATGTCGAGAAGGGCGATGGCAGCGGTCCGGATTTTGGCGCGGTCTTCAGCGGCCTCAGCGTCGTTGACCAGGGCACTATCGATGTAGGCGACACCGAGACCGGCACCACCCTCGTAGTGGGCGGCGGCACCAGCATCGACGGCGGCGGCACCGGCAAGCTGAAGGTCAATGCCGGGTCGAAGGTCGATACCGAAACGACGGCGACTCTCAATGGTGTCGTGGTCACCGACAACGGCGACTTTGACGTCGGCGATGACGTCACCACGACGCTGACGCTCGGCGGCGGCACCGTCATCGGCGGCATCGGCACCCTGACCATCAAGTCCGGCTCCAGGATCGACGTCGAGCAAGGAACTGGCCCCGGCGGTACCGGCGCACGGCTGGACGGCCTGGCCGTCACCGATAAAGGCGCGATCGAAATCGGTGCGAGCGGGACGCCCGCTATTCTCACGCTCGACGACGGCACGGCGATCTCCGGGATCGGGTCGATCGAGATCAAGTCCGGTTCGACGCTCGACGTCGAGCAGGGCACAGGCTCGGGCGCGCACGGCGCCACGCTCGACGGCATCGCGGTGACGACCGGAACTTCGGCCGACAGCATCGCGGTCGGCCAGACCAGTGCCGCGACGCTGGCGCTGAAGGGCGGCACGGCGATCACAGGCGGCAAGCTCACCATTGGCGCTGCCGGTGGGGTCGGCACCGTTGATGTCGAAAGCGCTGCCGGCGCGACGCTGGATGGCGTTGCCATCACGGCCTATTCCGTCACCGATGCCATCGAGATCGCCCAAACTGGGACGGCCACGCTGCTGCTGGACGACGGCACCTCCATCAAGGGCGGTTCGCTCGTCATCGGCGCTTCCGGCCATACCGGCACGGTCGACGTGGAAACCGCTGATGGCGCCACGTTCGACGGCGTCAAGGTCACGGCCTTTGCCACCGCTGACGTGATCGAAGTGGGACAGACCAGCGCGTCGGCCTTGCTGCTGGAGAACGGCACCGCGATGACGGGCGGCTCGCTCGCGGTCGGTGCGACGGGCCACACCGGTACGGTCGATGTCGAAACCGCTGATGGCGCCACGTTGGACGGCGTCACGGTCTCGGCATATGACGCCACCGACACCATCAAGGTCGGTCAGGCCACTACATCGACGCTGCTCCTGAAGGGCGGCACGTCCATCACGCGCGGCTCGCTCGTCCTCGGCGCGGCCGGCGGCACCGTCGATGTGGAGAGCGACGCGGGTGCGACGCTTGACGATGTCGCGGTGACGGCCAACTCCATCGCCGAAAGCATTGAGGTCGGTCAGGCTGGCCCATCGACGCTGCTGTTGAAGAATGGCACCTCGGTCAGCGGCACGACGATCGTGATCGGCGCTGCGGGCAATGCGGCAACGGTCGACGTCGAGAGCGCAGCCGGTGCGACGCTCGATGACGTCACCGTCAGGAACTTTGCGGCGGCCGACGGCGTCGAGGTGGGACAGACCGGTCCGTCGACCTTGCTGCTGAAGGACGGCACCCGAATCCTCAGCGGTTCGCTCGTCATCGGCGCTTCCGGCCATACCGGCACGGTCGACGTCGAAACGGCGTCCGGCGCCACCTTCGACGGCGTCACGGTCACGGCCTTCGCCACCGCTGATACGATCGAAGTGGGACAGAACAGCGCGTCGACTTTGCTGCTGAAGGACGGCACGTCGATGGCCGGCGGCACGCTCGTGCTGGGTGCGGCCGGTGGCAGCGGCAAGGTCGACGTCGAGAGTGCTGCGGGGGCGACGCTCGACGGCGTCACTGTCGGCGCTTCTAATGCGCTCAGCATCGTCGAAGTCGGACAGACCGGTGCGTCCACGCTGCTGCTGAAGGACGGCACCTCGATCACGAACGCGACGCTTCTCATCGGTGCCGTCGGTAGCACCGGTACCGTCGACGTCGAAAGCGCCGTCGGCGCGACGTTTGATGCTGTCACCGTCGCCGTCGAAAGCGCCGCCGGCGCGACGTTTGATGCTGTCACCGTCGCCGCAGCTGGCGCCCTCAACACCATCGATGTGGGGCAGACCGGCAACGCGACGCTGCTGTTGAAGGACGGCACGTCGATGACGGGCGGGACGCTCGCGCTCGGCTCCGCGGCCGGTACCGGCGCGGTCGATTTCGAAGGCACTTCGCTTGAAACGCTCGACGGCGTGGCCGTCACCTCGTACCTCACGAAGGGCATCCTTGAGGTCGGTCAGACCAGCGCGGCGACGCTGCTGATGAATGACGGCACGTCGATCACGGGCGGTTCGCTCGCGATTGGCGCGGCAGGCCACATCGGGACGGTCGACGTCGAAAGCGCTTCCGGCGCCACGTTCGACGGCGTCGCGGTCACGGCATACGACGCTACCGACATCATCGAGGTCGGTCAGACCGGCACGTCGAAGCTGCTGCTGAAGAACGGCACCTCGCTCTCCAACGGTACGCTCGCGCTCGGCGTCGGCGGCGCCGGTACGGTCAACGTGGAAAGCGTCACCGGGGCCACGCTGCATGGCGTGACCGTGACCGCCCACGACGCTGCCGACGGCATCGAGATCGGCAAGGCCGGCACGTCGACGCTGACCATGGACGGCGGCACGTCCATGACCGGCGGCACGCTGACCATCGACACCACAGGCACGCTGCAGGTCGATCCTTCGCTCGTCATCCTGAGCGGCGTCAATCTCGTCAACCACGGCAACGTCATCGTCGATCCCGGCACCACGACGCTGCTGCTCAAGAGCGGCACCACCGTCACCGGCGGCACCATCCATGTCGGCGACGACGGCACGCTCGAGGTCGACAATTCGACACTGACCAATGTCAGCATCTCCAACGCCGGGATCGTCGACATCGGCGCCGGCGACACCTTCTCAGGCACGGATACGCTGACCTTTGTCGGCGCCGCGGAGCTCGATATCGAGGCCGGCGCCCAATTCAATCTGACCCTCGCCGGGATCGATACCGACGACACGATCGATCTCAAGGGTGTCACCGTCACCAGCTCGATCTGGGACGGCAACAAGCTGTTCATCAATGGCTCGCAGCTCGGTTTTACCGTCTCCGGCGGGCTGCCGTCGGGCGATACGTTTGCGTTCAAGACCGATGGCCACGGCGGCACCGACCTCAAGGTCGCGACGCAGCTCGTGCATGTCAGCAGCGGCACGCCAGGCGCTGGCGCCGAAGGGGCACCGATCGCGATCGGTTTCAATACCAATATCGATGCCAGCACGTCGTTGACCTCGTATCTGATCTCCGGCATCCCCCCCGGCGCGATCCTGAGGGACAGCCTCGGCCACAGCTTTACCGCGGACGCAACCCACAGCCAGGTCGATATTCACAGCTGGAATCTCGCTTCGCTGACCATCACGCCAGCAAACGACACCAACTTCCAGCTGGCGGCGATCGTTACGGCGACCGACGCTCAGGGCTATTCGTATTCCGCGACAGGTACGGAGAGCGTGACGGTCAATCCGTTGCCGCCGGTGGTTTCGTTCGCCTCGGCTTCGGTCGCGGGCGCGACCGGCCAGCCGACCGCGATCGGGCTCAGCGTGGCGCCAGGCGGCGAGGGTGGTCCGAACGGCGACGGCTCGCACAATTCGATATCCTCGGTCGTCATCAGCAGCATCCCCAACGGCGCGACGTTGACCGACGGGAGCGGCGGTCACCACGTGACCGTGACGGGTGGTTCACTCGACGTCACCGGCTGGAACTACAGCGGCCTGACGTTCACACCGACCACCAACGGTGCGTTCTCGCTCACTGCGACCGTCACCGAACATGACAGCGACGGGCAGACCAGCAGCAGCACGGCGATCGAGCACATTACCGCGATCACGCCGCCCACGATCTCCAGCAACGATACGCTGGGGTCCAACGTGTTGCGGCCAACTGACACGATCAGCGCCTTCGAAAGCGGCAACCCGACCAACGTCACCTATCAATGGTTCAGCTCGGTAGATGGCTACTCGCACGCGATCGGTAGTGGTCAGAACTACGCGATTCAGCTCAGCGACATCGGCAATTTGATCGAGGCCGTCGCCACCTTCACCGCTCCTGACGGCACGACCGCCTCGGCCGCGAGCGCACCGTTGGGCGTCGTCATTTCGCCGGTTGTCTTCAACATCGGGAGCCAGGCGGACCTTGTCAACGCGATCAACAATATCAGCGTCGGCGGCATCTATTCGTACATTTCCTTCGCCGAGTTCAATTTCACCGCGAACATCACGCTGACCTCCAATCTCGCGGCCATCAATCTCGGCAGCAACACCTCGCTCATCATCAACGGCAACAATACCAATCTCGACGGCGCCGGCCAGTTCAGGGGCCTTTTCGTCTTTTCCGGCAATGTCGCGATCGACAATCTGAATATCAATCACACGCTGGCGCGCGGCGGCACGGGCGGTTTCCCCGGCGGCGGCGGCGGCGCCGGGCTCGGCGGCGGATTGTTCGTTGGCACGGGTGCGGCCGTGACGATCGACAACGTCAATTTCAGCGGCGACGCGGCGGTCGGAGGTAATGGCGGAAGTGCTTTCCGAGGAGGGGCTCGCCTGTATTCCGGCGGCGGCGGCGGCGGCATGGGTATCGCGGGCGGCGATTCCGTCTTCAGAACCCAGATCGGAAAATCGTATGTCGTCCACAACAGGTCGAATACTTCCTACTCGTTCCCAAACCGCAGCGAGCTCGCGCAAATCTTTGGAGGCGGAAACGGCGGAACGCTCGGTCTGAATGTTTCAGGTCACGGCAGCTACGCAAACGGCGCGATCGGGAGCCGGCCGAACATCACGACCGTCGGTAGCACCAACGCCGTCGGCTCTCGCGGCTACGGGAACCAGGGCAACGTCGTTGTTCATTACAGGGGTTACTTCGTCCAATACGTGAACAGTGACAGCGGCAATTTTTATATCTTCCGTCCTCCAGCCGGTTTTGGCAGCGTCACTCAGGCACAAACCGGCAGCTTTGGGGGCGGGGGCGGCGGCGGCACCTACGAAACCTTCGCGGACTCGAGGAGCTTCTCGCCGGGCGGCAACGGCGGCTTCGGTGGCGGCGGCGGAGCCGGCGCGGCGCAGTGGGGTAGCTCGGTCAATGCCGGCGGAGTGGGCGGTAACGGCGGCTTCGGCGGGGGCGGCGGCCGCGGTACCGCGGGTTACGGCGGTCACGGCGGATTCGGCGCCGGCAACGGCGCCAGCGGCGGTGCCTACAGCGGCGGCGGTGGCGGGCTCGGTGCCGGCGGCGGCATCTTTGTGGAGCAGGGCGGATCGCTGACGCTCGCCGGCGGTTCGCTGTCGGGCAACGGCGTGGCCGGTGGTGGGTCAGGTGGTGGTAGCGCCCAGGGCGGCCAAGGGTTCGGCTCCGGCATATTCATCAACGGCAACCAGACCCTCAAATTCGCGCCGCTGGTCGGCGAGACCCTGACGGTTGCGAACACCATCGCCGACCAGAGCGGTAGCGGCGGCACCGGCGCAAACGCCGGCACTGGCAACGTCGAAATCGCAGGCCTGGGCCATGTGCATTTTGCCGCCGCCAATACCTACACCGGGACGACGACCGTCGATGCCGGCGCAATCTTCGACATCGACGCCGCAGGCTCGGTCAGTTCGGGCAGCGTCGTCAACAACGGAACGGTGAATCTGAATTACGGATTCTCGTCATTCGGCAATACGCTGACCAACAATGGCACGCTGAACCTGAACGGCGGGGCCACCATGGTTGGCGTCCTGACCGACAACGGCACGATGAACGTCAATGCCGGGACACAGTTCAACACGACCGTTCACGACAACGGCAGTCTGAACGTCAAATTCGCGAGCGTCTTTGCCGCCGGCGTCGACGGCAATGGCGGCATCGAGCTCGACAACAACGGCACCACCACCTTTACTTCGGTTTCCGGCAGCGGCACGTTTACGTTCGGCAGCGGCTACAACTCGACCGCCCAGATCAACAGCGGTCTGCTGACCGGAACGATCAAGGGCTTTACCTACGGCGACATCATCGACCTGCGCGGCATCGCGGCCGCCACTGCTACGCTCGGTGCCAACAATATCCTGACGCTCAAGAGCGCCAACGGCACGACGCTCGGCACGTTGAACTTCGATCCGACGCAGACCGGTATGCACGTCGGCATTCAGTCGGACGGCCACGGGGGGACCCAGCTCAGCGCGATCCAGACCGCGTTCTCGGTCGGCTCGGCTGCGGATCTCAATGCGGCGCTCGCCGTTATCAGCCAGGGCGGTGCGGACTATTCTATCGGCGCTACCTATACGATTACCTTCACCAGCAATATCTCGCTGGCGTCGCTCTCCGGCCAGCTTTCGACGATCAATCTAGGCAGCGGCAGCACGCTCCTCATCAACGGCGCGGGCTTCGACCTTGACGGCGCGAACACTTACACCGGATTCCTCGACAATTCGGCCGGAGTCGCCATCAAGGACCTGTCGATCGCTGGTACGCAGTTCTATGGCCTCGGCATCCTCGGCAACAACAGCATTACGCTGTCCGCTTCCGCCGGCCAGTCTTCGACCATCGGCGAAATCGCCGACAACGGTAATGGCGGCTCCATTGTCATCGGTGGCGGGACGGTCACGTTCACCTCGGCGAACTTCTATACCGGCGGCACGACCGTCGCATCCGGTGCCACGCTCAATCTGGCCGGTGGTAGCATCAAGACGGTCGTCGACAACGGCAACATCACGCTTGGCAGCAAGGTCGTCGGCATCGGCGGCGCCGTGACCGGCACCGGCGCTATCACGTTCACCCAGCCCAACACGGTGCTGACAGTCGCGAGCGGCGTGCCCACAACGACGTTCTTCGGCCTGGCGGACGGCGACGTCATCGACCTCGCCGGGATCGCTGCGGCCGGCATCGCTTCGCTCGGCGGCAACAACTATAAATTGACCTCGTCAACCGGTGCGACGCTCGGCACGCTGCATTTCGATCCGTCGCTGGACCTGTCGTCGGATGCGCTCGTGCTCGTTGCCGACGGCTTGGGCGGCGCCGCCGTGCGGATGCACAACATCCCGGTATTCACCGTCAGCAATGCGGCGCAGCTGGCTGCGATCATCAACCAGATCCACGTCGGCGGCATTTATTCGCAAACCAATACGAACTACGAGATCGACCTGACGGCCTCGTTCTCCCTGACCGGGAACTTGCCGGAGATCCGTCTCGCCAGCGGCGACAGTCTGTCCATTGTCGGCCACGGCTTCACGATCAGCGGCGCGTCGAACGGCAGTGCTGCGTTCACCGCCTTTATTCAGCAGGCCGGCAGCCTTTCGATCAGCGACTTGATCATCTCACAAACGGGCGGCAACGGCAGCGCGCTGAACATGGGCGCGAACGTCTCTGCCAGTTTGTCCAATGTCACCTTCATTGGAAACCAGGCGAACGGCGGCCTCGGCGGCGCGATCGCGGTCGCCGCAGGCAGTACCCTGACGTTCAGCGACGGTTCGCTCTCCGGCAATACGGCGGCGGCCGGGGCTGCCTTCTGGCTCAACGGCGGCACGGTCGATTTCACCCAGTCCGCGGGCCACACCATCACCGTGGCCAACTCGATCGGCGGCCCCGGCGGCACCATCAATATTTCAGGGGATGGCGATGTCGCGATCGGCGGCTTCGACTCCGGAACCGAGACCATCAATATCACCGGCAACGGCAATGTCACGCTGACCGGCGCCTTCTTCGGCAGCCAGACCATCAACCATACCGGTTTGGGGACGCTGAGTGTCCACCCGGTCTACACGGTGGCATCACAGGCCGATCTCTTCGCGGTGCTCAATGCCATCGCCACCGATCCGATCGGACAGCTTGGCGGCGTCAACTATCAGATCAACGTCACCGCCGATGTGGCGGCGATCATCGGGCCGCTGAACGTCACGCTTGCCGCCGGCGACACGCTGACGATCGATACCAACGGCCATCTTCTCGAAGGCGCCTCGAACGCCCATCTCGCCTACGCGACAGACTCGGGCGGCAGCACGGTGCTGACCGGCGGCGGGCCGGTGACATTCGCCGTCGCGTCGGCAAGCGATTTGTATGGTGCGACCGCCGCCGTCAATGGCGGCCTGTTCGCCAACGCCAGCTACGTGGTCAATCTGACCGCGGATGTGCAGCTGACCGTCAACGAGCCGGCTTTCGCGCTCAAGTCGGGCTCGACTTTGACGATCGACACCCACGGCCATCTGCTGGACGGCGCCACCAACGCGACGGACGCAGATTTCACCTTTACGACGGACCAGGGCGGCCACACCGTTCTGGCTGCCAACACGCAGCCGACTTTCGCCGTCGCGTCGGCCACCGACCTGGCGTCCGCCTTCCAGGCGATTAGCACCGGCGGCTTTTTCGCCTCCACCAACACCAACTACGTCATCAATCTGACCGGCGATATCGGGCTGACGAACAACCTGTCCAGGCTGACCCTTGGGGCGGGTGACACGCTGACGATCCACACCAACGGCCATCTTCTTGACGGCGCCACGACCCCCGATCTCGTCTTTACGCCGACCGGCCCGAACGGCAGCACCGTCCTGGTAGGCAATTCGCAGCCGACGACTTTCGAAATCTCGACGGTAGCCGACCTTACGGCTGCCATTCAGGCGATCGGTTTGGGCGTCCTGTTGGCCTCCACCGACACCAACTACGTCATGAACCTGCACGGCGATATCGCGTTGACGGCCAACCTGTCGTCGATCGCCCTCGGGACTGGCGACACGCTGACGATCGCTACCAACGGCCATCTTTTTGACGGCGCCACCAACGGCACCAACGGCAATTTCACCTATACGGCGTCAGGCCCGGGCGGCAGCACCGTCCTGACAGCCGACGTCCAGCCGAGCTTCAGCGTTAGCTCGGTTGCCGATCTGGCGCACGTCATTCAGGCGATCAATTCGGGCGGCATCCTCTCGTCGCCGAACACCCACTATGAGATCGACATCGGCGCCGACCTGACGCTGGCGGCCAACCTGCCTCCGATCGCGCTTGCAGCCGGTGATACGCTGTCCATTGTCGGAAATGGCTTCAGCCTGAGCGGCGCGGGCAGCTTCGGCGGTCTCAATCTGGTATCCGGCAACGTGACGCTGTCGGGCCTCGCTCTCGATAACATCAGCGGTTCCGACCTTTCCCTGAATGGCGGGAATCTCACGCTCGACGTCCCGGCGGGGCAGACGGTGACTGAGAACCTTTCGATCACGGGCAACGGCACGATCGATTTCGTCGGTGCCGGCAATCTGACGCTCACCGGGGCGTTCTTCGGCAGCCAGACCGTTCACGACACGGGTTCGGGCACGCTGACCATTGAGCCGATCTACAGTGTGGCGACCGCCTCGGACCTCGCGAACGCGATCAATGCCGTCAATAACAACGCGATCGGGCAGCTTGGTGGTGTTAATTACACCGTCAATCTCACCGCCGATGTGGACAGCTGGGTGCCAGGCATCAGTCTCGCCGCCGGCGACACTCTGACGATCAATCCGAACGGCCACATCCTCCATGGCGTGCTGGTATCCAGTCTTGTCTTTTCACCTCCTGCAGGCGGCGGGCCGGCAATCCTGAGCGGCAGTTCGCCGGTGACATTCTTGGTCGGGTCAGGCGCAGACTTGAAGTTCGTGTTGGCGTCGATCAGCGTCGGCGGCGCCCTTTACGGCACGAACGTCAACTATGAGATCGACCTGACCGCCGATGCCAATATCACCGGCGATCTTCCGACGATCCTGCTCGGTAGCGGCGACACACTGACCATCAACGGCGAGACTCACGCGATCAACGGTGGCGGCCAATCGCGTGGCCTCTTCCTGCAATCCGGCAACCTGTCGCTAGCGAACGTGACCGTCGAAGGCTTCTTTGAACGCGGCGGCAAGGGCGGTGATTCGATCTATGGCGGGGCCGGCGGCGGTGGATTGGGCGCCGGCGGCGGCCTGTTCATCGGCTCCGGCGCTTCCGCGACGCTCAACCATGTCAATTTTACCAACGACAGCGCGTTTGGCGGCGCCGGCGGCACGGCGTTAGGCGGCGGCGGCTTTGTTCACAACGGAGCCGGGGGATCGCTCGATGGTCGGTATTCGGGTGGATTCGGTCTCGGCGGCTACGGGGTTAAGGGCACAACCCGCCCGGCCCATCCGGGCGGCAGCGGCGGCTTCGGCGCTGGCGGCGGCGGCGGCGCCGCTGCCTACAATAGCCCGGGGCCGGGTGGTCCCGCAGGCTACGGCGGCGGGACCGGCGGCGTGTCGCCGCCCTTCTTCCTGACGAGCTCTAACGGGGGCGGCGGCGCCGGCCTTGGCGGCGGCATCTTCGTGGCAACGGGCGGATCGCTGACGATCGGCGGCGGATCGCTTTACGGCAACAGCGTGACGGGCGGTGCGGGCGGAGCCGGACCCGGCGGAGGTGGCGATCCTCCCGCCGGCTCGGGCCAGGGAATTGGAAGCGGCCTGTTTACGGCATCGCAAACCGTCCACCTCGCGCCGGCGCTGGGCGAGACACTTACCATCTCGGATTCGATCGGCGGCGGCGGCATCGGACTCCTCGATGTCGTAGGCCCGGGCAATGTCGTTTTTCTGGGTGCGATCACCGGCACGACGATCGAGCTCTCGGGGACCGGGCAGGTGACCTTCCCGGCCGATCTGAGCACCGACACCCTGGAGATTGGCGGTTCGGTGCACTACGCCGTGTCGAATTTCAGCCAATTGGGCGCGCTGGCCGTCACCGACAACGGATACCTCACGATCTCAGGCACGGATTCCTATTCCGGCGGGATCATGCTCAATGGCAGCGGCACGGTGGAGCTTGCCTCCGCTTCCGCGGCCGGGACTGGCCAGATCGGCTTTGCGATCGGCGCCACTGCGACGTTGCTGATCGATGTCGGGTTGAATCCGTCGAACCAGATCAATTATTTCCTGCCCGGAGACACGATCGAACTTGCGGGATTCAATGCCGCGACGACCCACGCGACGCTCGGTGCGGGCAATATTCTCAACGTCACCGATGGCACAAACAGCGTCGCGCTGCATCTTACGCCGGGCTTCAACTACTCGGGCTACCAGTTCAACGCCAATCCCTATGCAGGCGGTGCCGCCATCACCGACAGCAATACGCCGGCGATCACCGGCGTCACCGGCCAGCCCGTCAACGGCAGCGGCGTCCAGTTGCAGGGAACGGCGGCGCCCGGAGACACCGTCCAGATTTTTGCCGCGGGCATCCAGAGTGCCGTGGGTACGGCGGTCGCTGACGCCAACGGCAATTTCACGGTCGCCACGTCGGCGCTGCCGGACGGTATTTACTCGCTCACGGCGGTTCAAACCGGTGGTGCGACGTCAGCGGCGTTCGTCGTCGATGTGCTCCCGACCGCACCGGCGCTCGCGCCGGTGACAGGCACGATCGTCAACGGCAGCAGCTTCACCGTGAGCGGTACCGCCGAAGCCAACGCCACCGTCTCGTTCTATCTCGACGGCAGCACCACCGCGTTCGCGACCGCCGCGACCGGCAATGGCACCACGTTCTCCATCAATACGCCAGCGTTGGCCGATGGTGTCCATACAGTCACCGCCACCGAGACCGACGGACAGGGTCTCGTCAGCGCGGCATCGAATATCGTCGTCAATGTCCACCCGGCCGCGCCGAGCATCAGCCTCCTGATCGGCCAGCCCGCTGCCGGCGGCGCCGTCCGGATCCAGGGGACCGGCGAGCCCAACCACACGATCGTGCTGTTTGCGGACAACGGAACCACCGTGATCGGCACCGGCACGACCAACGCGTCGGGCAAGTTCGATATCACGACGACTGCGACGTTCGCGGAAGGCGCGCATACGTTGACGGCGGAAGCGTACAATGCTGCCGGCAACCTCTATAGCAGCGCATCGGATCCGTTTACCGTCGATGTCATCCCGCAGGCACCGTCGACCATTTCTGTGGTCGGCGCCCCGATCAACGGATCGAATCCCGAGATCAAGGGCATGGCGATCGCGAACGGCACGATCACGCTCTATGAGGGTAGCAGCGTCGTCGGTACGGGCTTGGTCGACGGCAACGGTCAATTCGACTTCCTGACGTCGGCACCGGTCACGGATGGTGTCCATCACCTGACCGCGACCGTCACCGCCCCCGACGGTTTCACCAGCCAGGCGACCGCGTTCACGTTGAACGTGGCGCCCAGCGCCCCAACTCTTTCCGCCGCTCTCTCGTCATCCGCTGCGCCACAACTGGTGGAAGTACAGGGCACAGCGGAAGCCAACGAGATCATCCAGGTATTTGCCGACGGCACGCTTCTCGGTCAGGGCACGACCGACCAGAACGGCGCTTTTGATTTCTCGCTAGCGATCAAGGGCGGCAGTCACGCGATCTCCCTGCGCCAAAAGGACGGCGACGGTCTCACCAGCAGTTCCTCGGCCAGCATCCAGGTGAGTGTCGCAACGGCGGCCCCGACCATTACCTCGGTCGTCTCCTCGGTTGGGGCACAGATCGACGCCAGCCATGGAATCGTCGTCAAGGGCACCGGCCAGCACGTTGGCGAGACCATCACCATCTATGCCGATGGCGGCACGACCGCGATCGGCAGCGGCACCGTGGCCGGCGATGGCTCGTTCACGATTCTGACGGCGCCGCTCGGCGACGGCCAGCATACGCTGACCGCGACCGACACGGCCAATTCCGCTGTCAGCGCGCCGTCAACCGGATTCGACATGTACGTCGACCCCGCGCCGGTCACCAATCTCGGCCAGGTCGGCGTCGCGCCCAATCACGGCACGATCGAGCTCACGGGCTCCGGCCAGGTTGGCGACACGGTCACGCTGATGCTTGGCAACACGGTCATCGGCACCGATGTTGTCGACGGCAGCGGCCATTTTGACGTGACGTCGAATCCGGCGCAGTCGTCGCTCATCAATGCGGGTCAGCAAACCGTCACGGTAACGCAGACCGACGGCAACGGTCACACCGGCCCGGCGGCGTCGTTCGTCGCACAGGTTGCGTCGTCCGCGCCCGTCATCAGTTCGGCTGTCTCGGTCCCGGATGTCGTGGGGCGCGCGGAGGTGAAGGGCACCGGCGACGTCGGCGCTGTCATCAAGCTCTATGCCGACAATGGCTCCGTGGTGATCGGTACCGGTACGGTGGATTCCACCGGTCACTACGACATCTACACCCAGCAGATCAGCGGCGGCTCGCACAACATCACGGCGACCGAAAGCATTCAGGGTGTCGAGGGCCCTGCCTCGGCGACGGCAAACGTCGATGTCGTGGCGGTGGCCAACACCTGGACCATTACCTCGGCCGACGATCTCGCCAAGGCCATCGCCGCGATCGATGTCTCGGGCTCGAATGCGCAGGCGGGAGCGCACTATACCTTCAACGTCGTCGGCGACCTGACGCTCACCGATCAGTTGCCGGCGTTCAACCTGCCGCAGGGGGCCTCGCTCACCATCAACGGCAACCATCATACGCTCGATGCCCATGGCAATCCGGGCCTGTTCGTCTATGCGGGCGATGTCGAGATCGACGACCTCAGCGTCGTCAACGCCGTGAGCCGAGGCGGCTCGAGCATATTTTATGGCGGTGGCGGCGCGGGCCTCGGCGGCGGCTTGTTCATCGCATCAGCGGGTCATGTCACGCTTTCGGACGTGAACTTCGGCAACGACCAGGCGGTCGGCGGCAACAGCAGCTACTCCTCGTACTTCATGCAGCAACTCGGTGGCGGTGGCGGCCTCAATGGCGGCGCCGGCGGTTTCACCGGCGGCGGCGGCATTGGCGTTCATGCCAACGGCGCCGGCAATCACTACCTCAATGGCGCCCACACGCCGGCGGGGACGGGCATCGTCCTTGGCGCGGCCGCGGGCGGCAGCCGGACGGGCGATATCAATTCGCCGATTTATCTCGGTGGGGCCAATGGCGGCGGCGGCGGCCAGGGCACCGGCTTCTACACCACCAGCAGCGGGTATTGGGGAATTGCTGGATATGGCAGGCCAGGTAGCGGCGGCGGAATTGGCGGCGCCGCGGGTACCGCGACCGTTGGCGGCACAGGCGGCTTTGGTGGCGGTGGCGCCGGCGGCGGCTGGATCTATCCCGGTCCTGGATCCGGCGGCGCAGGCGGCTTCGGCGGCGGCGGCGGCGCCGGCGGACCCAGCGGCGGCACCGGCGGCTTCGGCGGCGGTGGCGGTGGCTCCTCCTACGGCAACGCGGGCAATGGCGGCTTCGGTGGCGCCAACGGCAATGGCAGCTACGGCGGCGGCGGTCTCGGTGCCGGCGGCGCAATCTTCGTCCAGCAAGGCGGATCGTTGACTTTTGCCGGCTCCGGAAGCGAGCAGTCCGATGGTGTTACCGGCGGCCTCGGCGTTGTCTATGGCAACAATGGTTCGGCCTATGGCAGCGGTATCTTCCTCCAGGGCGACCAGAGCATCACGTTTGCACCGGATGCCGGAAAGTCGATCACGCTGAGCGGCAACATCGCCGACATGACCGGTTCGCACGACCACACCGGCCAGACCGGCACCGGCACGCTCGTGCTCGACGGCGCCGGCACGCTGGTGCTCTCCGGCAACAACACCTTCACCGGCGGCGTCACGCTCGATAGCGGCAGGCTGGATGTGGCGAGCGCGCACGGGGCGGGATCGGGCGATGTGAGGTTCACATCCGGTGCTGCGGCCACGCTTGAGATCGACGCCAGCAAGGGGGCGTTCGGCAATGCCATCGATGGCTTCGATGCCACCGACATGATCGTCATCGACAACTTCCAGGTCACCGGCGAAACTTACAGCAATGGCCTGCTGACCCTGACCGGCGCGACGGGATCGCTGTCCCTGACGTTCAAATATCCGGCCGGGACATTGCTCGGCGATTTCCACTTCAACGTCGATGCGGTGAACCATACGACGACGATTACCGTCACCGACATTGCGACGGCCTGGGCGAATGGCACCGGCGGCAATTGGGGTATCGTCGGCAGCGCTTCGACCGATTGGAGCCCCGGCCTGGTGCCGACCGCGGCTGATGACGTCACCATCGCACCCGGAGCGGCGGCTGACTTCACCGTCTCGATCGCAAGCGGTGCTTCGGCTTATGCACATAACCTCACCATCAACGACGCGCATGCCACGCTGGACGACGCGGGATCGCTGGCGTTAAGCGGCGGGCTGACGCTGACCGCCGGCACGCTCCATCTCGACGGCGGCAGCCTCCAGACCGTGACAGCGATCGATATCGCCAATGGTGCGACCTTCGAGGGCTACGGCAACGTTTTCGCCGCCAGCGGCAACCTTGCGGTATCCGGCACGGTGACCGCTTCCGACACCAGCCATGCGCTCGATTTTGCCAGCGCCGTGACCGGCACCGGCGACTTCCACATCGCCGCCGGCGCGACGCTGGAGTTCGGCGGCTCGGTTGCGAGCGGCACGACCGTCACCTTCGATGGTGGCACCGGTGAACTCAAGCTCGACAACCCCGGAGGCTTCAACGGGACCATCGTGGGCTTCCACGGCACGGCGCCGGATGCCGCGGATTCCGACGTGATTGACCTCGCCGGCATCGACTACAATGCCGGTCCGGGTCATTTTACCCAATCCTATGCCGGCGGCGTGCTGACCGTGAGCGACGGTACCCACACCGCCCACCTGACGTTCAGCAACTTCAGCGACACGTTCGTCTTCGCCACCGACGGCCACGGCGGCACGCTGGTGTTCGACCCGCCTGCGACATCAGCAGCGGTGCCGACCGCGGCAACCGAACTCGGCAACAATTTCGCGTTCCTGCCGAGCCTGGGAGCCGGGACGACCAGCATCCTCGATACCGGCCACGATACGGCTGGGCTCGCGCAAACTGTGGAGCAGTTGAATTCGCTGGTCACGACGGATAGCCACAACAACGCGGCGATCGATCTCGGCCACGACGCCGCCGTGCCCGTCATGAGTCCGCAGCAGCTCCAGGCCGTGCTCGGCAACGCCGTCCACTTGCACTGATGCAGGCTCTGGTTCCAGATTGGCCGCCTCTATCCGAATCACCCGCTCGAACGGGTGCCGTTCGCCCGTTCAACCAAAGCTTCTGCAACCAAGGCTCCTGACGCTCATGAAAGCTGATCTCCACTTCATCTCCGGGCTGCCACGTGCCGGATCGACCTTGCTGTCGGCCATTCTCAAGCAGAACCCCAGGTTCCACGCCAGCATGACCGGGCCCGTCGGCTCGCTGGTCGATGGCATGCTGCGCACCATGAGCATGAACAATGAGACCGCGATCTTCATCAGCGATGCGCAGCGCCGCGCGATCATCGAGAACATTTTCACGACGTTCTACCTGGACATGCCAAAGGGCGATGTGGTGTTCGACACCAATCGCGTGTGGTGCGCGAAGCTGCCGCTGTTGACCGAGCTGTTCCCGAAGGCGAAGGTGATCTGCTGCGTGCGCAGGGTGCCGTGGGTGCTGGATTCCATCGAGCGGTTGGTTCGGAAAAACACGCTACAACCCTCCGGCATCTTCAATTTCGACACCGGCGGAACGGTGTTTTCGCGCGTGGACGGGCTCGCCGGTCCGGGCGGCATGGTCGGCTTTGCCTGGAATGCACTGCGCGAGGCGTTCTGTGGCGAGCAGACCTCGTGCCTGCTCGCGGTCACCTACGAGACGCTGACGACGAAGCCGGCGGAGGCGCTGGCCGCGGTCTATGATTTCATCGGCGAGAAGCCGTTCAAGCACGACTTCAACAACATCGAATTCGACGCCGAGGAGTTCGACCGCCGCATCGGCACGCCGGGGCTGCACCGGGTCGGGCGCAGCATTCACGCCAACGAGCGCCGTAGCGTGCTGCCGATGGAACTGATCCGCAAATACGAGAACGATTCCTTCTGGCTCGATCCCGCGCGCAATCCCTACAACGTTAAAGTAATCTAGGACGAGGTCGCATCGCGATCCTCAGAGGTCGCATCGCGATCCTCAGAGATCGCGCCGCGATCCCTGAGCACACGCAAGATCTCGCCGGCGAGATCGGGGACAGCCCGGCCGACGGTCTTGAGCCACACATCCGGCGCCTCCGGCGCCTCGTAGGGTGAGTCGAATCCGGTAAAATTCTTGATCTGGCGCTGGGCCGCCTTGGCGTAGAGGCCCTTGGGGTCGCGCCTGATACATTCCTCGATCGGTGTGTCGACGAAGACCTCGATGAATTCGCCGTCCGGCACCAGCGTCCTGACCGCATCCCGGTCGGAGCGGTAGGGCGAGATAAACGAGCAGATCACGATCAGGCCGGCTTCGGCCATCAGCCGCGCGACCTCGCCGGCGCGGCGGATGTTCTCGACCCGGTCGGGCTCGGTGAAGCCGAGATCACGATTGAGTCCGTGACGGACGTTGTCGCCATCGAGCAGCATGGTGTGGTAGCCGGCCGCGGCCAGACGCGTTTCCAGTTCGTTGGCGATGGTCGACTTGCCGGCGCCGGACATTCCGGTGAGCCAGACAATCATCGGCTTCTGCTTCTTGAGCGCTGCCCGGTCGGCTTTGGCAATCGAAAGCGGCTGCCAACTGATGTTGTTGGCACGGCGCAGCGCAAAATCGATCATGCCCGCGCCGGCGGTGCGATGGGTCGCGCGATCGATCAGGATGAAGCAGCCGGTCCTGCGGTTTTCGGCGAACCCGTCGAAGGCGACGGGGACGGACGTTGACAGGTTGCAGACGCCGATCTCGTTCAGGTTCAGGGTGCTGGCGCTGATGTGCTCGCGGGTGCCGACGTCGATCCGGTATTTGAGGGTCGTGACCGTCGCCGATACCGTGCGGGTGCCGATCTTGAGATGATAGGCTCGCCCCGGAATCAATGGCTTTTGATCCATCCAGATCACGCAGGCGGCGAACTGATCGGCGACGCTGGGAGGGCTTTCGGGAGCTGCCAGCAGGTCGCCGCGTGCGACGTCGATCTGATCCTCGAGCGTCAGCGTGACGGCTGCACCTGCTTCTGCCCGCTCGAGATCGCCGTCATAGGTGATGATCCGGCTGACCCGTGTCGCCTGGCCGGAGCCCGCCACCACAACGGCGTCGCCGGCGGCGATCCGGCCGGCCGCGATGGTGCCGGCATAGCCGCGAAATTCCGCGTTCGGCCGGTTGACCCATTGCACCGGAAACCGGAACGCCAGCGCGGCGGCATCCCGCGACACCCGCATCGTTTCCAGGCAATGAAGCAAACTCGGGCCGTCGTACCATGGCGTATTCGCGGAAGCGGTGACGACATTGTCGCCGAAGCGCGCGGAAATCGGGATCGGCACGATCCGGTCGAAGTCCAGTCCGTTGGCGAAGGAGAGATAGTCGCTCACATTGCGGTCGTAATCGGCCTTTCGAAAATCGACCAGGTCGATCTTGTTGATCGCCAGCACGACGGTGCGGATGCCGAGCAGGGCGCAGATGAACGAATGGCGTTTGGTCTGAACCTGAACGCCGTTGCGTGCATCGATCAGGATAACAGCCACGTCGGCGTTCGAAGCAGCCGTTGCCATATTGCGGGTATATTGCTCGTGACCGGGGGTATCGATCGAGACGAACGAGCGCCGGCCGGTCGTGAAGTAGCGGTGGGCGACGTCGATCGTGATGCCTTGCTCGCGTTCGGCTTCGAGCCCATCGACCAGAAGTGCCAGATCCGTGTCCTTGCCGGTGGTGCCGTAGCGGACGGAATCGCGCGCCAGCGCCGCAAGCTGATCCTCCATGATCAGTTGGGTGTCGTGCAGCAGCCGTCCTATCAGCGTCGATTTTCCGTCATCGACCGAGCCGCAGGTGATGAAGCGCAGGATGTCATTCGACGCCATCGCGCCTGCACCGGTCGCGATGGCATGCGTCTCGAAGTCACGGGCCTCCATGTCAGAAGTATCCTTCCCGCTTCTTCTTCTCCATCGAGGCGTCCTCGTCGCTGTCGATCAGGCGGCCGTTTCGTTCCGATATCCTGGCGGTGCGCATCTCGTCCACGATCTCATCGAGGGTGCGGGCGCTGGAGTCGATGGCGCCGGTGAGGGGATAGCAGCCCAGCGTCCGGAAGCGGACCTCCCTGGTTTCAGGATGCTCGCCGGGCGAAAGCGGAAGGCGGTGGTCGTCGACCACGATCCAGTTTCCCTGGCGGCGAACCACCGGGCGCTGCCTGGCAAAATAGAGCGGGACCACCGGAATCTGCTCAAACCGGATGTATTGCCAAACGTCCAGCTCGGTCCAGTTGGAGAGCGGAAAAACCCGCATCGTTTCGCCGGGCTGGAGTTTGGTGTTGAACAGATTCCACAATTCGGGCCGCTGGTCGCGCGGATCCCAGACATGACCACGCCGTCGCAGCGAAAAAATCCGTTCCTTGGCGCGGCATTTTTCCTCGTCGCGTCGCGCACCGCCGAACGCGGCGTCGAAGCCGTGGCGGTCGATGGCCTGCCGCAGCGCTTCGGTCTTCATGACGTCGGTGTAGAGCGTCGAACCGGAAGCAATCGGATCGATGCCACGATCAAGACCGTCTTGATTGGTGTGGACCAGCAACTCGAGGCCGAGGCGATCAGCGGTGTCGTCGCGGAACGCGATCATCTCGCGAAATTTCCAGGTCGTATCGATATGCAGCAGCGGGAAGGGGGGAAGACCGGGATAAAAAGCCTTCAACGCGAGATGCAGCAGCGCGCTCGAATCTTTGCCGATCGAATACAGCATCACCGGCTTTTTGAACTCGGCGACGGTCTCGCGCATGATCGCGATCGATTCCGCCTCGAGCTGCGCAAGATGCGGCGGCATTGCCTGGGTCATGCGTCGGTCCGACCCGACGCTGGCACCTCGGTCCGGCCGCTAGGTGACCGGATCGCAAATCCGGCTATGCTGCGAGACATTTAAATGTGGCCCTCAAAGTGGCGCGATCCCCCGGAGAAGTAATTGAATTTGCCGGCTCCCCGGGGCCGGATTCGATCGCGCTGATTTTACGGATGAAATCGGCCCAAAGCCAGCTTTTACCAGCGTCGTTACCAGCTCGAAAATCTGATTGCGATCCCGCCGGTCGATCGGTCGTCTTTTCCTGACTACGCGCTCCGTTGCGCCTTCGCCATCCGCTCGCGCGCGAGCTTGTGGAGCATATCGTGCCCCGACATGGCGTCGGCGAGGAAGCGGTCGAAAGCCCCCAGGAGGGAAGGCTTGAGTTCGACCAGGCGTCCGCCGCGGCCGGAAAGGTTGACGTCGCCGTGCTCCGCCGCGTCTTCCAGCAGCGCCCGCACATGGGTCCGCGATATGCCAAACTTGGCGCCGATATCCGAGTAGGAGAGACCATTCCCATTTCCTGCGACGGACATTTGAATGAGCTTGATCAGGACCAGCACGCCGGAATCGCGACCCATGAATCGCATCACGGTCGGATGGTTCGCCATGATCTCGGCGCCCTTGGCGGAAAAATCCAGAGCGACCAGCCGCTGGGCGCGCTGGAACGCGGCGTCCCGCGCCATTGGCTCGCCGTAGCCGGGATCCGGAAACATCACATGCAGCGGCGTATAGTGATAGTGCAGCCAGTCGCGATCGAGTGACATCATCTTGGCGGTCGGGATGAGAATGCGTACCCGCCCGTCGTGCTCCGAGGGGCGGGTGTCGACATAGCCAAGCTGGACAAGCCGGGCCACCAGCGCATCGACCCGGCGCGGGCTCGCCAACCCGAACGTCCTGATTTCGTCCTTGAGCCGCTGTGGGGTCGCCCATGTGGTTCGATCGGCCGCGTCATGGCGGAGATGAAGCGACACGATCAGATTGAACGTGATCTGTCGCATCGCCTCGACCAGCAAGCGGCTGCGGAATTGATCGCCCTCGTGCAGCACGAGAACCGCCTCGACGAAGGCCGCGCGGGCGGCCGCAAAGCGCGGGTGAGCGAGAATTTCTGCGGGTGTGTGAATGGAGCCGGTAACGGACGGGGAAGGGGAGGACATAAACGATCAGGGACCGGCGTTGAGGTTTCGCTGCCGCGGCAGCTACGGATAAACGCAAATTGTTTCAAGCCGGACTCGGCAATATTTTACCGTTCCGTCCGCGGAACTGCTGCCAGACGAGCGTTCCCTTGGGAGCATGTGGATTTCGCGCCACACTCTTCACATTTCCCTGCCACAATTTGGAACATTTTGCGCGGACCTCACCGGTATGGCCCGACCATTGCTAGCTTGGCCGTCGGTCGCCTCGCGCTCCGCCAATGGATGCGCGCATGGCCGGCCCGGGGTGGGTGAAATATGCGGAACGATGCGGTCGGAGCCGGGCTCAGCTCGGTTTTGGGGACCGGCGCGGTCGATTTGGTTCGGGGCGTCGCTAAGAGGATGCAAACGCGGCGGGCGCTTTTGGCTGGCGTCGTGCTGATCTGGACCGGACCGGTGGTGGCTGCGCCGGTGGCGGACGCGACCTGGAGCACCACGCCCGGCTCAGGTGATTTCAACACGGCGTCGAACTGGACTCCGGCTTTCGTGCCGACCGGCACCGCCTTTTTCGGTCCGTCGACGATCACCAGCCTGTTGTTCACGGCCAACACCACCCTCGGCGGCTTCACCTTCAATCCGGGCGCGTTCGCTTACAGCTTCAGCAACAGCCAGGTCCTGGACTTCACCAGCGCTGGCATTGTCATCAACGGCGGCAGCGCCACCATCACGAACAGCCTTACCATCAACTTCCTCAACGCCAGCACAGCCGGCAGCGCCACCATCACGAACAACTTCGGCGGCTTCACCAGCTTCGGTGTATTCGGAGGGGCCGACACCGCCAGCGCCGGCACCGCCAATATCACGAACAACAGCGGCGGTGGCACATATTTCCTCGCCCACACCACCGCCGGCAGCGCCACCCTTACCAACAACTATAACGGCAGCACCTACGTCTTCGACGCCAGCAGCGCCGGCAGCGCAACGATCACGAATAATAGCGGCGGCCTGGCGCAGTTCGGTTCAGTGGGAGGGACCGACACCGCGACCGCCGGTACCGCCCATATCACGAATAATAGCGGCGGCTTCACCTACTTTTACGCCAATGCCACGGCCGGCAACGCCACCATCACCAACAACAGCGGCAATACCTCCTTCTACGCCACCAGCACCGCCGGCAGCGCCACGATCACGAACAACAGCGGCGGCGTCACCAAGTTCTTCCAGACCAGCACGGCCGGCAGCGCCGCAATCACGAACAATAGCGGCGGCGGCACCCAGTTCGGTCAATCCGGAGGTACTGACACCAGCAGCGCCGGCAGCGCGGTCATCACGAATAACGGCGGCGTCACCGTTTTCAACGCCACCACCACGGCCGGCAGCGCCGCGATCACGAACAGCAACTACGGCAGCACCCAGTTCAACGCCACCAGCACGGCCGGCAGCGCCGTCATCACGAATAACAGCGGCTCCACCCTGTTCAACAACACCAGCACGGCCGGCAGCGCCGCGATCACGAACAACAACAACGGCAGCACCCTTTTCAACGCCACCAGCAGCGCCGGCAGCGCCGCGATCACGAACAACGGCGGCGGCAACATCTATTTCTACGCCACCAGTACCGCCGGCAACGCCACCATCGCGAACAACAGCGGTGGCCTCACCCAGTTCCTCAACGCCAGCACGGCCGGCAACGCCGCGATCACGAATGACAACGGCTCCATCCTTTTCAACGGCACCAGCACGGCCGGCAGCGCCACCATCACGAACAACAGCGGTTTTGTTGATTTTTTTGGTCGAAGCGACGGCGGAGCTGCGCATCTGATCAACGGCGCGGGCGGGACAATCGATTTTTCGGGCAGTTCGGGGCCGAACGGAGATGACCGGCTCAGCGTCGGCTCGCTCGCTGGGGCTGGAACCTTTATCGTCGGTCAGCGGCAGCTTGTGACCGTCAGCGGCAGCCTCGCCTTTACTTCCGGCGCGCTTTATATGGTGCAGGTGTCGGGGTCGAACGCGGGCCAGATCGCGGTTCGCGGCGCCGCCAGCCTGGCCGGCAATGTCGAGGTCGACGTGCTGAGCCGGCTGACGCAGAAGACCACCTACACCATCTTCTCCTCGGCCAACCCGCTGAGCGGGACCTTCAACTCGGTCCGTCTGGACAACAATTTTGCCCGCGATGCGGTGCTGACTTATGTGGGCGACAATGTGCTGCTCACGCTGCTGCCCGGGCTGTTGTCGCCGGTCCTGCCTGCCAATGCGCCTGCCAATCAGGTCAAGGTCGCGGGTGCGATCGATAATGCCTTGCTTGCCGGAAACAATCCTACCAATGCGTTCAACGCGATCTTCAATGCATCAGGCAATGCCTTGCTCAACGGCCTGACGCAGGCCTCCGGCGAGGCCGCGACCGGTTCGCAGCAGACCACGTTCAATGCGATGACGCAGTTTTTGGGCATCCTGCTCGATCCCTTCATCGACGGCCGCGGCGCACCTGCCGCGCCGCCGTCGGGTGCTTCCCCCTATGCCGAGGAAGATTCGCTCGCCTATGCGTCCCGCCGCAAACGCACGGCCGCTGAGCGCGACGCCTACGCCATGTTCACCAAGGCGCCACTGGCACAAAACTACGATCCGCACTGGAGCGTGTGGGCGGCCGGCTTCGGCGGCTCGCAATCGACCGACGGCAATGCCGCGCAGGGATCCAACAATACGACCAGCCGCATGTTCGGCATGGCAGCGGGGGCAGACTACGTCTTCTCGCCGCGCACCATCGCCGGCTTTGCGCTGGCCGGCGGCGGCACCAATTTCAGCGTCGCCAATGGCGGCACGGGCCGCTCCGACCTGTTCCAGGCCGGCGCCTTCGTCCGCCACACTGTGGGTGCAGCCTATATCTCCGGCGCGCTGGCCTATGGCTGGCAGGACATCACGACCAACCGCACCGTGACGATTGCAGGTGTCGATCAATTGCAGGCGCGCTTCAACGCCAACGCCTTCTCCGGCCGCGTCGAGGGCGGCTATCGTTTTGTCACGCCCTGGATCGGCGGCATCGGCGTCACGCCCTATGCCGCCGCGCAATTCACGACGTTCGATCTTCCGGCCTATGCCGAGCAGGTGTTGTCGGGGGTGAACACATTTGCGCTGGCCTATGGCTCGCAGAGCGTCACCGACACCCGCAGCGAAGTTGGCCTGCGCGCCGACAAATCATTCGCGATGCCAAACGGCGTCCTGACCCTGCGCGGCCGCGCCGCCTGGGCGCACGATTACAGTCCGGACCGCGCGGTCGGCGCCACCTTCCAGTCGCTGCCCGGCGCTTCGTTCGTCGTGAACGGCGCGGCGCAAGCTTCCGACTCCGCGCTGACCACGGCGTCGGCCGAAATGAAGTGGATGAACGGCTGGTCGGCGGCGGCGACCTTCGAGGGCGAGTTCTCCGACGTCACGCGCAGCTACGCCGGCAAGGGCGTCGTGCGCTACGCATGGTAGCCGGCGGCCTGCGCGTGTCGCAAAGGCCCGGCGATAAAACCGATAGGAATGCCGGCGACGGAGTTGGGTCTTGAATTCTGGTCATGCAGGGGGACGGTTGGTCGGCACGCGACGGTCTTTCGTTACGCCGCCAAATCGAGCATTGCGAGCGATCGTGCACCGACTTCGCATCGTCTTGCTGGCCTCGTCGGCGCTGGCGCTGGGCGGCTTGCCGGCGGCGGCGCAGAACGCGACGTGGAATCTCAACGGCACAGGCGATTTCAACGCGGCCGGAAACTGGACGCCGAACACGGTGCCCGGCGGCACGGCCTTCTTCGGCACGTCGAACCAAAACAACATATCGTTCTCGGTCAGTACCAACATCGGCGGCTGGACCTTCAATTCCGGCGCCTCGGCCTACAGCCTCACCAACTCAGGCGTAATCTTGGATTTCTCTGGCGCCGGCATTGTCATCAACGGCGGCAGCGCGGCCATTGTCAACCTCGGGCTTCTCAATTTCAACAACTCTAGCACGGCTGGTAGCACCGCGATCGACAACCGGCGCGGCATGACCACTTTCCTCGACACCAGCACGGCCGGCACCGCAGCCATCACCAACACCTTTGGCGCCACGCTAACTTTCAATGCCACCAGTACAGCTGGCGGCGCCGTCATCACCAACAGCAACGGTACCGTCGATTTCAACAACAGCGCCACTGCCGGCAGCTCAACTATCACCAACAGCGTCGTCGTCCGATTCAGCAACACGAGCACCGCCGCCAGCTCCGTCATTACCAACAACAGTGGCGCCGTCTCTTTCTTGGACGCCACCACGGCCGGCAGTGCCGCCATCACCAACAACGGCATCGGCACCGTTAGATTCGGCGGCACCAGCACGGCTGGCAACGCCGCGATCACCAACAATAGCGGCGGCGTCGTTGATTTTTCGGCTAGCAGCGGTCCCAACAGCGATCACAAACTCAGCGCCGGCTCAATTGCGGGCGCGGGGACCTTTCAACTCGGCAGCAACCAGCTCACCGTCGGCGGCAATAACCAGTCCACTGCGGTGAGCGGCGTCATCGGTGGCGGTAGCGGCAGCTCACTGGTGAAGGTCGGTACCGGCACGCTGACGCTCACCGGCAGCAACACCTACAGCGGCGGCACCACGGTGACCGGCGGATTCATCAACTTTAGTGCGGCCAACAACTTCGGCAGCGGGGCGATCACGCTAAACGGTGGCGGGTTGCAATGGGCATCAGGTACCTCGACCGACATTTCGTCGCAGCTCGCGGCGATCGGCGGCAATGGTGCGACCTTCGATACCAATAGCAACAACGTCGCCTTCGCATCCACGCTCACGGGCGGCAGGATCACCAAAGCCGGGGACGGCACGCTAACGCTCTCGGGCACCAACACCTATTCGGGGGGAACGACGGTCACGGCAGGTGCGCTGCAGGTGACCACCAACAGCTCGGTCGGTTCGGGCGACGTGACCTTGAACGGAGGCACCTTCCAGACCGGGGCAGGCAATCTGACTTTCACGAACAACTTCAACCTCGGTACGTCCGGCGGCTCGTTTGATGCCAACGGCACCACGTTCACCATCTCTGGAAATATCACGGGCCAGGGGATGCTGACGACGCTGGGCTCAACATTGGTCCTTACCGGGACCAACTCCTACACCGGCGGCACCACGATCCTTGCCTCTTCGACGCTGCAGCTCGGCGACACTACCCATTCCGCAACCATCATTGGGGCAGTGAACAATTCCGGCACCTTCAAGGTTGTCAACAATGCCGCCGGCATCACTTCCGTCATCAACAGCGGCTTAATCACTTTCGGAAACAGCAGCACAGCCGGCACCGGGCCCGTCATCAACAACGCGAGCGGGGGCATCTTTTTCAACGACAGCAGCACGGCCGGCAGCACCACGATCACCAACAACGGCAGAATCACTTTCTCGAACACCAGCACGGCTGGGAGCGCCACCATTACCAACAACAGCCTCGACATCATCTTTTTCAACGACGCCAGCTCCGCCGGCAGCGCCACGATCACCAACAACGGCGGGATTTTTTTCTCGAACTCCAGCTCGACTGTCTTGCCAAGCACGGCCGGCAGCGCCGCCATCATCAATAACGAAGAGATCGAATTCGAGCGCAACAGCACCGCCGCCAACTCTGCCATCACCAATAGTCACAACGTCTATTTCTTTAGTAACAGTACGGCCGGGAACGCCGCGCTTACCAACAATAGCAGCGGCCTATTCGACTTCTCAGCCAGCACGGGCCCTAACAACGACGGTAGGATTAGCGCCGGCTCAATTGCGGGCGGCGGGACTTTCAGCCTCGGCAGCAACCAGCTCACAGTCGGCGGCAACAATTTGTCCACTGCGGTCAGCGGGGTTATCGCCGACGGCGGGATCCTCGGCGGTGGCGGCAGCTCGCTGGTGAAGGTCGGCACCGGCACGCTGACGCTCACCGGCAGCAACACCTACAGCGGCGGCACCATGGTGACGGGCGGCCTTATCAATTTTAGCGCGACCAACAACCTCGGCAGCGGGGCGATCACGCTGAACGGTGGCGGGTTGCAATGGGCGTCAGGCACCTCGACCGACATTTCGTCCCAGCTCGCGCCGATCGGCGGCAATGGCGCCATCTTCGATACCAACGGTGCCAATGTCAGCTTTGCTTTCAGCCTCTCCGGCTCAGGCGGTGTCACTAAGACCGGTGCCGGCACGCTGATGCTGTCCGGAACCAATACCCATGCGGGCACGACGACAGTCAACAATGGCACACTGGAGATCGCCAGTGGCGGCTCGATCACGCAGAGCGGATCGCTGACCAACTCGGCAGACTTTGTGGTCGACGGCGGCGGTTCGGCGACGTTCGGGTCGGTCACCAACAACGCGACCGGCGCGATTACCGTCGCCGCGGGCGGTACGGTACATGATGACCTCAACAATGCCGGCACGGTGACCAACAACGGGGTCTACGTTGCCAATGTCGCTGGCAACACCGGCACCATTACCAACAACGCGACCTGGACGGGTGCGATCACGACTTCCGGCACCTTTATCAATACCGCGGGCGCAACCGTCTCCGGGCTCGTCACCAATAGTGGCACCGGCAGCAACGCGGGCACATTGAGCGGTGGCCTCGCAAATACCGGTGGCACCTTCAACAACAGCGGCACCATCAACGGCACCACCACCATCTCCGGCGGCACGTTTTTTGGTGCCGGTTCGGTCAACACCCTGAGCGTTGCAAGTGGCGGTACGTTCGCGCCAGGCAACGGGACGCCGGGGATTTCGGCTAGCGTCAGCGGCAGTCTAGCGTTTCAGTCCGGCGCGTCCTACCTGATCGGGCTCAACCGTACGACAGCGTCATTCGCCAATGTGACGGGGACCGCGACGCTCGGCGGCGCATCTGTACTGGCGCTGTTTGCCAACGGCAGCTCTGTCGCCAAGCAGTATACCATTCTGACAGCCAGCGGCGGCGTGTCGGGCACGTTCGGATCGGTCGTCAACACCAACCTGCCGTCCGGCTTCACGACGGGTTTGAGCTATGACGCCAACGATGCCTTCCTGAATCTCTCGCTCGCCTTTGCCTCTCCGCCGGGATCCGGCTTAAGCCCCAATCAGCAGGCGGTCGGCAATGCCGTCACTCATTTCTTCGACTCGAACGGCAGCATTCAGCTGGTGTTCGGCGGGTTGACCTCCGCCGGTCTGACCCAACTCTCCGGCGAGACCGCGACGGGATCGCAGCAGACCACGTTCGATGCGATGATGCAGTTCATGAATGTGATGACCGATCCGTTTGTCGCGGGACGCGGTGATACGACGGATGCGTCTGGCGGCGCCAACGCTTATGCCAGCGCGGATGAGCAGGCTAACGCAGGGAAGCGCAACCCGCGCGATGCCCTGGCGGCGATCTATGCCAAGGCGCAGCCCGTCGCCTTCGAGGCACGCTGGAGCACATGGGCCGCGGGCTTCGGCGGCTCGCAGACCACCGACGGCAATACAACAACGGGATCCAACAGCGCGACCTCGCGCATCTATGGCACCGCTGTCGGCGCCGACTATCGCTTCTCGCCATTCACCATTGCCGGCTTCGCGATCGCCGGCAGCGGGACGAGCTTCAGTGTGAACAATCTCGGCTCGGGGAGGTCGGACCTGTTTCAGGCCGGCGCCTATCTGCGGCACACCAACGGTCCGGCCTACATCACCGGCGCGCTTGCCTATGGCTGGCAGGACATCACCACCAACCGCATGGTGACCATCACGGGCATCGATCAACTGCGCGCCGAGTTCAACGCCAATGCCTATTCCGGACGCGTGGAGGGCGGCTATCGCTTCGTCGCGCCGTGGGTCGGTGGCATCGGCATCGCGCCCTATGCGGCGGGGCAGTTCACCACCTTCGATCTGCCGGCCTATGCGGAATCCGCCGTCTCCGGCGCGGCGAACTTTGCGCTTGCCTATTCAGCCAAGAGCGTGACCGACAGCCGCAGCGAGCTTGGCATCCGCACCGACAAGTCCTTCGCGGTGCCCAACGGCGTGCTGGCGCTGCGCGGCCGCTTCGCCTGGGCCCATGATTTCGATCCGGACCGATCGATAGGTGCGACCTTCCAGGCCCTGCCGGGCGCAAGTTTTGTCGTCAACGGCGCGGCGCAGGCGAGCGATTCCGCGCTGACGACCGCGTCTGTCGAGATGAAATGGATCAACGGCTGGTCGGCGGCGGGGACCTTTGAGGGCGAGTTCTCGAACGTCGCGCGCAGCTACGCTGGCAAGGGCGTGGTGCGGTATGCGTGGTAGCCGGCGGCGTGCGGCGATATTCGGCGCTATGTTGGGGGAAACAGTTTGACCCCAAACGGAAATGCACTGATCAGTTTTCTATCATAGGCTAAATTCGAAATGGTCCAATTAGGGGGTGTCCTCTTGATCCGCAAAGGGTTGCTAGCACTCGTCATCGGCGTGGCATTGGCCGGCACAGCCAGCGCGCAATCGGATTTGGTTAATCGCGGCGATTATCTGGTCAACGGCATCCTGACCTGCGGTAATTGCCATACGCCGAAGGGTCCTTCGGGCGACATCATGGATAAGGCTTTTTCTGGCGGCCTGTCCTGGGACGAGCCGCCTTTCAAGGTCACCGCACCAAACGTTACGCAGGACAAGGAAACCGGCATCGGCAATTACACCGACGCCGAGCTCAAGCAACTGCTGCGCAAGGGCATCAAGCGCAACGGCGCGCCGGTCGCCATGGTCATGCCCAGCGGTTTCTATGAGATTATGACCGACCGCGATCTCACTGCGGTGATCGCCTATCTGCGTACGATCAAGCCGATCAAGAATGCGGTGCCGGACCCGATTTACAGGATGAAGCAAGGACATCCAGTCCCGCCGGGCGGTGAAATCCCGTACACGGAAGCGATGCTGAGCGACAAGGTGAAGGAGGGGCTCTACCTCGCTACGATTGCGCACTGCATGGAGTGCCACACGCCGATGGGGCCGCAGGGGCGCGAGTTCGCGAACAGGTTGGGCGCTGGCGGCTTCGAGCTTCCGGGGCCTTGGGGCGTCTCGGTTTCTAGGAACATCACCTCTAGCACGACAAAGGGCATCGGCGGCTGGACTGATGACGAGATCAAACGCGCCATCACTCAGGGCGTCAGCAAGGATGGCAGCAAGCTCAAGCCGCCCATGGGCTACGGCTACTACGCCACCGTGTCAGGTGCCGACCTCGACGCGATCGTCGCCTATTTGCGTACGGTGCCGCCAAAAGAGTAGTCCAATAACTTGATGCACATCTTTGCGGGTGGCGGCGGGGACCTTCGAGGGCGAGCTCTCGAACGTCACGCGTTCGTACTCCGGCAAGGGCGCGGCGCGTTACATGTGGTCGTCGGCGGCCTGCCACGATATTTGGCGCTACAGCCTGGCGGGCATCGCAACCGGGGCACCTGACTTCGAGATAGGCGTCAAGGGTAGCGCAAGGGCGAAGAGGCTGCGCAGGCCCTGCCAAGCCGGGCCCACCCATACCGATGATCGCCGAATTTCAAATGCTGAAATTTGCTGGCTCCCCGGGCTGGATTCGAACCAGCGACCATTCGATTAACAGTCGAATGCTCTACCGCTGAGCTACCGAGGAATAGGCGAAACAATCGTTCGCGAGCGGGGAGCGTATAACAAAGCATTTCGGGCTTGCAAAGGACCAAATGGCCGCCCCGGACCCGGTATTGCGCGGAAGCGTAAAGACTCTGTGCAGCAAGGGTTTGCGGCCGGTTTTTCGCCTGCTCCGGACATCATCCGTAACGTATCGGCGCAAGGCCGCCATCCCCTGATATCATGGACCGGGCCGCCAAATCGACTCAATCCGGCCAGAGCCTCCGCACATTGCCGGGTTCACGGGAGCCGATTCCATGCCAGTCATTGTGACCGACCTGATACGCGCGGTACCATCGATCGTCCCAAGCGACGTTCCAGCCCTGAGCGACGACGAATGCCTGCTTCGGCTGGCGCGGGCCGTTGAAGACCATGATTCCGGGGATCTGGACGAGGTTGCGCGGCTGATCGGCCGGCTGATCGTGACCATCGAATAGGGGGCGTTTGGCACACGCGGCCGGCGTGTTGCGTTTTGCCGGAGCTTGTACCAAAGATGACCCGGTTTCAGCTCCCCCGGCGCGATCGCCGAAGCTTTCAGGGTCTCAGCCTATGTCCGGTATTTCGGCCGCGCGCCAGAAGATGGTCGATGGTCAGGTGCGTCCGAGCGACGTCACCGACAGCAGAATTATCGATGCCATGCTGGCGGTGCCGCGCGAGGCCTTCGTGCCTGAAAGCAAGCGCGCGCTGGCCTATCTGGACCTCGATCTCGATGTCAGCGAAACAGGCTCCTCCAAGCGGTTCCTGATCAAGCCGGCGGTGCTGGCGAAGATGCTGCAGGCGGCCGAAATCAAGCCGACCGACCGCGTGCTGGTGGTGGGCTGCGCGACCGGATATGCCGCTGCCGTAATCGCGCAATTCGCCGGCCAGGTGGCGGCGACCGAGAGCGATTCGGCGCTGGCGGCAAAGGCGACCACCATTCTGGCCCAGAATGGCTGTGGAAAGGTCGCGGTCCGGACGGTGGCTGCGGCTGACGGCGACCCCGCGAACGGCCCCTACGACGTCATCCTGCTCAACGGCGCCACCGAGACCGTGCCGGAACGGCTCTACGGGCAGCTCCACGACGGCGGCCGGCTGGTCGGCGTTTTCGCGATGTCGCAGCCGCAGCGGGCCACGCTGGTAACCCGCTCCCACGGGGATTTCGGGAGCCGGGCGCTGTTCGACGCCGCCGCTCCGGTGCTGCCGGGCATGGAACGGGTTCCCGCCTTCGTTTTCTAGTCGTTTCGGCAGGCTTTGCGGCGCTTGGCGGCCGTGAACGGCTGTCAAATCCCGTTCTGAATCAGAAGTGTGGCCGGATTGCCCCACGTTAAGAGTTTCGTCTGTGTGCGCTTGCGAGGTAGTTCCGTCCAGCCTAGCTGCGGAATAAGGTGAGCCGGGACTCACTTCGACCGAAGCGACGCTGGTTCACATTTGTGCACACATTCGTGTTCATGATCGTGATCAAGCGAAATGACAATGAATGGATTTCCAGGGATGCGTGGGGTGAAGGTTTTCACTGGAGCTGCGGCTTCGGTCCTTCTGTTAGCTTGTATGGGCCCGGTGCCCGCCCTGGCCGACACGATTGAGGCGGCGCTGGTGCGCGCCTATCAGAACAATCCGCAGCTCAACGCACAGCGCGCCTCGGTGCGCTTCACCGATGAAAACGTGCCGCAGGCGTTGTCGGGCTATCGCCCGAAGGTCGCAGTCACCGCCAGCGCCGGTTATCAATATACCGACACCAACAGCACCGCCGGCGGCAGCGCGACCAACATCGTGCGTACCGAAATTCACGGCGCCAATCCGCCGCGCAGCGTCGGCGCCACCATCGCGCAGACCCTGTACAACGGCCAGCAAACCGCCAACAAGACCCGCACGGCCGAGAGCCAGGTCTCGGGCGCGCGCGAAGCGTTGCGGGTGCTTGAACAGACCGTGCTGCTGTCGGCGGCCACCATCTACATGGACTATCTGCGCGACGCCGCGATCGTCGAAGTGCAGAAGAGCAACGTTCGCGTGCTCGAGCAGACGCTGAAACAGACGCGCGACCGCTTCAATGTCGGCGAAGTGACGCGCACCGACGTCGCGCAATCGGAGGCACAGCTTGCTGCTGGCAAGACCCAGCTCCTGACTGCGGAAGCCAATCTCGTCACCACAAAATCGAACTTCCGCCGCATCATCGGCAACGAACCGGAAGCGCTTGCGGCGGGCTCGCCGGTGGATCGCTTCCTGCCGGGAACGCTGCCCAGCGCCGTCGATCTTGGCCTGACGGAAAATCCCAACGTCACCGCGGCGATGTACGGCATCGACGTCAGCTATCTCCAGGTCAAGGTCAATGAAGGCGCGCTGTTGCCGACCGTGACCCTGCTGGCCTCGGTCCAGCAGACCTATGAATCCACCATGACGCTGTACCGGTCGTTCGGCGCGTCCGCGACCGCGCAGTTGACGGTTCCGATCTATCAGGGCGGCGCCGAATACTCGCTGATCCGTCAGTCCAAGGAAACGCTGGCGCAGCAGCGCCTGGTGCTCGAACAGACCCGCGATGCGACCCGCGCCAATGTCGTCACCGCATGGGGACAACTGGTTGCCGGCAAGGCGCAGGTGCAGTCCGCGCAATCGCAGGTCACGGCCTCCGAAATCGCGCTGAACGGCGTGCGCGAGGAAGCCAAGGCCGGACAGCGCACCACGCTCGACGTGTTGAACGCGCAGCAGGCGCTGGTCAACGCGCGCGTCGCCCTGGTCACGGCACAGCATGACCGCGTCGTTGCATCCTACGCCGTGCTGAACTCGGTGGGACGGCTGTCGCCGCAGGTGCTCAAGCTGCCGACCACGGTTTACGATCCGAGTGTGCACTATCAGCAGGTGCGCGACAGCTGGGCCGGCGTGCGCACGCCGGATGGTCGCTGATATCGGCGGCGCACTTGCGCTCGCCGGTGGCGCGCTTGCGCTCGCCAGCGACGCCCTTGCGTTCGCTGTTTCAACGGCGCGCGATGGCGCCGTTGCTCCCGTAAAATTACGACACATATCAAATCATTCGTGACCGGGCGGCATCCGCCCGGCGCGTTTGCTTGCAAATATTTATCGGCATGACGTACCGTTCTCGGGGTGAGCTGAGCGATTCGCGCCGCGTTTTCTTACATCTCACGGCCGCGCGCCGGGTAGCAGCCTTGTGAGGTACCCTTTGGGGTAACCTTGGGGGAGCAGGACGCTTGCGCGATGCATCGGGCGTGCCTGATCTGGGGACAAGTCAGGCTAGCGCGATGAAAATCCCGGCCTGCACATCCGGAACCGGAAATCCTTCCCTCACTTGGTGTAAATTGGTTTCGATGTGGAGTCGGAGATGACGCAACCTGCAAAGGTCCAAGAGCCCTCGATGGAGGAGATTCTGGCGTCGATCCGTCGCATCATTGCCGACGACGAGGCCAAGCCTGCTTCTACAGAAAAGCCTGCAAGCCCGCCTGCCGCCGCCAAGCCGGAAGCGCCGACCAAGCCCGCGATGAAGGATATTCCGCCGTCGGCGATTGCGCCGGCGCCGAAGCCTGCCGCTGCAGCGAAGCCCGCGCCGCCGCCGGCGCCTGAGCCTGTCGTGAGCAACAACCAGGACGACATCGATGCGATGCTGGCAAGCCTCGACGCCGCGACGCCCGAGGCCGACATAAGGCCGGCACAGCCCGAAGCCCAGGCCGAAGCCGACGTGTTCGATCTCACTGACGAGATGGCTTTGCCGGACCCGGCACCAGCCGCTCCCCAGGCTGCTTCGTTCCACAAGATCGACCCGCAGGACGACCTCGAATTTTCCGAGAGCGCGGCGGCCAGGGCGTTGCACCGGCAGCCGGCCTACGAGCCGCCGCTGTTTGAAAGCGCACCCGCACCGCCGCAGCAGCAGATCCTGTCGCACTCGACCGTCTCGGCGGTCGAGTCCGCCTTCAACTCGCTGGCCAATACCGTGCTGAGCAACAACGCCCGGACGCTGGAAGACCTGGTCAAGGAAATGCTACGGCCGATGCTGAAATCCTGGCTCGACGACAATCTTCCGGGATTGGTCGAGCGGATCGTCAAGGCCGAGATCGAACGGGTTTCGCGCGGCCGCTGATCCCGGGAGCGCTTGCGCTGACCCCGGGAGCGCTTGCGGTCCCCCGGCGATCCCGCGTGCAGCCCTGATTCAGCCACCTCGAAGGGCTTTATTGCGGCCGGTCAGGTTGACTTGCGGCGTCGCAGTGGCTTTCTAGGGGCCCGTTCGGGTCCGTTTACATCCAAATCGGGCGCTAGCTCGTTGTTTTGACGCATTTTCTTGTCCGCACGCCGGGTGAGATCGCGGTCCAAAACGCCCTCCAGATTCAACAGCGTTGTCATGATCGAGAAAAACTACCAGCCCGCCGATATCGAAAGCCGCATGTCCGCCATTTGGGAGGCGAGCGGCGCGTTCAAGGCCGGCCGTCCCGAACGGAAGGACGCAGCCCCTTTCACCATCGTGATCCCGCCGCCGAACGTCACCGGCTCGCTGCACATGGGCCACGCGCTCAACAACACGCTGCAGGACATTCTCTGCCGCTTCGAGCGCATGCGCGGCCGCGACGTGCTGTGGCAGCCCGGCACCGATCACGCCGGCATTGCGACCCAGATGGTGGTCGAGCGACAGTTGATGGAACGGCAGGAGCCGGGCCGGCGCGAGATGGGGCGCGCCAAATTCCTCGAACGCGTCTGGCAGTGGAAGGCCGAGAGTGGCGGCGTCATCGTCAACCAGCTCAAGCGGCTCGGTGCGTCGTGCGACTGGTCGCGCGAGCGCTTCACCATGGACGAGGGGCTGTCGCGCGCCGTCGTCAAAGTGTTCGTCGAACTGCACCGCGAAGGCCTGATCTACAAGGACAAGCGGCTGGTCAACTGGGATACGAAACTCTTGACCGCGATCTCCGATCTCGAAGTGCAGCAGACCGAGGTCAAAGGAAATCTCTGGCACCTGCGCTACCCGATCGAGGGCAGGAGCTTCAATCCCGACGATCCCACGACCTTCATCGTGGTCGCGACCACGCGCCCCGAAACCATGTTGGGCGACACTGCGGTCGCGGTGCATCCGGAGAATGAGCGACTCGGCCACCTGATCGGCGAGCACGTGATCCTGCCGCTGGTCGGCCGCCGGATTCCTGTTATCGGCGACGACTACGCCGACCCCGAGAAAGGCTCGGGCGCGGTCAAGATCACGCCGGCGCATGACTTCAACGACTTCGAGGTCGGCAAGCGGCATGGCCTGCCGCGGATCAGCGTGCTCGATCAGGAGGGCTGTCTGGCTCTGGTCGGCAACGAGGATTATCTGCGCGGACTGCCGGAAGGCGCCGGCGAGTTCGCCGAAGAGTTCAACCATGTCGAACGCTTTGCCGCTCGCAAGCGGATCGTTGCGCGGCTGGAGGAGTTCGGCTTCCTCGACAAGATCGAGCCCAACACGCATATGGTGCCGCACGGCGACCGCTCCGGCACCGTGCTCGAGCCCTATCTGACCGACCAGTGGTATGTCGACGCCAAGACCATGGCGCAGCCGGCCATCGCGGCCGTACGCTCGGGCACGACCACGTTCGTGCCGAAGAACTGGGAAAAGACCTATTTCGAGTGGATGGAAAACATCCAGCCCTGGTGCATCTCACGCCAGCTCTGGTGGGGCCATCAGATCCCGGCCTGGTACGGGCCGGACGGCAAGGTGTTCGTCGCCGAGACCGAAGAGGAAGCCGTCGGCAACGCGCTCGGCTATTACGTCGAGCAGGAAGTCATCACGCCGGAGCAGGGCGCCGAGATGGCGCAGGATCCGGCCAAGCGCGAAGGTTTTATCGTCCGCGACGAGGACGTGCTCGACACCTGGTTCTCGTCGGGCCTGTGGCCGTTCTCGACGCTGGGCTGGCCCGACCAGACGCCGGAGGTCGGCCGCTATTATCCCACCAATGTCCTCGTCACCGGCTGGGACATCATCTTCTTCTGGGTCGCCCGCATGATGATGATGGGCCTCCATTTCATGAAGGAGACGCCGTTCTCGACGGTCTATATCCACCGTCTCGTCCGCGACGAGAAGGGCGCCAAGATGTCGAAGTCGAAAGGCAACGTCATCGATCCCCTCGGCGTCATCGACGACTTCGGCGCCGATGCGCTGCGCTTTGCGCTGGCGCGCGGGGCTGCCCACAGCCACGACATCAAGCTGTCGCCGCAACTCGTTGAAACCAACCGCAACTTCGCGACCAAGCTGTGGAACGCCAGCCGCTTTGCCGAGATGAACGGCTGCAACATGCCCGCCGGTTTCGATGCGCATAGTGCGAAGGAAACCCTGAACCGCTGGATCGCGCACGAGACGTCGCGCACGACGCGCGAAGTCACCGAGGCGATCGAGGCCTATCGCTTCAACGATGCCGCCGGCGCGATGTATCGCTTTGTCTGGAACGTCTATTGCGACTGGTATCTCGAGCTGGCGAAGCCGGTGCTGCTGGGCGAGGAGGGCGCGGCCAAGGCCGAGACCCGCGCCATGGTCGCCTGGGCGCGCGACGAGATCCTGAAACTGCTGCATCCATTCATGCCCTTCATCACCGAAGAGCTGTGGGCGGTGACGGCCGAGCGCGACGGCCTACTGGTGCTGGCCGAATGGCCGCGCAAGGGCCTGTCCGCCGATCAACTGGCCGAGATAGCGATCGCAAGCCCGAGCGACGCCATCATTCCGCCTGTCATCCGCGCGCTCGACGCCGGCGACTTCAGCGATCCCGCGGCAGAAGCCGAAATCGGCTGGGTGGTCGATCTCCTGAGCACCGTGCGCTCGGTGAAGGCGGAGATGAACATCCCGCCGTCGACGCTGACCCCGCTCGTGCTCGTCGGGGTATCGGCCGAGACAAAGGATCGTGTACAGCGCTGGAGCGACGTCGCCAAGCGGATGGCGCGGCTGTCGAAGATTTCCTTCGCCGATACCACGCCCGATGGCGCCGTGCAGCTCCTGGTGCGTGGCGAGGTCGTCGCGCTGCCGCTTAAGGGCGTGATCGATTTCGCCGCCGAGCGGGGACGCCTCGAGAAAGAACTCGGCAAGGCCGACGCCGACATCAAGCGGGTCGATGCAAAGCTCTCCAACGAGAAATTTGTCGCCAACGCGAAGGAAGAGATCGTCGAGGAAGAGAGAGAAAAGCGCGAGGCCGCGGTGGCGCGACAAGCCAATATCCTCGAAGCGCTGGAGCGGCTGAAAAACGCGTCGTAGGCGAGGTCGTACTATACCGTCATGGCCGGGCTTGTCCCGGCCATCCACGTCTTGTTTGGCGGTTGAAGACGTGGATGGCCGGGACAAGCCCGGGCATGACGAAGGCAAAATATCTGCTTGGACTGAATTTGAAGCGGAGCCAATAATGCTCGACCACGTCTCCATCAGCGTCTCCGACATTGCCGCCGCCGAACGGTTCTATGACGCGATCATGAAGACGCTCGACGTCGTCAAGGTCGGCCGCCGCGACGACTGGCTCGGCTATGGCGAGCGGGCGCGTGCCGCGTATCCGGAGCGGGTCTATCTCACCATCCGCAAGGGTGCGAAGCCCGACGACGCCTTCGGCCGCCACTGGTGCTTCAAGGCAAAATGGCGAACCCAGGTCGATGCGTTCTGGGATGCCGGCATCGCGGCCGGCGGCACCGACGACGGCGCGCCGGGCCTGCGCGACCATCATGCCTCCTACTACGCGGCATTCCTGCGCGATCCCGACGGCAACCGGGTCGAGGCGGTCTGTCACCACGCGGTGTGAGGGGGCGCGCATGAGGATTTTTCTGGCGGGTGCGACCGGTGCAGTCGGGCGGCGGCTGGCGTCTCTGCTGTGCCACGCGGGGCACGAGGTTACCGGCACGACACGCACCGCCGCCAAAATTCCGCTGCTGCGCGAGGTCGGCGTCGTGCCTGTTGTGGTCGACGTATTCGATGCCGGCGCGCTGGCTGGGGCGGTCGTCGCCGCGCGACCCGACATCGTCATCCATCAGCTCACCGATCTCTTGAGCGGCCCGGGCACGCCAGGCTATCCGGCCGCGCAAGAGGCCAACCGCCGGATGCGTATCGAAGGCACGGGAAATCTGATGCAGGCAGCAAAGATCGCCGGCGTCCGCCGCGCGGTCGCGCAGAGCATCGCGTTTGTCTATGCACCCGGCAACGGGATGCGTGACGAGGGCGACCCGCTCGATCTCGCAGCGGACGACGTGCGTGCGTTGACCGTTCAGGGAATTGTCGCGCTTGAGCACGAGGTCCTGGCGACGGCCGGTATCGACGGCGTCGTGCTGCGCTATGGCTATTTCTATGGACCGGACACCTGGTACGAGCTGCCGCCAAAGCCGCCGTCGGTGCACATCGATGCAGCGGCCCACGCGGCTTTCCTCGCCGTAACCCAGGGCAGCGGAGTCTACAATATCGCCGAGGACTGTGACGTCGTGTCGAGCGCGAAGGCGAAACGCGAATTGGGCTTCGATCCGTCATTCAGGATGAACTGATCGGCGTGCGGAAGGCCGCATGCACTGCTTCGCTTGCGCGCGCAATGACAAATTGATCTCGCGCGCTGCGACAAAGTAGCCCGACGGGCAAATCACCAAAAACCTGTCTAGCCCTTCGGATAAAAATAATTCTGTTGAGCCGTCGGGCAAATCAGGAGTTTAACTCCGCCCGTCTCGCGGCAACAAGAGGGGCGATCGCGATCGTCACGACCGTGCGGTGAGATGCGGTGGACGCGAGGCTGCGACTGACGAGCGCGGCCTTTGCGTACGGTGAAATCGTTTGGGTCCGACGCCCCGGTGCTGGCGTCAAGTTGGCGGAAGCGAAAGCAGACCGCTTGCGATGGTGGCAAGACAGCCGGTCACCAGGACGATCTCGTATAAGCCGTAAAGCCATTGCGTGGGGGAGGCCGGATGTTCTCCGCTGAACCTGTATGCTCGTGGGCAGCATATTCCTATGCAACACGCCTGCGAGACCGCGGGTGCAGCGCGCATCCGGTCTTCCCCGCGCCCTCTATGCTTCGTGGGCGAACGAAATGCAAAACTTCGGGCAAATCATGCCGCGAGAATGTGAAGTCGTGACTATCCGCCGTCATTGCGAGCGAAGCGAAGCAATCCAGTCTTCCTTTGCGCAGCAAGATGGATTGCTTCGTCGCTTCGCTCCTCGCAATGACGGCATCGATGGCGGAGACCCCGCAATGTCAAAACCGCTTGCTCACAAACTTCGAACCCTTCAGTCCATACCGCCACGGCAGATCGACCGCCTTGGTAATCCCGATCCGCAACCCCGTGACAACCTCGGGCTGGCCTGTCCGCGCATGCAACGCAAACGGCGGGGTATCGAGCGGCAGTTCGCTGTGCGCAATGGTGATGCCGAGCGCCTCGCAGAGTTTGCCGGGGCCGGAACACAGCGAACGTTCGTCATGCAGGCCGCGGCGCCGGCGCATCTCCGGGATACCGTGGGTCGGCTCCAGCGCGCGGATCAGCACAGCGCTGGCCGAGCCCGCCTTTTCGCAGACGAGGTTGACGCACCAGTGGATGCCGTAGGAGCGGTAGACGTAGGAAAACCCCGGCGGGCCGAACATCACCATGTTACGCGGCGTCGGCCCGTTGAAGGAGTGCGCGGCCGGCTCGCTGTGGTGATAGGCCTCGACCTCGACAATGATGCCGCCGACACCGTCGACCAGCAGCGTCGCCCCGATCAGGTCGGGCGCCACCTCGAGCACGCTGCGGGCAAAAAACGAGCGTTTCAGCGGCTTGCCGAGGCTGTGGGCGGCGGCAACGGCCGTCTTGGGGCTTCGAGCCATTTCAGGTGAGAATCACTGTGGAACAGATGAAAACTGCCTATATTTTGCACGTTTCTGCTAGCGTCGCACAGACAGATTGCAGATCTGCCGCAATCGGGTTGCGACGATCAGCGACACGGATTAGCTAGGTAACTCAGCAACTACCGGACTGAACATGGTCGTCCTCGTCGATACCGTCTCCACCACCCAGGTACGCCCGCGGCACCCCGAAAAGGTGAACCGGCCGGACGCGCTGTCGCCGCCGAAGCCGGACTGGATCCGGGTCCGCGCGCCGAACACCCGCGGCTACGCCGACACCCGCAAGATCGTCAAGGAGAACGGCCTCGTCACGGTGTGCGAGGAGGCCGGCTGCCCGAACATCGGCGAATGCTGGGACAAGAAGCACGCCACCTTCATGATCATGGGCGACACCTGCACCCGCGCCTGCGCGTTCTGCAACGTCAAGACCGGCATGCCCGGCGCGCTCGATGCCTCGGAGCCGGAGCATGTCGCGGAGGCGACTTTCAAGCTCGGGTTGGCGCACATCGTCATCACCTCGGTTGATCGCGACGATCTCGCCGACGGCGGCGCCGAACATTTCGCACAAACCATCCGCGCCATCCGCGCGCGCTGTCCGACCACCACGATCGAAATCCTCACCCCCGATTTCCTGCGCAAGGAAGGCGCGCTCGAGGTGGTCGCCAAAGCCAAGCCCGACGTGTTCAACCACAATCTGGAAACCGTACCGTCGCGCTATCTCACGGTGCGCCCGGGCGCGCGCTATTTTCATTCGATCCGGCTGTTGCAGCGGGTCAAGGAAATCGACCCCACCATCTTCACCAAATCCGGCATCATGGTCGGCCTCGGCGAAGAGCGCCACGAGGTACTGCAGGTGATGGACGACCTGCGCTCGGCGGAGGTCGATTTCCTCACCATCGGCCAGTATCTGCAGCCGACCCGCAAGCATCACGCCGTGATGCGCTATGTCACCCCGGACGAGTTCGCAGGCTACGAGAAGGTCGCCTACACCAAGGGCTTCCTGATGGTGTCGGCGAGCCCGCTGACCCGCTCATCGCATCACGCCGGCGACGATTTCGCCAAGCTGCAAGCGGCCCGGGCTGCACTGTCGCGCTGAGCCGATGCCGAGATTTTCCAGCAAGCGCCGGGTTCATCACACCGCGCAGCAGATGTTCGATCTGGTCGCCGACGTCGAGCGCTATCCGGAATTCGTGCCGCTGTGCCATTCGCTGAAGATTCGCCAGCGCACGCCCAAGCCCGATGGCACCGAGATCGTCGTTGCCGACATGACGGTGTCGTTCAAGCTGGTGCGGGAATCCTTCACCAGCCGGGTGACGCTGGACCGGCCGAACCTCAAGATCCTGGTCGAGTACCTGAAGGGGCCGTTCAGCAACCTGGAAAACCGCTGGAGCTTCGAGGCCCGGTCCGAAACCGACTGCGATGTCGGATTTTTCCTGAGCTACGAATTCAAGAGCCGGATGCTGGCGATGCTGATGGGCACGATGTTCGACGCGGCGTTCCAGCGCTTTGCGGCGGCCTTCGAGAAGCGCGCGGATGTGGTCTACGGGAAGGGCCGGTGATAGCCGGCGATCGAGACTCTATCCACGTCATTGCGAGGAGCACTCTTGTCCGCCGAAGCCCGCCTTCGGGCGAAGGCGGATGCGACGAAGCAATCCAGACCTTTTCCACGGAGAGATGGATTGCTTCGCTTGCGCTCGCAATGACGGCTATGAACGCGTCGGCCGTCGCCGTTTGACCGCGCCGCCCCGGGGCGTGCGGGCGACGCGGGGGCGCAGCCGGCTGGCGGCCGCACGGCGAGGTTTTGCGGGCGCCTGCGGTCCGCGCGCCAGCTCCATCAGCATGCGCAGCGCCTCGACCACCGAGCGATGGCGCACGGTGGTGCGGCCGATGGCGCCGAACCGGCATTCGCGGTGCAGGATGCGGCCGTCGCGGGCGGCGACCGCGAAATGCACCAGGCCGACCGGCTTGCCGGGCGTCGCACCGCCGGGGCCGGCGATGCCGGTGATGGATACCGCGAGATCAACGCCGGCGCGTTCCAGCGCGCCGATCGCCATCGCGGTGGCGGTTTCCTTGCTGACGGCACCGAAGGTCGCGAGCGTGGTGGCCTTGACGCCGAGCATCGCGCGCTTGGCCTCGTTGGAATAGGTGACGAAGCCGCGATCGATGACGTCGGAGGAACCGGGAATGTCAGTCAGCGCGCCGGCGACGAGCCCGCCGGTACAGGATTCGGCGGTCGCAACCGTCAGCTTGCGCATCCGGCACAAATCGAGCAGCGAGCGGGAGAGGGCGCGGGCGTCGCTGCCGCTCATGCTATTCGCTCCAGGGAAGACGGATGGTGGCGCTCGCGGTCGCGGCGATGCCTTCCTCGCGGCCGGTAAAGCCGAGCCGCTCGCTGGTGGTCGCCTTGACGGCGACGCGCGAGATGTTGACGCCGGTGATCTCGGCGATGCGCGCGCGCATGGCGTCGCGCAGCGGGCCGATCTTCGGACGCTCGCAGATCAGCGTGACCTCGAGATTGGCGATCCGGCCGCCGCGCGCGGTGACGCGCTCGATCGCGTAGGCGAGGAATTTGTCGGACGCGGCACCCTTCCACTTCATGTCGCTGGGCGGGAAGTGCGAGCCGATGTCGCCGTCGGCCAGCGCGCCGAGGATGGCGTCGACCAAGGCATGCAGGCCGACATCGCCGTCGGAATGGGCGAGAAAGCCGCGTGTGTGCGGCACGCGGACGCCGCAGATCATCAGGTGGTCGCCGTCGCCGAAGGCGTGCACGTCGTAACCGGTGCCGGTCCTGATGTCGCCGAGCTGGCTGGCGAGGCGGGCTTCCTCGCGGACGAAGTCTTCGGGTGTCGTGAGTTTCATGTTCGCAGGATCGCCTTCAAAGGTCGCTACCGTCAATCCCGCCCATTCGGCGAGCGCCGCATCGTCGGTGAAATCGCTGCGGCCGTCGCGCGCGGCGCGGCGATGGGCCTCGAGGATGACGTCGAAGCGAAACGCCTGCGGCGTTTGCGCGATCCGCAGCTTCGCGCGGTCAGGCGTCGCCTCGACGTCGCCGGCGGCGCTGACCTGCTTGATCGTATCGGTGACGGCAATTGCCGGGACCGCAGCGCCGGTGCGTTCCGCCGCGTCGATCGCGCGCGAAATCACCGCTGGCGTCACGAACGGACGGGCGGCATCGTGGATCAAAACGATGTCGGGTTTTTCCGCGGCCAGCGCCTCGAGGCCGGCATGCACCGAGGCTTGGCGCGTCGCGCCGCCGTTGGTCGGAGGCTGATGGCGCAGGCTGGCCACGGCATCATTGAAGATCGCGATGTCATCGGGATTCACGACCGGCTGCACGGCGAATACATCCGGGTGCTCGCAAAACGCCTCCATGGCGCGGAAGATCACGGTCTGGCCGCCGATGGTGCGGTATTGCTTGGGTCCGCCGGCGCCGGCGCGAAGGCCGCGCCCGGCTGCGACGAGGATGGCGGCGGTACGCTTGGGTTTGGACATCGGACTCTGTGGCAGGCGGATCGGGTTGAGGGGCGGGATGGCGCCTTCGCTGGCGCACAGCCCTTACCATGCCGAATGCGCAAAAACAGAGCGTTTCCCAATAGCTGTGGGAAAAGCAGATTTTGTTGCAGTGCACTTGCACAAATGATAGAACTGTCTAAAGTGTAGGCATGAAGCTTGACTGCACAAGATTTGTGCTCACAATATGCGCCGACGGCCGCAATGACGCTGCCGCACCAACCATGAGAACTCCGTGACCGGCCTGGAAAGTTCACGCCCTAAGCCGTTGAAAATAGGCGAGATTGCTGTCGCCAACCGGGTTCTCCTGGCGCCGATGTCGGGTGTCACCGACGCGCCTTTTCGACGACTCTCTGCCAGACTCGGCGCCGGACTGGTCGTTTCGGAAATGACCGCCAGCGATGACCTCGTGAATGGCAAGCCGATGTCGCGGTTGCGCTGCGAGGCGGCCGGGATCGGGCCCCATGTGGTTCAGCTCGCCGGCTGCGAAACCCACTGGATGGCGGAAGGAGCCAAGGTCGCGGAAGCCGCCGGCGCCGACATCATCGACATCAACATGGGCTGTCCCGCGCGTCACGTGACCGGCGGCCAGTCCGGCTCGGCGCTGATGCGCGATCTTGATCACGCCTCGAAGCTGATCGAAGCGACCATCGCCGCTGTGAAGGTGCCGGTGACGCTGAAAATGCGGCTCGGCTGGGACGATCGCTCGCACAACGCGCCCGAACTCGCGCGTCGCGCGGAAGCCGCCGGCGTGCAGATGATCACGGTGCACGGGCGCACGCGCTGTCAGTTCTACAAGGGCGAAGCGGACTGGAGGGCGGTGCGCGCCGTCAAGGATGCGATCACGGTTCCGCTGGTCGTCAATGGCGACATCACGTCGTTCGAGAAGGCCGTACGCGCGCTTGATATGTCGGGCGCCGATGCCGTGATGATCGGCCGCGGCGCGCAGGGCCAGCCGTGGTTGCCGGGCCAGATCGGCCGCCGGCTTGAAACCGGCAAAGCCGAATCCGCTCCGCATCTCTCCGAACAGTTCGCGCACATCACCGCGCTTTATGACGAAGTCTGTCGACATTACGGATTGCGCATCGGGCTAAGGCACGCGCGAAAACATCTCGGCTGGGCGCTGGAGGTTGCGGCGCAGTGCAGCCGCGCCCCGGCGGAGACGCTGAAGGGCTGGCGGCAGAAGATTTTGACGTCGGAGGATCCGCACCGCGTGCACCGATCGCTCCAGGACGCGTTCGACGATTTTGCTTGGAGTGCCGCTGCATGACGTCAGCCGCAGAACATCGCCGGTCACTGCCCACCGACAGCGATGCGATCCTCAACGCATTGCCCAATCCCGTGCTGCTGGTCGCGCCGGACGGCCGCATCGTCGATGCCAACATCGCCGCCGAATCCTTTTTCGAGATTTCCACGCAGTTCCTGCGGCGGCAGTCGCTGAAGGAATTGGTGCCGTTCGGCAGTCCGCTGCTGGCGCTGATCGATCAGGTGCGGTCGAGCGGCTCGCCGGTCAACGAATACAAGGTCGATCTCGGCACGCCGCGGATCGGCGGCGATCGGCAGGTCGATCTTCACGTCGCTCCGCTGACCGAGCGGCCCGGCCACATCGTGGTCATGCTGCAGGAACGCACCATCGCCGACAAGATGGACCGGCAACTGACGCATCGCAGCGCGGCGCGTTCGGTGATCGCGCTGGCCGCGATGCTGGCGCACGAAATCAAGAACCCGCTGTCCGGCATCCGCGGTGCGGCGCAATTGCTGGAGCAGGCGGCGTCATCCGAAGATCGCATGCTGACGCGACTGATCTGCGACGAGGCCGACCGCATCGTGACGCTGGTCGACCGCATGGAAGTGTTCGGCGACGATCGCCCGGTGGCGCGCGGCCCGGTCAACATCCATTCCGTGCTCGACCACGTCAAACGGCTGGCGCAGTCCGGCTTTGCCCGCAACATCCGCTTCATCGAGGACTACGATCCGTCGTTGCCGCCGGTGCTGGCCAATCAGGACCAGTTGATCCAGGTATTCCTCAACCTCGTCAAGAACGCCGCCGAAGCGGTCGTCGATCTCGGCAGCGACGCGGAAATCCAGCTCACCACCGCGTTCCGGCCCGGCGTCCGGCTGTCGATACCCGGCAAGAAATCGCGGGTGTCGCTGCCGCTCGAATTCTGCGTCAAGGACAATGGCTCCGGCGTGCCGGAAGATCTGCTGCCGAACCTGTTCGACCCCTTCGTCACCACCAAGCAGACCGGCAGCGGGCTTGGGCTGGCGCTGGTCGCCAAGATCGTCGGCGATCACGGCGGCATCATCGAATGCGAATCCCAGCCGCGGAAGACGACGTTCCGCGTGCTGCTGCCGATGTTCCATCCCACCAAACATTTCGATCACAGCAATCGCGACGACGTTTCGGGTACGCCGTCGCCTGCCTCAGAGAAAGCAAGATGAGGAGAAACAATGCCCGCAGGTAGTATTCTAGTCGCTGATGACGACACCGCCATCCGCACGGTTCTGAACCAGGCTCTTTCGCGCGCCGGCTACGAGGTGCGCCTGACCGGAAACGCGGCGACGCTGTGGCGATGGGTCAGCCAGGGCGAGGGCGATCTCGTCATCACCGACGTGGTGATGCCCGACGAGAACGCGTTCGATCTGCTGCCGCGGATCAAGAAGATGCGGCCGAACCTACCCGTCATCGTCATGAGTGCGCAGAACACCTTCATGACGGCGATCCGGGCCTCGGAGCGCGGCGCCTACGAATATCTGCCGAAACCATTCGACCTGAAGGAGCTGATCACCATCGTCGGCCGCGCCTTGGCGGAGCCCAAGGAGCGGGTGGCCAATGCCCCCGACGAGGGCGAATTCGATTCGATCCCGCTGGTCGGCCGCTCGCCGGCAATGCAGGAAATCTACCGGGTGCTGGCGCGGCTGATGCAGACCGACCTCACGGTGATGATCTCCGGCGAGTCCGGCACCGGTAAGGAACTGGTCGCGCGCGCGCTGCACGACTACGGCAAGCGCCGCAACGGCCCGTTCGTCGCGGTCAACATGGCGGCGATCCCGCGCGACCTCATCGAGTCCGAATTGTTCGGTCATGAGCGCGGCGCGTTTACCGGCGCCAACACCCGCGCCTCCGGCCGCTTCGAACAGGCCGAAGGCGGCACGCTGTTTCTCGACGAAATCGGCGACATGCCGATGGAGGCGCAGACGCGGCTGCTGCGCGTGCTGCAGCAGGGCGAATACACCACCGTCGGTGGCCGGACCCCGATCAAGACCGACGTGCGAATCGTTGCCGCCAGCAACAAGGATCTGCGCATCCTGATTCAGCAGGGCCTGTTCCGCGAGGATCTGTTCTTCCGTCTCAACGTGGTGCCGCTGCGGCTGCCGCCGTTGCGCGAACGCATCGAAGATCTGCCCGATCTCATCAGGCATTTCTTCTCGCTGGCGGAAAAAGACGGCCTGCCGCCGAAGAAACTCGACACGCTGGCGCTGGAGCGCCTCAAGCAGCATCGCTGGCCGGGCAACGTGCGCGAGCTGGAAAACCTCGCGCGACGGCTGGCGGCACTCTATCCGCAGGACGTCATCACCGGCTCGGTGATCGATGGCGAACTGGCCCCGCCGGCGGTCGCATCCGGCGGCAGTGCTCCCTTGGGCGTGGAGAATCTCGGCGGCGCCGTGGAAGCCTATCTGTCCTCGCACTTCTCGGGCTTTCCAAACGGCGTGCCGCCGCCCGGCCTCTACCACCGCATCCTGAAAGAGATCGAAGTGCCACTGCTGACGGCAGCGCTGGCAGCCACCCGCGGCAACCAGATCCGCGCGGCCGACCTGCTCGGGCTAAACCGCAATACGCTGCGCAAGAAGATCCGGGACCTCGACATTCAGGTCTACCGGAGCGGCGGCTAGAGGCATTCCAGTGCGCGGCAGGTCGGTTGCCGCGCCATGGAGCCGATAGCCGCTGGGGATCGATCAATTCGCAGCGAGGCACGCCGCGGAATTGTCGCAATTCGGCAACATTGTGATATGAATGCATCAGTCCGCAGCCAGCGGACCTTAAGCCATTCATCACACCGATTGCCGGAATGACCACCGCAGAGACCTCGGCGCCATCATTCGACCCGTCGCTTACCGAATCCACGGGAGGTATCCTGCGGAAGTGGGTGGCGCCGTTTGCCGTCGGTATAGCCCTGTTGTCGGCGTTCCTGACCTTCATGGTGCTGAGCGGCCTGACGCCGATCGAGCCGACCCGCCACGTCGTCTATTCCTTCCTGCTGATCAATGCGGCCACCATTCTGCTGTTGGTCGGCATTATCGTCCGCGAAGTCTGGCTGGTGATCGTGGCCCGGCGTCGCGGACGGGCGGCGGCGCGGCTCCACGTCCAGATCGTCAGCCTGTTCTCGGTCATCGCGGTGTTGCCGGCGGTGCTGGTGGCTGTTGTCGCCAACGTCACCATCGACCGCGGCCTCGACCGGCTGTTCTCGGGCCCGACCAAGGAGGTCATGCAGAATTCGCTGATCGTGGCCCGTGCCTATACCTATGAGCACGCCCAGCTCATTCGCGGCGACATCCTGGGAATGGCCAACGATCTCGGCAATCCGGCGCAACGAATCCTGTTCGATCAGGACCGCAGGTCATTCAGGGAGTTGCTGACGGCCAACGCGGCGTCACGCAATTTGCCGGGCGCCATGCTGCTCGACAAGGACGGGCGCATTCTGGAGACGGCGCAGACCGGTATCCGGGAGCAGTTCACGACGCCGGCGCCGGAATTCCTCACCAATGTCGATGAAAACGAGCCGCAGATCGCGGTATTTCCGGAAGCCAACTACGTCGCGGCGGTGATCCGGCTGCGGACCTTCGAAAATACCTTCCTGTATGTGGCGCGGCTGCTCGATCCCCGCGTGGTCGCGCAGCTCAAGCAGACCGAGGCCAGCGTCGCCGAATACGCCCAGATCGAATCGCGGCGGCTCGGTATTCAGGTCGCGTTCGCGCTGATGTTCGCGGTGATCGCGCTGACCATCCTGATGGCGTCGGTGCTGATCGGGCTGAATTTCGCCAACTGGCTGGTGGCGCCGATCCGCAACCTGATGAGCGCCGCCAATATCGTGTCGACCGGTGACCTGCACGTCCAGGTGCCGGTCCACAAATCCGAGGGCGATCTCGCCCAGCTCGGCCAGACCTTCAACAAGATGACGCAGGAATTGCGCACCCAGCGCGACGAACTGGTCAGCGCCTCGGACCTGATCGATAGTCGCCGCCGCTTCATCGAGGCGGTGCTGTCCTCGGCCAGCGCGGGGATCATCGGCGTCGACGCTTCCGGCAGCGTCGGCATCCTCAACCGTTCGGCCGAAAAGCTGATCGGCCACGCCGAGTCGGAGACGCTGGACCATCCGCTGTCGGACGTGCTGCCCGAGCTCGATGACATGATGAAAACCGCGCGCGAGGGCACCCAGCGCCTGGTGCAGGGCCAGATCACCATCATGCGCGACGGCCAGGAGCGCAACCTGTCGGTTCGCGTCAGCGCCGAACAGACCAGCCATTCGCGCGACAGCTACATCATCACGCTCGACGACATCACCGATCTGGTGTCCGCACAGCGCACCTCGGCCTGGGGCGACGTTGCCCGCCGCATCGCCCATGAAATCAAGAATCCGCTGACGCCGATCCAGCTTTCGGCCGAACGCATCCGCCGCAAATTCGGCAAGGTCATCGTCGAGGACAAGGGCATCTTCGAGCAGTGTACCGATACCATCGTGCGACAGGTTGACGATATCAGACGGATGGTGGACGAATTCTCCCGCTTTGCACGGATGCCAAAGCCGGTCATGGAGGGCGAGGACGTCGCCGATACCGTGCGCCAGGCGGTGTTCCTGATGAAGGTCGGGCATCCCGACCTCGATATCGTGGCCGAAATCAAGCAGGACCCGATGCGGGCGCAGTTCGACCGCCGGCTGATTTCGCAGGCGCTGACCAACATCATCAAGAATGCGACCGAAGCGATCGAACAGGTGCCGCCGGAAGAACTCGGCAAGGGTCGTATCGATGTCATCGCCGCGCGCGAGAACGAAGACATCCTGATCGACGTCATCGACAACGGCATCGGTCTGCCCAAGGTCAGTCGCGCCCGCTTGCTGGAGCCCTATGTGACGACGCGCCAAAAGGGCACCGGGCTTGGGCTCGCCATCGTCGGCCGCGTGCTCGAAGACCATGGCGGCCGCATCGAGCTCAAGGATGCCTCCGATTTCCGGCCCGGACAGCGCGGCGCCTGGATGCGGCTGCGGTTTTCCGTCACCGGGCAGGCTGCGAAGGGCGAAGCGAAAGAGCAGGCGCCGCCGACGAGCGAGCGCGGCGGCGAAACAAAGATGTCCACCTCCGGAACCACAGAGGCGGGTCCTACGACCAATGATGAAACAAAAACCGAAGCCGCAACCGGCAACTGACAAGACAGGTGTAACCCATGGCCAGTGACATTCTGATTGTCGACGACGAGGCAGATATCCGCGATCTCGTTGCGGGTATTCTTGATGATGAGGGTTTTCAGACCCGGACGGCGCGCGACAGCGATTCGGCGCTCACGGAAATTGCCAACCGGCGCCCGCATCTGGTGTTCCTCGATATCTGGCTGCAGGGCTCCAAGCTCGACGGCCTGCAGTTGCTGGAGCAGATCAAGAAGGATCACGCCGACGTGCCGGTGGTGATGATCTCCGGCCACGGCAACATCGAAACGGCGGTCGCGGCGATCAAGCGCGGCGCCTATGACTTCATCGAAAAGCCGTTCAAGTCGGACCGGCTGATCCTGGTCGCGACACGGGCGCTGGAAACCTCGCGCCTCAAGCGCGAGGTGAAGGAACTGAAACAGCTGGCGCCCGCCGCCAGCGTTCTGACCGGCCGCTCCGCCTGCATGAACCAGTTGCGCCAGACCATCGACCGTGCCGCCAAGGCCAACAGCCGAATTCTGATCGTCGGCCCCTCCGGTTCAGGCAAGGAGCTGGCGGCGCGCACGCTGCACCATGCCTCGAGCCGTTCCGAAGGACCGTTCGTGGTGATCAATGCCGCCGCGATCACGCCGGAGCGGATGGAAGTCGAGCTGTTCGGGATCGAGCAGTCGAACGGCGAACAGGCGCGCAAGGCCGGTGCGCTCGAAGAGGCCCATGGCGGCACGCTGTTCATCGACGAAATCGCCGACATGCCGCGCGAGACCCAGAACAAGATTCTGCGCGTGCTGGTGGATCAGACCTTTCAGCGCTCCGGCGGCACCGTCAAGGTGCATGTCGATGTCCGCATCATTTCCTCGACCGCGCGTAATCTGGAGGAGGAGATCGCGGAAGGGCGATTCCGCGAAGATCTTTATCACCGGCTCTCGGTGGTGCCGATCCGGGTACCGCCGCTGTCGGAACGCCGCGAGGACATTCCCGAGCTGATCGACTATTTCATGGACCAGATTTCGGTGGCCAGCGGCTTGCCGAAACGCCAGATCGGCCAGGACGCGATGGCGGTGTTGCAGTCGCACGTCTGGCCCGGCAACGTGCGCCAGCTCCGCAACAACGTCGAGCGTGTGATGATTTTGGCGGGCGGCGGGCCCGAGGTGATCATCACGGCCGACATGCTGCCGCAGGACGTCGGTTCGATGGTGCCGGCGATGCCGACCAGCAACAACGGCGAACACATCATGGGGTTGCCGCTCCGCGAGGCGCGGGAAGTTTTCGAACGCGATTATCTGATCGCCCAGATCAGCCGGTTCTCCGGCAATATCTCGCGGACCGCGGAATTCGTCGGCATGGAACGCTCGGCCCTGCACCGCAAGCTGAAGGCACTGGGCGTGGGGTAGAGCCAACCTGCCGTCATTGCGGCGTGGGCAGCGATCCATGCAATTGCTTGGGAATATTCATCTCTTTCCGTACATTTGCGGAGAATGAAAAGCAGGTTCCTCGTGGGTGACGCGCGAACCGGCTTGCCTAAAAACCGCGCGTGCCCTCTAATCGTACCGCCGAGCCAACCGGAGGGGGATCTCAGGGGTGGACGGCGATCGGGGGAGGCTCCGTTAGAGAGCAGCAACCGGTTTAATAAAAAGAAGCACAAGACGGCGGGATAAAAACAATGGCGGCAGACCGCGCACAAAATCTACAAGACACCTTCCTCAACCACGTTCGTAAAACCAAAACGCCTCTCACGATCTTCCTGGTCAACGGAGTGAAGCTGCAAGGGATTGTCACCTGGTTCGACAATTTCTGCCTGTTGCTGCGGCGCGACGGTCATTCGCAGCTGGTCTACAAGCATGCGATTTCGACCATTATGCCCGGCGCTCCGATCCAGTTGTTCGAGGGCGGCGAGGATGCTCCGGCGTGAGAGTGACCTGATTGGAACCCCTGGACCGTAACGGGGAAGCCGACCGACCGAGGTCGGCGGGGGGCCAGCAAACCGGGCGGGTGATTGTCATCGGCCCGTATGTGCGGATGCGCCGCGGCGATGCCGATGCGCAGACGAACGACGGCGTGCGCGATTCCGAAGCGCGCATCGACGAGGCCGCCGGGCTCGCGCGTGCCATCGAGTTGACCGTGGTAGAAGCGCTGATCGCACCGATCAGCCAGATCCGGCCTGCCACCTATCTCGGCAAGGGCAAGGTCGAGGAGATCACCGGTCTGATCGCGGGCCACGATATCGAGCTGGTGGTGATGGATTGCGCGCTGTCGCCGATCCAGCAGCGCAACCTCGAGAAGGCCTGGAACACCAAGGTGCTCGATCGCACCGGATTGATCCTGGAAATTTTCGGCCGCCGCGCCAAGACCAAGGAAGGCTCGCTTCAGGTCGAACTTGCGCATCTGAACTATCAGCGCAGCCGCCTGGTGCGGTCCTGGACCCATCTGGAGCGTCAGCGCGGCGGCTTCGGGTTCATGGGCGGTCCCGGCGAAACCCAGATCGAAGCCGACCGCCGCCTGATCGGCGACCGCATCACGCGGCTGGAAAACGAAATCAAGAAGGTGCAGGCGACGCGGCGGCTGCACCGTGCCGGACGGCAGCGCGTGCCGTACCGCGTGGTGGCGCTGGTCGGCTACACCAATGCCGGCAAGTCGACGCTGTTCAATCGGCTGACGCGCGCCGAGGTGCAGGCCGCCGACATGCTGTTTGCGACCCTCGATCCGACCCTGCGCGCGCTGAGCCTGCCGCATGGCGGCAAGGCGATGCTGTCGGACACCGTCGGCTTCATTTCCAACCTGCCGACGCAACTCGTCGCCGCGTTTCGCGCCACGCTGGAAGAGGTGCTGGAGGCGGATATCATCCTGCACGTCCGCGACATCTCGCATGAGGATGCGGAGGCGCAGGAGCGTGATGTCGACGCCGTGCTACGCCAGCTCGGCATCGATCCCGACGCCGGCGCCCGCCTGCTCGAGGTCTGGAACAAGATCGACCGCTTCGACCCCGAGGAGCGCGAGAACCTGCGCAACATTGCCGCCCGCCGTCCGCCGGAGCGGCCGTGCTTCCTGGTCTCCGCCGAAACCGGCGAGGGGATCGAAGCGCTGCTGACCGCGATCGAGGACCGGCTGGCCGCGACCCGGATTACACTCGACCTGTCGATCGAGGCGTCGGACGGTGCCGGCATCAGCTGGCTGCATCGCAATGCCGAGGTTCTGGCCAAGGAGTTGCACGACGACCGCTTCGACATGACCGTGCGCGTCGACGAGACCAAGCGGGATATCGTGGTCTCGCGGTTTGGGGCAGTACCGCGCGCGGCATGAGGCCGGCTCATCCGGGCCACCCCTGACAGCTAATGTGACAGCGGAGTGACCCGGAGCGGGATTACCTGGCTGCGGCCTTGATATCCTGCGTCCGGACCCCACCGATCCACTTTGTATTTGAGTTTTGCGCGGGCTTGGTCCATTCCGCTCCGGACGCCAAGAGTGAGGTCCGTGATGTCGAATTCCTCCGAGACGATCGTTGCTGCCGACCATGCCGCGCATGCGGCAGGCGATCTCGCGCTCGAAAGGGCGCCGGATATCATTGTGGCGCTCAACGCCCGGCCGCCGGAAGCTGCCGCCGAAATCCTTCAGCATTTGTCTTCGGAAAAGGCTGTCGAGGTGCTCGATCAGCCCGGTATTGACAATGTCTGCGAGATCATCGCCGCACTCCCGACCGAGACGGCCGTCGCTCTGTTGTCAGCCGTGTCGGCGGATCGCGCGGCGGATATTTTCAAGGAACTGATCGAGCCGCTCCGGACCACGCTGCTAAATGGCCTGAACCAGGAAACCCGGACCACGGTCTCGGAACTGCTGGCCTATCCGGAGCGCAGCGCCGGCAGCATCATGACGACCGAGTTCGTCAGCGTGCCCTCGAACTGGACCATCGCGGAGGTGCTGCATCACATCCGGATGGTCGAGCGCACCCGCGAAACCGTCTATTCCATCTTCGTCGTCGATCCCGTCAAGAAGACGCTGATCCAGGCGGTGCCGCTACGCCGTCTGATCTCCGGCGATCCGCATGCCAACGTCCTGACCGCGGCGCCCGCCCGCAAGCCGCTGACCGTCGGGCCGCATTCCGATCGCATGGATGCGGCGCGGCTGATATCGAAATATGATCTGCTCGCCGTGGCCGTTGTGGACGCACCGGGCCATGTGCTGGGCATCGTCACCGTCGATGACGTCATCGACGCCATCGTCGAGGAATCGACCGAAGACGCTCAGAAGTTCGGCGGCATGGAAGCGCTGGACGAGCCTTATCTGCGGATCAGTTTTCTCCAGATGATCAAGAAGCGGGGCGGCTGGCTCTGCGCGCTTTTCCTGTCCGAAATGCTGACGGCCAGCGCGATGCAGACATTCCAGGGCGAACTCGAGAAGGCCATCGTGTTGACGCTGTTCATTCCCCTGATCATGAGTTCGGGCGGCAATTCGGGATCGCAAGCGACATCGCTGCTGATCCGCTCCCTGGCCTTGCACGAACTTCGGCTGCGCGACTGGTGGCGGGTCGCGGTGCGCGAACTGCCGACCGGCCTGACGCTCGGGGCCATTCTCGGCCTGATCGGAATAGCGAGAATAACGATCTGGCAAACGCTGGGTATTTTCGACTACGGCGAACACTGGATCTTGGTCGCGATCACGGTCGGAACCGCGCTGGTCGGCATCGTGACCTTCGGATCGCTGACGGGCTCGATGCTGCCGTTTATTCTGCAGCGCGTCGGCTTCGACCCGGCGAGTGCGTCCGCACCGTTTGTCGCAACGCTGGTCGACGTCACCGGCCTCGTCATCTACTTCGGCGTAGCCGCGCTCATTCTGCGGGGCACGTTGTTATAATCGCTGCTGCGCTCCGCAGCCTTCGCCTCGTTCCACAGGGCGTCCATTTCCTCGAGCGAGGCATTTTCGAGCGAACGGCCCTTGGCTTCCAAGGCGCGCTCGATATGGCCGAAGCGGCGTTCGAATTTGGCGTTGGTGGCGCGTAGCGCGGTTTCGGGATCGGCGCCGACATGGCGCGCCAGATTGACCAGCGCGAACAGGAGATCGCCGGTTTCGGCCGCGAGTTCTTCGGCATCGCCGCCATCGAGCGCCGCCTCGATCTCGTCGGCCTCCTCGCGGATCTTGTGCAGCACCGCGCGCGGGTCGTTCCAGTCGAAGCCGACGGTCGACGCCTTACGCTGCAATTCCATCGCGCGCGTCAATGCCGGCTGGCCGGCCTTGATCCCGGACAGTAGCGATTTGTGTTCGGCAGGTTGCTGCGGCCGGCGCGCGGCGCGCTCGGCCTTTTCCTCGGCCTTGATGCGGTCCCAGGCTTCCTTGACATGGGAGGGTGTCAACTTGCCGTCCTTGTCGGCGAAGACATGGGGATGCCGCCGGATCATCTTTCGCGAAATGGCTTCGACCACATCGCCAAATGCAAAGGCATTCTGCTCCTCCGCCATTCGGGCGTGGAACACCACCTGCAGCAGGAGATCGCCGAGCTCGTCCTTGAGATCGTCGAGGTCGCCGCGCGCGATGGCATCGACCACCTCGTAGGCCTCCTCGATGGTGTAGGGCGCGATGGTCGCAAAGTCCTGTTCGAGGTCCCACGGGCAACCGGTCACCGGCGTGCGCAGCGCCGCCATGATTTCGAGCAGTCTTGAAATATCGCGGGAAGGGGTCATGCGGCACCGAACGTTTGAGGTTCGGAACTTATGCCGCATGCAGCCGCCCGATCCCAGCAAAACGAGCCGGAACAAGCGTGATTTCCACCGATTGGCCGCTATACCTGCGTGGCCGTCGTGCGGCGCCGGAGCACCATCAGGCGAGCAATCTTCGCGGCGCAAAGCCCGAAAAAGGCGGTGCAAAGGAGTGCGGTGAGCCGGTTGCCGGGATCGAATATCAGCATCGCGATGCCTGACATGACGAAGACAATGCAAGCGATCTCCAGCAACCACAGCACCACCGGGCCATGCGCGCGGGCCTGTGACGTCATGCTTTCCTGCAGGGACAGTTTTTCGTCGGAGCGTTCCATGCGAGGCAGCGCGCGCCACATCCAGCCGAGATAGAAACAAACGAGCAGCGCGGCGACAGCAAGCGGGGCGAGATAGGGCTCATACATGCCGGATACGATGACCAGCACCAGCGTCACCACCATGTAGGCTTTCACTTGCTGTCGCAGCCGCTGATAATCCTGCTCCGAGGCGATCGCGTACCCGCCGCCGAGCACGCCCCAGGGAAAGAACAGCTTGCGGTCATCCTGCGCCGTCTTGAAGCTGCCGCTGGTGAGACCGTCGAAATAGCCCATGACAGAAATCCATTGTTGGCGACGCTTGCAGCTAGAAATACCCGCGACTTTGTGCGAACTCCGTGATGCAGTTCACATTGACAAGTCACACTGAGCGAGCGCGTCGGCCAAGGACACCATGAGCGATCAATCCAAATCCGAAACCGCGCTCGTGCTGTTTTCCGGCGGCCAGGATTCCACCACCTGCCTTGCCTGGGCGTTGCAGCGCTTTGCGCGCGTCGAAATGATCGGCTTCAGCTACGGTCAGCGCCACGCCATCGAACTTGAGTGCCGCGACCGGCTATTGTCAGGCATCACATCGCTGCGGCCGGAGTGGGCGACAAGACTCGGCGAGAACCACACACTGGAGATTCCCACGTTGGCCGAAATTTCCGATACCGCGCTGACCCGCGACGTCGCGATCGAGATGGGCGCGGATGGCCTGCCCAATACCTTCGTGCCGGGCCGCAATCTGGTGTTTTTGACGTTCGCCGCGGCGCTGGCCTACCGGCGCGGCATCCGTCACATCATCGGCGGCATGTGCGAGACCGATTACTCCGGCTATCCGGATTGCCGCGACGAGACCATCAAGGCGCTGCAGTCCGCGCTCAACCTCGGCATGGCCAAAAACTTTGAACTGCACACGCCGCTGATGTGGCTCGACAAGGCCTCGACCTGGAAACTCGCGCACGAACTCGGCGGGGCAGGGCTGGTCGATCTGATCCGCGAACATTCCCACACCTGTTACCTCGGCGAGCGCGGCGCGCAGCACGATTGGGGCTATGGTTGCGGCGAATGCCCGGCCTGCGCGTTGCGCGCCAAGGGCTGGCGGGAGTATGCGGAAGAGTAGCTGTGCGCCGCATATTCGCATTGTCATCGCCCGCGAAGGCGGGCGATCCAGTATCCGAGATAGCTGATTTAGAGCAGAGAAGCCGCGGCATACTGGATACCCGCCTTCGCGGGTATGACGATTTGAGGAGTCGTGACTAGCCGAAATCCTGTTGCGTCAGTTCGATCGGCGCGCCATGCGGCGTGCGGTCGGCGGCGTGGTCCCAGGCGTTGCGGTAGCGATTTAGGGTTTCGGATGTCGCGACGCCCTTTTCGGCTACCAGAGTTTCCAGCGTCGCCAGCCAGTGCCGGTAGTAGGTTTCGCCGGTGTCGGGATCGCCATTGGCTTGTGCGCGCTTGATCTCGGCCGCAAGCGCGCTGGCCCATTCAGTCCAGGTAAACACGCCGCGGTCATGCAGGGTCAGCGCCATGGCAAAGGCGTGCGCTTCCCAAGGCTCACGAAACACCGGACCGTCCTCGTCACGGGGAATGCCCGGCACATGGTCGGTAGCGCGGGCCGCTGCGGCGTCCATCATGCGAGTTCCAGATAGGGCTCGAATGCGTCGATGGATATTTTCAGGGTCGGGTCGGCATCAGGCCCCCATAGTTCAACGCTGTCGAACACGACCGTGTAGAGCCATTGCGGATTCTCGCCGGAGTCGGTGGCGGCCGTATCCGGATACACATGACAACCGTGGTCGCGCTCGACGACGCCGACATGGCCGCGGACGTAGCGCGGCAGCCGGGTGTGTGTTGTCGGGTGAATATTCCTGGCACGCACCCGATCGCCCGATTTGAACTTCGCCGGGGCCGGCGCGGTGCGACCGAATTTGCCGCGCACCATCACGCGCTCGACATCGTCGACCTCGAACTTGCCGCGCTTGAGCGGCTTCGGCGGTTGGACCGCATGTCCGGCAGCGACATCTTCGGCGGAGATAAAGCCCTTGTCGACCAGAAGGTCTTCGAGCCCAAGGAACCACTTCTTGTAATAGGAACTGCCGAGATAGACGTCCGGCCGCAACATTTCCCGGTAAAAGCGCGACGTATCGATATTGAACGCACCGGCCGCGCCCATCGCGCGCACCATGGCCAACACGCGCGCTTCCCATTCGGTGTGAAACATCGGTTCGTTCGGCTCCGGCTCGACCTTGCCGAAGCCGTCCATGCCGCCCATGTCGTGCACGCCGTTCATGACGGCGCTCCCGGCGTCTTTGGAAAGCCGGTGCCGATCATCGAATCACGCGTGACGAGTTCAGTCAGTTGAGCCTCGCTCCAGCCTTCCGTGCCGGCCGGCCGCATCGGCAGCACCAGAAAACGCGTCTCGGCAGTGGAATCCCACACCCGGATCTCGATTTCCTTCGGCAGGCTGACGCCAAAGTCCGCGAGCACCCCCCGTGGATCCTTGACCGCGCGTGAGCGATACGGAGCCGCCTTGTACCAGACGGGGGGCAGTCCGAGCATTTCCCAGGGGTAACAGGAGCACAGCGTGCACACGACCATGTTGTGGCGTTGTGGCGTGTTCTCGACCGCGACGAGATGGTCGCCGACCCGGCTGACATGACCGAGCGTGCTCACCGCCTTGGTGGCGTCATCCAGCAGCGCCTGTTTGAAGGCGGGATCGGTCCAGGCCTTGGCGACGACGCGCGCGCCATTGTGGGGACCGATTTTCGTCTCATAGGCCTGGATGATGGCGTCGAGCGCCGCCGGATCGACATAGCCCTTCTCGGTCAGGATCGTCTCCAGCGCGCGGACGCGCAGCTCGGTCTCCGACAGTTCGGAACGGTCGTGATCGTGGTGGTGATGGTCGTGTTCATGTTCGCTCATGCCGCAAGGATAGTCGTAAAATCCGGGCCATGTCGAGGCGGCGACTCTGGTACGTTTCTCCGATGGGGATCAGGGCAGGGCGCATCGGACTAGCGGCGATAGCGGTCATTTTGGCCGGGTTTTCGGCTGGAGCTGCGCGGGCGGCGAATGGCGCCTATGCGGTGGATGCCGCCGATATTTCCGAGACCGGCTCCTGCAAGGTCGAGAGCTGGATGCAGGCCGCGACCAACACCGATTTTTCGATGGTCGCCAACCCCTCCTGCGTGGTCGATCCGTTCAAGCTGAAGCCGGTCGAACTCAGCATGCTCAGCAACGAGGCGCGCAGCGGCGGCGACTGGAGCACCACCTTCGCGCCGAAGGCCAAGATGAACCTGGAGCCGACCGGCGTCGGCAAGCTCGGCTTTTCGATTTCGGGCGGCGGTCAGTTCGATGCCTTGACCGGGCAAAACCAGACCGTCTTTGCGACCATCCCGGCGACGTTCCGGCTGACCGAGGTCACCCGCATCAATCTCAACGGCGGTTGGCTGTGGGACCGCACCGTCGACCGGCACTACTTCACCTACGGGATCGGTTTCGACTGGAAGTTCACCGACACCTTGCAGTGGACCATCGAGGCCTACGGCCAGGCCGGGCAATCCGATATTCCGAGCGTGGTGCGGCCGCGATTCCAGACCGGCGTGCGCTACCGGCCCAACGAGATTTTCTCGGTCGACCTGATCTACGGCCACAACATCACCGGCGAGAATGCCAACTGGATCACGCTCGGCACTACGATCCGGTGGCCGGCGCCCGAAGGCAGGCCCGCGCGCGAACGCACCGGGCATCTGTAAGCGCTATACCAATCAAGAAGAACAGGGCAGGGAGGCCCGCTTGACGCAATTTGTGACCATCGAGAAAGGCCTCGGGCCCGAGGGCCGCATCGCGGTCGTGCGTTTCGACCGTGGCGACGGCATCAATGCGCTGTCGCCGGAGGCGCTGCGCCAGCTCACCGATGCGGCCCGCAGCTTTGAGGACGACGCGGAGACCTCGGTCGTGGTGCTGACGGGCGGCGCCAAATCGTTCAGCGCCGGCTTCGATCTCAGGGATCCCGAGGGCAAGTCGCGCCAGACCATGGATCTCGGCGCGCTGCGCCGGCATCTCAAGCTCGGGCCGCGGCTGACGCGGGCGTGGCAGGAGATGGAGCAGATCACCATCGGCGCCATCGAAGGCTTTTGCGTCGGTGGCGGCGTCGCGCTGGCGGTAGCGCTGGATTTCCGCGTCATGGCCCGCGATGCGCACATCCGTGTGCCCGAGATCGGGCTCGGCATGAACATGAGCTGGCAGAGCGTGCCGCGCATGCTGCACCTGATGGGACCGGCACGCACCAAGCAGGCCGTGATTCTCGCGGACCAGCGCATCTCCTCGGCCGAGGCTTACGAATGGGGGCTGGTGGAGGAGGTGGCCGATCCCGGCAAGGCGTTCGACAGCGCGATGGCGCTCGCCGGCAAGGTCGCGGCCCAACCGCCGATCTCGGTCGCGATGACCAAGCTCACCGTCAATCGGCTCGCACACGCGCTCGACGATCTAGCCAGCCATATGGACCTCGACCAGTTCGCGCTGGCCAGCCTGTCCGAGGATCACAAGGAAGGCGTCGGCGCGTTTCTTGAGCGCCGCAAGCCGCGGTTCAGAGGACGCTAGGCAAGCGGTTCACGTCACCGGGGCAGGGTTGAACAACACGAGATCGTTGTGCAGGCCCCATTTGTCGGCCCAGACCTGCTTGCGGCCGCTGGCGACATCCAGGATCAAGTGAAACAGTTCCCAGCCGGCTTCCTCGATGGTGATTTCGCCGCTGGCGATCCGGCCGGCGTCGAAATCGATCAGGTCCGACCAGCGCCGGGCCAACTCGGTCCGCGTCGAGACCTTGATGACGGGCGCTTCAGCTAAGCCATAAGGCGTGCCGCGCCCGGTGGTGAACACCTGCAGGTTCATGCCGGCGGCGAGCTGCAGGGTGCCGCAGACGAAATCGCTGGCCGGCGTCGCGGCAAACAGCAGGCCTTTGGTATGCGCGCGCTCGCCGGGGCCGATCACGCCCGAGATCGCGCTGCAGCCGGACTTGACGATCGAGCCCAGCGACTTCTCCACGATGTTGGCGAGGCCGCCTTTCTTGTTGCCCGGCGTGGTGTTGGCGCTGCGATCGGCGCCACCGCGCGCCAGATAGGCATCGTACCAGTCCATCTCGCGCACCAGCGCGCGCCCGACGTCGGCGTTGACGGCGCGGCGCGTCAATAGCTCGATGGCGTCGCGCACTTCGGTCACTTCCGAAAACATCACCGTGGCGCCGGCTCGAACCAGCAGATCGGAAGCGAATCCGAGCGCGGGATTGGCGGTGACGCCGGAAAAGGCGTCGCTGCCGCCGCATTGCAGGCCGACGGTGAGGTCGGAGGCGGGGCAGGTCTCGCGCTTGCGCTGGTTCAGGACCTTCAGGCGGGCGTCGGCCATTTTGAAAATGGTCTCGACCATGTCGCCAAAGCTCTGATTGCCTTCGTCCTGCAGCCGCGTCAGGTGCGACGGGCTGCCTTCCGGGATCAACCGCTCGGGGGCAAGTTTTTCGCAACCGAGGCCGACCACCATGACCTCGCCGCCGAAATTCGGATTCCTCGCAATGTTCTGCAGGGTGCGGATCGGGATCATCGCGTCGGGCGCATTGATGGCGACCCCGCAGCCATAGGCATGGGTCACGGCCACGACATCGTCGACATTGGGATAGCGTGGCAGCAGTTCGGCCTTGATCCGCTTCAACGCGAATTCCAGCGTGCCGGAGACGCATTGCACCGACGTCGAGATGGCGAGGATGTTCTTGACGCCGACCGAGCCGTCCGCGTTCCGAAAGCCTTCGAACGTGTAGCCGGTCAGGGGAGGTTGCGTCTCCGGCACTGCGTTGGCGATCTCGAGCTTGTCGAGGTCCGGCGCCTCCGGCATCCGGATCCGGGCTTCCTCGACCCATTCGCCGGTCATGATCGGCTGCAGCGCATAGCCGATGATTTCACCGTAGCGCACGATCGCTGCGTCCTGCGCGATGTCAGCCAAAGCCACCTTGTGGCCCTGTGGCACGAAGTTGCGCAGTTCGAGGCCGCAGCCGAATTTGGTCCCGGCGGGCAGGCCGAAATCGTTGACGATGATGGCGACGTTGTCGCGCGCATTCAGCTTGATGTAACGCGGCGCGTAAGCGTCGGCCGAGACCGTCATGTTCATGGCAAGTCCTGTTCGCAAGCGCCGTTTCAGCCGGTACAGATATAGGCGATTTTGAGCACCGCGTGGGGCGTAAACTGTTCGGGCGTTCGGGCCGGACAGCATGGCAATGCGGGCAGCGAACGATTAAATATCGTTCGAAATGCCAAACAGCGACCTCCAAGCATTCGTCCGGCGTCACGATCGACTGTTCGTTCTGACAGGCGCCGGATGCAGCACGAATTCGGGGATTCCCGACTATCGGGATGCCGATGGCAGCTGGAAACGGACACAGCCCGTGCGCTTCCAGGCGTTTGTCGCCGACGATGCCACCCGGCGCCGCTATTGGGCCCGCAGCATGATCGGCTGGCGGCGCTTCGGACAAGCCCGTCCCAACGATGCGCATCACGCCTTGGCGCGTCTCGAGGCAGCCGGCCGCAGCCAGATGCTCCTCACCCAGAATGTGGACCGATTGCACCAGGCCGCCGGGAGCAGGGTGGTGATCGACCTTCATGGCCGCCTCGATCTGGTCCGCTGCATGGCCTGCTCGGCCGCCCGGCGCCGTGCCGACTTCCAGGAAGATCTGGTCCGCCTCAACGCGCCCTGGGCTGGCCTGGATGCAGCTGCGTTGCCGGATGGCGATGCCGAACTCGACCATATGGACTTCTCGGGCTTTGCCGTGCCGCCTTGCGCTTCTTGTGGCGGCCTCATGAAGCCTGACGTCGTGTTCTTTGGCGAAAGCGTTCCGCGAGATCAGATTGCCTTGGCTATGGAGGCTCTGGAGCAGGCCAACGCGATGCTGGTCGTGGGTTCGTCCCTGATGGTCTATTCGGGGTTCCGGTTCGCTCAGGCGGCAGCACGGCGCGGTATTCCGATCGCCGCCGTCAATCTCGGCCGGACGCGCGCAGACGACTTGCTGACCCTGAAGATCGAAGACCGTTGCGAGGCGGCGCTGTCGTTTCTCCTGTAGCCCGATACGCATCCGACGATCGCAGGGGCGTTGGTCCGGAGCATACCCGCAAAACCCAACGGCCATATCTGTAATTCGCATAAGGTATATTATGGAATATTTATATCTATAATTAGATCAGATATTTAGCCGGATTTCCTTCCAGACGCCCTCAGGATTGGCGCTGGTTCGTCGGCTTGGCTGAAGCCATCTGTATCCCATCCACGGTCTCGATCGCTCCGTGGCCTTCGCACGCGTCACTTGGTCCTAAAGCCGATGTTGCCGTGGCTCGTGTCCGCTGCAATAAGCCGACGCGAATGCGAGATCGCTGATGACCTGATGGCGTCAGGTCCGTATAGAATTGCATCTCAAGAACAAAAAGCCTCAAGGGAGAAACAGATGAGCTTTTCACGACGCACGCTTCTGAAGGCATCCGCTGCGTCAGCGGTTCTGGGCGGCATTGGCGCACCCATGGTGGCGCGGGCCCAGACGGCCGAATTCACCTACAAATTTGCCAACAATCTTCCGGAATCGCATCCGTTCATGACGCGCGCCCGCGAGATGGCCGCCGCGATCAAGGCCGAGACCAGCGGCCGGTTCGACATGCAGGTTTTCCCGAACAGCCAGCTCGGTTCCGACACCGACATGCTGAGCCAGGTTCGTTCCGGCGGCATCGAGTTTTTCACGCTGTCCGGACTGATCCTGGCCACCCTGGTGCCGGCGGCCTCGATCAACGGCGTCGGCTTCGCGTTCAAGGACTACCCGTCGGTCTGGGCGGCCATGGACGGCGATCTCGGCGCCTATGTGCGTGGCGAGATCAACAAGGCCGGCCTCGAGGTCATGGACAAGATCTGGGACAACGGTTTTCGGCAGACCACGTCGTCGACCAAGCCGATCAATGGTCCGGACGACTACAAGGGCTTCAAGATCCGCGTGCCGGTTTCGCCGCTGTGGACTTCGATGTTCAAGGCGTTCGACGCCTCGCCCGCCTCGATCAATTTCAGCGAAGTTTATTCGGCGCTGCAGACCAAGATCGTCGAAGGTCAGGAAAATCCGCTGGCGCTGATCTCGACCGCAAAACTCTACGAAGTGCAGAAATACTGCTCGATGACCAACCACATGTGGGACGGTTTCTGGTTCCTGATGAACCGCCGTGCCTGGGCGGCGTTGCCTGATGACATCAAGACCATCGTCGCCAAGAACGTTAACGCCGCCGCGGTCAAGGAGCGTGCCGATACCGAGAAGCTCAACATCACCGTCCGCGAAGAACTGGCCGGCAAGGGCCTGGTCTTCAACCAGCCTGACGTGGCGCCGTTCCGGGAAAAACTCCGTTCCGCCGGCTTCTACGCGGAATGGAAGGGCAAATACGGCGACAAGGCCTGGGAAATCCTGGAAAAGTCGGTCGGCAAACTCTCGTAAGTATAAGTGCAGGGGGCCGTCATGGCTCATGCCGAATTGACCGAGATCGCGCCCGGCGAGGTGACCGCAAGGTCCCCTCGCCGCCGTTCTGGATTGGCGTCGGTCGAACATTTCCTCGGAATCCTGGTGGAGATTCCGGCGGCCTTTCTGGTGGTCGCCGAAATCGTGATCCTGTTTGCCGGCGTGGTGTCGCGCTACGTGCTGCACAGTCCGTTGATCTGGTCGGACGAACTGGCGTCGATCCTGTTCCTGTGGCTGGCGATGCTGGGCTCCGCGGTCGCATTCCGGCGCGTCGAGCACATGCGCATGACGGCGATCGTCGCCAGCGCCCGGCCGGCGATGCGCGCCTATCTGGACTTGGTCGCGACCTGCGCCGCGTTGGCGTTCCTGTTGATGATCGTATGGCCGTCCTACGACTATGCCTATGAGGAAAGTTTCATCACGACGCCGGCGCTGCAGATCTCCAATAGCTGGCGCGCCGCGGCCTTGCCGGTCGGCATCTGCCTGATGGGCCTGTTCGCGTTTCTGCGGCTGCTGCGGGCCGGCGATCTCTGGATGGTGCTGCGCGCGATCCTGTCGGTTGCTGTTGTCATCGCCGTGTTCTGGCTGTTGAAGGGAACGCTGAAACCGCTCGGCAATCTCAACCTCATCATCTTCTTTGTCGGCGTCGCCGGTTTCTGCGTGTTTGCCGGCGTGCCGATTGCGTTCGGGTTTGGCCTTGCGACCTATGGCTATCTGGCGCTGACGACGCGCACGCCGCTGATGGTGCTGATCGGGCGCATGGACGAGGGCATGAGCCACCTGATCCTGCTGTCGGTGCCGCTGTTCGTGTTCTTAGGACTCCTGATCGAGATGACCGGCATGGCGCGGGCGATGGTCGGCTTCCTGGCGAGCCTGCTCGGCCATGTCCGCGGCGGGCTGCATTACGTGCTGGTCGGCGCGATGTATCTGGTGTCGGGCATCTCCGGCTCGAAGGCCGCCGACATGGCCGCCGTGGCGCCGGTGCTGTTTCCGGAGATGAAGCTGCGCGGCGCCAAGCCGGGCGATCTGGTCGCCCTGCTCGCCGCCACCGGCGCGCAGACCGAAACCATTCCGCCGAGCCTGGTGCTGATCACGATCGGTTCGGTCACCGGCGTGTCGATTGCCGCCTTGTTCACCGGCGGATTGCTGCCGGGCGTGGTGCTGGCGATCACGCTGTCGGCGCTGGTGTGGTGGCGTTACCGCGGCGAAAACCTCGAGCACGTCACCAAGGCGAGCGGCCGCGAGATCGGCCGCGCCTTCGTCATCGCCCTGCCCGCATTGGCGCTGCCGTTCGTGATCCGCTACGCCGTGGTCGAAGGCATCGCAACCGCGACCGAAGTCTCCACCATCGGCATCATCTATGCCTTCATCGTCGGCTTTCTGGTTTACGGCCTTTTGATCTACCGCAAGTTCGAGTGGCGGCGGATCGTGCCAATGTTGGTGGAGACCGCGTGCCTGTCGGGCGCGATCCTGTTGATCATCGGCTGCGCCACCGGCATGGCCTGGGGCCTCACGCAATCAGGCTTCTCGCGGGCGCTGGCTTCAGCCATGACCGGCCTGCCCGGCGGTTCGGCGACCTTCATCGCGGTGTCGATCGTGGCCTTTGTCGTGCTCGGCAGCGTGCTGGAGGGCATTCCGGCGATCGTGCTGTTCGGGCCGTTGTTGTTCCCGATCGCGCGCGCCGTCGGCGTCCACGAGGTGCACTACGCGATGATCATCATCCTGGCGATGGGGATCGGATTGTTCGCGCCGCCGTTCGGGGTCGGCTATTATGCCGCCTGCGCCATCGGAAAGGTCGATCCGGCCGAGGGGATCAAGCCGATCTGGGGCTACCTGCTGGCGCTGATGATCGGCCTGATTATCGTGGCGATCTTCCCGTGGATTTCGATCGGGTTCCTGTAACGTCAACTTTGCCAATGGGACGGAGCCGATGAGCGCAGCCCAGAACCAGTACACAATCGGATTGCAGAAGACGCCGGCGAACTATGTGCCGCTGACGCCGCTGAGCTTCCTGGCCCGGAGTGCTGCGGTCTACCCGGATCACGTCAGCACCGTCTATGAAGGCCGCAGTTTTACCTGGGCGGAGACCTACGACCGCTGCCGGCGCTTTGCGTCCTGGCTCGCCGGCCGCGGCATCGGCCATGGCGATACGGTGGCGGCGATGCTGCCGAACATCCCGGCGATGAACGAACTGCATTTCGCAGTGCCGATGGCGGGCGCCGTGCTGAACGCGCTCAACATCCGGCTCGATGCTTCATCGATCGCGTTCCAGCTCGACCATGGCGGCGCAAAAATCATTCTGGTCGACCCGGAGTTTTCCGGCGTGATCGCGGAAGCGTTGACGTTGATGGCGGGGCCAAAACCCTTCGTTGTCGACGTCGACGATGCGGCGTTCGCGGGCGGCAAGCGCATTGGCGAACTCGAATATGAAGCGGTGGTAGCCCAAGGCGATCCCAGCTTCGTGGCACGGCCGCCCGGCGACGAGTGGGACGCGATCGCGCTGAGCTATACCTCGGGCACAACGGGCAATCCAAAGGGTGTCGTGACCCATCACCGCGGCGCTTACCTAAACGCCGTCAGCAATATCCTGGCCGCCAATCTCGGCCAGCATCCGGTCTATCTCTGGACGCTGCCGATGTTTCACTGCAACGGCTGGTGCTTTCCGTGGACGGTCGCGGCATCCGCCGGCATCAATGTCTGCCTGCGCAAGGTCGATCCGGCGAAGATCTTCGAGCTGATCCCGCAGCATGGCGTCACCCACATGGCCGGCGCGCCGATCGTCTACAACACCCTCATCAATGCGCCCGGTGCGCCGAAGGGCGCCAAGGCGCGTCCGGTGGTCGGCCTGATCGCAGGCGCGGCGCCGCCGGTGGCCGTGCTTGAAGGCGCCGAGAATATCGGCATCAAGCTGACGCATGTCTACGGGCTGACCGAGGTCTATGGCCCGGCGTCGGTCTGCGCCGAGCAGCCCGGCTGGGACGATCTGCCAGCCGACCAGCGCGCCCAGCTCAAGCGCCGGCAGGGCGTGCCCTACCCGCTGCAGGAAGGCGTCACCGTGATCGATCCCGAAACCATGCGGCAAGTGCCGCGCGACGGCGAGACCATCGGCGAGGTGATGTTCCGCGGCAATATCGTGATGAAAGGCTATCTGAAGAACGAGAAGGCCACCGAGGAAGCCTTTGCCGGTGGCTGGTTTCACACCGGCGATCTCGGCGTGCTCGACACGCACGGCTATGTCATCATCAAGGACCGCTCCAAGGACATCATCATATCAGGCGGCGAGAATATCTCATCCGTCGAGGTCGAGGATGTCCTCTACAAGCATCCCTCGGTGCTGTTCGCCGCGGTCGTCGCCAAGCCGGATTCCAAATGGGGCGAAGTGCCCTGCGCCTTCGTCGAACTGAAGGACGGTGCCAAGGCGACCGAGGCCGAGATCATCGCCTTCTGCCGCAGCCACATGTCCGGCTTCAAGACGCCGAAGGCGGTGGTGTTCGGTGTCATTCCGAAGACGTCGACCGGCAAGATCCAGAAGTTCCTGCTGCGCAATCAAGTGGGCTCGGCCAAGGCGATTTCGGCGTAGCTGTCGTCCCGGCCAAGCGAAGCGCGAGCCGGGACCCATAACCACAGGCGTTTGTGGTTTCGACAGGTCGTCGAACAGCTTTTTTAAGCCGAGACATCACGCGGTATGGGTCCCGGCGTTCGCCGGGACGACGGATTTAAGGGCTACGTTCCACCGGCGGATAATACTGCGGCGCTTCGGCTCGCTCGTACATGCCGTAGTCGCGCATGACCTCGACGATGCGGAAATATTCCGTCGTCGGGTCCTTCAGTAGACGGCGGCCCAACTCGACACCGGCCTGTTGATCCGGCACATCGATCAAATGCGCGAAAGTGCCGTCGTGGTAGACGCTGTTGAAGGAATCACGGCGCCACTCGGTCTGCACCGGAAGTTCGGCGCGCTTCGATTCCGCGACCAGCACAAAGGTCGGATGGCGCCGCGCCGGATCGTTGTACGGCGTGCGCCGCTCCGGCTGCCAGACCGGCTGCCCCGGCCTTTCCTCGTGGATCACCTGGGCGATGCGAATTCGATAGTCCGAAAACACCTTTTCGCGGCCGATGGTCTGGACCTCGTGATGGTAGCCGTGAACCCGCCATGCCGTCATCGCGCCTTCGTCCTGCCAGATCTGATAGGACAGCAGCAGGTTTTCACGGCTCAGGCTGCTGAACCGGTCGATAAAGAGGCAGCCGCCCATCGCATCGAGCGCAGGCCGCAGCGATGCGGCGAGGTCGAGATATTGATCCCGGTGGCCCGGCCGGGTCTGAACTTCAAAGAACAGAGCGATCATCGAACCACTCCTTTTGCCGGCAACAGGCGTCACAGCGTCGAACCAGGCTCAACCTGCACGATCCAGCGTCAACCGCATGCCGTCATAGGCCGGGATCACGCCGGCCGGCAGCGCCTTCCGCAGCACTTCGTAATCGAGGTCGGAATGCATGTTGGTGATGACGGCGCGGCGCGGCTTGAAGCGCTCGATCCATGAGAGCGCGTCGCTGACGCTGAAATGGCTGGGATGGCCAGCGTAGCGCAGGCCGTCGACGATCCAGAGATCGAGGTTTTCCAGCGCCGGAAAGCTCTCCTCGGGAATGTCGTGCAGGTCGGGCGTATAAGCTGCGCCGCCGACCCGAAAACCGAGCGCGGGAATCTTGCCATGATGAACCAGGAAGGCCTCCAGCTTCACTGGACCGCCCTTCCCTTCGGTGGTGTGGCTCTCGCCGGCCTCGATCGAATGGCGCGTCAGGATCGGCGGGTAGTCGCTGCCCTCGGGCGAGATGAAGCAGTACGAGAACCGCGCCATGATGTCCTTGGCGGTCGACTGGTTGAAATAAACCGGAATGCGCCGCCGCTGGTGCATCACGACCGAACGCAAATCGTCGATCCCGTGGGTCTGGTCGGCATGTTCGTGAGTCAGGTACACCGCGTCGATATGGTCGACCTCGGCGTCGATCAACTGCTCGCGCAGGTCCGGCGAGGTGTCGATCACGATCCGCGTAGTGCCGTGCCCGCCGGTGCGCTCCACGAGCAACGAGCAGCGACGGCGGCGGTTCTTCGGGTTGTTGGGATCGCAGGCGCCCCAGCCCAGCGCCGGGCGCGGCACACCGGCCGAGGAACCGCAGCCGAGAATTGTCAGCGTCAGCGTCATGCGACCGCCTTCGGCGCTGGTACCTTGGAGAACAGGCGGAAGAAGTTTTCGGTGGTCTGCCGTGAAATTTCCTCCAGCGACACCCCGCGCGTTTCCGCCAGCACTTTTGCGACCTCGACGACGTAGGACGGTTCGTTGCGCTTGCCGCGAAACTTGCCCGGCGCGAGATATGGCGAGTCGGTCTCGACCATGATGCGGTCCGCCGGCAGTTCGGCCGCGAGTTCGCGCAACGCCTCGGACTTCTTGAACGTCAGAATGCCGGTGAACGAGATCGAAAGGCCCAGCGAAATCGCCTTCATCGCCAGCTCGCGGCCGCCGGTGTAGCAATGCAGCACGGCCTTGAACGGTCCCGCGGCGATTTCCTCTTCGAGGATGCGGCCGCACTCCTCGTCGGCCTCGCGGGTGTGAATGACCAGCGGCAGGCCGGTGGCGCGGGCCGCCGCAATATGCGCGCGAAAACCGCGCTCCTGCGCGCCGCTGGAGCCGTGCTCGTAGAAATTATCCAGCCCCGCTTCGCCGAGCGCCACGACCTTCGGATGCTTCGCCAGTTCGATCAGCTCACTGGGTGGAATGCCGTCTTCCTCGTCGGCGTTATGCGGGTGGGTGCCGACCGAGCAATAGACATTGGGAAACCGCTCGGCGATGGCCAGCAGCCCGCCGAGCCGCCTCACCCGGGTCGAGATGGTGACGATACGGCCGATGCCGGCGGTCTCGGCGCGCGCCACGATGGCGTCGAGGTCCTCGGCAAAATCCGGAAAGTCGAGATGGCAGTGGCTGTCGACGAGCATGGAATGCGACCGCTCAATCTGCCTTGATATCGACTTTGGGCTCGACATAGCGCGGGAACACGCCGACCGGCGCCGGCAACGCCGTGCCGGCCACGATCCGCGTGCCCAGCGCCTTGAAGTCGCGCGCATCCGCAGGCACGCCGAGGCTGTCGAGCAGTTTTGCCGACGCATCCGGCATTACCGGCTGGGCCAGGATTGCGATCTGACGCACCACTTCGGCGGTGACGTACAGCACCGTCTTTTGCCGCGCCGGATCGGTCTTGGCGAGCGCCCACGGCTGCTCGCCGGCGAAATAGCGGTCGCCTTCGGCGACCACCGCCCAGACGGTATTAATCCACTGATGGATCTGCTGGGTCGCCATCGCGGTCCGCGATGGCTCCAGCATACCGTCCGCCATCGCCAGCATCGCCTTGTCGCTGTCGGTGAAGTCGCCGGGTTCCGGCATTACGCCGCCGAGTTGCTTGGCGATCATTGACAGCGAGCGCTGCGCCAGGTTGCCGAGACCGTTAGCGAGATCGGCGTTGATGCGCGCGACGATGGCTTCATGGTTGTAGTTGCCGTCCTGCCCGAACGACACCTCGCGCAGGAAGAAATAGCGCATCTGGTCGACGCCATACTGGTCGGCCAGGTTGAAGGGGTCGACGACATTGCCGACCGACTTCGACATCTTCTCGCCCCTGCTGAACAGGAAGCCGTGCGCGTAAACCCGCTTCTGCACGGGAATGCCGGCCGACATCAGGAACGCCGGCCAGTACACAGCATGGAAACGGATGATGTCCTTGCCGATGATGTGGACGTCGGCCGGCCAGTAGCGCCAGTTCGGATCGCTCTCGTCGGGAAAGCCAACGCCGGTGATGTAATTGGTCAGCGCGTCGAGCCAGACATACATCACATGCTCGGGGTCGTTCGGTACCTTGATGCCCCAGTCGAAGGTCGTGCGCGAGATCGACAGGTCCTTCAGCCCGCCTTTGACGAAACTGATGACCTCGTTGCGGCGCGAATCCGGCCCGATGAAATCGGGCTGGTTCTCATACAGCGCCAGCAGCCGGTCCTGATAGGCCGAGAGCTTGAAGAAGTAGCTCTTCTCCTCGACCCACTCGACCGGCGAGCCCTGCGGCCCGCGGCGCACATTGTCCTCGCCGACGACGGTTTCGTCTTCGGCGTAATAGGCTTCGTCGCGCACCGAGTACCAGCCGGAATAGACGTCGATGTAGATGTCGCCATTCTGCTGGATCCGGTTCCAGACCACCTGCACCGAATGATGATGCGCCGGCTCGGTGGTGCGGATGAAGCGGTCGAACGACACGTTCAGACGCAGGTCCATATCGCGGAAGCGGGCGGCGTTGCGGGCAGCGAGTTCGGCCGCGGTCATGCCTTCGGCGGTCGCGGTCTGGATCATCTTCTGGCCGTGCTCGTCGGTGCCGGTCAGGAAGAAGACGTCCTTGCCGTCGAGCCGCTGAAACCGCGCCAGCGCGTCGGTTGCGATCGCTTCATAGGCGTGGCCGATATGCGGCTGCCCGTTCGGATAGGCGATGGCTGTCGTGATGAAGTAGGTGTTGCGTTCGGCCGTCGGCGCGGGCACCGGCTTGGGCGCAGGCTTCACGATTTTCGGCGCAATGACTCGCGGCGCAACCGTCTTTGGAGCCTTTTCGGCGGATGAAGTCCGGTCGACCGCGCTGGCCTTCTTCGGCGCGGCAACGGCTTTTCTGGCCACCGTCCTCTTGGCTACCGTTTTCCTCGCAGCTTTCTTCGCTGTTTTCTTGGCTGTTTTCTTGGCCGTTTTTCTGGCCGTCTTCTTCGCGGCTTTTTTGGAAGCCTTCTTGGCAACCCGCTTCGCGGTCTTGCCGGCCTTTTTCACGCTGCGCTTGCTCTTCGCCGTGCGCTTTTTCGCCGTCGCCTTCTTGCTGGCGCTTGCGGGCGCAGCCTTGCGGGCCTTCTTCGCCTTGTGTTTTTTGGAAGCCTTCTTCTTAGACGTCGCCACGGCGAATTCCCTCAAATGTCATTCAAACAAGTTGGTCTGGATGGATGTCAGGCGGTGCTACCGCGTCGCTTCCGCGAGCATTCCGAAAACCGAAAAAACCAGTGGTTTTCGTTCCAGATTGTACGATTCAGTGTCGCGCGCGGCGCGGACGATCTTTTCCCATACCTCCGCCAGCCGTGCAAGGCGCGGCAGATTCGCGTTGGCGTCGCCGGCGCGCAGCTTTTCGCCGATCCAGCGGTCGATGCCGTCGATGAAGGCCGCGAGCGCCACGCGGTCGCTGGTGCCGAGCGCGTCGCCCAGCGCGTGCAGCTCGCGCGGATCGACCTTGGGCAGGGTCGCCAGCAGGGCCGCAGTGCGTTGCTGCAGTTTCAGCGCATCGCCGCCGAGTAGTGTCAGCGCACGCGATATGCTGCCTTCCGATGCCTCTGCGGCCTCGGTGAGGGCCGGGTCGTTGGCGTCCTTGTCGGTAGCTAGCGCCGCCGCGCGGACCACGTCGGCGGTCGAAAGCGGTCGCAACGGCAATTTGCGGCAGCGGGACAGGATCGTCGGCAATGCCCGCGCCGGCGAATGGCTGACCAGCAGGAACAGCGAGCGCTGCGGCGGTTCCTCCAGAATCTTCAGCAACGCGTTGGCCGCGTTTGGATTGAGTTCGTCGACGGTGTCGACGATGCAGACCCGCCAGCCGTCCACTGCCGCCGTCGAGCCGAAAAATGAAATCGTCTCCCGCGTCTCGTCGACCGTGATCACGGTGCGCAGCACACCGCGGTCGTTGAGGCCGCGCTCGAGCACCAAGAGGCCGCCATGGGCCTCGGCCGTGATCTGGCGCGCGACGTGATCGGAGGGATCGACGGCGAGCGTCTCGGCGCGCTGCACGGACGGCGCCAGCGGATTGGCGTGGGCGAGCACGAACCGCGCCATCCGATAGGCCAGCGTCGCCTTGCCGATGCCCTGCGGGCCGCCGATCAGCCAGGCATGCGGGATTCTTCCGCTGCGGTAGGCATTGAGCAAGGCCGCTTCCGCCTCGCGATGGCCGAACAGCTCCGCGGTTTCGCGCGGATGCCGGACGGCGATTTCCTGTTCGGTCTTGCGGGCGCTCATGCGGTAGTCGCCGCGGCCGCGGGAAGCGTGAACAGATGGTCGCGCAGCGCCTTCCAGACCTCCGCTGCGACCGCGTCGGCATCGGCATTGGCGTCGATCAGCACGCAGCGCTGCGGATCCTCCGCGGCAATCTGCTTGTAGGCGTCCCGCAGGTCCTGGTGGAATTGGAGATCTTCCGCCTCGAAGCGATCCGGCGCGCCCTTGCCGCGCCGTGCCGCCGCGCGCTGCATGCCGACCTCGACCGGGATATCCAGAATGATGGTGAGGTCGGGCTTCAGGTCGCCGATCGTGACCCGCTGCATGGCGTTGAGGACGCTAGGTGAAACCTGTCCCAACCTGCCCTGATAGGCGCGGGTCGAATCGAAGAACCGGTCGCACAGCACCCAGGTGCCCTGACTGAGCGCGGGCTGGATCACCGTGCGGACATGGTCGTCGCGCGCCGCCGCAAACAGCAATGTCTCCGCATCGGGCCCGAGCAGCTTGCCCATGCCCGACAGCACCAGATGCCGGATGATCTCGGCCCCCGGCGATCCGCCGGGCTCGCGCGTGACGATGGCGCGCAGCTTCGCGGTCGCCAGACGTTGGGCGAGCTTCTTGATCTGCGTGGACTTTCCCGAGCCCTCGCCGCCCTCAAACGAAATGAACTTTCCGCGTCCGGAAGGCCGGTTCAGCGCTGCTTCGGCCATGGTCAAAGTTTCTCTGCGCTCGCGCGGAACATGCCGATCACGAGCTCGCTGGCCCCGTCGATCGCGCGGCGCATGGTGGAACCGGTGCCGATGGATTCGGCCGCATAGACCGGCGCTTCCATCGCGATGTTGGCGCCACGCCAGACCCTGACGACGCCCACCGGCTGGCCGGACTGCACCGGCGCGCGCACCGGGCCGTTATAGATGACGCGGGCGATCAATTTCTCGCTGCCGTTCTTCGGCACCATCAGCTTGATCGGCTCGGGGCTGGCGAGCTTGACCGAACGGCTGTCGCCGCCGAACACTTTTGCGTAGCCGACCGGCTGGTCGGCCGCGAACAGGGTACGAGTCTCGAAATTGCGAAAGCCCCATTCCAGCATCTTCTTGGCTTCGGTGGCGCGATCATCGGGATCTTCCAAGCCGTTGACCACGACGATCAGCCGCGTGTCGTTCTGCACGGCGGAGCCGACCATGCCGTAGCCGCCCTCCTTGGTATAGCCGGTCTTGAGGCCATCGGCGCCGGTGAGCGAGTTCAACAGCGGATTGCGGTTCTGCTGGCGAATTTTGTTCCAGGTGAACTCCTTCTCCCCGAACAATTTGTACATGTCGGGATAGGTCTGGATCACGAAGCGAGCCAACTTCGATAGTTCCCGCACCGTCATCTTGTTGGCGGGATCGGGCAGCCCGTTGGAATTGCCGAACGTCGATTTGGTCAGGCCGAGCTCGCGGGCGCGCTTGGTCATGAAGTCGGCGGCGAAGATGCGCTCGTTGCCGGCCATGCCTTCGGCCAGCGCGATGCAGGCATCGTTGCCGCTTTGAATCAGCGCGCCATGCAGGAGATCATCGACCGACACTTTGCTGTTGAGCACCGCAAACATGGTCGAGCCGCCCGCCGGCGCGCCGCCCTTGCGCCAGGCGTTCTCGCTGATCCGGTACTCGTCGGTCAGTTTGACGTCGCCCTTCTTGATGGCGTTGAACACCACCTCCGCCGTCATCAACTTCATCATGCTGGACGGCGCGCGCAGTTCGTCGGCATTTTTCTCGAACAGCACGCTGCCGCTGGAAGCCTCGATCAGGATCGCGGTCGGCGCGTCCCCGTCAAAACCGCCCTCGTCCTTCTTGGCGCCCTGCACGCTGTTGTTGGCGGCATAGACGATCCCGCCCCAGCCGATGGCAAGCGCCAGCGCTGACGCCACAAGGCTGCGCCACGGCAACGCGGCCGCGGCTCTCAATTGGCGGAAAACGGGGGTCTCGACGGCCATTTGCGATGTCCTGAATCCGGGCGTTCTAACAGGTGGAAGTATCGCAAACAACACAGCTTTTGGGATTTGCTGCCGTGTCGATCGGATTGCAGCGCCGGTCGAACGACCGTATCGTGCCGATACTGCAATTTCCCGACAAAATACGAAAAACAGGGCGGAAACGCGATGCCATCCACACGCACCATTTCCGCCAACGGGATCGAGCTGTTTTTGCGCGAGCAGGGCCAGGGTCCGCTGGTCGTGCTCTGCCATGGCTGGCCTGAACTGTCTTATTCGTGGCGGCACCAGATCAACGCCATCGCCGAGGCGGGCTTTCATGTCGTAGCCCCCGACATGCGCGGGTATGGCCGGAGCAGCGCGCCCGCCGACGTCGCAGCCTACAGCATCTTCGACACGGTCGGTGACATGGTCGCGCTGGTGACGGCGCTGGGCGAAACGCAGGCCGTGATCGTCGGCCACGACTGGGGCGCGCCGGTCGCCTGGCATGCGGCGCTGTTCCGCCCGGACATGTTCACCAAGGTGGCAGGCTTGAGCGTTCCCCCGCCCTTTCGCGGCCGCGCCCGGCCGCTCGACAGCCTCACCGCCAGTGGCGTCACCAATTTCTACTGGCAATATTTCCAGACCCCAGGGATCGCCGAGGCGGAATTCGAGCACGATGTCGCCACCTCGATGCGCAAGATCCTAGGCCGCGGCGTCTCCGACCCCGCGGCGCTCTTCGTCACCGAGGGCAAGGGCTTTCTCGGCAACATCCCGCCTGTCTTGACGCTGCCGGACTGGCTCAGCGAGGCCGACATCGCCCATTTCGCTGAGGCCTACCGGCACTCCGGCTTCCGCGGTGGGCTGAACTGGTACCGCAACCTCGACCGCAACTGGGACCTGACCGCGCCTTGGCAGGGCGCGCAGATCCATCAGCCGTCATTGTTCATCGCGGGATCCAGGGATTCGGTCATCACCGGCCTGATCGGCGCCAAGCGCGTCAACGAGCTGGACCGGGTGCTGCCGAATCTGCGGCAAAAGCTGATCATCGACGGCGCCGGCCACTGGGTGCAGCAGGAGCGCCCTGACGAGGTCAACGCGGCGGTGATCGAATTCTTGAGAAGTTAGTAGAGCCCGCGACCGCTGAGCACTTCGCTGGGGCCGCGCGGATCGACCGGCAGATAGGCCGAGCTTGGGGCCGCATAGTTCGCGTCGTTCTCGTAGGAAACAGCGCGGGGGTTTTCGAGCGCCCGGCCCCGGGAGCGGCTGGATGCCGACATTTCCGAGGTCGCGTTGATCGAGGCGTAATCGGCCGAACTGTTGCCGAGGCTATAGGGGCGCCCTTCCGGCATCGGAACCTCGCCACGAATCCGGCCCGCGGACGACGGGATTTCGGGAACGAACGGACGAGCCGAGGCTACCCGGACCATCGACGGCGACGGCGCGGGAACTCCGGTTCGTAACGTCGCCTCCAACTGGCGGTCGTCGGAGCCTTCGAGCGGCGCCCGGCCGACATATTCAACCCGAACCTTGGCGACGCCATTTCCTTTGAAATCAAGCAGTTCGGCGGCTTTGTTCGAGACGTCAATGAGACGGTTGCCATGGTACGGGCCGCGGTCGTTGACGCGAACGATCAGGGATTTGCCGTTCCGCAGGTTGGTCACCCGGGCGTAGCTCGGCATCGGCAGGGTCGGATGGGCCGCCGTCAGCGAACCCATGTCGAACACTTCGCCATTGGCGGTCAGCCGGCCGTGGAAATCATCGCCGTACCAGGAGGCCATGCCCTCGGCGCGGTAGCTGTTATCCTCTTCCGGGACGTAGACTTGGCCGCCGACGGTGTAGGGTTTGCCGACGCGATAGGTCCCGCCACCCTTCGGCACGGGGTCGCCGAGCGCCACCACCCGGGGGCTCGAAGAAACGCCGTATTTGGGATCGACCCGGCTGGCGAATTTTCCCGATGAGGCGCAGTTGGCGAGGACAAGGCACGCTGCCAAGGCCGCCGCGCCACGCGCCATCACCTTCGGATTTGACCGTCGAATCCCCATTCGCCCCAATTACCATTCCAGCGGTCGGACGCCTGCACCAAGGCGGCCACGACCATGAATCACGATGCGGCCCACCTCCGCATCAAGTGATGAAGATATCGCATCCGGAACGCGGCGGAAATGGGGTCAGCGCCTGCGTGGTGAACGATTGGTTGCCAAGCGAATCCGTTGAAATACGCGAGCAAAATGCGCACCTCTCGCATTTGCCTGTCCTGGTTTCAGACAACCTGTTGCAGCAAATCATCACTCCAGCGCGATTTGGATTCCGCCCCCTGAATCTTTTTGACTGTGCAACGGCGCGGTCGTTTGGTGGGTGCAGGGGCGCAAAAGGACTTTTGCGATGATTGAGACAGTGACTGCAGTGATGGGCCTGGTGAGCGCCGGGATTTTTCTTGCCCACGCGTTTGAAGGTTTTCGTTCCAGGGCCTGATTTTTGGGCCGCTTGAGGCCGGGTGGACGCGGAAACGCGCCACCCGCCCCCTTCGGAGATTTGGAAAGCTTTAATCAATTCGGACGAGCATCGTGAGCGTGAGGTGTACCATGCGCAACCACGACTATGTCTCCAACGGATTCCTCGCCTTGACCACGGCTAGCCTGCTGCTGCTGTGCTCCAGTTTGCTGGCCTTTGCGTTCGGCTAGAACCACGCCGCCGGGCCTGCCCGAATTGTGGCTTTCCCCGGCGGCACGCCCCTGCTAAGCCGCAGCATTCCAAGACGGAAGGGTGGCCGAGCGGTTTAAGGCACCGGTCTTGAAAACCGGCGTGCCTGCAAGGGTACCGTGGGTTCGAATCCCACCCCTTCCGCCAGTATACTGTTCTCCCTTGTTCGCCGTTGTTCGAAATCCACAGTAATGTCAGTGCTTTGAGCCGGAACGCTGTACTTGGATGTTCTACAGTGTTCTCCGTAGTCAAAGCGCCGACCGTGGTTTTTTCCCGTGAGTTTGGCGGACGGTTTTTGGAGAACACGTCATGGCTGGAAAACTCAGTCCGTTGGAAGTTTCGCGCCAGATCACGCCGGGAAAATATCCGGATGGTGACGGCCTTTACCTCGTCGTTGCGAGCGCGACGTCGCGCAATTGGTCGTACCGGTACTGGATCGGCGGCAAAGAGCGCTGGCATGGCTTGGGCTCGCTGCAGGACGTGTCGCTGAAGGATGCCCGCATCAAGCGCGACGCCGCCCGGCAAGAAGTGCGCGCCGGCGTGTTCATCATCGTTACCGCTGGCTTTGCCGCCCCGGTCGCGCTCGCCACACATCTCACCACAGTTATGGTTAGTCGAAGATCATACATGACGATTGCGTGGGGAAGTGCAATTGCGACAGCAGCTATTGCGGTTTGCATCTGGCTTGATGGCACCCCAAATAACCCTACCGCGCTTACGGAATTGTATCAGGGTCTTGCTGCCGCATTTGTAATCGTAACCTCAGTATTCTCAGGTCGGTTGATCGGTCTGGTGGAAGCTGAGCGGCGAGCAAAGGACGGGTTGCCGATTATACCGGGCTAAAGATGGCCCAACTCTGATTGTGACGAACGTACAACGCACCATCTCATTTTGGTTGGAAACGAACGATGGTCGACGCTTCGAGTCCGGATCACCATATTTTACTCTGTGCAAGCAGGTACGCGGCTGCCCTGGCGGAATTCCGAAACGCCGACGACAGCGATCGATCCGATCTTCAACAAAAAATGGAGGAGTTGCTTGAGGCTTCTAAATCAGAAGTGGAGGCGGAGTGAAGCCGGCGTGAGAGCAGCCTAGCATCTGACATTCAGGGTTATGTTCGGGAGAGAAAGCCGCTCAGCCGAACGATAAGCGGTTCCGAAGCCGAAGCAATCCGCCATTTTTATGCGATACCTCCCGCGCCCTCCTCAATACCCTTTTAGGAGCAGAGTTGATTTCGCTAGGTGACCTCTTCGAAGGGTGGGCGCAAGACGACAGGCTCGATCCACGGACAATGATCGAACTATTGGGTTGGTCCGATGGGATGCGCATCCTGGTTCAGGCAGTAGGAGGCGAATACTCCCCCCTCCCTCCTCAAGAAGATGCTCCCGTCCCATTGATGAAATTCCTGGCAAAGAAGGCCGCCGAGCGATCGGTTGGCCAACCGCGTCCAGATCGGCAGGAAACGCTCCGAATTGCAGAAGCGCGATTTCGTCCCTCATTTGATCCTAAAGCCCTGCTGCGCGTGGTAGCTAACTGCGACGGCACTACGTTGGAACTAATCGGTGCCAAGAGCATCTTTGAGCAACGGTTCGCTCGTAAGGCTATTGTTTCGTCCGATCGTGCATCGCGGTTTTGGACCGAACTGGACGCTATGTTGCTGGCGCCTTTCAAGATTGAACAGACTCTAGGCTTCGACGGAATCACAATCGACGTCCACTGTCGAACAGCGGCGAGCACCAAAACGTTTGAGGTATGGTCGCCGGGATCTGAGTCAGACGCAGGGCGACTTGTTAATTTAATTTGCAGTCTCGCCTGGGATGTCTTGTCTGACGATTCGGCGATCGAGTGCCTGAAAAACCTGCAGAGCCATTTGAGCAACTAGCTCCAAGGCTCTACCAAAAAGGTCATCGTCTACGCGCGCTCACTGGATGCCACGACGCAGCATCCGTGTATCGCAATGTTGTCATTAAGAAAGCACTGTGCAGAAGAGGGACTAGGAATTTTAGGAGGATCACCAATCCTCCAAACAACCGTTGAACAAATTGAATTTTTCAACTCAGGCCGACAAAACCCACGGGTTCAAGCTACGATCGAAGCGTTTCCGGGACCCGACCAAGGTTCAGGGCTCGCCTAGTGATCATAGACGATTAACTTCGGTGGCCTGCCGAATTGTTCGACTTAACATCCTGACTTCCTCCCTCTGACCTGTTCCAGAGCCGACGGGGCTGGGACAGACAGTGCGGCGAGACAGCTCGGGTAACCGGCCGCCCTCACCTCTCCTCGTCCGGATGCGCCACCTCGTGAGGCGATTGCGCGTGTCTCAAAGCAAAAGCCGCAGGCATTTTCGCGCTGCGGCTCGCCCGGGTTTTGAAAAATTTGAACGTTAAAACAATGTACCCAGCCCGGTGACCAGAGCTAAGGACTCGTTAGGTCCGCTGTAAATCGAAATGCGCGGTTCCGTTGCAAGAACAAAGGTTTAGTGGCTGCAGGGCCACAGGTGCCCGTCGCCACGTCGGCACTCCTTTTTAAAACCGCGCGGCAACAGCTTAGGTCTGTCACGCGCTACATCGTAAGAAACCCGCCGGCGTGAACCGGCAGGCTAACCGTTCAACGTGTGGCGGCGATCGTCAGGCGCGATCACCGCCTCCGATCCGCATGCACCCACTTGTAAGGCCCAAGCCCCCGGATCGCTCCGGGGGCTTTTTTTGTCCATCAGACGTTGGCGGTCTCATGCCGGGCCGCAGGTTGGGACGCCTGAGGCCTTTCCTCGATTGGGCTCGCAGGCAATTGCAGTACCGTAGCCCTTTGCCCCGCAGCGAGGTCAGTGACAAGAACGATTGCACCGTTTGAGAATTCCAGCGCGTCGTGATGTTGATATGGCTGCTTGAGGTTTATTTGGCGAAACCGCGCTAATCGAACGCCGATGTTCTTGCGAAACATCATGCCGTCAGTTTGAACGTCATTCTCGAATGCGATCTCGGTCCCAGGACGAAGGCAGACCGCGACTTTCGGATCGTCAGGGCTCGCAAAGCCGTGAGTCCCGGTAGAAAAGTTGGTCGAGACCAAGGTTTCCGCGACCTCAGCGGGACGTGTCGCGACCGCATGTAAGCTGTAATCGCACATGGATGCGCCTCCTATTAACCGTCACCCCAAATCACGAACCTTCGCAAGCCGATTTGGTTGCGAGGTGCGGTGATGGGGATCAGTAGATTCCCCATCCGTCCGGGAGTCGACCTAAGAAACATTAATTCGGCGAGCCCCAGAGGCCCTAACCGCCCGGGCCGCGCGTTGATAGGCCGTGCTCCAACGGGCCTGAACTGGGCATGAGTGAACAGAAAATCCCTCTCGGGGAAATGCGGGCGTCCGGCCCGGCTTCTCGTCTACTGCGGCGACTACCGGTGCGCCCATTCGCTCGTGATCGACGCCCGGCGATGGTCGGATGATGTCCGGCTATCGGATCTTGAGCCGAAGTTCACCTGTCAGATCTGCGGGCACCGCGGCGCCGACGTCCGGCCAATGTTTGAGCCGGCTTGCATGGGCACGGGCTGATCCCGGATAGCCTTGTCGGCGCCAGCGCGTGGCCGAATCCGCATGCCAAAAAAACGGCCTCAGCGTAAGGGGGCATGCCGAGGTCGTTCCGGGTCAGGCAGCGCCCCGGCGGTGGGCGCACCCGACTGTCCCAAGAGTTTCATTCGGACAATGGTTCCCAGCATTTCCAGCGGGGTGCTTGGCCGGTCTCGACCGTCAGCGGATCTTGGGATTGTGGCAGGATTGCTGGCTTGAACCTGGGTGCCGTGGGCGCATATTCGACGGATGTTAGAGCAGCGACCAACTTTCATGGCGCGCAAAAATCCCGGAACTGGCTGGGGTATCGATATTCTATGGCCCGACGGCGAAACGGAAGTAATCAAGGGATTTATTACAGAACATGACGCGGCTATCTGGATTGCCGAACACTCTAAGGGATGGCAGGGAAACGCGAATAGCGAACGTCCAAACACGAAGATTCTTGGGTGAGAGACTTCCTCGGACGACTTGCTAGGGCCGTTAGAAACAACGGCGGCAAAAGGCAAAGTTGGGCCGCCTCAGTTGGCGGCCTCTTATTTCGTCCATTTTTCGAGTGACGAAGGATTTCCATGAAGGCTTTTATTGCCGCATGCATGGCAATCGGCATTCTTTGGGCTTTAGACGTCGAGATGAACGGCGGTCGTTACAGCGACGTGGTCAAGAAGGCTGTCGTGAGCGTTTTGCCGAGCAGCGGACCTTTAAAGGACCGAGCGCGTTGAGACCATCGAGACCGGGGCGGCCATGAACGCGGAGCTTTGGCTATGAACGGTATTCTTCCTCTTCACATTCAAAGAAGTTTAGAGCAGCGGTGGGCCGCTAAGTTTGCCTCGCCGGTCGCATCGGCCGCGCCCAAAAGCGTTGGCTTGAAAGTTCAACGCCAAAAGCTCGCCGCGGCCGGGAAAAAGCAAAAGAAAAACCCGCTGATTTGAGTCAGCGGGCTTAGCCTGTGCTGTCGATTGGAACTCGCTGGGCGTGAACCGACGGGCTTCGATGCCGACTTTAACGATGTTAGCCGACCCGGAGATTTTCCGCCGATTCCTTGCCGCGGTTAGCAACAACCTCGTAGCTCACCTTGGCGCCCTCATTGAGGTTGCTGAGCCCAGCTTTCTCGACAGCCGAGATGTGGACGAATACGTCCTTGCCGCCGGTGTCGGGTTGAATAAATCCGAAGCCCTTCGTTGGATTGAACCACTTCACAGTACCTGTCGCCACGTCCGCTCTCCCTGTTGCCGCACGTCGGCAGCCTAGGGCGGCAGCGTAGTACCCCGCAAGGAAAAACCCGCCAGGCGTGAACCGGCGGGCTGTCTCACTTACGCGCTCAGGTCCGGCCGCGGCCGAACAAGCGTTAGCACCGGCACCTTGGCGGACTCCCGCGGGTACAGCTCTGACCTTAACGACCTGACCCGCTTTAGGATGTCGAAGGCGCTGAAGGAAAGCATCTCGGCGCCGATGTCCTGATCCAGTTCACGCAATCGAAATTCGCCGCTCAGGCAATCCGGGTCGCCGCCGGGCTCAACTGGCATCCGCTCCACATCGTCGCCTCGAATGCCGGGTCGATCGGAACGACGTTCATCCCGGCGGGCGCCGAGGCATCGAAAGGCGTGATCATCGCGACGTGGGAACGCAACCCGGCGGATCCGACGCAAGCCGATCATCCGGCCGTGAAGGACTTCAAGGTCTTTGCGGCGCGCTATATGCCAAGTCTCGATTTAAACAATGGCGCAGCGTTTCCCGACTACAACAACGCCTGGATGATCGAGCAGGTGCTCAAACGGTGCGGCGATGACCTGGCCCAGGAAAATCTGCTGAAGCAGGCGACAACCCTGAAGGACATGACGCCGCCGATGTTCATCGGCGGGATTGGTGTCTATAATTCGCCGACCGACTACCGGGCCGTCCATCACCTGCAGCTCACGCGCTTTGACGGCACGACGCTGGTGCCGATCGGCAAGCCTGCCTTACTGGATGATATTATTTAGATAAGAGCCAAATGCCTGCTGTGCGGCAGAAGCGGCCGGTCGTACGAGAGCATGATAGTGGCGCTCGAAGTAATCCAGGCGGGCCCAGCGGAACTTCCCTCCTCCACACCCGACAACCAATGCTTTTGAAAGCGTTTGGCTTTTGCCGCTTTCAACGTCACGGCGGTAGCTTAACTACGGCCGAAAGCCACGGCGGAAGGGTTTTCGCGTGCATCAGCGTGCGCGAGGTGAAGCAAAAAATGGCGATCTTGGGCTCTGCATGGATCGGGTCGTCGGCCGTAGTCCAGATTTGGCATGTTACCTTCTCCTGAGCTCGCCCCGCTTTGCTCAGATTGTCCGCTTCACGCCCGATAGCAGATGAGGTGGATGGCTCCCGCTCACGGCATCTGGGTGCCAAAGTGTGAAGGCCATCAGGGCGTTCACGAGCAAAATGGGAGCCATCCGCCATGCAGATTACCACGATCGGCCTCGATTTGGCCAAGAGCGCTTTTCAGGTCCACGGCATTGATGCGACCGGCCAGGTTGTGGTTCGTAAGTCGCTTCGGCGGTCGCAGATGCTGCCATTTTTCGCCAAGCTGCCCTCTTGCCTGGTCGGCATGGAGGCTTGCGGCACGTCGCATCATTGGGCGCGCGAGCTGATCAAGCTCGGCCATGACGTACGGCTGATGCCACCGGCCTACGTCAAGCCGTATGTGAAGCGCGGGAAGACCGATGCTGCCGATGCGGAAGCGGTTTGCGAGGCGGTAACACGGCCTACGATGCGGTTCGTTCCGGTCAAGTCGCCCGAGCAACAGGCGGCGCTGTCGATGCACCGGACACGCGATCTGCTGGTCAAGCAACGCACGCAGCTGATCAACATGATCCGCGGTCTACTGGCCGAATTTGGCGTCGACATTCCCAAGGGGCTGGAACGGGCGCTGCTGATGGCGCGGCAGATCATCGATGGCAAAGTGCCTGAGGTGCCGATTGACGCTGCCAGGATCGTCACTACACTGTCACAGCAGGCGATCGACACCCACATTCGGCTCCGCGAGATCGATCGCGATCTGGCTACGTGGCAACGATGTCGCACGGCGCCTCATGACCATCCCCGGCATCGGGCCGGTCGGCGCAACGGCTCTTGCGGCATCGGTTACCGATCCTCATCAGTTCCGTTCCGGGCGGCAGTTCGCCGCCTGGTTGGGACTGACGCCACTTCAGAAGTCGAGCGGCGGCAAAGAGCGGCTCGGTCGTATCACTAAAATGGGCGACAAATATCTGCGCAAGCTGCTCGTTGTCGGCATGACGGCGCTTGTGCGTCGTGCAAAATACAATCCCGGTAAGATCGATCCACGCCTGGCGGATCTGCTGGCGCGAAAACCCACAAGGGTCGCCACCGTCGCGATGGCGAACAAGACCGCGCGGGTCATCTGGGCGATCATGGCACGCGGCGAGACGTATCATGCCGACCACCGGCCGGCATTGGCCGCATAAACAACGTTATACGGTTTAGCTGAAGAGGAGATCAGCTACACGAGGTTGCGAGCGCGATGCGATGTGATGGCAAACCGGTCAGACCGGGAACAGGGACAACCTAAGTTGAGTCTAAGGCGTTATAGCCTGATAAGCAGAATGGGACCTTGTTCGCGGACTCCATCAGGGCCAGCAGTCTAATCGACTGCATCAACAGGCCGGACAGAAGACTGCACCCGACCAATGCCACTGCGTCAATTTATCTCTTGCAACGCGGGAGCCATCCACAGAGGACTCAAGTCGGACATCGCTGGAGGTCCGTTTCGTGCCATCAACGGAAGTCAGATGCCCGCACGCCGCAACGTAAAACGCTCCGAGTTTCAATGCGAGGAAGCCGGTGTTCCAAGGTCAAGCAGCCTGCAACAAAACGCCAGTCAACCACTCAGGCTCCGCAACCATAACAACGTGGACCGACGTGGTATTTTCTAATGTCGTCCAAGACTTGTCGGCCTTGCACTCCGCATATGCCTTGTCCAAGCTCGGAAACGGAAACTTGGGTAAGCGGATGTAGGTCTTTTTCGCGACCCTTTCGCGCGCCCCTGAGAGCTTCACTGGTTGCAACCACGGACCGATCGGTTGCGGGGTCACCTTCGACAGGACCCAGGCCGCGTCCTTGGCGTCGGTCAAAGGGACCTTTTTAGGAGGTGAAATACTGATCGCGCCATCTTCCACCTTGAGGATATCCTTGACCGCCGTTATCTCCTTGGCGGCCTCGGTTAGCTCGTCAAAAAATCTCTGACCATCGGCGGGCTTCGATGCATCGACCCAGACGATGGACGATACACGGTTTCCAATGCGTTCGAGCGCGCCTGATGCCGGATAGCCCGCGTAGGAATGGGCGACAAGGCAAATGTCGGTCAAATCTTCCCATTCCAAGAGATTGGCTATGTCCGCGATGTGAGTATCGAGGTTGATGTCCTTGCTCAGGAGATGCGATCGGTCTGCCACCCCGGTCAGTGACATCGGATACACCTTATGACCCTGCTTTTCGAGCCTGTCCGAAACACGACGCCAAGTCCAAGCCCCAAAGAAGGTGCCGGGTACCAAAACAAAGGTCTTTTGCGCGGATTGAGCGCGCGCACTGCCGATGAACGTGTCTGATGAGATTACCGCGCTTACTCCGGCCGCAAGTCCGCCGATCATTTCGCGGCGGCTGACGTTTGAGATAGTCATGAAATACTCCCCTGCTTAAAAGTGAGTACAACACGATTGGTGAACGACAGTCCAAAGATCAAAGCGCGACAAAGTATAACCGCCCATGTTGGACCGTGGAAGGCTGTCGGCGATCCGTTCGAACGAAATATTTGGCGGGACGACTTCCGCTTCGGGTCATTCGCGTCGGTATCACCCGCCGCCCGTCGCTTCTGGTTCACCCTTCACAACAGATGAGGTGGATGGCTCCCGCTCACGGCATCTGGGTGCCAAAGTGTGAAGGCCATCAGGCGTTCACGAGCAAAATGGGAGCCATCCGCTATGCAGATTACCACGATCGGCCTCGACTTGGCCAAGAGCGTTTTTCAGGTCCACGGCATCGATGCGGCCGGCCAGGCTGTGGTTCGCAAGTCGCTTCGGCGGGCGCAGATGCTGCCATTTTTTGCCAAGTTGCCTCCTTGCCTGGTCGGCATCGAGGCGTGCGGCACGTCGCATCACTGGGCGCGCGAGCTAATCAAGCTCGGTCATGAGGTGCGGCTGATGCCGCCTGCTTACGTAAAACCGTATGTGAAGCGCGGGAAGACCGACGCTGCCGATGCGGAAGCGGTTTGCGAGGCAGTGACACGGCCTACGATGCGGTTCGTGCCGGTCAAGTCGCCGGAGCAGCAGGCGGCGCTGTCGATGCACCGGACGCGCGATCTGCTGGTTAAGCAGCGCACGCAGCTGATCAACATGATCCGCGGTCTACTGGCCGAATTTGGCGTCGACATCCCCAAGGGGCTGGAGCGGGCGCTACTGATGGCGCGGCAGATCGTCGATGGCAAAGCTCCTGAGGTACCGATTGAAGCTGCCAAGATCGTCACTACGCTGTCACAGCAGGCGCTCGACATCCACGTCCGGCTCCGCGAGATCGATCGCGATCTGGCCGTTTGTTTACGTGGCAACGATGTTGCACGTCGTCTCATGACTATCCCCGGCATCGGGCCGGTCGGCGCGACGGCACTTGCCGCATCGGTAACCGATCCGCATCAGTTCCGCTCGGGGCGGCAGTTCGCTGCCTGGTTGGGATTGACGCCACTTCAGAAGTCGAGCGGTGGCAAAGAGCGGCTCGGTCGTATCAGCAAGATGGGCGACAAATACCTGCGCAAGCTGCTCATTGTCGGCATGACGGCGCTTGTGCGCCGTGCAAAGCAAAATCCCGAAGGCGATCCACGGCTGGCAGATCTGCTTGCGCGAAAGCCCACAAGGGTCGCCACGGTCGCGATGGCGAACAAGACCGCACGGATTGTCTGGGCGATCATGGCACGCGGCGAAATCTATCGTCCAGGCCACCGGCCTGCACTGGCCGCATAACAAGGATACACGATTTAGCTGAAGAGGAGATCAGCTTCACGAGGTTGCGAGCGCGATGCGATGTGATGGCAGACCGGTCAGACCGGGAACGGGGACAACCCAAGTGATGTCCAAGGCGTCATAGCCTGAACAACAGAATGGGACCTTGTTCGCGGACTCCATCAGGGCCAGCAGTCTCAACCGACTGCATCAACAGGCCGGACAGAAGACTGCACCCGACCAATGCCACTGCGTCAATTTAGCCCTTGCAACGCGGGAGCCATCCACAGAGGACATCGGAAGGCCGCTTTATCTTGCGGCGAGTTTAGTCCGTTCCGAGGCTGCAACTGGTGCGCGGGACTGGCGTCACTGTGGTAATGTCTTCTACCGATCACTGAGGGTGCCGCATGTCGCTCAAGACTGGCGAAAACATCCTAATGGTCTTCGAGACCGTTATCGTCGTCAGTGCCGTCTTATGGGTCCCGGCAAACCTAGCCTGCGTTCGCGACGGGCAGGCATTTCCGCTACGGGTCAAGAGCTGCCGAATCCGGCCTTTCGGGCCATGTCCGTTATTCCCCCGGTAGCCACCGGATCGCGGACATCACGGAACGGCAGTTTTGTGCCAAATTCGGACCTAATTCTTCTGTGATGATCAACGGCATGAAAAGCAAACTGGTCGCACTGACGTTGTTTCTGATGCTTTTGCCGATGTCGGCAAATGGGCAGGCACATCATGTCGAAGCGGTCAAACCAATGAGTTCTCGTATCGCCGAACCGATGCATTGGCGCGATGGCTACATAACTTGGAAGGGGCGAAAAATATCTGAACCGGATTGGCTAATGTTCAAGGGAGATAGCGGAGCCACTTTCGCAGTAGATAGAAGCTCCATCAAGAACATCAGCCCTGACGGTCTCGTAATTAGTGCAGTCGCCTATTTTATTGAGGGAGACGATTTCGATCCGAACAACCTGATTTCCTTTGCATTTGGTTGCTTAAGTCACTTCACCGAAGTGGTGACAAAACAGCCTTCCGAGCGAGTACAATTCGTGGAAAAGCAGGTCAAATCTCTCGCTTGCCGTTAGTCGTCGTGGCTACCGTGAAACGACGCGACTTCCGCTTTGGGTCAAACTGAGAAGTCCGGACGTGCAACCGGGAAGTCGGCTTTGCCTTCAAGAGCGAACATCGTCGGTTCGGCCCGGCAGGTCCGGTTGGTGCCGTCAACAGACATTCCGTGCCCTATTCGATCATCTTGTCAGCGTGGGCGACGCTGACGGCGGACCCGACTTACGTATAGAGGTCAGTCGCTCGGCGAGCCGGCGCACCGGCAGGTCCGCGGGACGCTCGGCCATCAGCTTCTGCAACCGCACAGCGGCGTTGGCCGCGTCACAGTCGAGCATGGCGTAGGCTGTCAGATATGCGTCGCGCCAGGAGGGTGGCGCGTCGCTCGGCCACGGCTCAAAGACGGCGATCGGCTCCTCGCGTCCGCGGACCGCCAGCCGCCCCAGCGGGCGCAGTAGAGCTGCGTCGCATCGCGGAGCCGCACCTGGCCCGACACAGATCGCGGAGCCGAGCTCCTTGTTGCAGGCTTCGAGCCGCGCCGCCATGTTCACGGCGTCGCCGTGAGCTGTGTAGTCGAGCTTGGATTGAATGCCGACGTCGCCTACAACGGCAGGCCCGGTCTCGATCCCTATGCGCGTGCGGCCAAGCTCGATCGCCGCGGCAGGGGGGCGCCGACGAAAGCCCTCGCTCCAGGCCTGAATGGCGATCGCGCATTCGACGGCGCGTTGTGGATGATCCTCAAGGTCGAGTGGTGCGTTGAAGAGAGCATGCACGCCGTCTCCGACGATCTTGTCGATCATGCCCCCGTGCTTGATCACAATACCGGCAACGCCCTCGAAATACTGGTCAAGCGTTGTGACCAGCTCCTCGGGACCGGCGCGATGCATCGTAGCAGTGAAACCCTCGATGTCCGTGAACAGCGAGGTGACCTCACGCCTCTCGCCAGTGAGCTTGACCAGGTCCGGTTGTTCGATGATGCGGCGGACGACCGCCGGAGCAAGATGCTGTTCGAGCCGATGGCGTACCAACGCTTCGCGCCTGCGCGTCAACGAATATGCGGTGCCGCCCGTCACGGCGAACACCAGTCCGGCCGCAATGGAGGGCGTCAGCGGATCGACGAGGCGATCTGCGAACCTCGACACGGCGATTGCGGCGATCCACAGGAGCGCGATCGCACCGCTCAAGATCGCGGTGCCGGCGGCCGGGGACAAGGCGGCGCCAAGCACGACCGCAAGCGCCCCGATTACCAGAACCGTCAGCGGCTGCGCGATGGGCGCGGCAGTCAGCGTTCGCGGCACGCGGCCGGCGACCATCTGCTCGACCGCATCGGCCTGGATTTGCACTGACGGCGTCAGCGGGTCCGCGGGCGTTTTGCGCAAGCCGTTAAGCTCCGGCGCGGAACCCCCGAGCAGTACCAGTGCGTCCTTCAGCCGACCCCGGTCAGCCCGTCCCTCGAGGACATCGATCGCGGAGAGTGTGCGGGTGACGCGCCGCCATGGTGGCGCTGGCGCGAGCCGGAGCAGCCCATCGCGCGACAGTGCAACCCGCCGGCCGCCGACCACCAGCGTCGCGGGCTCGCCCTCGATGAGATAACTTGAGGCACGGGTTGCGAGGCGCAGCGCCTCGGCAGCGAGACCCGGCATCAACACGCGACCGACGGCGACGAAGACCGGAATCTGACGGATGGCGCCATCGGTGCTGCCAGGTAATGAGAGCACGCCGAGCCCGCGCGCAGCGGCCGCGAGCGGCGGCGTCGGCCCGATCGCGCCCGCGGCCTGCCACAAATCGTCGAACGGCAGCGACCCGCGGCTCACTATCGCTGCTCCCGGCAATGCGCGGCCGCGATCGGGGTCGAGCACAAAGCCGAGGGCGACGGGGACGCTGCTGATCGCTTGCGCCAGCAGCTTGTCGCCGTCCGGTAAGCTTTCTCCCAGCGTGCTGATCTCGGCGTGGCCGGTCACCGATCCGAGCCGGCGGGCGAGCGCCGCCGGCGAGCGGTCGTCGGGCTCGGCGAACAGCACATCGATCGCGATCGCAGCCGGCCGCCCGCTCGCCACCGCCTCGACGAGCCGTGCCATCGTCGTCCGCGGCCACGGCCAGGCACCCAATGCATCGATTGACGCACGATCGATGTCGACAACGATCACCTTCAGGTCGGATGCCACGGGTCTACGCAGCGGTTGGTCGCCCGCGAGCACGAGGTCGAAGGCGCTGTCGCGCAGCGCCTCGCTCATGGTCTTCGGAAGCAGGATAGCTGCCGCCAGAAAAACGGTCAGCGTCGCTAGACCCGCCGCGGCCGGCAGGCGCTGCTGCAACGTTCGACGCATCCTACCCATCAGGATGCTGCCGCGCGATCACGCCGAACAGACTTGTTTGCGACAACAGTGAAGGGGCCCCTTGGTTTGCTGGCATGCCTTTTCCAGTGTGGAAGCCAGTGGCCTCAAAACATTCAGCTGACGCTTGCGAGCGCGGCGCGGATGCGTTCAGGCGCCCATCGTTTGACCGGCGTCGGCGGCGTGCCGGGCGACGCAATATCCGTACCTTCGCCTTCGCGCAGGATCACTTGCTGACCCGCGGAGGTCACCGCCACCGAGCCGCGCACAACGAACACGCCGAAGCGGTCGTTGCTCGGCCCCGCGAAGAATCGCGTGCCGCGCACCGCGATCAATGCAAAGGGGCTGCGAATTTGCACTCCCGCGCGGCGCGGCTGTCCATCGAACAGCAACGGCCCTGAGCGCAGCGTCATCTCCCCGCCGGCATCGACAAGAAACCGGTCGATCTTCAGCCGCGCTTGTTCGCCGAGCCTCACCGTCGTATCGCGGCCGAGCCGCATTCCCAGTCGGGACGCGACGCCGGTCACGACTTCCTCGCTGAGAAAAACTGGCGCGGCCCGATCGAGCGTGCGGCGGACCGACTCGAGCTCGGCGAATGCCTCGCCCGTGACGTCTTCGACCGAGCCGACCCGCTCAACTGCACGCGCCGGTCTGAGGGCAAGAATGAATGGGAGTGCCAGCGCTCCGTGACGGAGAAGCCAGCGTCGATTGCAGGAATGGTCGCGTTTGATCTCGCCAAGTCCGGTCATCGTCGATCCCCGTCAGCTTGGTGTTCTGGGCGCAATGTTCGTCATGGTCGCAGATGCGAACGGAGCGTTCTGTTATCTGGTTCACAGAGCGGACGCGGTCCTGCAAAGCAGCGCAGCATCGTCGGCAAGTTCAATGAACTCCCCGCGCTTCAGCGTGTCAGCGCGCGAGCAATCGTTGCCGGGATGGTCTGCGCAAGGCAACAGCCCCGCGCAACTTCGAGACCGCTCCAGGCCTTGAAAGCATCCTACCCCAGCGAACGGCGTCCCAAAAGCGGAACACCTGTTCAAGGAAGGGGATCGCGGGTTCCATAGTGCGGGCGACCTGTCTGGGCAATCCTCAAGCAATAAATGCGGGCTGAAGGCCGGTCGTCTGCTGTGGGTCATTCGCGCCGTTTTGGCCCTTGGCCGCCACTTCCGGTTAGCCCCGACTAACGGACATCGTCAGACCGGCCCGGTTTGGCCGGTTCGTGCCATAACCGGAAGTGACGCGTGAGGCGACCTGATGCCCTTAACGGCGTATCAGGATCGACCGTTATGGCTATCGTGCGCCGTGGGAGTTTTCCTGTTCAAAGATGATATGCGCCAGCACCGATTGGGTGATGTCGGCGCCGGTCTTTGCGTCGTAGACGAGAAACGTCTTGCCCCGCTTCACCATTGCCGCGAGCTCATCGAGCGTCACAAAGGTGAAGGTGCCAGTATTATAGAGACGCCGGTTCGCGTATTTCTCGATGATGGTGGGGCGGTCAGAATTGGCCATCGGCTCACACCCGGAAACCCTGCGGCATTGCCGAGGGGCTTAGGAGCAATTTATCTCACTAAAGGTAGGCATTCAACGCGGTTTCAAAGTCCCCGATTTGACCGGCTGATGTCCGCTCCGGGTCCAGATCCGGAAGTCGCGCGTGGTAGCGGAGAAGTCTGTTCTGCCCTCAGGAGCGGACATGGTCAGAAGGTCAAACGCCAAAGGGCGTTTTCCGCCCGACCGGCTAGTCCGAGAACCGAACTGATAACCAATGCCTAATCGGGTGGCACTTGCTTCTCGCCTCTGTAACCGAGCCGAGGAGTATGGCCATGCAGGATCAAGTGAAAGCTGCCCCCTCGCCCAAGCGAGTGCCGTGGAACAAGGGAAAGCTGACCGGGGCAAAGCCGCCGCTGCGACCCAAACACGTCTGGTCGATCCGGACTAGCTCCAGATCGATGGCCGCGTTCGGGATCTGGCAATGTTCAATCTGGCAATCGACAGTAAGCTTCGTGCCTGTGATGTCGTCGCAATCCGAGTCGAGGATAATTGTATCCGAATTGCACGCGCCACGATCGGCACACACGCTCTGCTTCTCGATAGCAAACAAGGCGCTCACTATAAAAAAGCAGCAGATACGCCCGCTGAGGGTTGGGTTGAATGACGTGCTCGCCGTGCATACAGCATTTGTGATGAACCCTGCCGGTGGCCTCATCGCGGAACTCGATCTTCGCGAGCTTGCTCAGGTAAGTTTTCCATCCCAGGCCCTAGAAAAATTGGTTTTGGAGAGGTGCTTCCTCGGCAGCGAAGCAACAGCGACCCTCGTCGCAGTGACCGATGCAACAGGAGACCTGAAGCAATCTCTAGATCTTCGCAATAAACTTACGACGGAATTTCGAGAGTCCGGCCCCGATGATCGTCGAGAACGAATCGAACGCTACCTAGGAATTCGGACGGCGGCCGGGCATCGCGACGAGCGCATCAGAAACAACGTGCTGGCGCTATATGCTCAAACCGATGACTGCATCTTCTTCGCAAGGCGATTGAGTGATCACATCCTCCGGTACGAAAGTCGTCTGCGGAGATCGAAAGGTTGGAAATACTGGCTGCCAGGCAGGCGGTTGAAGCCCGCCAATTGGTCTAAAGCAGAAGAGGACCATCTTCTCCCTGCTGATTCAGCCTATGTCGCTTGGACCAGCGGTTTCGTCAAAGACTTGTCTTTGTGGGAACGGCTTTTCCGACGTCTCAAGAAACGGTGGTTGGAGGGAGCGTAGGCGTTTGCCTGATCGTAGTGGGCGGCGAGAATTTTATCAGCGTAAGCGTTGCTCGCTCTCCATGTCTCCGCTCCATCAGCGCGGAATGCGCTGACGGATGCAGAACCTGAGTCGCGGCGGACCGGTGGCGACCTACGCCATCGCTTTTCCACGGTGGAAGCGGATTGATTTTGAGTCGCGACCTGCCACCATCCGCTAGTCACCGGGTTGGATGCAGCGCAGCGAGGTTATAATTTCAGCTTGCGTGGCGGTTAGCGGAGAGGAACACTGAGACCCCGGCTGCAGAGCTATGGGCTAAAGGCCAAACCGAAGGGCCACCGATGGGGTCCAGGAGCACGGAAGACGCTCCTACAAACGTTCCGACCTCGTCGGAAACGGAGGAACCCCACGGACTGGCGCTGCCTGTTCCGGCAAAAGAAAAGAAGACTGCCGAAGAATTGGCGGCGATGATCCGCCAGGACTTGAGCAGCGTGGACGGCTGCCCTAAGCGCGGAGTCACCGTGACCGTCTACGGTTTCAATCCATGGAATTCGATGCTGACGTTTGGCGTCGATGCCGGTCCCGTCCCCAACAAGGCCGACCTACAGAGTTTTTGTGACCTCATCACCGAGCGGTTGAAGCGGTTGTACGACGTTTCGGGCTTATAGGGCTTGGTTCGGGCGGCCTTCGCCCGCCCGCTATTGCCCTCGACCTGCGGTTGCGCTTGGATGTCGGCTATGGATGCTCGATTAAGGATCGCAATCGCCGCCGCCGTGGTCGGGATACTGCTTTCCGGATGCCGTTCGGACGGTCAGGCAAACAGCCTGCTCGAACAGGCGCCGATCGATAGCATTTTGCTAAACGGAGACTATCGAAAGATTTCAAGCTGCTCGTATGAGCGCCTCGACCGCGCCGCCGGGAGCGGCATTAAGAAAGTCGATCTCGATGGATCGACCAGGCTCGCGTTGGAGTCTGGTGGAGTTCGACACTGGGAATTGCTGTTTAGGCCGGCTGGAAAGAACGAGACAAAAGTCGATTTCACCGTCGTACAAACTATGTGGGGACCCGACAGATTGAGCACAGGCAAGATTATGCCGGAGGTCAGGGCCTGCGCTTCTTGAGTCAGCCCGCTCTCAAGCGCTTATGATATCCACATCCCCTTCCCTGTACTTTTTCTAGCTCAATGAAGGACGATTGTGATGCTTTACGATGCCTATGGTGATGAAAGCCCAGGCCAGCGCTTTGCCGCCTACGGCACTATTTTAGCGACGACTAATAACCGACAGGGCATTGAAAAAGATATTGCTCGGTTGAAAGTTGACTACGGTTTTAACGAGGACGTTCCTCTCCATTGCCGCGTGCTCTTCTCGGGCGCCAGCATCCGAGCTTTCGCACACTTCATGGCCGGGGACTACGCGGCCGGCCTCGATTGGGGACGCCGCGCGGTGCGTCAGACCCCTGAGCTGGTGGGGTCTTGGCGCGGGCTGGCGCTCTCGGCCGCGATGCTGGGCTATCTGGACGAGGCGCAAGAGGCCGTGGCAAATGCGCGACGGCTACAGCCTGACTACTCAGTGGGCTGGGTGGACCACGCGTCCCCGTTAGTTCACGCCGCCGACCGTGCCCACTACTGCGATATTCTCCGACCGGTAGGACTGCCGGAACAATGATCTTCGAGCGGCAATCGGAGATTTTTTACGTCCTGCGCCAGTTCGGCGACAGCGTGCGTAAGCCGGTACCGTGCCGCTCCCTAAGCGGCACCCGGATTTTTCTGACTTCGATACCAACTCTTGTTGTCAAGAAGATATCGAACCTGATCTGGTTATTCCGGAAGACCCGCTTTTCGCAGCCCATCAATCAGGTGCTCCATATCTTCTGCGCGTTTGAGAACGGATACCCGTTTCTGGGTGCCGCTAATGCTGTATCTTGGATTTAGGCGCAGAACCTCAGCTGCCTCTGCATGAGCATCTTCCAACCGTCCCAGCTGAGCGTAGGTCGCGGCCAAGAAGGCATGGCCATACTGGTGATTGGGTGCGCGGCCAATCGCTTCACTCAACCAGTGTTGCGCATCGTGATACTCTTTAAGGTGATAATGGGCTACGCCCGCCATCAGCGGCGCAAAATGCGGATGGAATGGATCAAGGCGCATTTGCATCTTGGCGATCGCAATTGCTCTGGTCGGTTCTCCTATCGAGTAAAACACCTGGGCAAGGCGATAGTCCGCGAAAGTGGGGTTTACCGCAATCGCTCTTTCGGCGGCGGCAGCAGCTGCGTCGAAGTCGCGTTTGCGGATTATGTTGTACCCCAATTCCGCGTAAGCTTCGGGTAGGCTCGGATTGAGCTCAATCGCCGTCCGTGCCAATTTGATCGCTCGGTCAAGGGAAGTTGGGTTCAAATATTCGTCGTTCAGGGGATTGAGCCAGGCCACCCGGTGAGTGCTGGCTAGCATCGCATAGCAACGGGCATACTTCGGATCGATCGATAGCGAATCCGCAAGATGCCGTCGCGCCTCCAATAGATCCTCCAGTTGCCACGACGACTGGAACGAGACCCAGGCAGCAGCCGCGCGCATGAAATGATCGTAGGCCTGCCAGGTCGCAGGCGGCTTGAGTAAGGTGCGCTCGGCTTCCGCCCTATTCACATGCGCGACAAGAATCGCGGCGATTGTGCGCGCGACGTTGTCTTGAATTGCAAATACATCTTTTATCTCCTGGTCATAGCGCTCGGCCCAGCGGTGGATGCCGGTTCCAGCATCGGTCAGCTGCGCGTTGATGCGGATCCGATCACCGCCCCGACGAACGCTGCCCTCCAAGGCGTACCGAACGCCGAGTTCTCGCCCCACCTGGCGCAAATCAACCGCCTTGCCCTTGTATCGGAAACTGGAATTGCGGGCGATCACGAACAAGTCGGAAAAGCGGGACAACTCGGTGATAATGTCGTCCGAAATTCCGTCGGCAAAGTACTCCTGCTCCGGGTCGCCGCTCATATTTTCAAACGCCAGGACAGCTATCGATGGCTTGTCGGGAAGCGCAAGCGCCGGCCGCGCCGGAGCGTCGTCGAGCCTCACTTGATAGACCCGCACCGGCCGCGCAATGTTCTTCAGCTGTTGCTCGCCTATATCTTCAAATGCGACGTCAAGTTTATCCTGCGTATCTTCTCGCACACGGTGCGACACACAGATACCGCCAGGCTCGCAGAGCGCCTCAAGCCGAGCCGCAACGTTGACCCCATCCCCAAAGATATCGCCACCTTCTATGATGATGTCGCCAGCATTGATGCCAATACGGAACTCGATCCTCATCTCGGTTGGCACGTCGGTATTTCGGGTGATCATGCCACGCTGTATCGCAATGGCGCATCGCATCCCATGAACCACGCTTGCAAATTCCACCAATATTCCGTCGCCGGCGCTTCTGATGATGCGCCCGCCGTGCTCTTCGATCTCGGGATAGAGGAGCGCGGACAGATGTTCGTTCAACCGGGCGTGCGTACCCTCCTCATCAGCACCCATAAGGCGGCTGTAGCCAGCCACATCGGCCACGAAAATAGCACTCAGTCGTCGTTCAACACGCTCTGCGGCCATAGATCGCCCCGATCCGATCCGACTTTTGGGGTCTGACTCTATTGTCAGAAGTAGAGCGTGTCCATTGAGCTCCGAACACATGGCGTCCCTCGACCCGTGCCAGTGGGCGTTCGGAATCGGCGAGTTCGGCAGCGGATCACCGGCAGCATGCCGCCGGCCGTCTTGGCGAGGCCGTCGCGAATGTTGCCGCCCCGAACGAGCCGAAAGTGCGGTTCTGCTGCTGGGACAGCTGCATCAGGTTAAAGGCCTGGTCGGTTAACGTAGCATCGCAGGTGACCGGCCGGCCGTCGCATGGGGTCGTGTACCCATTGGCGAGGCAATACGACTGCCAACTGCCGCTGACGCCCCGATGGGAAGCGCTGCCATTGTGAGGTCATTGCGGCGCGATCGGCCACTCAAATCATTGTGCGCGTTGGCTATACGAAGAGCATTTCTACCTGTAGTTTTTGCAGGCGAACCGCGCGCGATGGGCGGCAGGGTCGGCACGTCCCGGAGCAGCTTCAAGATCGCTTGTGATATGCGGCGAAAAGGGATCAGTCACGTGCCGAGACTCACGCCGTTATTTTTTGCCGCGCTTGTGATGCTTTCCAGTCCCGCGCTGCCGAATGATGGCCAGATCACGCTGGTTGTGGGATTTGCGGCAGGGGGGGACCTCTTCAACTGCAGCCAGGATCTTTGCTGAATCAGTAGAGCAAATCACGCGAAGCTCAACGGTCGTGGAAAATCGACCTGGTGCGGGAGGAGCGATAGCGGCGGATTGGGTACTACGGCAAAAGGGGACGCAGACACTCTTATTCATGTCCTCCACGTCGTCGCTCAGAACACCTCCTCAGAGTGGACTCGTGCCCATTGGAGTTTTGGCGACCTTCTCATACGTTGCTGTCACAAAACGAGAATCTCCTGCGAATCTTGCTGAATACATGAACGGGGCCTCGCGCGAGGAGAATTATCGCACGGTCGCCACCGCAGGCGCTGGGAGCATTCCCCACCTCATAGGTGCAAAGCTTTTCAGCGATTACGGAGTGCCGATGGTGCACGTGCCCTATCAAGGATCGGCGCCAGCGATCCTCAGTGTTGCTGGGGGTCACGTAGCGCTTGCGATTGTTCCTTTTCCGGACTTTCTCCCATTCCAGGACTCGCTTCGCATCCTTGCACAGACCGGCAGCGGGATAGAGACGGAAGGATGGGTCGGCATCTTCGCTCCGCCGGAAACATCATCAGAGGTAGTCGCCCGACTTTCCGAGATTTTCCGGATGCAGGGCGGCAGTCCCTCTCGAACATGGGACGGAAAAGATGGCGGAGCGCCTGACCGAATTATCTCACTTGGGATGGCAACTTGTAGTATAAGCAAGTCACACCAGAGATAACACGGAGGAACGGCCGTGGATTTCATTGAGCGCTGGTTCGGGGTGTCGCCGGACGGTGGTGATGGCACATTAGAACTTCTTTACATCGGAGTGGGCGTGTTGATCGCGCTCGCTCTCTTTAGGTGGATTGTGCATCGCGTGAAATACCGCCGGTCTGGTTAGCGAAGCCGCTAGCGGCTCAATCCCTACACTGGGACCTTTGGATATGGCGCAGCAGAGGAGCCGCATCAGCACAATTGCGATGTGAGGCGCGTGGCATGCGCCACCGATGGCTGCAGAGGGAGCGCAGTATGGCGACTAAGAAACGGTCGGTAAAACGCGCGCAACCGAAGTCCAGGGCGGCAACCGCCAAAGCCAAGGTCAGGACCAAACGGCCGAACGTCAAACGGCGAAGTGCTCGGCGCGAGCCATCCCAGGCTGATCGCCCCGACAAGCGCCATCCCTCGCTCATTCAGGACCGCCGCTTCGGGAGCGAGGGAAGGAGCATCGCCCAGCTTCGCCTCGATGCCCTTGGTGAAACAGCGGCATCCGTCGCCCGTCGGGACGAAAGGATCGTTGCGCCCGTTTCGCTTGGTACGAACAACTGGGTGCAGCTCGGACCGACCGTCATTCCGAACGGACAGGGCTCTCTGAGCAGCGGCGCCCGCGTCAACGTGACGGGACGCGTCACGGGAATCGTCGTCGACCCGACATCGCCCTTGACGGTCTATCTGGCGGCCGCGGGCGGCGGCGTCTGGAAGACCCTCGACGGAGGCGTGACCTGGTTTGCTACGACCGATAACGAACTGTCACTCGCGATCGGTGCGCTGGCGATGGCGCCCTCGGATCACAACCGGCTCTATGCCGGCACGGGCGAGGGCAACATCTTCTTTTTGGTGCAGAACTTCCCACTCAGCGCCTCCAACGAGGACTACCACGGTGTCGGCGTGCTGCGGTCGAGTGACGGCGGAGGCACCTGGACGCTCGTCGGAAGCGCCGATTTCGCAGGCGCCGCATTCTATCGCATCGCGGTGCATGCGACGGATCCCGATGTACTTTTCGGCGCGACCAGCGTCGGCCTAATGCGCTCGCAGGATGGCGGCGCCACATGGACCGCGATCACCAGCGGCCTTCCGCCGCTCTCGCCCAGCGTGATCTCGTGCACTGACGTCGCCTACGATCCTACCAACCCGGACCGGGCCTGGTGTGCGTTCTGGGCGAGCGGCATATTCCGAACGGACAATGCCAACGCCGCGACGCCGACGTGGACCATGCTGACCACCGGCCTGCCGGCGAGCGGCATCAGTCGCATCGCGCTTGCCGTGGCGCCCTCCAACCACGACGCGATATTCGCGTTGATCGCGGACTCTCCTACCAGCAAGGCACCCCCGAAAGGCGTGTACGGCAGCACCGACGGCGGCGACACTTGGTCCCTCATCACGACGTCGCTGACCATCGTGGGTTCCTACACGCTAAACATCGCCGTCGACGTCTCCACCCCGGACGTGCTCTACGTTTCCGGTTTCGAACTCTATAAGTGCGTGCAAAACGGCGGCGCGTGGACCGTGACCAGCGTCGGCACACGCATCCATGTGGACAACCACGCGTTCGCCTCGCACCCCACCAATAGCCTGCAGATCTACGCTGGCACCGACGGTGGAATTTACCAGTCGGCAGACGGCGGATCCAACTGGGACGACAGTATCAACGAGGGACCGGTCATTACCCAGTTCGAGTTCATCAGCCAGCATCCTTTGTCGGATGCGCTGGTGATCTGCGGAACGCAAGACAACGGGACCGATATGTTCCGGAACAGCCTCGTCTTTTATCACTCGGCCGACTTCGACGGCGGCCAGGCCGGCATCGACCCCGCAAATCCCAACAACGTAATCCACACCTTTAACCTGCTCCCTCCCCCCGTGACGCAGAGGGGTATCGAGCGTTCCACGGCCGCCGGAAAGTTCGGCACCTACAGCGACATCAGCAGCGGCCTGAGTGGCCCCGTGCTGTTCTATCCGCCATGGACCTACGACGACACTGATTCCAGCAACGCCGCGTTTGGAACGAACCCGCTCCGGCTCTCGTATGCGCAGGGCACCGACAGCTGGCCGACCAGCATCACGCTTCCTGGGATCGGTAGCGCTCGGGTGTCGGCGATTCACTACGCCAATTCGTCGCTGATCTACTGCGGGACCAGCAACGGGCTCGTCTACAAGGCTGTGAACTCAGGAGGTGCGTGGACCGCGACGCAGGTCACCACATCTCCGCTTCCGGCCCGCTGGATCTGGGACATTTTCCTCGTGCCCGGAATGACCGACGTGGTGGTGCTGGCGATGGCCGGTTTCGGCGCCCCGCACGTCTGGACAGGCGCGGGCTCGGGCGGCAGCTGGACTTGGACAGATCTGAGCGGCACGTCTCCCAACCGGTTGCCCGACGCACCGGCCAACGCGTTGCTGCTCGATCCGGCGGCGCCGAACACGATGTACGTCGGCACCGATGTCGGCGTGTGGACGACCACGGACGGCGGCGCGAACTGGTTGCCGTTTAGCGACGGCCTGCCCAATGTCGCCGTGTACGACCTGAAACTGCATGCGCCGACCCGGCTGCTGCGCGCGGCGACGCACGGTCGCGGGCTCTGGGAGCGCCAGCTCGACGGCGCGGACGTTGCCGACGTCCGCCTCTTGATCCGCGACCACGTCATGGACACTGGGCGCCTGACGCCGTCGCCGTCCGGCTTGCCGTCAGCCTGGGAGGATCCGGGCCGGCAGATCAATCTTGGTGATCCACTTTTCTGGTGGAACTGCGCGGACGTGAAGGTCGATTCGCCAGTAGGAGGCTCGTACCAGATGCCGGTTGCGTCCGTCGACTACATTGCCTTTGAAACGGCGCTCGAACACCGAAATCCGCAACGGGGCATGGTGAATCGCGTGTACGTCCAGGTACACAATCGCGGAGTTCTGCCCGCAAGCAACGTCGTCGTGAAGATTCTCTGCGCCGACGCCACGCCGGGCCTGCCGGACCTCCCGGTCGACTTCTGGACCGTATTCCCGGCGAATTCCGGCACGGCAAGCCCATGGACACCGATTGGCGCGGCACAGACGATCGCTTCGCTACGGCCGGAACGTCCTGCCGTACTGGAATGGGACTGGGCACCCCCCATTTCCGCGGCGGCGCACACGTGCCTGCTCGTTGTTGCCTCCTGCAACGAGGATTCTCCAGGCGTCACGTCGCTGGTCCTCGACTCGGTGGTGACCCAGAACCGGCAAGTGGGACTCAAGAATCTGCATATCATCGATGCGATGCCGTTCGCTTGTTGGGATGCGATCCGGTTCTATCCGCGCGCGGCGACCGACATATTCCGCTTCGATGGGCTGCCGAAGGGCTGGTCGCTGAGCCTCGTGTTGCCAAAGAAGGTGCCACTGTCCAAGATCACTTATACGGGATTTGAAGCGAAACCAGTCTTGAGCGCGGAACGTGCGCGCATCAGCAAGCAGCTCGACAAGCAGGCCGCTTCTTACGATTTTAAGAAGGCGCTGGTAGCAGCGGCGCCCCGCAATAGCTGCACGATCACCGGCGTCCCGGCCGGAATGCAGGGTATCCCGATCCTAGTCGCATTCACAGCGAATGCGCGGGCCGCCACCGGGACTCTCCAGCTGATCCAGGAATCTCGCGATCAGCGCGTGTTGGGCGGAGACACATTCGCGCTGCGTGGTGTGAAAGGCAGTGCTCGGCGGCTCTCGGCCGTGAAAAAGCGCTGATTCTAAAGAGGGTTGGGATTAGATCACGCTCGCTGAGACAAACTGAAGCTACCCAGCCGAACCGAGGCGAGTAGGCTCGGAGGACTTTCAGTTGCTTCGAGAAGTATACGGGTTTATTATGGCGCTCCATATTTAGAGACACTTCACATTACCCTCTCGTTTGAAACAAAGGGGCGAACAATGTGTGAATTTGTTGGAGATGATCTCGATATGAAGCAACTGGCTGAGGACCAAAAGAAAAAGCTTAAGCAGCACTTGGAGCAGCGCAAGGAGCAGCTCCAAAAGCGGGTCAAAGACCTCGATGAAGCGATCCAAAAATTCAAGTAAGATCTGATCGTCCGTGAAGTGTTCGGAAACGCTTGGACGAATTGGCTAGCTCGCGATCGCGCCGTAATCGATTTTGCGGTCGCGGGAGATCTGATTTTGGCTGTGTGTATCTAAAATTCGATTCGGCTCAGATGCGATAAGCTCGCGACGTGATGATCGATCTGTTCAAGCTGATCGTCGGCGTCCTGGCTTCGCTCTTCAAATCGAGAGCAGGGCCAGACCCTGCCCGGGGGTTCCTTTCAGCTTATTGGACTTTGAGAATGGCGAGGCACTGCCACCAAGCCTCGCAGCGTCTTGCCAGTTTCGAGACGAGGCCGCGCCCATCATTCAACGGTCGGCCAACCGGCCAAGAGACTTCTTGGGATTCTTGACCGCTTTGGTCAGGATCGCCTTATAATCAGCAATCCAATGCTGGGCACTCGTTCGCTCGAACAAGTCGTTCTTGCATCTACATACGCCGGCAATTCCCGACGGTGTCTTGTTGAGGCTCATTCTAAGCCAAGTGCGATCAATCGGTGCGAGCGCCGACTTCCCTTCCCGATAACCGAATGGTCGGACCACCACGTCATGCAGCTTGATCCGCCGGCGAAACGCTACCTGGAGCACGAAGTAAAATTGAACGAGTGATGCTGGATCCAGACCGTCTTCTTCCGCCAGCCGGGCGGCAATGACATCGAACGGGAGTTCCTGCCTGGCGTGAGCCTCCAGGACGGCTTCACGCACTCGATCGAGCGCTTCCTGAAAAGTCAGATCAGCATCGAATCGGGTGCGAACAAGCGTGGTGTTCGCGAAAGGGCCGATCACGCGCCCCCTCCCCGGTTGAGAGCGGTTGGCCATGGTGGTCCCTACGCAAATGTCGTTGCGTCCGCTTCGGAGCAGCAGCAGCGTCTTAAAGCAGGTCAGTAAAGTCATGAACAGGGTTGCGCCTCGGCTATGGCCCAGGGTGTTCAGGCGCGCGATCAAATCATTCGATATATGAAATCGTTCGTGGACGACGCGCGCGGCGAGCTCGCCTGCAACATCAACATTGGCTGTAAATACAGGTGAGGCCGTTCGCAGGCGCTCCTTCCAGTAGCCGAGCTGTCGGGTTGCAGCACGGCCGGTAGACCACAGACGTTGCCAACGGGCGAAGTTGGAAAAATGAAGCGCCAGCTCGGGCAACTGCGTTTGCCTGCCGGTTGTAAAACCGGCATAAAATTCCGACAGCTCCTCAATGAAAACCTCCATCGACCAGCCGTCGATGATGATGTCGTGTACGATCAGAACTAAAACGTGGTCGACGGCGCTGAGCCGCAAGAGGCGTGCCCGGAACAAGGGAGCATGGTTCGTGTCGATGAGCTTCAGGCGTTCTTGCTCGACTGCCAGCTCCGCCTTCCTGAGCAAGAGCGCCTTAACTCGGGAATTTCCGACAGGCGCCCGAGCTGCGAGATCTTCGACAATGAGGGATGATTTGATGTCGTCGGCCGGGGTAATGAGAGCAGCAGGCAGTTCGTCCAGCCAGGCAAATCCCGTGCGCAGCGAGCTGTGTCGGCGCACGACTTCGGCAAGGCTTCGCTCGAGCGCGAGTACATTGAGCGGCCCTCGCAGCCGATAAGCGAAGCGAAGGTTGAACTGGGGTAGTCCAGGGAGCTCTCGCTCGATCCGTAGCATGCGCTCCTGCACAATGGACACCGGCTGTGGGCCATCTCCTTTCACGCATGCGATTTCCATTGGCGGGTCGCTCGAGCTAAGTAATGCCTCGCTGGAGCCCTTTTTCGACGACTCAAGGCGAAGCGCGAGAGCCGCAACGGTCGGTGCATCGAAGATATCCTTGAATGAGAAGTCGACACCAAAACGCTCCTGCACACGCAAAATCATCTGCGTCATCACAAGTGAGTCGACGCCGAGCGCGAAGACGTCCTGGTCAACGCCGATCTGATCAATGTCCAGGAGCTCCGCCCAGATCCCAGCAAGTTGACCCTCCAATTCCGAGCTAGGCAAAACCAGCTTGCTGCTGCGTTCCCCTGCTGCGGGCTGCGTCTTTGAAAATTCGGCCGCAAGTTCATTGCGCCTGATCTTTCCGCCGGCGCCTTTCGGGATCTCCGGCACAATCCGAATGAGGCCAGGGACCTTAAAGCCGGCTAAGCGTTCTCGAGTAAAGTCTCGGAGCCTCTCTGCGCTCACCTTCGCATCCTGACGCAGTACGACGGCGGCACCGACATCCGCGCCAAGTCGTCTATGGGGCACAGGGAAAACGGCGGCTTCGATCACATCCGGGTGGCTCAGCAGCGCCGCCTCTACCTCGGCGGGGACGACCTTCTGCCCACCCTTATGGATGATCTCCTTAATTCTACCGACAATGAAGAGATACCCCTCCGCGTCAAGGTACCCCAGGTCGCCGGTTCGGAACCAGCCGTCCCGAAACGCGGACGTGGTAGCGGTGACATCATTGTCGTAACCCCTGGTTATAGTGGGACCTCGCAGCGCGATCTCTCCACGTTTGCCGGATCGTAATCGTCGACCCCCATTGTCCAAGATCGTGATCTCGGCGCCTGCCGGCTGGCCGACTGAACCAGGCTTTCGCCGTTGCAACGGATTGGCGGCGATCTGGGTGGCGGCTTCAGTCATGCCGTAGGTGTCGATAACAGGGACGCCAAACAACGCTTCCAGTCCGCCGAGCACTTCGAACGATAGAGACGTCGAAGCCGAACGAACAAGCCGCAAGGAGGTCCGCTGCGCGGCCTGCTTGTAGGGACCTGCCGCCGCTAGTAGCGCTCGATGGATTGCCGGAACCGCCGTGTACCAGGTTGGTCGAAACTCCGTCAGCCACCGAAAGAACGCTGTTGGATCGAAGCCTGGCGTACAGACCACACTGGAGCCTGCCGCCAGCGAGGCCAGAAGTCCCGAGATCAAGCCATGCCCATGGAATAGTGGCAGCAGGCTCAGCAATCGGTCCCGAGGCTCAAGCGCCAAGGCGGCGCAAACGTTGTCAGCCGACAGACAGACGCTCGCATGGGTCAGAGGGACTGTTTTTGGCCGCGACGTAGTGCCCGAGGTCAATAGGATGAACGCATCGTCAGCGCCGGACGCAAACTCGTGGTCGACCACAGGTTGCGGCGCCTGACCGACAATACTGAACGCGCCGGCCCCCTCGCTGGGCCGAGTCGACAGATCGATCACGGGTATGCCCATGATACGGGCGGCGTGTCGGCTGGCCGACTTCAAGTCAGCGCGGGTTAACAGCGCCGCTAGGTGCAATTCGCCGAAATAACGCTGGTATTCGTCATCGGTGAAACCCGGATTGAGCGGTACACAAACCGCACCGGCTGCAACCGTGATCATTGCTACCGCAGCCTCGGGTCCGTCCGGCAACACTACCGCGACCCTGTCAGTTCGGCCCACACCAATGCCCCGCAGTCCGCGAACTACATCGTTCGCCTGCATCCACAACGCGCCATAGGTCATCGGGAGGCGCGCGGGGGCCAGAATGGCGTGGCGGTCCGGCGCGTTTCGCCCACAGTCGGAGAGAAGGTCTCGGAGGCACGAAAACGGACGTCTTCTGGCGCTTTTGCGCACGGTTCCGTGTTGCAATTCCTTGACAATCTTCGACAATCCCGCCCCCTATTCGTCAGTGTTGCGCTAGTGTTCCAGAATATCTGCCAGAAACTGACTCAAAACCCGCCAGCAGCGCCTTCTGCCTCATTCAATCGTGCCGTCGGCGCAGGCGAACGGAAATTTTCTTACGGCTTTGTGGCCCAAGCGAGGTTTGCCGGCATCGGCAGCAACACCTTGCCGGCCTTGCGGTACGCGCTTGCGGCTAAGCAAACATGATCGCGTATCGCCGTCAGCCGTTCAGGGGTCTGTCTTTGGAGCAAGTTGCTCGTCCGGGCCGTGCTTCGCAAAATGGCCTCGAAGTATTCCTCCGGCGAACCGAATTCCCAAGTCTGATCGACCGTCCGCGTTTGCGGATCGGCGAAGCTGCACCTGATGAACGCCTCTCGACAATTGTCCGGTTCGCTGAAATGGAACGGGGAAGGGCCCGGCGGCAAAACGTCCATGTCGCCCAACAGCGCGACAGCCCTTCTCGGCAATGAAAGTCCGGCAACGGTCTCCTCCCGGCCCCACACCGTGAAAGCGAACCGGCCCCGCGGCTTCAAAATGCGGTGGATCGCCTTTAGTGCATTTTCGGGTTGCTCCAAATGGTGGAAGCCGAAATTCATGGCGACGACATCAAGGCTTTCGTCCGGAAAATCCCGCAGGCTTTCCGCGTCTCCTTCGCGAAATTCAATGTCGGGATGCAACGTACGGGCGCGCTCGATCATGCGCTCCGAGAAATCGACACCGATTACTTTTGCCCGGAGCAGCAACGCAGCAGCAGCCAGATTGCCGGGCCCGCACGCTGCATCGAGAAGTCTCACGCCTGGCCTAACGTCGAGAACTTCGAAGACGGATGGAATCGCTTGCTGCGTCAGTCGGCTGAAAGCTGCATCGTACTGATCAACCACCGTTTGCCACGCCTTGTGCTCAAAGGCCTTGAAGATTGAGTGCGGTTGTGTGCTTGGCTCCGATGACTTTCGCATTGTGTCTCTCCAATGCAAATTCCGCCAAATTTTTCGTTACGCAAAGTCGGCGACTAGCATTCACAGCCTTCCCACATGTGCGCGCAATCTGAGGCTCAGGGTAGAACGCGATCGGCTCCCTGCCAGACTAACACATTTCTACGAGTGCGGACGGAGCCACTGATCGCTTTGGGGTCAAACTGAGACCTTGGGCCGCGTCTAGGACTGGTCCGTTCATCCCCCGACAACAGATGAGGTGGATGGCTCCCGCTCACGGCATCTGGGTGCCAAAGTGTGAAGGCCATCAGGCGTTCACGAGCAAAATGGGAGCCATCCGCTATGCAGATTACCACGATCGGCCTCGACTTGGCCAAGAGCGTTTTTCAGGTCCACGGCATCGATGCGGCCGGCCAGGCTGTGGTTCGCAAGTCGCTTCGGCGGGCGCAGATGCTGCCATTTTTTGCCAAGTTGCCTCCTTGCCTGGTCGGCATCGAGGCGTGCGGCACGTCGCATCACTGGGCGCGCGAGCTAATCAAGCTCGGTCATGAGGTGCGGCTGATGCCGCCTGCTTACGTAAAACCGTATGTGAAGCGCGGGAAGACCGACGCTGCCGATGCGGAAGCGGTTTGCGAGGCAGTGACACGGCCTACGATGCGGTTCGTGCCGGTCAAGTCGCCGGAGCAGCAGGCGGCGCTGTCGATGCACCGGACGCGCGATCTGCTGGTTAAGCAGCGCACGCAGCTGATCAACATGATCCGCGGTCTACTGGCCGAATTTGGCGTCGACATCCCCAAGGGGCTGGAGCGGGCGCTACTGATGGCGCGGCAGATCGTCGATGGCAAAGCTCCTGAGGTACCGATTGAAGCTGCCAAGATCGTCACTACGCTGTCACAGCAGGCGCTCGACATCCACGTCCGGCTCCGCGAGATCGATCGCGATCTGGCCGTTTGTTTACGTGGCAACGATGTTGCACGTCGTCTCATGACTATCCCCGGCATCGGGCCGGTCGGCGCGACGGCACTTGCCGCATCGGTAACCGATCCGCATCAGTTCCGCTCGGGGCGGCAGTTCGCTGCCTGGTTGGGATTGAC